>NZ_BBJH01000034.1 GCF_000739775.1 Paraburkholderia heleia NBRC 101817 | reverse complement strand
GCCCGACACCGACGTGTTCGTACCACTGATGTCGCCATCGTTGGTCACATCACCCGTGCCGTTCACCGTCACGTTATCCGTGCCGCTGATGTTCCCGCCATTCGAAACATTACCCCCCGAGACACTTGTATCCGTGCCGGTAATATTCCCGTTATTCGTGACATTTCCGCCGGAAACCGACGCATTCCCACCGGTGATATTCCCGTTGTTCGTGACGTTATTGGTCGCATTCACCGACACGTTGCTCGTGCCCGTGATGTTGCCGTCATTCGTCACATTCCCACCGGAAACCGACGTATTCGTACCGTTGATATCCCCGCTATTCGTGACATTCCCGGTCGCGTTCACCGCCGTGTTATCCGTGCTGGTGATATTCCCGTTGTTGGTGACGTTCCCGCCCGAAACCGTCGTATTCGCACCCGAAACCGTACCGTTGACGGTGATGTTGTTACCCGAGAGCGAAACATTGTTCGGCGACGTGACCACGCCATCGAGCGTCATGTTGTTCGTCGCGTTCAACGAGACGTTCGCACCAGACAAAATACCCGTAGCCGACTCGTTGATATCCGTACCGCTCAAGGTCAGGTTGCCCGGAACCGTGAGGTTATCGGTAATCAACACTTCCTGGCCGCGCTGAACAACAAGGTCATTCGTATCGAGCGAGCCCACAACCGTCGCGCCCTGGCCCGTGAAGGACACTGCCTGCGCGGTGATGAGGCCATCGCCCTGGGTAATCGACGGCCCCACGTTCCAGAAACTGGCCGTGCCATTCGACGCCGTGATATTCGCGTCGATATTGATCACATTAGCCATGCTCAACGTGGAATTGCCGCCGTTCACGCTCAGGCTGCCGTTACCGATCGAGCTGATGTTGCTCAGGATGTTGACGGCCGCGGACGTGTCGCTGACCGTCTGCGTCGTCCCGTTGAGCGTCAGGTTGCCTGCGAACGTGACGTTCTGCTGCGCGTCCGAGATATTGATACCCACACCCGACTGCGAATAGCCGGTAATGGTCACGTTGCCGCTCGTGGTCAGCGCGCCGCCGGTCACGTTGACGCCCGCGCCTGAATTGGCGCTGCCGGTCAGACCGTTCGCCTGCGTGATCGACAGGTTGCCGCCCGAGATCAGCACGCCATCGCCGCTTCCCGCCGCAAGACCCGAAATCGTGCCCGCGATCTGCGGCGCGCTCGCGGAGTCGAACACCACGCCATCGCCCGAACCCGAAACGTTCGTGCTCTCGCCGACCACGCTGCCGCCGATCCGCGTCGTGCCGTTCGACTCGAATGCCACGCCGGTACCCGAATCCGAGACACCGGTCACGTTGCCCGTCACGTTGACGGTTCCGCCTGCCAGCAACACGCCAATGCCGCTGCCGTTGCTGCCGCCTTCGATGTTCGCCACGTTGAGGTTGTTGACGCCGCTCGAGATGTTCACGCCCACGCCATTCTGGGAGGTGCCGAGCATGGTGGTGGCCGAGATCGTGTTGCCACCCGACAGTTGCAGCGCAGCGCCGCCGATCGAGTTGCCGCCGATGGTCGCATTACCTGCATTGACGACGTTCGTGTTGACCATCTGCGTGCCGTTACCAACGCCGGCGAGCGCTTCGCCCGTCACCGTCAGAGTGCCGTTCGCACCGGCGTTCGTGATCTTCGCGCCGTTCGCATACAGGCCATCGCTGCCATCTACGGTGACGCCCTGCAGGTTCACAGACCCATTTTGGGTGTTGGTCACCGTGGTGCCGTTCAGCGCGAGACCCACGCTGTTCGTCGATTCACCCTGGACGTTCATCGTGCCATTGCCGGAATTGATCAGCGTTGCCGACGATGCCTGAACACCCGTCGCGTTACCCGAAATACCCACGAGCGTCACGTTGCCCGTGACGTTGACCACGCTGTTCGGGTTGATCAGCAAACCGGTGTTGTTCTGCGAAACACCCTCGATCGTCAGCGAGCCGTTGACGCCTGCGAAGCTCAGATTGCCGGACATCACATAACCGGCATTCGTGCGCGACGTGCCGATCAGCGCGTCGGTGCCGTTGACGGTAATGTTCTGCGTGTTGATGTTGACGTACAGACCCACACCGGTATCCGAGTTACCGATGATCGTGACGTTGTTGCCGAGTGAGAGATTCGGCACGACCTTCAGATACGTGCCGGTGTTGCTGCCCGACGTGCCATTGATCGTGTACGTGCCGCCGCCCGTCGTGACGTTCGGCAGATAGGTGTTGTAGTAAACACCGTAACCATTGCCTGCCGACGAGCCCGCAATGGTGACGTTGCCGCCTATGCCCGTCCTGGACGCGGTATTGACATTGATGTTGCCTGTCGGCGCAAAGCCATTCGCGGTGGTGGCCGTACCGACCGAGTTGCCTTCCAGCAATACGTCGCCGCCGTTCGTGATGATCGTCATCGGTTGGCTGACCGGCAAGCCCACGCCGGAGCTCGAATTGCCGATCACGCTCACATCGCCGCCCGTCGAATTGATGTTCAGGAAGCCGGAGCTGTCGTTCAGAATGCCATTCGCGCTCGAGCTATAGCCGTAGAGCGCAACGGTGCCGTTCGGGCTGGTTCCGGTGATCGTCGTACCGTACCACGTGAAATGGATACCGCTACCCGACGTGCCATAGCCATCGATCGTGACGTTGCCGCCACTGATTGTATTTGTCGTGCTGATCGCCACGCCTTCCTGGCCGCTACCGACGATCGTCAGGTTATTCGTGGCGTTGAGCACCTTGGTGGTGCCGTAGAGGTAGACGCCGGTTGTGCCGTTGGCCGAGCTATTCCCGTAGATCGAGATGTTGCCGGCGGTGACGTTGATATTGCCGACATCATAGAAACCGTAGCCCGTGTCGCTCGTGCCGTTGAACGTCGCCGTGCCATTCGAGGTAACGTTGACCGTGTTCGCCAGGTAGATACCTGCGTTGCCGCTGTCGCCCACACCGGTCAGCGTGAAATCGCCACCTGTATGCACGTTGAGCGTACCGCAGCCCTGGTAGCCCGTGGTGCCGTTGCCGGTAATCGTCGCGTTGCCTGTCGTATTGATCACGACGGACGACGTCTGATAGACACCATAGTTCTCGTTATTCGTGTTGTTCCCGGTGATATTGACGTTCGCAGCCGTAATGCTCGTCGCGCCGTCCAGATAAGTGCCGACGGCGACGCTACCTGTACCGTTGATGGAGAAATTACCGGCCGAATTGCTGTTCAGCCCGGCGAAATGCACGCCGTAAATGCTCGACCCGTCGATAGAGACGTTCCCAGCCGAACTAATGTTCGTCTGGCTACCGAAGCTCACGCCGGTGCCGCTCGGCGAGCTGAGGTTGATGATGCCAATAGATATGGTCCCGATGATATCGGTCCAGATACTCTGGCTGACATTGCCCGACGAAACGCCCGAAACATTGACGTCGCCGGCCGTCGCCGTAAGGTTGGCCGAATCATGGACATACACGCCGAAGTTCGGCGCCTGGCCGCTCAACGAAACGCTGCCGCCCGTGACGTTGAAGGTGTTCCCGCTGACTTCGATGCCGTTGTAGCCTTCGCCGGTAAGTTGCACATTCTGTCCCGCGCTCAGCAGCGTGTTCGTCGCCGTGAGGTTGATGCCGTCGCTGGTCAGATTCGAGACATAACCCACCATGGACAGATTCTGTCCGGCGGAAACATTGAGATACGTTCCGGTCGAGTAAATCCCCGAACCGGTCAACGAGCTGCCGCTCACCGACGCATTGCCCCCTGCCTTGAGGCCGGTCTGCGTCGCGCCGAGGTACACGCCTGCGCTGCCGCCACCGGAATTGCCGGTCACCGAAAGATTCTGCGCAGCGGTAACGTTCAGGCTGTTGGTCGATCCGAAGATGCCCGTGCCCAGCAGGCCGCTGCTGGGCGCGGGCGAATTCACACCAACGCCGGTCGACGAGTTACCTGTAATCGAGACGTTTCCACCGGTCGAGGTGATGTTGAAGCCGCCGTTCAAGCCGACACCCACGCCGCTGCCAGTCGACGTACCCGAAATGGCGATGTCCGACCCGGCAGTCATGTTCGTGTTGCCGTTCAGATCCACGCCATCGGAGCTCGTGCTCGTGCCCTGGATGGTCAAATACTGCCCGGCGTTCTGGTTCAACGTCCCCGTCACGCAAACACCCTGGCCGGCCGAACCGTTGCCGGTCATCGTGATGTTGCCGCCCGCGGTTTCGTTCACCCCGGCCGTCCACACCCCCGTCGATCCGCCGCCGGTCACGGTGATGTTGCCCGCAGCGCTGATGTTCGTCTGGCTGTTGGAGCTGACGCCGGTTCCGGTCGCGGAGGTGCCGTTGACGACGACATCGCCTGCCGTCGCGTTCAGGCTGGACGAACTGCCACCGAGATAGACGCCATAGTTCGTGCCGTTTCCGTTCAATGTGACGTTGGCGCCGGTCACGTTGAAGTTGGTGCCGGCCACTTCAATGGCGTTGGAGCCCGTACCGTTCACCGCCGCTGCCTGGCCTGCGGACAACAGCGTGTTCGTGTTGGTCAGCTGGACGCCGTCGTTGCCCTGCGTGCCGTCGATACCCGTGATCGACAGGTTGCTGCCCGCAGTGACGTTGAGATACGTGCCGGTCGCGTAGACGCCGTCGCCCCTGCTGGAATTGCCGAGAATCGACACATTACCGGCCGCCTGGAGGTTCGTACCGGTCGCGCCCAGCGAAGTACCGACGCCGCTGCTCCCGGAAGTGCCCGTGATCAGGAGGTCCTGCGCGGCCGCAACATTGAGATACGACGTCGACGCGAAGATGCCGGTGCCGAGGAAGCCGCCGTTAGCCGGGGAATAAAAGCCCGTACCCGAAGCGGAATTACCAGCGATCGTCACATTGCCGGCGGTCGATGCGATATTGACATTGGCCCCCGAAAGCTGGACGCCGTAACCGCTACCGGCCGACGTGCCGTTGATGACGATGTCCGCGCCTGCCGTGATGCTGGCGCTGCTCATCAGGTCCGTGCCATCCGAGCTGGCACTCGTGCCCTGGATGGTTACGTATTGACCCGCCTGATCGTTCGTGACACCGCTCAGATAGACGCCCTGGCCTGACGTACCCGTACCGGTCAGGGAAATGTTGCCACCCGCCGTCGCGTTCACGTTGGTGCCGTAAAAACCTGCTGAACCGCTGCCCGCGATGGCGACATTGCCCACGGCATTGACGTTCAGCGACGACTGATGCTCGATGCCGTGATAGCCGTTCGAGCCGCTGACGCCCGTGATGTTGACGTTCGACGCGGTGATGTTGTCCGAGCCGACGAACAACGCGCCGATAGCGGTGGTCGCGGTGCCGTTCACCGTGAAGTTGCCCGTCGACGTGCTGTTCACGCCGCCGAGGTAGACGCCGTACGCGCCCGTGCCGTTGATCGACACATTGCCCGGCGTCGAAATGTTCGTCTGGCCGTTCAGGCTCACGCCCGTACCCGTCGTGGCGGAACCGGCGAGCGTCACGTCGCCGCCCGTCGCGGTGAGGTTCGACGATTTGCCGTGCGCGTACAGACCATAGACCGTGCCGTCGCCCGATATCGAGATATTGCCAGCCGTCACGTTGAAGTTGGTGCCGGTTACCTCGACGGCGTTGCTGCCCCGACCATACAGGATCACGGACTGCCCCGCGGACAGCACCGTGTTCGTGTCCGTGAGGTTCATGCCATCATTGACGTTGTTGTAGTTCGAACCCACAACGGAAATATTGCCGCCCGCCACGATGCCCGCGAACGAGCCGGCCGTGTACACTCCGGTGCCCGACGTGGACGCGCCGTTGATTACGACTTCCTGGCTAGCATTCAGATTGGTTTGCGTCGAGCCCAGATAGACGCCATAGCCGCTACCCGAGGAATTCCCCGTGATCGAAATGTTCTGCCCGGCGGTGATGTTCAGCACGCTGCCCGCGCCATAGACACCCGAGCCAGACGACGACTGGCCCGACACCGATACGTTGCCCACCGCGCTGATGTTCGTCGTAGACAACTGCACGCCCGCGCCGCTGCCTGAACTCGTACCAGCAATGGTGACGTTCGACGCGACGATTGTCGACGCGCCACCGCTCGCGCCAAACGACACGCCGCTGTTGCTCGAAGCCGTGCCGCCGATCGACACATTGTTCGCGGCCGACACATTCAGGCCGTAATCGACCACCGTGCCGTACGAACCCGAGCCGTTCAGCACGACGTTCTGCGCCGCGCTGATCGACTTGTTGCCGCTGTCAAGCATTTCGATGCCGTACGAGTTCGTGCTCGTACCCGCGAGCGTCACGTTGCCGCTATTGGCAGTGATGCTGACGTTGTAGTCCAGCGCGATGCCGCGTGCCGACGTGCCCGCGCCCGTGATCGTCACGTTCGCGGCGGAAATGTTCAGGTTCCTGTTGCCTTGCGCCGAGACGCCGGTCGCACCGCTGCCCGTGATCGAGACGTTGTTGCCCGCGCTGATCTGCGTCGTCGTGTCGGCGAAAAGCACGCCGGTGTTCGTATTCGCGGTGCTCGTGCCGGAGATGTTGACGTTCTGCGCCGCGCTCACGTTGAACATCGTGCCCGACGTGCTGATCGCATTGCCGCTCGTCGACGCCGAAATCGACACGTTGCCCGCCGACGAGCTGATGTTCGCCGTGCCGCCGGCGGCTTGATTGAGGCCGGTGCCGCTCGTCGAATTCGCGACAATGTTCACGTCGCCGGTCGAAGCGAGCGTGACATTGTTGGCGTTGAAATTGACGCCGGCGCCGGTCGTGGCCGTGCCGGTCAGATTGATGCCTCCCGCCTGCACCAGCACGTTCGAGCCGTTGAACGTGATTGCATCGCTGCTGCCCGCATTGGTGCTGTTGACGACGAGATAGCCGCCGTTCAGGCTGATCGTGTTGTTGCCCGCGAACGCAGCCGAACCGCCGCCGACGTTTTCGGTGAGGTTCAGCGTGCCGGCCGTCGACGTGATGTTGACGTTACGCTGGATCGTCAGGCTGCCGTTCGAATTCAGCGTCAGGTTGGTGTTGCCGCCCGCCGTCTTGTAGATCGACGCCGCCACGACGAGGTTGCCCGCGTCGGTGCCGTTGCTCGCGGTCGTCACCGTGACGTCGGTGCCGGTATCGAGCGTGTTTGCGATCGTAACGTTCGAGACGTGGCCCGAACTGCCCGTGCCGTTGAACAGACCGGCCACCCCGTTCGAAACGTTCACGGACGTGGTGTTGTTGTCGATCGTGATATTGGTCGGGTCGAGCAGCCAGTGACCCGCGCCGCCGCCGCCCGCACCCGCTGCCGTCACGTTGCCGTCGATCCACGCCGAATGGCCCGACGTTTCGATTGTGCCGCCGTTGCCGCTCACGAGCGCCGACGCGTCGAGGCTCGAAGTGCCGTCGACCACGACGCCCTGCGCGAAGGTCACATTCTGGCCGGGCAACATGCCCAGCGTGTCGCCGCCCAAAATGATGTGGCCGCCGCCCGCCGCGCCGCTCGCATTCACGTGCGTGCCATTGACGAGGCCAATGTATTGGCCTTGAATCAGCGCGGTGCCACCAGTTTGTCCCGCCTGGCCGCCCGACACGTCAACCGTCGCGTTGTTGAGCATCACCGCGCCACTGCTGCCGCCGTCGATATCGACCGAACCGCCCTGCGCCGACACGAGACCCGAAACGTTGATCACCGAGTCCAGCACCGTGGTGTCGCCGCGTGCGCTCAGCAGCACCATGCCGCCGTCCGCCTTGATCGTGCCGGTGTTCTCGATCAGCGCTTGCGCCGTCGGCGAATCGATCGTGACGTTCACCACCTGACCGTTGTTCAGCGTGAGCGTCGCCGCGTCACCGGCACCGAGCACGACCTGGCCGCCGTTCGCTTCGATCGTGCCGTGGTTCGATACCTGATTGCCCAGCAGCACGACGAAGCCGTGCGCCGAATTGATCGTGCCGTTGTTGATCACCGCACCCGCACCGCTACCGGAGAACTGGTAGTTGCCCGACATGAAGTTGCTGTCGCTGATGTTCTTCGTCGTGGCAAGCAGGCCGCCGACGTCGACGTACGCGCCATTGCCGAACACCACACCATTCGGATTGACGATGAACACACGGCCGTTGGCCGTCAGGCTGCCGTTGATCTCGCTGACGCTGCTGCCGAGCACGCGATTGAGCGTGGCCGAGCTCGAATTGGGCTGGAGAAACTGCACGCTGGCGCCCGAACCAATGCCGAACGACTGCCAGTTCACGATGGCGTTCTGCGAGGTCTGGTTGATGACCATGTTGCTCGACGACGGCGTGCTGATCGACGCGCTGCCCGCAGCGACAACGCCGCCCGTGGGAAGGGCGGCGGCATAGGCGGGCGAGAGGTAGGCGAGTGCAACGGAAAGTGAAAGTCCCTTCAGCGTCATCACGGACCAGCGCTTGCCGGGACCGTTGTTGCCCACGCTGTGCACGAGCGTCGACTCCGCACTCGTTCCCGCGCGCTCGTCGAGCGACGCGGCCGTGCCACTGGAAGAGCCTGCCCCCGAGCCCTTCCCTTGCGACATCACAGTTTCCGCCACGGCAACGAGCATCCCGAGGCGCTTGCTGAAAACGAGGCGACGCAGCTTTGCATTCATTTTTTTCTAGTCCGAAATTATCTTTAATTCTTGGCGCATGCTCGATCGAACGGGATTGACCGCGATCGATCGTCTATGCATGCCCGCTGATTTTCACAATCTGTCTGGGTTAGAACTGGCTGCTGAAGGTCAGCCACAGCTGGGACGGCGAGCCCGGGTTGGCAATACTCTGTTCGCCACCCAATCGGTGCGCCCACATCAAACCGAGCGAGGCGTGCTTCGCGATATTCGCGTCCAGCGAAATACCGGCATCGAGGAGATTTCGCGTGTTTTGCGAGGCGTCCCACGGATCCTTGTTGATGCGAACGTGGGCCGCATCGAAGAAAATGCCACCGGTCACCACCGTGTTCTTGACCGTGAATGGCTTGCGCAAGTCGAGCTGCAAAATGTGGCCCGTGTCGGCCATCGGCTCGTCGGTCGAATAGGCTCGCGCGCCGCTCACGCCGCCCGTGACCATCTTGTCGCCCGCGTCCAGGTTCTTGCTCGCGAACTGCCCGTGCAGATTGATCAGCAGATACGGCGCGTTGGTACCTGAATACAGGTTCTGTTTGCGCAGCAGCGTGTAGACCGCCTTCGTGAACTGGCCTTGCGTCTGCGCGGTCAGTGCATCGACTTGGGCGCTCGCGGCTGAGGCGATATTCAGGTGGCCGTTGGTCAGCGTGAAGTTCGCAGCCGTGAAGCTTTCTCCGGCGAGGCGGCGACGATCGCCGTCGTCCCACGTCAAACCGGCGTCGAGGGCATTCGTGATCGAATTGCTGAGCTCCTGGCCCCCGAAGGTGCTGCGTCCCCAGGACTTCGACAGGTCGATATTTGCGCGAAGGTCGTAACCGAAGGCGCGGAAAATCGGATAGGAAAGACCGGTGGCGACACCCGTGGAGCGGCCGGTCAAATCGGAATCATTGATCGTGAAGTAGGTGCTCGATGCGTTCACGTACCAGCGCAGGCCGCTATAACCAATCGGCAAGCTGAAGTCGATATCGCCGCCGTAGTAGTTTTTGTCGGTGGCCGTGGCGAGAACCTTCAGCACATCGCCCTCGCCGAGCAGATTCACACCGGAGACCGTGCCAACGAAGCGCGCGTGCCCCACGGAACTCGACCCGTAGTTATCGACGCCCAGGCCGAATTGCAGACGACGGCCAAGCGGCGTCACACCTTCGGTCAAATGGGTTTCGCCAACGCCCACACCGTCCGCCGACAAGCTCGGCACGCCGAGCTGCACGCCTGGAATGTCGCTGAGCAGCAGCTCCGCGCGCTCGAGCGATGCGTTCGTCAGGGGCTTGCCGCCCTCGCACACGAGCGTATCGCCCTGCAACTCGTACTTGTCGCACAGCGCCGTGCTGAGTGTCTTGGCTAAACGCCGCGTCTTGACCTTCGAGGTGTTATTGAGCGTGATCCTGCCGACCGCGCCCTCCAGCACGGTGAAGCGCAGCACACCCGTTTTCATGGCCGCCTGCTTGTCGGCCGGCGTCACCACCACGCGCGAAATCAGCCAGCCCGCGGAGCGGCTAGCCTCGCTCATCTTCGCGGCGGCATCCGTGAAGTTGAGACTGGCAACGTCTTCGCCAATCAGGCTGCTGCCGATCGGCGTCAGCCGCTTTTCGACCACGTCTTTCTGGAACTTGACGTCCGAGACGGGAGAAAAGTCGACCGCTGTTACGCGCACCTGCGCCGAGACAGCGCCACTAAACAGGGCGAGCGCGGAGACGATCGCGAGCGACATCGGTCGCAGTCGCCCCATAATTCGAGAGTTATGTTCCGGAGTCCGCATAGTGACCGTTTCCTGATTTACGTTTAAGGCGTTCGAATAGTGGCAAGGAGCCATCTCGACGACGTTGAAGTTCGGATCGTCAGGGCGCACGCATCCAGGACGAGATGCCCGGATCGCAGCCGTTGCAGGTTTTCCCCGATCGCATCGCCGGTCGAGTGACCGGAATGGCTTTTCGCGTGTGTTATCCGCCATTAATTCGGATAACTACATTAGTGATTTGAATGACTGAGCGAAACGAACGTTCTTACCGCTTACCGACGAGGACCCATCACGAACTCGACAACATTCACGACGAGAGCGACTCCACTACCGCAGATACGATACTGCTCGGTGGGTAAGCGGGAAATAGCAAAAATTCTATTTAAGCGAAGACACTTCTTACCGAATTTCGTAACTGGCGGGAATGGCGTGAAGACGGCCAACGCGGCGGACTGGAGAGCGGGGTCGCGAGACTCGTTGCAGGCACGCCCGAGTGCGGCTGGTTGCCGCGGGTAAGGAGGAGGGTCGCAATAAGAGCGGAAGGACTCGCGCCCGAGCTACGGGACAGAGCGACAGCGGGCTTTCCCGCGCAGCGGCCTGGTAGCCACCAGGCACTCACTGGGCGAGCAGGCCGATAAAGCCGATGAGCAACATCAGCGAAACAAGCAGACAGACGATCCCGCCGCGCGTGAAATACAGCGTCCACGCGGGCTCGATACGACGCTCGATCGAAGAAATAGACAGCATTTTCAGGGGGTCGCGCATCGAGATCATCAGCATCAAGGCAGCACAACCCAACATCAGCATCGCTGAGATAATTAATAGAAGAATATCTGGCAATTCCATGCCCCCTCTCTCACTTGACGCGCTGCGCGCGCCGCCCTCCCTCAAGGCTCGCACACGCTACGACAGGTTTTTGCGAATGAAAAACACGGTCAAAATTAAGAGATTTAACAAAATCTGACAATCGAATAACTTCTAAAATCCCGGCATCAAGTCCTTGTCGGCCTATGGCGCCACGCTCGGGCCCTGCCTCCCGAGACCGAGGATCGCGCCCCGCGCCAGGTTCAGGTACCGACGCGCACCACGAACGGCGGCTGCGGCGACTGAGGCGGAATACGGGTCTTCCCAGCGCGCGCTGGCCGCATGCGTGCCTCGACAAGTCGATGAAGCTCCGCGCCTTCATTGCCGAAAAGCTCGACGAGCACCGGGAGCAAAACGCCCTTCTGATACCAGCCCAGGAAGTAGCGATGGCACGTTTGATAGACCGGATAGCGCGCGGGTAAATGCGCCCAGGGACTATCGTTCGTCAACACCCAAAGGACGCCGTTCAGCGCCGAGCGCAGGCAGACAGTGGGACGGCCGCGAGGATTTCTTTTCGGCAGCGATTCCGGCAGCAGCTTCACGACGCTCGACCACTGCACGTTCGACAATTCGAGAAATGAATTCACCATAACGATTTAGTGAGAAAGACTGTTCATTAATAGTTCACCCAACGCTGGGCGGATATCGGAAATCTTCTATTTTTGCGATAATGCGTCGTCGTTGACTGGAGTGAAAACTCTTTGATACTTTTCATGTCCAATATTGCGTATGTTTAGCTGACAGCTCACGGCTCGCGAGCGCGCACGATCAGATGAATTCTGTGTAGAGCGTGATGCCGATACATGCGCCGCCGATCAAACCGAGTACGCGGCCGATCAGCATGGACTTGAGATCCTCATCGAGCAGAAACGGGCTGCGTCGGTCACGCAGCACAGTCCACAGCAGAATTGGACGCGTGACAAGCAGACAGGCCGAGACCAGAATGGGTACGAGAATCTGCGTTGCTGTATTGGCGAAATGGCCGGAAGGGATATCGAAGTATCGAAAGCAGCTCACGATGAGCGCGGTCGTCACACCCGCGAGCAACGTGCTGGAAACCAGATGGTTGGTAGATTCGGCAATATTCATGTTCGCCCTCGTCAAGTTGGATAAACGATGCCAGGGACGAAGTCTTCCGGGGCGGCAGCAGACTTCGCCCTGCCGTCCGACTGCGCTGCAACCCGGATGAATTTTGCGATGGGAGTCGGTGACGGTCTATCGAACAAATTCGAAATACGCATTGCCATTCGCACCGAATCCCGCCACGCGCGGACGCTGCATTAAAGGTTCGGCGATAGGTGTTCTTACCCTTCTAACTTCAGGTTGGCCGCAGCGTTTGCTGCAGCAACGAGGTTAGTATGCGACACCAGGGTAAATACTTGGACTATTGAATTAAAACGCAGACGAACTGGGTGTTTCGTTAAGTCGCGGCGGGGCATGACGGCAGGCGGAAGCGCGAAGCCGCAACGGGTCATCAGCTACGAGAATCCAGGGCCGCCTTCACTCAGCAATACGCTTGAAACTGACGTAGTAGTCGTCAGTGTAATAACAATCGCTGGTCTGCCTGCGCGGTCCGCCACATACGACCCGGCGTTGCCCGCGATCCGTCGTGCCCGGGGTGCGCACCGTGTATGTGTGGTAGTAACCGCGGGGATGCTTCGGCAGCAATTGCGCCGTGTTACGGAACAAAACGCCGTCGTCCGCAAAAGGAAAGGGGCCGCCCGCCTTGATCAGCCGCAGTGTCTCGGCCGCTTCGCCCGGCAACTGCGCCTTGGTGACGGTCCCCAGTGCGCCCGGCACCTGCGCGCCAGATGCGGCGGGCGTGCTGCTTGCTACCGGCGCCTGGCTAGCGGATGCGCCCGAAGCCTCGGTGGCGTTTCGCGAACTCTCCTTGCCGCATCCGCCAAGGATCGCGCTCAAAGCGACGACGCAAGGGAAAACCCACGCTCTCTTCACGAAACGACTCTCCCCTCGTTGACCAGAACTCGACGACCAGGATAGACGTAAAGGTAGCGCTATT
The DNA here is from genome assembly GCF_000739775.1 of Paraburkholderia heleia NBRC 101817. Classification (GTDB taxonomy): domain Bacteria; phylum Pseudomonadota; class Gammaproteobacteria; order Burkholderiales; family Burkholderiaceae; genus Paraburkholderia; species Paraburkholderia heleia. The sequence continues at coordinate 97,487 of NZ_BBJH01000034.1, read as the reverse complement.
GGCTGAGCGAATCAATGTTCGGCCGCAAACAGGCACTCGGCACTCGGCACACGCCCCCGGCCAATGCGCGGCGGCCGCTCACACCCGTTCCGATGTAAGCGGCCTGGACTTGCAATCACATGATGCCTGGATGACGCGGTACTGCAACGGCTTGATGCTCTGCACTACAACTACGTGATGCCCTGCTCTTCAACTGCACGGTGCTCCGCACTTCAACTACGGGTTGCCCTGCACTCCTCATTGATATTACAGCGTGATGCTTCGACACTAACCGCTCAACTCTGCCACATTCGACTACGACCGCCGGACTGCTGTTCTGCAACGGTTACACGGTATGGTCCAACTCGACCGCAGGAGGGGAGTCCCGGGACGGAGCCAACATCTCGCTCCATGAAAGACAGTGTAGGCGTAGACGGGATGAACCAATTGACCGAAACGAGCCCAATATCGCGTCGAGTTTGCGCAATTGGGCGGTCTTCCTGTTCAGGCTACCGCTTGTGCTTCGGACCGAAAGAACGGGAAGTTCGCATAACCGATGTGTGTGCCGCCGAAGAACGATGTTTGCGGGATGTTTGCGGGTCGGCTGAGTCGTGGTTTGGAAACTTCCATGCCTCCCTCCTGTCGGCATGGCGCTTTCAACCAGAAAGAGCCAACTAAACATTATTGAAAACTGCTCGCATGCCGGTAGCATTCATTCATCGACTGCCAGATCGAATACCGGCAGCGTCGATCAGGTATTGGCGGCCTCCTGACGGGAGAGACGACGGATATGCGAGTCCTGGTATTGGGTAGCGGAGTCGTCGGCGTGACGAGCGCGTTTTATCTGGCGCGCGCCGGCCATGAGGTCACTGTCATCGACCGCGAGGAGGGTCCTGCGCTAGAGACGAGCTTCGCAAACGCGGGGCAAATTTCCCCAGGCTACGCAGCGCCGTGGGCCGCGCCCGGCGTTCCGCTCAAAGCCGTTAAGTGGATGTTCCAGAAGCATGCCCCGCTCGCCATCCGCCCGGATGACGCGGACAAGCAGTTCCAGCTCCAGTGGATGTGGCAGATGCTGCAGAACTGCACGGCGGAGCGCTACGCCATCAACAAGAACCGCATGGTGCGGCTCGCGCAATACAGCCGCGATTGCCTGAAGGCGCTACGCGCCGATACGGGTATCCAGTACGAAGGACGAACCGGCGGAACGCTACAGGTTTTCCGAACGCAGCAGCAGTTCGACGGCGCAGCAAAGGACATCGCCGTCCTGAAAGCGGCGAACGTTCCCTACGAGTTGCTCACTGCAAGCGAACTCTCACGGGCCGAGCCGGCTCTCGCCGCGACCTCGCATAAACTAACCGGCGGGCTTCGCTTGCCCGGCGACGAGACAGGCGACTGCCAACTGTTCACCACCCGGCTTGCCGCTCTCGCCGCCCAGGCGGGCGTGACGTTCCGCTACAACACCACCGTCGATGCGCTCGTTGTCGAAGGCGGCAAGGTCGTTGGCGTACGTCACGGAACCAGGCTTATCCATGCCGACGCGTTCGTTGTCGCGTTTGGCTCCTATTCGACGAACTTCCTGTCTGGCCTCGTCAGGATTCCGGTCTATCCGCTCAAGGGATATTCCATCACGGCGCCTATCGCGGATGAGGCACGCGCCCCTGTCTCGACCGTCCTCGACGAAACCTACAAGATCGCCATCACGCGCTTCGACAAACGAATCCGCGTGGGCGGCATGGCCGAAATCGTCGGGTTTGACAAGCGCCTGCGCGAGGCTCGGCGCGAGACACTCGAGATGTGCGTGAACGATCTGTTCCCGGGCGGCGGCGACACATCGAAGGCGACGTTCTGGACCGGGCTGCGGCCGATGACGCCGGACGGCACGCCCATTGTCGGACGCACCGCCGTGCCCAACCTTTTCCTGAACACGGGCCATGGCACGCTCGGATGGACCATGTCCTGCGGTTCGGCGCAGCTTCTCGCCGACCTGATTTCAGGCAGAAGACCCGCCATCCAGCACGATGATTTGAACGTGTTCCGCTACGCGAGGGAACCGGAGGCCCCGGCGGATTTCGCACTGGACTAGTCAGTAGTGCTGGAGGAGCGATGAGCGCCGGCCGACGTTCCCGTCTGGATCAGTGCGAGGACGGGGCGAACGCTTCGAAGTACATCCGCTCGAGTGCGAGCGTGATACCGAACTGCGAAGTTTGCCGCAGTCCATCGGCGCCACAGAATTGCAGCTCTGCTCGCTCGCCGACGACAATGACCTCCTGGGCGCCGCCCTCCAGGTACGCCCTGATCCGCGCGCCGATGTCATGCGCAAACTTGCGGTCAAGAAGCACCTCGACGCACAAATCCGGCACAAACGGAACGGGATCGTCCCGGTCAAACCCTTCCCACTTTTCAGGCGGCATCCAGACGACGTCAGGTACGCGGATGCCAAATGACGGTGTCGCCACGGCAACCGACATCGCAGCCACGTGGCCAATCTGCTCGGCGATCTGGCAGTACACGTCGGTGAGAACAATCTGGCGCCGTGCCGAAGGCTGAGGATGCGGCACCGCTTCACCGCGGCCATCGAGCTCGCAGCATTCCCACGCGCCGGAATCAGCGCTGGGGTGCATCCGGCGCCAGGTCGCTACAAGCCCGTCCTGTTCGAGAAGAGTCGACACAACCACAAGCCTCCGGTATGAGAATTAACTAAGGGTATTCCCTTTGTCGGCTGCTGAAAAGCCAATGATTATGTGCGTCGCACAATAAACTGCGGGTTAAAATGGGCTCGATTTTGCACCCGTTATCGGGCCATATGGGGAGGTCCCGCGTCTCAGCCCGCGTCTCAGCCCAATGCCAACGTAGCGGCTGAAACTGGCTGGCATTCGTCTTTGTTGTGCAGCGCATCAACATCGCCGCAAAGGGTAGTATCAGCGCCTGGTATTCAGCTTTTACCGAAGTCGCGCTCTGCGCGCGCTTCGGTGAAGTGTTACTGTAAGTGTTTGTCGAGTGCGCCCCGGCGCTTGAACACGAGAAGTGCAATGGAAATCGATACGGAGACTTTCCGGCGACTGCGCCGTCTCGCCCCCGTCGTTGACGACATACTCAACGCCGGGGAGGTTGAACATGCGGGCCAGGCTGTGAATCTCGCGGCACTCGCGCGACTGTGCTCGACGCTCTTCGACGCTTACTGCTCAATACATCCCGAGGAGACCGCGCAAGCGAACCTCGACATGCTCGAGTCGCAAAAGTAGGCCCTGCCCCAAAGTCACGGCCACGTCAGTATTCCTTATTGCAGTTGAACAGCCATCAACTCGTTGACGAACGCGGGCCGGGCGGAGGCGAATTCCATCAGGTTGACGAAACCCTCGCTGAGCGCAAATGCTTCCAGCGCATCCTTGCCGCTGTCAGCCTTGATGCGGCCGTAGCTTTCGACCATCATCAGGTCGGTAATCAAGTACACCATCTCAACCTCTTTCTGTCCGGGGGGGTCTGAGTCGTTGTCCACTCAAGGATTCTTTCGAAGCGTACGTAGCGTCACTTAAATCGGGCTTAAACAACGCCGGCAGGACGAAAGCCTTGCCGGGCCGGCGCCTGGCAAGCGCGCGCTGCCGCTACGGCGCCTGACGGCACGCTCTCGTCTATGAGAGAAGTTAAGATGAGAGCGGGATAGGCAACGGCTCCCGTCTTCGGGCAGCAGAAAGATGGAACGAGAAACTTACAAAGGCTACGATTTGTGGGGTCACGCCATCGCGCAACAGGCAGAGCTGCTGACGCCGGGGCGCTACGCGGGAGGCGGGACCATCATCCAGGGTAACAAGCTCATCTGCACTTCCGGCGTCCTGGACCTGTTCGATTCGGAGGAGGAAGCGCAGGACGCGGGAATCGCATGGGCAAAGGCGTGGGTCGACACACACGGCTAGCGCACGCAGGGGCAACACCGGTGTTCCTGATACTTCGATCAGCACGTCAACGTCACAACGCTGCCGCTTAGTCCCCCTCGCTTTTTTGCCGGTTTTCCGCAAAAGGCGCCGCCAAACCGCGCCATGAGATAATTCAATTTTCTGCTGCCCTTGCCGATAACCAGATGTCGGCTGACTACAGATGCCGGACGACGCCTTTGCGGAATATCCCTGAGCTGTACTCGTCCCATAGTCTCGAGGGTGGGCGACGCTCGAACCAAGCGAATTCGTGAGACTGCCTTCGTGTCCGTTTCAACTTCTACTGGAAAACTGGCTACCTGGGCGGGACGTCATCTCTTGATTGTCGGCATATTGGGCACCTTGATGGCCTTGGGGGTGATGGCCATCAGCACAGCGACGCTTCTGGCCGCCCGCAACGAGGCGGTGGAGCATGCACACGAGACTTCGCGCAACGTTACTGCGGTTCTCGTCAGCAATATCGCCCGGACCTTTGAAACGTCTGATAATTCCCTCCGGACGTTGATTGCTGACTTGAGCAAGCCCGTCGTTCAGAATCTGGATCCCAAATCCAGGCACGACCTGCTGTTTGACAGTACCCCAGCGGAGTATTTTACCGGTATGGGTTTTACAGATAGCCAGGGACAGCTGATCGACGGTTGCTGTGGCCGCACGCACCATTGGAACTTCAGCGACCGGGACTACTTCACGGTTCATCGTCAGTCGGCGAACGTGGGTCTTTATCTGTCTGCGGTCTACCGCGCCCGTTCACGTGGAGGCGTGGAGGCGATCGCATTGTCCAGACGGATCAACCGAGGGGACGGCTCGTTCGGTGGAGTGGCAATGGTTGCCGTCAATCTCGACTATTTCAGCCAGCTTCTCTCCAGACTGGACGTAGGTCCTCATGGTGTCACTGCAATTGTGCGTGTCGATGGCACGGTGCTAGCGAGAAATCCTCCACTCACCAAAGCCCAGCTTCTGACATCATCGCACTTCAAGCGTATGGTGAATCAGGACTCCGGATTCTATTCGGCGCGATCATCGATAGACGGAACAGTCCGGCTCTATACATTCCAGCACGTTCCCGGCACTCCCCTGATTGCCGTGGTCGCACCCGCGGAAAGCGACGTGCTGGCCGGCTCGCGACGCATGTCCTGGATGGTTGGCATCTCCGCTGCACTCATCAGCGCCGCATTTTGCGCCGTTGTCTGGCTCCTCGCATTCTCACTGCGGGCTCACGTGAAAGCGCAGGCGTTGCTGACTGAACTCACCCGGACGGATGCGCTGACCGGACTCAAAAACCGGCGTGCGCTCGACGAGTTCCTGGCACACGAATGGGCTCGGCTTCACCGTAACGATAGCTGCCTGTCGCTGCTGTTCATCGATGCGGACAACTTCAAGCAATATAACGACAGGCATGGTCACGCCCAGGGGGATATCGCGTTGAAACACTTGTCTGCGTGTATCAAACGGCATGTGCGTCGGCTCGGCGATCTCACTGCACGCTACGGCGGAGAGGAATTTGTCGTTGCATTGCCTGACACAGACGAAGCTGCCGCGATGAGGATAGCGGAAGCCATACGTTGCGAAGTTGAGAGCGGGCACCCCCACGGTTCTTCCGGGGCGGTTCCCCCGTTCACGGTGAGCATTGGCGGTGCGACCGGCCGGCGAGGCTCTCCCTGCTCGCTCGCGGAACTGACGAACGGTGCGGATTCCGCGTTGTACGCCGCCAAACGTAATGGCAGGAACACTGTCGTTTTTGCCAATGCGGTTGCGACTGAGCGGCTATAAGACCCGAGTGCCCTTCGGTTTCCCAACCAGCGTGATCCCGATACTCATCACGCGCATTCATGGCCATTGTTCAATGCCCGACCAGTAGCCGTGCCCCCATGGCCAGCACGAGCGCGGGCAGCATGACCACTGTGCCGATCCTGAAAAACTGCATAAAACCCACCTCTTCGCCCTCACGGCGGATCGAGATGAGCCACAGAATGGTCGCGAGCGAACCGGTGATCGACAGGTTCGGACCGAGGTCCACACCGATCAGCAGGGTATCGATCAACCGCTCGGGGCTGTGCGCCTGCAACGCGCTCGCGCTTGCGATCAGTCCGGCCGGCAGGTTGTTGATCGCATTGCTGCCCAACGCGACGACGAGCCCCGATATCGCGGCCGCGGCCGGTTGACTCTGCTGCGCCGCGTGCGCGAGCAATCGTGAAAGTTGAGCGATCACGCCCGTGTGCGCGAGCATCTCCACGAGCACGAAAAGTCCAGCAACGAGTGGCAGCACGCTCCATGAGATGCCGGCGACCAGTTCCAGCGGCGACTCGCGCTCCCTGATGAGCACCACCAGCGTGGTGAGCAGGCCGAGCAAGGCGGTCGGCAGGCCCAGTTGCAGGTCGAAGGCGGAGATCACGAGCAAGGCGATTGCCGTCACGCCGATGCCCGCCAGCGCGACCTTGCCGTTTGCGCCGAGCGGGTCGACCGGCAGGCCGCAGGCGCATGTGTCCTGGAGATCCCTACGCTGCGTCCAGCGCAGCAGGAAGAACGTCGCGACGATCGACAGCACGGAAGGAACGGCGAAGCGCGTCATCCACAAGCCCAATGCCGGCGTGTGATTCGCGTAAAGCACAAGATTGGCGGGATTCGAGATTGGCAACACGAAACTCGCCGCGTTGGCAATGAACGCGCAAACGTATAGCAGCGGTAGCGGCTTCGTGTTTGCCTTCTTCGCGGCGGCGAATACGGCGGGCGTCAGCACGACGGCGGCGGCATCGTTCGAGAGGAACGTCGTTACTGCAACGCCGACCAGGTACACCAGCAGAAACAGCCTGCGCGGCGAGCCCTTCGCATGGTTGACGGCGAATACCGCGATCCAGTCGAACAACCCTTCGCGACGCCCCAGTTCCGAAAGCAGCATCATGCCGATGAGAAACAGATAGACATCGGTGCCTTTGGCGAGCGCCTGCAGCGCGAGCCCCGGGGGCAGCAGGCCGAGCGCGACGAGCAGCACCGCGCCCGCTACGGCCCAGATCGCTTCGGGCCAGCGAAACGGCCGTAGCACCACGCCCGCGGTGGCGGCAAGCGCGATGCCCCATGAGAGGAAGGTCGGATTCATGCTGCGAGAGAGCGCGGGTCGGCCAGATCGCGGCGGATGCCGCAGGCCTGCTTCAGGGAGGTGCCGAACAGAAGCCAGAGCGCGAGCGACCCGGTCGACACGGCGCCCAGCACGAGAAATGCCGCCGCATAGCCAAAGTGCTGGGCGAGCATGCCGCCCAACGCAGGACTCAGCGCCGCACCAATGCCTTGCACCGTCATCACCACGCCCTGCCCGACGTTGACGCGGCCGGTGCCCTGAAGGAGCCGCACGACGAGCGCCGGAACGGCCACACTCTGCAGCCCGGCACCGATGCCATCGAGCGCCTGCACGGGCCACACGCCCCAGGGCGTGATGAACAGGGCCGCAACCAGGCCGCGCAGCGGCAGCGCGAGAAAGGCGATCAGGATGACGCCCCAGTACCCGAGGCGCTCGATCAGCCGGTTCGTATAGCCCGCCGCGACGACCATGACCAGTTGCGCGACCACGATCGTCTGCGCAGTGAACGCACTCGGATCGCCCCTGTGCGCGGCGACGACCGCAAGGCCATAGAGCGGGAGCATCGCGGCGTTGCCGAGGTGAAACATCGCAAGCGCGGCGGACAGCAACAGCAGCGGCCGGCAGGCAAGCAACACACGGGCGCCGCTCGACTGCTCATGCGCCTGCATGGACGAGGTTGCGGCCAGGCCCCGTGCGCTGTCGTGATCGATCGCATCGGCACGGATCAGCAGCGTCGCGACGATCGACAGCGCGCCGAAGCCACCTGCCAGCGCGAAAACCGCGCCGAAACCATAGCGCCAGCCGAGCCAGCCCGACAGCGCCGCCCCCACGACATTGCCCGCGTGATTGGCCACCTGGTTGCGCCCGAACTGCCGGTCGAAGCCCCGTTCATGGACGATGCCAAGCGTCACGCCCGCCACGGCCGGCCCGAGCGCGGCACCTGCCAACGCGGTAAGAATCTGCGACGCCGCGGTCATCCACCAGGTGTGCGCCACCCAGAGCACGAGCGAAGCAAGCACGGTCGACACAGTCGCCGCCACGATGATGCCGCGCTTGTGACAGGACGCGTCGACGAGTGCTCCGGCTGGCGATATCGCGAGCATGCCCGCGATGCCGCCGAGCGTCATCACCGTGCCGATCGCGTCGGGATGCCAACCGTGAGCTTGCAGAAAGACACCGAGAAACGGCCCGATGCCTGCCTGCACATCGGCCATGAAGAAGTTCAGACCTTCGAGCGCGTACCGGGGGTTCATGGACAATTCGCCTTCCTTGGCCATTTCAGGTGATCGAGGCTCCAATACCCGTTGTTGGACGAAGCGTGCAGATCGTCGAAATGCATCCAGCCCGGCATGGGTTTTTCCCCCCGACTCAGGCCGCTGCTGCGTCAACCCGTTCGGCGATCTCGTCGACCTCGATGGTTCGGCCATGACGGTTTCTGATGCCGTGCCCCCATGCCTGAACGTGCGCTCCCGGCGCGAGGTACGACGCAACGCATCGCGCGATCTGCCGCGACACGTGGGGCGGAAAATGGACCTGCCGCGGGTGACGCAAGCCGAGCACGAAGCCGTCCAGCTCGCCCTGCGCGTTCAACAGAAAACGCGTCACCGTGCCGCGGGTTTCGGGAAGTCCGTGCGGGTCGATCTAATGCATGTCGATGGTCCTTTTTCGATGATGAAGCGGCCGAAGTCCGCCGTGACTCAAGGGGCCGGCGGCAGGCTGTCGTAGAGCCGCGTGAGGTTGCCGGGCGACCCGAACGCCGTCGCCTGCAGTGCTGTGCCGTACGGGTTGCGGGTGCCGTAGCCTTGCGCCGAAACCGTTGCACCGGCTTGCAGGAGCGCGGGAAACTGCTGTGCGATCGGCGGCGTGAGCTTGATCACGGTGCCGTCGGCCAGAATCACGCCGTCCGGCTCGCCGCGCGGCGCGGTCGTCACGTGCGCCACCTGGCCCTGCACGCTCAGACGCGACAGCGCGACGCCACGCAGCGCGGGCGGCAATGGCTGCGAGCCCGGCACCGGCGGCTGGTCCTCCAGCTGCCGGCCGCTGCGCGCGTCGACGATGCGTTGTGCCGCGATGTTGCCACCGGCGTCGCGCCATCCGCCGACCTGCACGTTGTCGCCCGGACGAACCATCGAGGTGAGCTGCGGGCCCATGTGCGGGGGGAAATGCACGACCTGGCCGTCGCCGGTCAGAAAGCCGTCCACATCGCCGTCCGGGTTGATGAGAAAGCGCGAGACCGTGTCTTGCGCGGTGACGGCGGCTCCGGCATCGGCGAGCGGCACCGGGCCGCCGGGCGGCGGCGGGAGAGGCGCCCCCGGGGCGATGCCGGGCGGCATCGCGCTTGTCGCGACCGGCGGCGGCGCAGGCGCAACCGGCGGCTCCGGCTGCGTCTGCGCCGCACATCCGCCGCCAGCCGCGATGAGCGCCGCGACGCCCATCGCGTTCATGAGGCGCGCGGCGACGCCGCGGCGCGGGGACTTCGGGATCGCTTGCATGGTCCACTCCTTCATCTGGCGTGGATCTCTTTGCAAGGCCTATGCCATTGCGCGGAAGTCCCGTGGAAGTGGGCCGCAACGCGCTGAAGCGGGAGCGCAGTGTCAAGCAACCGGACAGCCGCCGTCCGGTTGCTTGACACCTGTGCGTTATCGGGCGTCGGGGTCGGCGTCGGACAGGCCGAAATTCGCCAGACGCGTGTAAAGCGACTGCCGGCTGATGCCGAGCCGACGCGCCGCTTCGGCGCGATTGCCACCGGCGAGCGCGAGTGCACGGGCGATCACCGCACGTTCGAGCTGTGCAAGGGCCTCATTCAATGGGAGATCGAGCAAGCTCGCGGGGATCGCTGCAGCGCCGCCCTCACCTGGATCGAACAGGAAGGCGAAGTCTTCGCGCGTGAGCAGCGCGGCGGGCGCCAGCGCGTTCGCGCGTTCAATCGCATTCGCCAGCTCGCGCACGTTGCCAGGCCAGGTGAAGCTGACGAGCAGGCGCTGGGCGTCCGCGGAGAGATGCCTGCCCGCCGTCCCGGACGGCCCGGTGACGCTCGCCAGGAAATGCTCCGCCAGCGGCAGGATGTCCGCCACACGCTCGCGCAACGGCGGCATGTGCAGCGGAATCACGTTGAGGCGATACACGAGGTCCTGACGAAACGTGCCCGCCGCGACCATCGCCGGCAGGTCGCGATGCGTCGCGGCCACCACGCGCACGTCGACGGCCACCGTCCGGTTGGTGCCGAGCGGCGTGATCTGCCGCTCCTGCAGCACGCGCAGCAGCTTTGCCTGCATTGCGAGCGGCATGTCGCCGACCTCGTCGAGAAACAGCGTGCCGCCGTGCGCTTCTTCAAAACGGCCGCGCCGTTCCGTATGCGCGCCGGTAAACGCACCCTTGCCGTGACCGAAGAGCTCGCTCTCGAGCAGGTCCGCCGGAATCGCCGCACAGTTCACGGCGACGAACGGGCCGCTGGCGCGCGGCGACGCCCGATGCAGCACGCGCGCCGCCACCTCCTTGCCCGTGCCCGTCTCGCCGGTGATCAGCACCGTCGAGTTCGTGCCGGCCGCACGGCCAAGGCGCTTCTGCACGTCACGCATGGCTTCGCTGATGCCGAGCAGTTGCGGCTCGCGCGACGGCGGTTCGTGCGCGAACGTCCGGGTCGCCTGCGGGGCTGGCGCATCGGCACGGGTCGCGAGAATGCGCGCGAGAAGCGCGGCGATCTCGTCGCGGCCGACCGGTTTGGTCAGATGCTCGAAAGCACCGAGCCGCATCGCGCCGATCGTGTTGTCGCTCGTCGCGTACCCGGTCAGCATCACGACCGGCACGTGCTGGAGGCTGGCCATGCCCCGCAGCGCTTCGAGCACGGCCAGGCCATCCCTGTCCGGCAGCCGGAAGTCGAGAAAGATACAGTCCGGCGGCGCCTGCCCGCGCAGGCGTTCGAACGCTTGTTCGCCCGTACGCGCCTCGAGCGGCCTGTGTCCAAGGTCCCGGACGGTTTCCGCGAGGCCGTCGCGGAAGGCATCGTCGTCGTCGATGATCAGGATGGTCGCCATGGAATGTCGATGACAAAGCAGGTCAATTCCGGATTGTCCGCGAGCCACGCACGGCCGCCATGCGCCGATGCGATTTCGCGTACCACGGCGAGGCCGAGACCCGATCCGTCAGGCCGGCCACTCACAAACGGCTCGAAGATACGCTCCCGATCGGCCGCGCTGACGCCGGGGCCGTCGTCGACGACTTCGAACCTGAGCCGCTCGCGGCCGTCATCCGTCGAGGCGCGTGCCCGGACGCTCACGTGCCCGCCGGACGGTGCATGGCGCAGCGCGTTAATGATCAGATTGTCGAGCGCTCTCGCCAGTTGCGCGGCGTCGAAAACCGGTTGCGTCGCGCAGGATGCGGCTTGCGCCCGCAACGTTATCCGCCGGCTTTGCGCAGCCGATTCGTGGGCGCCCACCAGTTCGCCGAGCCACGGGCGCAGGTCGACTTCCTGCGCACGCACAATGACGGGCTGCGTGAGCGCAAGCAGGCTCGTGAGCTGCGACTCGATGCGTCCCACCTGCTCGACGATGATCTTCAACGCGGATTCGCGCCGTGCGCCGTCGCCGGCCAGTGCGTTTTCCGCCTTCAGCCGCATGGCGCCCACCGGATTGCGGATCTCGTGTGCAATCTGCGCGGCCATCTTGCCCAGGGCGCCGAAGCGTTCCGCCTGCGCGAGTTTCATGCCCAGTTCGTTCGCCTCGCGCTGCAGTCGGTCTGCGCGCTCCACATAGCGGTTGAGCGCGTCGACGATGTGGTCCAGATCGCGCTCCCCGAGCCGCTCCATGCGCTTGCCCTGCTCGAGTCTGCCGTCCGGCGCGAGCGCCTGTTCGAGCCGCATGAGGTTGCGCTTCCAGCGTCTGAGCGCCATCGCCAGCAACAGGGCCAGCACCACGATGATCGCGAGCACGCCCGCAAGGAAGGCCGCGGCGCGCGCCCCATACGGCCCGAGCGGCGGGCGCGCGTGCGTGAGCATCCAGGCCAGCAGGCCGGCGTGATGCGGGACCGGGCAGGCGACGGCGATCACCGCGTCGGCACCGTTCGAGACGACGTCGGCGCGCATCTGGCCACCGCCAGAGACGCTTCTCAGCGTGCGAAGAATGAGCGGCGTTTCGGCCTCGGGGACGTCACGCTTCACGCCGCTGCCTTCATAGGTGGGAAACGCGTAGGCGAGAAACCCGTTTGGTGCGCCGGGCGCGGGCGCCGAGGTCCAGAAGCCGCCTTCGATACCCTCCGTGCGGATCAGCACGAGATCGAGCACGGCATGCATGAGATCGACATTGGCTTCGCCCGGCCGCTGAATGGACAGGTCGTAGCGCGACGCGACCGCCGTGCAGGTAGCGATCGCCTGCTGCTTCGCGGCGGCGACACGCTCCCCGAGCGCCGACGACAGCATCAGCCACACGGCTGCGGTCAGGAGGCTGCACAGGATCGCCACGAGGATCCAGAGTGCGTAGAGCTGGGTGGAGAACGACGGTCTCGGCATGAGTGGCTAGTGTTCAGACTGAGTCAGGCAGCCAACCCTGACTGCTGCCCGGAAAGTACCGACAGGTTCAGACATCGGTTTCGGCAACCCGGTAATCGGTCGCCGCACGCGAAAATATCTCACTCTGTTTACCCAGCGCTAGCGGATTTTCGTTCAATCTCGACCAGATTGCCATCCATAAATTCAAAGACGCGGTCGGCGATACGTGCGGTCGATTTCCGACGAGTAATCACGAGGCAGGTCCGCCCAGGGGGTGACCTGATTCCATCGGGAACGCACTGGTCGAGCGCTTCCCGGGTTGCGCAGCGCATTGGCATACCAGCAAGTGCGCCCGGCCCGTACACCCTTCGCCCCCCTCCACGCGATCCGACGAACGCGGACACGGCCCCGTCCGCACCCGTCCGGTTTCCGGTCGACCCGTCCGGAAACCGGACGGCCGACCTCATGCTGCGGCACGGCAAATCCGGCACCGCAGCCGTTCTCCGCACAGTGCCCTGCCCCGCACAGATTGCTTTTTCCCGAGTCCAGCAGGGTTTTGCGCCGCACGATGGTACGGCTGTTGCCCTTCCAGGCGCCGGGAGTGCCCATCGGGGCCTCCCCAGCCGGCGCGCGCAGTCCCGCGCGTCTTGATTCCTAAAACGCGGAGACAGGTTCATGGAAGTGCAATCCCCCGTGCAGGTGATGGGCATCGATGCCGGCGGCACGATGACCGACACCTTCTTCGTCCGTTCGGACGGACGCTTCGTGGTCGGCAAGGCCCAGAGCAATCCGGCCGACGAATCGCTCGCCATCTTCAACTCGTCCCAGGACGCGCTCGCGCACTGGCAGCGCGGCGTCGACGACGTCTATCCGGAACTGCTGACCTGCGTTTATTCGGGCACCGCGATGCTCAATCGCGTCGTGCAGCGCAAGGGCCTCGAAGTGGGCCTGATCGTGAACCGCGGCTTCGAGCACGTGCATTCGATGGGCCGCGCGATCCAGAGCTATCTCGGCTACGCGCTCGAAGAGCGCATCCACCTGAACACGCACCGCTACGACGAGCCGCTCGTGCCGCTCGCACGCACGCGCGGCGTGACCGAGCGGACCGACGTGCAGGGCGAAATCGTGATCCCGCTGCGCGAGCAGGAGGTGCGCCAGGCGGTGCGCGAGCTCGTCGACGCGGGCAGCAAGGCGCTCGTGATCGTGCTGCTGCAGTCCCACAAGAACGGCGCGAGCGAGCGGCGCGCGCGCGACGTCGCGCTCGACGAACTCAAGCAGCTCGGCGCCGAGCTGCCCGTGTTCGCGTCGGTCGACTACTATCCGCAGCGCAAGGAAAGTCACCGCATGAACACGACCATCCTCGAGGCGTACGCGGCCGAGCCGTCGCGCCAGACGCTGAGGAAGGTCAGCGACCGCTTCCACAAGCACGGCGCGAAGTTCGATCTGCGCGTGATGGCCACGCACGGCGGCACGATCAGCTGGAAGGCGAAGGAGCTCGCGCGCACGATCGTTTCGGGGCCGATCGGCGGCGTGATCGGCTCGAAGCTGCTCGGCAGCGCACTGGGCTACGAGAACATCGCGTGCTCGGACATCGGCGGCACCTCGTTCGACATGGCGCTCATCACGAAGGGCAACTTCACGATCGCTTCGGACCCCGACATGGCCCGGCTCGTGCTCTCGCTGCCGCTCGTCGCGATGGACTCGGTCGGCGCGGGCGCGGGCAGTTTCGTGCGGCTCGACCCGTATAGCGGCTCGATCAAGCTCGGGCCCGACAGCGCCGGTTACCGCGTCGGCACCTGCTGGCCCGAGAGCGGGCTCGACACCGTCACCGTATCCGACTGCCACGTCGTGCTCGGCTATCTGAATCCGGACAACTTCCTCGGCGGCGCGATCAAGCTCGACGTCAACCGCGCGCGGCTGCACATCAAGGATCAGATCGCCGATCCGCTCGGCCTCTCGATCGAGGACGCGGCCGCCGGCGTGATCGAACTGCTCGACCTGCAGTTGCACGAGTACCTGCGCTCGAACGTCAGCGCGAAGGGCTACAACCCAACCGACTTCGTCTGCTTCTCGTACGGCGGCGCGGGCCCCGTGCACACCTACGGCTACACGGAAGGTCTCGGCTTCAAGGACGTGATCGTGCCCGCCTGGGCGGCCGGCTTCTCCGCGTTCGGCTGCGCCTGCGCCGACTTCGAGTACCGCTACGACAAGAGCGTCGACCTCGCGTTGCCGCAGGCCGCGTCGGACGCGGACAAGGCGCAGGCCGCGGCGACGATCCAGCAGGCGTGGTCCGAACTGGCGGGCAAGGTGATCGAGGAGTTCCGCATCAACGGCTTCAAGGCCGCGGACGTGATCCTGCGGCCCGGCTACCGCATGCAGTACATGGGACAGCTAAACGATCTCGAGATCGATTCGCCGATCGCGTCGGCCGGCACCGCGCAGGACTGGGACCGTATCGTCGAGGCGTTCGAGGATACCTATGGCCGCGTTTATGCGAGCTCGGCGCGTTCGCCCGAGCTCGGTTTCTCGGTGACGGGCGCCATCATGCGCGGCATGGTGATCACGCAGAAGCCGGTGCTGCCCGAAGATCCCGAGGCCGGTCCCACGCCGCCGGAGGAGGCGAAGCTCGGCACGCGCCGGCTCTATCGCCACAAGACCTGGCACGAGGCCACGCTGTGGAAGATGGAAGCGCTCAAGCCCGGCAACATGATCGCCGGGCCCGCGATCATCGAATCGGACGCGACCACCTTCGTGGTGCCGCTTGGCTTCGCCACGACGATCGACAAGCACCGCCTGTTCCATCTGAAAGAAGTCCATCAAGGAGACGACGCATGAACCGCATGACCAGTCAGGAAGTCGGCCTGGCCGACCTGCTCGGCACGGGCCAGACGCTCAAGCAGTTTCGCGACGCGATCCTCGCGCGCACCGAATCCACGGGCCATTACAACGGTCTCGACAAGCTCGAGTTCCGCGAGAGCGATCCGATCCGCTACGAGAAGCTGTTTTCGAAGCTGCGCGGCGGGCTCGTGCATGCGCGCGAAACGGCCAAGAAGATCGCGGCGAGCCCGATCGTCGAGCAGGAAGGCGAACTGTGCTTCACGCTTTACAACGCGGCCGGCGACTGCGTACTGACCTCGACCGGCATCATCATCCACGTCGGCACGATGGGCGCGGCGATCAAGTACATGATCGAGAATAACTGGGAGCAGAACCCCGGCATCAATCCGGGCGACATGTTCACAAACAACGACTGCGCGATCGGCAACGTGCATCCGTGCGACATCGCGACGATCGTGCCGATCTTCGCCGAGGGCCGGCTGATCGGCTGGGTGGGCGGCGTCACGCACGTGATCGACACCGGCGCGGTCACGCCGGGCTCGATGTCGACGGGCCAGACCCAGCGCTTCGGCGACGGCTACATGATCACCTGCCGCAAGACCGGCGTGAACGACACGCCGCTGCGCGACTGGCTGCACGAGAGCCAGCGTTCCGTACGCACACCGAAGTACTGGATCCTCGACGAGCGCACCCGCATCGCCGGCTGCCACATGGTGCGCAGCCTCGTCGAGGAGGTCATCGCCGAGGAGGGCATCGACGCCTACGAGAAGTTCGCGTACGAGGTGATCGAAGAGGGCCGCCGCGGCCTGCAGACCCGCATCAAGGCGCTCACGCTGCCGGGCAAGTATCGCAAGGTTGCGTTCGTCGACGTGCCCTACAAACACGAGGACGTGCAAACCTCGAACGCGTTCGCGAAACTCGATTCGATCATGCACTCGCCCGTGGAGATGGAGATCCGCAAGGACGGTTCGTGGCGACTCGACTTCGAGGGCGCGAGCCGCTGGGGCTGGCACTCGTACAACGCGCACCAGGTCGCGTTCACGAGCGGCATCTGGGTGATGATGACGCAGACACTCGTGCCGACGCAGCGCATCAACGACGGCGCCTATTACGGCACCGAGTTCCATCTGCCCAAGGGCGCGTGGATGAACCCGGACGACCGCCGCACCGGGCACGCCTATGCGTGGCACTTCCTCGTTTCGGGCTGGAGCGCATTATGGCGCGGGCTCGGTCAGGCGTACTTCAGCCGCGGTTATCTCGAGGAGGTCAATGCGGGCAACGCGAACACCTCGAACTGGCTGCAGGGCGGCGGCATCAACCAGGACGGCGAGATCCATGCGGTCAACAGCTTCGAGGCGTCGTCGTGCGGCACCGGCGCGGGCGCGATCCGCGACGGGCTCAATCACGGCGCGGCGATCTGGAACCCCGAAGGCGACATGGGCGACATGGAAATCTGGGAGATGGCCGAGCCGCTGCTGTACCTCGGGCGCAACGCGAAGTGCAACTCGGGCGGCTACGGCAAGTATCGCGGCGGTACCGGTTTCGAGAGCCTGCGCATGGTCTGGAAGGCCCAGGACTGGACCATGTTCTTCATGGGCAACGGCTACATGAACAGCGACTGGGGCTTCATGGGCGGTTATCCGGCGGCCACCGGCTACCGCTTCGAGGCGCACAAAACGGGCCTCAAGGAGCGCATCGCGAAAGGCCAGAGCCTGCCGCTCGGCGCGGACCTGAACCCGGACCATCCGGACTACGAGAAGAGCCTGAACCCGGGCGCCGTGATCAAGCGCGATCATCAGTGCATGACGACCGAGGACTGCTACGACAACTACGACCTGTACCTGAACTATCTGCGCGGCGGCCCGGGCTTCGGCGATCCGCTCGACCGCGACCTTGCGTCGATCGCGCGCGATCTCAACGACGAGGCGCTGCTGCCCGAGTTCGCGTTGAAGGTGTACGGCGCGGTCGCCACCCAGGACGACAACGGCCGCTGGGTCGCCGACGAAAAGGCGAGCCAGCTGCGCCGCCTCGAAATCCGCAAGGAGCGCATCGCGCGCGCGCGTCCCACCCGCGAATGGATGAAGGACGAGCGCAAGCGCATCCTCGCGAAGGACGCGGCGGTCCAGGTGCAGCACATGTTCGCGACGAGCTTCGGACTCTCGAAGAAGTTCGAGACGCAGTTCCGCACGTTCTGGTCGCTGCCCGGGAGCTGGACGCTCACCGAGGAAGAACTGGCCGTGCCGAGCTATGGCGCGAAGTTCCGCATGGATCTCTCGAAGATGCCCGACGTGCGCACCGTCGTGCTAGTCGACGAGTGAGCGCGGCCGGACCGACGAATGATTGACAAGGAGACAGGAAAATGACGACCTATACGCAGGAACAGGTCAGCAAGCTCGTGGACGGCACGCTCGACTGGGAAACCACGTTGCGCATGCTGTCGATGCCGAAGGATACGGCGCGCTTCAGCCAGTATCTGGCGACGCTGCAGCAGCGGCTCAGCTGGGCCGACCGGATCGTGCTGCCGCTCGGCCCGCATCTGTACATCGTGCAGAAGGCGGACAGCAGGAAATGGGTGACGAAGTGCGATTGCGGCCACGAGTTCTGCGGCTGGCGCAGCAACTGGAAGCTCGACGCGCTCGTGTACGTGCGCGATACCGAGGACGCGATGGCCGAGGTTTACCCGAAGCTGATGGCGCCCGACACGCAGTGGCAGGTGTATCGCGAGTACTACTGCCCGCAGTGCGGCACGCTGCACGACGTCGAGGCGCCCACGCCGTGGTATCCGGTGATCCACGACTTCGAGCCCGACATCGACACGTTCTATAGCGAGTGGGTGAATCTGCCGGTGCCGGAACGCGTCGACTAGCGCCGTGCGCTGCGCCGGGCTGACCGGCGTCGCGTGAGCGGCACAGGCCGGGCAGGCGACTGCACGGCCTGTTCGCGCTGGGTCCGCGCGGCGCCCTTCGATGCCATATCGCGGCTTCCGTGTCTGGTCGCATCGCGGCAGATGCGACTATCATGTGGTGCGTGGCGCCGCGCGCGGCGCCGCAGACGAAACAGGAATGCCGGATACACGGCGTCAAGGAGACAACGGGATGCCTTCCCCCTCCAGTGAGCTGTTCTCGGACCCCGGCGACGAAGCGAGCGTCATGCAGGCCTGGGAGTCCTTCGTGCGCGGCGACATGGCGCCGGAGCCCGCACTGTCGCTGCGCGCGCTGGTCGACGTCTCGTGGCAACGCTGCCAGGCGGCCAGGGTCGACCCGAACCAGCGCAGCGGTCCCGAGCCCCTGCCCGATCAGGACCTTTATCTGTTGCGCGAACGGCGCCGCGAACTGCTCGAGGCGAGCGCGCCCGTCATGGCGTGCGCGCGGGACTTCCTTTCGGAAACCGGCACGATGATGGTGCTCGCCGATTCGTACTCGACGATCCTGAGCGTCGAAGGCGACACGCCGACGGTCGGCTCGGCCGAAACCATCGCGCTGATGCCGGGCGTGCGCTGGAGCGAAGCGCTGTGCGGCACCAACGCGATCGGCACGGCGCTCGCGGTAGGCGAGCCCGTGCAGATCCATTCGGCCGAGCACTATTGCGCGGGCATCAAGCGCTGGACCTGCTCGGCGTCGGTCGTCCGGCATCCGATGGACGGCGAGGTGATCGGCGCGGTCGACGTCTCGGGCCTTTCGCAGACCTACAATCGCCAGAGTCTCGCGCTCGTCGTGACCACCGCGCGGCGCATCGAGAGCCGGCTCTCGATGGGCGAGATGGAACGGCGCAACGCGCTGCTCGAACACAGTCTCGACTACTGGAACCGTGCGCACGCGCAGGGGCTCGTGCTGTTCGACCGGCGCGGCAATCTCGTCAAGCTCAACGAGTCGGCGCACGCGGCGCTCGCGCGGCTCGCGGCACACGGCGCGGCCGTCGAGGCGGCCGATCTGCGGCAGATTCCGCAGCTGGCCGCCGGGCGGCTGCAGGCGAGCGTCGACGCGCACACGCTGCCCGCGTGGCTGCGCCCCGAATGGCTCGAACCGCTCATGGTCGCGGGCGAGCATATCGGCACGCTGGTCGTACTGCCGTATCCGCCGCGTGCGCACGAATCGCGCGCGGGCGGCGCCGAACGGTCCGCGAGTGCGCGACCCGATTTCGCGAACATCGTGACCGGCGACGCGGCCATGCGCGGCGCGATCACGCGCGCCCGCCAGCTCGCGCGCTCGCGCGTGCCGATCCTGCTGCTCGGCGAAACGGGCGTGGGCAAGGAGGAGTTCGCGCGCGGCATCCACGAGGCCGGCGAGGGGCCGTATATCGCGCTCAATTGCGGCGGCATGGCGCGCGAGCTGCTCGCGAGCGAGCTGTTCGGCTATGCCGACGGCGCGTTCACGGGCGCGCGCAAGGGCGGCATGATCGGCAAGATCGAAGCCGCGAACGGCGGCACGCTGTTTCTCGACGAGATCGGCGAGATGCCGCTCGACATGCAGCCGCATCTGCTGCGCGTACTCGAACAGGGTGAGATCTATCGGCTCGGCGAGAACGTGCCGCGCAAGGTGAATTTCCGGCTCATCGCGGCGACGCACCGTGATCTGCGCGCCGAGGTCGCCGCAGGGCGCTTCCGCATGGACCTCTACTATCGCGTCGCGGTGAGCACGGTGCCGATTCCCCCTCTGCGCGAGCGGCGCGGCGACATCGCGTTGATCGCGCGGCATTTTTTGCTGCGCCTCGCGCCGGGCGCCACGCCGCCGGGTTTCACGCGCGCCGCGCTCGACGCGCTGCACACCTACGACTGGCCCGGCAACGTGCGCGAATTGCGCAACACGATCGAGAGCGCGCTGCTGCTGAGCGAGGGCGGTCCGATCGACCTAGAGCATCTGCCGTATGAGCTGCGTGAGGCGTCCACGGCGGACGCCGGGATGGCCTTCAGGGCCGCGGCGGGCTCCGGATTGGCGCACGCCCCCCCTCGCGGGACGACGGCCGCCGCGACGATGCCGGGCCACGTGACGAGTATCGCCGAGGGTGAGGAGGCGCTGATCCGGCGCGCGATTGCGGCCAGCGACGGCAATCTCACGCGCGCGGCGCGTCAGCTGAATATCGCGAAAAGCACGCTGTACGTGAAAATGCAGCGTTATGGGCTACGCCGTCCCTGAGCTTCACAATGCAACCCTGCCGTACCACACGACGTTGCAACGCGTTGCGGTCAACTTGCTTTCGTCAATCGCGCTAAAACGGCGGATTGTCGTTGACCCACTTTCCTTCTCGCGAGCCGATAGCGCTCCGCTTTCCGGTTCTGACCTCCGACTTTTTTTGTCCATGGCGCCCGCTCCGCAGATCACCGACGGGCAGCCAGTATCTTCGCAACTTCCGTAAAGCACTGTTCTTCGGGTAAGTGCTAATCCAGGTCGGTCTTGAGCCGTTATTCACGAGTGTCCTGCCAGTGCACGCCCAGTCCAGCGGGCGCGGTGCCTCCTCATAGCCGGGGGAGCTTACCACTTGATCGACCCTTCCATTACCCCGCCATGAAACGCTTCGCTCGATTCAGCCTGATTCACCGACTGTATGCAGTGTCGGCCGCATTGATTGTGGCTCTGACAGCAGTCGCCGCGATCTCGTGGATGCAGTTGTCTGACGCCCAGCAGATTGCAACCAACGCAGGCGATGTGCGAATGCAGCAGTTGGAGCGCATTGCAAGCACCGAACTCAGCGTGACGAAGGTATTGCTGGATTTGCGCCAGGCGATGCTGGTGTCCTCAACGGGCGACGTACAGGCTGCCGCGCAGAGTATCGACGCGGAACGTCAACAGATCCGGCACAACGACGAAGCGTTCCTGAGCAACATTACCGACGAGGCGGGAAGGGATGCCTTTCACAATGTCTGGCTCAAGATGCAGGCCGACGCGTGGCCGGTAGCCGAAGCCAATCTTCGACTCGTTCAGGATGGCCGCCGTGACGAAGCGTTCCAGATGTTGACGGCGCAAACGATCCCTACCTTTGCGCGCATTCAAAAATGGTTGGGCGAGGAGCGCGCCCGCCAAGGGGAACAACTTGGCGGTCAGGTCTCGGACATCGAGCAAGCCTTGCAGTCGACGCGGTTGCTGCTGGTAAGCCTCGTGGCCGGCATCGCAATGGGTCTCATCGCGTTCTCCTGGTACATCGGAAATCGCCTTCGCAGCCGCGTTGCCGAAGCTCAGAAAGTGGCTGAGCGAGTTCGGGACGGCAATTTTGCGGTTACGGTCGTCGATTCCCACGCTGATGAGATATCCCCGCTGCTCGGTGCCCTTGGCGCCATGCAGAATTCGTTGTCCGACGTGGTGCGCAGTGTCCGCCACAATGCAGAAAGCGTGGCGTTGGCCAGCGCTGAAATTGCGGCTGGCAACGCGGATCTGTCCGCGCGCACCGAAGAGCAGGCAGCGTCACTGGAGGAAACGGCATCGAGCATGGAAGAGCTGGCCAGCACGGTGCGTCACAACGCAGACAACGCAAGGCAGGCGACGGCGCTGGCGAACACCGCATCGGACATCGCCCAGCGCGGCGGAGAAGTGGTCGGACGGGTGGTCGAAACCATGCACGGGATTTCCGATAGTTCAGCCAGGGTGGCGGAGATCATCAGTGTCATCGAGGGCATCGCATTCCAGACCAACATCCTCGCGCTCAACGCCGCGGTCGAGGCTGCCCGCGCCGGTGAACAGGGTCGGGGCTTTGCGGTCGTGGCCGGCGAAGTCCGCACGCTCGCGCAACGCAGTGCAAGCGCGGCCAAGGAAATCAAGGATCTGATCGTCGACTCGGCAAGCAGGGTGGACACCGGTTCGAAGCTCGTTGAGGAAGCCGGCAGCACGATCACCGAAGTTGTCCAGTCGGTGAAGCGCGTGACAGACATCATGGGCGAGATGGCGGCCGCCTCGGTTGAGCAGAGCAATGGTATCGAG
The DNA here is from genome assembly GCF_000739775.1 of Paraburkholderia heleia NBRC 101817. GTDB lineage: Bacteria > Pseudomonadota > Gammaproteobacteria > Burkholderiales > Burkholderiaceae > Paraburkholderia > Paraburkholderia heleia. Next base: position 75,278 of record NZ_BBJH01000034.1, on the reverse strand, counting down.
CAGGTCAGTCAGGCGGTCAGCCAGATGGACCAGGTGACCCAGCAGAATGCCGCGCTGGTCGAAGAAGCGTCGGCCGCCACGCAGTCGATGGCCCAGCAGGCCCAAGGGTTGCGTGACGCGGTGTCCGTATTCAAGGTCGTCGACCGGGATGCGTCCTCGTCGCGCCTCGATGCCCCGCAAATGGTTGCGCGTCGTTCCGCGCCCGCCGCTCGCCGGCCTTCCCGTTCAACGTCGGACGCGGGGACGCCCGCTATGGCCGCGGACGGGCATACCTCTATCGCGACCGACACGGGGTCCGCGGCCTGGCAGGCGTTCTGAGGAGTATGGAAATTGGACGATACTGACGCAGCGCTGAAGAAGATTGGCTTGCTCGTGACCGCCAACACGAAGAACATGAGCATGCTTGGGGCACGAGCCATGGTGCTGGGCAAGTTTCTCGAAGTCGCCCTGCCCCAGCTCACACCGGCGCAGCGCGCCGAGGTCAGCCGCGCATTCCGGCTGGGTATTGAGGATCTCATGTCGTTGATGGACGACGTGCCCTTGCCCGCAGGGTATCACTCCACCTTGCTCGAACTCACCAATGGCATCCTCGCCGCCCTGAGCCAGGGATCTGTCGCGAGTCAATAGAATGTCTCACCCGCCGATTGCGGCGCGCATGTGTGAACCCCGCAGGCCGAAAACATCAAACCATCGGTCTCCGAAGCGAGCGGGATCAGGCATGCGGCTCCGGTGCAAATAGCCGGCTCGGTTGAGCTGAACACGATAGCGATTCCCGATTGCACCGGAACCCGTATTTCAGCCGCTGGCCCGCGGCTCCATAAACGTATGCCGGAAATACTCGCGCACCGCATGCATGGCAGGGCTCAGATCCTTGTTCTTGCGCCACGCCAGACCCACACTCATCGCCGGAACGGGGTCGAGCAGCATGATCGTTTCGATGCGCCGGCCTTCGAGCGACCACGGCCGGTAGACCATGTCGGACAGAATGGCGACGCCCGAGCCGTTCGCGACCATGCTGCGCACCGCCTCCACCGACGAGGTGCGCAGCATCACGTTTGGCCGCCATGGCGTCTCGTTCCAGTAGCGCATTGCCGTTTGCGCGGCTTCGTCCACGGTCAGCATGACGAAGGGCTCATGCGCGACTTCGGCAAAGGTCACGCTCTCGCGCTTGAGCAACGGGTGATGCGCGCCCACCCACAGCCGCCGCACGGAATGAATCACGGGCTCCAGCGCGAGTTCCGGGTTCGAGACGTTCGACGTGAGCAGGACGGCCATGTCGTACTGACCGGTGATCAATCCTTCCTCGATCGCGTCGCGGTTCAACTCGTGCAGTTGAATGGTGAGGCGCGGATACAACGCATTGAGCCGCTGGATGTGATGCGGCAGGAAATAACCCAGCACCGTGTAGCTCGCCGCAATGGCGAGCGTGCCGGTGAGCGTGCTTTCCAGGTTGGGAATGCGCATGGCCTCGTCCACCGAGGCGAGAATGGTGTAGGCGTGATTGAGGAAGCGCCGCCCCGTGTCGGTCAGCGTCACGCCTGAAGCGGTGCGCACGAAAAGCTGCGTGCCGAGGCTGTCTTCCAGTTCCTTGATGGCACTCGTCACCGCCGACTGCGATATGGTCAGATGAATGGCCGCTTGCGAGAGTTGCCCGAGTTCGGCCGTCGCGACGAAGTACTTGAGCTGCCTGAGGGTAAGCGCCATCTTCAATGGGAAGTGAATGCGTCAGGCAGAAGACTAGCCCGCATTATCGAAAAAATCGATACCGAAGCATATAAAAATAAAACTTTTTTGGCCACCTCCGTCCATATAACCTCAGCTCGACAGTCGGCTGCGCGTGTTTCGAAACACCCGGCCGAACGAACGAGGAGGGAAACCGTATGAAGAAGCAGTCCGTCGACCTGAACTCCGATATGGGAGAAGGCTTCGGCCCCTGGCGCATTGGCGATGGCGTGGACGAGGCCATCATGCCGCTCATCAGCTCGGCGAATATCGCCACCGGCTTTCATGCCGGCGATCCAAACATCATGGCGCGCACCGTTCAACTGGCGCGGGAATCCGGCGTCGGGATCGGCGCGCATCCCGGTTTTCGCGATCTGGTCGGCTTCGGCCGCCGCAATATCGCCGAAGCGCCTCAGGCGCTCGTCAACGACATCCTCTATCAACTCGGCGCGCTGCGCGAGTTCGCGCGGCTGCACGGTCTCAGGCTCCAGCACGTGAAGCCGCATGGCGCGCTTTATATGCACGCCGCGCGCGACGAGGCATTCTCGCGGCTCCTCGTCGAAACGCTGCAACAGATCGATCCGAATCTGCTGCTCTTTTGCATGGAGTCGTCGGCGACTTATCGTATTGCGCGTGAAATCGGCCAGCCTGTCGTGCGCGAGTTTTACGCCGACCGCGATTACGACCGCAGCGGTTCGATCGTCTTCACGCGCCGCGTTGGCCGCCTCGACGCCGGCCAGGTCGCCGGGAGGGTCCGGCGTGCGTGCATCGAAGGCAAGGTGCGCACGGTCGACGGCGACGACATCGACATCGACTTCGATTCCATCTGCATCCACAGCGACACGCCCGGCGCGCTGGAACTCGTGCAAACCACTCGCGAGCACCTCGTTCGCGAAGGGATTCGAATCACCGGGCCGCTCGCGCCGACGACCAGGTTCTAAATCAATTCAAGGAGAGACATGATGGCATTGCACGATATCGTGAGCCCCCTGCCGGGCACGTTCTACCGGCGTCCCGCGCCCGAAGCGGAGTATTACGTCGCCATCGACTCCGCCGTTCAGGCCGGCGCGGTCATCGGCCTCGTCGAAGTGATGAAGCAGTTCACAGAAGTCGAGACCGAGGTGTCGGGCCGCGTGGCGGAGCTTCTCGTCGAGGACGGCGAGCCCGTGGATGCGGGACAGGTGCTGATGCGCATCGAGGAGTGAAGCGATGAACGTGGACAATTCGACGGCGTTCTACCGCCCCTCGCGCATTCGCACCGTGCTGGTTGCCAATCGCGGCGAGATCGCGGTGCGCGTGATACGCGCGGCGCAGGAGCTCGGCATGCGCGCGGCAGTCGTGGTGAGCGACGCGGACCGCGACAGCCTCGCCGCGCGCATGGCCGATGAAGCCGTGCATATCGGTTCTTCGCATGCGGCCAAAAGCTATCTGAATCCCGCTGCGGTGCTCGCCGCGGCCCGGCAATGCGGCGCGGACGCCATTCATCCGGGCTATGGCTTTCTCTCCGAGAACGCGGATTTCGCGGCGCAGGTGGAGGCGGCAGGCCTCATCTTCGTCGGCCCGGCTTCGCAGGTCATTGCGACGATGGGCGACAAGGCCCGCGCCCGCGAAACCGCGCAGCGCGCCGACGTGCCCACGGTGCCCGGCAGCGCAGGCATTGTGAACTCGCTCGAAGAAGCGCGCGAGGTTGCCACGCGCATTGGCTACCCGATCATGATCAAGGCGGCGGCGGGCGGCGGCGGACGCGGCATCCGCGTGGCGCACGACGCGGCGCAGCTCGACGCCGAACTGCCGCTTGCCCAGCGCGAAGCCCAGGCCGCGTTCGGCGACGGCGGCGTCTATCTGGAGCGCTTCATCGCACGCGCCCGGCATATCGAGGTCCAGGTGCTGGGCGACGGCAATGACGTGATCCATCTGTTCGAGCGCGAGTGTTCGCTGCAGCGGCGGCGCCAAAAAATTCTCGAAGAAGCCCCTTCGCCTTCGCTCACGCCCACGCTGCGCGCGGAGCTTTGCGCATCGGCGGCGCGCCTCGCCAGACAGGTGGGCTATCGCAGCGCAGGTACGCTGGAATATCTCTTCGACGAAACGCGCGGCGAATTCTATTTCATCGAAATGAATACGCGCATCCAGGTCGAGCATCCGGTGACGGAGGCCATCACGGGCATCGATCTCGTGCGCGAAATGCTGCGCATTGCCGATGGCGAGCCATTGCGCTTCAAGCAGAGCGACATCGTGCTGCGCGGCGCGGCACTTGAATGCCGCATCAACGCCGAAGATCCGCTCCACGATTTCCGCCCGAATCCGGGGCGTGTGGAAGAACTGGTCTGGCCGACGGGCCCAGGCGTGCGGGTCGATTCGCTGCTCTATCCCGGCTATGTCGTGCCGCCCTTCTACGACTCGCTGCTCGCCAAGCTGATCGTGCACGACGAAAGTCGCGCGGCGGCCATCGAACGCCTCGCACGCGCGCTGCGCGAGCTGCAGATCGGCGGCCTGAAAACCACCGCCGTGCTGCATCGCGCGCTCGTGGCCGACGACGACGTGCGCGCAGCCCGTTACCACACCAACTATCTGGAAACCTGGATGGCGGCGTGGCGCGCGGGCAGCGAGGCCGCCTCGAACGCGGCGCGCGAGCCCGCCGTGGCGGGCTCGACGAGCGCAAGGGAGGCGTCATGACCATACGCTACACATTTGGCGGCGACGAATTCGTGTTCGCCGAGATCAGCGAAGCGATGTCGCTCGACGCGTTTTTCAAGGGCACGGCAATCACGCGCGAACTCCAGCGCCGCAACGTGGCGGGCGTGACCGAGATCTGCCCCGCGAATGCCTCCTACCAGGTGCGCTATGACCCCGATGTGATCGCCCCCGATGCGCTCGTGGCGCTCCTGCGCGACATCGAGGCCGAAGTGGGCGAAGCGGCGCTCGACATCGACACGCGCATTGTCGAAGTCCCGGTGCTCTACAACGATCCCTGGACGCACGAGACGCTCATGCGCTTTCGCGAACGTCACCAGGACCCGTCTTCGACTGACCTCGAATACGCGGCACGCATCAACGGCAAACGCGACGTCGACGAATTCATCGCGGCGCATGCGGGATCGCCGTGGTTCGTTTCGATGGTCGGATTCGTGGCGGGGCTGCCGTTCATGTACCAGATGGTGGAGCGCGAGCGCCAGCTACAGGTGCCCAAATACCTGCGGCCGCGCACCGACACGCCGAAACTGACGGTCGGCCATGGCGGCTGCTTCGGCTGCATCTATTCGGTGCGCGGCGCGGGCGGATACCAGATGTTCGGCGTGACGCCCGCGCCGATCTTCGACCCCGCGCAGCGGCTCGACTACCTGCGCGAGTTCATGGTGTTTTTCCGGCCCGGCGACATCGTGAAGTTCAAACCCATCGACCGCGCGGCTTACGACGAAGCCGTCGCCGCCGTCGAAGCGGGCACGTTTGCGCTGCGTGTGCAGCCCGTGAGATTCTCGCTCGCCGATTTCCTTCGCGATCCTGACGAATACAACCGTTCCCTCGTGGAGGTGCTGTATGCCAACTGATACGCTCAATGTGATCGAGGTGCTCAAGCCCGGACTGGCCACTTCGGTGCAGGACACGGGACGCCAGGGCTACTACCACGTCGGCATTCCGCCCTCCGGCTCGCTCGACCAGTACTCCTCCCGCGCGGCGAACCTGCTCGTGGGCAATGCCGAAGACGCGGCCGTGCTCGAACTGACGCTGCTCGGCCCCGATCTCCTGTTCCACTCGGACGCACTCATCGCGCTGACGGGTGCGCAGATGACCCCGAAGATCGACGGCGTGGCCTATGCCGGCAATACCACGCTGCGCATTCGCGCGGGGAGCAAGCTGACGTTCGACTACGTGAAACGTGGCGCACGCGCGTATCTGGCGGTCTCCGGCGGCATCGACGTGCCGTCCGTGCTCGGCAGCCGCTCGACCTACACGCTCGGCGCCATCGGCGGACTTGCGGGCCGCCGCCTGCAAAAAGGCGACCGCCTCACGACAGGCGCGAGCCGCCCGAACGCGGGTGAGGGAGCCGAACTGCCAGCCGCCTTGCGCGCGAAGCTCGACACCACAGTCGAACTGCGCGTGCTCACGGGGCTTTATCACTACCGCCTCACCGCCGAATCGGCCCACACGTTCTTCGAAGACGAATGGACTGTCGCGCCTGAAGCGGACCGCATTGGCTATCGCTACAAGAACGGACGCCCGCTGCACTTCATGGAACGCGAGCAGCCGTTCGGCGCGGGGGCCGACCCGTCGAATATCGTCGACGCCTGTTATCCCATTGGCTCGATCCAGGTGCCGGCCGGGCTGGAGCCGATCATCCTGCATCGCGATGCGGTGTCGGGCGGCGGCTACGCCACCATCGGCACGGTGATCAGCGCGGATATGGATCTGATCGGCCAGATGCAGCCCAACTACCGCGCGCGCTTCGTGAGCGTCACCCTGAATCAGGCGCTCGCGGCCCGGCGCGAATATCAACACCGCCTCGCCCTGCTGCGTGAAGCGCTAGCGCGCTAGCCCTTCCGAGGCCAGGGAGCGGCTGGCAGCAGCGCCGCCCCCCTGCTTTTTCCTTTCGCAACCCGCGCTCCGTGCGGCCCCGGGCCACACGGCGGGAACACTCGCGCCTTTTTTTGCAGCATCGGCTGCCCGCCCGGCGTCAAGGCAGCCCCGCGGCCATCTCGCACCGCGGTTCAGACGCCGTTCGCAAAACTCAGACTCGAGGAGCAGGACCATGGCCAATCTGGCGCAGGAAAGCACGGAGGCGGACGTCGATCTTTCGACAGCCGCCATCCCCGACAGCGCAAGAATGCCCCCCTTTGCGCTGACGATGGCGTGGTGGGCAGTATGCAGCGCGGTGTTCTATATCGTGGTGGGCGCGACGCTCGCGCTGAACTATGGCGCGCGCAACGCGTTGATCGGCATGGCGCTATCAGTCGTCTCTTATGGCGCCGTGAACACGATCATCAGTCGCTATGCCATCCGTACGGGTTTGTCGGTCGCGCTCTTTTCACGGGTGCTGTTCGGCAGCGCGGGCGCCGCGCTCGCGACGCTGATCTTCTTCGCGACCGCCATTTACTATGCGGTATTCGAAGGCTCGGTCATCGCCGTCGCGGCCAACCACCTTTTTCCCGCGCTCGCCTACAAATGGGCCGCGCTGATCGTGGTCTGCTACAGCGTGCCGCTCGTATTCGGCAGCGTGCAACACTGGCTCGACAAATTCAACGGCGTGCTGCTGCCGTTCTATCTGCTCGGACTGCTCGCGGCCGTGGGACTCGCGACCTGGGAATTCGGTTACAACCCTGCGTGGCTGGACTTCGGCCCCAAGGGCGCGGCGCCGGCCGACGGCTGGTGGCACTGTTTCGTCTATTACATGGGCGTGTGGGTGCTCATGATGTTCACGTTCGACTACGCCCGCTTCGGGCGCAAGGAAGACGCGCAATATCACGGTCGCTGGAATTTCGGCATGCCGTTCTATCTCGTCACCTTTCTCGTCAACGGCGCGGCAGGCATTTATCTGGTCAGCACGATTCCCGGCCTTGGCACGCTTTCCGAAGTGTCGGTCGTGCTGGCCTTGCTCAAGCTGATGGGCATCTGGGGACTGCTGTTCGTGTGGGTCACGCAGTCACGCATCAATACGGCGAACTACTATCTCGCCACCATCAACATGCAGGCGTTCTTCCAGAAAGCCGCGGGCCTGCGGGCGCCGAAGTTCCTCTGGGCGCTCGTGGTCGGCGTGGTGGTCTACGTGCTGATGATGGCGGATATTTTCTCGAAGATCCTTCTGGCGCTCGCCTGGCAGGGCATTTTCGTCGTCGCGTGGGTAGGCGTTGCGCTTGCGCATATTACGTCCGCGCGCTATGTCCGGCTCATCGGCGAGGATATCGAATGCAGGGATTCCCACGTACCGCAGTTCAATCCTGGGGGGTTGATTGCGTGGTTCGCGGGGGCGCTCGTGGGGTTCGCGTTGAACACCTCGTCGGGTTTTCTCGCGTCGCTTTCCGCGCCGGCCACCTTCGTCGTTTCGTGGGTCGTGTATAGCGGGCTGCTGGCAACCGCGAAGCGGACGTGGTTCGTGCGCAATACCTGAGGCAAGCTTCGACTCGGCAAGGCCGGACCATTGCGCGAGTCGAATGCCCTCGATGCAACCTGGCGGCCACACGGTTTCCCAGTTCCGTAAATCAGCCTGCCTTCACGCCGAGCGCGGCGATCTCGTGTGCCATCGTGTCCTCGACCAGTTGCAGAAACGTCTCGACAACGGGATTGGCTTGCTGGGACTGGGGATACAGAATAAAGCCACGGAAAAAAATCGCCGGTTCGAATGGCCGGAACACAATGCGCCGCGCGTCCGCTTCCAGCGCGGCCAACGGATTGACGATGCCTATGCCTAATCCGCGCGACACCAGCGCGCAGATCGTCGCGCCGTACGGCGTTTCAATGGTCGGCACCTGGCCCACGCCGGCGGGCCGCAACGCACGGTCCAGCGGTGTGCGCGTATCGTCCGCGTAAGAGGGCAAGATCAACCGCTCGCCGCACAAATCGGCAGCCCGAATGCGCCTGAGTGCCGCGAGCGGATGGTGTGCCGGTAGCGCGCACAAACCCGGCAGCCGGTATAGCTCGGCGCTCGTCACGCCGAACGCATCGGGCGTAGTCGTCCCGAAGCCCACGTCGCAGTGGCCCGACGACACCCAGCGCTGGATCGTGCTCTCGCTGCGCATTTCCAGCGACACCGGCACACGCGGATAAACATCGACGAAGCGTTCGATCACAGCGGGAAGAAATGACAGCGCGAGTACAGGCGCCGCGACAATCCGCAAACGCCCGCTACCAAGCTGTCGAATCTCGTTCGCTGAATGCTCGAGCTTTTCGAGTCCGACGAAACTGCGGTCCACCTCGCGATAGAACGCACTGCCCGCGTCCGTAGCGTGTATCCGGCCGCCGTTGCGCACGAATAGCGTCAACCCCGTTGACGCTTCCAGTTCCGCGATCAACCGGCTGATGCTGGGCTGCGAAGAGCTGAGCTCCTCCGCGGCGGCCGTCATCGATCCGCGCAGCATCACGAGCCGAAACGCTTCAATTTGCCTGAGATTCATACGCTCTCCGATGCAATGCAACATGACCGATACGATAGCTTGCCATATCAGAAATGAATGGAAGACTTTTTTGGCGCTATTTGACCGCATGATTTCCCGCGGCCTAGACTTGCCTCACGTCGAGCTTACAGGTCCTGATTCATGCGCCCTGATGCCCTGCTGTTTCATCACGCCTTCCGCTGTGCGCCGTACTGGTGGGACGCCGCGCCGCCCGAAGCGTCGAATGCGCCATTGCCCGCGAGCGTGGATGTCGCGATTGTCGGCAGCGGTTATTGCGGGCTGTCGGCAGCGGCCGAAGCCGTGCGTCGCGGCGCAAGCGTCGCCGTCCTGGATGCGGCGGAGATTGGCGCGGGAGGCAGCACGCGCAGCGGCGGCATGGTGTCGAGCGGACAGAAGCTCGCGTTGACCAACGCCATTCGCGGCGTGCCCGCCGACCGCCTGAAGCGGCTGATGTGCGAGTCGGCGGCCAGCTTCGACTATCTCAAACGGCTCATCGCGGAAGAAGCGCTCGACGCCGACCTGACAATCACCGGTCGCTTTTTCGGCGCCTATACGCCTGCGCATTTCGACGTGCTACGCGATCAGGGACAGGTGCTGCGCGACAGGACAGGCGTGACGGTTCATGTGATCGAGCGGGACGCGCAACGCGCGATCATTGGCTCCGATTACTACTACGGCGGCATTCTCATCGACGAATATGGTGGCCTGCACACCGCGAAATATCATCGTGCGCTGCGCGAGCTCGCACGGCGGCGCGGTGCCACCATGCACTCGCATGCAGCGGTGCAGCGCATCGAACGCGAGGGTCCGCGGTTTCGCCTGCACACGGCGCGCGGGACGCTCATTGCGCGTCGCGTGCTCGTCGCGACCAATGGCTATACGGGGCCGCTGCTGCCGTTCTTCTCGCGGCGGCTATTGCCCATCGCAAGCTACCAGATCGCCACCGAAGCCTTGCCTGACGGCCTGATGGACGCGCTCAATCCCGGCCGCCGCATGATTAGCGATTCGAAGCGCAACCTGTTCTATACACGCCCATCGCCAGACGGCACGCGCATGATTTTTGGCTCACGGCCTGCGATACGCGAACTGGGCGAACGCGAAGCCGCGCGAAGGCTTTACTCGAAGCTGGTTCAGCTTTGGCCGGCATTGCGCGACGTACGCATCACGCATGCATGGAAAGGCTATATCGCGATGACGAGTGACAAGCTCGCGCACATCGGCACTCACGAGGGCGTTCACTACGCGCTCGGCTGCAATGGGAACGGCGTCGCACTGATGAGCTACCTGGGACATCGAATCGCAAAGAACATGCTCGGCGTCGAACGCGATATGGGTGCTTTCGGCGAAGGCACGTTTGCGCTGAGCCGCGCAGGCATGGTGCGCCGTATCGCCGTGCCGCTCGGCACCGCGCTCTACAAGGCCGACGACCTCGTGCGCGGGCGTACGCGCAGCGCGCTGTCGTAGGCGCTCACGGTATATCGTTGCGTCAGCAGCTTTGCGTCGAGAGAGATGACAATGATCGAAATCACCGTGCGGCGCAACCGGATGCTCGCGCAAATGAACGTGCTCGGAGCGCGCCCGGGAATTCCTCGCGCGCATTCTCCACTAGCCCGCGCTATCTCCGCAATTTTCGTTGACCGCCGTTTCCACATGGGGAGTTTCAGATGCGATTCCTTCAGTTTGTACGCAACCTCGCCATTGCAACGTCGCTCTGCGTCGTCGCGGCAACGGCCGCCCGCGCCGAAGACGTCGGCACGCTAACGCAGGGCAAGATCGTCGCGGGCGTCGACGCTAACAATAAACCGTATTCATACATCGACAACGGCAAGATGACGGGTTTCGACGTCGAACTGATCCGCGCGATTGCCGCCAGGCTCGGGCTGTCCGCCGACTTTCGTGCGCAGGATTTCGCGGGCCTGCTGCCGAGCGTCGCAAACCGGCAGATCGATCTCGCGGCGGGCTCCATCTCGATCACAAACGAGCGTCTCAAGATGGTCGACTTCTCTGAGGGCTATTTGACTGGCCTGCTCAGTGTCGCCACGCTGCCCGGCAGCACGATCACCAGCGACGTCGCGTCCGTGAAGGACAAGCGCATTGGCGTTGTCCAGGGCACGATCGAAGACACCTACTCGGCCAGCTATCTCCCCGGCGCGCAAATTGTGCGCTTTCCCAACCTGAACGCGGGCTTTCTTGCGCTACGCAACAAATATATCGACGGCTACTTTGTCGACAAGTCGCTCGTCGAAGGTCTGCAAGGCAAATATCCACAAGCCAATATTGCCGACAAGCTCGACATTTCGGCCGTCAATCTGCCTGCGGGATTTCCTGTGCGCAAGGGCAACACGAAACTGGAGGCCGCGCTCAACAAGACGCTCGGCGAGCTCGTCGCGGACGGTACGTGGATGAAGCTGTACCTGGAGTTCCATCCGGGTTACCCGAAGCCGGCCCAATTGCCCCCGTACGCGATGAAGTCCGGCACCTAAGGCTCGATTTACGCAACGGGCGCACGTTTGGCCGAGTGCGGTCGCCTTTCATCCCCGGACACTGTTGAGGCAAGCCCAAATGGATGCGTTCTTGCAGAACTTCTTCGACTGGCCGCTTCTTCTGGACTCGCTGCCCGCACTGCTGGGCACGGGCCTCGTGAACACGCTGATACTGTCGTTGTTCTCAACGGCGCTCGGCATTGTCGCGGGCATGGCGCTTGCCCTGCTGGCCGTCTCCAACACGCGTTGGCTGACGTGGCCCGCCCAGGTCTTTATCGACGTGTTTCGCGGCCTGCCCGCCGCCCTCGTGATTCTCGTGGTGGGCCAGGGGCTCGCGCCCGTTGGTCTTTCGCTGTTCGGGCCGAATCCGTATCCGCTCGCCATCGTCGCGCTCGCGCTGATCTCGTCGGCCTATATTGCCGAGATATTCCGCTCCGGCATCCAGAGCGTCGGACGCGGGCAAATGAACGCGTGCCAGGCGCTAGGCATGACGTACTGGAGCGGCATGCGCCACGTGATCGTACCGCAAGGCATACGGCGCATTCTCCCGGCGCTCGCGAACCAGTTCATCGCCATCGTCAAGGACTCCAGCCTGGTTTATTTCCTTGGATTACTAACGTCGCAGCGGGACCTGTTCACAATCGGCCAGAACGCCGCTGTCAACACCGCCAACCTCTCGCCGCTGGTCGCGTCCGGCATCGTGTATTTGCTGATCACCGTGCCGCTCACGCATGCAATCAATCATATCGACCGCTGGACCAATCGCTTCAGCAATCCCGGCGCCCGCCGCGACAAGACGTTGACACGCACGCTGCGCGCCACTCGCCGCGAAGAGGCCCTGCAATCGCAAACGCACGCGGGAACCGCCGGGCAGCGCTCCTGAACCCTCATATAGACCGATCAAACATGGGACCGAAAGTCGACATCGTTGCCGACGACATCAAGCTGCCGCAACGCGCCGACGTCGTCGTGATAGGCGGCGGCATCATCGGCGTGTCCACCGCGCTTGCGTTGAGTGAAAAGGGCCTCAGCGTGGCGCTGTGCGAGAAAGGCCATATCGCCGGCGAGCAGTCCAGCCGCAACTGGGGCTGGGTGCGCGTGACGCGGCGCGATCCCCGCGAACTCCTGCTGAGCATTGAAAGCCTCAAGGTGTGGCGTACGCTCGACAAGAAGCTCGGCATCGAAACGGGATTCAACCAGTGCGGCATTCTTTATGTATCGAACGACGACGCGACACTCGAACGTCATCGCGACTGGCTACGACGCGCGCGGGACATTGCCGGCGATGCATTCGATACGCGCGTAATGGATTCACGCGAGATCTCCGCGTTGTTGCCTGGCGCGACACGCGCGTATAAAGGCGGCATTTTCACGCCAGGCGACGCGCGCGCGGAACCGCAAAAGGCCGCGCCCGCGATCGCGAACGCGCTGCGCGAACGCGGCGTCAGCATACTGACGCCGTGCGCGGTACGCGGCGTCGAAACGAGTGGTGGGCGCGTGAGCGCTGTCGTCACCGAGCACGGTACGATACGCTGCGATGCAGCCGTGGTCGCGGGCGGCGCATGGACGCGCTATTTCTGCGGCAATCTCGGCGTCGATCTGCCCCAACTGCTGACGCGCGCATCGGTGCTGCGTACCGAACCGATTGAGGGCGGCCCGACGTGCAGTGCCAACAACGAGGAGTTCGCCTTTCGCAAACGTCTGGACGGCGGCTATACCGTCGCCTACGGGCTGCGCACGCATGCCGATCTCACACCCGATTCGTTCCGCTTGTTCTTTAAATACATCGAAGCGCTGAAGAGCCAGCTGGGTGCCTTGCAGATCAGCGTCGGCAGGCGGTTTTTCGACGAGCTGAAACGGCCGCACCGCTGGCCGCTGGATCGGCCAACCGTGTTCGAAGCCGTGCGTACGCTTGACCCCGATCCCATCGTTCCTTATGTCGACAAGGGCCTGCAGGCGTTCGTCGCCGCCTTTCCACGGTTGTCGGCCGCGCGCATCGCGCAGCGCTGGGCAGGCTATATCGACGTTACGCCGGATGCCATTCCGATCATCTCGAACGTTGCGCCAGTGCCTGGACTGTTTATCGGCACGGGCTTCTCCGGCCATGGCTTCGGTATCGGACCCGGCGCAGGCAAGCTGATGGCGGATATCGTCCATAACGACGAGCCGCTCGTCGATACCCATGCGTTTCGCCTGAGCCGCTTTAGCGACGGCTCGAAGATCACGATCGATGCAGGGTTTTGACGCGTTCACGGTTCGATGCCGCGCTTGCGGCGCGCGCTACACTGGAGCTTTCCGCTCCGGGATCAAGCAGTGCCCAAAGTCTCCACGATCCGCGACGTCGCCCAGTACGCAAAGGTGTCGAAAGCCACCGTGTCCCGCTATCTGAACGGCAGTCTCGCGCTTCCGCCCGAAACCTCCGAACGCATCGACGCGGCGATCGCCGCGCTCAACTACCGGCAGAACAGCCTTGCGCGGCGCTTGAGCCTCGGCAGCAGCGAAACCATCGGACTCGCCATGCCCGATGTCGCCAACCCGTTTTTTGCCGAAATCGCGGACGAAGTCGAGCTGGCCGCCTCCGAGCACGGTTACGGGCTGTCGCTTTGCATCACGCGAAACCAGTTCGATCGCGAGTCGCTGTATATCGGCTGGCTCGACACCCAGCATCTCGATGGCTTGATCCTCGTCTCCAACCGTCCCGACGACGGCTCGCTGCGCAACCTGATCGGCACGCGCGGCAACATCGTGCTCATCGACGAGGACATCCCCGGCGCCGATGTGCCCAAGGTCTTCGTCGACAACGTGCAGGGCGGTTATCTCGCAACCCGGCATCTGCTCGCCGCCGGTCACCGGCGCATCGCCCACGTCAGCGGGCCGCGCGGGCTCTTCACCGTGCAGGAGCGCTGCGAGGGCTACCGTCGCGCGCTGGCGGAGGCCGGCATTGCGTTCGACGAATCGCTCGTGTGCTTCGGCTCCTACGAACGGCAGTTCGGCGCGACGGCGCTCGCCGGACTGCTCGCGCTGCCCTCGCCGCCCACCGCGGTCTTCGCTGCGAGCGACTACCTGGCCGTCGGCATGCTCGAACTCCTGCGCGATCGCGCAATCAGCGTCCCCGCCGACATGTCCATCGTCGGCTTCGACGACATGGAGTTCGCCAGCCTGCTGATGCCCCCCATCTCGACGCTGCGACAGTCCGCACGCGAACTCGGGCGCAAGGGCGTCGAACTGCTGCTCGCACGCCTCACCGGCAACGCGCCCGCTGTCGTCGAACGCCTGCCGGTGCGGTTGATCGAGCGCGCGTCCGTGGCGCCGCCCTCCCGGTAAACCCTCCCCGCAAATTTATTTTGATGCCGTTGACAGCGCTCATCCAATGGCGGTACTTTTGTGTAAACCGGTTTACAAGCAGGTGGATTTGCCATCGTCAGGCGCGACGGTCGGTTGCGTCTCCTGAAGTGTCACCAACAGAAGCCGGGATCGCCGCGTGGGCGGCAGTCCCGGGCCTTCGTCCTTTCTTGAAGGGGAAGTTGATGAACGCAGCCAAGCTGTTCCGCCGGACCCTGCCCGCCGTCGCGCTCGCCGGTGCCCTCTCGCTGCTGGGCATGACGGGCGCGGCGCACGCGGCCGGGAAGAAAAAGATCGCCCTCGTCCAGATCAATCAGGAAGCCCTGTTCTTCACGCAGATGGACGACGGCGCACAAAAAGCGGCGCAGGCAGCCGGCGTCGATCTCGCGATCTTCAATTCGAACAACGACCCGAACGCGCAGAACAACGCGATCGAAACCTACATTCAGCAGAAGGTGGACGCGATTCTCGTCGCTGCGATCGACGTGAACGGCATCAAGCCCGCCATCACCGAGGCGAAGAAGGCGGGCATACCGGTGGTTGCCATCGACGCCGTCGTCAATGGCGACAACGACGTGCAGGTGGGCGTCGACAACCACAAGGTCGGCGTCGAGATCGGCGCCTATACCGGCAACTACATCACGAAGTCGATGGGCGGCAAGGCGCAGGTGGGTGTGGTAGGCGCGCTCAATTCGTACATCCAGAACGTGCGTCTCGACGGCTTCAAGTCCGGCCTCGCCAGCACGCCGGGCGCGAAGATCGGCTCGACGGTCGATGGCCAGAACGTCCAGGATCAGGCGCAGACGGCTGCCGAGAACCTGATCTCCGGCAACCCGGACATGTCGGTCGTCTACGCCACGGGCGAGCCCGCGCTGATCGGGCTGGTTGCGGCGGCGTCGGCGCAGGGCGTGACCAACCGCGTCAAAATCGTCGGCTGGGACCTGAGCGCACAGGCCATCAAGGGCATCGACCAGGGCTACGTGCTCGCCGTCGTGCAGCAGGACCCCGAAGGCGAAGGCAAGGCGGCCGTGGCCGCGGCGTTGAAGCTGATCGCGAAGCAGCCGGTGGAGAAGAACATCTCCGTGCCGGTGACGATCGTCACGAAGGCCAACGTCGGCAAGTACCGCAGCGTGTTCAAGTAACCGGAGCCCGCGCCCCGCGCGGGACGCGCAAAGGGAGGAATCCAGATGAACAGTGCAGCCACGGCGGCGCCGATGCGCGTACGCATGCGCGACATCGCCAAGCAGTACGGAGCGATCCAGTCGCTGCGCGGCGTCAATCTCGAAGTCGCTCCCGGCGAGGTGCTGGGCCTGGTGGGCGATAACGGCGCGGGCAAGTCCACGCTCTCGAAGGTGCTCTCGGGCGCCGTGGTTCCCGACAGCGGGACGATCGAGATCGACGGCGCGGCCGTCCATTTCGAGGACCCGGGCGACGCCCGCGCTCACCATATCGAGATGGTCTATCAGGACCTCTCGCTGTGCGACACCGTCGACGTCGCCGGCAACCTGTTTCTCGGCCGCGAGCCCATGCGCCGTATCTGCGGCGTTCCCATGCTCGATCACGCGAAGATGCATCGCGACGCGCGCGAGATGCTCGACGGCCTCGGCATCCGCATTCCCGACACGCGGCTCGACGTGGAGAATCTCTCGGGCGGCCAGCGCCAGGCCATTGCGATCTCGCGCGCCGTTTCGTTCGACCCGAAAGTGCTCATCATGGACGAGCCGACGGCCGCGCTCGCCGTGGCCGAAGTGGAAGCCGTGCTCGAACTCGTGCGCACGGTCAGCGCGCGCGGCGTCAGCGTGATCCTGATCAGCCATCGGCTGCAGGACCTGTTTCTCGTATGCGACCGCATCACGGTCATGTACGAGGGCCGCACCGTCGCGGACCGCCCGATCGCCGAGACGAACCTGCAGGAAATCGTCGATCTGATCGTCGGCCACAAGTTCAACGCGCGCTCCGCGCGCCCACTCGCGGGGAACTGATCATGGGTATCACCGTGTCCCAAACCTCTCCCACGCCGGGCGCGCCGCGCCTGTCGCACCGGCTCGGCCGTCATGCGGGCGTCGCCAGCATCGCGGGCTTCTTCCTCATCTGCGTGATCGCGTTCACGCTCGCCACCGACACGTTCCTCACATCCGGCAACCTGCTGAACGTGTTGCGGCAGAGCGCACCGCTCCTGATCGTCGCGACCACGATGACGCTCGTGATCACGACGGCCGGCATCGACCTCTCGGTCGGCTCGACGCTCGCATTCGTCGGCGCGCTCGCGGCGGTCGCACTGCATGCGGGCGTGCCCGACACGCTCGTGCTGATCGGCGGCCTCGTGCTCGGCGGCCTGATCGGCCTCGTCAACGGCTACTTCATCGCCATTGCCGGCATGCCCGCGTTCATCGTGACGCTCGGCACGTTGTCGATCGTGCGCGGCGCGGCACTCCTTATCACGCAGGGCTATTCGGTGCCCGTGGACAGCAACGGCTGGTTCGTCGATCTAGGCCGGGAGTGGTTCCTCGGCCTGCCGTTGCCCGCCGTCATCGCTGTCGCGGTGATGGCGGCCGGCTGGGCCGTGCTGCGCCACACGCGCTTCGGACGCTATATCGTCGGGATCGGCACCAATGCGGAAGGCGTGCGGCGCGCGGGCGTGGACGTGCGGCGCGTGATCGTCAAGGTGTACATACTGAGTGGCGCCGCGGCGGGGCTCGCGGGCCTCATCACGACGGCGCGCCTCGGCAGCGGCTCGTCGAACCAGGGCGTCGGCTTCGAACTGGCGGTGATCGCGGCGGTCGTGCTCGGCAGCACGAACCTGTTCGGCGGGCGCGGCACGATCCTCGGCACGCTGCTTGGCGCGTTGACCATCGCCGTGCTCGGCAACGGGCTGATCCTCATCCACGTCTCGCCGTTCTACACGCAGATCATCCAGGGGGCGATCATGCTGTTCGCCATCTGGATGAACACGCGGATCTTCTCGCCGCAACGCCGGCGCAAAGGCTGAGGGCCGAGCGATGACGCGATCGAAACCTGCGTTCGGCCATGCCGTGCCACTGCCCGTCGGCGTTGACAGTGGCCATGTGATGACGGTGCTCGGGCCGCTTCCCGTCGAGGCGATGGGGATCACGCTGATGCACGAGCACATCCTCATCGACGCTTCGGGCAAATGGGTCGCACCGGCCTGCTGCAGCCAGCGGCATGTCGGCGAGCAGAAGGTGCACATCGGCATTCTCGGCGCGTTGCGCATGAACCCGCTGATGAACCGCGACAACTGCCAGCTCTTCGACGCCGATCTCGCGGCCGAGGAACTGATGAAGTTTCGCGATCTGGGCGGCCAGACGGTGGTGGATCCGACCAATCTCGGCATCGGCCGCGACCCGCTCGCGCTGCAGCGCATTGCGCGGCGCACGGGCCTGAACATCGTGATGTCGACCGGCTTCTATCTGGAGCCTTCGCACCCCGCTTACGTGCGCGAGCGCTCCGTCGGCGAACTGGCGGAGCAACTGGTCTACGAGGTCGGCGGCGCCGACCGCAAGCCCGAGGTGGTCGCGGGACTGATCGGCGAGATTGGCGTTTCGGCGGCATTCACGCCCGAGGAGGAGAAGTCGCTGCGCGCGGCGGCTCGCGCCAGCGCGGCGACGCGGGTGCCGTTGTCGGTGCATCTGCCGGGCTGGGTTCGGCACGGCCATCGCGTGCTCGACATCGTCGAGCAGGAAGGCGCCGACCTCGCGCACACGGTGCTGTGCCACATGAATCCGAGCCATGCCGACGTCGACTACCAGCACGCGCTCGCGCGCCGCGGCGCATGGCTCGAGTACGACATGATCGGCATGGACTACTACTACGCGGACGAGGACGCGCAGTCGCCTTCCGATGAAGAGAACGCGCGGGCGATCCGCGCACTCGCCGACGCCGGGTTCATCGGGCGCCTGCTGCTTTCCCAGGACGTATTTCTCAAGATGATGCTCACGCGCTACGGGGGCTATGGCTACGGTTACATCCTCGAACACTTCGTTCCGCGCCTGCGGCGCCACGGTGTGACTAACGCGCAGATCGAGACCCTGCTCGTGACGAATCCCGCCCGGGTGTTCTCGCGCGCTCACGCAAGCTGACGCGGCGCGTGCCCGGCACGCGCCATCCATCGAGATGCAAACACGCAGGTGCCCGGCGGCAACCGCGCTGCCGGCCTGCGTCCCAAGGAGATGCGAATGAAGAAGTCCGTTCTGCTCGCCGGCGAGTCCTGGACCAGCACGGCCACCCACGTCAAGGGTTTCGACCTGTTCGCTTCGGTGACCTATCACACCGGCTCGCAACAGTTCCTGGCGCTGTTCGAGGACTCCGGCTATTCGGTCACGCACATGCCGAGCCACGACGCGCAGACGCAGTTTCCGTCCACGCTAGAAGGCTTGCAGGCCTATGACGCGATCATTCTGTCCGACATCGGCGCGAACACGCTGCTGCTGCATCCCGACACATGGGCGCAAAGCCGGCGCACGCCCAACCGCCTGAAGCTGCTGCGCGACTACGTCGAAGCCGGCGGCGGACTGATGATGATCGGCGGCTATCTGAGCTTCCAGGGCATTAACGGCAGCGCGCGCTTTCGCAATACACCCGTCGAGGCGGTGCTGCCGGTGCGGTGCCTGCCCTGGGACGACCGCGTCGAGGTACCCGAGGGCTTCACGCCGGAAATTGTCGCCCAGCATCCGGTGGTCGCCGGGCTCGGCGCCAGTTGGCCCCATCTGCTCGGCTACAACGAAGTCGAGCTCAAACCGGAGGCGACGATCATCGCTTCGGTGCCGGAAACAGGCCATCCGTTGCTTGCCGCGGGCCAGTACGGCGCGGGACGCACACTGGCGTGGACGAGCGACATGTCCGTGCACTGGCTGCCGCCCGAATTTTCCGCCTGGGAGGGCTATGGCCGCCTGTGGCACAACTGTCTCGACTGGCTCACGCACGACGCAGCGGCGCGATGAGCCGGCCAACGCACGCGAGATCCGTTCATGGCCCACCTTGATCCCATTGCGCTCACGCGCGAGCTCGTTGCATTTGCGTCCGTCAACCCGCCGGGCGACGAGGAAGCCTGCGCGCGCCACGTCGCCGGCGTGCTCGACGAACTGGGCTTCCAGACAACGCTGCACGCATTTGGCGAGCGCCGCTTCAATTTGGTGGCGAAGCTCGCGGGCGCGGGCGGTGGCGCGCCGCTCGGCTTCACCGGGCACCTCGACGTCGTGCCGCTCGGCACGGCGGCGTGGGAACACGAGCCGTTCGCGGGCGAGATCCACGACGGGCGCCTATACGGGCGCGGCACGTCCGACATGAAGGCGGGCATCGCGGCTTTCATTGCCGCGTGCGCGGCAGCGCCCGACGCGCTCAGGCGCGGCAGCGGCGTGCATCTGATCCTGACCGGCGGCGAGGAAACCGGCTGTGACGGCGCAAAAGCGCTCCTTGCCGCGCAGCCCAAACTACTGCAGCCGCTTGGCGCATTGATCGTCGGCGAGCCGACCGCCAACCGCGTCCTGCTCGGTCACAAGGGCGCGCTGTGGCTCAAGGGCGTCGCGCATGGCGTGAGCGCGCACGGCGCGATGCCGGACGAGGGCGTCAACGCGATCCGCGTCGCCACCGAAGCGCTCGCGAAGCTCTGGAATTTCAGCGCCGGCTCCGCGCACGAGGTGTTGGGAGCACCCACGCTCAATGTAGGCACGATACACGGCGGGCTCAATGTGAATTCCGTTCCCGACCGCACCGAGTTCACGATCGACATGCGGACCGTGCCCGGCATCGAACACGCCTGCGTGACGCAACGGCTGCACCAGTGCCTCGCGCCGGTCGAACTCTCCCCGGTCGTCGACCTGCCGCCGGTCTACTCGGAGCCGTTCGACAACTGGATCGCCCACGTGCTCGAACTCGCGCGCCCGTTCGACGAGGTACCGGCCGGTCCACGCACGGCCCGCTATTTCACCGATGCGGCCGTGCTGAGACCCGCCACCGGCTGGCCGCCGACAATCCTGCTCGGCCCCGGCGAGCCCGAAACCGCGCACAAGTCCGACGAGTATTGCCGCGTGGATCGCATTCTCGCCGCGGTCGATCTGTACCGCGCCATTCTCGACGACTGGGTAACGCGCAAATGACAGACGATGCCTCGGCGCGCGGCGGTGCGCGGGTCTGCGTGATCGGCAACGCCGCGATCGACATGACGTTGCGCGTCGCCGCGCTTCCGCAGCCCGGCGAGACGTCACGCGCGCTCGAAACCACCTGCGATTTCGGCGGCAAGGGGGCGAACCAGGCCGTAATCGCGGCGCGCGCCGGTGCGGCCGTAACGCTGCTTGCCGCGCTCGGACGCGACGCGGACGGCGAGCGCATCGTCGCCATGCTCCAGCGCGAGGGTGTGAATACGCGACACGTCGTGCGGCTCGACTGCGCGACCGATCTCTCGATTGTCACGATCGATGCGGCTGGCGAAAACACCATCGTGACCCGCAGCGCCGCCGCCGACCGCTTCGCGCCCGACGCCGGCGCGCTCGATGCCGCGAGCCGCACGGGCGACTGGATCGCGCTGCAGGGCAATCTCTCCCCAACCGTCACGGCCACGCTGCTACGGCATGCCCGGCAAGGTGGCCGCAAGACTTTCCTGAACCCGGGCCCCGTGCAGCCCGACTTCCGGGCGTTGCTGCCCGACGTCGATGTGCTCGTCGTCAATCGCGTGGAGGCCGCCGCGCTTTCCGGACACGAAGACCCGCATCGCGCCGCGCACGCGCTGCGACACGCCGGAGCGGCCGACGTGCTCGTCACGCTCGGTGCCGGCGGCGTGATCTGGTGCAGTGGCGATCGCGCCAGCGTTGGCGATCGCGCCAGCGTCGATCTGCCTGCCGTTGCGGTGACGGCAGTCGACACGGTAGGCGCCGGCGACGCGCTTTGCGGCACGCTCATCGCGGCACTGTCCCACGGCCTCACCATCGGCGACGCCTTGCCCGGCGCGATGGCGGTCGCTGCCTGGGTGGTAAGCCGTCGCGGCACGCAGGCCAGCTTTCCCGACCACGCACGCATGCGCGAGCTGGCCGCCTTTCTCCGAACAGATCACAAGGTATCCAGATGAATGCACAGAACGTGGTTGGACGCGGCCGCACCGATTGTCTCGAACAGATCTTTGGGCGGGCACGCGGCGTGGTCATCGGCGTCGTTCATTGCCCCGCATATCCCGGCGCACCGCGCTACGACGGCCGCACGAGCGAGGCGCTCTACGCAACCGCGCTCGCGGACGCGCGCGCCTACGCGCAAGGCGGCGTCGATGGGCTGATCGTCGAGAACCACGGCGACGTGCCGTTCTCGAAGCCCGACGACATCGGCCACGAAACATCCGCCTTCATGGCCGTGACCGCCGACCGCATCGCGCGCGAAACCGGGTTGCCGGTCGGCATCAACGTGCTCGCGAATGCGTCGATACCGGCGCTGGCCGTTGCCGCGGCGAGCAACGCCGCGTTCGTGCGCGTCAATCAGTGGGCCAACGCATACATTGCCAACGAAGGTTTCATCGAAGGCGAAGCGGCGCGCGCGCTGCGCTACCGCGCTCAGCTTCGCGCGGACGGCATACGCGTGTTCGCCGACGCGCACGTCAAGCACGGCGCCCACGCGATCGTGGCCGACCGCGCGCTGGAAGAACTCGTTCGCGATGTCGCGTTCTTCGACGCCGACGCCGTCATCGCCACCGGGCAGCGGACCGGCGACGCCGCCAGCGTCGACTACCTGCGGCAGATCCGGGCAGCCACGCACCTGCCGCTGCTGGTCGGCAGCGGCTGCACAGAGCACAACGTTGCGGAAATCCTGTCCGTGGTCGATGCGGTGATCGTGGCGAGTTCGCTGAAAGTAGGCGGCGTCTGGTGGAACCCCGTCGACGAAGCCAAAGTCCGCGAGTTCATGCGTGCAGCGCGCGGGGGCGCGCAATGAGTCGCCTGTGGATGGGGCGCATGCGTACTGCCGCGGCTTTGAGCACCCAGGACAAGTTGGGGCGGCGCATACGCGGGAAGACTTTATTCGGGAAGCCTAAAATTTTCGTTGGAAGTTCAGGTGCCGCCGCCTCCTCCGCCTTTCGATCGCGTCCGTCGACATGGACGGTGCCTCGACGATGTTTTGCAACACCGGGAAGTGGGGACCCGGTTCTGCGTGTGGCACATCAACGATTGTTGGAGACACGATGGAGGCGGGGAAGCATTCATGCTGGCTTCGTGCCTGCAATTTTCGATCGTGCTGAGACAGGTGACGCGATGCAAACGGGAGGGCCTGCTGACTGTCGCAAGCGTGGACGAGTCAGGCGGTGTTGACCTCGCGTGGGCAACCATTATCTTCGAGTCGGAAACGCAAGGGCGGCCCGTACGCGTGTTCGTCGGCGGTCTTCAGGGGCCGTCAGGTAGCGATCGCGAGCGGGTGCGCACGATGACACGCGCGTGTCACGGACTTCGCCCGAAGGCGGCCGTCATGGAAGCCGTAACGGCGGTATGCCGCCTCGTGGGTGCCGACAGGCTGACGGCGGTGTCCCGCGCTTTACATGTTTCGACTGCGGCTGCCAGTGGATTTCGTGCGGACATGAGCGAAGCGAGGAATGAAGCCAGGATGCGAAGCGCAAGCGACGAACAGATTGCGGTATGTCTGCGGGAATCCGGCAAGCTTATCGGGGATCTCCTTGCAGCGCCCGAACAGGACACCTTTTCAATCGGCTGGAACTTTAATCCTCAATTCGGCGGAATGGGTTATGCATATGAGGCCGCCAAGGCCCTGGTCGCCCATCTCTTTAGAGAAAAAGCGGCACGTCGGCTTTATGCATACGTGGAAGACACGAACATGCCATCCCGCCGGCTTTGTGAAAAACTCGTATTGAGCTTTTGCGCACCAGCTCATTCGATCAGAATGTATCCCATCCTGCACGGTCGACCGCAGTGGCCGCAGCGGCGCCTGCCGCTTGAGCCTTCACGGCGACGCGGCTGGCGGGCGCTGCGGTGTTCCGGAGCGCCGGTCGCGCCGGGCGCACCCGGGATACCCGACAGTCTGCTGGCGCAGCCGGACCGCCCGTTGCTACGAGCGCGGCCTGGGAATCCAGCCGAAAGAACGAAACAGCCTGGTTCAGCTGCCGACCCTGATCCTCGAGCGACTTCGACGCGGCCGCCGCTTCCTCCACCAGCGCGGCATTCTGCTGCGTCACTTCATCCATCTGCGTGATCGCCTGGTTGACCTGCTCGATCCCGCGGCTCTGTTCAGTCGACGCGGCTGCGATCTCCCCCATGATATCGGTCACCCGCGCCACAGCCTGTGTCACCTCCTCCATCGTCGTTCCCGCC
The DNA here is from genome assembly GCF_000739775.1 of Paraburkholderia heleia NBRC 101817. Lineage (GTDB taxonomy): Bacteria > Pseudomonadota > Gammaproteobacteria > Burkholderiales > Burkholderiaceae > Paraburkholderia > Paraburkholderia heleia. Next base: position 51,317 of record NZ_BBJH01000034.1, on the reverse strand, counting down.
TCATGGGCGAGCGACGACCCGTCATGGACTTTCTGGACGGACACGTTGATCAGATCCTTGATCTCCTTCGCGGCACTGGACGAGCGCTGGGCAAGGCTGCGCACTTCGCTCGCGACCACCGCAAAACCGCGCCCCTGCTCGCCTGCACGGGCCGCCTCCACCGCAGCATTCAGCGCCAGGATGTTGGTCTGGAAGGCGATCCCTTCGATGATCCCGGTGATATCCGCGATCCTGGTGGAACTCGCGCTGATCTCGCTCATCGTATCGACCACCTTGCCCACGACCTGATTGCCCCGTCCCGCCACTTCGGATGCGTTGGCCGCGAGCGAACTCGCCTGCTGTGCGTTCTCCGCGTTCTGCCTGACCGTCGACGTCAGCTCTTCCATGCTCGCTGCGGTTTCCTGCAGTGACGCGGCCTGCTGTTCCGTACGCGAAGACAGATCCACATTGCCCGACGCGATCTGGCTCGAGCCGGTGGCAATGCTGTCGGCAGAAGTACGAACCTGACCGATCAGGCGAACGAGGCTGGCCTGCATCTCCCCCATCGAGGCGAGCACGCTTCCGGCCGGCGCATTCTTTGCCCCCGGCACAGGACTCAGATCGCCACTGGCCACGCGCCCCGTCACTTCGCTCAATGTCGCCGGCTCGGCGCCAAGGGCGCGTAACAGGCTCCGCGTGATGGCGATTCCCGCCGCGACTGCCACCGCGACCGCAGCCAGGCAGATAGCAATCAGCAGCTTTCTCTGGCTCGTGAATTGTTCCTGTGACTGCTCGACCATTTGCGCTGCATGTTGACGGGTAAAGCTCGCATATTCGTTGGACGCCTTGATCAACATCGAAAGCAGGGGCCTGCATTGGGTGTCGATGGCCGCGATCGCCGCGTCACGCTGGTTGTTCACCGCCAGCCGGTCAATTTCCAGCGCCACAGGACGGTAAAGCGCTTCGATTCTTGGAAGCTCTGCCGCAAGACTCCGTGCCTGGTCGCTCATGTCGGAAGCGACAGCGACCATGGCATTAAACTTCTCCAGGTTGGCCTCGACCCTATGCTCAGCGTCCAGGACAGCGGCCTTTTCCACCTCGATGTCAGCAGGTGTGGTGACCAGCACCAGATTGCGCACGGCGACGGCTCGATCATCAACGGCGGTGCGAACGGCTTCGGCCATGTCGGCGCGTGCCTGGATACCGCCGATATAACCCGAAAACCGGTTGTTTGCCTCGTTCAGCTGCATCAGCGACAGGCCAGACACGGTCAGCACGATGAGGGCCAGAATTCCGAAAGCCGACGTAAGCTTCGCCTTCATGGACAGTGTATGCAGAGTCATCTTCATTTCCATTTTCAACGCAGAGGCAGGTAGATGCGGGCCATCGCGTTCGCAATGCACAGATCGGACAACCGTTTGCGCACGCGCCCCTTGCAACGAATGCGACCCGCAGCTGCATTTACGGCGGCGATTGAACGAACTGAAGTCAGAATTAGCGCCAGGCCCAATCCGCAAACGTTGTCGCAATATTGAATTCCTCTATCAGGATTGTTTGTCATTAAAGCTACTTTTTATCAGACAAATATCGAGCTCATTACGGCAACTTGTCTGCATGCTTTTTGTAGCGGGATGTCGATGTTTTCGAAAGCAAGCGCGCACCTGCAGAGCGGCTGCGACGTTCTCAAATCAATCTCCGTCTATCCGGCGGTGCAAGACACTATGAAATCGCTTGTCCGCTGCCTGGTTGCGAAAAAGCCTGACGCGCTGAACAGTTGTTAGATAAGGCTGTGCCCGAACGCCATGTGTAGCCAACGCGGGGACTGCGCCAGAACCTGAGAACCGGTGAAACGGGGCGACCATTGTAAGTCAATCCAATGCGGCGAAAGAAATGCCGACTCGGCGTATTTCAGAACCGGAGGGTAATTCGAAAGCTGAATTTCCGGAAGGAAAAAATCGTTTGCGGGAAATATGATTACAATAAAATAAGTAAATCCTTAATACGGATTGGATTCCGACGGCACATTCACGCGCGGCGCCTGCTCCGGATTGCTGTCCGGACTGCGCGCCATCGCTTTCCTGTCGCGCCGACTCCGCCACGCCGAGTACACCACCGCGAGCATCGGCGGGGCCGTAATGATCGACGGACGCATGGTGCATGGCGAAGCCTTCCCGCGAACTCGGCCTTTCGCGATTGCGAGACCTCATGGATTGAATCGAAGGCAATCAGCCGTTATAAAAACGCCGCTTCGCATCGCGCAGCCACAAGCGCACCAGATGGCGCTTGCGATCCTCCTCGTCGAAGTCGACGAATTGCGTGCGCCGATGTCCGCAGCGCTGGTTATCGACGATCTGGATCTGTCCCGGTTCGAAGAAGAAATCGCGCGTCCACTGCGGTTCGAGCATCACGGTTTCGAGCGTTTGCAACGCATCGCGAGTCTCCTCGTCCATTTTCCGATGCGCCATCTCGTAGCCCGCGACCACATGGCGATGCGACAGCCTGCACACCATGCGTCCGCCTTCGTTCTGAAAAAGCGGATGGCTGATGAGCATGGCGTCGCCGGGAGCGTGCTCGCGCTGACGGTCGAAGAGATATGGCCTGAAAAGGCGCGGGAGCAGATGCGGATAACGCTCGATCATCTGGTTGTACACCGTGTAGAAACTCACGATGCTGCTCACGCCGCCCTGCTTCGCGGGCCGCAGACAGAGCAACGCTACATGTTCCGGCGGGCAGAGGTTATAGCTGTTGTCCGTATGAAAATTCTGCTCCGCACTGGTGATGTCCGGACGCACACCGTTGCCCGGCGGTTTGCCGAGATCCCGCACGTCGTAAATCATCTTGCCGTCCCAGCTTTGCGCAACCGGACGCGACACCATCTGCGTGAGCAGCCAGTAGACTGCGGTCGCTTCCTGCTTGTTCCACAGGTCCATCGGCAGGCGGTCGACGATCACGAAGCCCGGCCCTTCAGTCAGCAGTTGCGACGCTTCGCGCATCATCTCCCGGCAGCGTTCGAGCGAGAAATCGTCGGGATGCAACAGCGTGGTCGGCAGCGGATTGGCACGCAAGGTCGCAACGACTTCATCGAGTTCGCGGCGACACGCCTCGCTGATCTTAACGATGCCATCGTCCGGAGACAGCGAAGCACGCGTCCACGCGATCGGGCCGGTGAACGGTGTCATGCGCGCCGGCCCGCTCGATTCGTGCAGGGCTTCTTCCAGTATCATCGTCTGATCTTGCATGTCGTCTCCTTGTTTGCATTCGGGTGCGTCGTGACGAAAACCAGTCTACGACTCAATCGATGCCGCAAGAAAGCGAGACTTTCCGATCGTGGCTCATCGAAATTGTCGATGAAGCCGCGACTCCCTCACACGACAAAGAGCAATGGACATCCGTCAGCTTGAGACCTTTCTTCGCATCGTCGACACGGGAAGCTTCGGCGCAGCCGCGCAAACGCTGCATGCGACGCAATCGACCGTGTCCGCGCGCATTCGAGAGCTGGAGCGGTCGCTGGGCGTCGAGCTGTTCGACCGCAGTCAGCGCCGCGCGCGTCTGAGCGCCAGGGGACAGGACCTCGTCGCGGCGGCGCGCGAAATCGTCAGGCTGGCTTCGAACGTGCGGCACCGCATCGGCGACAAGGATGCGCTGACGGGCACGGTACGGCTCGGCGTTGTCAATCTCGTTGCGATCACCTGGCTGCCGAAGCTGATGAGCACATTGCGCGAGCGTTATCCGAACCTCGCCGTCGTGCTGGACATGGGCCTCACCGCGCAGCTCATCGACAAGCTGCGCAGCGGCGACATCGACCTCGCGCTCGTCACGGGTCCTGTCGTGGAGAGCGGACTGCAAGCCATATCGCTCGGCTTCGATCAGTTCGTATGGATGTGCGCGCCCGCGCTCGACGTCCCTTCGCGCAAGCTCACGCCCGCTGAACTCGCGGCGTGGCCGGTGCTCGGGCTGTCGTCGCAATCGCATCACTATCCGGTAATCGAGCGCTGGTTCCGCGATGCCGGCGCCGAATATCGCCCGATCATCTCATGCAATCACGTGCGCGTGCTCGCCGACCTCACCGTGACAGGACTCGGCGTGAGCCTGCTGCCGCGCATGTCGTATCACGCGGAAATCGCGGCGGGCAGGCTGCGCGTGATCGATACCGCGCCACAACTCGGGCCGGTGGAGTTCGTCGCGCTGCATCGGCATACGGCGACCGACCCGGTCGTGGCGGCGGTCGCGTCGCTCGCGATGGAGACGAGCGAGTTCGAGCGGCCCGGCCCCTGACACTCAGTACGCCGCGCGCGTCTGAGGCGCCGGCTTCGCGAACATGCGAAACGACGCGAGCAAAGCGATCAGCGCCGCGAACGACAGCCACAACGCGGGCACCGCGCGGTTCTGCGTGAACTGGATCAGCACCGTGCAGATGAACGGCGTGAAACCGCCGAAGATCGCTTGCGCGAGGCTCCAGACGAGCGAAAAGCCCGTGCCGCGGATATTCGCGGGCATGATCTCCGTGAGGGCGACCACCATGCCGGCCTGATACGAGCCGTAGATCATCGCATACCACACTTCCACCATGAGCAGACGCATGAAGCTCGGCGCCTGCACGAGCCAGAGCATCGCCGGATACGCGGTGAGAATCACGAGCACCGCGCACACCGTGAGCACCGCGCGCCGCCCCACTTTGTCGGATATCGCGCCGACTATCGCCAGCATCGTGAAGTTGACCATGCCGACGGCCATCGTCACCATGAACGAATCGACCGCGGGCAGCTTCAGCACGCGCGAGCCGAACGTCGGCGTATAGGCGGTGATCAGGTTGAACATGACAGCAGTGAGCGTCACGAGCATGATCGCGCCGCCGATGATGCGCGCATTGTCCTTGAGCGATGCAAAGATTTCCTTGCTCGACGGATGCCGGGCGCGCGATTCGAACTCCTTCGTTTCGCGCAGACGCCTGCGAATCACGAAGAGCACCGGAATGATCAGACAGCCGATCAGAAACGGAATGCGCCAACCCCAGCTGTTCATCTGCTCGGGCGTGAGCGTGAAACGCAGGCCCACGCCGAGCAGCGCCGCGAACACGACGGCGGCCTGCTGACTGGCCGATTGCCAGCTTACGAAGAAGCCGCGCCGTCCCGGTGGCGCGATCTCCGCGAGATACACCGACACGCCGCCCAGTTCCGCGCCCGCGGAAAAGCCTTGCAGCAAGCGTCCGAGCACGACGATCACCGGCGCGGCGATGCCGATCGTGTCGTAGCCCGGCACGAACGTAATCATGAGCATGCCGGCGGCCATGAGCGCGAGCGTGAGCAAGAGGCCCGCGCGCCGCCCGCGACGGTCGATGTACGAGCCGAGCACGAGCGCGCCGATCGGCCGCATCAGAAAGCCCACGCCGAATGTCGCGAACGACAGCATCAGCGAGACGAACTCGTTGCCGTGCGGAAAGAGCGCGTGTGAGATCGACAACGCGTAGAAGCCGTAGACCGAGAAGTCGTACATCTCGAGGAAATTGCCGCTCGTGACGCGCAGGATCGTGCGTACCGATGACTCTCGCCCTTTACCGGAAGTGCCTGACTGCATGATTCGTCTCCGTTGGATGCATTTCATGCCCGGCCTCTCGGAGAGGCTCTCTTCTCTTCTTTCGCCTCACGTCATGCGCGTTTCCAAGGATCCGGCCGCGCAGCGTTCGCTTGCTTTAAGTGTTAGCCCCAGGTACGAAGCCCTTTTGCTTGACCCCATTCTGCAGCGATGGGACTATCCTGTAAACCAAAATATGATTTTTACGTCCCAATTTATAGGATGAAAGAATCTCATGGACGAGCCGGTCATTTACGAATCTCACGAACATATCGCGCAAATCACCATCAACCGTCCCCATCGCATGAACGCGATCGACGACCATGTCGAAGCCGCGCTCGCCGATGCATGGCGGCGCTTCAACGCCAGCGACGATCTCGTGGCGATCCTCACGGGCGCCGGCGACAAGGCGTTCTCTGCGGGCAAAGACCGCGAATCGCCGGGCGTGCCGGAGTATCGCAAGTTCGCGCCAGGCGTCGATATCACGGTGGAGAAGCCGGTGATCGCGGCCGTGGCGGGATGGTGTATCGGCGGCGCGCTCACGCTCGTGCAGATGTGCGATCTGTGCGTGGCGGCCGAGAATGCGAAGTTCGCCTATCCCGAAGCGAAGATCGGCTTCGCCGGCGGACTGATCGGCTCGCTGGCGGTGCGCATTCCGCACAAGATCGCCATGGAGCTGATGCTGCTCGGCGAGCCGGTGACAGCTGAACGGGCGTATCAGGTGGGCTTCGTGAATCGCGTGGTGCCCGTCGGCGAGCAGGTGAAGGAAGCGCGCGCGCTTGCGGCGAAGATGGTGCACCATGCGCCGCTGGTGCTGCGCATGCTCAAGCAGTTCGCCAACGCGACGGTGCCGAAAGGCCCCGTCGAGCTCGCATCGCAGGCGTTGAGGGAAACGGACCGGCTGTTCGGAAGCGCGGATTATCGCGAAGGAAAAGAGAGCTTCGCCCAAAAGCGCGAGGCGAAATTCCGCGGCGCATGAACGACTGGCGCGAGCGGTTCATCGACCCGCCCGCGATTGCAGAAGCCCGCCCGTGACCTGCGGCGGATGCGCGAGGATCGCCTCCTCGATCGGATCACATCCCCATCCCGGACGCTCGGGAATGATCAGCTCTCCATTGCAATACTCGGGCGCATGCGTGAAGAGTTCGTCATCCCATGCAAGACGATCGATATCCGTCTCCATGATGCGCAGGTTCGGCACGGCCGCCGCGAAGCTCGCGTTGATCATCGTGCAGAGATGGCCGTAGAAGTTATGCGGTGCGACGTTCACCTCATGCGCGTCGCAGAACGCGGCGATCTTCATCGACTGCCACACGCCGTTCCAGATCGTATCGACGATGCCCACGTCCACTGCATTCGCATCGAGGAACGGCTTGAACTCGCGAATGCCGAAGAGCGTCTCGCACGAGCTGATGGGGTGCGGACTCTGGCTTCGCACGTAGGCCAGCCCTTGCGGCGAATAACTGTCGATCTCGACCCAGAACAACTCGAAGTCCTTCAGCTCGCGCAGGATCCTGAGATAACCCTCCGGCTTCGCATTGAAGTTCAGGTCGATGAGAATCTCGACATCGGGACCCGCGCCATCGCGCAGCGCTTCCAGATGCGCGCGAACATTGCGCAACAGCTTGCGATCCACGTTCAGCGCGGGCTGGAACGGCACGCCGAAGCCCGGACGCCATGCGCGCAGCGGGCCATCGTCGTGGATGAAGATATTGGTCTTCAAGGCGCGGAAGCGGCGCTCACGCGCCTGCGCGCCGCTCGCCTTCACGCCGTCGAGATCCGTCACCGGCGGCCCGAAGAACTTCGGATGATTGACGCGCCACGTCGGGCAATGCGACCAGTACACGGGCACGCTGTCGCGCAGTTTGCCGCCGAGCAATTCGTAGCACGGCACGCCGAGCGTCTTCGCCTTGGCATCGAGCAGCGCGTTCTCGATCGCGCCGATGCCTTCGCTGACTACGCCGCCCGTCGCCGGACGCGTGAGGCAAGAAGCCTCCGCGAAGAAGCGCTCATGCTCCATCACCGATGCGCCCATCAGCCGCTTGCCCAGTTGCCCGATGACGGCCGTGACACCGGGCGAGCCGAAGCCTTCATCGAACTCGCTCCAGCCGACGATGCCATCGTCGGTCACGATCTTCACGAAGTGATAGTTGCGCCAGCCCGCGTCACAGCAGAGCGTGTCGATCGAAACGACTTTCATGGCCTCTCCATTGGTTGTGTTCGATGTCGTGACGCGCCTCGTCAGTCGAGCTGCAGATTGAGCTCCTTGGCGACCTTGCCCCATTTGGTCCACTCGCTCATCACGAACTGCCGGAACTGTTGCGGCGAGCTGCCCACGGGAATCGCGCCGAGCGGAACGAGCGCTTTCTTCACGTCATCGTCCTGCATGGCCTTGCCGATTTCGGCGCCGAGCCGGTCTACGATCGGCTGCGGCGTGCCGGCCGGCACGAATACGCCGTACCACGATGTCACGTCATAGCCCGGCACGCTCTGCGCGACGGCCGGCAGTCCCGGCGCCAGCGGCGAGGGCTGCGCGCTCGTCACGGCGATGCCCGTCAGCTGATGGTTGTCGATATACGGCAGCGCCTCGTTCACGACCGCCACCGTCACGCGGCCGCCGATCGCGTCCTGGATCGCCGGAATGCCACCCTGGTACGGCACGGTGGTCATCTGCACGCCCGCCATGCGCTTGAAGAGCTCGCATGAAAGGAACGGGCTCGTGCCCACGCCCGAGGTCGCGCAGCTTGCCTTGCCCGGGTTCTGCTTCGCGTAGCGGATGAGTTGCGCGAGTGAATCAATCTTCGTCGCCGGGCTGACGGCGAAGTAATTCGGCACGTTCACCACCTGCGAGACGGGAATCAGATCTGTGCGAATGTTGTAGAGCGGCTTCTTGTAGAAGAAATCGTTGAGCACGTTCGAGATGCTGCCCATCAGAATGGTGTAGCCATCGGGCTTCGAGCGTGCGACGAACTGCGTGCCGAGCATGCTGCCCGCGCCCGGCCGGTTCTCGACGATCACATGTGTGTGCAGCGCCGTCGTCAGCCTGGCGGCGACGATGCGCCCGAGCACATCGGTGTTGCCGCCGGGCGGGAACGGCACGATCATCGTGATGTTGCGATCGGGCCATTCGGCATGTGCGGGAAGCGCGTAGGCAAGCGGCGTGATCGCCGCCGCGAGCGCGAGTACATTGCGTAGCCTGCGTATGAACGAAGCTGCCATCAGGTGTCTCCTGGGTTCGGGACTCGAACGTTCCGTTTTAGGGGCGACATGCAGGGACGACAGGCGGGCACGGCGCACATCGTCATGGTCGAACCGGCAACGGGAAAACACCAATCGTTCTATAAAACGAAACGAGACGGCAGTTTCGGGCTCGCGCGGCACGGCGCAGATTCTGCGCACCCGGGTGGCGAGCACGCTGCTCGGCGCGAAGCTGTCGCAGCAGCGTTGAACCGGATCGATGCGCAAGCCGCGCGACGCGGCTTCGCATCCCTCGTTCATCGGCCGACGAACCTCGGCGTCCGCTTTTCCCTGTGCGCGCTGAAGCCCTCGCGAATATCCTCGCTCTGCGCGATCACTTCCATCTGCCGCCGTGTGCGCCCGAGCGTCTCGGTCGGTCCGTGCGCGAGCACGGCTTCGTTGACGAAGCGCTTGAGCGTCGCGAGCACGAGCGGGGCCATCGTCGTGAGTTCGCGTGCCATCGCCAGCGCCGCTTCCACATGGCCGCCGTTCGGCACCACTTCGTTCACGAGACCCGCCTGATACGCGCGCCGCGCGTCGACGGGGCGCGCGAGCAGCATCATCTCCATTGCGACCTTGTGCGGAATGCGTCCTGCGAGTCCCGCGATCATCCCCTGCGTGATGCCGAGCTTCGCTTCGGGGTAGTAGAACCTGGCGTCCTCGGTAGCGACGCACAGGTCGGCCATCATCGCGATCACGAGGCCGCCGCCGGCGCACCATCCCGATACCGCGCAGATGACGGGCTTCTCCGTCGTGATGCCGACGGTCGGCACGCAGCGCCAGAGCTCGGGCATGTCGCTCACGTCCGCGCCCGCGGTGAATGCGGCCGTGCCCGCGCCGGTGATTACGGCCACGCGTTGCGGCGAGCGGTCGAACGCGGCGAACGCTTGCTGCAGCTCGATAGCGGTCTGAGCGCTGATCGCGTTACGCCGTCGCTCGCGGTTGATGGTGACGAGCGTGACACCATCGTCGAAATTTTCTATCAGCAGGTTTTCTGGCTGGGGCATTGAAAGGCTCCCGGATGGACTATGCGATACGCAGCCGCGCATCGACGGCCCAGCACGCGTGCCGGCCGACGATCAACGGGTTGATGTCGAGTTCGAAGTCGCGGTCGCCGAGATCGGCGGCAAGCCAGCTCACGCGCGCGATCGCATCGACGACCTCGTCGATCGCCAATGCTGCGCCGCGATACCCTTCGAGGATCTTCCACACGGGCAGCGTTTCGAGCAGCGCGCGGATCTGTTCGTTCGATGCAGGCGCGCAGGCGATCGCACGTTGCGCCAGCAACTCGACGAGAACGCCGCCCGCGCCGAACACGACGACCGGGCCGAACTGCTCGTCGCGCCGCGCGCCCACGATCAGCTCCACTTCGCCCTTCACCTGCGCCTGCACCGATACGCCGTCGATGCGCGCATTCGGCATCGCACGCCCCGCCGCCGCGCAGAGATGTTCGAACGTTTCACGCACGCACGCTTCGTCGGCGATACCCACTGCCACGCCGCCGATGTCGCTTTTGTGCGCGATGTCGGGCGATGCGATCTTCATCACGAGCGGATAACCGGTTTCTCCCGCGAGGCGCACGGCGGCATCCGCGCTCACCGCGATTGCGCCTGCGTTCACCGGAACGCCATAGCGCCTGAAGACGGCCTTGCTCGCGTCCTCGTCATAGGTGCCGGGTCCGGGCGCGCAAGGCAGCGCGTCCGGTCTTCGCGGCTTCTCGAAAGAGCGGCGCTGCGCATGCCGACGCCAGGCCGTCCACACGTTCATGGCTTCATCGAGCGTGTTCGTATAAGGAATGCCGCGCTCGCGCAGCAACGCGCGCAATGGATCGCTCGTCGCACCCGCCTCGACCGTGAAGAGCGCGGGCTTGCCGGCATCCCCTTCGAACGGCGAAGCATGCGCACGCACGATCTCGCTCGTCAGCATGAACGGCGCCATCGTCACGGGCACGAAGATGCCGTCGGTCTCCTCGTCGGCCTGCAAGATGGCGACCGTATCCTGCGCGGCCTTCGCGGGGTCGGGCGAAATGCGCGAGCCGAAATCGACCGGGTTGTTCGCCTGGCCCTTCACGTAGTGCGCGTGCAGCGCTTCACGCGTCGCCTCGCCGAAGTTCGCGAGCGGGAAGCCGCGCTCATGCAGCGCATCGGACGCGAGCGCACCGCCGCCGCCAGAAGGCGTGACGATCGCGATGCGATTCACCGTGCGCCTGGGATAGCGCACCATTGATGCGGCAAGCGTCATCATTGCGCCGAGATCGTTCATCAGCGTGACACCGTTTTCCTCGCACACTGCCGCGAACACCGCATGATTGCCCGCGATGCTCGCCGTATGCGAGAACGCCGCGCGGCTGCCCGCTTCGGTGCGGCCCGCCTTGACCGCGAGCCACGGCTTGCCCGCCCCGCGCGCACGCCGCGCCGCCGCAACGAAGCGAGCGGCGTCTTTCACGCCTTCGATATACGTGCAGATGACCTGCGTATCCGGATCATCGGCGAGAAACTCGACGAAGTCCGCGAGCTCCAGATCGGCCTGATTGCCGACCGAAATCCCATGGCTGAAGCCGATTCCGTGCGTCCAGGCGCGATCGAAGAACGTGGTCATGAGCGCGCCGCTCTGGCTTACGAGACCGATGGGCTGCTGCGGCAGTTCGGGAATCTCCAGCACCGGCGACGAGCACGCGGCCAGCCGGTTCGCCGCGCTGATGAGCCCGAGACAGTTCGGCCCGATGAGCCGCATGCCATGCTCGCGCGCGATACGCACGATCTCGTTCTCCGTCCGGCGTCCAGCTTCGCCCGCATCGGAAAAGCCCGCCGTGATGATGAGTCCGCAGCCGACGCCCAGGCGCGCGGCCGCTTCGATCGTGGCCTTCACGCTCGCCTGGGGCACCGCGAGCACCGCCATGTCGGGCACGGCGGGCAGCGCGTCGAAGCCGGGATAAGCCTTGATGTCGAACAGGGTGTCGCGCTTCGGGTTGATCGGATAGACCGGCCCCGCGAAGCGATGGCGCAGCACCATCCGCAACAGGCGCCCGCCGAACTTCGACTGGTCCTCCGATGCCCCGACGATCGCGATCGACTCCGGCCGCAGCAGGCGCGCGATATCCGTGGAAGCTTGCACTGTGCTCGTCTCCTTTTGGATTTTTGACGTGGGCGAACTTTCGCCGCTTCATCAGTATTGGCCGGAAACGCCGCGCGCCCATCCGTTCTGGAATGCGGAACGGCAAGGTTAAATGGCAAGACTGTCATATTGTCGGAGTGAGGCCGTCTCGTCGCATCCACACGAAGAAGGCCCGTCATCAAAGGAGACGCTCGTGAAAACGTTCAAGCCATGGCGCGCGCTCGCGGGCGTCGCGCTGGCTCTTTCGCTCGTGCCCGTCGTGAGTCATGCGGACCCGGACTATCCCTCTCGCCCGATACGCATGATCGTGCCGTTTACGCCTGGCGGCGCGTCCGATAATCTCGCGCGCGCGCTCGCCGCCGAGCTCACCAGGAAGCTCGGGCAGAACACCATCGTCGAGAACAAGCCGGGCGCGGGCACCGTGATTGGCTCGCAGTATGTCGCACATGCATCGCCCGATGGCTATACGCTGCTCTGGGCCACCGCACCGCTCGCGATCAACGCGACGCTGATGAAGCACCTGCCCTATGACACGCTGAATGACCTGACCGCGGTGGTCGATGTCGCGTCGTCGCCGGAAGTGCTCGTCGTGAACAAGTCGGAGAACATCACCACTCTGCAGCAACTCATCGCCAAAGCGAAGCAGAATCCCGGCAAGCTGACGTACGGATCGTCGGGCATCGGCGGCTCGCCGCATCTGGCGACCGTGATGTTCGCCAACGACGCGGGCATCAAGCTCACGCACGTACCGTATCAGGGCTCCGCGCCCGCGGTGACGGCGGCCATGTCGGGCCAGGTGAATCTCGTCATCGATACGTTTCTCACGTGCCTGCCCGGTATCAACGCGGGCACGCTGGTGCCGCTCGCGCAGACCGAATCGAAGCGTTCGAGCGTGCTGCCCAACGTGCCGACGATGGCCGAAGCGGGTTTGAAAGGCTATCAGGCGAGCGCGTGGTTCTCGATGCTCGCGCCCGCCAGGACCCCGAAGCCGATCATCGACAAGCTGAACAAGACGGTCAACGAGATCATCCAGCAGCCGAAGTTTCAGGAGCTGTTTGCGAAGCAGGCAATCTTCATGATCGGCGGCTCGGCCGATGCCGCCGAAGCGCACCTGAAGAGCGAAGTGGCGCGCTGGCATACGGCGGTACAGCAGTCGGGGGCTTCAATCGAATAGTCGGCTGCCGCCGTCAGCGGATACACCGGTCACCGCGACCGAAGCCGGATTCAGCAATGCCCCGACCGCGCTTTCGCTCACCACGATACCCTCAGCCCGCGTGCGATGCGAGCACGTTGTCCACCGACTGTTCCGCGAGTCCGATGTAGTTGCGCGGATCGAGCGCCTGCGCCAGCTCGCGTTCGCCGAGATGGCGCATCGTTTCGGCGTCGGCGCGCAGGACCTCGCCGAGCGGGCGCCCTTCCTTCATGGCCGCGCTGCACAGACGCGATACCATGTGATGCGCGTTCTTGCGGCCGATCTTCGGCGCGAGCGCCATCATCACGCTCTCGGCCATCACCTGGCCACGGGTCACGTCGAGATTGGCGCGCATGCGCTCCGTATGCACGACGAGGCCCGACAGCACGACCTGCATCTGCGTCACCGCCGCATGCGCATGCTGAAAAGTCTGCGGCACGGCGATGGTCTCGAAGTGCCCTTGCCAGTCGCGCTCGAAATCCTGCACCATCGATTCCATCACGACGGGTATCTGTTGCGCGGCCATCTTGCCGTGGACGATCACGAGCTCGGGCACGACGGTATTGTGCTTGTGCGGCATCGCCGAACTGGTGCCGCGGCTCTCGCCGCCGCCTTCGGATGCCTCGCCCACTTCGTCGCGCGTCATGATGGTGAGCGTCTTCGCGATGCTCGCCATCGACTGCGCAATCGATGCAATCGTGAATACCACCTGCGCCACGCGATCGCGCGAGGCGAACCACGCGATCTCCGCCGCTTCGAGCCCGAGCTCGGCCATCAATGCGCGCTGCACCTCGATGCCCTTCGGCCCGACTGCGGCGAACGTGCCGATCGCGCCGCCGAACTGTCCCGCGAGCGTGTCCGCGCGCAATGCGGCGAGGCGCGCGCATTGCCGTTCGACTTCGCTATACCAGACCGCGCAGCGAAAGCCGAAAGTCGATGGCAACGCGTGCTTGCCGTGCGTGCGCGCGATCATCAGTGTCGAGCGATGCCGCGACGTCATCTCGCGCAGCTTGCGGCGCACCTTGTGCAGATCGGCTTCAATCACCGCGAGCGCGTCGCGCACCTGCAGCATGAAGGAGGTATCGGTGATGTCGCGCGTCGTCGACCCCCAGTGCAGGTATTCGCCCGCCGCGCCGCAATGCTCCGCGAGTTGCTCGACAAAGGGCATCACCGGATAGCCGACCGCTTCGACGTCGGTGCGAAAGCGCTCCCAGTCGATTTCGAACGATGGCGCCTTCGCCGCGATCTCGCGATACGCCGCGTCGGGAATCACGCCCAGCGTTGCCTCGACCTTCGCGAGCGCGATCTCCACCTTGAGGTAATGGCTGATGCGCGTGTCATCCGAAAAGATCGCGCGCATGGCTTCGGTGCCGAAGAGGTTGCGTACCACTTTCGATGTGAAAACTGACATGAGGTCTCCTGAAGCGCCCGGATCATTGCGGCCGAATGCCCGCGGCCTTGATGGTGCCGGCCCGGCGATGTTCATCGCCGGTTCTCGACGATCACCGATTGCCTGAACGCGAGCGACAACTGCTTTTGCAGAAGGCGCGCCATGATGTCCGCGCCGCCACTTCTTCACAGCATCTCTCCTCGAGTGAATGCTCAGTGATGGTCCGCATGTGCGAGCGGCGGTTCGCGGCCGTTGTCGCGCGGCGCGTCGTTCATCGCCGGGACCTGCGGCGGGACGCTCTTCATGCTCTCGCGCTTGCGCAGCGCCGCGCGCACGGCAAAGAACCCTTGCAGCAGGATCAGCAGCGCGCACGCAGCCATGAAGCACGCGCTGATCGGCCGTACCACGAACACCGTCAGATCCCCGTGCGACAGCAGCAGCGCGCGGCGAAAGTTTTCCTCGACCATCGGTCCGAGCACATAGCCGAGCAGGATCGGCGCAACGGGGAAATCGAGCGCGACGAATACCGCGCCGATCAGGCCGAACACGAGCACTTCGCTCACTTCGAACAGGCTGTTGTTGGTGCTGTACACGCCCACCGCGATGAAGAACAGCGCCGCCGGGAAGAGAAAGCGGTAGGGCACCTGGAGCACCTTCACCCAGATCTGGATCAGCGGTACGTTGAGCAGCACGAGCAGCACGTTGCCCACCCAGAAGCTCGCGATCAAGCCCCAGAAGATATCCGCGTGCTGGCTGATCAGTTGCGGGCCGGGCTGGATGCCCTGGATCAAAAGCGCGCCGAGAATCAGCGCCATCACCGGATCGCCGGGGATACCGAGACTCATCGTCGGAATGAAGTCGACCTGTGTCTTCGAATGCGACGATGCCTCCGGCGAGGCCACGCCTTCCAGCGCGCCGTGGCCGAAGCGCTCGGGCTTGCGCGCAATCTTCTTCTCCAGCGCATAGGCGATGAACGTGGTGATGGTCGGCCCGGTGCCCGGCATCGCACCGAACAGCGTGCCCACCGACGTGCCGCGCACGATCGGCCAGAACGCCTGCCTGAGCTCCTTGAAGCTCGGCCGCATGTCGCGCAGGCTCACCTTCACGCCGCTGCCCACCGCGTGCATGCGGTTCACGTTGCGCAGAAACTCCGTCACGCCGAAGAGCCCGAGCGCGAGCGCGACGAGTTGCACGCCATCCGCCAGCTCGGCGAAGCCGAATGTGAAGCGCATCATGCCTGTGTTCACATCGGTGCCGACCACGCCCGCGAGCAGGCCGATGACCGTCATCGACACGCCCTTCAACGGCGAGCCGCTCGACATCGTGCCGCCCGCGATCAGCCCGAGCAGCATGATCGAGAACAGCTCGGCAGGACCGAACTTGAACGCGATCGACACCAGCAGCGGCGAAGCGAAGATCATCACGATGATGCCCACCGACGCCGCGAAGAACGACGCGATCATCGTGATGCCGAGCGCGGTGCCGCCCTTGCCTGCGCGCGTCATCGGATAGCCGTCGAGACAGGTGACCGCATGCGGTGGATGGCATGGCAGGTTCAGCAGAATTGCGCCGATCGCGCCGCCGTATTGCGAGCCGTAGAAGATCCCCGCGAGCATCAGGATCGCAGCGACGGGGTGCATCGTGTAGGTGAGCGGCAGAAGGATGGAGATCGCCGATAGCGGCCCCATGCCGGGCAGCACGCCGATGAGATTGCCCACCAGCACGCCGAAGAACGACCACATCAGGTTGTGCCATTCGAGCGCGACGCCAAAGCCCTGCCACAAATCAGCGAGAGAATGTCCGATCATGAGCGCCCCCACGTGAGCAGCGGAAACTGCAGTTGCAGCGCCCACCAGAACACGACCACCGAGATCAGCGTGATGACCGCCGCGAGCGCCAGCGCGCTCTTCCACGTGTTGTCGCGATCGCCGAACGCGGAAATGAAGGTGACGGCGAACGATGCCGGCAGCAGTCCGCCCCAATTGCCGAGCACGACGAACGCGACGATGCTCGCGACGATGCAGAACCAGCCCCGCCATTCGGGACCGCTGCTTTCGAGCGGCACGCCTTCATGCTGCGTCTTGCGCACCGACGGACGCTTCGCCGTGCCCGCGATGCTCATGCCGAGCAGGATCAGGATCACGCCGAGACAGGTCGGAAAGAATCCCGGGCCCATGTGCGTGAGGCTGCCGAAGCTGTAATTGAGGCCCTGCGCGACCGCGCCCGCGCCGATCAAACACATCAGCGCGCCTCCGTAGTAGTCGCGCCGGTATCCGCTCAGAAAGCTCTGGCGTCCGGCATCGGCCGTTGCTTGTCCGTCCATGTCAATCGTCTCCGTGTCTCCGTTGGATGCGCGCGCTTATTGTCAAATCGTTGCGCGTCGTTCCCGGTCGGCGAGCAGCATCGCGCAGAACGCACCGGCGGCGACGTTGCACGCCTCGACGACCCGCCCCCCTCGAGTGCCAATTTTGCTTTCATGCCGCTCATCCCGGTTTGCGTGCGCGTTACTTGAGGCCCTGCATCGCTTCCATCGCGTGCAGCGAGTACACATACGCGGCGCCCGCGTTCAATGCGATGGCCGTGCCACATGCATCGGAGACCTCGGCTTCGGTCGCCCCCGCCTGGATTGCGGCCGACACATGTGAGCTGATGCAGCCGTCGCAACGCGTCGTCACGGCCACGGCGATCGCGATCAGCTCGCGTGTCTTCGCATCGAGCGCGCCGTTCGAGCCCTGCGCCGCCGCAAGACCGCGATACGCTTCAAGCATCTTCGGGTTGCTGTTGCCAATGAGATTCGACGAACGCTTCAGGGTACCGAGCAGCTCAATCCAGTTGAGGAACATGGGTCTTCTCCTTTGAACAGTTGGCAAGTCCCTCGCAACGAGGCTCTTGTGAAAACCGTGCAACTGGAGAGGATGGTAGGGGTGCAGGATCGGAACAGCGAGCGTTCCATTTGGTTGAACCGCCGCGCTCGCGTGACAAGGTCTCAAGCGCCGGCGCCCTCGAATTCGGACACTGGATTCGGCTCGCGAGACGCGAAGAACGGCGTTGCGTCCGCGGTATCGTTCCAGTGATTCGTGACGCTCAGCAGCAACGCATGCGGCGACACGGTGCCCGACATCATGGAGAGCGTCTGTCCCGCTTCACGCACCTGCGCGATGAACGATTCGCGGCGCGGTCCTTCGACCCGCGCGGCAGGCCCTGAAATGCCGATCGCGCCGACGACCGTGCCCGCGTCGTCGAAGATGGGCGACGCGAGACCATTGATCCCAAGCCGCCATTCGCCGCCATTGCTCGCATAGCCTTGCGCGCGAATCTGCGCCATTTCGGCGAGAAAGGCCCGCGGATCGGTGATCGTGTTGACTGTCGCGGGCGGCAGATGCTCCGCGGTGCTCGCGAGCCAGCGTGGCCCGCGAAACGCCATCATCGCCTTGCCGGTCGCGACGCAATGTGCCGGCACGCGCCCGCCGATCTGGCTATACGCGCGCACCGGGTTGGCCGGGGCTTCGAGCTTGTGCACGTAGACCACTTCGCGCTGATCCAGTACCGAGAGATGCACGCTCTCTCCGGTCTCCTCGACGAGCGCATTCATCACGCCTTCCGCATGCCGGCGCAGATCGAAACCCGGCAGAGCCGCCGAGGCCACTTCCCACAGCTTGATGGATACGCGATAGCGCCCTGAACTGCTCTGCCCCACATAACGCTCCTCGACGAGCGCCTGCAGCAGACGATGCACGCCGCTCTTCGGCATTCCCACCGCGCCCGCCAGTTCGCTCACGCCCATTGGCTCGCCACGCCGCGCGAGCACTTCCAGCAGGCAGAGCCCCTTGATCAAGGTGTTGTTCATCGACGACCTCATCGGTTGCACGACACAACGCGGCGCAATTTGTCCCGCGGATTATGAGGGGCACGCCGCCATGAAACATTATGCAAAGCTCGGATAAAACTTCACTTCGAAATTCCGATAATAGATATTTGCTGAAAACTGGCCTATGCTGCGATCGAAAGTGCGCATGGGTCCAACGAAGGTTCGGCGGAGTGAAGAGATGAAGCTCGAAGACATCCATGCGTTCGTCGCGGTGGTGAGGAACGCGTCGATCACGGGGGCGGCGGAGGCGCTGCTCATGCACCAGCCTGCAATCACGCGGCGGGTGCAGAGCCTCGAGAAGGACCTGGGCGTGGTGCTGCTCGACCGCAACGTGAAGCCGAGCCGGCCCACGCCGATCGGCCGCCGCGTGTATGAGCTGTGCGTGAACGTCGTGCGCGATATCGAGCTGATCGATCAGTTCGTGCGTGAGGACGCTGCGCCCTCGGGGCGCCTGCGTGTCGGCGTCGCGGAAGTGCTGGCCGAACTGGCGCTGCTCGACGCGCTACCCGGGTTGCGGCTCGAATATCCGGACGTGCAGATCGAAGTCGCCTCGGGCTGGAGCACCGAGGTCATCAGACGGCTACATGAAAGCGAGGTCGATGCGGCGATCGCCGTGCTGCCCGAGAGCGCGCGTTTCGAAAGCGGCTTTTGCGCAGCGCCGATCCGTGCGCTGCCGATGGTCGTCGTTGCGCAGAAAGGCGCGGTTTTCGGACGGAAGCGGCTTGTCGAACTGCACGGCATGGAATGGATTCTCAACCCGGAAGGTTGCGGCTTTCGCGACATCCTGCGGCGTGCTTTCAGCGACCTGGGCTTGCCGTTCGCCGTCAAAGTCGCGACCTTCGGCACCGAGCAGAAGCTAGGTCTCGTCGCGCGCGGCGCGGGCCTGAGCTTCGTGCCTGAGCCCATGCTCGCGGCGAGCGCCTACGCGTCGCAACTACAGCGCGTCGAACTGGCGGATTTCCAGCCAACGCCGCACATCTGGCGCGTGCATCCCGACAACCTCGGGCGCCCGGCGGACTGCGTGCGGCGGTTCGGCGACATGATCATCGAAGAACTGGCGTCGCTGGACGCGTCAAGTCCGGCAAGGCTTCGATCACGCGCGCCACGCCGCGCCGTGCCCGAGCGGGAACCGGACAACGCGGGCTGATCCCGTCATCCGTTATCGATAAGGAAACCACAATGAGTATTGTGCGACTGCGCGATTTCGTCAGCGAACTCACCGATATCGTGCGCGACGGCGTGCATGAAACCATCATCCTCGATGCGCTGCGCGCGCCGATGTTGCGGCTGCTCGCACACGATGACTGGCTGCCGGACGCATTCGCCGCGCCGCATCCGGAGCACTATCAGCAGTACCTGCTGCATTGCGATCCGAAGCAGCGCTTTTGCGTCGTGAGTTTCGTGTGGGGTCCGGGGCAGAAGACGCCGATCCACGATCACACCGTATGGGGCATGATCGGCATGTTGCGCGGCGGCGAGGAATCGACTCGCTTCGAAACGCGCGGAGCCGACGTGCCGATGCTCGCCACGGAATCGTGCGTGCTCGATGTCGGCGATATCGATTGTGTGTCACCGACAGTCGGCGACGTGCATCGCGTTCGCAACGTGCATCACGATCGCGTGTCGATCAGCATTCACGTCTACGGCGCGAATATCGGACGCGTGCGGCGTCATGTGTACGACGAGGCGACGGGCAACGTGAAAGCGTTCGTGTCCGGATTCTCATCGAGCGTCGTACCGAACTTGTGGACGCTCGCCGACGAACCTGCATAACGTGCTCGCACGTCATCCGCGCTGCTGGCGAGATCAATGCACGCCCGGCACGCGCGAGTTGCCCTTTCAGATCGGCGAAGTCCGTGATATCGCAACGCGAAGCGCCCTTTTTGCGAGTCACGTGAATCCCATAATTCAGGACGATCGTTTCATTTCTACGATGCGCTCCGGCTCCCTCAGGGATTTCCCTCGATTATTTCGAAGTTTCTTGACCGGCTTCTCATGCGATGCGAGCATCCGCTAAACCATAATTTGAATCCATCATCCTATTTTATAGGATTCAAGAAATACGGAGACGCGATGAGCAGCGAGGCACAGAAACAGGCGAGCCCTACGAACGTCGCACGCGTCGTGAGCGGCAACTTCCTCGAGATGTACGACTTCATGGTCTATGGCTTTTACGCTTCGGCGATCGCGAAGGCCATGTTCCCGAGCCACGACGCGTTCATTTCGCTGATGCTCTCGCTCGCCACGTTCGGCATGGGCTTCCTGATGCGCCCGCTCGGCGCCATCGTGCTGGGCTCGTACATGGATCGCCACGGCAGGCGCGCGGGCCTCATCCTCACGCTGACGCTGATGTCCATCGGCGTCCTGATGATCGCGGTCACGCCGACGTACGCGAGCATCGGCGCGCTGGCGCCCGTGCTCGTCATCGTCGGACGATTGCTGCAAGGATTCTCGGCGGGCGCGGAATCGGGCGGCGTCTCGGTGTATCTGTCGGAGATCGCGCCGCCGGGACGACGCGGCTTCTACGTGTCCTGGCAGTCCGCGAGCCAGCAGGTTTCGGTGCTGCTAGCCGCCGTGCTCGGCGTCGGACTGCGCTTCACGCTGACCAATGAACAGATGGACGCGTGGGGCTGGCGCATTCCGTTCCTGCTCGGCTGCTCGATCGTGCCGGTGCTGTTCTGGATTCGCCGCTCGGTCACGGAATCGCATGTCTTCAGGGCGCAAAAGCCGCAGAGTACCCTCGAGATTTTCGGGTCGCTGGCGCGCAACTGGCGCATCATTCTGGGTGCGACGATGCTCGTCAGCCTGACCAGCATCATGTTCTATCTCATCACCGCATACACGCCGACCTTCGGCCGCACGGAACTCGGCCTGAAGCCGATCGACACGTTTTATGTGACCACGTGCGTCGCGCTCACGACCTTCGTGATGATTCCCGTGATGGCGGCGCTGTCCGACCGCATCGGGCGCAAGCCGCTGCTCCTTGGCGCATCGCTGACGATCGCGACCGTCGCGTGGCCCGCGATGACCTGGCTCGTGGCGGCGCCATCGTTCATGAGCCTTCTGCTCGTGGAAGTGGGGTTCGCGGTTCTGTACGCGTCGTATCAGGCGGCGCTCGTCGTCACGCTCACGGAAATCATTCCGGCCAACGTGCGCGGCACGGGCTTCTCGCTGGCCTACAGCCTCTCGCAGGCCGTGTTCGGCGGCTTCACGCCGGCCATCTGCACGATGCTGATCCACATGACGTCGAACAAGGCGATGCCCGGCGCGTGGCTCGTGATGGGCGCGTTGTTCGCGCTGTTCGCGACGCTCGTGATCGTGCGCGCCGACAAGCAGCCGGCGCGCGAAGCGTCCGCGGCGGTGGTTTCGTAAGTTGTATTTACTTCCGGTAACCCATCGCGCGCGAGATGTTCGCTGCCGCTTCCTGCACGGCCGGCACGAATTCCTTCATGCGCTTGAGGCTCAAACGCTCCAGCGGCCCCGATATGCCGATGGCGGCAACCACCTCGCCGAATGCATCGAAGATGGGTGCCGCGACGCCGCCCACGCTCTCACGCCATTCGCCGCGATTCATTGCGTAGCCATTGGCCGCCGCGCGCGCGAGTTCGACCTTGAGCGCCGGCAGATTCGTGATGGTCGCCTTCGTATGCGCTTCGAGGTGAGTCAGATTGCGCGTCAGATAGTCCTGGCTCCGATGTGCCAGAAGAATCTTGCCGGTCGCGACGCAATACGCGGGCGCATGACCGCCAAGCACGGAATACGCGCGCACGGGCTGCGCGCTGTCAATCTTGTCGACATAGACGACCGAGGCGCCATCGAGAATGGACAGATGCACCGACTCCTGCGTCAGATCGACGAGCGCGCGCATATGGCTCGCCGCGAACTGCCGCACATCGACGGTCGCCATCTGTTTGGCGCCCAACTCGAAAAGCTTGAAAGTACTCCGGTAGTTACCGGTGGCCTCGTCGCGCGTCGCGTAGCCCGCGTGCGCGAGCGTCTGCAAAGTCCGATGCGTATTGCTTTTCGTGAGCCCGACCTGTTCGGCCAGTACCGGGATCGTGACCGGCTTGCCGTTCTGGTCGGCGAGCGCCTCCAGCAACATCAGGCCCTTGAGCAACGTCTTGTCCATGATCCTGAAACTTGGGATTAAAAGCTCATTCTACATGGGCTAAACGACGGAAGGCTTGCCAATACGGGCTTTCGGAGACCTCCCCTGACTGCGCGACGCGCCGAGCGACAGCGCGGAATCGGTGTTTTCACCAAGATCATAATCCTATAATTTAGGACTTACGTTTCATTTTTTGGTTTACATGCATGCGGCAGCGCGTCACAATGATCTCAAGCGAGTGCGGGCGAACGCGCCGTCGCGTACCAACAGACTGCCGGAGGAATGGAATGAATCAGCCGCTTCAGGGAATCAGGGTCATCGAGTTCTGCAATGTCGCCGCGGGGCCGTATTGCGGCATGCTGCTCGCGGACATGGGCGCGGACGTCATCAAGGTCGAGCATCCCGAGGGGGGCGATACGCTGCGCGCATGGCCACCGATTACCGACGGCTATAGCGAGAACTTCGCTTCGCTCAATCGCAACAAGCGTTCGGTCACGCTCGACCTGAAAAGCCCCGATGACATCGAGCAGGCCAAGGCGCTCATCAACACCGCCGACGTCGTCATCGAGAACAATCGCCCTGGCGTGATGAATCGGCTCGGCCTCGGCTACGAAGCGATTCGCGCGATGAAGCCCGGCATCGTCTATTGCTCGATCTCCGCATACGGGCAAACGGGTCCGCGCTCGCAGGAAGGTGGCTTCGATCTGACCGTGCAGGCGATGAGCGGCATCATGAGCATCACGGGCGAGCCCGACGGCGCGCCGGTCAAATGCGGCGTGCCGCTCGCGGACTTCTCGGCGGGCCTTTATGCGGCGTTCTCGGTTGTATCCGCGCTGCGCGGCGTCGCGAAAACGGGCGAAGGCACGCATATCGATGTGCCGATGCTCGGCGCCACGCTTGCCATCGCGGCACTGCAGACCTCCGAATACTTCGGCACGGGACGCGATCCGCAGAAGCTCGGGTCTGCGCATCCACGCAACGCGCCTTATCAGGCATTCAAGGCACGCGACACGTACTTCGGCATGGCAGCGGGCAACAATGCGCTGTGGAAACTGGTGTGCAGCGTGGTCGGCCGTCCCGCGCTCGAAGGCGACGCGCGCTACACGACCACCACGCTGCGCGCGCAGCATCAGGTCGAACTGCGCGACACGCTCGAAACGATCTTCGCGAACCACGACGCCGAGCACTGGATCGCGCGCTTCCGTGAAGCCGGCGTGCCGTGCGCGCCGATCAATACGTATTCGCAAGTGCTCGCGGACACGCAGGTCGAGCATATGGAATGGGTGCAGCCGCTCGAATTGCCCAACGGCGTGCAGACAAGGACGTTCGCATCGCCCGTCAAGTTCTCGGGACGGACGCCTGAAATCCGCATGCGGCCGCCGGGTCTCGGCGAGCACAACGCCGAATTGCTGAAGAAGTGGGAGATCGAGGCGTGAGCGATATCATCATCGACAAGCATTCGACGCATTGGGCGATCACGCTCAATCGCCCGGACAAACTGAATGCGCTGTCCGCGAGTATCGTCGAAGCACTGATTCAGGCATTCGACGAAGCCGAAGCCGCGCACACGCCGCTCGTCACGCTTCAGGGCGAAGGCCGCTGCTTCAGCGCGGGCTTCGACATGAGCGGCGTCGACACGCAGAGCGAAGGCGATCTCGTGCTGCGCTTCATCCGCATCGAGACCCTGCTCAACAAGATCGCGAGTTCGTCATGCTTCACGGTGGCGCTCGCGCATGGCCGCAATTTCGGCGCGGGCGTCGATCTGATCGCCGCATGCAACCTGCGCGTCGCAGCGCCCGGTTCTACCTTCCGCATGCCCGGACTCAAGTTCGGGCTGGTGCTCGGTTCGGCGCGGTTTGCGCGCATCGTCGGCACGCACGAAGCGCGGCGCATACTGGAAACGGCCGCGACCTTCGACGTCGAACGTGCGAGCGCGAACGGTTTCATCGAGCGCATCGCAGGTCCGGAAGCGCACATCACGGTGATCGAGGAAGCGTTGGCGCGCGTGAACGCGCTGCCCGCGGCAAGCCGCGCCCTGCTGCACCGTGCGCTCGACACCGAACAGGCCGACGCGGACCTCGCCGCGCTCGTGCGCTCGGCTGCCGTGCCCGGCATTCACAAACGCATCGAGGCGTATCTGGCCTCGTCGAAAAAGACGCAGGAGACATCGACATGAGTTCGGGATTCGCCAGCAAGGACAAGGAACTCCCGCTCGCTGAGCTGGTGGCGCTCGTGCCGGACGGCGCGTCGCTCGGGCTGGGCGGCAGTTTCCTGCATCGTGGGCCGTTCGCATTCGTGCGCGAACTGATCCGTCAGGAAAAGCGCAACATCGAGATCATCAAGCAGTCGCCAGGTTACGACATCGATATTCTGTGCCGCGCGGGTGTCGCGTCGCGCGCGCGTTGCGGCATCGTCGCGATGGAAGGCAATTTCGGGCTCGCGCAGTGGTACAGGCGCGCGATCGAGAAAGGCCAGTTGGAGCTCGAGGAGCACGCGTGTGCGACGCTCACCGCCGGGTTGCGCGCGGCCGCGTTCGGCGTGCCCTTCATGCCGTGCGGCGGCGTGCACGGCAGCGAACTGGTGCGCGTCAACGACTGGAAAAGCATCGGCGATCCGTATGGCAGCGGCCAGCAAACCTATGTCATTCCCGCAATATCACCGGACTTCGCGGTGATTCACGCATCGAGCGTGGACCGGCTTGGCAACGTACGCATCTCGGGCACGTATCACTGGGACCGCATCATGAGCCGCGCATCGAAGAGCGTGCTCGTCGTCGCCGAGGAAGTGTCCGGCGAGAACTTCGCCGACCAGCCCGAACTCACCGTCGTGCCGTATTTCATGGTGCAAAACTACGCGATTGTAAAGAACGGTGCGTGGCCGGGCTCATGCTGGCCGTCGTATCCGATCGACTATCCCGCAGTCGAAGCGTATCTGGAGGACGGCGCGCAAGCACTCGCCCGCCATATCGATGCAGCCCCGGAAGCAAAAGCGGCGGAGGCACGTCAACATGGCTGAGAACTGGAGCGGTTTCTCATACATCGTCATCAATCTCGCGCGCTTCATCCGCCCGGACGAGATAACCTTCAGCGGCGTGAATTCGACACCGCCGATGCTCGCGTGTCTGCTCGCCAAGCGCGCGTACGACTGGGATTTCGTTTATATCAACGTTGCGGGCGGCGTCGATCCGTCGCCCTCTTCGATTCCGGTTTCCAGCTCCGATCCGCTGCTCGCCGAAGGTTCGGCATCGATCTTCGCCAACGAAGACTTCTACGATCTCTGCACGCGCGGCCGCATGGATCTGACCTTCCTCGGCGCGGCGCAGCTCGATGGCGAAGGCAACGCGAACAACTCGTGCATCGGCGACTGGTCGCATCCGAAAGTGCGTCTGCCCGGCGGCGGCGGCGGCGCGGTGATGCTTCCAACGGCGAAACGCGCCTGCACATGGCGCACGGAGCATTCGAAGCGAACGCTCGTCGACAAGCTCGACTTCGTCACGTCGTGGGGCGGCATGCATGGCGTCGTCACGCCGATCGCGGTGTTCGTGAAGCGCGACGGCAGGCTTGCGCTGCAATCGTGGCATCCGGAATCGAGCCTCGACGAAGTGCGCGAACGGACCGGATTTTCGTTCGACGCCACCGATGCCACGCCAACCGCCCTGCCCACCGCGCGCGAACGTGAGGCGCTCGCCGCGCTGGACCCGCAAGGGAGTTTCGAACGCGATGCAGCCATCCGACTCAGGTAACGAACGTGACGATATCCACCGCATTGCATCTCGACGCCCGTCCGGCGAGTCTCGCACAAGCCTTCGATCAGTACTGGCATGCGCGCGGCGTGCAGGACCTTCCCGCCCTGACCGATGGCGCAAGGACGCTGACATACGCGGAACTCGCTCGCGAGACGGGCGCCGTCGCGGCCAGTCTGTCGGGCCGCGATGTGCGCCCCGGCGATGTCGTCGCGATCATCATGTCGCGCTCGCTCGATGCCGTCGTGCTGCTGCTCGCCGCGATCCGCGCCGGATTGTGTCCTTGCGTGTTCGAACCCAGACTGGCGCCCGAGGAAGTCGGCGCGCGGCTGATCGAAACGCGCGCGCGTTTGCTCGTGCATGACGCGGAGCATGCTGCGTTCGTCGAATCGCTCCCGATTTCCGAAGACACCACGACGCTCGACTTCGCGCGCCTCACGGGGGCGTCGTATTTTCCGCCCGTCGATGTCGCGCCGGATTGTCCCGCGCTGCTGTTGTTCACATCGGGCAGCACCGGGCGGCCGAAAGTCGTGCAACTCACACAGGCCGCGCTTTTGAACAACGCGCTCGGCGTGCTCGAACATAGCGCGCTGTCGAGCAACGATTGCCTGCTGCATGTGATGCCGATCTATCACACCAACGGCGTCAACAATCAGTTGTTCGCGCCCTTGCTCGCCGGTTCGAAGATCGCGTTCTGCCCGCGTTTCCGTGCGGAAGACATGCCGGAACTTATGACGCGCTTTAAGCCGACCATCATTACCGGTGTTCCGACGATGTACTCGCGCATGCTCGCACAACACTTCGATTCAGCCGTGCTCGCCGGCTTGCGCATGGCGCGCTGCGGATCGGCGCCGATCACCGAAGCGCTGCATCGCGAAGTGGAAACGAAGCTCGGCTGTCCGCTGGTGATCTCGTATGGCTTGTCCGAAGCGACTTGCACGAGCACGCTGAATCCGCCGACGGCGCGTCGCATCGGCTCGGTCGGCAAGGTGCTGCCGGGACAGACGGTAGCCCTGCGCGCCGCCGACGGCACGATGAGCCACGCGCCCGACGTCGAAGGCGAAATCTGCATCGCGGGTCCGAACCTGATGACGGGTTATCTCGGTTCGGACGACGCCACCGCCCGCACCGTCGCCGATGGCTGGCTGCGCACCGGTGACCTCGGCCGCTTCGACGACGACGGCTATCTCTACGTGACGGGCCGCATCAAGGACGTGATCATTCGCGGTGGCGAGAATCTGTCGCCGTTGCTGATCGAGAGCGTGATCGTCGCGCAAGGCGATGTCGTTGCGTGCTGCGTGGTCGGACGCGCGGACAAGGATCTCGGCGAAGTGCCGGTTGCCTTTGTCGTGCCGAAAGACGCCGGCACGGCGAGCGCGGAGCAAGTGCAGGATGCCGTAAGGAAGCGTCTCGCGCGTATCTATGTGCCGCACAATGTGGTGTTCGTCGAATCGCTGCCGGAAACCGCAGTCGGCAAAGTCGATCGCAAAACGCTCGCGGCGCGTCTCGCCGACGGCTATTACGAAGAGAAGCCGGCGGTGAGCTGAAGCTGGCCGGCGCGAAACGAATGCCGGCGAACTTCCAGTTGCATCTCGAATACCTCGCACACCGCTGCGTCGCGAAACCCTCTCTCCCCTTCTCTCCCGTCTGGAACGGCGGCTCGCGAAAACAGGACCGTCCAATCGGATCGCTCCAGTCGATTCGATAAACAGGAGCCCGGATAAGCTTTCCGCTCAACGGAAAGTGCCCTGAAACCCGATTGCCGCTACCGAGCTGCCGGCATACGATGTTTTCCAGGCCCAACCGGGCGAAGGGCGCGGCGAACGAAGCGCGATGCATCTCAGGACGCGGCGAGGCCCGCCCCGTCAGCGAAACGCCAGCGCGCGATCGCTGCAGGCCGTGCCGTGCGACGCGTCGTCTGCGCAATCCCCGCGATGCCGGTCTCGACATCGTCGTCAACCTGACGACCGGCCCTGGCGCGAAGTCCATACCGTCGCTCGGCAATCCGAAAGTCGCGGCGCCCGGCTCGACCAGCGTCTCGCCAGCGTCTCGCCAGCGGAACGCGCCGCGCAGATCATCGAACTGCTGGGCGGTGACGTCGTCGCACCCGCCCAGGCGCGGGACATGCCCGTGCTGCGCGCGGCGGCCGTCAAGATTTCGGCGAATCTCAGGAAGTTGCCTTGAAGAACGCAGACGCATCGTGCGTCGCCCTTTCCGCCCTGCGGGCGCGCTGCCACGGCCTTGCGGAGCCTGCGGCGTTTTCAGCCGTGCGTCTTGCCCAAAGTGCCCACCGGCACCCCTTTCCGCTGTCGATTTCGATGGAGGGCGCGCATGCCGAGCCACAGCTGCACGGCGATCAGTGCCGCGCTGATGCCGATGAACACCGCGCTGATCGGATGCTGCACGAACACCAGCAGATCGCCGCGGGACAGCAGGAGCGCGCGGCGGAAGTTCTCCTCGACCATCGGTCCGAGCACGTATCCGAGCAGGATCGGCGCGACCGGAAACTTCAGCGATGCGAAGATCGCGCCGGCCACGCCGAACACGAGCACTTCGCCGATCTCGAACAGACTGTTGTTGGTGCTGTACACGCCGATCGCGATGAAAAAGAGCGCCGCCGGAAACAGGAAGCGGTAAGGCACGCGCAGCAGCCGCACCCACACGCCGATCAACGGCACGTTGAGCAGCACGAGCAGCACGTTGCCGATCCAGAAACTCGCGATCAATCCCCAGAACAGATCGGCATGTTCGGTGATGAGGCGCGGCCCCGGCTGGATGCCGTGGATCAGCAACGCGCCGAGAATCAGCGCCATCGTCGCATCGCCGGGAATGCCGAGGCTCATGGTCGGGATGAAATCCACCTGGGTCTTCGAATGCGACGCCGCCTCGGGACTCGCCACGCCTGCGATCTGCCCGGTGCCGAAGCGTTCGGGATGCTTCGACAGCTTGCGCTCGAGCGTGTATGCGATGAACGTCGTGATCGTCGGACCGGTGCCGGGCATTGCGCCGAACAGCGTGCCGATAAAGGTGCCGCGCAGCAGCGGAAAGAACGCTTCGCGCAGTTCCGCCCGGCTCGGCCGCATGTCGCGCAGCCGGATATGCGTCTTGCCGCCCACGACCTGGATGCGGTTCACGCTGCGCAGAAATTCCGCGACGCCGAAGATGCCGAGCGCAAGCGCAACCAGTTCCACCTTGTCGGACAGTTCGACGAACCCGAACGTGAAACGCGAGATGCCCGTGTTCACGTCGGTGCCGACCACGCCGGCCAGCAGGCCGACCGAGGTCATCGCCACGCCCTTGAGCGCGGAACCGCGGCTCATGGTGGCGCCCGCCAGCAGGCCGAGCAGCATGATCGAGAAAATTTCGGTCGGCCCGAACTTGAAGGCCATCGACACCAGCAGCGGCGACGCGAAGATCATCACGACGATGCCGAACGAGGCCGCGAAGAACGACGCGACCATCGTGATGCCGAGCGCCGAGCCGCCGCGTCCCTGCCTGGCGAGCGGATAGCCGTCCAGACAGGTGACCGCGTGCGGAGGATGACACGGCAGATTGAGCAGGATCGCGCCGATCGCGCCGCCGTACTGCGAGCCGTAGAAGATGCCCGCGAGCATCAGCACGGCGGGCACCGGGCCCATTGAATAGGTGAGCGGCAGAAGGATCGAGATGGCCGACAGCGCGCCCATGCCGGGCAACACGCCGATCAGGTTGCCGACCAGCACGCCGACGAACGACCACATCAGGTTATGGATTTCCAGCGCAACGCCGAAGCCCTGCCAGAGATCCGCGAGCGATTGTCCGATCATGGCGTCAACTCCACTGGAACAGCGGCAGTTGCACCTGCAGCGCCCACCAGAAGATCACCACCGCCACCGCGCACATGGCGAGCGCGAGCAGCAGCGCATCGCGCAGCGAATTCTTCCGGTCGCCCAGTGCGGCGATGAACACCGTGGCGAACGTGGCCGGCACCAGGCCGCCGTGATTGCCCAGCACGATGAACGCGAGAATGCCGAGCAGGATGCAGATCCAGCCGCGCCATTCCGCCCGCGGCTTCTCGTCGCGCGCGGCGACCGCAACCGTCGTGAAGGCGATGCCCAGTCCGGCGAGCGCCATGATGACGCCGACTGCAACGGGAAAGAAGCCCGGGCCCATTTCTCTCAGGCTGCCTATGTCGTAGCTCGAGCCCTTCAGGATCGCGCCGAGGCCGAGCAGGATCATCAGTCCGCCCGCGTAATAGTCGCGTCGTTGCGTCGACGCCGTTGCCTGCTGTTCGACCACGTCGATGTCTCCTTTCATGTCCAACTGCCCCGCCGCCGGCTTCTGCGAGCCGTGCGCGCGGGCGCGCGAGCGCGGCGTCGCGGCATGAGGTACCTCCACGCAGGACGTCCGCGGTTCATTGCGCCGCTTTCGGGCCGAACGGTCGAACTCACCGGTCCGATCGCGCCCGGCCCCGACCGGCTTTACGCCTGATCGAAGAACTTCATCGCGAGGCCGCCATGCGCCGCCGCCGCGCCCGCGCAGAGCGCCGCGGCCAGCAGGATCGCTTCGCTCATCTCTTCCTTCGAGACGCCTGCCGCCTTGCCTTTCTTCGCGTGCGATTCGATGCAGTACGGACAGCCGGTCGCGTGCGCCACGGCAATCGCGATCAGCTCGCGGTACTTCAGGGGAATCGCGCCGTTCTCGCGGCCGACGATGTTGTTCAGGTTCGACCAGGCCTTGAAGTCTTCCGGGGCGGCCTTCGCCATGTCCATGCGATGGACGGCGTCTTCCTTGTCGTAGTAGTGCGTCATGCGGTGTGTTCCTGTTGTCTGTCTCGGGTGGTGGGAACTGCCAGGTCGGGAATGCGATCGTCGCGTCACCGGCTGACCGCGATCACGAAGCCAGTTTATCTATTTTTTGAATTAAATTGCAATACGTTATTCCGATACTGGCTAATCTCTTGTCGATCCGCTATTGTTCGGATCACCCTGACCACCACTCCAATGCGCCGATGCACTCCGATTCCTTCCTCGATGCACTGCAGCAAATCGTTGGCCCGCAAGGCTTCGTGGCCGATGCCGCCGACCGCGAGCGCTTCGAGCGCGACTGGCGCGGCAACTTCCCGGGCGCGGCGCGCGCCGTCGTGCGACCGGCCAGCACCGACGAGGTCGCGGCCATCGTTCGCCTGTGCGCAAAGGAACGCGTGCCGGTGGTGCCGCAAGGCGGCAACACGGGGCTGGCGGGCGGCTCGTCGCCGGATGCATCGGGCCGCGAGGTGGTGTTGAGCCTCACGCGCATGAACCGCGTGCGCGGCGTGTCGCTCGCCGACGAGACCATCACGGTGGAGGCCGGCGTGATCCTGCAGCACGTGCAGGAAGAAGCCGCGCGCCACAACCGTCTGTTCCCGCTGTCGCTCGCCGCCGAAGGCAGTGCGACAATCGGCGGCAATCTGGCGAGCAACGCGGGCGGCGAACAGGTGCTGCGCTACGGCAATGCACGCGATCTCACGCTCGGACTGGAAGTGGTGCTGCCCGACGGACGCATCTGGAACGGCCTCTCGCCGCTGCGCAAGGACAACACCGGCTACGACCTCAAGCACCTGTTTGTCGGCAGCGAAGGCACGCTCGGCGTGATCACCGCGGCGTCGCTCAAGCTCTTTCCGAAACCGCGCCAGCAGTGCACCGCATGGCTCGGCCTCGACACGCCGCAACAGGCGATCGGCGTGCTGATGCTGCTGCGCGAAACGCTCGGCGATTGCGTCACGTCGTTCGAACTGGTCGGCCGCGCGACGCTCGATCAGGTGCTCGCGCATATCGATGGCACGCGCGCGCCGCTCGCCGAGGCGACGCCGTGGTCGGTGCTGGTGGAAGTGTCGGAGACGGCGCGCGACGCGCAACTCGACGCGCGCTTCGAAGCGGCGCTCGCCGACGCGCTGGAACGCGGCCTCGCACGCGATGCGGTGATCGCGCAGTCTTCCGAGCAGGCGCACGCGCTGTGGCACATCCGCGATCACGTACCGGAAGCACAGCGCCGCGACGGGCCGTCGATCAAGCACGACCTGTCGGTACCGATTTCGCGCATTCCCGAATTCATCGAAACGACCGGCGCGGCGCTGGAAGCGGCGTGCCCGGGCATCCGCGTGATCTGCTTCGGCCATGTGGGCGACGGCAACCTGCACTACAACCAGAGCAAGCCGGCCGCGCAGGGCGACGACGCATTCCGCGCACAGATTCCGCGCGTGCACGACATCGTGCACGAGCAGGTCGCGAAGATGCACGGCTCGATTTCCGCCGAACACGGCATCGGCCGCCTGAAGCAGGACGCGCTGATGCAGTACAAGAACCCGGTCGCGCTCGACCTGATGGCGCGCGTCAAGCACGCAATCGACCCCGGTAACCTGTTCAATCCCGGCCGGCTGTTGCCCGCCCACACACAAGATCAAGGAGACAAACGATGAGCGTATCCGTATTCGACATGATGGCGCTGCAACATCTGTGGAGCAGCGAGCCGTTGCGCGCGATCTTCTCCGAAGAGCAGCGCGTGCAGAAATGGCTCGACTTCGAAGCCGCGCTCGCGAAGGCGCAAGCCGGCCTCGGCATCATTCCGCAGGCCGCCGCGAATGCGATCGTCGAAAACGCGAAGGTCGAGAAGATCGACATCGAACAGATGGCGAGCGAAATCCGTCGCATCAAGCATTCGCTGGTGCCGCTGCTCAAGCAGTTGCAGCAGCATGCAGGCAAGGAAGGCGAATGGGTGCACTACGGCGCGACCACGCAGGACGTGCTGGACACCGGCATGATCCTGCAACTGAAGGATGCGCACGCGGTCTTCATGCAGGAGCTGCGCGGCATCGGTCGCGAGCTGGCGCGTCTTGCGAAAGCGCACCGCGATACGGTGATGGTGGGCCGCACGCACGGCGTGCAGGCGCTGCCGATCACCTTCGGCCACAAGTGCGCGATCTGGCTCGACGAAGTGTCGCGTCACTATCAGCGCATGCAGGAATGCGAGCCGCGCGTGTTCGTCGGCATGCTGGTGGGCGCGGTGGGCACGCAGGCCTCGCTCGGGCCGAAGGCGCGCGAAGTGGAAACGCGCACGCTCGAAGCGCTCGGCCTGCGCGTGCCGACCATCAGCTGGGCGCCGGCGCGCGACCGTGTGACCGAATATGCGAACCTGCTGGCGATCGTCGGCGCGACCATGTCGAAGATCGGCAACGAGCTGTTCAACATGCAGCGCAACGAATTCGCCGAAATCGAGGAAGCCTTCACCGATGGCAAACTCGCGTCGTCCACCATGCCGCACAAGCGCAATCCAACCTCGGCGGAGAATGTCGCGGGTCTCTCTCGCGCGCTGCGCTACAACGCTGCGATGATGATGGAAGCGATGGTGCAGGAGCACGAGCGCGACGGCATCGCGTGGAAAACCGAGTGGAAGGCGCTGCCGGAGTGCTGCCTGATCGCCGGGGCAATCCTGCAGCAGACCAACAAGCTGCTCGGCGGCATCCGCGTCGATTCCGCTGCGATGGCGCGCAATCTCGACACGATGCGCGGCTACCTGCTGACCGAGCGTGTGATGATCGAGCTCGGCGAGCGCGTGGGCAAGCAGACCGCGCATCACTGGCTCTATGAAGCGTCGATGCACGGCATCGCCAACAAGCTCGATTTCGGCGATGCGATGCGTGCACACGCGGGTCTTGCCGAAGTCCTGAATGAAGACGATATCGTGCGTCTCACCGATCCCGCCGGCTATCTCGGCGAAACGGGCGCCAGCATCGATCGCACGCTCGCCGCGCAACACGCGGCGGGCTGGATGAACGACTGACGCCTCACCCTTTTTTGCATGCCTGACCGTATGAAACTCGAAGACATCAACGCTTTTGTCGCAGTCGTCCGCTACGAGTCCGTGACCGGCGCCGCCGAAGCGCTCCTCACGCGCCAGCCGCTCATCAGCCGGCGCGTGCAGAGCCTCGAACGCGATCTGGGCGTCACGCTGCTCGACCGCCAGACCAAGCCGCCCCGCCCCACGCCGCTCGGCCGCCGCGTGTACGAACGGTGCGAGGCGGTGCTGCGCGAAGTGTCGTCGATCGAGGATCTGGTGCGTGCCGATCCGGCGCCGGGCGGCACGTTGCGCATCGGCGTGTCGGAGGTGATCGCCGAACTCGCGCTGCTCGACGCGATGCCGTCGATGATGGAGGAATACCCCGGCCTCGCGATCGAGATCGCGTCGGGCTGGAGCACCGAGATGATCGCGCGGCTCAAGGACGGCGAACTCGACGGCGCGATCGTCGTGCTGCCCAACGACACGCAGTTCGACGCAGGCCTCACGGCCGCGCGGCTGGACGAACTGCGCATGGTGGTGGTAGCGCGCAAGGGTACCGTGCCGGCGCACCGGCTGCATCTGTCGGATCTCGGCGGCATGGGCTGGGTGCTCAATCCGGAAGGCTGCGGCTTTCGCGAAGGCCTGCATGATGCATTCCGCGATCGCGGCATGTCGATGCAGGTGAACATCGGCACCTTCGGCACCGAGCAGAAACTCGGCCTCGTCGCGCATGGCGTAGGGCTCGGCTTCGTGCCGGACTGCATGCTGGCGGCGAGCGCCTATGTGGACGAACTGCAGCCGGTCGATCTCGACGATTTCTCGCCGCGTCCGTGCATCTGGCGCGTGCTGCCCGAGCGTGCCAAGGCGGCCGAGGCGCAGCTCGCCCGCTTTGGCGACGGCGTGCTGCATGCCCTGGAAAACATGGTCGCGAAGGCGCTGCCGTCGGCTGCGCGCCGGCGCGACGCGCGTGCGGCGGCGGGCGTGCAGACCTCCGGCGCATAAGGCAATAGCGTTGCCAGCCGCATCGCAGGGCATGCAACCTGTCGCGCCAAGCGGCACCAAGCAGCACCCGCACGATAACGACAGCCTGGATGGAGACACGAACGATGAAACTCACTCGCCTTATCGGCGCGCTCGGACTCGTCTGTCTGACGATGCTGCCGATCGCCGGCCGCGCCGACGACGCCTGGCCCACGCAGACGATCCGTCTCGTGGTCGGCTTTCCGCCGGGCGGCGGCGGCGACCTGTATGGCCGCGCGCTGGCCGCGGCGCTCGCGCCGATCCTGCATCAGACGGTGATCGTCGATAACCGGCCGGGTGCGGGCGGCATCATCGCCGCCGAAAGCGTCGCGCACGCGAAACCCGACGGCTACACGCTGCTGCTCGCGATGAGCGGCAATCTCGCGACCGCACCCGCCGTCCGCCGGCATCTCTCGTACAAGGTGCCCGACAGCTTCGCGCCGGTCGCGCTGGTGGCCGAGGCGCCGCAGGGGCTGATGGTGTCGGCGAAATCGAAGTACAAGACGGTGGCCGATTTCATCGCCGCGGCCAGGAGCGGCAAGCTGAGCTATGCGTCGACCGGCACCGGCTCGGCCGCACAGCTCGGCATGGAGATGTTCAAGCAGCGCGCGGGAATCGACGTGCTGCACGTGCCGTACAAGGGCTCGGGGCCGGCTATCAACGATCTGATCAGCGGCCGGGTGGATGCGTTCTTCGCGACCTACCCGCCGCTGATCGGCCAGATCAAGGGCGGCCAGCTGCGCCTGCTGGCGAGCACCGCACCCAAACGCAACGCGCAGATGCCCGATGTGCCGACCATGCAGGAAGCCGGCGTGAACATGACGCTCACGCAGTGGTACGGCCTCGCCGCGCCGGCCGGCACGCCGGCCGCGGTCGTCGCGAAACTCGAACAGGCCACCATGCAGGCGCTCGCCGCGCCCGCCATCAAACAGCTCTTCGATCGCGAAGGCGTCGTGCCCGGCACCCTGACCGGCGACGCGTTCTCGAAGTACATCGTCGAGGACATCGGGCGTTATCGCGACACCGTCGAGAAAGGCCATCTGCAACTGCTTCAGTGACATACATCGCATCGCGTGCTGCATGCCAATCGCGCCATCGATCGTCCGATAGCGCACACATCAGCCTGCTGGAGACCGACATGATCCGTACACGACTGACTTCCCGCTTCGTCCGGCGCGCGGCCTGCGCACCGGTTGCCTGCGCGCTCGCAGCCGGCCTCCTCGCCGCGGCGATGCAGCCCGCCCGCGCCGGCGACTACCCGAACGGTCCGATCAAGCTGATGGTCGGCTTCCCGCCCGGCGGCGGCGGCGACACGTATGCGCGCATCGTCGCGACCGCGCTGTCGAAGAATCTCAACGCGCCGGTGGTGGTCGAGAACCGTCCCGGCGCGGGCGGCGACATCGCGGCAGATGTGGTGGCCCATGCCAAACCCGACGGCCAGACCCTGCTGCTCGCAATGAGCGGCAACTTCTCGGTCGCGCCCGTGGTGCATCCGGACCTGCGTTACAAGGTGCCGGGCAGCTTCGTGCCGGTCTCGATGGTGGTCGAAACGCCGTTCGGCCTGATGGTCGGCGCGAAGTCGAAGTATCAGACCATCCAGCAGTTCATCGATGCGGCGAAGGGCGGAAAGCTTACCTATGCCTCCACCGGCACCGGCGGCGCAGCGCAATCGACGATGGAGATTTTCAAGAACAAGGCGCACCTGAAGATACTGAACATTCCCTATAGCGGCTCGGGCCCGGCCACCACGGCGCTGCTCGGCGGCCAGGTGGACAGCTTCTTCGCGCCGTACACGCCGCTCGCGGGCCAGCTGAACGGTGACGGCATGCGGCTTCTCGCGACCACCGGCAGCCAGCGCAACCCCGCGTATCCGAACGTGCCGACCTTCAAGGAACTCGGCTACGAAGTGAACCCGACGCAGTGGTATGGCGTCGCCGCGCCCGCCGGCACACCGCCCGCCGTCGTCGCACGCATCAACGACGGCATTCAGGCAATCCTCAAACAGCCCGACGTCGTGAAGCAGCTCACGATGAACGGCGCAGTGATCAACGACACGTCGGGCGACGCGTTCGCGAAGTTCGTCGAAAGCGACATCGCCGATTACCGCAGCGCGATCAAACCGCCCGGCAACTGAACCCGGCTTTTCCCGCGGGCCGCTTCGATCCGCGCCCGCCCGATCTTTCCAACGCAACAGGACACGCCATGCGCTTCACCACGCTGATTTCCGCCGAGCAGCTCGCCGCGCTCGCCGCCAACGCCAACGCCGACCTGCTGGTGTGCGACTGCAGCTTCGACCTGACGAACCCCGCTGCCGGCCTCGCAATGTATCGCGACGCGCATGTGCCGGGCGCGGTCTACCTGCATCTCGAAGACGCCCTGAGCGGCGCGAAGAACGGCCAGAACGGCCGGCATCCGCTGCCTTCGCGCGAAGCCTTCGCGCAGGCGCTGACCAAAGCGGGCGCGAACGACCGCACGCAGATCGTCTGTTACGACAGCGCGGGCGGCATGTTCGCCGCGCGGCTGTGGTGGCTCGCGCGCTGGGCCGGCCATGCCGACGTGGCGGTGCTCGACGGCGGCCTGCCGGCCTGGCGCGCCGCCAATCGGCCGGTCGAGCGCGGCGACGTCCCGGCGCGCACGCCGGGGCGCTTCACGCTGCGCGATGCACTGGTCGCGACGGTCGATTTCGATAGCGTGCGCGCCAACCTCGACGGCGGCGCGCGCGTGGTGCTCGATGCACGCGCAGCGGACCGCTTCCGTGGCGAGAACGAGACGCTGGACGCAATCGGCGGTCACATCCCGAACGCACGCAACCGCTTCTTTCGCGACAACCTCCGCGCAGATGGCCGCTTCAAGTCTCCCGATGTGCTGAAGCAGGAAATCTCGGGCATCGCCGGCACGAGCGACGGCGCCGCGCTGATCGGCCAGTGCGGCTCGGGCGTAACCGCCTGCCACAACCTGCTGGCGATGGAAATCGCGGGGATGCCGGGCGCGGCGCTCTATCCCGGCTCGTGGAGCGAATGGAGTTCGCGCGCGGGCGCCCCGGTGGCGACGGGCGCGGCCTGAGGCATCGCACCGTATCGAAACGCAGCCGCAACCGTATCCGCACGCAAGAGACATCCGCGATGAAGATCGCCATCCTCGACGATTACCAGAACGCCATCCGCTCGCTCGACTGCTTCCGGCTGCTCGACGGTCACGACGTCGACGTGCTCACGCAGTCGATCCGGGACGTCGATGCGCTGGCCGCCCGTATCGCCGAAGCCGAAGCGCTGGTGCTGATCCGCGAGCGCACGCCCATTCCGCGCGCGCTGCTCGAACGGCTACCGCGTCTGCGCTTCATCGCGCAGACCGGGAAGGCGAGCGCGCATATCGATCTCGAAGCGGCCGCGCAACTCGGCATTCCTGTCACCGAAAGCCGCTTCTCGGGCGTGGCGACTGCGGAACTCGTGTGGGGCGTGATCCTCGCGGCGATGCGGCGCATTCCGCAATACGCGGCGAATCTGAGAGCCGGCCACTGGCAGGTGAGCGGCCTCGAAGGCGCCGATACGCCCTACGGTCACGGTCTGGGCGTCGCGCTGGAAGGCCGCACGCTCGGCATCTGGGGCTATGGGCGCATCGGCCGGCGTCTCGCGCGTTATGCGCAAGCCTTCGACATGAAGGTGCTGGTGTGGAGCCGTCCCGAATCGCGCGCGCTCGCCGCCGAACAGGGCCACGCGCTCGCGGACGGACCGCTCGACCTGTTCGCGCGGTCCGACGTGCTCACGTTGCAGGTTCGCCAGAACGCCGAGACGCGCGGCATCGTCACGCTTGAGCATCTGCTGGCGATGCAGCCCGATGCGCTCTTCGTCAATACGAGCCGCGCGGGCCTCGTGCAGCCGGGCGCGCTGCGTGAAGCGCTCGCGCGTGGGCGCCCCGGTCTCGCCGCGCTCGACGTATTCGACGACGAACCGCCCGGCGCCGATGAACCGCTGCTGCACATGCCGAACGTCGTCTGCACGCCGCATCTGGGTTATGTGCAGAAGGAAAACTACGAAACGCTGTTCGATGCCGCGTTTCGCGACGTGCTCGCCTGGCAGGCCGGCACGCCCCGTCATGTCGTGAATCCCGACGCGCTCGCGCGCCAGCGTCCCTAGCCCGTGTTTTCGCGGCCTTCCGTCCGATCCGGAAGGCACGCACCGCTCTTTCCGGAGAAACCCATGAGCGCAGCCGATCCCACCTCATCCGCCCGCTACGCGCTCACGCGCGAACTCGCCGAAACCTGTCTGGCGCGCGCCCGCACGCCGTTGCCCGCCGAAGTCGGCGAGATCGCGCGGCACACGTTGCTCGACTGGCTCGGCACGACGATTTCCGGCTGGGCCGATCCCGCCGTCGCGATGCTCGAGGCGACCATCCGCGAAGACGCCGCCTCGCCGCAGGCAACGCTGCTCGGCAGCGGCTTTCGCACCAGCGCACGCGATGCCGCGCTGGTCAACGGCATGGCCTCGCATGTACTCGATTTCGACGACGTGCATCTGCGCTCGCGCGTGCATCCGTCGGTGCCGCTGTGGCCGGCGATCCTCGCGATCTGCGAGCGCGACGGGCTGTCAGGAGCGCGTGCGCTGTCTGCCTTCGCGGCGGGCGTCGAGATGCAGAGCCGTATTGCGCTGGTGATGGGAGAGGAGCACTACCAGCGCGGCTGGCACAACACCGCGACCTTCGGCACGTTCGGCGCAACGCTCGCTTCCTGTTACCTGCTCGATCTCACGGTCGAACAGACGCAGCACGCGATCGGCATCTGCGCGACGCAGGCGGCGGGCTTGCGCGCCGCGTTCGGCACCATGTGCAAGCCGCTACATGCGGGTCAAGCCGCGTCGACGGGCGTGCTTGCCGCGAGCCTCGCGAAGCGCGGCTTCACCAGCCAGACCAACATGCTCGAATGCGACGCGGGCTTTATCGAGCTGTACGCGAGCGCGCGCAGCGACGAGGCGATCGCCGCCGCATTGAAGGATGCGCCGGATTTCCAGGCGCGCACCATCGTCTTCAAGTACAACGCATCGTGCTACGGTACGCAGGCGCCGATCGAGGCATGCAAGCTGCTGCGCCAGCCGCTCGGCGACCGGCTCGACGAGATCGAACGGGTCGACATTGGCGTCGAGCCGCAGTATCTCTCGGTATGCTGCATTGCGGAACCGGCGACGGGGCTCGAAGCGAAGTTCAGCATCGCGCAGATGGCGGCGCTCACGCTGGCGGGCTGGAGTACGGTCGATCCCGAATCGTATTCGGCCGCCGCGCTGAACGATCCGCAGATTCTCGCGCTGCGCAGACGCATTGTGATCACGCCGAATCCGCAGCAGCCGCGCGCGAGCACCGACGTCGCGCTCACGCTGAAGGACGGTACGCGCTTCGAACAGCACGTCGATACCAGCCAACCCGAAACCGATCTCGCGCGCCAGGCCGCGCAGCTCGGCACGAAGGCGGCATCGCTGTTGGGCGAGCGGCTGCACGTGGAGCAGGTCGGACCGATCGTTGAAACGGTGCTGCGTTTCGACGACGTGACGAACGTGCGCGAGTTCATCTCGACCTTCGCGCGGGCATTGCGCGCGCAACAGTGAGGGACGGTTGCAACGCGCAATCGATGCAGCGCGGCTTGCAGCAACCTCGACCGCTTCGTACAGATTGGAAGGGCCGTCCGCGCCGATGGCAGTGGACGGCCGCATGGAGCCGACCAATACGACGGGCTTGTCTCTTCATGACTGGATTTCCGTCGAAACAATGGGCCGTGCGCGCGGATCTGCATCAGATGTGGCCAGCGAAGCGGATGGCAGCAACGCCGGGTCGAACGTCTGCCGCTCCCTGCTGCGCTTGAACTCTTCGTAGTACTCCTCCAGTACGCGCCGCGTAAATTTCCCTATCGACGCGTACTCACGATCGGTCAGATTGGCGAGAGATACGCGAGCGGACGTATTCACTACCTCGAATCCATTGCCGGGCAACAGTACGACTCCTGTTTCCTCTGCGAGACGGAACAGGAAGCTGGTTCCCAGATCGCTCTTGCTGAACCAGGCCTCGAACCCTGGGCCATACAGCGAACCGCCCAGCTCCTGCAGATCGATCAGGGTGTAGTAGTTCGCGTCGTTGGGTTCGTGCTCGACCTTGACACCCATATTCGCGTAGAGCGTCTTGTAGCGTTGCCGTATCAGCTGTTTGGCGGCGTTCTTGTAGTGATGCTCGCGGTCCATCAGCCCATTCAATGCGAAGAGCGCCATCTGCAGCTGCTGCGGCACCGACAGCCCTGCCGTGTGGTTCAGCGCCACGGCGCGGCTGTCGGCAACGAGACGATCAATGAAGCGCAGCTTGCGCGGTTCCGTCGTCAGCGACGCGTATCGTGCGTCGAGCCGTTTTTTCTCGTCTTCGGGCAGGTTGGCCAGCGCCGCGTCGAATGCGTTGTCGTCGTGCAGTGCGATGGTGCCGAGCCGCCAACCGGTAGCACCGAAATATTTGGAAAACGAATACACGCAGAGGGTATTGCGAGGGCACTTCGCAAAAAGCGAGACGAAGTCGTCCGCGAAAGTGCCGTACACGTCGTCTGTGACGATGAAAAGCTCCGGTTTGCGGGTTGCGATCAGGTCGGCCAACTGGTCCAGCATCGCGTCGGACAACTTCGTGGAAGGCGGATTACTCGGGTTGACAAGGCAGAAAATCTTGATTGCCGGGTCCAGCAGCTTGTCGATTTCCGACTGCGGCAATTGCCAGTCGGCGTGTTCGTCCATCCGGATATCGACGATCTCGAGCCCGTAGTCAGCGAGAACGGGGATCTCCAGATAGGGGGAAAAGATCGGCGTGGCAATCGCAATCTTGTCGCCCGGCTGAATCAGGCCATTTTCGCTCAGGCTCTGAAAAATGTAGGTCATCGCCGCCGTACCGCCTTCAGTCGCGAACACCGAAAAGTCGCCCTTTCGCGATACCGACCCGAACATCTCCAGCGTGAGATACGCTTTGACGATCTCTTCGGTATGCTGAAGCATTCTTGGCGGCGTCGGATAGTTGCAACCGAGGAACGCACCGACCATTTCGAACAGGAACGTATCCTGATCGAGCCCGAGCTGGTCCTTGACATACGAAATGGCCGCCCTCAGGAAACGCACGCCGTCTTTCCCGTTATACGTATCCGCGTAAATTTCGAACCGCTGCGCAATGCCGTCGCGTTCGGGCAAGCCGCCAAAACCACTGTTCAGGTACGAGTACGAACGCTGTGCTTCCTGCATTGCGAACTCGCCGAGACTCAGGAATGCGAGGCGAGGTAGTGTGGCGAGAAAGTTGGGATTGCCGCGTCCGGCGTTCAGCATGAGGCGCTGTGCGTCGGAAGACGCAATTTCTATCAGCCGATCCTTAAGTTCAAATGGGCTGAGACTGGCAAACTGGCTGAAATCCTGATTGTTCATGGTAAGCCTCGTATCGATCACGTTCAGAGAACAGCGTTTTTGGTAATCACGCCGACAATGACAGGTCCCCAAAGCGTAAGGAACACGTTGGCGACAGCGTAAGTGACAGTGAATGACACAACCGGCGTCGCGTTGCCGGCCTTGGCCAGCAACGCGGCGAAAGCCGGGTTCGCGCTGCGGCCGCCGGCAACGCACGCCAGCGCTTCGATGGGATTCCTGATACCCAGCAGGTAGTAGGAGAAAAAGAAGGTGATGATCTGCGGGATCAGCGTGACACCGACGCCGAGGAAAAACAGCGTCAAGCCATACTGCTTGATGGCGACGAGTGCCTGCGGGCCCGCGCCGATACCGACGATGCCAACGAACACAGCCAGCCCGAAGTCGCGCAGGAAGTTGGATGCGCCCACCGGCAAAGCGGCAAATCGCGGATGCACGCTGCGCAGCCAGCCGAACAGCAGGCCGGACAGCAGACAACCGCCACCACTGCCGATCGAGACTGGAACGCCCCACAGCCGGAATTCGATCATCCCGATCAGGATACCCACCAGCATGCCAATGCCGAAGAAGATGAAATCGGTGACTTCAGCGGCGGTGATCTTGTAGCCAACCTTCGACTGGACGCGATCGAGATCGACCGGACTGCCAACGAAGTGAAGCTCATCGCCCGTTTTCAACTGCAGCTTGTTCAGCAGCGGCAGATCTCTTCCCATGCGCTTGACGGCAGTGAGAAAGACGCCATGGCGAATCTCGACGTTGGCATGGTCGTGAATCTCGCCGACTTCGCGACCGTTGAGCGAGCGATTGGTCAGAATGATTTCGCGGTTTTCCTCGACGAGCGAGAGATCCCGCGGCGGAGTGACTTCATGCCCGATGGCGTTGCCCGCGGCACCAAGGACATCGATCATGCCAGTGACGGCAACCCGGTCGCCGGCCTGAATGACGGTGGTATCGGAAAGCTCCAGAGCACCACTGCCCCGAAAGACCGCTTCCACAGCGGCATCGTCGAGTTCCTTGTCCAGCGTTAGCGCAGTCTTGCCGATCGCCTTGCTGTGCGCCGTGACCTCATAGATTCGCGTGGCAATGTCACGTATTGCATTGAACTGGCCGGGCTCGAGTTCGGTGCGTCCTCCCGACATAACCTTGGCCAGCTTGAGCGCTTCCGCGCGGATATCCCACTTCATGACCACAGGGAAGAACCAGCTGACCATGATGATCGGGCCGAGGGAACCAAAGATGTAGCAAACGGCATAGCCGACAGCAACGTTGGTCTGCATGGTCTTGACCAGCGCGGGCGACAACCCGAGTCTGGCGAGTGCGTCGCCGGCCGTGCCGAGAATCGCAGACTGGGTGAGCCCGCCGGCGGCGAGGCCCGCGGCCATGCCCCGGTCGAGGCCGAACATCCATGCCGCAGCCAGAACGCATAACAGGCCTGTCAGGCACATGACGAACGACGACACTAGCTGGTTGAGCGAGCGCCGGTTCAGTGCGTGAAAGAACTGCGGGCCGCCCTGGAATCCGACGGCATAGATGAACAGCGCAAAAAAGATATTCTTGATGTTGCTGTCGATGTCGACGCCAAGCTGGCCAATGACGACACCGACCAGCAGAGTGCCGGCAATACCTCCCAACGTGAAATTCCCCACCTTGATCTTGCCGATGAGGTAGCCGAGCGCGATCGTCGCGAAAAGTGCAAGCAGTGGCTGGCTGCCAAATAGATGCCGAATAAGTTCCATGCTCGTTCCTGATTTTATTCCGCAATATTTAACCTATACCGGCGTAACTTCTCCGGACCCTAAATTGGATAAATCATGCTTCTTTTGAGATGAAGTGCCATCGCCATTGCAATAAAACTCTTTAACCAATGCCGACGATAAACAAGATCAAGTGTAGGTTTGGCGGACGGGCGACTACTGATCTGAATCAATCTTCATATGAACATAGGAGGAAGATTT
Organism: Paraburkholderia heleia NBRC 101817; assembly: GCF_000739775.1. Classification (GTDB taxonomy): domain Bacteria; phylum Pseudomonadota; class Gammaproteobacteria; order Burkholderiales; family Burkholderiaceae; genus Paraburkholderia; species Paraburkholderia heleia. The sequence goes on along the minus strand of NZ_BBJH01000034.1, from coordinate 6,929 downwards.
TTTTACAAAACCGTATGGATAATGAATTGATTTCGACAGGCATGCCATACAAAAGCAATTTTCCCTCTGGTGAAATCGCTCTCTTTTTTAGGCATAACCACCCGCGACCCTGTTGCCGTCTACGTGCTTCTGCTCTGTCGGGCAATAAGCGTGTTTTTCCGTCCAACTGACATACGCCAACAGTGAGACAGCTCAGGCGATCGCAATGGACTCCTGTTTATTGGCTGGATACGTTCGTTTTTCCGTTTGTGCCCGAAGATACGGAAGGCGAAATCCGCACAAACCCACACCACGGCACGCGGTGCCCACGGCGAGGCGGAAGACGGCTTCCCTCATGTGATGTCGGTCGCGTTGCGGGCACTGCGTGAGGCGCGTCGTCGTGGACACGACGAGGACACCGCCCGACTCGACGCGCTACTGTCGGTAATGTCACTCGACGATATGTACCTACCGCACAACGGTGGCTCCGAGGCGAGCGATCCACTCGCGGCAGCCCGCTTTCTTGACCGTGTCGAACGGGATAGCAGCCTGGCGATTGCCGTCCAGTCCAGTGAGGAAGTCAATGATTCCAGGAAGCACTTGGCGACGAGCACCCGCGCTTCGACGCTGGTTGATCTCGCTCAATTGACAACTGGCACACTCTTTTAACCTGTATTGATGTCAGTGCAAACAACAAGGAGTTGCGTGATGAAAACGGCCAGCGTAAAGCGCCCGCGACATCTCCGCCGATGGACTGTCAATGCTGCGAGAATGGCCTGCGTCGCTACGCTGGTCTCCAGCGCCGCCACTTGGGTGGGTGCAATTTACGACCATCCCATTGACGACGAGATCGTCGCCGGAATGCAATCCCCGAATTGCACAGCGGTACGCACGACGAAACCCGGTTCGCTGCTGACGTCTACGTTGCCGGACGATGGCATCTGCCGCGCGTTTTTTCTTTATCGCGGCAACTTCGCGAATGCGCCGGACAACGAAGATGCATATCGAGATGCCGTTGCACGGAGCCGGTTGGATGAATTTAAGCAACTATTCGCATACGTCTGGCTTCTGGTAACGGTCGTGGCCAGCGCGGGATATGTACTGTTCGCCTGTGGTTGTAGAGTATGGCGCCGTCTATCGCCTTCGGAACGATCCTCTTGACATGATGTCGGCAGCGATTTCTTCCCACTATTAATCCGCGGCTGCACGGAACGCCTGGTCGATATGAACGCGCAGGTGCGTGCAGGCTGTCGGGCGAAAATATAGACGATGACGTGATTCGAACAAGGCCGGGGGGAATGAAATTGCTTATCCTCGGGACACAATCGGCCTTGCGTGCTCAAGCGCTGAATATGGCGAGCATCTCGCACCTCTCGATGAAATCCGCTTTCAGACGGCATTCGACGACGTGTCAGTCTCGCGAGCCCGCTGTGTATGAATCAGGCCAGGTCAGACACGCTCCAGGCTATCGATGTCGACGATCCTGGCTTGTTTGCCCTTCATGCGGACCGCCCCACGCTGCTGCAGTCGCGTGAACATCCGGCTGACCGTCTCCAGCTTGAGCCCTAGATAGCAGCCGATTTCCTCCCGCGTCATCCTCAACTGAAACTCCATTGACGAGTAACCGCGCTCGCGGTAACGCTTCGACAGGCCGAGCAGGAATGAAGCGACGCGCTCCTCTGCCGTCATGCAACCGATAAGCATCATATGGGCCGATTCCCGCACGATTTCCCGGCTCATCATCAAATGCAAGTGACGCTGCAAATCCTTGTTTCCAAAACTCAGCATCTCAAGCGTCGCGAACGGTATGACGCAAACAACGCTGTCTTCCAACGCGATCGCATCCAGCGTGTGCTTGCCCGAGGTGATGCCTTCCATGCCGAGGAAGTCCCCGGCGATCTGAAAACCCGTGATTTGCTCGCGACCATCCCTATGCATTGCAACGGTCTTCGACGATCCTGCCCGGATCACATACAGGTTGCAAAACGCGTCTCCCGCACGGTAGACCGCTTCTCCGCGCCTGACCTTTCGGTGATTGCCGAAAACGCTGATCGGGTTGACCGTGTTTTGACTGCGCATCGCGGTGGGCATGCACAGGTCGCGTGTCGCGCAATTACGGCAGTTGCTGGCGCCGGCAAACTCGCGTGGATCTATTTGCCCGGCTACGCCCCTGCTCCCAGGCAGCGGCACGCGCTGCAGGGCGTGCACACGCTGCAGTGCGTGCACACGCTCCGGCTTTACGGCCGATGCGTCAGCCGACGTGACGTAAACAGACGGCGGGACGGGAAAACGGGACGAGCGAGCGGTCGCTAACTGGTTTGCAGCATCGATCATGGGGCTCTCCATCACGGACGACGGCCTTGCCGCGTATAGGGTTGTTGAAGCGCCCGTACGGGGCGCCAGAACATCAGGTGATGGAATGATTTTCCGGGCAAGGCGGGGAGGTCGCCTATCGGGGAACCCAGCGCAGTTTTGTAGGCGTTTCCCTACAAAGGCGACGCTCGGGGCTCAATGATCCGTTCAAGCGAGCAGCCCGTTTTCGACCGCGTAACGAGTGAGCTCGGCGTTGCTGCTTAAACCCATTTTCTCGAGAATGCGCATGCGGTACGTCGTGACTGTCTTGGGACTGAGATGGAGCGTTTCGCCGATTCTGATCAGGCTTTCGCCTCGTGCAAGCAACTTGAGGACTTCGAGTTCGCGGTTCGACAACGCCTCGTGCGACGCGTTGCTTTTTCCACTGAGCATGCTGGCAAACCTTTCCGCAAGTACCGGGCTCACATATTTGCCGCCAACTGCGGCCTTCCTGACTGCTGCGATTAGCGCCGAAGTCGGGCTGTCCTTGGTCAGGTAGCCGGACGCGCCGAGCTTGAGCGCTCGCAGCGCATAGATTTCCTCGGAATAGGTGCTGAGAATCAGGACGGCGAGCCCGGGGTGGGCAGCGCGCAGCACCTTGAGCAATTCGAGACCATTCTTGCCCGGCAGGGCAATGTCGACCAACGCAACGTCGAAATCCCGAGCCTGCACTTGCTGCAATGCGTCGGCCGCCGTTTCGGCTTCGCCCACGACACGAATATCGTCGGCCGCCCCCAGCATCAGCCTTACACCGTTTCGGGCAACCGTGTGATCGTCCACGAGCAGGACCTTGATCGGCTCAGTCACCACCTACTCCCCTCTCCAACGGTAACGTCAGCAGGACGCTGGTGCCATGTCCGGGCCTGCCAGAAACGGTTAGTTCACCACCGAAGTGATAGGCCCGCTCTCGCATGCCCAGTATCCCCCATGATTGATCTTTCAGCGCCTCCATCTCGATACCCTTTCCATCGTCGGCGATCGCGACCAAAAGCGCGTCATCGGACCTCGTCGCGCGAACGCAAACGCGTGACGCTTCGGCGTGGCGCAAAACGTTGGTCATCGTTTCCTGCACGATCCGGAACAGCATCGTACTCCGTTCCGGGCCCAATTCGACCGACACGACATCGGAAGCAATACTGCACTCGCACACCAGATCGGAACGCTTTTCGATCTGGTTCGCGTACCATTCAAGTGCCTCCCATACGCCGAGTTGGTCTAGCACGCTAGGCCTCAGGTCGGTAATGACCCTGCGCACGGCCTCGATCGCATCGTCCGCCAACCGTGTGGCATCCATGAGCAAGGGGTCGGGCGCGTGCCCCGCCTGAACGGACCGGTCGACTGAAACCGAGACATACGCCTTGATCCCCGTGAGCAGACTGCCCAGTTCGTCGTGTATTTCCTGCGCGATGCGTTTGCGCTCGTCCTCCTTGATCGCCTCCTGGTGTGCCGCCAGTGAGCGCAGTGCTTCGCGCGAATGCCGCAAAGCGATTTCGGACGCCTTGCTTTGAGTAATGTCGACCAGGATGCCCTGGATGAAAATCTGATGCCCCGCATCGTCGAACACGGCCTGATTTTCGTCACGAAACCATAGAACGTCTCCATTCTTCGCGATCAGCCGATACTCTACCCGTATCGGTTCGTGAGCGCCGGCCCGCGCCGCGAAGGCGGCGCGTACACGCTCGAGATCGTCCGAGTGGATTCTGCTTGCATGAAGTTGAGGATCCGCCAGCCATTCCTCTGCGGAGAAACCAAGCATCGCAATCTGCGGACTGATGTATTGAAGAGCAGCAGATTGGTCCGACGACGAGATATAGGTGATCGCCTGAATCTGCTCCACCAGCGTGCGAAATTTGGCCTCTGCCTGACGCTTGGCCTCGAGCATCTGCTGCGTGCTCAACATTCGCCGGATCGCGGCCGGAAGCTGGCCGAGATACAATAACTCGGAGTCCTTTCCCAGGTAGTCCCTCGCCCCTCTGCGCATCAACTCGGCCGCCACCGCCGCGCTGTCGCCGCCGGTGAGCACCATGACAGGCACCACGATTTCGCCTGCATCGCCAGCCAGTTCGGCCAGGAATTCCAGACCGGTCATATCCGGCAGGTTATAGTCGAGCAGCACGCAATCCGGCTTTTCCGATACCAGCAGCCGTAATCCCTCTCGTCCGGTTTCCGCTTCGACGAGCACGAAGTCGACCAGCGGATTCCCGACGAATGCCCGACGGCACGCCATGCGGTCCACGACGTCGTCCTCGACAAGCAGCACGCGAATCTGCGGCTTTTCCAGGACCGCTTTCTCCGGCTCGGCAATCATGAAGGTTGTACGCGAGACGTATTCATGGCGTTTCGCTAATGGACCAGTACAGGTCGATGGAACGCATGACCTCGACGAATTGACGATAGTCGACCGGCTTCGCCATGTAGCCGGCTACGCTGAAGTTAAAGCTGTTCACCTTGTCCTGCTGCTCTTCGGATGTGGTCAACACCACCACCGGATAGCGACGCAACTCTTCGTCTGCCTTGGCAGCCTGGAGAAACTCTATGCCATTCATGACGGGCATATTCAGATCGAGCAGGATAATGCACGGCTTTTCGTTTGCGGGATCACGGAGATAAGTCAATGCCCGTTCGCCGTTTTCCTGCGGAATGACCGGATTCGTTACGTGGATTTCCTTCAGCGCCCGCCGGATCGTCATAATGTCGACCTCGTCGTCCTCCACGAGAAGGATCGGCTTGTTCGGAGTTTTCATGCAATATTCTCCCGAGGGCGGTTTTGTTTAGCGATGAAAGGTAATGTAAAGTAAAATGTGCTGCCAAGCCCGACGACTGATTCTACCCAGATTTCGCCGCCATACATGTCCAGGATCTTTCTCGCGAGAGTAAGACCGACACCCGTGCTTTCAACCCGGTCACGTGGCGCAAGCGTTTGAAACAGCTGGAAAATGCGCTCGAAATGCCTCGACTCGATGCCTGGGCCATTGTCGCTAACGGAAAACTGCCATTTACCGGCATGTTCGGTACATCCAATGCACACTTCGCCCACGGGTTTGTCCATGTACTTGATCGCATTGGAAATCAGGTTCTGGAACACTTGCTGGATTCTGGTCCGCTCACCCAGCACCGTCGGCAATGCGTCCTTCACTGTCACGGTAATGGCTTCGGGAGGCGCGAGCAGATCAATCACCTCGTGCACCAGAACCGTGAGATCGATCATGACCGGGGTCTCCCGTACCCGACCGACTCGCGAGTATTGAAGGATACCGTCGATCAGGGCACTCATCCGGTGTACGCGGCTGATCAACAGCCGCATGTGCTCGCGGCCTTCGTCGTCGAACTTTTCCACGTAGTCGACCGACAGCCAGTCGGCGAGCGATCCGATGGCACGCAGCGGCGCTTTCAGGTCGTGCGAAACGACGTACGCGAAGTTCGTCAGTTCCTCATTGGCGCTGCTGATCTCCTGCAGCAGGCGTGAGCGCTGCTCCTCCGCGCGCTTTCTTTCCGTGATATCCCGAACGATCCCCGTAAACATCCGACGCTGCCCGAGATACATTTCGGAAACGGCGAGATCCATCGGAAAGGTGCTACCGTCCTTGCGCAAGCCAACGACCTCCCTGCCGATGCCGATTATTCTTTTTTCGCCAGTCTGCCGATACCGTGCGAGGTAGCCGTCGTGCATGTCGCGGTACGGCTGGGGCATCAGCATCGATATGTTCCGGCCGACCATTTCCGATGCGTCGTAACCGAACAACTGCTGAGTTCTCGGATTGACGCGTTCGATCACGCCCGTTTCGTGGATGGTGATAATGGCGTCAACTGCAGTATCGACGATGGCGCGCATCCGGGCTTCGCTGTGAAGCAACGCCTGCTCGGCGCGCTTGCGAGCCGTGATATCGTGGATCGTTGCCATGACGAGATCGAGTCCGCGATCCGTTTTGAGGGGCGACAGACTCACCTCGATGGGAAACTCGGTGCCGTCACGGTGACAGCCGAGAAGCTCGAGCCCAATCCCCATCGAACGGGGTCGAGGATTGGCGAAAAAATCGATGCGGCGAGCAACGTGGGAATCACGAAGCCGCTCGGGCATCAGTATCTCCAGCGGCTTTCCAAACAGATCGTCCCGTGTGTAACCAAAAAGCCGTTCCACAGGGGGATTGGCGAAAACGACCAGGCCATCGTGGTCGACGATAAGCATCGCATCCGATGCAGAATTTAAAAGCCAGTCCAGCGTCTGCACTTCAACGATATGGTCTTTCATGGTATTCGGCCGGGACTAGATTGATTCGGCGTTGCACGCAGGGGAGGAGATCAACGTTTCGACACGCAGTCGGGACAATGCCGGGCGCGGCTGCCAAGGCAAAAATCTGGCAGTGTACGATTGCCGCTGGCATCCGGAGATAACGGATCAACGCATTGGTACCGGCGGTACCGGCGATAGGCAGCGCCCCCCCTTTCAACCCGGCATCGAAACGTAGCAAAGGATACCGCAAAAAAAGGGGCGCGACGAAGCTTCGCTTAACCCGGATGTCTGCCGATTCAACATCCATCAGGCGCGGACGCTGGTTTTGATACCTCGGGCCTGGCCACCGCCGATTACCACGGGTGCC
>NZ_BBJH01000035.1 GCF_000739775.1 Paraburkholderia heleia NBRC 101817 | reverse complement strand
GTCAGAGGCGACGGGCGGCGTTCGCTACGTGACGCAGCTCAACGTCGACGACAACATCTATGTGCACAAAGGCGACCTGATGGTCCAGATCGACCTGCGCGACTATGCGGCCCAGATCGACGAGGCGCGCGCGCAGCTGGGCCTCGCGCAGGCCCAGTTGCTTTCCGCGCAGGCGCAGCTCGACATCGCGCGCGTGCAGTTCCCCGCGCAGTACGAGGAGGCGCGTGCCGATGCTGAACGCACGCAGACCGAGGCGTTGCTGCGGCAATACGATCAGCAGATCGCGCAGTCGCTCAACGCGCTCGCGGTGCTGGTGGGCGAAGCGCCGGGTGCGCTCGACGCCGAACTCACGCCGCCCACGGTGCCGGTCGGGCTGCCCGCCACGCTCGCGCGCCGCCGCCACGACATCCGCCGCGCCGAGGCTTCGCTGCACGCTGCCACGGCCAACGTGGGCGTGGCCGTGGCCGTGGCCGTGGCCGTGGCCGTGGCCGTGGCCGTGGCGCAGTTCTATCCCGACATCTCGCTCACCGGGCAAATCGGCACGCGCGCGACTTCGCCGCACGATCTCGCGCACTGGGCGAGCCTCTTCTGGTCGTGGGGGCCGAGCGTTTCGCTGCCCGTGTTCCAGGGCGGCGCGCTCGTGTCCAACTTGCGGCTTTCGAAGCTCCAGCAGGTCGAAGCCGCGCTCGACTATCGCAGCACTGTGCTCGACGCGCAGCGGCAATCGAGCAGCGCCGAGCAGAGCGCACAGCAAGCGCAATTGCAGGTGTGCACGGATCTCGTTGCACTGTATAAGGCGCTGGGCGGCGGGTGGGAGCAAGCGGGGCCGATCGCCTCGTCCGCTTCTTCGCCGGTGCCCTAATCGAGCAGCTTCGCCGCCTTACGCCGACGCCTCCGACGTTCGCGACGCAGCGTCGAAAGCGCGGCATCGGCCTGCGCGGTGTCCGGGAAGATCTCGCGATGCTGCGCGATCAGGCGCTCGCTCGCCACCGCATCGTTTAGCTTGCCGAAACGATCCTGCAGCTTCTTGAGCGACTTCACGCGCCGGCTTTCGCGGCGCGGCAGTACCGATCCGAAGAATTCCAGCAGATAACGCAGCCGCTTCGCGCCCTTGCGCACCTCGTGCCAGGCGGCGTAATCGCGGCGTTTCGCGCGGCGCGCTCGCCGCATGCGCCGCGCCAGCGACCTGCGCGCCACTCGCACGCGTTCGCGCGCGAGGCGCTTGAGCGGCGTGCGTCGTGGCGAGGTGTTCAGCACGCGGTTCAGCTCATGCAGCATGTCGCGCAGCGCGTGCTTGAGATCGGTGGCGCGCAGCGTCTGCTGGGCATGCTCTCCGGCCGCCCGCCGTGCCGATACGAGTCCCTCGTTCGCGAGCGCCCCGTCCGCGCCCAGCAGCGAGAGGGCAATGTCCCAATCGCGCGCCTCGCCCGCGGCCGACGCCGCACGCTTGAAAAACGCGCGCTGCGGTTCGACCCGCGCACGCCCGAGCAGCGGCCGCCACGCCCACAACAGCGTGCGCAGCCGCCGCAAGGCGACGCGCAGCGCGTGCAGCGTCTCGTGCTCGGCATCCAGCGCGGCGACACGCGCAAGCGCCTCGCTCACCAGCGGCTGCGCATAGCGCGAGAACTGCGATTGCGCGTCGCTGCGCGCAGGTTTCTTCGCTCGTGTGCCTGACTCGTCCATTTGCTTTGCCCCTCCCGCACGCGCTCACGCCGGCACCGCCCGCGTCTGCGCCACCGGCCTGTCGCGCAAGCGATGTGCCGTCCAGATCGCGCCGGCCACGCGCGCCCCTGCGCGTCCCTGCGCGCCCACGGCACGCGGTTTGCTCGCCCGCTCGCAATAAGGACCCCGTGTACGGGAGCACAGTATGGCTGCGTGGTTCAAGGCAATGGACGTTGCGGCACGGCCCGGGCGTGCGCCCCTGTCGACCGGCGCGGTGCGCGCAATCCCGAGATTCTGATGGAGCGCGGCGCGCCTCATCTGGCGAGCGCCACGGTCCCGCGCGCCGTCTACTACGCGCTCGCGTCGAATGTCGTGGTGGCGCTGTGCAAGTTCGCCGCCGCGGCCTATACGAATTCGGGCGCGACGTTTGCCGAGGCCGCCCACTCCAGCGCCGACTGCCTGAACCAGCTTCTGCTGATCGCGGGCCGGCGCGCGGCCCGCAACCGCCCCGACGAACAGCATCCGCTGGGCTTTGGCCGCGAGACGCACTTCTACGCCATGCTCGTCGCGCTGCAGTTCTTCTTCGTGGGCGGCCTGGTCTCGATGGCCATCGGCGCATGGCGGCTCTGGCATCACAGCAGCGTGGATCATGTGCAGATCGCCCTGGGCGTGCTGGTCGTTTCCGCGCTCGTCGAGGGCAGCGCGTTGCGCGCATCGATCCGCTCCATCGACCGGCGGCGCCGCGCGGGCGGGCTGTGGCGCTGGTTTCGCGAGACGGGCGAACTGGAGAACATGCTCTCGATCGGCGAGGACGCCGCCGCGCTCGTGAGCCTCTTCGTCTCGATTGCCGGCACGGGCCTCGCCGCCCTCACGGGCTGGGCGGGCTTCGACGCGCTCGGCAGCATAGGCGTGGGCGCCGTGATGATGGCGACGGCCGTGTTCGCGCTACGCGAGATCAAGTCGCTGATCGTTGGCGAAGCGGCGCGCGCGAGCGTGCGCGGTGCCATGCGCGCGTGGCTCGATGCGCGCCCCGAGATCGGCCGCGTGGTGAGTCTCGTGGTGCTGCGCTGGTCGGACAACCTGCTCGTAGCCGTGCAGGCCGAACTTGCCGAGCGCTGCGACGCAGTCGAACTGGTGCGCATTATCGACCGTGTCGAAAATGCCTTGCGGGAGGCGTTTCCCGCGGTGCGATGGGTGTTTTTCGAGCCTGAACTGCGTGAGCATGGCGAGCATCCGCTATAGGGCTCGAGCCTTCGCGCGGTCGTGTGCCGGCCCATTCGAGGGCGCAATCGAGAGCGCAATCGCACGCTCCCAAAACGACCAGGCAAGCGCATTGCGCACAGCGTGGTCGCACCCCGCGCGGCCCAGCGTATGGGGCCATTCCCGCCCATGGAGCCCGCCGAGCCCGATCGACCACCCAGACCAACCCGCCCTGACAACGAGGCCGTCATGCACACAGCCACCCGCAACCGCGCGCCGCGCGCGCACGACGCAAAGGCGAAGCACGATGATGATACGCATCTTCGCAGCGAGACCGTGAGCCCGCCCGAAGCCGTGCCGCTCGAACTCACGATCAACGGCGCGCGCCATGTGCTGCGCGTCGAACCCTGGACCAGCCTGCTCGACCTCCTGCGCGAGCAGCTTCATCTCACCGGCACGAAGAAAGGTTGCGACCACGGCCAGTGCGGCGCATGCACGGTGCTCGTCAATGGTGTGCGCATCAACGCGTGTCTCGCGCTCGCCGTGTCGCACGACGGCGCGGAGATCACGACGATCGAAGGACTCGCGCAGGACGATACGCTGCACCCCGTGCAGCAGGCCTTCATCGACCACGATGCGTTTCAGTGCGGCTACTGCACGCCGGGCCAGATCTGCTCGGCCGTGGGACTGCTCGCCGAAGGCCACGCGCGTTGCCGCGACGACGTGCGCGAGCAGATGAGCGGCAATCTGTGCCGCTGCGGGGCTTATGTGAACATCGCGAACGCCGTGGAAAGCGTGCGCCGCGCGCAGGACCTCGCCAGTGGCGCACAGGAACAAGGAGACAAGCCATGAACCGCTTCTCGTACGCGCGCGCGAAGAGCGTGGCCGACGCCGTGCGCCTGCACTCGGTCATCCCCGGCGCCGAATTCCTCGCCGGCGGCACGAATCTCGTCGATCTCATGCGCGAGGACGTCATGCGCCCCGCGGCGATCATCGACATCACGCGGCTGCCGCTGCGCGACATCGAGGCCACGAAAGGCGGCGGCCTGCGCATCGGCGCGCTGGTGACCAATAGCGCGCTGGCATGGGACGCGCACGTGACCGGGCGCTATCCGCTGCTCGCACAGGCGCTGCTCGCCGGCGCATCCGCGCAGATCCGCAACGCGGCGACCGTGGGCGGCAATCTGCTCCAGCGCACACGCTGCCTCTACTTTTACGACCCCGCCACGTGCTGCAACAAGCGCGCGCCGGGCACCGGCTGCGCCGCGCTCGATGGCGTGAACCGCATGCACGCGATCTTCGGCGCGAGCGAACACTGCATCGCCACGCATCCGTCGGACCTGTGCGTCGCCCTCGAAGCGCTCGACGCCACACTGCACCTGGCGGGCCGGCGCGGCACGCGCACGCTGCCCTTCGACAGCCTGCACCGCCTGCCTGGCCACACGCCGCACCGCGAAACGACGCTCGCCGACGAGGAACTCATCACCGCCGTCGAATTGCCGCGCGAGGGCTATGCGCAGCACTTCACTTATCTGAAGCTGCGCGATCGTCAGTCGTATGCGTTCGCGCTCGTTTCGGTCGCGCTCGGCGTGCGCGTGGAAGACGGCGTGATGCGCGCGCTGGGCTGCGCGCTGGGCGGCGTCGCGCACAAGCCCTGGCGCGATCGCGAAGCGGAGCAGCGGCTGATCGGCCACGCCATCGACGATACGCGCGCCATCGAACGCTACGCCGACGCCGTGGTCGCGCACGCCGACCCGCGTCCCGGCAATGCGTTCAAGGTGGACCTCGCGCGGCGCGCGATCGTGCGCGCATTCGAACAGGCGCTGGCGCCCCGAGCCGAAGGCGCTGGCGCAGAAGACTCCGGGGAGGAATCAGCATGAGCACCGCCTATGAATCTCGTCGCGTCGCCGCTCCCGTAGCACGCATCGGCGCGCCGCTCTCGCGCGTGGACGGCCGCAGCAAGGTCACGGGCGCTGCGCGCTACGCCGCCGAATTCACGGCCACGGGGCTCGTGCACGGCGCAGTCGTCAACGCCACGATTGCGCGCGGCAAGATCGTCGCCATCGACGCGTCGGCGGCGCTCGCGCTGCCAGGCGTGCTGCACGTGCTCACGCACGAGAACCGCCCGACGCTCGCCGAAGACGACGCGGCCTGGAAGGATCAGGTCGCGCCGGGCGGCACGCCGTTTCGCCCGCTCGCCGGCGCGCACGTCGCCTTCGCGGGCCAGCCCGTCGCGCTCGTGGTGGCGCAAACGCCCGAACTCGCGCACTACGCCGCTTCGCTCGTGCGCGTGCGGTACCGCAGCGAAGCGCATCAGACCGAGCTGGCCCGCGTTCTGAAGCAGGCGGTCAACCCCTCGACTGAGAAGGGCGGCTTCGAGCCTCCGCCTGCACCGCGCGGCCACGCGTACCGGGCGCACGCGCGAGCCCATGCACGCACGGATGCGTTTTACAGCACGCCCACGGAATTTCATCAGCCGATGGAGATGCACGGCTGCACCGTCGTGCCATCCGCCGACGGGCGCTACACCGTCTACGAGAAAACCCAGGGTGTGAGCAATACTCAGCAGTACCTGGTGAAGGTATTCGGCCTGCCGCAGAACCGCGTGCGGGTGATTTCGCCGTTTGTGGGCGGCGCGTTCGGCTCCGGCCTGCGCCCGCAATATCATCTGCCGCTCGCGATGATGGCGGCGCGCGCGCTGCGTCTGCCCGTGCGCGTGGTGCTCACGCGCGCGCAGATGTTCACCTTCGGGCACCGGCCCGCCTCGATCCAGCACGTTGCGCTCGCCGCGCAGCGCGACGGCCGCCTGGACGCGATCATCCACGAAGCCGTGGGAGAAACTTCGCAGTTCGAAGACTTCACCGACGTGGTCGTCAACTGGGCGGGACGGCTCTATCGCGCGCCGAACGTCCAGCTCGGCTACAAGCTGGGGCGGCTCGACGTGTACACGCCCCTCGACATGCGCGCGCCCGGTGCCGCGCAAGGCCTCTACGCGCTCGAATGCGCCATGGACGAACTGGCCGTCGCGCTCGATATGGACCCGCTCGAACTGCGCATCCGCAATTACGCCGACGAAGACGCGAACAAGCAGCTGCCTTATTCGAGCAAGGCGCTGCTCGACTGCTACGCGCAGGGCGCCGAGCGTTTTGGCTGGGGCGCGCGCATTGCGACGCCGCGCGCCATGCGCGAGGGCCACGAGCTGGTTGGCTACGGCATGGCCACGGGCATCTGGGAGGCGTTGCAGACCGAAGCGACCGTGCGCGCAGTGCTCGATGCGCAAGGGCGGCTCGAACTCGCCAGCGCCACGGCGGATATCGGCACCGGCACCTACACCGCCATTTCGCAGATCGCCGCCGACGCCCTGCACATGGCCATCGACGACGTGGCGTTCACGCTCGGCGACACGTCGTTGCCGAGCGCACCGATCGAGGGCGGCTCGTGGACCGTGGCTTCGGTGGGCAGCGCCGCATCGCTTGCCTGCACGCAGCTGCGCTCGCGCCTCGCGCAACTGCTGCCCGCGCACGGCGGCGTGGCGTTCGCCAATCTCGACCCCGCCATGCTGGACGAAGCGCTCGTGATCGAGGACGGCGAGGCGAGGTTGCGCGAGAGCGCCGGCCGGCCCGAAACGCGCGCCCGGATTGCCGACGTGCTCGCCGACGCGGGCATGAAAACGCTCGAAGCGCAGGTCACGCTCGAGCCCGAGTCGCGCCAGAAGCAGTATTCCATGGCGACGCATTCGGCCGTGTTCGCCGAAGTGCGCGTGGACGAGACGCTCGGCGTGGTGCGCGTGGCGCGCGTGGTGAGCGCGGTCGCGGCGGGCCGCATCGTCAACCCGAAGACGGCCGCGAACCAGATCGCCGGCGGCGTGGTATGGGGCATCGGCATGGCGCTGCACGAGCAGGCGCAATTCGACCATACGCTCGGGCGCGTCATGAACCACAACCTTGCGGAATATCACGTGCCGGTGAATCGCGACATCGGCGAGATCGACGTGCTGTTCGTGGACGAGCACGACGACGTGGTGAACCCGCTCGGCGCGAAGGGCGTGGGCGAGATCGGCGTGGTGGGCGTGGCCGCCGCCGTGGCGAACGCGATCTACAACGCCACGGGCAAGCGCGTGCGCGATCTTCCGGTCACGCTCGACAAGCTGCTGTGAGCCGCACGCGCGAGACATCATGAACGCCACCCGGGTAACCCGCCTCGAAGCGCGCGCCTACACGATCCCCACCGACCACCCCGAAGCGGACGGCACCATCGCCTGGCGTTCCACCACGCTCGTGGTGGTCGAAATCGACGCGCCTGGCTTCACCGGCGTGGGCTATACCTATGCGCATGCGGCCGCCGCGGCGCTCGTGGAGAGCGTGCTCGGCGACGCCGTGCGCCAGTACGACCTCTTCGACATCGCACGCATCAACCTCGAAATGCAACGGGCCGTGCGCAACATCGGCCGGCCGGGCCTCGCGGCCTGCGCCATTTCCGCCGTCGATGCCGCGCTCTGGGACCTCAAGGCGAAGGCGCTCGGCATCCCGCTATGCGCGCTGCTCGGCATGCAGCGCGAGCGCGTGCCGGTGTACGGCAGCGGCGGCTTCACGAGCTACGACCTGAAAACGCTCACGAAGCAGTTGCGCGGCTGGGTCGAGGACGACGGTTGTGCGTGGGTCAAGATGAAAGTCGGCTCCCACCCCGCCGACGATCCGGCGCGCGTGGCGGCGGCACGCCAGGCGATAGGCAGCAAGGCGGGCCTCTTCGTCGATGCCAACGGCGCGTATGAGATCAAGGAGGCGCAGCGGCTCGCGCAGTGCTACGCGCAAGAGGACGTTCAGTGGTTCGAAGAACCGGTCTCCTCGGACGACCGCCGCGGCCTGGCGGCGCTGCGCGCCGCCCTGCCCGCGCGCATGGCGCTCGCGGCGGGCGAGTATGCCTACACGGCAGACGACTTGCGCGCGCTGCTGGAGACTCATGCCGTGGACGTGCTGCAGGCCGACGCCACGCGCTGTTGCGGCATCACCGGTTTTCTGCAGGCCGATGCGCTGTGCGATACGTGGCATACGCCGCTCTCGGCGCATTGCGCGCCGGCGCTGCATCTGCACGCGGCGTGCGCGGCGCGGCGCCTCGTGCATATCGAGTGGTTTCACGATCATGCGCGCATCGAGGCCATGCTGTTCGAAGGCGCGCCGCGCGTGAGCGCAGGGCATATCGCGCCCGACCTTGCGCGCAGCGGCCACGGCCTGACCTTCCGGCACGCCGACGCCGAACGCTACGCGGTGCGCTGACGCGCCGTCACTCAACTGTCGGGTGGCCGCGCGGGCACCTGCTGCCAGCCGCCTGGACAGGTCCGCACATACGGGTAGTAGGTCTGCGACGCGACGCAGTAGTACCAGACGCCGTATGGCGCCTCGCCGCCCTGGCCGCCTTGTCCGCCGCCTTGTCCATACTGCTCGTTTTGATCGTACACATTGGCGCCGCCGTACTGGGGCTCAACCTGGGCCTGGCCTTGTTCGATCCATTGCGTGGGCTGCGAGAAGTCGCCGGAGACGTAGGGATAGTAGACGCTCGCGATGTACGGCGGATAGTAGTACGGATAGAACGGATAGCCGTAGATGAAGCCGGGGCCGAAGTAGAAGCCGACGCTCGCCGAACCGCAGCAGCCATACCAGCCGTGATAGTAGCCGCCGTGGTACCAGCCGTAGCCGTGGTAGTACCCGCCGTGGTAGTACCCGCCATGATAGTAGCCGCCGTGGTAATAACCGCCGTGATACCAGCCGCCGCCGTTATAGCCCCCGTGGTAGCCGCCGCTCCAGCCGCTGCCATGATTCACGCCGCCATAGCCGCCCCACCCCCCGCCGCCGCCGCCGTGCACCCAGCCACCGCCTCTACCCGCGTTCGCCGCGGCGCTGCTGCATAGCGCCACGAGCACGAGCACGAATCTGCACAATTCACGCGCTTTCATGATGCTTACCCCGATAGCCGCTGACCGATACGCTGACCGATAGCCGGTTGGCCGTACAGATTATTTTAGGCGTCGGAAACCCATTTTTCCTGCGCGGGCGATCGCGGCGCATTACGGTTCCCGCGCGTCGTCCTGCCTCGCAACGATGGCCGCGCCGATGAGTCCACCGTCACGCCTGAACACGCCCGGGACCACGACGCGTTCGCGAAACTCCCGCAGCGTGCGCTTGCGCACTGCCGCATCCAGCGCGTCGATCAATGGGGCCACATCTGCAAGGCCGCCGCAAACCGGGACGACCGATGCGCCTGTAATGTTGATGACGGCTGCGAGCGGCTCCGATACCAGCGCGAGCCAGGCGGAAACGGTGCGCCGCGCGCGCTCGCCGCCTCGCTGCCAGTCGTCGAGAAGGGTGTGGCTATCTTTCTGTTCGTCGTTCAGGAGTGTATTGAGCCGTTCCAGCCCGCGTGCCCCGCCAATGGTGTCGACGCAGCCGAGGCGCCCGCAGCCGCAACGCAATGCGCTCACGGGCTGCGCGTGGCCCATGCCGTCGAACTCGACGGATGTGCCAACGGGCAGCCCGTGGCCCCACTCGCCCGCGATGCCGCTCGCGCCGCCAACCACGCGGCCCCCCACGACGAGTGCGCCGCCGACACCGGAGCCCAGCACCACGCAAAACACGACATCGTGGCCCGCACCCGCGCCCTCGACGGCCTCGGCCAATGCGAGGCAGGCTGCGTCGTTTGCCATGCGGATGCGCCGCCGAAGCCGGGAGGACAACTCCGCGCCGAGCATGCGGCCCGAGACGCAAGGGACGTTGGAAGCGCAAATCACGCCGCTTGCGGGATCGATCGCCCCCGCCATCGAGATGACGAGAGGCGAACCGGTCTCGCCGATATGGCGGGCGGCGAGGGCTTCGAGTGTCGCGCCAAAGGCCTCCCAATTGTCGACGGGTGTCGGCACGCTTTCGACCAGGCGCACGCTGCCTGGCGCATCCGATACGCCGAGCCTGATGGATGAGCCGCCGATGTCCGCGACAAAGACGCGTGGGTGTTGCCCTTGTTCAACGCTGGTGTCTGGCACCCTGGCTCCTCGTCAAATGCAGCGGCGACGCCAGCCTGCGGTCTCAGCGGGCGCGAACGAAATGATGCTCTATTTTCGCGCGCAACACGCCGTCGACGGCCGCGAGCTGTTCGCGCAGCCGGGCCGCCCGCTTTTCGGTCATGTCGCCAAAGACGATTTTTTGCTCGAGCACGTCGCCGAAGCGGGTCACGGCCCATCGGTCGACGACCACCTGTTCGCCGTCGAGCACGCCAGCGGCGGTAGAAACGACGCCGAGATCCAGTCCGGACACCAGATGAACGGTGTGAGTCAGCGTGAAGCCGGGAAGGCAGTGCGACAGGTCTTCACAAACGGTCGGCGAGGAGGGGACGGGGATAGCTTGATGCATGGTGGCTCCGGAGGAAGGTTGATCGAACCGGTGCCAGCCAGGCTGTTCCCGTTTCGTTGCCGTAAATCGGCCGCATCGCCTCGAGGGCTTCCACCTTGCCCGGGAGGGCAGGTTGGCGTCGGTCAGTCCGACTCTGGATGCTGTGCTACTGCTTGGTTACGCTTGTTCGATATTTCGAACGAGCTTTCATTATACCGGAACCGAAACGCCGGGCAAGCTGTGCGGCCGCACGCAACTTCGTGCCCGGCTTTGCGGCCTCAGGCTACTTCCTGGGGATGGCGCCGCGCGTTTCGGCCGCCCTGAGGGAATCGAAATCGGCGCCCTTGTCTGCCTGGGTCACGGTGTCCAGAAAGAGCCTGTGATAACCGCGGCTTGCCGTGGGCGCGGTCACCGGATTCGCCTGCGCGCGGCGCTGCAGTTCTGCGTCGTCCACGAGCAAGGCAATCTCGCGGTTGGCCACGCTCAGGCGGATGCGGTCGCCGCTGCGGACATCGCAAGCGGGCCGCCGAGGGTACTGCGAATCGCACAATCGGCGGCATGGCAGGCAACCGGATCTGCGCACCCAAAATATTACAAAAAGCCTTCATTGGGCGGATTGAACCGAATGCGCGCAAACTCGGTCACTCAAGGTACCGGATTTGCTCGCTATATTTGTTTCGGCCCTCTGAAGCGAAATCATGTCGACGAAACCGACCCAACCCGATGCTTCCAACGAGGCATCCCGCACGGCCCCCAGCGCAAAGGTGCCTGCGCATCCGCACGGCGCACCGGCCGCCCCCGCCTCGCCCGCCGGCAAGCATCCCGCGCCGCCCTGCACGCTCGTGATCTTCGGCGCGGGCGGTGATCTGACCAAACGCCTCTTGATGCCGGCGCTCTACAACCTGGCCGTCGACCGCCTGCTCGACGACGGCATGAAGATCATCGGCGTGAATCATGGCGAGCGCGAGACGAAGGCGTGGGCAGCCGAGCTGCACGCCTCGCTCGAAAAATTCGCCGCCGACAAGGCAAGCACCTTCCACGCGGGCAAGCTCGACGACAAGGCCTGGGAGTGGGTCGCGCAGCGCCTCACCTACATGCCGGGCGAATTCGGGGACGACAGCACGTTTGAGCGGCTCGCGCAGCAGTTGAACGGCAAGCCGCACGGCAACGTCGTGTTCTACCTCGCCGTGGGCGCGCGCTTTTTCAAGCCGATTATCGAACGTCTCGGCAAGGCCGGGCTGCTCGAGGAGGGCAGCGACAGCAACGGCACGTTCCGCCGCATCGTGATCGAAAAGCCCTTCGGCGCCGATCTCGCTTCGGCGCGCGACTTGAACCAGCATGTGCTGAGCGTCGCGAAGGAATCGCAGGTCTATCGCATCGACCATTTCCTCGGCAAGGACACGGTGCAGAGCATTCTCGCGCTGCGCTTCGCCAATGCCATGTTCGAGCCGGTCTGGCGGCGCGAGTACATCGACAGCGTGCAGATCACCGCTTCGGAAGTGATCGGCGTGGAAGGCCGCGGCAAGTTCTACGAGCAGACCGGCGCGTTTCGCGACATGGTGCCCAACCATCTGTTCCAGCTGCTCGGCATGGTCGCGATGGAGCCGCCCAACTCGTTCGACGCCGAAGCCGTGCGCAACAACAAGGCCGAAATCTTCGAAGCGCTCAAGCCGCTCACGCCGGACGACGTGGTGTTCGGTCAATACGCAAAAGGTCCGGCGGGCGCGGGCTACCGCCAGGAACCGGACGTGGCGCAGGACAGCCGCACCGAAACCTATGCCGCCGCGCGCGTGCAGATCGACAACTGGCGCTGGGCGGGCGTGCCGTTCTATCTGCGTACCGGCAAGCGCCTCGCCGCGCGTCGCACGGAGATTTCGGTGCAGTTGAAGAGCGTGCCGTTTCTCCTCTTTCGCGACACGCCAGTCGAGACGCTCACGCCCAACGTGCTGACGCTGCGCATCGATCCGTCGCATGGCGCGAGCTTCGACTTCAACGTGAAGACGCCGGGGCCGGTCGTGCAGATCGGCTCGGTGCAATCGTCGTTCGACTATGACGACTTCTTCGCAGAGCGTGCCAACGTCGGCTACGAAACCCTGCTCTACGATTGCATGCTCGGCGACCAGACGCTCTTCCAGCGCGCCGACGGCATAGAAGCGGCATGGTCGACGGTGGATGGCGTATTGCACCCTGAACTCGACGCGGCGCTTCCCGTGTACGACTACGCCGCCGGCAGCGCAGGCCCGGCGCAGGCGGATGCACTGCTCGCGCGCGACGGCCGGGCGTGGCGGGCACTCGCGCCGACGTAAGCCATAAAGAAGTGAACCAGACAGCCAAGGAGAACGTATGGCCAAAATCGAACAAGCCGTCAGGAAAAGCGCTGTGAAAAACCCTGTAAAAAATGCTGTTAAGCACGCGGCAAGTGTGACGCGCGCCTCGCAGGACATCAAAAATATTCTCGCCATCGACGTAGGCGGAACGGGCCTGAAGGCCGCGATCATCGACGAGAACGGCGTGATGCGCACGCAACGCGTGCGCGTGGCGACGCCGCATCCGTGCCCACCCGCCCTGCTGGTCGAAACGCTCGCGACGCTCGTCGAACCGCTGCTTGAACCGTATCCTGCCACGCACGTTTCGATCGGCTTTCCTGGTTTCGTGCGCAACAATCACGTCATCACGGCACCGCATCTCGGCCCCGACGACTGGAACGACGTGCCGCTCGCCCAGATGCTCGGCGAGCGCCTCGGCATTGCGTCGGTGCGCATGATCAACGACGCGGAAATGCAGGGCCTCGCCGCGATCGAAGGGCAAGGCCTCGAATTCGTGATGACGCTCGGCACGGGCGTGGGCACGGCCATGTTCCGTGACGGCGAACTGATGCCGCACCTGGAACTCGCACATCATCCGGTCAGCAAGAAGCGCGCATACGACGAGTACATCGGCGACGCCGCGCGCAGCAAGGCCGGCAACAAGCGCTGGAACGCGCGCGTCGAGAAGATCATCGGCATACTCGACTCGCTCGTGCACTACGACAAGCTGTGGATAGGCGGCGGCAACGCGGCCCGCCTCGCGTTCGATCTGCCGCCCAAGGTGGCGACCGTGCCGAACGACCGGGGCATCGAGGGCGGCGCGCGCCTGTGGCACCCGCGTTCGGTGCGCGAAACGCG
Source organism: Paraburkholderia heleia NBRC 101817 (assembly GCF_000739775.1). Classification (GTDB taxonomy): domain Bacteria; phylum Pseudomonadota; class Gammaproteobacteria; order Burkholderiales; family Burkholderiaceae; genus Paraburkholderia; species Paraburkholderia heleia. Next base: position 96,386 of record NZ_BBJH01000035.1, on the reverse strand, counting down.
GCAGTTGCCCGCAGCCACGCAGCGCGCGGGCAAATTCCGCTAGCGGGACCCTGCGCGGCGGGAACGGTTCGCGCTCGGCTCGCGCGAGGGCGTGCTCGAACACCTGGACGGGATCCCCGAGTTCGACGCGCTGGCGCAGGAGCCGAACGCGCGGCAAGGGAGGACCTGGCTTTAAGGGGGCCCGCAAGCCGCGCAGTTAATGATCCGTTAATCTCGGCACGCTAGAATCACCACTTTCAACCGACCATTGCTGAGAAGGGAGTGTCCATGCAAATCACCGCCGATTCGCGCTACGACCTCGTTGCGCGCCTGCTTCACTGGCTCGTCGTCGCACTCGTCGCGGCGCAGTTCGTGATTGGCTGGACCATGCCCGACGTGCACCGCGATACGCGCCCCGTTGGCGAAATTGCGTGGCATCTGGGCGTCGGCACGGCGCTCCTTGCCGCCATGGCGTGCCGCCTGGTCTGGCGCGCCACCCATCGTCCGCCGCCCGACGACCAGACGCCATTCATGCGCGCCGTGGCGATACTCACGCATGGCGCCCTCTACGCCCTGCTCATCGCCGTGCCCGTGCTCGGATGGATCAACGCCTCGTCGCGCGCGTGGGACGTCACGCTGTTCGGCGCCATCCCCCTGCCTGCGCTCTCCCCTGCTGGGTCGTCGTTCGGGCACGCCATGGGGGACGTCCACGGCGTGCTCGCCTGGGTGCTGTTCGCGCTCATCTGCCTGCACGTGGCCGCGGCGCTCTTTCATCGTTTCGTGCTGAACGACCGCGTGCTGCAACGCATGAAGCTCTAACTGTCATGGGTCGTGCCGCGGCGGGTCCGGCTCGGTGACGAAGCCGACCTTCGCGAGTCCTGCGGCACTCGCCGCCGAGAGCAGCGTCGCGACACGCCCGTACGGCGTGGCGCGATCGGCCGAGAGCCGGATTTCGGGCTGCGGCGTGAGCCGCGCGGCTTCTGCGAGCCGCGCCGCCAGGCTGGAGTCCTGAACAGGCTGCGCGTTCCAGCTCATGTGGCCAAGCGCATCGACGACGATATCGACGTGCGGCGCGGCCAGATCCTCACGCTGACTGCTCGCGCGCGGCAACGCCAGCTTCGCGGCATGGTGCAGAACCGGCAAAGTCACCATGAAGATGACGAGCAGCACGAGCATCACGTCGATGAGCGGCGTCATATTGATGTCGGCCGCCGGCATCGCTTCGTCTTCCAGATCGCGATCGTCGTTCATACCCGTTCCTTCACCGCCGCACACGGCGCAGGTACGCTGCCCGTGAGCAACAGCGTGTGCACGCCGTATGCGAAGCGGTTGAGCTGCGCGACGATATCGCGCGAAACACGCGCAAGCGCGTGATAGCCAAGCACGGCGGGAATCGCCACGCATAGTCCGAGTGCCGTCATGATGAGCGCTTCGCCAACGGGCCCCGCGACATGTTCGAGACTGGCGTCGCCACTCGCGCCGAGCGCGAGCAGGGCATGGTAGATGCCCCACACGGTGCCGAGCAGGCCGACGAACGGCGCCGTGCTGCCGATCGAGGCGAGCAGGCCGAGACCGCGCTGAAGACGTGCCGAGCTCTCGCTCACCGAAGCCCTGAGGCTGCGCAGCAGCCACTCGCTCAAGTCGACGCGCTCCCGGTGCGCCGCGCCGCTCGCCACGTGGTGCGCCAGCGCGCGCTGGCCGGCGCTGGCCAACTCGAAGAACGGCGTGCCGGGGCGGCCCAGCGCGGCGGCGCCATCGTCTGTGTCGCCGGCTTCCCGGAAGTGTCTTTGGGCGCAGCCAGCATGGCGGCGCAGACGCGCGAACGCGAACGCCTTCAACACGATCACCGACCACGACACGACCGACATCGCGACGAGCAGCGCCGCCACGAAGCGCGTCATCGGATCGCCCTGGGCCCACAGGTGCGCGATTCCATAGGTTGTCATGAGGTCCTCCGTTTCATTCGCTGAGGGTGAACGTGAACGGCACGTCGGCGCGCGCCGGCGCTGGCTTGCCGTCCCCGGCATAGGGCTGGCAGCGGCTCGCGAGCGCCGCGTTGCGCGCCGCTTCGTCGAGTCTCGCGTAGCCGCTGGTCGTCGCGACGCGTGCGGCGACCACGCGGCCGTCAGCTGCGGTCTCGAGTTCGATGACGGCCGTGCCGGTCTCGGCGCGGCGCAAGGACTGCGCGGGGTAGTCGGGCTTCGTGAGCGCGCAGTCCAGTCGGGCGACGTGGTGGGGCGCGTCCGCGGCAGGCGCGTTGGCGACGGGCGCGGGTTGCGGCTGCGGTTGCGGTTGCGGCTGCGGGCCGGCTATGCGTTCCGATGGCATCGCGGCCTCGGGCGCAGCACGTGCGTCCGATGGCGCCGCTAGCGGCGGCGGCGTGCGCACGGTGTTTTGCGCATGCACCGGCGCCACTGGACGCGTTCGAGCCGGCTGCGACGGATTGCTTCGGATTGCTTCATGAATCGACGGACTCGGCGACGACGTTCGCGCAGGCGCGGCGCTCGCATGCGACACCGGCGCGATCGGCCCCATCGGCCCCGTCGGTGCGATCAGCGCGACGTCCACAACCCTCGCGCGCACCGGCATGACGTGCGACGCGGGCGCCTCCCACCGCGCCACGGCAATCAGCGCGGCATGCAGCGCGAGCACGCCCGCAACCACGGTGGCAATTGCGGCGCGTCGCCCCAACGCATGCTGGCCGAATACCGCAGGCTCACCGCGATCGAAGCGGGCAACGACCGACGCCATGTCGATTCTCCACTCAAAGCGCGAGCGAGTTCTGCCGGCTGCGGAACACGATTGGCCGCTCGTCGTCGCGCGTCGGACGTCTTGCGAATGCCACGGCCTGCGCGATGCGGTCGTGGTGCGGCGACTTCGAGCACACCGGGTCCGCCGCGTCGGCGTCGCCGGTCAGCAGGTAGGCCTGGCACCGGCAGCCGCCATGATCGGCGTGACGCTCATCGCAACTGCGGCAGGGCTCGCGCATCCAGGCGTCGCCGCGAAATGCGTTGAACGCTTCGCTCTCGTACCAGATCTGCCGCAGCGGCATATCGCGCACGTTCGGCAACACGAGGCCCGGCAGCGAGCGCGCCGCGTGGCAAGGCAACGCCGCCCCATCGGGCGCCACGCCGAGAAACACGCTCCCCCAGCCGCTCATGCACGCTTTGGGCCGCTGTTCGAAGTAATCCGGCACGACGAACAGAATGCGGCAGCGCTCGCCGATCCGGGCGCGATACCGGTTCACGGTCTCCTCCGCTTCGCGAAGCTGCTCGGCGGTGGGCATCAACTGATCGCGGTTGAGCATGGCCCAGCCGTAATACTGCGTGTTCGCAAGCTCCAGATAATCGGCGCCCAGTTCGAGCGCCATGTCGATGATCTGCGCGATGTGGGGCAGGTTGAAACGATGCAGCACGCAGTTGAGGACCATGGGATAGCCATGCGCCTTGACGAGCCGCGCAACGTTGCGCTTGAGTTCGAACGTGTGCGTGCTCGTGAGAAAGTCGTTGAGTTCGCGCGTGGAATCCTGCATCGACACCTGGATATGATCGAGCCCGGCCGTCTTGAGCCGCTCGATGCGCTCGACGTTCAAGCCGATCCCGGACGTAATCAGGTTCGTATAGAAGCCAAGCTGGCGCGCATGCGCAATGAGCACTTCCAGGTCGTCGCGCAGCAGCGGCTCGCCGCCGGAAAAGCCGATCTGCGCCGCGCCCAGTTCGCGAGCGGCGCTGATGGTCGCGCGCCATGCTTCGGTGTCGAGTTCTTCGCCGTGCCGCGCGAAGTCCACGGGGTTGTAGCAGAACGCGCAATGCAGCGGGCAGCGGTACGTCAGCTCGGCGAGCAGCCAGAGCGGCTTGGGCAGGACCGCGGTTGGGGTCGCCATGTCAGTCGAGCCAGCCGCGCAGCCGCGCGTGATCGAGAAAGCGGTAGATATCGGGCGCCAGCTCGGAGGTGCTGAAAAGCCGCTCCAGTTCGCCAATGATCTCGTCGAGTTCGTGCGCGCCGTCACAACGTGCGAGTATCTCGCCCGCGCTCGAATTGAGCTGCACCATCCCTTCGGGGTAGAGCAGGACATACGCGTCCTGGGCCGCCTCCCACTGCAAACGGTACATGCCGCGCAAGCGCGGGCGCAGCGGCACGCCGCTGCCAGCATCGGGCACTATCGGGTTCATATGGGCCACGCCTTTTCGACCGCATCGAGGATCGACCAGAGAATATCGAGCTTGAACTGCAGGATCTCCACCGCGCGCTGCTGTTCGGCGGGCGTGCGGAAATGGCTCAGCGTCACTTCGAGCCCGTGTTCGACGTCGCGCTGCGCGAGCGGCACGCGGCTGCGAAAATATTGCAGGCCTTGCGGCTCGATCCACGGGTAATGCGAAGGCCAGCCCGCGAGCCGGTCCAGATGAATCTGCGGTGCGAACATTTCGGTGAGCGACGAACACACGCCCTCCTGCCACGGCGCGCGCCGGGCGAAATTCACGTAGGCATCGACCGCGAAGCGCACGCCAGGCAGCACGAGCCGCTGCGACCACATCGTGTCCCGATCGACGCCGACGGCTTCGCCGAGCCGCACCCAGGCTTCGATGCCGCCTTCGTTCCCGCCTTGCCCGTCGTGGTCGGTGAGACGCTGAATCCAGCGGCGACGCGTGGCGCGGTCGGGGCAGTTCGAAAGGATCGCCGCGTCCTTGAGCGGAATGTTGATCTGATAGTAAAAGCGGTTCGCGACCCACCCGCGGATCTGCGCGGGCGAACACCGGCCGCCGTTGAGCATGCGATTAAACGGATGGTGGATGTGATAGCGCGATTCGAGCGCACGAAGACGCGATTCGAATTCATTCGCAGTCCATGGTATTGCGTGCGTGTCCGGCAACGGGAGAGGTGCGTTCATCGTCATACCTGAAACTGCATGCCGTCGTGGGCCACGTCGATGCCATGGGCACGCAGTTGCGCACGCTCGACGGAATGCGGGTCGAGAACCGGGTTCGTGTTGTTGATATGCGTAAGCACCTTGCGCGTGCCGCGCGGCAATGTGTCGAGCCAGTCGATCATGCCCGGCGTGCCGTCGTCGCCGCGCTGCGCGAGATGCCCCATGTCGGCCGCGTGCTTCGTCGACAGGCCGAGGTCGATCATTTCGGTAGTGGTCCGGAACGTGCCGTCGCCGCTCACCGCAATCGACGACTGCGTGCGCGGCAGCACATCGCCGCACGCCTGGCGCGCGCGGCGGCAATTCGCGCAGTTGCAGTTCCATTGCGGCAAGCCGCCGCCAGCCCCTGAACCCAGTATCCTGATCTTCATGATCGTTCTCGCTGCATGCCGCCCGCCGCTGCCTGAGGGCCGCGCGGACGGCACTGGCACGCGCTCAGCGGTTGGCGATATACATCGTGATTTCAAAGCCGAAACGCAGGTCGGTATAAGCGGGGGTGGTCCATTGCATGACATGTCTCCTTGTTTGAGATTGAGGCTGCATACCGCAACGAATGTGCGGCCAGTCTCTTCAAAGCAAGGGGCATGCCGGTGCGAGCCGGCGCTCGCTCGATGCGGCACGTGCCGCGGGCGAGGCAGAGGGTGTTGCGTTTCGGAACACGGGTGCTACAGGATGCAACACCCGTGGGACAGAGGAGAAAGCAGGGAAGGACCTGGCCGCGCGAATGGCGCTTCAGGCGCCGTCCGGACCGCGGCCGGGATCGGCGGCGGGCATCTTGCGGTAGATGGTATTGCGCGACACGCCCAGCGCCCGCGCCGCAGCGGACACGTTGCCGCCATGGCGCGCAAGCGTGGCCGCGATGGTCGAGGCGGTCACGTCTTCGAGGCGCGCGTCCTCCGGCACGAGCGGCTCCGCGTGGGCACGCGCGGGCGGCAATGCCTGGCTCTGGCCGCAGCCGCGCAGATCGTCGAAAAAGTCGTCGGGCAGGTGCTCGCGCCGGATCTGGCCGTCGTCGTCGACCATGGCCGCAGCCGTGCGCAGCAGGTTGCCGAGCTGCCGGAAGTTGCCGGGCCAGGCGCAGCGCTCGAACAGCGCCATCACGTCCGGTGCGACGCTGAGCGGCTGCGCGTTCGCACGCCCGTGCGATTCGCGATGCAGGAGCTTTTGAATCACGACCGCGAGATCCGTGCGGTCGCGCAGCGGCGGCAGGCGCACCACGAGGCCGTTGAGCCGGTAATACAGGTCCTCGCGGAAGCGGTTCTGCGCGATCATCTCGCGCAGATCGCGGTGCGTCGCGCAGATGATCGCGATATCGACGGGGATAGTCTTTGTCGAGCCGAGCGGATTGACCATGCGCTCCTGCAGCACGCGCAGGAGGCGCACTTGCAGCGGATACGGCATGTCGCCGATCTCGTCGAGAAACAGCGTGCCGCCGTTCGCCTGCAGCAGCTTGCCCGCCGCGCCCTTGCGCCGCGCGCCGGTAAAGGCGCCCTCCTCGTAGCCGAACAATTCCGATTCAATAAGCGTTTCCGGAATCGACGCGCAATTCACTGCCACGAACGGCTGGTCGCGGCGCGGCGAATCGTTGTGAATGGCCTGGGCGAGCAGCTCCTTGCCCGTGCCGGTTTCGCCGGTCACGAGAACCGGAATGTCCTTGCCGATCACCTTGCGAACCTTCGCGATCACGAGCGCCACCTGCGGATCGCCCGTGTCGAGGTAGCTCAGGCGCGAAAGGCCCATGGAAGGCGGCTGCGCCATCGTACAGGCGGCCGGTTGCGCAGCCGCGCCGTGCACCACCGCGGGCCGGGCGCCTTCGGCCAGCGTAGCGCGCCTCGCCTGCACGCGCGCGCAAACCACTGCCCCGCTGGCCAGATTGAGCATGAGGTGCGATTCCAGCCCCGCGCGCATCCGGTCGATGAGTTGCGCGCTCGTCGTCTGGAATAGCGACGAGAGCGTATGGGCGCGCAGCGCGGCGAGCGAGAGGCCGAGCTGAAATTGCGCGCTGCGGTTGGCCGAGAGAAAACGCCCGTCGCACGTGAAGGCGGCGATGCCTTCCATGAGCGTGCCGAGGAATTCCGGGCGGCCGTGAAACGAGACCTGCAGCGTCTCCTGAAAAGTCGTGGCAAACAAATGATTCTCAATCATCTGCACGGACATGCGCGCGAGCGCCATGGTGTGCTGGTGATAGCTGCGGTGGTCGCCCGTCACGTCCAGCACGCCGATCACGTCGCCGTACGGGTCGAAGATCGGCACGCTCGAGCAGGTGAGGAAGCGGTTCGCCGCGAGGTAATGCTGGTCGCCGTGCACGACCATCGCACAGCGCTCGGCGAGCGCAGTGCCGATGGCGTTGGTGCCCTGGCGGTCCTCGGCCCAGTTGGCGCCGGGCCGCAGCGCGACCTTTTCGGCGCGCTGGAGGAAATCGTCGTCGCCGATCGAATGCAGGATCAATCCTTCGGCATTGGTCAGCACGATCATGCTTTGCGTGTTGACGATCTGCTCGTGCAGCGTCTCCATGACCGGCGTGGCATGCATGCACAGTACGCGGTTCTGCTCGCGCTTGAGCTCGAGCCCCGCGCCCGAAAGCACATCGTAATCCGGTCTCGCCGTCGCGCGCAGACCGAAGGTCTCCGAGCGCTCGTGCGCCTTCCGGATGGCCGGTGCGGGCCAGCCATTGGATATCTGGACCGCTTGCCCCGCGGCCATATGAACGTCGTCGCGCATGCTCTCCTCCACGATTGGCCGGTACCTTGCCGGACACTTCGATATTTCTCGGTGTCCTCTATTAGCAAGCTCCGGGCCATCCGGCTCCCGATTCCAGGCAGCCGGCCTGCACCGAACGCGCACGCGACGCGCAACACGCTGTGTAAGCGAATCGTATGCAAAGCACCGTGCGTCGGTCGTAACACGTGCCGCGGCGATGCGCCAGTCTGTGTATTACCGCAAATGGCCCGCATGGAGGAATGCGGACTCACCCCGATGCGTGCACTCTGCCCCTCCTTCAACCCCAGGCGTAATGCAGACCCACCCAGAAACCGCGCGGCGCGCCTGGTCCAACGAATGGCTCGTTTACCGGATGCGCACCGTCGAACGTGTGACCGGGCCCGTTGAAGACGTTCTGGCCCAGCACGCCGAAACTCGCATAGCGCCTGTCGAACAGGTTCGTCACGTTCGCGTAGACCTCCAGCCGTTTCGTGACGCGATAGCGCGTGTCGAGATCCACGAGCACATAACCCGCGATCTTTCCATTGGCATCCTGATTGTTTTCGTCGCCTTGCGCATACACGCCGCTGCGCCACGTGATGTTCGTGCCGATGCTCCATTGCGCCGTGGCCGCATAGTCGAGCCGCAGCTTGACGGCATGCGCGGGAATGCCGGGCACGTGGTCGCCCGGCCGCACCGTGATCACGCCGTGCACATCCGCCGAAGCATTCGCGGGGCTCTGCTCGGTCCATGCCGAGCGGTAGGTCGCATCCACATAGCTGTAGTTCAGGCTGATGCCAACGGGGCCGAACGCCGTGTGACCCGCCAGCTCGACACCCTGGCGGCGTGTCTTGCCGACGTTCTGAAAATAGCCTTGCGTGCTGCCCGCCGCGCTCACGAACTCGATGTCGTTGGCGAGCGTGGTGCTGAACGCCGCGGCGCTCCACGTGGTCTGCGCGCCGACGCGACCGCGCGCACCGGCCTCGAACGTCTTCGAGACCACCGGTTGCAGCGCCGGGTCGGCCACGAAGTCGTTCGGCAGCGAGCATGGCGCAGCCGGGTCCGCGCAGGCCAGCTCGATTGCGGTTGGCGCCCGCATGCCCTCGTTGTAGGCCGCGTAGACGGTGACGGCGGGCAGCGGATTCCAGTTGAGCCCGACGGCCGGATTGAAGCGCGAGAACGTGTGATAACCGTCGAGTAGCGGCTGCACGCCGCTTTCGTCCGCAATGCGCGCACTCGCCCAGTCGTAGCGGCCGGACAGCGTGAGCGTCCATTGTGGCGTGATCGTGAGCGTTTCGTTCAGGTAGATGCCATAGTTCGCGTTGCGCGTTCTCGCATCGGTCTGCTGAACGAAATCGCCGATCCCGACTGTCGCGCGCTCGGGCGTGAAGGCGGCTTCCTGCGAAGAGGAAACGTAGCGCGAGTTCGCGAAGTCCGCCGCCACGCCCGCCACGAGCTGGCTCCCCATGCCGCCCAGCTTGCCGAGCAGCGTCAGCTGCAGGCTCGCACCGAAGCTGTCCGTCGTCACGATGGAATCGACGTTGGTGCCCTGCAGCGTGTCGACGTTGCCGCCGGCGTCGATCGAGCCGTAATCCGTGTTGTTGTTGCTGCTCACGTTCTCGTTGCGCAAATGGCGATAGTAGGCGTTGCCGCTCAGCTCCACGTTGTCGTTGAAGAAATGGTCTCCCGAGAGCGTGAGGTAGCCCACGCTGTTGCGATTCAGGTCCGGATACGTGTAGGCCTGGTTCGGATTGTCCAGAAACGAGCGCGGAATGGTCTGGCTGCCGTACAACTGGTTGTCCGCGCCGCCGCCCGATATCGAGAGCGTCGTGTCGTCGTCGGCGTAGCGCAGCTTGCCGAACGCCTGGCGCACGCGGCTCGCGTTGTGGTCGGCCCAGCCGTTGTCGTTCGTGATGTTCGCGTTCGCATAGTAGTCGACATGCGGCCCGAATGTGCCGCCCTGCTCGAACTGTGCACTCTTGCGACCCCATGAGCCGCCCGAAAGATCGATGTCGCCGCCGGGGCTCGTGCGGCCGTTCTTCGTCGTGATCGCGATGGCACCGCCCAGCGTGTTGAGGCCGTAGACAGGATTCGAGCCCGGAATGAGCTGGATCTTGTCGATCGCCCCGGTCGGTATCAGGTCCCAGTTCACGACGTCGCCAAACGGCTCGTTCACGCGCACGCCGTCGACGAACACCGACAATCCCTGAGGGGTGCCAAGGACCGGCGAGGCCGTGAAGCCGCGATAGTTGAGGTTCATCTGGAAAGGATTGCCCTGGGCGTCGGTCACGCTCACACCCGGCAGGTTCGCGGCGAAGAAGTCGGTCAGCGTTTCGCGGTGCTGTGTCGCGATGTCCTGCGCGTTCACGGTCTGCACGTTGGCCGGCACCTCCGCGAGCGGCGTGCCGATGCCGAGCAGCGGCGTCGTGCCGACCACCATGACAGCGGGCAGCACGGGCGGGCTCGGCGCGTTCTTGTCCACTGCGCCTTGTGCCTGTGCGACGGCTGGTGTGGATGCGCCGGCGCACAGCGCGCCGAGTGCGAGGCTCGCGCCCGCCGCATATGCGCGCCTGGCGCTGCCCCGGCTCGCGCCCGCCGCCTTCTCCCGGATCAACTTTCGTCTCCATTTTTTTATGCGCTCGTGCCGCTCGACGCCGTAGTGTCGAACGCCGACCGATGCGCACACAACCGTCTCCTCTTTGCCGTGATCTAGCCAGGAACGTGCCAGCGTGCATGGCGGCGTCCTTTGCCGTGCGGCGCGCGTGCCTCCGCGCGCGCCTCGGTATGCGCGATACCTCGCAGCGCCTCGTTGCGCCACCGGCCCACTGTCACGTTCGCCAACACTTTTCACCGCGGCCTGTACCGGAATGCAACACATCGGCCACCCGCGGGGCACCTCGCCGGGAAGCCGGGCAACGGGCTGCAACGCCCGTGGCGCAACGCTTCGCGGCGAATGGCATACGACTTGCAAGAACGGCAGCGCACCCGGACCGGCCCCATCCCCCGCGCATCCAGCCTGACCGCTTCCCGGCCGTGCATCGACAATACTCAGGAGACGAAGATGAAGAGACGCTCGGCTGCGGCAAGCCGGCTTGCGACCTGCGCAATGGCCATCGCAGCGGCGATGTCCTTGAACGCGGGCCCCGTGGATGCCGCCTCGGACTATCCGCCCGTGACCTATGACCGCCTGACCCGCGCGCAAAGCGACCCGGGCTGGCTCACGTACTATCGGAGCTACAGCGGCCAGTCGCATTCGCCGCTCAAGCAGATCGACGCGTCGAACGTCGCCGGGCTGAAACAGGCGTGGAGCTACGCGTTTCCCGCCGAGCTGAAACAGGGCTTCGAGGCGACGCCGATCGTCAACGGCGACTACCTTTTCGTCAGCACGCCGAAGGACAATGTCTACGCCTTCGATGCAAAGACCGGCGCGCAGCTCTGGAAATACGAGCCGAAGCTCGGCGCGGAGTCGTTCAAGACCGCGTGCTGCGACGTGGTGAACCGCGGCGTGGCACTGTACGGCAAGAACGTCTATATCGCCATGCTGAGCGGCGAGATCGCCGCGCTCGACGCGAAAACCGGCAACCTGGTCTGGAAGAAGCAGATGTTCGAGCCGGGCCTCGGCTACGCGTTCTCGCTCGCGCCGCTCGCGCTCGACGGCTCGATCGTCGTGGGCACCTCGGGCGGCGAGTACGGCATTCGCGGCTACATCGCCGCGCTGAACCCCGACGACGGCGCGATCGTGTGGAAGCGCTACACCATTCCGGGCTCAGGCGAAAAAGGCGCGGAAACCTGGCCCGACGGCATGCAGGCGCACGGCGGCGGCGCCGCGTGGCTCACCGGCACCTACGACGCCGCCAGCCGCACGCTGTACTGGGGCGTGGGCAACCCCGGCCCGTGGCTCGCCGCGCTGCGTCCCGGCGACAATCTGTACTCCGATTCGCTGCTCGCGCTCGACCCGAAGAACGGCAAGCTCAAATGGCATTACCAGTACACGAGCAACGACACGTGGGACTATGACGGCGTCAACACGCCGATCCTCGCGAACATCCAGTACAAGGGCAAGGATTACGACGCCATCATCCACGCCGACCGCAACGGCTTCTTCCACGCCATCGACCGGCAAACGGGCAAGCTGATCTACGCAGAGCCATTCGTCAAGGCCACCTCGGTGACGGGCTACACGGACGACGGCAAGCCGGTTCAGGACCCGTCGAAATACCCGAAGGCCGGCACGACGATCGACACTTGCCCGAGCTTCCTGGGCGGCAAGAACTGGTGGTCGGTGTCCTACGATCCGGAGCGCCACATCGCCGTGGTGCCCTCGCTGCACGCGTGCATGAGCCTCTCGGGCAAGTCGGTGAGCTATATGGAAGGCCTGCCCTATCTCGGCGAGGGCTTCGAAATCAAGCCTGAACCGGGCAGCGAAGGCTATGGCGAACTGCAGGCCATCGACGTGAATACCGGCAAGAAGCTCTGGGGCCACTGGAGCAAGATGCCCTGGAACGGCGGCGTAGCGACCACGGCCAGCGGTCTTGCGTTCAGCGGCTCGCTCGACGGCCATCTCTATGCGTTCGACGTCGCCACCGGCAAGGTGCTCTGGGAAAGCCCGCAACTCGCGAGCGGCATCGTCGCGCAGCCTTCCGTGTTCGAAGTCGACGGCAAGGAGTACGTCGCCGTGCTTGCGGGCTACGGCGGCGCGAATCCGATCTGGGGCGGCCCGATGGCCGATGTGGCAAAGGATGTCCCGCGCGGCGGCACGCTCTACGTGTTCGCACTGGACCGGGGCTGAACCAGGGCTGAACGACGCTCCCGCCTTCCGCCGCACGCATGTGCGCAAGCCACCCGCGCTTGCGTGCGGCCCCGACTTCACTGGAACACACGATCATGAACATCCGGATCACCTGGCTCGCCATGGCCGCCGCGTTCGCGGCCGGCGGCGCGCATATCAGCGCTCATGCTGCGGAAAACGCCGTGCGTGTTTGCACGCTGCCGGGCAGCCCCACAGCCGCGCTCGACCAGGCCGTCGCGCGCGCCGTGCTGAAAACCGCCGGCGTGGCCGCAACGTTCGTCACCCACGGCATCGACGACGGCGGCGACGACGGCATCTCGGCTCACGAACTCGCCAGTTCGCTGGGCCGCGACTGCGACCTCGTGGCAGGCTTCCCACGCTCGAGCGTCGCCGACGCGTCGGGCTCGCAGATGATTTTCTCGCAAGGCTACCTGCGCTCGGGCTACGTCAGCGTCACGCTGCGCCACCCCCGCGCCAGCGCACCCGCCGCCGACGGCAAGGAAACGGTCGCGGCGACCTGGTCCAGTCCGTCGCAACTCATCGCCGTGCAGCAAAAAAACGCGCGCTTCGACCTGGAGAACACCTCCGAACTGACCGTCGACGCGGTCGCGAAAGGGCGCGCGCAGCGCGCTATCGTCTGGTATCCGGCCGTCGTGGCTTATCAGCGCGCGCATCCGCAGCATCGATTCGCGGTCGCGGCGGCGGCTTCGCCGTATGCCGACTGGCATCTCGTGTTCGCTTCGGGGTCCGGCATGCGTGCGCTGCAAACGCGCATCGACAACGCCCTCGCGCGCATGAACGAAGACGGCCGTCTCGCCGCGCTCACGCGCGGCTGGACGCTGCCGGAAAGCGCCGCGAGCGCCTCGCGCGAAAGCACGAAGGTCTCATATCAGCGCGCAGCCATGGACAGCCGAGGCGCCTTCATCAAGGTCTCCGCGACCGCTGGCGGCAACGCGCCCGCATTCGATCACGAACAGGTCGAGCACGGCGAGCATCTTTATTCGGAATCCTGTGCAAAATGCCACGGCGCGCAACTCGAAGGCATCACCGCGCCGGCGCTGAGCGGGCCGGCCTTCGCCCCGGCTGCGAATTCGCATCTGACCATCGGCGGCATCTACCAGTACATGTCGACCAACATGCCGGCCGACCGCCCGGGCAAGATGAGCGATCAGGAGTACGCCGATCTGATGGCCTTCCTGCTCTACACGAACGGCTATGACGCGGGCAACGCGAAGCTGACTTCCGACGCCGCGCAATCGTCGACCACGCCGCTGAACGCCGGACCGCGCCACTAACACAACCCAGGAAACCAGCATGATCTCCCGCAATCGCAGAATCTTCATCCTTCACACCGCCGGCCTTTGCGCCGCGCTCGCCACGGCCGGGCGCGCACTCGCCGGGCCGCCCCTCGTCGACGAGAACGACCCCACCGCCAAGGCGCTCGGCTATCGCGCCAAAGCCAGCAGCGTCGACGCAGGCAAGTTCCCGAAGTACGCAGCGGGTCAGCGCTGCGCGACTTGCCGCTTCTATGCCGGCGCGGCGGCCGACGCCTCGGGCGCGTGCCCGATGTTCCCAGGCAAGAGCGTCGCCGCCGATGGCTGGTGCAACGTCTACGCGCAGCGTGCCTGAGGACACACCTGAGCGCGCGCCATCCCGCGCGCTCATAGCGCAATGAGCCGGCTTGATGGATCCATGCAATCTGCAAATACAAACGATTGCCCGTGGACACCGGGTGGCGAATCGTCCAGAATCGGCCAATTCACGACTTTCGCGGCCAGCCTCCGTTCGCACCATGAAAATCGCGGCGCTTTCCGACATTCACGGCAATCTGCCCGCGCTCGAAGCGGTGCTCGACGATATCGGGCGGCAAGGCGCGGACGTGATCGTCAATCTCGGCGACATCCTCTCCGGCCCGCTTTATCCGTCGCAAACGGCAGACCGGTTGATGCCGCTCGGGTTGCCTACCATTCGCGGCAACCACGAAAGACAGCTGCTCGGCGCGGATTGCGCCCGCATGGGGCCATCGGACCGCTTTGCGCGCGGCGCGCTGAGCGAAGCACAGCTGGCATGGGTCGGCGCATTGCCTGCCACGCTCTGGCTCGAAAGCGACGTGCTGCTCGTGCACGGCACGCCGCAGGACGACCTCTCCTATTTCCTCGAAACCGTCACGGCAAGCGGATGCCGAACGGCTACGCATGGCGAGGTCAGACGCCGCGCGGCCGAAGTCGAGGCGGCATTGATCCTGTGCGGCCATACGCATCTCGCGCGCTCGATGCAGCTCGCCGACGGCCGCTTCATCGTGAACCCGGGCAGTGTCGGCCTGCCCGCGTACGAGGACACGCATCCGTTTGCGCATCGCATGGAAACGGGCACGCCGCACGCGCGCTACGCGAGCGTCACCCGTACCCCGCGCGGCTGGGAGGTGGCGTTTCGCGCCGTGGAGTACGACTGGCACGCGGCCGCCGAACGTGCTGCCGCCAATGGCCGGCCCGACTGGGCAGCGGCGCTTCGCACCGGGTATTGCTGAGCGTTTTCGCCAATGCTGGGCGCCGCGCATCGATGGTCTGCACCGTCGCCACGATCTGGCGGCTGCGCGACCCGCCCCTCACCCCGCGCCGATATGCGGCTGCAGGGCCTTGAGCCAGCACGCCACTACCGCCGCCCCGCCATCGGGCGTCCCGATCGCGCGCGCGCCGAGGTAGGTTGCCCGGCCCGCGCGCGGCGTCATGTTCGCCGTGCTTTTTGCACCGGACTCCGCGGCGCTCACCGCCAGCGCCCACGCCTCGCCCATGGGGTGCGCCGACTTCAAGGCGTTTTCCAGCGCATCGACGGCGGGTACGAGCGCATCGAGCATCGTGCGGTCGCCGGGCTTCGCGCCGCCCAGTTCGCTGATTGCCTCGGCCGCGCCGCGCATGGCGGCCGCCCAATCGCGCGCGTCGGGCTGCGTTTTCTCGCCAAGCGTGCGCGAGGCGCGCAGCAGCGCCGTTGCATAAAACGGCCCGGAACTGCCCGCAATCGCGCGGCGCAATGCCGTGCCGAGCGCGGCGAGCGCGCTGCCCGGCGTGCCGAGCGCGCTTTGCGGCACGGCGAGCATCGCCTGCGCGGCGCGCTGCATGCTCGCGCCCAGGTCGCCGTCGCCGGCTCGGGAATCGAGGTCCGCGAAGATCGCTTCGTTCTCGATCAATGCGTGCGCAACGGCATCGAGCGCCGGCTTTAGACGCCGCCCCCATGCAACGCCCGCCGCGTCCGCAGGCGTCGCGCCCGCCTCGGCGCGCGCATCGGCTGCCGAAAACGCAGGCTCGATGCAGATATGCCGGTTGACCGTGCCGGGGCCGGGCCACGCGCGCGCTTCGGTGGCGGCGTCGAGCAGCGGCAGCTTCGCATCGTCGAGCCGCAACACGGAGATCGAACAGCCCGGCATGTCGAGCGCCGAGAGAAACGTGCCGGTCCACGCCCGCTCGACCGTCACATGACGGCGGTTCAGGCTCTCGAATGCGTCGCGCATGATGATCGCCAGTTCCATCGCGGGCGTCGCGCCCAGTCCGTTCACGAGCAGCGCCACGCGCTCGCCGCCTTTCAACGCCAGGTCTTCGACGATGTTGGCGAGCAGCGTTTCCGTCAATTCGGCCGCCGCCATCGGCACCGTGCGGGCCACGCCTTTCTCGCCGTGAATGCCCATGCCGAGTTCGATTTCGTCGTCGGCCAGGCGAAAGCCGGCCTGCTCCGCACCGGGCAGCGTGCAACCGTCGAGCGCCACGCCCATCGTGCCGAGATTCCCGGCCACGCTGCGTGCCATCGCGGCGACGAGATCCAGCCCATCGCCGCGCGCCGCCGCCGCGCCTGCGATCTTGTGCACGAGCACCGTCCCCGCGATGCCGCGCCGTTGATTGCGTTGCGCATGCCCGCGCAGCGATACGTCGTCGGCCACGATGACGATTTCGACCGGAATGCCCTCGGCTCGCGCCAGTTCGGCTGCGAGACCGAAATTGAGCCGGTCCCCCGTGTAGTTCTTGACGATGAGCAGCGCGCCGTTCGGACCCGCGCTCGCGCGAATCGCGGCCAGCACGGCGTCGGTGGAGGGCGACGTGAACACTTCGCCGCACACGGCCGCGCTCAGCATGCCTTGTCCGACATAACCGCCATGCGCGGGCTCGTGGCCGCTGCCACCGCCCGAAATCACCGCGACGGGGCGCTCGGGCGGGCTGGGCAACGGGTTGCGAACGAGCACGTTTTCGTCGCCGAGCACGGCGACATGCGGCGCAGTGCGCGCAATGCCCTCGAGCATTTCACGCACCACCAACGACGGGTCGTTGACGAGTTTCTTCATGTGAATCCCTTGAACGAGTAACAGGGGCAAAACGAGGGGCAGACGCGAGGGGCTACACCGGCGGACCGCGCGATCCCTTCACGCCATGGGCGTATTGAAGCACGGGCGTCGAATGCGCTCCGGATGTGCGGCGCCCGACCCGCGCGGCTACGGGTTGGCGGCCCTGGCCGCCTCGCCCGCGTGCCCGGCGCGGGGCGCGTCCTGCCCGCCTCCCAGCGCGACATAGAGCGATGCACCGTTTTGCAGCGCCGCCGCGCGCAGCTGGATCAGCTGCTGTTGCGCCGCGAACAGGCTGCGCTTCGCATCGACCACTTCCAGATAGATGGAAATGCCGTTCTCGTAGCGCAGTTGTGCCGCCTCGGCGAGGCGCGACTCGGAGGCCACCGCGCGCTCCTGTGCCGAGATTTGCTCCTGCAGGCGCTGGCGCGCGATCAGCGCGTCGGACACTTCGCGGAACGCCACCTGCACGGTTTTCTGGTAGTTCGCCACGAGTTCGGTTTGGTGCGCTTCGGACAGGCGCACTTGCGCGCTGCGGCGCCCCGCATCGAAGATCGGCAGTGTGACGAACCCGGATATGAGCCACGCCTGCTTGCCGGGCACGAACAGGTCGCTCAGCTCGGGAGACACGTAGCCGAAATTGCCCGTGAGCGAAATGCGCGGGAAATAATCGGCACGCGCAGCGCCGATATCGGCGTCGGCGGCCCGCAACGACTGCTCGGCTGCGCGAATGTCGGGGCGCAGCGCGAGCAGCGAGGAAGGCAGGCCCGCGTCGAGCGGGCCGAACTGGTCGGCGTCGGCCAGCACGTGGCGCTGCGTCATGTCCGCGGCGTCCGGCAACGGCCCGCCTATCAGGACAACCAACTGATCGCGCTGCTGGCCCGTCGTTCTTTGCAGCTCGGCAAGCTGCGTCTGTGCCTGCGTGACGAGAATGCGCGCCTGCTCGTAGTCCATGAGCGAGGTCGCGCCCGCTTCGAGGCGCAGCCGCGCGACCTCCAACGCATACTGGCGCGTTTGAAGCGTGTGCTGCGCGAGGGCGATGCCCTCGTTGCCCGAGAGGATGGCATAGTAGGTCGCCGCCACATTGCTGATGAGCGAGAGACGAAATGCTTCGTTGGCCTCCAGCGTCGCCAGATAGTTGCGCCGCGCCGACTCGCTCAGGTTGGCCACGCGCCCCCAGAAGTCGAGTTCGAACGACGTGACGGCCACCTGCACGCTGTACTGGTTGAAGTGAATCGACGTGGTGTTGTCGGGCAGTTCGGGCTCGATGGAGTTGAGCGGCGTTTTGGTGCGGGTTGCGTCCGCGCCCGCAGCCACTTGTGGAAACTGCGCGGAGCGCTGCACGCGATAGAGCGCCTGAGCCTGCTCGATGCGCGCAACCGATGCCGCCAGATCGCGGTTGCGCGCCAGCGCCATGGCGATCAGCTGCTTGAGCGCCGGGTCGCGAAAGAACGCCTCCCACGTCAGCTCCGAAGCGAGACGCTCGCCGCCCGGCACGGCAATATCCGCACTCGCGTAGCCTTGCGCAATCGGCACCTCCGGCTGCTGGTAGCGCGGCGCGAAGTTGCACGACGCGAGCGTCAGGCACGCGATGCTCGCCCACCGCCTTGCAGTCTTAAGCATCGTGCGCTCCCGCAGGCCGCGCGCCTTCTTCGTCATCGTCGTGCGTGCGTTTGCGGCTCAACCACCGGCGCGCCACCACGTAGAACACCGGCGTAAAGAAGACGCCGAACAGCGTGGCCGTGAGCATGCTGCCCATGATGCCCGTGCCGACCGCCTGCCTGCCCGCCGCGCCTGCGCCCGTGGCGAGCACGAGCGGCAGCATGCCGAGCACGAAGGTCACGCTCGTCATCAGAATCGGCCGCAAGCGCTGGCGCGCGCCGTTCACGGCCGCGCTCACCGTATCGCTGCCCGAGGCCTCCTCCTTGAGCGCGAATTCCACGATCAGGATGGCGTTTTTCGCCGCGAGGCCGATGATGGTCACGAGGCCGATATTGAAGTAGATATCGGCGGAAAAACGCCGTGCCATGGTAAAGAGCACCGCGCCCAGCACGCCCAGCGGAATGATGAGCAGCACGGCAATGGGAATCGCCCAGCTCTCGTAGAGCGCGGCAAGCAGCAGAAACACCACGACGAAGGAAAGCAGCAGCAGCGCACCGATCTGCCCGGCTGCCTGCTGTTCCTCGAACGCCGTGCCGGTCCATTCATAGGTCAGGCTGCCGGAAAGAACGTGGTTCGCGATGCGCTCCATTTCGGCGAGCGCCGCGCCGCTCGAACGGCCCGGCGCCGCCTGCCCCGAGATCGTGGCCGAGGGAAAGCCGTTGTAGCGTTCGACCTGCTGCGGCCCCGCGCTCCAGTGCACGCTCGTGAACGCCGAGAACGGCACCATCTCGCCGACGTTGTTGCGCAGCCGCAGCGCGCCGATATCCTCGGGCCGCATGCGCTGGTCGGCGTCGGCTTGCATCAGCACGCGCAGCACATTCCCCTCGTAGACGAAATCGTTCACGTAGTTCGAGCCGAATGCGAGTGCGAGCGCACTGTTCACCTGGCCGATCTGCAGCCCCAGCGCGCGCGCCTTCACGCGGTCGATATCGACATAGAGCTGCGGCGCGGGCGGCAAACCGTCGGGACGCACGCCCACCACCAAGGGGCTGCGCGCCGCCTCCGCCAGCATGCGCGCGCTCGCCTGCTGCAGCGCGGCGCCGCCCACGCCGCTGCGGTCGAGTATCTTCATCGTAAAGCCACTCGCATTGCCGAGTGCGGGGATGGCCGGCGGATCGAGCGCGAAGACGAGCGCTTGAGGAATATTGCGGAACGCCGCGTTCGCGCGCCCAACCAGCGCCCCCGCCGAGTTGGCCGCGCCCGGCCGCTCAGCCCACGGCTTCAGGTCGACGAACGACATCGCCGCCGACTGCCCCTGGCCGAAGAAGCTGAATCCCGTGACGGAGGCGATATTGCGCACCTGCGGCTGCTGCCGGAGAAACGCCTCGACCTGGTCGACGACCTGTTGCGTGCGCTGCGCCGTCGCGCCGGGCGCCGCCGTATACGCGACGAAAATGTGCCCCTGGTCCTCGCCCGGAATAAAACCGCGCGGCAACTGGGTGAAGAGGAACCCGGTCGCCGCGCACACCACGACGAATACGACGAGCCAACGCACCGGTTTGCGCAGCATGGCCTGCACGGCCAGCACGTAGCGCTCGGTGGCGGTTTGCATGCCGCGGTTGAACGCATCGAACACGCGCTGCTGCATGCGGGCCGGCCAGTGCGTGGCGGCGGGCTTGCCTGGGCCGTCACCGGACTTCCTCCTGCTGCCCAGCAGCGCCGCCGACATGGCCACGCCCAGCGTCAGCGCGAGCAGGGTCGAGAGAAAGATCGAGACGGTGAGCGTGACCGAGAACTGGCGATAGATCGCGCCCGTCGAGCCGGGAAAGAACGCCATGGGAACGAACACCGCAATGAGCACGAGCGTGCTCGCGACGGCGGCGCCCGCAATCTGCCCGACAGCCTTGACGGTCGCGCGCCGCGAACTCAAGCCCTCTTCCTGGATCACGCGCTCGACGCTTTCCACGACCACGATCGCGTCGTCGTTGAGAATACCGATCGCCACGACCATGGCGAACAACGAAAGCAGATTGATGGAGAGTCCGAACAAATAAATGCCCGCGCATGTGCCGATCAGCGCAATCGGGACGACCAGCGTGGGAATGAGCGTCGCGCGCCATTGCTGCAGGAAGAGGAACACGATGACCGTCACGAGCAGCAGCGCCTCGACCATCGTGCGCAGCACGCCGCTCAGCGAGGTCGTGATGAACGGCGTCGTATCGAACGGCACGACCCACGCCACGCCCTTCGGGAACGTCGGCTGCAATTGCGCGAGACGCTGCCGGACGGCGTTCGCCACGGCCAGCGCGTTCGCGCCGCTCGCTAGCTGGATGGCAATCCCGGCGGACTCCCTGCCGTTCACGCGAAAGCGAAAGCCATAGCTGTCGTTGCCCAGCTCCACGCGTGCGACATCGCCCACCCGCACCGTGGAGCCATCCGGGTTCGAACGCACGATCACCTCGCGGAACTGCTCGGGCGTCGAAAACCGGCCGCGCATGACGATCTGCGCATTGAGTTCGGCGCCGGGCGCAATGGGCTGGTCGCCGAGGCTGCCGCCCGCAGTCTGGCTGTTCTGCTCCTGGATGGCCGTCATCACTTCGTTAGCCGAAATACCGAAGCTGCCGAGTTTTTCCGGATCGATCCATATCCGCATGGCATACGACGAACCGAACAGCTGTGCGTCGCCGACGCCGGGAATGCGGCGCAATTCGTTGACGATGTTATTGGCGGCAAAGTTGCCCAGCTCGACGGCCGGGATCGAACCATCGGCGGATTGCAGCGCAACGAGCATCAGAAAGCCCGACGACGCTTTCGTGACGCTCACGCCGACCTGTCTCACCTCCAGCGGCAGGCGAGGCTCGACGCGGCTCAGGCGGTCCTGGACCTGCGAGAGGGCGACGTCGAGATTGGTGCCGGGCCTGAGCGTGAGCGTGATCTGCGCCGTGCCGTTCGAGCGGCTCTGCGACGACATGTAGAGGAAATTGTCGACCCCGTTCATCTCGTCTTCGATGATAGACGTGACCGTACGGTCCAGCGTGTTCGCGTCGGCGCCGCTGTAGACCGCCGATATCGAGAGCGAGGGCGGCGCGACGTCGGGGTACTGCTCGACCGGCAGCAGCATGAGCGCGAGGGCGCCAAAGAGCGTGACGAAGAGCGCGACGACCCACGCGAAGACCGGGCGGTAGACGAAGAACCGGTTCATGGGGCGCGCCGCTCAGGAGTGGCCCGGCGCGGCGAAGGGATGGGCGTCCACACGCTGCCCCGGCTGCACCCTCTGCCAGCCGTCGACGATGACGCGCTCACCCGGCTCCAGCCCATCCTTGACGACCCATTGCCCCGCTTCCTGCGGGCCGAGCACGACATTGCGCCGCACGACGGTGCCGTCGTCGGCAACAAGCGAAAGGCTCGCGCCGTTGTTGTCGAACTGCACCGCGCGCGCAGGGACGACGAGGCCATTCGGTATCGTGCCGATCACGATGCGCCCGCGCACGAACTGCCCCGGCAACAGGATGCGCGACGCATTGTTGAAGCGCGCGCGCAGCACCTGCGTCCCGGTGGAAGGATCGACGACGAGATCGGTGAAGTCGAGCACACCCGGCTCGCCGTAGTCGTCGCCGTTCGCGAGTGTGAGCCACACTTGCGCGCGGTCGGCGGCGGGCGCAGCGAGCGTGCCCGACGCGATCTGTTTGCGTACTTCCAGCAACGAAATATTCGACTGCGTAAAAACGGCGTTCACAGGCGTTAACTGGTTGACCTGCGTGAGCAAGGTCGCGCCGGCCGCACTGACCAGCGCGCCTTCGGTGACGAGCGCGCGTCCCACACGGCCCGCGATCGGCGCGCGAACCGTGCATCGATCGAGGCGAAGCTGCGCAAGCGTCACCGCGGCGCGAGCATCCTCAACGTTCGCGTCGGCCTGCTGCAGTGCGGCCGTGGCGGCCTCGAATTCCTGGGCGCTCACGACCTGGCGCGCCACCAGCGGCTTGAAGCGCGCAACCTCGGAAGCCGCATTGCCCTGCACGGCCCGAGCCCGGTTGAGCGCCGCCTGGGCCTGCTGCAGTGCGGCCTCGTAGTCGCGCGAATCGATGAGAAAGAGCGGCGCGCCGGCGCGCACGTCGGTGCCCTCCTCGAAGAGCCGCCGCTCGACGATACCGTCCACGCGGGCGCGCACCTCCGCAGAGCGGATCGCCTCAATGCGCCCCGGCAGTTCGATCACACGAGGAATGGATTGCGCCGCAACCGTTTCGACGAGCACGCTGGGAGGCGGTGGCGCTGCGCCGCTCTGGGCTTGCCGGTCGCGGCATCCGAAGCCCGCCAGCAGCAGCATAGCCGCAATGCCGATCAGCCACGGTCTACAGCGTCTGGGTTCGCAGTTTGGCACGCGAGGCTCCACCGAAAAATAGAGACGGTACGCGCGCGCCATGAACGGCTCATTGCGCAGTACGCGACCGGATCATTGCGATGTTCACTCAAACTGCGAATTACGGCCCCCGATGTGCGCAGTCCGCCGATGCACACGCGCACGAAATGCGCATAACGCTTCAATCGTTATCTAACAAACAGCGCTTTCATGCATTCACGGGAATTACGCAAAAACGCCACAAATTCAACCACTCGTAAATTACTTGAAGTCGGAATTCCGTTTACTACTATGGATAGACGCTTCCACCCTTATTCACACCGCCATATTCGTTCGTTTTCCTGCCTTTTTCCCAGACGCTTTTAAGGGCACGTTCGCACAGTTGGATATCAAGGCTTTCGGGATGTTCTATAACCGAAGAAGCCATAGGTCATGGCGAAGTCAATCATCTTCTTGCCACCGGAGATCGAATCATGAAAAGCCAATTCGTCCTCTCAGTCATCGCTGCGCTCCTCGTCGGTGTCTCCTCGTCCGCAATGGCGCAAGGCACATCCGGTGAGGATCAAAGCCAGGGGACAGGCCGCCAGCAGGTCATGCCGACCATGCCGCATCGCGACTGGCACGAGGGCCAACAGGTTCCCTCGAAGTACCGGCACTACAACTTTGTGATGAACGACTGGAAATCGCATAACCTGGACGCCCCGAAGCGCGGCCAGCAATGGCTTGGCGTGAATGGCGACTACGTGCTGGTGACGAGAAGCAACTGGAGGATCTCGAAGATCGTTTCGGGTACCGAATGACCGGAATGACGTGACGGGCTGCGTTGCCGCAGCCCGCGCGGTTGCGGCATGACTCAGGCATGGAGGGTTGCCATGCCTGCTGCCTCACTCAATCGACGAGCCGCGCGCGCAGGCGCTTGTACTCGTCGTCGGTAATCGAGCCTGTCGTTTTCAGCTTGTCGAGCTTCTCGATTTCGTCCGCGACACTGTAGCCCACGATGTGGCGCAGTTCTTCGCGCGCCTTCTGCGCCCGTTCCTGGTTGCGATGCGCCATGTCTCTGCCCTGCGTGAGGACATAGGCAAATATGCCGATATAGGGCAAAACAATCAGAAAGATCACCCAAACGATCTTCAGGAAGCCCGACATATCGGTCCGACGGAACAGGTCGCTCGTGATCGTGATGAACAGCCAGAACCACAGAATGAACATGAATATCGAAAACGCATCGATAATAAAGTTCGAAAACGTAAAGCCATTTGCGAAGATCATGAATCGCCTCCGTCGGTTTTGCGTGTGTAAAACGGCAACCGCACACTGATACGGACATCGATGGCGACACCGTGTGCGTGCGAAACGTGATGCACGGCCGCGACGCGGCCGCCGACTGCGCTTTCGTCAGGTCAGATCAGCTCGCGCCTGCGCTCCCGGCCGCCAAACGGCACCACGGCCATGGAAATGAGATCCAGCCCGAGGAACAATCCGAGCAAGGGTAACGGCACGCTTGGGAAATTGGCGGCCAGAAAAATGGCGAGCAGGAACGACAGCGCGGCGCTGACAATGCCGATATTGTTGATCTTCACGTCCTGCCCGACCGACGCAATGATCTTGAAGAAGCCGTCGAGTACGAAGAAGATCATCAGCATCACGGTAAGCCCGCGCGCCCGTGCGCTGTCATTGACCAGAATGAGAATGCCGATGAGTATGGGCACGATGACTGGCGGAATGCGCCTGATGGCGAGTTTCCAGTCTTTCGTCGTGAAGAGATTCAAGGCATGCACGAAGCCGCAGAACAGCAGCATCCTCGCGATGAAAAGCGTTCCGATCAGGGACCTTGTCGAGAGCGACAAGACGATGCAGAAAATTCCCGCCGCGACGAGAAGCGTTGAGCTGGCAATCGGAAAAATAGCACGCTTTTTCATATTCGAATGTAACTGCATCAATACGGTTACATAGCCCGGCATATCTGACTTGCGCGTATTCCCGCCGAATTACAGGCTTAAGCGAAATTAAGCGTTCTACTATCAGCCGTGGAAGTATAGTGCGTGAGTGTGCAAATACAAGGGCGCGATTACACCGTGAACCGCGAACGCAGCCACACCTTCTCGTTCAGCCCCGACGGCGAGCACTTCCTGCTCGACGGCGAGCCCTTGCAGATTCGCAGCGGCGAAATGCATCCCGCGCGCATTCCGCGCGAGTACTGGCTGCATCGCATTCGCATGGCCAAGGCGATGGGCATGAACTGCATCGCGTTGTACATCATGTGGAACTACCATGAGACGCGCCGGGGCGTGTTCGACTTCGAAAGCGGCAACCGCGACATCGCGGCCTTCATCCGCCTGTGTCAGCAAGAAGCGCTTTGGGTGCTGTTGCGTCCGGGCCCCTACGTCTGCGCCGAGTGGGACCTGGGCGGCCTCCCCGCCTACCTGCTGAGCGAACCGGACATTCGACTGCGCACCGACTCCGCCACCGATGCCCGCTACATGGCCGCGGTTGCCCGCTACATCGGCGAACTCGCTGCGCGCATCAAGCCGTTGATGATCGATGCAGGCGGGCCGATCCTGATGATCCAGATAGAAAATGAATTCGGTTCGTACGCAAGCAATCCCGCTTACCTCGAAGAACTCAGGCAGCTTTGGCTACGGGACGGCATAGCCGGGCCCTTCTACACCGAGGACGGTCTCGCGCAACTCGAACGCAATCGCACTACGGTGACAGGTGGCGCCATTGCGCTGAGCAACGGCAACGCGGCGCAAATCGCAGCGGTGCGGCGCGCGTTTCCCGCCGTGCCCGCGATGGCGGGCGAGGTCTACCCGGGCTGGCTGACGCATTGGGGCGAGCCGGATTTCGCCGGACTCGATTACGATCTTTCAGCCATCTTGACGGCCTTCATGCAGTCGCAATTGTCGTTCAACCTCTATGTCGTTCACGGCGGCACGAGCTTTGGCTTTTATGCCGGCGCGAATGTGGACGAGTCGGGCAACTATCAACCGGATATCACGAGTTACGATTATGGAGCGCCGATTAACGAGCACGGGGCGGCCACGGCGAAATACATGAGGTATCGCGACATCATCGCCCACTATCTGGCCGGGCCATTGCCGGATATTCCCGACGCCATCCCCACAGTCGCGGGGCACACCCTGACGCCGACCCTCTTCGCCTCCGTCTGGGACAACCTCCCCGCGCCTCTGCCGCGCGAGTCGAGCGTCGATCCGCTGCCGTTCGAGCGCTACGGCCAGAGTTTCGGCTTCATGCTGTACCGGAAAACGTTGCTTGCGCAACCGGTTGGCGCGCTGGATATCGGCGGCGTTCATGACTATGCGACGGTTTTTGTCGGCGAGCGCTACGCGGGCGGCGTCTCGCGCGCATGCATTCCGCAAGACTATGCACAGCGGTTACGCGTGACACATCGCGCGCCGCTCGCATTGCCGGCCACCGCGGCCGATGCACCCGGTGCGCCCGGTGCGCCCGGTGCGCTGGAAATCCTGATAGAGGCCATGGGGCGCGTCAACTTCGGGCCGGCCATCGTCGACCGCAAAGGATTGCTGGATCCCGTGAACATGCAATACCTCGACGGGTCCGTTTCGTCTCTCGAGCAGTGGGAAGTCTTTTCGCTGCCGATGGATGAGGCGTACATCGCCGGGTTGCAGGAACGCTGCACGAATCCGCTGAAACCCGGGCTATTTTTCAGGGCGCGCCTGGTTCTGGATGAAGTGGGCGATACCTGGCTCGATATGGGCAACTGGACGAAGGGCGTGGTCTGGGTCAATGGACACAATTTGGGGCGCTACTGGAGCATCGGCCCGCAAACGCGCCTGTACTGCCCCGCGCCGTGGCTCACGCATGGTGAGAACGAGGTGCTGATCTTCGACCTGCATCTGACCGAAACGAAGCCGGTGCCACTAGCGAATTCGTTGTATTAGCACCCATCGGGCAGCAGCTCCAGCGTCAGCACTTCGAAAGGTGCGAGCTCGATTTCACACGGTACGTCCGCGCTCAGTATTGCGGGAACGCCGGGGGTGCCTGCATGCCAGAGGCTCAGCGCACGGAATCGTCCCGCCGCCCCATCCGGCAGTTCCAGTTGATATCGCAACGCCAGTGCAAAACGCTGGGCCCGATCGTGCGGATTGCGCAGCGTCACGATTGCCTTGTGCGGCGCCCAAGCGGCCCAGCCGTAGATGGCCGCTTCGTCGGGCGCGCCGCCGATCCAGTGGCTGTCGCGCAATATGTCACCGTTCGCACGCGCCCATCGGGCCGCTTGCGCGACCACGTTCCAGTGGTCCTCGCCCAGCAGCGAAGGCGTGATGTACAGTTCCTGCAACTGCGTACCGCTCGCGAAGAAGGACCGCACTTCGTGCGCGAATGCATCGCCTGCCGGCGCATTCAGCCGTGGATTGCACTGCGCCAGCACGATGCCGTGCAGCATCAGTGAATTGAGTGGAAAGAGCGGGCTGCGCAGCACGACGTTGCGGTAGGTCTGCGCGTCGCGATAGGTGATCCAGCGCTCGCGGCTCGTGCCGCTGCCCGCCTGACCGTCGTCGCTGCCGCCGCGCCAGATCGCGTCGACGTAGCGCAGCCAGAACGGCGAGGGATGCGTGCCGGTCGAGAGGTTGATGAAAGTTTCCTGTTTCGCCGCGCGAATGTCGCCGATCAGCTGGATCGCCGCGTCCCAATCGCTATCGAAAAGGCTGCCTGGAAATACCCGGTCCGCGTTGCCTGTCCCGTCGAATTTGAACTGGTTCACGCCGTCTCTCGCGAGCAGGCTCATCACGACTTCGTGAAAGCGCTCGTAGTAGCGCGGCCCCGATAACGCGAAACCATCGTCGATGACTTCGTAGCCCGAGGCGCGGCCGTGCATTATGCGCTCATGCTTCGGCGCGCAATAGCCGCCCCAGGGAGACAGCCAGACACCGGGCGCGCCGCCATAGCGTGCCGCCGCGTCGCGCAGCGGTACGAAGCCATAGGGAAACGCCTGGCTGAAATGCCAGCCGCCGCCAAGGTCGTCCCAGCCGTCGTCGAAAAGAAACGAATCGATCAGCACACCGCGCGCGGTATGCAATGCGCGGCCGATCGTTTCGATGCGCTCGAGCGCCTGGTCCTGCGTATAAGGCGTGAGATAACCGATATCCCACCAGCTGTTGTAGTGCAGAAACGGACGATATGGGCGGGCGCGCTCCTGCTCGAGACAGGTGGCGAAGTCGCGCCGCAACTGGCCGTCGCGAGCCACGCCCGCCACGGCGGAGTAAGTCAGCGTCCGATCCTTTTCCAGCGGCAGCGCGCGTTGCAGCGTAAAACTGACGCTATCTGCTTCCACGCGGCTGGTTGCAAGCGGCAACTCGAAGCCCAGGTAGAAGTTGCCCGCAACGACCGGCGTGCCCTTGCGTTCGCTGCAGGTCTGCGCGCCGACAGCGCGCGCCTGCAGCAATGAAACGACGGCAATGGCTTCGGCCTGGCGCAGGGCCGTCACGTTCAGCGTCATGCGCAGATATCTTGCGCCGTCGCGCTGCTCTACGCTCCATTGAATCGCAAGGCGTCCCTGCGCGTCGCCCAGCATGACGCTCACGCGCCGGCCCGAGACGCGCTCGGCCAATCGCAATGCGTGGGGGTTGGCGGCGAGCGCATCTTCCCTTACCGGTGCGAGCACGCGCATGCCGGCCGCGCCGAGTGTGTTGCCGTCCGCGAACGTCAGCGCGAACGGCGCGGCGATGGGCAGCTCGCATGCCCCGGTGCAATCGACCAGCGAGCAGTGCGTGAGGTGTGCGTCCTCGAGTGCCCAGCGCAGCGCAACGGCGTCGTTCCCGAACGAGCAGACATCGCCCCATGTCCGGAATTCGGGCATGCAGGCTTGCGTAGAAGTTCGATCGTCGGCACGCATGGGCAACCTGTCTCGGGCGCGAGCAGCCTCCATAGGGTAATGGCAACAGCACAAACGTGTCATGGCCCCAAAACGGCCGCCCCGAACCAACGGCGCTTCAGGGCCGCGCGCTTCCCTTATGGGAACCTTAAGGCCGCTATTTTTCGTGCGGCTTTACCAGCGGTTACACGATTGACAAATCTGCGCATCCCGTTCGCAGGCTCAGCATCTAGAATCCGCTTCCATAGCAACCACGTCCGTTGACTGAAATAGAGATCACCATGAATCGCCTGACGTTTTATCTCCTCGCAGGACTCGCAGGGACGTGTGTCAGCACGGCGGCATCCGCCCATGCCGATATCGGCGTCTATCTCGGCGTTCCTGGTCCGGTCTATGCCGCGCCCGAGCCGGTGTACGAGGCGCCGCCGCCCGTCGTTTATGAAGCGCCTCCCGCCGCGGTCTACGAAGCGGCCCCGGCTTACGGCTACTACCGCTACGATCACGACGAAGACGAACATCACTGGCACGACCACGGCCGTCATCGCGGCTGGGAACATCACCGTGGCGACGACGATTGACCGGCGCACCCGCCACCGATATCGTTGCGCGCACAACATCATGTGCGCGCATGCCTCCTCCCTGCCTGCGCCAGTCCCACGCCCCCACGCCGCGACAGTAGTCCGGTTCGGCTAGCCTCCAGAGTTATCAACGCCTGCTCGGCCAATTGCCCGGCCGTTTCAAAAGCGGCACCGCGGCCAACTTCAACCGCCACTTCCACGATCTCGCCAAACTCCTTCTCCCGCGTGTCGGCACCCGGCTGAGCGGCGACGCACAGCAGAACGTGGCCGTCGCGTGCGCTGCGATGCGAGAAGCGGCTCCCTGCCGCCCGACCAGGCGACGGAACCGGGCAAATCGCCGAAACGATGTGGGGTCATGCCCGATAACGGAAACGCTGCACGGCGCAGTTCGTTTGGAAACGAAACGATGTGTGACGGAGCGTAACAGCAAGCGAACAGCCGTACTGCACTGGCTGACGCCTGCCTTTGCAGCGCGGCGGGAGGGGGAGCAAGCGCTATTTACACTTGCTTTCGATTCTTTACCTATGCGCGCTGAGTTGAAACTTACGATGGCTGGCGCCTGGAACATCGGGGCCCAAGGCGGCCGGAGACTTCCGTTTCCGGCCGCCTTTCTCATTCGTAAATAAAGTCAGCGGCATGGCCCACAATAAATGAACAGCTTCGACACCGTCATTCTGGGAGCCCTCACCCAAATCGATCTGCCGCCACTGCTCAATCACGCGATCCGGGTGATGGTGGGACTCTATACGTTCAAGGGTTATTTCCTCATCCCGCTCATCTGGTGGATCTGGTTCCAGCCGAACGAGCGGCGCGCATGGCGGCGCGAGATGATGATCGCCACGGTGGCCAGCGGCCTTGTCGCGCTCGCGGTGGGACGCCTGCTCGCGCGTTGTCTGCCGTTCCGGCAACGGCCGCTCTTCAATCCCGATCTGCATCTGCATTTCGCCTCGTCGTCGCTACGGGCGGCCGGGCTAACCGACTTCAGCTCGTTTCCGAGCGATCACGCCATGCTATGGGTGGCGATTGCGATGGGGATCTTCCTGGTATGGCGTATGGTCGGCGCGCTGGTGATGTTATATGTGATACTGGTCATCTGCTTGCCGCGTGCGTATCTGGGCTATCACTACCCCACGGATTTGATCGCAGGCGGCGTAATCGGCGTGGTGATTACCTGGTTGATGACGCGCGATACGGTCAGGAAGCGGACCGCCGAGCCCGCTCTGCGCCTGATGGTGCGCTTTCCCGGGGCGGCCGCCGCATTCGCATTTGTCGTGTGTTTCGAACTGGTCACGCAATTCGACGATCTGCTGAGGCTCGTCCACTCCGTGGTGCACGGCATGATCTGAAAACGGGCGGCGTCTTCCGTACGCCGCCCGCGCGGCTTCACACTGCGCCCGGATTGACGTACGCCGTCTTGACCGTGGTGTAGAACTCGCGGGCATAGCTGCCTTGCTCGCGCGGGCCGTAGCTCGAACCCTTGCGGCCGCCGAACGGAACGTGGTAGTCCACGCCCGCCGTTGCGGTGTTCACCATGACCATGCCCGCCTGCACATGGCGGCGGAAATGGTTGGCATGACTGAGCGACGTCGTGCAGATGCCGGCCGACAAACCGAACTCCGTGTCGTTCGCCGCGGCGAGCGCCTCGTGATAGTCCTTCACCTTGATGACCGAGGCGACCGGACCAAACACTTCTTCGCGGTTGATGCGCATTTGCGCAGTCGTACCGGTGATCAGCGCCGGGGCAAGGAAATAGCCGCGCGTGGCGCCTTGCACGCGCTCGCCGCCGTACACCTCACCGCCCTCTTCACGCGCAATCGCAATGTAACGCTCGTCCTGCTGAAGCTGCTTGTCGTCCACCACCGGTCCGATATGCGTGCCGTCCGCCAGCGCGTCGCCCGTCTTCAGCGCTTGCATGCGGGCCTTCATCGCTTCGATGAAACGGTCGTAAATGCCTTCGGTCACGATGAGGCGGCTCGATGCTGTGCAGCGCTGCCCCGTCGAGAAGAATGCGCCATTGATGCAGGCTTCCACGGCGACGTCGAGATTGGCGTCGTCGAGCACGACCATGGGGTTCTTGCCGCCCATTTCCAGCTGGAATTTCTTGCCCGTTGCAAAGCACTTCGCGCCGATCGCCCGACCGGTCGCGACCGAGCCTGTGAAACTGACGGCGTCGACATCGGCAGAGCCGACGATCGCCTCGCCCACCACCGAGCCGCGCCCCATCACGAGGTTGATGACGCCGGCCGGCGCGCCCGCTTCCGCGATGATCTTCACGAGTTCCCACGTGCTGGCCGGCACGAGGTCGGCGGGCTTGATGACGACCGTGTTGCCATAGGCCAGCGCGGGCGCGATCTTCCAGGCGGGAATGGCGATCGGAAAGTTCCACGGCGTAATGAGCCCGATCACGCCGATCGGCTCGCGCGTCACCTCGACCGTCATGCCGGGCCGCACCGAAGGCACGATCTCGCCGCCAAGGCGCAGCGCCTCGCCGGCAAAGAACTTGAAGATCTGCGCGGCGCGGCCCACCTCGCCGATGGCCTCGGGCAGCGTCTTGCCTTCTTCGCGTGCGAGCAGGCGGCCCAGCTCGGCCTTGCGCGCGAGAATGACGCTGCCCACCTGGTCGAGCAAATCGAAGCGCTGCTGCGGCGTGGAGAGCGACCACTGCGCAAACGCCTTGCGCGCGGCGGCGATGGCGTCGCGCGTCTGCGCGTCGTCCGCCTGCGCAAATTCGCCGATCACGTCGTCGAGATTGGAGGGATTGATGTTGGCGGATGCCGTGGCGCCGCGCACCCATTGGCCGCCGATGTAATTGTCGAACTGGTTCATGTCGTGTTTCCCGATTCAATGGCTCACAGCAATCCGCGCGCAGCCAGATTGCGATAGAGCGCGCGCACGCCGAAGGTCCACGGCGCGAGCGCCGTGCTCAATTGCACGGTGTTGATCAGTGCGCCGAGTTCCGGCGCGGAGATGGTGACCTTGTCGCCGAGGTGATGCGTAAAGCCTCCGCCTTGCGTGTCGCGATCCTTGATCGGCGAGAACATGGTGCCGAGAAAGAGCATGAAGCCATCGGGATACTGGTGATGCGGGCCCCAAGTCTGCGCCACGAGGTCGGCCGGGTCGCGGCTGATTTCGCTCATGTGGCTGATGCCTTCCAGGACGAAGTCATCGTCCGTGCCCTCCACGCGCAGCGCGACGCTCGTCTTGCGCACCGTGTCGAGGCTGAACGATTCGTCGAACAGGCGCACGAACGGGCCGATCGCGCACGAAGCGTTGTTGTCCTTGCACTTGCCGAGCAGCAGCGCCGAGCGGCCTTCGATGTCGCGCAGATTAACGTCGTTGCCGAGCGTCGCGCCGACGATCTCGCCGCGGCTGTTCACGGCCAGCACGATTTCCGGCTCCGGGTTGTTCCAGACCGAAGCGGCCAGCAAGCCCACCGCCGCGCCGAAGCCCACGGCCGACATGGGCTGCGACTTCGAAAACACTTCGGCGTCGGGCCCGATACCCACTTCCATGTACTGGGACCACGCGCCGCGCCGCTCGAGTTCCGCCTTGAGCTTCATCGCGTCTTCCGAGCCCGGCTCGATCTTCGAGAGATCGGTGCCGATCGTTGCCGCAATGGTTTCGCGCACTTCCTGCGCTTTCGCGGGATCGCCGCCCGCCTGCTCTTCGATCACGCGCTCGATCAGGCTCACCGCGAACGTCACGCCGCAGGCCTTGATGGCCTGAACGTCATTGGGCGCGAGCAGACGCAGCGCGGGCTCCGCGCTGCCGGGCAGATTCGCTTCGATCAGCTTCTCCACCGGGCCGAGCGATTCGCCGCTCACCGTGCGCGCGAATTGCGCGATGTCCTCGCGGTCGAACAGATCCGCGGTGGTCGGCGCGCTGGTCGTGATATCGATGACTTCGCCGTTGCGCACGAGCACGACGCAGGGGCCTTCATGCTCGCCTGCCTTGCGCCACACGCGGCCAACGAGCAGCGCCTGCCCAACATCGCGGGGAAGCCAGTTTGAGGGGGTGTTCGAGGTCATGGTGCGTCCAGTTGGGTGTCCGAAGGTTAATGCGAATGGCGCGGGTTGCCGCGCTCGGCGATGACTTTCAGATAAAGCGTGGCCGGTTCCAGGCATCCGCCCGTGGACAGCTGCCCCACTGTCTTGCGGTAAAGCTCTTGCCAGGGCGTCTGTGCAGGGGGAATCTCAAAGTGCGCAGTTTCGCGGCGCCGCGCAAGCTCGGCTTCGTCGACCAGCACGTTCACGCTGCGCGCATTCAGATCCACGCGAATGCGGTCGCCCGTTTGCAGCAGCGCGAGGCCGCCGCCCACCGCCGCCTCGGGCGACATGTTCAGGATCGACGGGCTCGCCGACGTGCCGCTTTGGCGGCCATCGCCGAGCGTGGGCAGCGACGTGATGCCCTGGCGCACCAGTTCCGCGGGCGGCGCCATGTTCACGACTTCGGCGCTGCCCGGATAACCCACCGTGCCCGTACCGCGAATCACGAGAATGCAGTGCTGGTCGATTTCGAGCGACGGATCGTTGATGCGCGCGTGGTAGTCCTCGGGACCGTCGAACACGATCGCGCGCGCTTCGAAGGTATTTTCCGCGCCCGGTTCGCTCAAGTAAGTTTGCCGGAAGGCGTCGCCGACCACCGACATCTTCATGATCGCGCTGTCGAAGAAGTTGCCCGACAGCACCATGAATCCTGCACCGTGCTTGAGCGGGTCATCGGTTGTCCTGATGACTTCGCGATCGGGCTCGGGAGTGCTGTCGGCGATCGCGCCGACGGTGCGGCCCGATACCGTGAGGCATTCGCGGTGCACGAGGCCCGCGCGATCGAGTTCGCGCAGCACGCCGGGCACGCCGCCCGCGCGGTGGAAGCTCTCGCCCAGATACTCGCCTGCCGGCATGCAGTTCACGATGAGCGGCACCTGTTCACCAACGCGCTGCCAGTCTTCGAGGCTCAGCTCGATGCCCATGTGCCGCGCGATGGCAATGAGGTGCGGCGGGCAGTTGGTGGACGCGCCCAGCGCGGAGGCCACGACGATGGCATTCTCGAACGCCTCCTTCGTCATGATGCGCGAAGGCCGCATGTCGTAGCGCACGAGGTCGACAACGCGCTTGCCCGTTGCGTACGCCATCTGCCCTCGCTCGCGGTAAGCAGCCGGAATGCTGGCGCAGCCGGGCAGCGACATGCCCAGCGCTTCGGCGAGGCTGTTCATCGACAACGCCGTACCCATCGTGTTGCAGTGCCCAATGGAGGGCGACGAAGCCGTCGTCAGTTCCATGAAGCCCTCATAGTCGATCTCGCCGGCCGCCAGCAGATTGCGCGCATGCCAGATGACCGTGCCCGACCCGACACGCTGGCCGTTATGCCAGCCGTCGAGCATCGGGCCGCCTGAGAGCACGATGGCGGGCATATCGACCGTTGCCGCGGCCATCAGGCAAGCGGGCGTAGTCTTGTCGCAACCGGTGGTCAGCACGACGCCATCGAGCGGGAAACCGTGAAGGATCTCGACGAGACCCAGATAGGCCAGATTGCGGTCGAGCGCTGCCGTGGGCCGGCGGCTCTGCTCGGCCAGCGGATGCACCGGGAACTCCATCGGGATGCCGCCCGCGTCGCGAATGCCCGCCTTGGTGCGGGCGGCAAGCTCGATATGGTGACGGTTGCAGGGAGCGAGATCGCTCCCCGTTTGCGCAATGCCGATGATGGGGCGGCCCGACTGCAGTTCTTCCCGGGTCAGACCGTAGTTCATGAAGCGCTCGACATAGAGCGCGGTCATGTCCGCGTGGGCAGGATCGTCGAACCATTCCTGGCTGCGCAGGCGCCGTGCGTTGGGCTCGGTCATATCACTCACTTCCTTGTTCCTTGTCTCGACGATGCGGCGGGCGCACATTCGAGCCCGCGCGAGTTTGTTATCGGTAACATCGTTGCATATTAGCACTTTGCGCTCGCCCTGTGCACCAGGTGACACCACACGTTTTCCCGACCTCGGCACCGGCTTTCGACTTGCTGTGGCGCCTCGTCTCATGCTAATTTAGCGACCGCTGTGTTACCGATAACAGAAAAAGCGCTGTTCACAGCCAGCGCAGAGATCCAGCAAACACACCACGAAGCTCGTGGAATCGCCTCCCCCAGCGCGGGACCATTCAAAGGCACATGTGAAAGGAGACACATCCCATGCCAACCCTGACCCAGATTGCGGACTCGCCGGCCGCCGTCAACGAAGCCGAAGAAGCGCTGTACCGCAAGGTACTGAAGCGCATCTTGCCGCTTCTGCTTCTGTGCTACGTCGTCGCCTACCTCGACCGCGTCAACGTCGGCTTCGCCAAGCTGCAGATGCTCGACTCGCTCGGCTTGAGCGACAGCGTCTACGCCGTGGGCGCAAGCATCTTCTTCTGGGGCTACTTTCTCTTCGAGATGCCGAGCAACCTGCTGCTGCATCGCTATGGCGCGCGTTTCTGGATTGCGCGCATCATGGTGACGTGGGGCATCGTCTCTTCGTCGCTCGCCTTTATCGCGCCGCTCGCGGGTGTCTTCCACGTGCAAACCGCGACGATGTTCTACATCCTGCGCTTACTGCTCGGCGTATGCGAAGCGGGCTTTTTCCCCGGCATCATTCTTTACCTGAACTACTGGTTTCCCGCGCGTCGCCAGAGCGTCGCCATGTCGGGCTTCCTGATCGCCATTCCGGTGAGCCTTACGCTTGGCGGGATTATCTCGGGCTGGCTCATGGAAAACACCCATGGCCTGTTCGGTCTGGGCGGCTGGCAGTGGATGCTGTTGCTCGAAGGCATCCCTTCGATTCTCGTCGCTTTCGTGGTGCTGTTGTGCATGGGCGACGGCATTCAGTCGGCGAAGTGGTTGAGCGCCGCCGAGAAAGCCATACTGCAAAAGAATCTCGAACAGGAAAGCGCGAAGAAAACGCATAGCGCCGTTGCGGCGCTGAAAAGCCCGCGCGTCTGGCTGCTGACGTTCATTCTGCTGACCTTCAATACCGGCTTCTATGGTTTGGCGTTCTGGCTGCCTTCCATCATCAAGGCTTCCGGTGTGAAGAGCACGTTCAATATCGGCTTGCTGACCGCCATTCCGTATCTCAGCGCCGTGGTCGCCATGATCTGGAATGCGTCGCACTCGCGCAAGACGGGCGAGCGCCGGCTGCATGCGGCCATTCCGGCCTGTATTGGCGGCGTCGGCCTGATTCTGAGCGCGCTCTTCGCGCACAACGTGCCGCTTTCGATCGCATTTCTGACTATCGCCACCTGCGCGATCCTCGGGCTCATGCCGATTTACTGGACGTTCCCGGGGCAGATTCTCTCCGGCACGGCTGCGGCGGCGGGTATTGCGCTCATCAACTCGGTCGGCAATCTCTCCGGCTTCACGGGCTCCATGATCACCAGCGTCGCGAAGGACCTGACCGGCGACATCAACAACGGCACCTATGCGCTGGGCGCGTGCCTGCTCGTGAGCTGCGTTCTGATTCTGTCGATTCCGAAAAGCATGCTGAACCGCGACCCGGTGGAAGAGAACTGAGCGTTATGCGAATCGGTTAAATCATCCGTTGCGAGGGCCGCCTTCCGGGCACGCCTTCCCTGCACGATCCCATGACAATTGCGTCGGCCTTGCGCCGGCGCTTTTTTTTCTTAACGGATGCGCGGTCCGGCGAGCACGGGCACTCGTCCTGCCTGAACACCCCCGTGCCTGCACGAAAAGCGAGCAAAAAAACAATTGGAATTGTCTCAAGAATTGCAGCAGGCTGCCGATAAGACGTGACGACTGTTTTTCGCCCGACGGGCTGCCGTCGGGCCATTGACAAGCAACGGAGACGCTGTGATTCGAAACTGCCTTGGAGGCCTCGCGCTCGCGCTCGGTTGCATCGGTACCGCGCTCGCCGCGGGCCCCGACTGCTCGCGCTCATTCACGCTCGCCTTACACGATCATGGGCTGCTCTATTCCGTCGACACGGACACAGGCATCGACAAGGACTTCGCCGACGCCCTGGCGCGGCGCAGCGGCTGCCAGATCCGCGTGAGCCTGATGTCGCGCGCGCGCATCTGGAAACTGATCGAATCGGGTGCGCTCGATTTTAGTCTTTCGGGCATTGCCAACGAAGAGCGCAATCAATACGCGGATTTTGCCTGGTACTTCAGCAACAAGTACTATCTGCTGGTTCGCAAGGATTCGGGCATCCATCAACTGGCCGATTTCGAGCACAACGACAAGTTTCAGCTCGGCGTGATTCGCAGTTTCCGCTACAGCGAGTCGGCCAACCGGCTGGTCGATTCTCTCTCCGCCGAAAACCGCGTGAGTCAGGCCGGGGGCCTCGAGCCGCTTTACCAGGCGCTGATCCTTGGGCGCATTCAGGGAATGATCATCGAGCCGTTCGATTATCCCGCCATCGATGAAGCGAAGATTCGGAGCGTGACCAATATCGTGGAGTTCGACGATCCACCTATTCCGCATGGACTCATCATGTCGAAGAAAGCGCTCTCACCCGAGGAGCGGGACAAGTGGCGCGCCCTCGTCAACGAAATGATCGCCGACGGCACGGTGCGGCGCATCTTCACGAAGTATTTCAAGCCTGATCTCGCCGACTCGATGGTCCCTTTCTAGACGCCGCCATGACCCGGACGCGCCTCGTTCTGCTCCCGCTACTGGTTCTCGCCGCCGCGCTCGGCGTGACCTGGACGCTCTGGAACCACGAGCGGGAAGCGGCCCGCCACGAACTGCTCACGCAGTTCGACTTCTCGCTCGGCGACGTCGTGAGCCGCATCGAACAGCGCATGGGCACGTACGAGCTGCTGCTGCGCGGCGTGCAGAGCCTCTTTGCCGCCAGCGGGGAGGTCGATCGCGATGCGTTCCGGGCTTACGTCAACACGCTCAATCTCGACGCCAACTTTTCGGGCATCCAGGCCATCGGCATCGTTGCATGGGTGCCGCAAACGCAAAAGGCCGCGCATATTGCGGCCATGCAGCAGCGCGGCTTGCCGGGCTACTCTATCGAACCCGCTGGTCCGCGCGCGAACTACGCGCCCATTATCCAGCGCGAGCCGTATATCGGCGCCAATCGCGCGGCGCCCGGTTTCGACGCCTGGGTCGACCCGGTGCGCCGACGCGCCATGGAGCAGGCGCGCGACACCGGCATGGCGACCATCTCCGGCAAGGTGCGCCTCTCGGTCGACACCGATCCTCGCGCCGACCCCGGCTTCGTGATGTACATGCCGGTCTACACACGCGGCCAGGCGCCGGAAAACGCCACGGAACGCGAGGCGCGGCTGGTCGGCTGGGTGTATGCGTCCTTTCGCATGCACGACGTCATCGCCAGCCTTTACGGCGAGGAACTGCCCGGCCTTTCGGTCTCCCTCTACGACGGCGTGGAATCGTCCCCGGACGCGTTGCTCTACAGAACCTCGGGCGCCCCCGCCCATCATCTGCCCAGCGACCTTTCGGCGACCGAATATCTCGTGGTCTGCGGACACAACTGGATGCTCAGGCTGATGGCGCGCGACGGCTTCAAAGCCCGTTTCGGCCGCGACGCGGCAACGCTCATCGCGATCACCGGCACGGGCCTGAGCCTGCTGCTCGCGTTGCTCACGCGCCTCATGATGACGGGCCGCAGCCGCGCGATACGGCTCGCCTCGTCGATGACGAAGGAACTGCGCGAAAGCGAGGAAAAATTTCGCGCCATTGCGGACTGCACGGTCAACTGGGAAATCTGGTGGTCGCCGGAAGGCAAGCCGCGCTGGATCAACTCGGCGGTGGAGCAGTACATCGGCTATACCGTCGACGAGTGCATGGCCATGAGCGACTTCGCCTGCACCGTGATCTATCCGGGCGACGCCTCCTACGTCGCGCCCGAGTTCCGCGGCGCGCAACTGGGCTCGCGCGGAGACAACCTCGAATTCCGCTGCGTGCGCAAGGACGGCTCGCTCATGTGGCTCTGCGCTTCGTGGGTGCCGATTACCGACTCGAAGGGCGATTTCATCGGTTTCCGCACCAGCGGGCGCGACATCACCGAGCGCAAGATCGCCGACCAGCGCATCAAGGAACTGGCCTTCTACGACGCGCTCACCGGCCTGCCCAATCGCACGCTGCTGCTCGACAACCTGAAAGACGCCCTGACTGACAGCGCGAGGAACGGCACGAGCGGCGCCCTGCTGTTCATCGATCTGGATCATTTCAAGACGCTGAACGACACGCTGGGTCACGACAAGGGCGACCTGCTGCTGCGGGAAGTGGCCAAACGCCTCGCGGCGAGCATCCCCGCGGGCGACACCGTGGCGCGCGTGGGCGGCGACGAGTTCGTCGTCGTGGTGGGCAATCTGAACCCCGTTCCATGCGAAGCGGCCCGCCAGGCCGAGGCCCTGGGCGAGCGGATTCTCGCCGTGCTCGGGAATCCTTATCGGCTCGACGAGATCGACTACCGCAGCACGGCGAGTATTGGCGCAACCGTATTCAAGGGATTCCAGGCCTCGACGGACGACCTCATGAAGCAGGCCGACCTCGCCATGTACAAGTCCAAGGAACGCGGACGCAACGCGGTGCGCCTCTTCGACCCCGACATGCAAACGGTCGTGGTGGAGCGCGCCGCGCTCGAAACGGCGCTGCGCGAAGCCATCGAAAACGAACAGTTCGTGCTTCACTACCAGATGCAGATCGACAGCGGCCGTGTCACCGGCGTCGAGGCGCTGGTGCGCTGGCACCATCCCCTGCGCGGGCTCGTGTACCCAGCCGATTTCATTCCCGTGGCCGAAGAAACCGGGCTCATCGCCGCACTGGGCAGCTGGGTGCTGCGCGCGGCCTGCACCCAGCTCGCGCGCTGGGCCACGCAGCCCGACACCGGGCATCTGACCATCGCGGTCAACGTCAGCGTGCAGCAGCTTCATCAGCCGGACTTCGTGCAAAGCGTGCTGGCCACGCTCGAACAGACCGGCGCGAGAGCGGACCGGCTGAAGCTCGAGTTGACGGAAAGCGTGCTGGTCGACAACGTGCAGGAGATCATCGAGAAAATGGAGGCGCTGAAGGCGAACGGCATCGTCTTCGCACTCGACGATTTCGGCATCGGCTATTCGTCGCTTTCGTATTTGAAGCGCCTGCCGCTCGATCAACTGAAGATTGACCGCTCATTCGTGCGCGATGTCCTCGTCGATCCGAACGACGCCGTGATCGCCCGCACCATTGTGGCGCTCGCGCACAGCCTGGGCCTCGGCGTGATCGCCGAAGGGGTCGAGACCGAGGAGCAGCGCGCCTTCCTCGCCTCGGCCGGATGTTACGCGTATCAGGGCTATCTGTTCTGCCGCCCGATCCCGGTCGATGAGTTCGAGGCGGCATTGCGCGGACTCGAGGCGCCGGAGTGCATGACGGAGTAAGCGCGCCCGCCGGGCGTCGCATCACGCGGGCGCCGCCGGCCAAGCGGCCTTCATTCTTGACTCGAAATCAAAACACTTTGGTCTATCAGCGCGTTTTTAGTCAAAAGTAAAACCCGCACAATGCAGCGGTCCCAACTCGCCCATGCCCAACCAGGCACGACGCCATGCTCGACCGCGACCTCAGTCTCCCCCCCGCGGGCCGCCCGGCCCGCCGGCAGCATCCCGCCAGCCCGCCGGCGCAGCGCGGTGCCGCCCTGCCACTCCTCGCGCTCGCCGTTGGCGCCTTCGGTATCGGCACGACCGAATTCTCGCCGATGGGCCTGCTGCCCGTGATCGCCGAGGGCGTGCATGTGTCGATTCCCAGCGCCGGCATGCTGATCAGCGCCTACGCAATCGGGGTGATGCTGGGCGCGCCGCTCATGACGCTCGCCCTCGCCCGCTGGCCGCGGCGCACCGCGCTCATGGCGCTGATGGGCATCTTCACGCTCGGCAACGTGCTTTCCGCCATCGCCCCCGACTACACCACGCTGCTGCTCGCGCGGCTCGTCACGAGCCTGAATCACGGCGCATTCTTCGGCATCGGCTCGGTGGTCGCGGCGAGTTTCGTGCCGCGCGAACGCCAGGCAAGCGCCGTCGCGACGATGTTCATGGGCCTCACCATCGCGAACATCGGCGGCGTGCCCGCGGCCACGTGGCTCGGCGAGACGATAGGTTGGCGCATGTCGTTCGCCGCGACCGCCGGGCTCGGCG
This sequence comes from Paraburkholderia heleia NBRC 101817, assembly GCF_000739775.1. Taxonomy (GTDB): domain Bacteria; phylum Pseudomonadota; class Gammaproteobacteria; order Burkholderiales; family Burkholderiaceae; genus Paraburkholderia; species Paraburkholderia heleia. Next base: position 55,169 of record NZ_BBJH01000035.1, on the reverse strand, counting down.
CGCTCGCCATCGCGGGCTTGTGGGCTGCGCTGCCGCAAGGCGATGCGGGCGACATGCCCAACCTGCGCGCCGAGCTCGGCGTGCTCACGCGCCCAGTGGTGGTGGCCGCGCTCGCGACCACGGTGCTCGGCGCAGGCGCGATGTTCACGCTCTACACGTATGTCACGCCCACGCTCACGCATCTCACGGGCGCGACGCCTGGCTTCGTGACCGCCATGCTCGTGCTGATCGGCGTGGGCTTTTCTATCGGCAACGCCGCGGGCGGACGTCTTGCCGACCGCTCGCTCGACGGCACGCTGCTGGGTTTCCTCGCACTGTTGATCAGCGTGATGCTCGCGTTCCCTGTGCTGGCCGCGACGCATGTGGGCGCGGCCGCTGCCCTGCTCGTGTGGGGCATCGCGACCTTCGCGGTAGTCCCGCCGCTGCAAATGCGCGTGATGCGCGCCGCTCACGATGCCCCGGGGCTCGCCTCGTCCGTCAATGTCGGCGCGTTCAATCTCGGCAACGCGCTGGGCGCCGCCGCGGGCAGCGCCGCACTCTCTGCCGGTCTCGGCTACGGCGCGGTGCCGATTGTCGGTGCGCTCATTGCATTTGGCGGCGTTGCGCTCGTCGTCATCCAGATCGTCATGAAGCGGCGCGCGCGTTAAATCATGATTCGCTTAGGCAACCAAATCATTTTTCCTGGAGAGGAGCAGGAGGAAAATTCCCGCGCTCGCGCTTGACGGAAATCACTTCACATCGACGATTCGAGCATGGCGCGATAATCGCCTTCGGAGGCCTCTCGAGGATTGGTCTTGTGGCTGTGATCCTTGAGCGCGCCCTTGATGATCTGCGGGAACAGACCGGCGCTCACGCCAAGCTGCGCGAGGCCCGTCGGCAAACCGAGGCGTTCGGTCATCGTGCGCACGGCAGGCGCCACGTCGGCTCCGCTGCCCAGCCTCATTGCGGTGGCGAGACGGTCGAGCTTGCCTTCCTCGCGCACCGAAGGCGCTTCCTCGTTGAACCGCAGCACAGCCGGCAGGAAAATCGCGTTCAGCGTGCCATGATGCAAACGCGGGTTGATGCCGCCGAGCGAATGGCTCAGGCTGTGCACGCAACCCAGCCCCTTCTGGAACGCTAGCGCGCCCTGCATCGATGCGCTCATCATGTTCAGCCGCGCCTCGCGGTCGCCGCCATGACGCGTCGCGCGCTCGATGTGGCGCCACGCGCGCCACAATCCGTCCAGCGCGATGCCGTCCGCGGGTGGATTGAAGGCCGGCGCGAGGAAGGTCTCCATGCAATGCGCGATGGCATCCATGCCCGTCGCCGCCGTCAAAACGGGCGGAAGGCCCAGCGTGAGTTCGGGATCGCAAATCGCCACGCGCGGCACGACGTATGGCGAGATCACGCCGACCTTGCGGCCGTCGTCGAGAATCAGAATGGCGCCGCGCCCCACTTCGCTGCCGGTGCCTGCAGTCGTCGGCACGGCGATCACCGGCGCCGTCTTCGCCGTGATGTTCGCCGCGCCGCCTTCGATCACGGCGAAGCGCTGCAGCGGTCCTTCGTGCGTCGCGCAAACGGCGACGCCCTTGGCGAGGTCGATTGACGAACCGCCGCCAACGGCGACGATGCCGTCGCATTCGCCTGCACGATAGGCCGCCACGGCCTCTCGCACTGCCGCCTCGTTCGGATTGGGCGGGGTGCCGTCGTAGATCGTTGCGGGCGCAACGCCTGGCAGCGCGCCAAGCACGCTATCGATTATCCCCGCCGCCCGCACCCCCTTGTCCGTGACGATCAATGGCCGGCTTATGCCCACACGTTCGCATTCGTTCTTGAGCAGACGAATGGAGCCAAAATCGAACTGGATCTGCGTGATGTAGTTGATGAGGGACACAGGATTGAGCTTCAGTTATAGTGAATTCGACCGTCACGGCAGCAATTGCCGGCAACCGCAACATTGATTACCGCATTTCAGCAGCAAGGTGCTATTGTTTTGGGCCAGTATAAGGAGACGCCCATTACGCGGTAATTGAGAAGATTTGATACAGCTATGACTTTTCCTCAACCCCATGACCCCGTCGCTCAATTCGATCATCTCCCGCCTCCATGTGAAGCAGCTCCGGCTTTTGATCGCCCTGGGCGATCACGGCTCGCTGCTGAAGGCCGCACAACAGGTCGCACTTACGCAGCCCGGCGCCAGCAAGGCATTGCAGGAGATCGAAACGACCTTTGGCACCGCGCTCTTCAAGCGTACCAATCGAGGCCTCGAACCCACTGAGGCCGGACACTGCGCGATCCGTTACGCGCGCCTGATCCACACTGATCTCACCCATTTGCGCGATGAGCTTGTCGGTCTCTCGCGCGGGCGTGGCGGACGCATAGCGGTGGGGGTCATCATGGGCGCGGTGCCGCTGCTGACTGATGCGATCTCCATATTGATCGCGGCGCATCCGGAAATGTCGGTTGAAATCGTCGAAGACACGAGTGCTGCACTCCTGAGCCAGATCGATGCAGGCAGGCTCGATCTCGCCATCTGCCGCACCACGGTCAGCCAGACGCCGCAGCTCTACGAGAGCCTCAAGCTTCAGGACGAAACGCTCGCCGTGATCGCCAACGTGCGGCATCCGCTGCACCGCGCGAAGAAGCTCACGCTCAAGGACATGGAGAAGTATCGCTGGGTGGTCTACCGCGCGAACATGCCGATGCGGCTCTTGCTCGAACGCGAGTTTCGCGAGGCCGAACTCCGCTTTCCAACGCATCTACTCGAAACGACCTCAGCCTTCGCCACGCTCGCGCTGCTGCAGGGCAATCCGTCGTTCGTCGCGCTGGTGTCCATCGACGTCGCGCAGTTCTTCGCCAGCCAGGCAATGGCCTGCATCCTGCCGCTGCGCCTCGCTTCGCGCAGCGAACCGTATGAACTGGTCACGCGCCAGGGTGCGCCGCTCGCGCCCGCGGCGCGGCTGCTCATCGAAACGCTGCGCGACAAGCGGGGCATTGAATTCTGAGTGCGCAGACGCCGAACACGGGGGAAACCCTGGCATTGACCTACATCAAATCCCTCGCGCACAATGAACCATATCGTGGACTTCGCGTCCATATTGTGGACAAAACAAGAGCGACGGATGACGGACAACACCTATTCCCCCATGACGCCGTATCAGCTTCCGTTCCCCAAGGAAGCGCAGCAGGAAATCGTGATTCCCCACGCCATTCCCATCGACGAGCGCGTGTGGGTGCCCCAGGCCGAGAACGTGTGGTTCCGCCCGCTGTGTCTGAACACGGCACAGGGTTACTGGATGAATTTGCTGCGCGTGCGTAAATCAGGTGTCCTGAGCAGGCACCGGCATCCACAGGCCGTTCACGGCATGGTGCTCAAGGGCCGCTGGCGCTATCTGGAGCACGACTGGGAAGCGACCGAAGGCAGCTACGTGTTCGAACCCCCCGGCGAAACGCACACGCTTTACGTACCGGACGACGTCGAGGAGATGATCACCTGCTTCCAGGTGAACGGCGTGATGTTCTATTGCGATCCGTGGGGCGGCTACGCGGGCTATGAAGACGTGTTCACGAAGATCGACATGTGCCGCAAGCATTACGCGGCGGTGGGTCTTGGCGAGAGTTACGTGGACCAGTTCATCCGATGAGCCGCGCCCAGTACGATTTCGCGGGGCGCGTGGCGGTCGTGACCGGCGCGGCGGGTGGAATCGGCCGCGCGATCTGCAATGCGTTCGCGCGCGGCGGGGCACGCACGGTCAACTGGGACCGCATTCCCGGCCCGCTGGATACGCAAGACGCGCCCCGTCACATCGAAGCCGACGTCACGCGCCCGGAGACGATCGATGCGGCCTTGTCAGCGACGCTCGCCGAATTCGGGCGCGTCGACTATCTCGTGAACAACGCGGGTTTCGCCGGTTCGACCGCGCCGCTCGACGCCTGCGACCCCGCCGAATGGCAACGCATTGTCGACGTCAATCTGGTCCGTACCTATCACGTTTGCCGCTTCGTTGTGCCCGCCATGCGCCGCGCAGGTTCGGGACGCATCGTCAATGTGGCGTCGCTCGCGGGCAAGGAAGGCACGCCGAACGCGTCCGCCTACAGCGCGGCGAAGGCCGGTGTAATCGCGCTCACGAAATCGCTGGGCAAGGAACTCGCGCAAACAGGCATTCTCGTCAACGGCGTTGCGCCCGCTGCCGTCCAAACGCCTCTGCTCGCGCAGATGTCGCCCTCCCACGTACAGACGATGATCGACAAAAGCCCGCTCGGGCGTCTCGGCACCGTCGACGAAGTGGCCGACCTCACGCTATGGCTTTGTTCGGATTCCTGTACGTTCAGCACAGGCGCGATATTCGATCTTTCCGGCGGCCGCGCCACGTACTGATACACGGCGCGCCCGAAGACACCCACACGATAACAGCCAAAAGGAGACGACCCATGATCAGAAAATCGCAAAGGCTCAAACGCACACAGACGATAGCCATCGCCTTTCTGACGATAGCGGGCATCGTGAACTATCTGGACCGCAGCACGCTTTCCATCGCCAATCATTCGGTGGCAGAGGAACTGCATCTGAACGCTTCGCAAATGGGCTTGCTGCTTTCGGCATTCTCGCTCGCCTATGCGTTCGCGCAGTTGCCCGTGGGCGCGATGCTCGACCGGTTCGGCTCGCGCGTGATGCTCGGGCTCGGCATGCTCGTGTGGTCGCTTGCGCAGGTCACGGGCGGTTTCATCCAGACGCTCAACCATTTTCTGGCGGCGCGCGTGGTGCTGGGCATAGCCGAAGCGCCGCTCTTTCCGGCGGGCGCCAAGGTCATTCATGAATGGTTCGCCGTGCGCGAACGCGGCGCGCCAACCGGCACGTTCGTCTCCTCCTCGACCATCGCGCCGATGATCGCGCCGCCGCTGCTTACCGTGCTGATGCTCACATTCGGCTGGCGTCCGATGTTCATCATCATGGGCGTGCTGGGCGTGCTCGTCTCGATCGGCTGGTATGGGGTCTATCGCAACCGCGATCAGGTCACGCTCACGGCAGAAGAAACCGCATGGCTCGAAGACGGTGCGACCGAAGCCCCGAAAAAAAGCGCACTGAGCTTTGCGGAATGGCGTATGCTGCTCAAGCAGCGCAACACGTGGGGCATGATCTTCGGCTTCATGGGCGTGATCTACATGGTGTGGCTCTATCTCACCTGGCTGCCGGGCTATCTGGAGAAGGAGCGTCACATTTCCATCGCGCATACGGGCTGGCTCGTCGCCATTCCCTATGTGTTCGGCACGATCGGCATGGCGAGCAGCGGCTTTATTTCGGATTACCTGCTCAAGCGCGGCATGGCGCCCATCCGCAGCCGCAAATGGCCGCTGTGTGTCGGCCTGATCGGCGCGGCGGCGTTCACCGTACCGGCCGCTTACACGCCAAGCACCGCGCTCGCCATCACCTATGTTTCCGTTGCGATGTTCTTCGTGAACATGTCGAGCGGCGCGGCCTGGGCGCTCGTGAGCGTCGCGGCCCCCCGCCATCTCGTTGCGTCGCTCGGCAGCATGCAGAACTTCGGCGGCTATTTCGGCGGCTCGTTTGCGCCGGTCATCACCGGCATCGTGGTCGACCAGACGCATTCGTTCGTGAACGCCCTGCTTATCAGCGCAGCCGTTGCGTTCGCCGCGGCGTTCGTCTATCTCTTCGTCGTCAGGGAAGTCGCGCCTGAAGGCGAGCGCCAGGCGGCCGCGACCCAACTCACCTGATTCATCCATTCATTCGCATTACGTATCATGACATTCAAGGACAACTGCCTCGCGGGCAAGGTCGCGCTCGTAACGGGCGGCCACTCCGGCATCGGCGCGGCCATCGCCAACCGCCTCGCGCAACTCGGCGCGCGCACGACGGCCGCCGGTCTGCCGCCGCCCGCCGGCATGCCCGATGCACTCGATGCCGGCGTGCAGCGCGCCTCGCTCGACGTGCGTTCGACAGAAGACGTGACGCGACTGGTTAATGGCTTCGAGCGGCTCGATATCGTCGTGAACTGCGCGGGCGTGATCAGCCGCGGCGAAGAGCACCAGATCGAGACGTTCGAGCGCGTGCTCGACATCAATCTCAATGGCACCATGCGTGTGTGTTCGAGCGCGCGCGAGCTGCTCAAGGCCTCTTCGGGCTGCATCGTGAACACGGCTTCGATGCTGAGCTTCTTCGGCGGCGGCCTCGTGCCTGCCTATAGCGCCAGCAAGGGTGGTGTGGCGCAGCTCACGCGTTCACTCGCCATTGCTTATGCGGGCGACACTATCCGCGTGAATGCGCTTGCGCCTGGCTGGATCGCGACGCCACTCACCCAGGCGCTGCAGGACGACAGTGGCCGCTCGCAGGGCATACTCGAGCGCACGCCGATGAAGCGCTGGGGGCAGCCCCAAGAAGTCGCGAATGTGGCCGCGTTTCTCTGCTCGCCCGCCGCTTCGTTCATGACGGGCGCGATCGTGCCCGTGGACGGCGGCTATCTGTGCGCCTGATGGCCTGAAATTGCGGGCATAATGGCGCCACACATGGTGCCCGCAAGCTTTCCGATGTCGACCACTGATTCCCCCGCCTCCTCCCAACCCGGCGACGCCAGGAGCGTTGCCGGCACGGCCGCCTTTTCGAAGTTCATCGCCGTGCTGCAGCTCATCGCCGACGCCGGCACGCCGCCGAACATCGCGAAGCTCGTGGCCGCGAGCGGCTACCCGCGTCCGACCGTGCATCGCATCGTCGCCGCACTGCAGGCCGAGGGGCTCGTCGCGGCGGTGGGCGGTGGCGGCGGCAATACGTTCGCGCTCGGGCCGCGTCTCGTGAATCTCGCGAGCCGCAGCTGGGAGCGCTCCGACCTGCGCATCGCCGCCGTCGATGCGCTCATGGAACTGCGCAACACCACCTCGGAAACCGTGCATCTCGCCGTGCCCAGCGACGGCGCCATGGTGTACATCGAAAAGCTCGAAAGTCCGCACGCCGTGCGCATGGCCTCGCGTATCGGCACGCGCGTGGCGCTCACGTCGAGTTCGGTCGGCAAAGCCTGGCTCGCCACGCTCACGCCGGCCGAGCGCGAGCCCTTGCTCGCGCAGGCGCCGCGCGTGCGCTTCACCGAGCATACGATGACCGACCTCGGCGCGATCCGCGACGAGATCGAACTCACGGCGCAGCGCGGTTACGCAGAAGACCGCGAGGAAAACGAGCAATCGATCTGGTGTTACGGCGCGGCGATCCTCGGCGCCGATGGCCGCGCCGTGGGCTGCGTGAGCGTCAGCATGCCGATGTTTCGCCGCCAGGAAGATGCGCAGCGCAGCTATATCGAACCGCTGCTCGCCGCGTGCCGCACGATTGCCGCGCGGCTCGGCCCGGTTTGCGTGCGATAACCTGGCGGCACAACGGCGGCAGGTCTGGCCGGGGCGGGCTACTTCGCCTCTTCCATGCGCCGCTCGTCGGTGTTGCTGGGATATTTCGCCTGCCCGAAGCGGATGATCAGCACGCCCAGCGCGATCAGCACGATCGCGCCTGCGGAAGCCAGCAAATGCAGCTCCGTGTTCGCGCCCGCGCGCAGGATGAGGTCCCGCGCAATCGACACCATGGCGATGTAGAGCGGAAAGCGTACCGGCAGTTGGCCCGCCTTGAGATACTGCCCGACCATGGCGAAGATCTCGAGGTAGAGAAACATCAGCAGCAGGTCGGTCAGCGTCACGCCGTCCGATTGCACCATGCGCCATATCAACACGCCCATAGCCGCCACAGTGCCAATGCCGATGATCAACAGGCCGAACAGTTCGGCGAGTTCCATGGCGCGTTCGAGGCGCCCCTTGATCGCTCGCTGCAGAGCGTTCTCGTACTTCATCTTCGCGGTTTCCCCATGACACGGTAGGGCAATAGTAGCGCGACAAGATGAAAGTACGAAAATGCGCAAAAAAATCCGCGCGGACGCGCCTGCGCAGCGGAATCAGGGCTGCGGACTTCGACATGTTCGAGAACGTCCAGGGGGCGACATTGCCCCGTCGCCGCCGCGCAATGCGGATTACTATATCGCCAGTGTATTGGGCAACCGGCAAAGGAGGTTCGATGGCCGACTGGTCGAACATGATGCGCGATTTCGTCGACGAAATCGCTGCGAGCGTGGCCATGATCGGCCGCGACGAGCGGGGCCAGTTCGTGGTTTCGGCCTGCAACGACCATTTCATGCGAATGACGGGCGGCAGGCGCAGCGCGATCAAATCGTTTCCGGCATCGTTCGATTCGCTCATTCCCAACTACGCCCGAACCGAATTCCGCCAGAAGCTGACCGACTGCTTCGAATCGGGCGTTGCCCGCGAACTCGAGCAGGCATACGACCTGAGGGACGGAACGCACTGGTGGCGCCTGTCGTTGAAGCCGATACGCCACGCCGAAAGCGGTGTCTCCGTGCTCGAAATCATGGTAACGGGCCTTGAAATCACCACGAAAATGTTGCTGACGCACGAACTGGAAGTCAGCACGTCGCGCTTTCGTTCGGTCGTGGACGCGGCCTACGACGCCATCATCACGATCGACCAGCAGCATTGCATCACGCTATTCAATCGCGCCGCCGAAAACCTGTTCGGGTACTCCGCCGAGGAAATGCTCGGGCAACCGATTACGGACCTTCTGCCCGAGCGCTACCGCCCCAATCATTCGCAATACGTTCACCAGTTCGCGCGCTCGCCGGTGCGCTCGCGCCAGATGGACGAGCGCAACCGCGTGTATGGGCTGCATCGGGATGGGTCGCTGCTGCCCGTCGAAATTGCGATTTCGAAAATCAACGTCGGCGGGCTGATCGAATTCACCGCCGTGATTCGCGATATCACCGACCGCGTTCAATTGATGGACCTGCTCCAGAAGCAGGCCGTCACCACGAGCTGACCGGCCTGCCGAACCGCCGTGAATTCACCGACACCGTCGACAAGCTTCTGGAATCGGACAACACGCTCTCCGTCTTCATTCTCGATATTGACTACTTCAAGAAGATCAACGACAGCTACGGACACGACATCGGCGACGAAGTGCTGCGCGTCCTCGCCAAGGTCGTGATGAACTCCGACTGCCGGATCGGCGTGTTCGCCCGCTGGGGCGGCGAGGAGTTCGTCGCTGCGCTGCCCGACTCCGATATCGGGAAGGCAACGGCGGCGGCAGAAGAATTGCGGCTCGCAATCGAGCAGCAGAATTTCGAACACACCTGGCGGCTGGGCAAACCCGTTCCTTTTACGGTAAGCATTGGCGTGACCGAGCGACTGCCGGGCGAGCGCGATCTGGGGCCGCTCGTCAAGCGCGCGGACCTCGCGCTGTATCGAGCGAAGGACAACGGACGCAACCGCGTGGAAGTCGGCTAGCCCCCTTTCGCCAAGGAGTCTCTAATGGACAGAATCGCGCTGGCCTGTGTGGCCGTGCTGGGTCTTTTGCTGTTTGGCCTCGGCGCGAGCATTTCCATGCTGCGCTTTCGCGAAGGCGCGCTCTCGGGTTGCGCGCCAGACCCGGCACGCCTGCTGCACAAGCTCGTTCGCGCGCACGCGAACACGGCCGAATATGCGCCCTTCCTGGCCGTGCTGTTTCTCTATCTGGGCGCACACTCGCCCTCGCCCGCGACACTCGCGCTGATCCTGGCGGCGACTTTCTGCCGGTGCCTGCTCGTCGTCGGGCTGATCGCGTTTCCTACGATGGCGAAACCCAATCCCGCACGATTTCTCGGTGCGATCGGCACTTATGCGGCAGGTATCGCGCTGAGTGTCGCATTGCTGCATTGACCCGAGGTGTGAACGGACAATAGAGTTCGGCACAAGACAATAAAGAGAGCCCTGGTGGTTGCAGCGCGGGGTTGACCGGCAGATCGCCACCGGGCAGAGCGTGGATCCCATGCTCGCCAGAAATCTCATCTGGCTTCGCGGCAGCAGGCAGATCGCGCGAGAAATGCAAAACGATGAGTTACGCGCCCGGTTCGTTAAGGGCGTTGGGGATGCCGGGACCCATGACCGGACCCATGTGGTTGCGGCACAGAGATGTCCGGCCCAGTCAGTTTCGGTTGCCGACCTATATGCTTCAGGTTGAAGAGGATACGCAGGTCTCATGCGCCTGGCGGCACGTCCTGACGCGAACGAAACGCGGGGCGACATGCTGGCGATGCGCGGTCAGGTCGCCGAGCGCCTCGAGGCGCATGCCCGCGACGACGCCACGCTCCTCATTACCGCGCTACGTGGTCACGAACAGCAGATCTGGCCATTTCCCCCGCTGGACCCACTCGCACCACCTGTGCGTCGCCAGACGATCTGCAGCCGCTATCACGTAATTCCATCTCAAAAAATGATAGGAATCCAAAGTTCTAGCCATTTGACAAATACGTTGGATATTCGACACGCCGCCCCGCCAGTCCGATTGACCTGTCTGCATTGCGGTCCTAGATTCTTCCGTTCGCGGCACGTTCAATCGCAACGGCAATGATTCCGCTTCGTTCCATTCAGGCGGACAGGAAGAGGGATGGCGCATGAATGCTGTGACAAAGAACTTCACGGATGTGCTGCGCCACCCGAGCGCGCGGCTCACCCAGCATTTCAGAATCTGGATCGGCAAGCGGGCGCTTGAGCTCGATGTGCTTGACTTCAGGGTACGTGGCGGGCTCTGCAAGGACTACAAGGTCGACATCACGGTCACGTCGCCACAGCTCAATCTTGATGGCAAGGACTATGTGGGGCTGCGTGCTGGCCTGCAGGTCGACGAGCGGGCATCGGTGCCCTCGGCGAGCTGGACGAGTCCCGTCGACCATGCAGCGGCCACCCTCAATGGCGTGGCAACGCGCTGGAAGCGCATCCGCACGAGCCGTGACGAGGCCGCCTACCAGATTCGCCTCGAGCCGCGCTTTGCCGCCCTGTGCAAGCGGATCATCAGATCCGACGTGATGAAGAATGTCACGTTCGAGGAAATGGTCCGCCAGTTGATGGTGGACGGCCAGAACTTCGACGCCTTCGACATTGAGTTCCATCTCGAAGGGCCGCAGGAGAAGATGGAGCAGGTCGTGATGTACGAGGAGTCCGTCTGGAACTTCATCACGCGGCATGCGAAACGCAAGGGCATTTTCTGGTTCTATCGGCAGGAGCGCGGCGAGAACGGGCTGCTCGACATCCTCGTTTTCGCGGACAACCCGCGCGCGTACATCCGGTCGGTCAACCTGCCGCTGCTGGCCGGGTCGGGCCTGAACAGCAACTGGCACGAGGCGGCGCAGGCCGTGCACGAGCAGCGCGAACTCGTGGCGGCAACCATCGAGGTATGGGAGCGCAACTACCGCACGCCGGAGGATCCGCTGCGGGCCACGGCGAACGTCTCCGACGATGCGGACGACCGCTCGGTGTTCGGCCAGATCAGTTGCAGCACGGAGTTTCACCTGACGCAGGGGCAAGGCGAAGCGCTCGCGCAGGCGCGACGTGACGAGCAGGTAGCGCGTCAGGTGACGCTCGCGGGCAGGACCGACGCGAAAGGCATCGCACCGGGCGTCGTGATCAGGCTGACCAACGCGACGATGCCCAGCGCGGAATACGGCTTCGTGGTGACCTCGTTCAGGATGAAGGGCAGCCGCACGAAGCCGGTCTATACACGGTTCAAGGCGATGCCCGCGCACCTGACCTACCGGCCTGAATTCGCCTACGAGCGGGACTGGCGTTTTCTGGGTGGCCCCGTTGTTGGCGTCGTTGGCACCCTGGACTCGACCCCGTATGCCTTCCTGGATGAGTTCGGTCGCTACCCGGTTCTGCCGAAGTTCCTGCAGGGCTCGGGCAACGCCGATAACAGGCTGCTGAGCCTACGCCTGCTGCGCCCCTCGTCATCGTATCAGGGCGGGTTCCATTCGCCCCTGCTGCCGGGAACCGAGGTGATGCTCGAGGCGGCTCATGGGGACGTGGATCGCCTTCATATCAGCGGCGCCCTGCACGACCATTCCCATCAGGATCCGGTGCGTGGCTCGGATGCGTTGTTCAGTTACTCGATCTGGCGCGCGCCGCTGCTCGGCGCGGAGATCGTGTTCAACGATCTGCGGGACAAGGAAAGCGCGCGCATCGCGACGGTGTACAGCCAGACGGCCTTTAACCAGGGCTACCTGCTCAACAGCAAAAAGCTCCCTCGCGGAGAGGGCTTCGAGGCTACCACGAAATCGTGGGGGACGATGCGCGCGGCGAAGGGCCTGTTCTTCTCGGCGGACGCGGCGGCCGGAGCCGATACGCCGCACCTCGACATGCCCGCCGCGGTCGCACAGCTGAAGGCCGCGCTGCAGCGCGTGAAGGAGCTGGCTGCTGCGACGACGCAGGCCAATGCCGAGCCAGCGGATCGGGCCACGCAGGCCGTTCTCCTGGACGGGCTGAACGAGCTTCGCGACGCGGGGCTGCTGGCCAGCGCTCCGGGCGGCATGGCGTTCGTGACACCGAAATCGGCACAGCATTCGGCGGGCCAGAACGTGATCGTCACGGCGGGTCAGGACATGGACGTGAGCGTCGTCAAGCGCCTGCGCATGGCAGCGGGCGAACTGATTTCGCTGTGCGCGCACAAGCTCGGCATCAAGATTTTCTCGAAGGGCAAGATCGAAATGCAGGCCCAGGGCGCCGCCATGGACATCTTCTCCGACCAGCAGTTGCGCGTGTCGAGCGCCAGCGCGAACGTACTCGTGGACGCCAAAACGAAGGCGATGGTGGCCAGCGGGGGTGCGTCAATGACCATCGAGAACGGCAATGTCGTTTTCACCTGCCCGGGTGAGTTCCGCATCAAGGCGGCGTCGTTCACGTTCGAGGGGCCGGGCAATACGGCTATCACCCTGCCGCAGCTGCCCGTGAGCAACTACCAGCCCAACCCCAGATACAGCCACACACAATAATGATCATCAGCCCACCGTTCTTGCCCGAGGCAGGTCTTGCGGCCCCGTCCGGCACCAACCCCGATCCGATGATGGACGCCGTTGACAGGTTCGAATGTGCCCATGGTATCTACCCGATCGCCTTCGACCGGCGCTGGCATTGTGGCGTGCATCTTCAGCCGGATACAAAGGGCAAGGTGCACGCGATCGCCGATGGCGAGGTCGTTGCCTACCGGGTCTGCCAGCACGCGATTGACGACGGCGCGAGCCATACGGGCTTTGTGCTGCTCAAACACACGACCGAGACCGGCGATGGCCGCACGCTGACGTTCTATTCGCTCTACATGCATCTGCTACCCTTGGCGGAATATCAGCAGCACAGCGCGAACGCCAACGAGTTGCCGGAATTCCTGCGCACACCGACGGGTGATCCCGGTGCGCAGGTGCCCCCGGCAGTCCAGGGCAATGCAAATCTGAAGGTCAGGCGCAAGGCCGTACTGGGGTGGCTCGGACAGTACGAGGGCATGCCGCATCTGCACTTCGAGATCTTCATGCTGCCTGCGGATTTCGACGCATATTTCGGGCGCACGCAACTTGGCAACGTGACGCCTACCCCACCGACTGGCACTGACTGGTGGGGGCATGCGTATTTCGTCATTCCGGCAGGCAGCAGGTTCTTCCGCCTGCCGACGGGGACGGTTACTGACGCCCACCACAAGAACAAGCTGCGTGGCATTGAATTCGAGCTTGGGCAGGAGGGCTCGAACAGTTTGCCGCTTCTTGTGGAGACGTACTTTAGTCGTGGCTCCAAATACACCAACGTCTGGAGCGTCGCACAGGATGGCACGCGCACGCTGCTCTCGCCGCAGCCCGTCGAGGAAAAGGGCTACGAATACGAACTGTACAAGCGTGCCAAGGCGCTTTATTCAACATGTCCAAGCGATGGGTATGAACTGCTGCGCTTTGGACGTATTCTTTCGACGTCTCCCACATTGGCGGATCCGGCAGCTAGTTCGCCCCCTCCAGCCCAAGTAGCATCGTCTAGCAACGCGCAAGCCGCAAACATACCTAATCAACGCGTGACCTGGATGAAAGTCACTTGGGCTACCGGCCAGGTGGGCTACATCGATATCAACGACTCCAGTATCCACAAGTTCTCGGACGCGGATTTTCTGTTCTCCATGGGATGGAAGAAGATTAGCGACGGCAACACTCCGTTCGATAGCGACGGACTGTGCGACGTGGAGGCATTGAAAAAAATCCTCAAGGCCGCGACTGATAATGAACAGCCAGCGGTACTAGTAGAAGCGGCCGAAGTGCAGAAAGCAAACGCGCTTTCAAACTACGTGAAAAACAACGATCAGGTGCGCCAGCAGCTACGCGGATTTGTCTGTAACGCGCCGAGCGAATGGGACAGTACGCACAACGAGGAACGGTATACGAAGCTGCTCGAGGAGGGCGGATTCTACCGAGGTAACAACAAGGGCTACAACGATTTCCTCAAGTATTTGAAGGAGGTGCAATTCTGGGACAAAACTGGTTTGCCAACCGGGCAAAAGCTATGTTTTTTTCACCCCCTCGCGTTTGTACGGCACTTCAGGAAATGCGGCTGGCTGAGCAAGGATGAGCTTTCGCAAATTTACTCTGAATCAAATTACATCGCAGTGCAGAAGACTGGGGAGCAATATCGAGAAAAGTATCGTGGTGCGATCAATCGTGTCTTTAGGAAATATGGCATCCACAATTCGGTACGCACGCCCCATTTTTTTGGGCAAATTGCAGTTGAATCGTATTATATGATGGCAATTCGCGAGGGGAATGTTGGGGTGCCCATTGCTGTTAAGACCAACAACGCCTCAATTATGCCGGAATCAAACGGTTATCTGCATGCGCCGGCAAATTTTGTTGCATATTTTCATCATTATGAAAATAATATTGGACTGGGCAATACAAGTGCCGGTGATGGGGTGAAATTCCGTGGGCGGGGGTTCAAGCAGCTTACTGGACGATATAATTATTCCGAATATTGGGTCTTTAGGGGTTGGCTTGATGGCAACTCATACAACCATGCCTGGTTCAGCAAGCATCCGCCCGGCGATGGTCCAGTTATAAATAATCCCGAGTTGGCGGGAAATGATACGTATTCTTGCGTTGATACTGCGGGCTTCTTTTGTGTGCTTTATCCTGTCGAAAAGGCTGCGGATATTGGCATCTCAGAAGCGGCATCGCACGCTGTAAGCAAAATTGTTAACCCGTTCGACGTGAACAGTCCGCCATTACGCTGGGCAGAAACACAAAAAGCGTATCGAATATTGGGGGATAAGATATGAAGAAATATTTTCTCCTTTTTTTGTTGGGAATTTTTCTGTCGAACGCTCGCGCGCAAGTCGTTAGATCTTGCGATGGAAGGTATTCGGCACGGGCCACTGGTCGAGCCGAGATGCTCGTCGAGATGGACGGAAAAAAACTAGGGGTAGTTAAAATTGATCATGGAATTGATGCGGGCGTTTTTTCTTTGGATGGAAGGAGTTTGGTTGTTTATGGAGTGCCAAACAAAATAGACTTTCGAGGCCCTCAATCTGAATTTCTTTCAATTTATCTTTTGAGACCGAAGTTGAACATGATTATGGAAAGAACATATGGTGGAGGGATATATGATGTCGCGATTAGCTCCGACCAAAATTCGGCATTTATTTCTAGCCGTTTCGGATTTGATATCGTGGATATAAAAAAGTTGAAAATTAAATCATTCGACCCGATATCGGAGCCACATTTTTCAAGGCAGCAATGTAAAAATTAGCAACTGACTTGGCGATCTACGATCTGCACGGTCCGACCGTCATCGACGAAGGCGCGGCCAAGTTTCCTGATCGCGACCACAAGCCAGCAGTTGCGCGTGTCGAGCGCCGGCGCGAACGTACTCGTGGACGCCAAAACGAAGGCGATGGTGGCCAGCGGGGGTGCGTCAATGACCATCGAGAACGGCAATGTCGTTTTTACCTGCCCGGGTGAGTTCCGCATCAAGGCGGCATCGTTCACGTTTGAGGGGCCGGGCAATACGGCTATCACCCTGCCGCAGCTGCCCGTGAGCAACTACCAGCCCAACCCCAGATACAGCCACACACAATAATGATCATCAGCCCACCGTTCTTGCCCGAGACAGGTCTTGCGGCCCCATCCGGCACCTACCCCGATCCGATGATTGACGCCGTTGACAGGTTCGAATGTGCCCATGGTATCTACGAGCTGCTGCGTTTTGGCCGCATCCTGGCCGCACAGAAGACGCTCGCCGAGGATGTGCGCGTGACCTGGATGAAAGTCACCTGGGCTACGGGTCAGGTGGGTTATATCGATATAAATGACTCAAAGATCCAGAAGTTCTCGGACGCGGATTTCCTGTCCTATATGGGTTGGCAGAAGGTCAGCGACGCCAACTCGCCATACTACCAAGCATTCTATGGTCGCGGACTGATGCAGCTTACGTGGCCATCGCTCTACGATGACTATGGGAAATTTCGAGGATTCTTGTCCAACAATACCGGACATTATGCGGATCCCAGGATTACACAGACATCGAGTCATCACTGGTCCGGACCACCAACCGTTGATTCTCGTGGGCATACGCATACTGACATGCGGCAATGGTACCCGCGGTACGACCCGGATATTGTCGTTTCCGTAAGTTCGAATGCGTGCGATAGCGCTGGCTTCTTTTGGATCTGGAAGCATTTCATGGGTGTCGCGAACATCTTGCGGATTGCCGATATGGGGATCACTACTGTCACGGTCGGACGAATGTCGATTTTGGTAAATGGGGGTGGAAATGGGTACGACGAAAGGCAGCAGTACGCAGCCTATTTGCTTCGATATCGCGGCGACACGACCGAATCGACAACGAGTGAGACGCTAAACTTCGCAAGGCAGCGAATTGTTTCTCATCCACATCAAATGCCGACGTGGGGAGGCACCGCGGCGGTTTCGCACGTGTATGTAGACTTTAACCCGCAAAACCCGGCTTGAAACGAGAATATTAAGCATATGAAAAATTTCAGAATTTTTGTGTTGCTTGCTCCCCTGATAACTTCTTTCGTCTATGCTAAATCTGACGCTGCGAAAATAGGTCCAATTCCGACTATCCAGAACGCCTCGCCTGCGTTGAATAAATCGCTTCACGCGCTAAGAATGCGTATTGCGTCCGATGCGCAAGATTGCTTGGGGAATGCGAAAGGGATGGAGGCTGTCGGAGAATACAACGCCTCCATAAAGGAAATTCTAGATACGAGCAAGATAGCAGTATTAGAAGTATCAGAATCTATGATCTGCGATGGAATACACTCATCGTCATACCAATATGGACTCGCATTTCATAAAATAACTGGAAAGCGATTCGATTTAAGTCAGATTTATAACATAGCGACAAGGCAGGATGGACATCTGTTCCTTCGGCCGGAACTCGGTAGTTCAGCCAGGGCAAGCTATAGGCAAGCAAACAAAAATAGCGGGGCCTGTCTTGACGGTACAGGCTGGGAAACCGAATTGATGAATATTCCGATCACATTCGCGCCGCAGCCAGATGGTTCTGTCATCCTTTACTACGCTGCACCGGATGCATCTGCAGCGTGCTTTCCCTCTCTGCGCCTGCCTCCGGACGCAATTTCGGAATTCCGAGATGGTAAGCAGGCGTCTCAATACGAACTTCCGTAACTATGTTGAACGGTGCCGTGGGCAGACGTGCGCGCTGTAAGCAAAATTGTTAACCCGTTCGACGTGAACAGTCCGCCATTACGCTGGACAGAAACACAAAAAGCGTATCGGATATTTGGCGATAAGGTGAACATGGCCGTGAAGTGACCAGCCTCCGAGCAAAAACGTGGGGATTGTAGTGGATCTGGAAAACGTGAAGGCATAAAGTATGAAGAAATTGTCGATTTATGTTTCTTTTTCACTGTTCGCTGTGAGCTGTCTTGTCAATGCTTCAGAACAAGAGGTTGCGCCGACACTATCTTTCGTGAAGGCGATTCCGCCTGATGTGGCTAAGCATTTGACAGGTGATGGCTATAAACTATTCCCGCAGCGAAAGTTCATTTCGTGGGATGAAGGGGGTAAACATTATTTAATTATGCTTCGGGATAAGGGAGACGGGTGTGGAGTGGTGGATTTTAATGAAACTAACGATGATTATAGTATCGTTGATTCATTCGATAGATGTAAGGTGGTGTCTTATCCGATAATTAAGGATCTTGTGGGTGACGGTAGCCAGGCGATTGTTGTTCGGCTGCGGGTTCATTCCAATGGTGCGGCTGATGTTGATGTGAATCATACGAGTGCGTATTTATATGTACCGGAATCGAAGAAATTTTGCAAGAATGAGGATGCTGGGAATTTTGCTTCCGGGGTTCGTGTACCAAATTCTGTAATCAAATTTGGATCGTCAACCTGCTACTGATGTTGTGGTGGCACCTATAAATATCTTGTATGCCTTAAAAAACGACGCATCGTTTCATTAGGTGGTCTGCACTCAATTCTATCCAAATAAGGCGATGCTTCTTAAAATGAAATCCCCAATCCGCAAAGGCGACAAACTCGAATACGGTGGCGAAGTCACCGGCGGTTCCCCATGGACCGTTTTCATGGGCAAGCCACAGGCCCGCAAGGGCGATGCAGCGGTGTGTGAACGGCACGGCCCGACCGTCATCGACGAAGGCATGGCCAAGTTTCCCGACCGCGACGGCAAGTTGTTCGCGATGCATCACCATCGCTGCGCATGCGGCTGCCGCCTGCTGTCGTCGCTGTCCAACATGAACTTCGGCTAATGCCAGTTGATCTCTCCTCGGCGGGACAGCCAAGCGCTTACCCGCGCCGTCCGCGCTTCTGGCCATGGTGGTTCTGCATCTGGCTTGCCTGCGCTGTGCTCGGAGCCGCTATCGCGCTGCTGCTGTGGCCGAAGGGCGAACGGGCGGGCGGTGCGTGGTTCTGGTTCTGTGTTGTGGGGATTCCGAACGGGATCTTCGGGCTGCTCTTCGCGATCGATCGAGCTGGCTATGAGGCCATGTGGTATCGCGCGTACCACCGCAACCGTCATCGTGACCGGTGGCTTGCGCAGCGCATCTGCTTCGCGCAGAAGCCGCTGCGGGTGCTGGGTGTCGGCTGCTGTCTGCCCCTGAGCGGCCAGACGCTTGCGCAGGCGATAACCGCCGGCGTGCGGTTGCCACGACAGCAACTCCCGCGGTCGGGTGCCGCAGTTATCGAACATTGCCGCTTCGAAGAGAAGGCGCTGACGGTCGAGGCGCCTGCGGTAATGGATCCGTTCGCGCGGATTGCGGCTGGCACCGAAACCGGAGACACGGAAGCGGCAGAGCAGCCGCCGGCCAAGATGGTTGCCCTGCTCGCGCTCAAGATGGCTGATGCGCTCAAACCGCTCACCACGAGCCTGCATGCGCTCACGCGATACGAATCGGCTCACTGGCCCCAGGTGCGTGTCCTGGCTGAGTCCGGCGAAGAAACCTTGCGCGAGCATCAGGTGCGCGACGCGCTGCACCTGGCTGGCCTGCCGCCGCTTTCTGTGCAGGCGGTGCCCGCCTCGCAGGGACTCCTCCTGGCCGACGCCTGGCTCGACGCGCGCGAGGCGCGGCCACTGCTCGTGGTCGCAGCCGCCTGGCATGACGGACAGCCCGCCGTCGGCAGCACGGAGGGATGTCTCGCCGTGCTGCTCGATGCTGGCCTCTATCGCCTGCCTGAAGACGTGCCCGTGATGGCGCGCCTCCATCGCCCTGTCGAGGGCAAGGCCGACGAGATCGAGTACTGCTTCGCCAATGCGGTGTTATGGGGCAAGGCCGATTTCGCCGCCGTGACGCGCGCGTGGATCACGCGCGCCGTCGAACGCTGCAACCGGGGGCTGCGCATCGCGAACCTGGATGCCATCGCGAAGAGCGAGGCCCAATGCGAGCCGGCCCGTATCGTTGGCGATTTTGGCAGCGCCAGCGGCTGGCTGTCCGTGGCGGCCGCCATTGAATGCGGCGTTGTGGATGGGCCGCAACTGATTATCGGTGGCGTGCAGTCCGCCATTCTTCATGTCCTGCCCGGCGCACCCGGGAAGGATCCTTCCTCGCCTGAACACTCCGTGCATGACCGATCCGAAACTGAACCTGCGACCGCTTGACCCGGCTTCCGTGGCGGAGTCTGGACCATCCGGACGCGTCGCGCTCTGGGGGGTGCTGGTCGCTGCCCTGATCGTCGCCACTGTCGCGACTGGCCTGGTGTGGTTCCGGGGCGACCTCTTCGATCTGGCGCCCGGCGAGGCGCGCATGCAGGTGGTGATCGCCATCCTCATCGCCTTGATTGTCGTCGTCGCCCTTCACCTCGCCCTGTTTTTCGTCGGTGCCTACGCCTTCGCGGGGCGGCTATTTCGCAGGGAGACAGGCGACCAGACGAAACCGCCGAAGCCGCTCAAACGCGACGCCCGTCTGCAACGCATGTACGACGAGCTACGCGTCTCGCACGGCTGGTTCTGGCGTGGCCGCCTGCGCTGGCTGCTGGTGAACGGCACAGACGAGCGGGTCGATCAGGTCGCGCCCGGCCTAAAACAGGCGGGTGTCATGCACGTGGGCGAAACCGTCCTTGTGCACGCATCGCCAGACGGCATCGAGGCGGCGAAGTGGCTCGGCCAGCTCCGGCAGTTGCGCCGCCGGAGCCCGGTTGATGGCGTCGTCCACGTCGCGCGCGCCGACGATATGGATACCGAACTACCCCGCGCACTCTCGGGCATCGCCACCGCGCTGGGCTGGGCCGCGCCCGTTACGTTCCTGCATCCAGTCGAGGCGAAGGGTAGTCCGTCCGAACGCTTCGACGCGGTGGGCGCGTTCATGCCGAACGATTCGCGCCGGCAGGCGCACGAGGCCGCCGCCAGGCTGCCGGATTTGCTGAACGAGGTCGAGCAGAGGTCTGCGGATGCGGGCGTACACCTTTGCACCGGGAATAACCTTCGGGTGACCTGGCTGATGGAAGTGTCAAAGTACGTCGGAGATCATTGCGGGCGCATCGTCGATCGCCTGCGGACGCTGGCTGCGTCGAACTGGCTGCGCGCGCCGCTGGCAGGCATCATGTTTGCGCCGGTCTTTCCAGGACCGACCGTCGTACCGGTGCCGGTAGCCAACGGCGACGGGACGCCCGGCGTGCCTGTCGACACGCCGGCGGCAGTCACGGTCGTTCGTGTGCAGCCCGCTGCGCTGTTACCGGTGTGGCGCGAGATCGCGGCGGGGTCGCCCAACTACCGGGGCCGTCGCGTCGGCTTCTACTGGCCCAACGCGCTGGCTACGCTCGTCATCGCCGCGGCGATCGCCTGGTGTGTGTGGATGACGGTCTCCGTCATCGGCAACCGGCAGCTCGTGCGCGAGGCAGATCAGACCGCGCAGACCGCCGTCGAGGCAAAACCGCAAACCGCCGAGTCCTGGCGCGCCCAGCTCGCGCTCCAGCAGTTGATGGAACAGCTCGAATACCGCCAGCAGCACGGCGCACCGTGGTACCTGCGCGCGGGCCTGTCGCGCAACGACGACATCCTTGCGGCGCTCTGGCATCCGTACGGGATCGCGACAACACGCAACCTGCAGGCACCGGTCGTACGTACCATCACGGACCTGCTCAAGGCCGCAGGGGAAGCCCGCGCCGATGCGCTGCAATCGCAGGACACGCGCGGCAGCACCTATAACGCGCTGAAGACCTACCTGATGCTCGGAGACCCCGCCCGCGCCGATGCGACGTTCCTCCGGCGCGCACTGGTTGCCCTGTGGCGACGCCCTGTGGACATGTCCGAAGGCGAGCGCGACGATACCGGCGGTCGGCTCGCAGCCTTCTACGCGGATCACCTGAAAGCCCATCCAGAATGGCGCATCACACCCGACAGCAGTCTCGTCAGCACAACCCGCAACATGCTGGTCACGCAGATGGGACTGGCGTCCGCCGACGACACCGTGTACCAAAGCATCCTCGACGAGGTCAAAGGCAAGTACGCAGACGCGTCGCTCGAAACGCTGCTCAACGGCGCGGATGCACACGGGCTGTTCACGACGTCGCAGACGGTGCCGGGCATCTACACCCGCGCCGCGTGGGACGGCATGATCGCGGACGCGATTGACAGGGCGGCGAACGAGCGGCGCGTCAGCGGCGACTGGGTGCTGACCGGCGCGCAGCCATCGCAGACCATCGGCAACACGCTCGCACAGGGGGCGATCCGAACCGCCGCCGCGATCGACGAGAAGCGGGCGGCCGAAGAACTGAAGCAGCGGCTCACTGCACGGTACTTCGCGGAATACACCGCCGCCTGGCAGACCATGCTCAACAGCCTCCAGTGGCTAGCGGCATCGAACCTGAACGGCGCGATCGACCAGCTCGCGCGTCTGGCCGACGCGCAGACCTCGCCACTCATCTCCCTGATGAAGTCGGTACAGTACCAGGCACAGGCGGGACGTCCCTCGCAGGCGCTGACCGATACGCTGGTGCGCAAGGCGCAGAGCCTGATCGGCAACAGCGACGACGCGAATCCGCCAGCCGTCAATCCGCTGGACAAGTCATTCGGACCGCTGCTCGCCCTGATGGGAGAGACGGGCGTTGCAGCGACGAACGGCGCAAACAGCAAGGCAGGCGCCCCGGCGAACATCGCGCTGAACGGTGTAAGCCTGTCGCGCTATCTGACTGCGGTCACGACGATGCGTCTGAAGCTGCAGCAGATCGCGGGCAGTCCCGACTCGCAGGCGATGGCGCGCTCGCTCGCGCAGGCGGTCTTCCAGGGCAAGCTCTCGGAGCTGTCGCAGGCACGGGATGACGCGGCGCTGACAGCCGCAAGCCTCGGTGCCGCCTGGGCGGGCTTTGGCAACGCGGCGTTTGCGCAGCCACTCGAAGCCGCGTGGCAGACGATCCTGCAACCGGCTGCCGCGAGCCTGAACGAGGCGTGGCGCGCAAGCGTGGCCGCACCGTTCAGCGCCGCGATGAGCGGACGCTATCCGTTCTTCGACACGCAGGCCGATGCGTCCTTCGCCGAACTCGGGCGCTTCGTGCGCCCCGACACCGGCCTGATCGCCCGCTTCATCTCGACACAACTCGCGGGCGTACTGAAGCTCGAAGGCGATCACTGGACGCCAAACGAACTGGCGCCCCAGGCATTGCAGTTCGATCCGAAGTTCCTTGCCGGCCTGCGCCAGCTATCGACCGTAGGCGCGCAGCTTTATGTGAAGGGCGATGCGAACGAGCGCTTCGAGATGATGGCCTTGCCGACGCCGAACGTGACGCGCTCGGAACTGTCGGTCGATGGCACACAGATCGTCTACTTCAACCAGCAGGAAAGCTGGACGCCGCTCGCATGGCCCGGCGACGGCCTGAACGGGCATGCCGGTCTGACATGGCAGGCACTCAACGCGGGCCTGAGGCAGGCGTTCGATTCGACGGGCGACTGGGCATTTCTGCGCCTGCTCGCCAAAGCCGATGTGAAGCCACTGGACAGTACCCGCTACGAGCTCACATGGAACGATGCGAATGGCGACCCGTTGCGCTACGTGCTGCGCACGCAGGTTGGAACCGGTCCGCTCGAACTGCTGAAGCTGCGTGGCTTCCAGATGCCGGAAAGGATTTTTGTCATCGGCAAGGGTGGTGCCGCACCGATGCTCCCGCCCCTGCCACCGGAGTTAATGCCATGACCGCATCGTGGAAAGAGTTCCAGCAGGACGGTGGTAATCCGTTCCTGCGATATTTCGACGCCGAGATGCGCTACCTGCGCGAGGCTGGCCGCGAGTTCGTGCGCGATCAGCCCGAGGCCGCGCGGCGCCTGGGCATGCAGTATGGCCAGGAGAACGACCAGGTCCGGGCGGCCAACGAGGCCTTTGCGTTCCTCATGGCACGGTTGCGCATGAAGCTCGACGACGCCATGCCGGAGGTGACCGAGGGCCTGCTCGACAACCTCTTTGAGCACATGGCACGGGCGATCCCGTCGCTGTCGGTCATCGAATGCACGCCCCTGAATCGCCGGAATACGGCCATGGCGCAGATTCCCGCCGGGGCCGTGGTGCGCTCGGCGCCTGTCGGCGCCGATGGGGTGCAGTGCCCGTTCCGCACGACGCAGGCGGTCGAACTGCTGCCGCTGTCGGTCGAGGACGCAGAGGTGGCGGTGCGCGCGGACGGGCGCACGGTCATCCGCCTGACTCTCGGCCTCTGGTTCGGGGACCAGCGCGAGCACGTGGACCTGTCGCGCATCCGCCTGTACCTGCATGGCGAGCGGCCCGCGGCCGCCGCCCTGTACGCGGCGCTCACGCGCCAGATTGCGGGAATCAACCTCCGCCTGCCGTCGGTGCGCAATGGCGAACTGCTGCCGCTCGAAGGCGTACGTTTCGAGGCGGCGGGATTCGGTCCGTCGACACGGCTATGGCCGGTGACGAACCCGGAGCGCAACCAGCAACTCGACCGCGAGCAGACGCTGCTGGAGTATTTCGTGTTCCCGCAGAAATTCCACTTCGTCGACCTCTGCGGCTTCGATAGCACGCTGGTGCCGGCGGGGGAAACACGGATGACCTTCGAGATCGAGCTGCAAGGGCGCATGCCCGGTGACCAGCCGGTGGGGCGCGAGAGCTTTCGCCTCTTCTGCACGCCCGTGATCAACGTGTTTGAGGTCGATGCGCTGCCGCTGCAGCCTGTTGACTGGAACGATACCGGGCACCGCGTGCGGGTGCAGGCCGCCGTGGAGGACCACGTCGAGCCTTACGACGTGCTGTCCGTGACCGCGGCCGATCCGGAGGGCAGCGCCCGGCATGCCTATCGGGCGTTCACGAGCTTCCGGCATCGTGGCTGGATGCTGCGCTACGAGAAACCAGAGCGGTATTTCCATACCGCGATGCGCTACGGGGCGCTGGGCCGGGAGGTGTGGGTCACGCTCGCGGGGCAGCTCTGGGCGGGGACGTATCGCTACGCCGGGGATGACGAGGACCGCCCACAGCCGGACCGTCATCTGACGGTGCGTGCCCTCGCGAACAACGGACGCCTGCCGCGCCTGGCACTTTCGGAGGCGACGATTACCGAGGCGGTATCGGGCTTCACCGGCATCGCGTCGGTGCGCAACCTGACGGGGCCGAGCCTGCCGCAGTATCCGCCGCGTTATTTTCCGGGCTACGAGTGGCGCGCGCTGGGCCATTTCACTGCGAATGGCGAGAACGAATTCAACCAGATGCTCGGGGAAGGCGCGCCCGTTCTGCGCGAGGTGCTCGAACTCTACGACTGGACGGTGGACGACGCGGTCCCCCAGCGCATCGACGCGATCCGGACGGTGCACTTCTCCCTGGACCAGGTCCTGCAGCGCGGCTACGTGCTGCGGGTCGTGCGCATCCACGTCGGCCTTGACGCGGGTGGTTTCGCCGGGCCGGGCGACGCCGTGCTGTTCGGCGACGTGCTGAACCACTTTCTGGGGCGCTACGCGAGCGTGCAGTGCTCCGTGCAGCTGCTGCTGACCATCGATGGCGAGGAGACGGTCTATCCGCGCACCGATTTCAACGGAGCGCCATTCTGACGCGTACCCGGATCATGCAGGGTGCGGCAGGCGTCGCCCTCGCGCTGACGCTCGGCGCGTGCGGCACGTGGCAGTCGGTGAAGGACGGCACCGTGAGCGCAACGAAGGCGGTGTTCGAGACCAGGGTCAAGCAGATGGACCTTGTCATCACCGCGCGCAGCGCGCTGAACCAGAATGGAGAAGGGGCATCGCTGCCGGTGGTGCTGCGCATCTACCAGCTCAGCGATGACAAGCCCTTCTCGACGGCGACCTATGCGCAACTGCTCTCGGGCACGGACGCCCTGAAGGCGGCAACGCTCTGGAGCAGGGATCTGACGCTGGGGCCGGGCCAGACGCTGAAGATTTCCGAACCGATCGGCGATGAGGCGAACTATGTGGGCGTGGCGGCGTTCTTCCGTGACACGACCAACGCCGAATGGTCGGTACTGGTCCCGAAAGCGCAATGGAAGAAGACGGATCCGGTGAGGCTGGTGGCGGCTGAGCGCAATCTCGAACTCGATACGGAGCGGCAAAAATGAGGAAGAGTTCAGTTGCGGACAAACGCCATAGTTCAGTCACGATCCCTCCGGTTCGTTGGCAATTGAGAATGGCCAGGGCCTGTTCAGACGCTGGCCGATAGCGTCTCGACACGCCGCCGGTCGCGCAGGACCGCCAGCGCGAGCGCGGCGAGTCCGCACGCAGCAATGAGCGCAAGCAGCGCCGCACGGCCGCCGTGCACCAGCACCCAGCCGCCGACGCTCGGAAAGCCGAACGCGCCGACGAAGTACGCCGCGACGAACCAGGTGAGCGCGGCACGGCGGTGCGCGGCAATGGAGTCGTTGACGGCCTGGAGTTGGACGATCGGGTAAGCGAGCCCGTACCCGGTGCCGAGCAGCACGGCGGCCGCCGATTGAAACAGCACATGAAACGGCACGACGAACATCGCCGCGCTGCCCATCACCATCATGATGAGCAGCACTTTCGTCGCGGTTTCGGAGCGCATCTTGATGACCACGCGCGCGAGCAGCCAGCGCGAGGCGATGACCGTCACCGTGTAGACGCTGAAGAAGGTCGTCGCTTTCGCCCCGGTGCCTTGCACGAGCGACATCTGAAACGTCATGAGGCCCGAGAACACGCAGCCTCCCAGCGCAATGATGACGATGGGATACACCGCGCGGGTGCGGACGATCACGCCCATCTTCAGGAGCCATGGGTCCGGCGATGCCGGCTCCTGCGCCGCGGACGTGGAGCGCACGTGCGGCGCGAGCCGGCCGAACAGTTCGAGCAGCGCGGCCGCCAGCACGCACAGGCCGCCGATCGTGTAGAGCACGCCGCCAAGCGGCATGCGCCAGAAGCGGATCGCGAAGCCCGCGAGCGCCGGACTGGCGCCGATGCCCGTCATCTGCATGGTGGCGAAGCGCAGGAACCAGAGGCCGCGCCCGGCGTCGTTCGTGCGCTCGGCGAGCGCCATGGGGGCGGCCAGGCAGAACGCGCCCCAGCCCAAGCCCACGAGGAAGCCGGGCACGACCTCGAAGCGGCTCACGTGCTCGACGAGCGCGAAGCTCACCACGCCCGCACCCACGCACAGCGCTGCAAGCGCCGCCATGCGCGCCGCGCCCACATGCTGGGCAACCCAACCCGTGAGCGAGACGCCCACAAAGGTGCCGAGCGCGGCGCCCGCGAGCGCCACGCCGGTGTTGATGTCGTTGCCGCCAATGGCACGCACGTGCATGGAGAACAGGAACGTCGCGCCATAACCTGCCGATGCGAGCAGGACGCCGACGAGCATGACGAGGGCACTGAATGGGCGCACGGCGGGAATTCCGGACGATGACGGAAGTGTGCAGAGTATCAGTCCCTGTACCCAGCGCTGCATTCAGGTGCTCCTCGGGTGCGATGACGGTGGCAGGCGAACGGCCGCCCAGAGGAAGCGGCCCCACTCGACGGCCGGCGCGGGCCGGTTACTTTGCGTCCTGCTGCGCGTGCTCCGCCGCGTCGATGATCGCGTCGGCCACCGCCTTCGGCTGGCTCAGCATCGACACGTGGCTGCCGTTCACGCGCGTCACCTTCGCGCCGATATGCTTCGCCATCGATTCCTGCAGCGCGGGGTCGATCATGCGGTCGCGCGTCGTCACGACGAAATACGAAGGCTTGTCGTGCCACGCAGCCTGCGTGACCTTCTGCGAGAGCGCGCCGCTGAACCACGGGCCCTGCGTGGCCGCCACGATGCGTTGCTGCGCGGGCGGCAGGTCGGGCGCGAAGTCCTGGCGAATCGCCTTGTCGGAGAGCGTCAGGTAGCCCGCCGAGTCTTTGCGCAGTTCGCTCGCCCACGGCGCGGCCGGCTGGCCCTGGGTGATATCGGCGATCGACTGGCCGTTGTCGGGCGCGAAGGCCGCCACGTACACGAGCGACTTCACCTTCCCGTCGTTGCCCGCTTCGCTGATCACGACGCCTGCCCACGAGTGGCCGACCAGCACCACCGGGCCCTTCTGCTGCCCGATCACGCGCTTCGTTGCGGCCGTGTCGTCCGCGAGCGAGCTGAGCGGGTTCTGCACGGCAACGACGTGCAGGCCGCGCGCTTCGAGCAACGGAATCACGCGGTTCCAGCTGGAACCGTCGGCGAATGCGCCGTGCACCAGCACGACGTTGGTGCCTTTCAGGTCCCGCGTCGGCGCGGCGTGCGCCGCTTGCAGCGCGAAGAGGCCGCCGAGGAGCGCCACGGACGTGACAATCCGCTTGATCGAAGCCATCGTTTATCTCTCTTCTCTTATCGGGTTGTTCGGTGGGCTGGGAAAGGCGGATTACGAATGCGCGTAGATCGGGCCGAGGCCGGGAACGTCGTCCTGCGCGGCGCGCTGGGCGTTTGCGGCGCGATGCGCTTTCTGCAACTGCACGAGTTCGGCGCGCACCTGGGCACGGGTGACAGGCTCGTTCGACTGGGCGAACGAAACAACCGGGGCGGCGGCGAGAGCTGCAAGAGCGAGGAGCTTGAGGGCTTTCATGACGTTCTCCAAAGAGGAATGAGGAAGACAGCGATCGGGTTCAACCCGGGTTCGGTCCAGCCCGAGTGGTGAATCGAGCTGGCGTAGGTGTATTTGAACGTCCGGATGTATCTGCCGTGTTTCCATTTGGGGCGCGGTTTGCATATGAACGTGTCCGAATTGCGCGCAGATACATTGCGCTACAAAAAGCTCCCGACGAAGCGCGGCACGGGCCGCAACGCAAATGCCGCCGGGCTCGCGAGGGCACGGCGGCGTGGCATGGCGCGGCGCGTATCAGCCGAACGTGAAGCTGTAGACGTGCGCGCCCGGGTCGAGAAAGCGGATCTCGAAGGTGTGGTCCGCGATGCGGCCGGACTGCCGCACGAGCTGATACAGGCGCGCGCTGGTGGCGACGCCACTGCCGTCCGCTGCAACATCGGTGCCGTGCGCAACGCCCGGCGGCGCACCGTCGATGCTGATGCGAAAGCGCACGGGCTTGCCGTCGGCGGCGGGCGCGAGCACCAGATGCAGGTCGCGCGCATGGAAGCGATAGGCGATGCTCGCCTGCGGCGCGCCTGACACCGCAGACTCGGCGCCCACGTTCCACCGCCCGCCGAACGCCCACTGGTTCAGGCCGAGCTGCCCCGGCAATGCGTAGGCTACGGCCGTATCGGCCTGCACGCGCTGCGCATTCGCATTGCCCTGCGCCTCGCGATACCCCACATACGTTTCGCCCGAGCCGATGTCGCGCGAATCCGCGGGGGCCAGCGCGCCGCTTGCCCGCGGTGCTGTCGGCGTGGCCGCGGGCGCGGCGCGGCCGTTGTCGGCCAGCAGTTGCTGGATCGCCTGCTCGGCCTGCGCGTAATCCCCTTCGCCGAAGTGGTGGTAACGGATACGGCCCTGCGCATCGACGAGATAGAACGCCGGCCAGTACTGGTTGCCGAAGGCGTTCCAGATGCGGTAGTCGCTGTCCACGGCGACGGGATAGCGGATGTCCAGGTTGGCCAGCGCGCGCTTGACGTTGCCTGTTTCATGCTCGAAGCCGAATTCCGGCGTGTGCACGCCGATCACGACGAGGCCGGCGTTACGGTAGCGGTCGGCCCACGTCTTCAGATACGGCAGGGTTCGCAGGCAGTTGATGCACGAATAGGTCCAGAAGTTGACCAGCACGACCTTGCCGCGCAGCGCTTCAGGCGTGAGCGGCGCGGAATTGAGCCACGCGTTCGCACCGTCGAGCGCCGGCAGGCGGCCTTCCACCGGAAGATCGACGGCGGGCGACGCGGCCGGCAGCGATACGCGCACGACGTGGGCCGCTTGTTCGTGTGCTTGTTCGTGTGCTTGTTCGTCCTGTACCGCTGGACGTGCCTGGGCTTCCCGCTCCTCATGACGCACTCGCTCCGCGCCGGGCGTTTGCCGTACCGCGGCAGGACTCGCAAGCAAGTCGACGAGGCGCGCCTCCACGCCATTGGTCGGCGCGCCCGGCACCAGCGCAAGCAGGCGCGTATCCACGCCCAGCGCGATCGCGCCGACCGTGAGGAGCACGAGCGCCCCCATCGCGCGCCGCACATGCTCGCCCACGCCGAGCGAGCGCTTGAGCACGACCATCGCGCGATGGCCGAGTCCCGCCACCACCGCGAGCGAACTGGCGGCGCCCACGGCATAGGCCGCGAGCGCGGCCCAGGTCTGCCAGGTCACGCCGTGGCGGGCCGCGCCGGTGATGATGAGGCCGAGGATCGGCCCGGCGCACGGCGCCCAGAGCAGGCCCGTGGCCGC
Source organism: Paraburkholderia heleia NBRC 101817 (assembly GCF_000739775.1). Classification (GTDB taxonomy): domain Bacteria; phylum Pseudomonadota; class Gammaproteobacteria; order Burkholderiales; family Burkholderiaceae; genus Paraburkholderia; species Paraburkholderia heleia. Next base: position 25,080 of record NZ_BBJH01000035.1, on the reverse strand, counting down.
GCCGAGCAGCACGGCGGAGCCGATGCGGCGCGACGCGCCGTCGTCCTGCGAGCGCGCCATGAAGCGTTCGGCAAGCGCCGTGAGCGGGCCGGAGAGATGGGTGGCGAGTGCAGGAAAGAGCAGCGCTGCGCCGAACAGCGCGAAGAGCCCGAGCGCGATCCAGCGGCCGTACTCGCTCAACTGCGCCGCGCCGTTGAGGCCGGCGGCGCCGAGCCCCGTGAGCAGCGCGAACGTGAGCGCGAGGCCGAGCAGCATGGGCAGCCGGCCAGTGAGGAAAGGCTCTTCGGAACGCGCGAACACGAACGGCACGACCGGCAGGATGCAGGGGCTCAGAACGGTGAACGCACCGCCCACGAATGCGATGACGATGAGTAACATGAGTTCGGTCTCCAGACGAATGTCGGCGGACTCGCCATGTGCCGTATTTCAGCGCGGGCATGTATCCGGGGAATGTCTGGAAAGCGCTCGCCGTGCATCGTCATGTATCGCGAAAGCGGCTGGATACAGACGGATACAAACACGCGCACGGCGTGCAGCGGCGCGCGCGAGGCGGCGGCCGCGCAGTGGACGATTTGTATCCCTACGTATCGCGCCCCGGCGGCGACACACTACGTTTCAACAGCGCCGCAAACGCGACACGCGCCAGATACGTGGGAGCGTTCCAATACGCTCGTCGTCCACACAAGGAGAACACTCATGATCTCTCGTCTCAAGATTGCCGCTGTTGCCGTCGGCCTCGCTGCCACCGCCGGGCTCGCCGCGTACGCTTCGGGCGAAGCGCCGTCCGGCGGCTCGGCCGCGCTGCAAACCGGCGCGCAGGCACCCAACTTCACCGGCATCAACACCTGGCTCAACAGCCCGCCGCTCGACCTCAGGCAGCTGCACGGCAAGGTCGTGCTCGTCGACTTCTGGACCTACGACTGCATCAACTGCGCGCACACTATCCCGCACGTCAAGGAACTGGACGCGCGCTATCGCGACAAGGGTCTCGTGGTGGTCGGCGTGCACACGCCCGAGTATTCGTTCGAGCGCGACACCGGCAACCTGCAGAAGGCCATCAGGCAGTACGGCATTACGTACCCTGTCGCGCAGGACAACGGTTACGCGACGTGGAACGCCTATGGCAACCAGTACTGGCCGGCCGTTTATCTCATCGACCAGAACGGCAAGCTCGTTTATACCCACTTCGGCGAGGGCGACTACGCACAGACCGAGCAGAAAGTGCGCGATCTGCTGGGCATTCAGGGCAAGCAGGGATGATCGGCTGGCGCCGCCGCTGCGGCTTGCGGGGCGGCGGCGGTCACAAAGCGCTACGCTACGTATTCGCCGACACCAGCAGCAGCATCGGGCGTTCGAGTTCCTCCGCCAATGCGGGCGTTTGCTGAACCTGCTCGGGCGTCGGCGCGAACTCATTCACGCGCCGAATATGGAACCCCGCGTCGATCAGCGTGTTCAGCGTGGTGCCCAGCGTGCGATGGTATTTCAGCACGCCCTTGACGAACCAGTCAGTGCGGCGCTCGCCCTCCATGGCGTAGCCGTTGACAGGCCAGGTCTTGCGGCCCCGCTGGTCGCCCGCCTCGCTGCCAATCCAGTGCGGGTTCGCCGCCGCCATGTACACCGGATGCTCGATCGTGAAGACGAGTTGGCCGGCGCTTGCGAGTGCACCGCGAACGGTGCGTATGAGGCGGGCGAAATCGGCCACGTAGTGAAAGGCCAGCGCGCTGTACACGAGATCGAACGCCTCGCCGGGCAGGCTCAGCATGTCGAGATCGCCGATACGGTACTCGATGGCGGGGTCCGTCGTATCTGCCCTCGCGCGCGCAATCATGCTCTGCGAGATGTCGATGCCGAGCACCGAGGCTGCGCCCTGCTCGCGCATCCAGCGCGACGCCCAGCCGAAGCCGCATCCCAGATCGACCACGCGCTTGCCGCACAAATCGGGCAGCAGCGCGCGAATTGCCGGCCATTCGGGCGCGCCTTCAAGCCCCAACACCTGGCGCGGGAGCTGGCTATAACCAGCCAGGAATTCCGGATCGTCGTAAATATTCTGCGCCATGTCTTCCTTCGAGTTCGCGAGCGAAGAGACCGACTATACGCGTAACATGCGTGGGTATCAGGCACTCGTTCAGGTGCTCGTGTCCGCTCTCGCGATACACGCCGCGGATCACCCAGCCTTTTCCGCGCTTCTTCAGCTCATGCCCCTGCGACTCGATCAGCCGCAGCAGCGATACCTCGTGCTTGATGCGTTCCAGTTCTTCCTGCGGGATACGCGGCATGACTTGTCCTTTCGGCTAAAACCCTATAGCTCGGTTGCCGAGTAACCTGCCATAGAGCAAAGTGGTGAGCGAACTCGTAAACCGGGAGCCATCTTCATGGCTGCTCTCTCACCGCTTAACCAACCATGAACCCCAAGGACGAACAGTTTTTCAGGGCCCTGGGCGCTCGCATTGCCTACGCCCGCAAGGCCCACGAACTCACCCAGCAGACACTGGCCGGACAGCCTGGCGTCGCCCAGCAGACACTGGCGCACTACGAGGGTGGAAGGCTGCGGCTGCCTGTGTCACTGCTTCCGGAACTGACCCGCACGCTTGGCCTTTCGGCTGATGAACTGCTCGGCCAGAGCACCACCCACAACAGCAGGCGCGGGCCCATCTCGAAGCTGCAACAGCAGATCGAGGCCATCAGCCAGTTGCCCAAGGCACGGCAAAGGTTCGTCTCCGAGATGCTCGATACGGTGCTGGCTCAGACCCGGCGGTAAAGGAAGGAGATTTCTGAAGTAGAAGAAGCGCGGGCCGGGAGTGCTACCAACACTCTCGGCCCGCTGACCACCACCAACTCACACCAGGAGTTGATCATGGCTGACGCCAATCTTAAACGACGCGCTCCGCGAGCGCACCTGAACGACAGCGCCTGCGTGACGCTGCGCGCCGAACCCGACTACGGCACCGGCCAGCCCGCGCCGGCCTTCATGCCCTGGACGCAGGTCGCCGATATCTGGCTGCAACGCGCGGGCTTTATGCCCGGTCAGCGCATGTACTTCGCCTTCGATTACCGCAATCGATGCCTGACCATCTCGCCCGACCGCGGATAGCAAACCGCAAACACAAACCGCAGCCGCAGCCGGGGTTTGTTTTCAACGTACCCAAGCAAGTTTATAAATCCAGATCCCGGCGATTAAAGTAGAACCGATAACAATAGCAATCCAATAAACGGTCTTCTGACCTCGACTCAACTTCTCGTATTGGCCCGGCCTAAATGATGGTCCAGCGATACCTGTTCCTCCTACTTTTTCTGCCCCAACCCGTAGCTAACAGGATTCACCGCCGTACCCGGCGGGAAGCTAATACCATACTCCACGGAAGTCTGGCCACCTACGCATGGCTGATTCCGCCACCAGCGCCAACAGCAGGGAAGCCCGGGATCGGTACAAGTGTTGACGCATTAGCGCCACCACCGACCTAGTATGCGCTAGATTAAAAAGTCTGGGAGTTCTGCCACTGTTGCAGGCTCGCGTTACGCGGACCCGGCAATCCACGCAGCGATACCGGGCCAGGTATCTTCAACGTGCGCGAGCCCATGAAAAGACCGATATGGCCGCCGGGAACGAGCTTCTGCACGACGTGTTCGAGCGGCGTACCCAGATACTTCGTCGCGTCGAACACCTGCTCCCGCGTCGTGATGTCGTCCGATTCTCCCGCCAGCAGGTAGACCGGACACGTGATCGATTTGAGGTTGAGCGTACGGCCGAGCGCCACGAACGTCCCTTTTGCCAGGCGGTTTTCCCTGAAAATCTGCCGGATGACCTGCAGATACCATCGCCCCGGGAGATCGAGCGGATTCTCGTACCAGCTTTCGAATGCTTCTTCCTTCTTCAGATAAGCCGGGTCGTCCAGGTGCTCATACAGATCGACATGCTCGGAGATATAGTGCTGCTCCGGGTGCATGTTTTTCCAGCCGCGAAGCATGAACCGACCACGCATCAATCCGCCGCCAAGCTTGACCAGATCCTCGTAAAACGACTCGGGCCAGGTATGGACCATCCGTTTGATCGGGCCATCGCCCGCATCGGTATCGATGGGCGAACCCGCCAGAACGAGACTGACCACCTTCTCCGGGAAGCGCGCAGCATACATCGCGGACATCCAGCCTCCCTGGCACAGACCAACGAGCTTCACCCTGCCGCCAACCTCGTCGACACACACATTGAGTTCGGCAAGATACTGGTCGATCTCCAGATCTTTCATGTCTTCCGTTACCGACTTCCAGTCGGTCAGGAAGAGACGCGAAAGCCCGTTTTCGCGTAGCGTCTCCATGAGGCTCTGACCGGGCTGGTAATCCGCGATCATCGCGTGGTGGCCCGCGTAAGGCGCATCCACAATCGTCGGCACCCCCTGGGCATCCGCATCGGAGTAATCGCGTAACACCATCGTCCGCAAGTCCAGCAGCGGCTGGTTGGCCGTCGCCAGCGACGGCTGCAGGCCTGTGTGGAGTTTCTCTTCCTCGGCTATAAACGCGAGGTTCCTCTCCGTCAGCGCCGTACCTGCCTCAAACATCGCGGTCGCGGCGACCAGCGGCCAGAAGATAGGTAGCGCCGGAACCGTCGCTTTGTTACGAGGTGAAGGACTCATCAAAATATCTCCATGCTTGAATGGGCACTCGCGGTCATCCGGTTTGAGAAAGTCGCATCACCCTCCCACCGGGGTCGTTGGGTCAGGGTGCATGACCAGTGTGCCAGTGTGTGCCCGAAAGCCGATTCGTATCAGGCTATTTGACGGCTCGACCGTGCCGGCGGGTCAACGGTCCGGCAGCCGGATCAAAGCGAGCGTGACGAATCAGGATCAGCGCCGGGATGATGAGCGGTTCCGACACGAGGCCCGACACGATGGCCCCTACGGCGGCCGAAAGGCTATAGGTCGGCCATGACGGACCGGGCAGAAGCACGTCCGCCCGTGAAGGACGTTTCTCCTTCGCGTCTCTGCCACCCAAATAACGACCGATGAACGCGTCGGAAAACTTCACCATGTTGTTAGCCACGACCGGCGTCTGCAGGGAAACGGCGCCGAAGCCGCTGATGGTCTCCTCCTGCATCCCGAGCGCCAGTGCCAATCGGGAGTTCGACCGGCACCCGCAACGCGGGATATCCGCGCGCGATACCCGCTATGACGAGCGTTCGGGTTGAGCATCGTGAGGTACAGGCCATCCTTGCCACGGATGTCTCGCAGTTGCTGACGGGTCATGCCGCCCGTTCCAGGGAGTTCGATTTTCAGGACGTCAGCCCCGAACCACGCGGGCACCTGGGTACAGGCCGGCCCCGCCTGTACTCCTGTGAAGTCGCTAACCTTGATACCGCCAGGCGGAAGCTCCATCGCTCAACCTTCGAAGTGTAAGAACGCTATCTCAAATTAAGCGCCTGTTGGAAAACAAAAGCATTGATCCGATTCAAAATATGACGGCTGGAGAACGAGGCCTTCGGTATTGCGGAAGCGGCCCACGAACCTGGCTTCGCAGAGCCAGGCGCGTTTCACCGGGCACTCAAAAAATGGACCGGATCAAACCCTGGCTCCTGTCGGCGCGAGATACGAAGCCGGGTCGAACGCCTGCGCAATGCTTCACAAGGCACCACAGCCGCCGAGAAAGCCCGCAGTTGTCAACTTTTTTTGGCCAACGTATAAACGGTCATATTCCCGCCGATCGAACGGCTTACGGGAGCTGACCACCCAGTACCGGCACATCACGAAGCACGGGCTTCCCCCAGGAAAACTGCCATGCGGTTCGACTACTCCACGCAACACGTTGCCTCAGACCAACGACTCGAGTACTGGCACGATTCCGTTTGTACGCATTTCGTCAGTTGTGAATGCCGTACCGGGGCAACCATGGAGGGACGGATGCACGGGCAGACACTCGGCGCCTTTCACGCCGCTCAATACGCCGCCCTCCACCCCCACTCGTGGCATCGTTCTTATCAGGACGTTCAGCACGATCCCGACGATGGAATCATTATGATTTTTATCGAGTCAGGGTCTGTTGGACTGACGCAGTCGGGACGGGCATCGACACTGCATGCCGGCGATATCAGCATGTATGATGCGGCCCGCCCGTTTGTCATGTCTAACCCGACCTCCATGATGCTCTTGCGCATGCCGCGTCGCCTGCTGCTGTCGCGACTTGCAATGGCCGAACACATGACGGGTAGCCGCATCCCATCGGACATCCCTATTACGGGGGCAATCGGCACCATGCTCAGGGAAGCCATCACCCTTTCGGGCACGGCAACGGAAGCAGTACGCGCGCGTTTAAGCACTGCGCTGCTGGACACGCTCACTGTCGTACTGGAGCTCGTCTCCGGCGTAGAAGCAACCGATCGCCAAAGCGCTCAACATACTATGCTGTACAACAAGGCGATTCACTTCGTCGATGCCAACTTCGACAATTACGACCTGAGTGTCACAGATATCGCAAACGCGCTCAATATCTCGGAACGCACGCTCCTGCGCCTGTTTGCCAAACAAGGGCTCACCCCTTCGCAGCATCTTTCTCACCGCCGCCTCGAACACAGCTTCATGCTGCTATCCGAGCGGCGCGTATCGCAGATCGCTCAGGCCGCCTATCTGAGCGGCTTCAACGATCTTTCGCATTTCTGCCGCCTGTTCAAGAAGCATTTCGGCCACACACCAAGCCAGGTGTTAACCGGCTGATTGGTGGTTGAACGATCAAGACGCGTGGTTCCGACTGTAATTCTCGTGGATCTCTGGTTCGGCGTCAGTCGCGAAGCCATATGCACATGCAACCAGGATCATCGCGGAATAAATTGCGCGCACCCAATCTGAGAACGTCGATACGATTGTCATTCTCTTACCACCTATAGAACGGCTTTAGATCCATCGAGAATGCGGGCTGACCACAGGCCGCCCGCACCGTTGCGCTCGGCCTTATCCCAGATTTGCCGGTAAATCGTCGTATTTTCCGATCCGATAAATTGCGATCGAAATCATCCAGCTAACAAGAAAAAGTCCGATTACCAGATAACCGATCGTGCCGAAATTGTCGGACAAATTCCCGACGAAACCCCAGAATCTCCCTTTGAGATCGAATTCCTGTCCGATAAGCGCCGCCATCTCGATACTACCGATCAACACGGCCACCGCGACCGACACAAACGTGATCGTGATGTTATAAAAGAGCTTGCGCGTCGGCCGCCGGAACGCCCATCCGTAGGCACCGAGCATCAGCAGGCCGTCAGCGGTATCGATCAGCGTCATGCCCGCCATGAACAGCAACGGAAACACCATGATCACGTCGGCCGACATACCTTTGGCTGCCTGAGTCGCAGAGATACCGAACAAAGCCACTTCGGTTGCCGTATCGAAACTCAATCCGAACAGAAAACCAATTGGGAGCATGTGCCAGCTGCGCGTGACAAGCTTGAACAGCGGCCGGAAGAGACGGCTCAGCATGCCGCGCCCGCTCATCAAAATATCCATATCGTCCTCCAGCAGGGTCTCGCCGCGCTTAACGCGGCGGAACGTCTTTATCAAGGACAACAGAATCTGGACATTGACGATCGACAGGGTCAGCAGGAAGATTCCCGAGACCAACGTGGAAATCACCGCGCCCACCGATTTCAACTCATCGAAACGCCCTTCGATGGAAGTTGTCGCAAAAGCCACGGCAACCGACAACATGATCACGATGGTGGAATGGCCCACGGCGAAAAAGAACCCCACGGAAACAGGCCGCTGCCCGGTTTGCATCAGCTTGCGAGTGGTGTTGTCGATCGCAGCAATGTGGTCCGCGTCCACGGCGTGTCGAAGACCGAACGTGTAAGCGAGCAGCGCAGTACCCAGCAATAGCGGATGCCCCCTTAGTGCCACGATGGCATAGATCCATATCGCCAGATTCGCAAGCATGACGAGCGCCGCTATCGCACCGGCCCGCCAACGCATACTGCCTCTGTCACCACTCATAAAACCCACGAGATAGTTCATGTACAGAGCCCTCTCTTCCTTTTGATACGAAGGTTGATCCGGGATATCAGAAAAGTTTCAGCAGACGCAGGGTGGCGTAGATGTCTTGCTTGAAACCTCCGTTAACCTTGATGTCGTGCTCGAGCAACCCCTGGATCTGGAAAGTCGGCGTAACGAACTTGGACACTTCCAGTCGAATCTGGTCGACCCGTGTCGCCTGACCGTTCGCTGCGCCATCGAGGTACTGAACGCCTCCCCAATATTTCGAATATCCGGCAGCGACCGTCCAGGTTTTGTCGGCCGGAGGTGTGTAGGTAAGCCAGCCCTGGAACTGATAGGTATTGTTCTGCCGCAGCGTGCCCGTGCCGGTACCTGTGGCATCGCCATTGTTTCCGTACCACATCACGTCGGCGGAAAGCTGAGTGGCAAACCCATGACCAAGTTGCTGCGTGCCGCCGACCTGCAAATCGAACTTCCACCGGTTTTCACCGAGATTGAGCGTTCGCCCCGGCACATACGCACCAGTCGGGATATAGAGATACGGTACGACAGCAAAGGTTGTTCGCGGGTTGTTTACGAGCCACACCGGAAGGGCCAGGATAGGGTCGCCCGCACCACTAGCCGAGTCCAGTTTCGCTCCGCCCAACGAACCGTCAAACAGTTTTCCATACGGCAGCAGGACCTGCGGAGCGACAACAACTCCGCCTACGCTCATATAGTGAACGTAACGAGCGATACCTACCAACGACTTCATATCCGTTCCGTCTTTATATGTAGTGCCATTGGTCGATACAAAGCTGCCATAGTCCCCATAGCTGAAGTACCCAAGCATTGCGTTGGTACCAGCCGGAGCCGGGATTAGATCCTGAGAATTGAGGTCCACTGCCCGAGCCGGAGCCGCCAGCAAACCAAAAAGCAGTGCAGACGATCCGATATATACCGATGCACTCCTAAATACTCTAAACATCACCAATCCTCCGCTTTATATAGTATTACTTATTTAAACAGATCCAGCTTCTCTCGTTATGGGACAGCAGGCGGCGTCCGCACCCCGCCTGCTGCACTCGCCCCGCGTGACGGCATGAGAAAAATTACTGGAAGTATTCCCGGCCTTTCCGGTTCAATCGGCGCGTGCCGGGCTGACCATCACCGGCGTACGGCGCGGCATATGCATGTGGACATGCTCCGGCGGGCAAGTGGCGTGAGTTAGCGCCACGGGCTGACCATGCGGTGTATTGAGATAGGCCTGCCGCCACTCGTCCGTGCGGCGGGAAATATCGTCCGACACGGTTAACCCAAGCATCGCGACCAGTTTTTCGGTTGCCGCCAACCATTGCCGGTAGTACGTATCGTTTACGCTCTCCCCGTGCAAAGCCGGTGAAGCCTTGATCTCGTCGCTGAAAATTCGGACCCAGTCCGCCCAGGAAAACAGCCCCTTCTTGTACAGATGGACCGTCAGCGAAAAAGCCTGTGCCTGCCAGGGCTCATCGAACGCCGGACCGTCGGCATTTGCCGGGACACTCAAGAACTCCTGATAGTCGAGCGTGGTCGTCATTTTCAGGCCTTCTCGAGATAGTCGTCCCACAGATCGATACGAACCGTGTCCACCGACGAAGCCCCCTCGCCCCACAATTCGGCAGCGGTAAAGCTCACACAGTAAACGTGCTGCGGGTGCGCGCCCTTGCCGTGCGCCGCCGTGTCCGGCGTGACGAACACACCATGATCGATTTCGACGGTCCCGAGCTTGCCCCGCACATAACGCGGCAAGCGGGTATGCGTTGTCGGATTGAAATTCTTCGCGCGAATCCGGTCGCCCACCTCGAACTTGGGTGCAACCACATCGTTCATACGCGCAGAGCCACCGATTTTGACCAGCGTCTCGACCATCTCCTTCTTCAAGGCAGGCGAGGCGACCTTGCCGGATGCCGCCTTCCCGTTGTCGAGTTCCGCCTGCGTTACCACGCCTTTCTCGACCAGCAAGGTTTCGAACGAATGCAGCCAATGCTCGTAGTATGGCGAAGAGAGATATTCGGCAGGGGCCATACGTTCGATGGCATGTCGAAACTCGTCTACGTTGAAGAACCCGCCGGCGAACAGCGCGGGAAACAATGCGAATACCCGCCGCTCCCAATCGTCGTGGAATACCGGTTCGTTCGCTTCGATCGCAACCGGACCATAACCATGCATACCGCCGAAATCGTGTATACCGTTCATACTTTTCTCCTTTCCGAATCGAATGGTGCCGGTTATCTGGCCGTGGGCTGCGTCGGCAGACCAGTCCCGATCATCGAGTCCCGGGTCACGAGTTCAGCCAGCTGGTCCTCGCTCCAGCCTTCCGTTCCAGCCGGTCGCTCAGGAAGGACCAGGTATCGCAGCTCCGCGCTGCTGTCCCATACGCGGACTTCCTTGTCCTCGGGGATCGTCAAGCCAAACTCGGCCAGCACGCCGCGCGGATCAATCACGATGCGGGAACGATAAGGTGCCGTCTTGAACCAGACCGGCGGCAGACCCAGAGTCGGCCACGGATAGCAGGAACAAAGAGTGCAGACCATCACGTTGTGTACGGACGAGGTGTTCTCGACCACCAGCATGTCCTCGCCCTGCACGCCCGTAAAACCCAGTTCCGCGATCGCCGCGGTGCCGTCAGCCAGCAGTCGCGCCTTATAGGCCGGGTCGGTCCAGGCTTTTGCCACCACTTTGGCACCGTTGCGAGGTCCGATTCGGTGTTCATACGTGTCGATCAACTCGTCTAGCGCAGCCGGGTCCACCAGTCCCTTCTCCGTCAGAAGAGATTCGAGTGCCTTGACGCGCAGCGCGATATCCGAAGGCGGTTCAGTGTGTTCATGGTTATGGTCGTGCGACATATCAATCTCCAAACGGTTTACGGTTTTTTAACTTCGCTTCAGCCACTAACGTGTTTCCAGTCCACGGCCTGCTCGTAGGCATAGGCACACCGATAGATAGTCGCCTCGTCGAAACGCTTACCGATCAGCTGCAGACCAATTGGCAGTCCGTCAACCAGGCCACACGGCACTGACATGGCCGGGTGGCCGGAAACATCGAATGGCGTGGTATTGCCCAGCATTTCGAAGGCTCGAGCAAGCGACTCGTCCATCTGGCAACGGGCGTCCGGAAGCCGCGCCGCACGCATTGGCAGGGTCGGTAGCAGCAGCAAATCGTATGAGGCCAGCGCCGCGTCGTAGGCGAGCCGCACGCGACGCGCAAGGTTTTGAGCCTTGGCGTAATAGCGCCCGTTGTAATGGGTCGTGAAGTATTCGCCGAGTACCATCGTGAGTTTGACCGTATCGGGTAGCTCATCGGCTCGGGCGCGCCAGCGCGCATGATGGTCGATCATGCTGGTTATATACATGCCACGCCAATTGAATCCGTGGCTGTTGCCTTTCATCATCTGCTGAGTCGCCCCCTCGGCTGCGATGCCAAGCCAGATCGCCGGAGCGACGGCGTGCAACGGCACCGAGACCTCCTCTACAGTCGCGCCGAGCTTTCCGAGTGTCTCCGCGGCGGCCCGCACGGCAGCATCTACCACAGGTTCCGAATTGGCCAGTCCGAAACCTTCACGCAGAATACCGATGCGCAGACCGCGAATGCCCTGATCGAGATTGGCCGTGTACCTGACGCCTGCCGGAACGTCGATCTGCCGGGGGTCGAGTCCATCGCTGCCGGCAATCACCTCAAGCATCAGCGCATTGTCCGTTACGCTGTTTGTCAACGGCCCGAGGTGGTCGACCGTCGTTTCGATGGGCATCGCGCCGGTATAGGGCACGAGACCATGCGTCGGCTTCATGCCATAGATACCGCAGTTAGAAGACGGAATGCGCACCGACCCGCCCTGGTCGCCGCCGATCGCCATATCGGCCTCACCGGCCGCCACCAGCGCGGCACTACCGGATGACGATCCACCGGCCGAATAGCCAGGCTTGCGAGGGTTCTGTACCGGACCGGTCGAGCTTGTATGCGATCCACCGGAAAAACAGAAGTACTCACATACCGCTTTGCCGAGGATCGTTGCGCCGGCATCCAGCAGGCGTGTGACCACCGTCGCGTCGACGTCGGGCACGTAGCCCTCGAACGTGCTTGCGCCGTTTATCATCGGGACCCCGGCCACGCTCACGTTGTCCTTGATGACCACGGTCCGCCCTTTTAACTTCCCTTCCGCGGCCCCCTGAATCACGGCTTTTCGTTGCCAGGCACCGAAGCGGTTTTCCTCGCCTTCCGGACGATAGCCGGGCAGGCGCGGATAACGCACCTCGGGAAGGAAGTCCGGCAACGAATCGAGCACATCGTAGGCGTCGAAGTTCGCCTGCAATGCGGCGTCGTAGGCCGCAACCTCTCCATCGCTCAGATGGATACCGAGGGAAGTGGCCAGTTCAGAAAGCTGGTCGCGTGTTGGTCGTTTTACTGCCATACGAATCTCCCGAATTCCGCCCCTCGTCGTGAAGATGGCTTGTCACCGATCTTGAAGCGCCGCTTCACAACTGATTTAGGAACCTTGATCAAAATTGTTTACCGACAATGCCGATGTTTATGAAAATAAATTTCACAACACCTTTCACCATCGCATTTCCAGATTTTTTAAATATATCTAACCATTGCCTTAATTCGGTAATGAGAATTTAAAGCAACGAAAATCGAGACACTTGGTGTATCCCGCCAGCCGGCTTGACAGAATCGGACAGTCGAATCTGCCCGTCTGGGTAGCCCGAGATAAGCGCGAGAGATCGTTTTTTCCCGATGACACCATGTCGTCCGGGAGGTCAAGATGTCGGCACGTCACCGACTCTGAATGACTGCATCCCGCATCATTCCCGTACGGGCGTGACAGTTTATGTATTCGTACACCTGATTTTTTGCGTCGAAAACCGATACCTCGTGATAAAGCCTCAGCTTCGAGAGGCCGGCGACGACGCGAAAGAACGTCACGAAAATCCGTAGATGGGTCGGATGAGATTCGGCCCAGCGCTCGAGCTTGTCCAACGAACGCCAGTGCCCGATGTTGTAACTCTCGTCCTGGAGATTTCCGTCCAGATCGATCGATTGCACATAGCGATTGCTGTAGCAGCCATAGTCGTGGCCGTGATCGCGAAGGAAGTCCATACCGGCACGCAATGTCGGCTCGATCTCGCCCAGGTAAAGCTGGCGTTCGTCCTCGCCAGCTTCGCGCCATTCCTGGCCCGAGCGGATCAGCGCGACGTTGTCGTGCCCGCGCACGATCACCCGGCCACTCAGCTCCGGTTTGCCGTGGACGACCTCCAGCGTGCCGTTCGGGCGCATCCAGTCGGTCTGGGAGATCGGGAAGCGATCCCGGATCGAACCCCAGTAGCCATGCTCCTGAACTTCGCCGCTCACTCCGTCCATAATTGCCCCGACCCCCGGAAAGTTGTCGGTAAACGCATAGAGTGTTTCGAACTGCTCGGCGCGCGGCGCGGCAATTTCGCGGAAATAGCCGATACCATCCTTCAACCGTTCATCCGAGTTCCACCATTCGCTGACGCTCGGACTTGCAAGCCACCGATGATGGGCCGCCGGATCACGCCAGTACGCGACAGCGATTAGATTGTCGTAGCCCTCGTTGTCCGGATGGGTTGTCAGGTCGTAGTGGGCAGGACCATCGTCCAGGCCAAAGTCGGCGACGATTTTCCGCAGGGCTTCCAGCGCCCGCGAGCGCATTTCGGAGCCGTGGTATTGCACACCGAAATAGGCCATGACGACCTGGCTCATTTCCTCGCCGGCACGCGCCGCATACATCGGAAACGGCGGCTTGTAATCGTCGGCCACCCGGCGGGAGAGTGTGCGCGGACATTGCAAATGCTTGTCGATCGCGGATTCCATTATTTGCTCCAGTGTGTAGGGATGAGGGACAACCAGTGCGAAGACATCGGCTAACCGCGCTTCGATCCGAATCCGGCTCGCACTCCGCTATGGATCCACGGCCATGCGCGCCGGGAAGCCATGTCGTTTGCATGGGTTGGAGATTAAAAAGCCGAAATAAAACCTTCTGTGCCAGACGGGAACAAAAATTGTGCTGCAGCGGATCTGGCAGGTAAGGTGCACACGGCGGCGCGCTGCGCTGTCACTGATAGCACGTCGCCGACCGACGGGAGGCATCCGCCCTTCCGCCACCAGCCAAGCGACACGGAGGCGGGTTGATTCAGGTGTAAAGCAGCCGACCACGGCGCTGTCTTTTTTTGCCAAACAGATTGGCCGCCAAAAGCAAGCCCGAACGGCCTCCCCCGGCCTACCATGGGATACAGCAAGCTTCCTCGCGGCCATCGACATGAAAAGCCCGATTGCTTGCGCTCCGTGTTTCGGCTTGCACACAGAGCCAATCCTATGCAAATCGGAAGATCGAGAAATCACACCAATGGAGAATCTGCAACATGACCGACGCACAAGCATCCGCGGAACAAAAGCCTTCCCTCTACGAGCGTCTCGGGGGTTATGACGCAATTTATAAATTTGCGGGAGAAGTTCTGAGGACCTGCATGAAGCATCCGGACATTGGCCATATCTGGAGTCACATGTCCGAATCGACTTTTCAAAAGGAACACATTAACTTTGTCGATTTTCTCGTTGTACATTGGGGAGGAAATGCCCAATACAGAGGGCGCGATATGGTGACCGCGCACCGAGGAATGGGCCTGACGGAGGTCCACTGGCAAGCGGTGCTCGAGTGTATGGACGAGTGTTACGAGAACTTCGCGGTTCCGGCCGACATTCGGGAGGAAGTCACTGCTTTTCTGACCAGGTTTAAACCGGCTGTCATTGGCAGTCCGTCCTATCGGGACGTCGTACTCGCACACCCCGAAATGGATGTTTCGAAAGGCATGAAAAGTGTCGGCATCAACTGGCCGAATTCCTGAAGTCCGGTCAGTGTATTGTTGGCGTCGGAGACCAAAATCTCCGGCGCCCGATACTCAGCGGGCGTGGGCCGAAGCTGTGCTCTGTCCCCGGGTAGCTCGCCCGGTGACAGGTGGCATGTGAATTTTCACGCCAAAGCGGCGACCATGCGTCGTCTATATCTGGACGTGACGATTTTGGACGATTACGCTTTCCCGTCCAGTTTTTTTCTATAGGGCACCAGCCATGTCGCAACAGGGTGGCGCGCTTACCACGGCCCCACATTTTGTGACCCGCGGCGATACCGTCGAATGGGATACATCCTGCGTCGAAATCAGCGCAAACGGATCGACGAGCCAGCGCATCGACTTCTGGCGGGAAATGATCCTGCGCCTGTTTGCCGACGTGCAGATCGCGGCGATCCAGAAGCAAGATTTCGTTGGACACGTTCGCTCTCAAAAGTGCGACCGACTTCGCCTTTCAGACATCCAGTCCTCAGACCAGACCGTCAACCGTCGATACAATCACGCTCGTGCGGAATACGAGGATAAGTACTTCGCCATCCTCATGCTCGAAGGCACGCAATCCGTCGAACAGGACGGTAAGGTAGTCACGCTGAAACCTGGCGATTTTGCGCTCTATGACGCGACCCGCCCTCACTTCCTGACTTTTCACCAACCCTGGCGGGAAATCGTGGTCAGCGTGCCCCGCGCGACGCTAGACCAGTTCGTCGCCGGTGTGGAGCAACGCACGGCGACGCCCATCGATACATCGCAAGGCGTAGGCAATATCCTGCGTACCTATCTGGAAGGCATGTCATCCCAGATCGGCGCGGTCAACGATCAGGAAATGCAGCAGCTGTCGGATACCGCCATCACGCTGCTGTCGATGGCGCTCGGCAAGCTCAAGAGCAACGACCTCGCTCAGTCACGGGTAAAGGCGCTTACGTTGACGCGCGTGAAGGCTCAAATCCGTACACAACTCGGCAACCCCGAGCTCGATGCGCAAACGGTAGCCGACGCGGTCGGGCTTTCTCCCAGATACATCAACAAACTCTTCGAGGCGGAAGACTCCTCCTTGATGCGCTACGTCTGGCACACCCGCCTGGAATATTGCGCCAAAGAACTTGCAGCCCCCGTCAGTTCGAACGCGAGAATTTCGGACATCGCCATGAAATGGGGATTTAATGATATGTCTCATTTCAGCCGTGCATTTCGAGAGTGTTTCGACATGTCGCCTCGTGATTGGAGGAAAAACTCGGTGCAAAACCAGACCGGAATTGACCCGACAATGACGGTATCGCTGAACGACGCCGGCATATGACGAACCGGGAAACCTGTTGATGCCCGGAAAGCCGCGTAAAACGAGCTTTCCGGGGAAGACTTTCACCGTTATCGAAGACAGTAAAAGTCTGGGTAGTGACTGAGAGTGCCCCTCACCCCCAGTCGATTGTCAATCTCTCTGCGCCGCGGATCACGTCCCGGCGGCTGCCCGGCGCGCTCAACGCTACGCCGCGGGTTCCATTCAAAGGTTACCCAGCCGCCTCAGCCGCGTGCCTCCGCTGACGCCATGGGGTCGTAGGCCTCCGAGCGCAAGAGCGCATGAAGTTGGCGCCGCCGCACGCCCATGTTGCCACCGTCGTACAGCGGGAAGCAAAGCGCGTCTTGCATGAGGCCGGCCAGAGGATACAGGTCAGTGTAGGCATCGACGCCAACCACGCGCATGGTGTCGTAGACGGCTTGCACGCATAGTTCGGAGCAGTAAACCTTGGTCATGATCGCGAGTTCACGACTGCGTCGATCGGTGAGATCGAGCTGATGGCAAGCTTTCCAGGTTAGATAGCGTGACGCCTCGATACGCATCTTGATATCGGCCAACATGAATCCGACATTCTGATATTCGATTACGGGCACTGGACCGGAACGGTTGTCGGTACGGGCGAACTTCAGTGCCACGTCGAAGGCTGCTCGCATCACGCCTACACATGCTGCGCCGATCAGCGCGGCAGTCCAGGAGAAAGCATCTTCCACGACGCCGATGCCATCGCCTGGCTGACCGATGATGTTCGATGCCGGTACTCGAACATTGTTGAAGTGGATCCGCGGAGATACCGTCGCGCGATGGCCGACTGTGTCAAGAATGCCGGCAATTTCGATGCCGGGGGCGCTGCCGGGCACCATGATGACCGCCAGCGACTGCTGTGGCGGCAGGGCTGGGTCGGTGCGGCAGACGACGCTGTATAAGTGCGCGCCATTGCCATCCCAACCGGTTCCGTTCGTGGTGTAGTGCTTGGCGCCATTAATGACCCACTCGTCACCTTCGAGTCGGGCGAAGGTGCGTACCCCGACAGCCGGATCTGTGCTGTCGTAATTGGAGCCGCCGGTGACTTCGGTGAAGGCCAGCGCAGCCAGGCGAGATCCATCTTCCACGAATTCCGGCAGAAAGCGCTTTTTCTGTTCCTCGGTGCCATGGTGTATCACTGCGTGCAACCCAAGGCCTGTGCCCAGCAGGGCCGAAGGCACGTTCACATCGGCGGTCGTTAGTTCTTCAGCCGCCAACGCGAAGTCCAGCGTGCTGAGTGCCGCGCCGCCGACCGAGGCGGGTAGTAACGCTTTGATAAAGCCGGCATCGGCCATTGCTGCGTAGAACGGTCGCGTGGCATAGAACCGGTCTTCCGGCTTGGGAAAGGGTGCGACGGTCTGCTGGACTTTGCTGAGCACCTGAGCGGCAAAGAGGCGCGCCTCCGCCTGCAGCGCTTGCTGCGATTCGCCGAGCTGGAAATCAATTGCCATGGAAATTCTCCCAACGGTGTGAATGAACACACAGTCTGCACGGCGATTTCCGCAGAGTCGCGGCGATTCGCGCAAAGCCAATTGCCGAAAAGTGCAACTGATGTCAGGCCGATTAAAACCAATGGATGCCATGGAACATGAATACGCGTTGGCATGACAGTTGCTTGATCTACGGTGCGAAAAAAGCAGAGACATTCATCACAAAAAAGGTGCATATAGCTGACTTTTTAGCCGATGAATTGCGTAATGAAGGTGCATGCAAGGAGGCTTCCGGTGTAGTTGGCTAACTGTGCAGGAGACCTTGAATATCTGTGCAAATCGGGCAATCAGCGACACCCTGATCATGGAAAAAGCGGATGGAGCGATGACATGCGGATATGGGAAACCGACGTGCGGCCGGAAGACCAGCAGTTCGCCTATTGGCGGGAGGTCTTATGCGAAGCGTTTGTTTCGCTTGACCCGGTGATCAAGCCAAACGACCAGCCATTCCTGGGGCGAGTCAGTTCCCATGATCTCTACCAAACCGCACAGACGCAGATTTTCTCCCGCGGACAGTTCATCAACCGGCGTTGGGAGGAAATTCGACGCAATCCGGTGGAGTACTGCTTTGCCAATTTTCAGCTGGAAGGCTCTTGTGTCGTGCGCCAGGATGGCCAGGAAACACTCGTAAGCCCGGGCGGCTTCGCTGTCGTAGACTCAACGCGTCCTTACTATCTGGATTTCCGCGAGGATTGGCGTGTCTTGTCGTTTCGAATTCCCAGGAGCCAGTTGATTTCACGCCTCGCGTCACCGCGGCAGGCGATGGCACGTGCTGTAGATGGAAAGGGCGGCCTGGGCCTGGTTGCGTCCCGATTCGCCTGTTCGCTTGAGCGTATCAACACGGACACCGGCATTGATGCTCAGGAGGGGCTGAGTACAGCTCTCAATAGCGTTATCGCCATCACATTGGGGGCAACGCTAGCCTCTCAGGAGGGCGACCGACAACCTGTGCGGGAAGCATTTCGACGGGCCATCGAGACCTACATCAGCGACCATCTGGCCGATCCGTTGCTGAGCCCCAATACGATTGCCATGCGATTCGGCGTATCGCGTCGCACTCTTTATGGCTTGTTTGAAGATAGTGCGCTATCTGTCAGTGGCCTGATCCGCGAGCAGCGTCTGTTGCGAAGCGCGCGCGATCTGCAGAGCCCCGCGTGCCGTGGCGTCCTTGCCGTTGCGATGCGATGGGGGTTCAACGATGCCTCGCATTACTCGCGAATTTTTAAAAAGAGATTTGGCGTGTCGCCTCGCGAATTTGCTTCACGGCAGTAATGCCGCGGCTCATCGCCTGGCGCACGATCCCGTCGAAGATTGCCTGATACGCCGTCGTGTCGGTGAAGCGCCGCCGACGATTCCGCGAGAACGTCGAGGCATCGGGCACCTTGCCGGTCAGGCGAAAGCCCGCGAAGATGAGTCAGTCGAGCCGGATCGACGATCGCAGCCGCATGTTCAGCCGGTCGACGAGCCAAACCAGTCCGCCGCGCCAGAAGCCGTACAGGCGCGCCTGATGGCTTCGATACAACATCGCGTGACTGAACTGCGCGAGCCGTCCCCGGATCGTCGTCCGCTTGAACAGCCCGAATTTTCCGAGCGAGCCGAACGCGTCGTAATCGGCCAGCGACACCAGCGCCCCGAAATCCCGATAGACGAAATCCGGAATCGGCTGTCCGCGCAGCACCGCACCCGGAAGATGACGGATCAGATGCTGCGCCTGCTGGTGGGCGACCTGCGCGGTCGGCGCGAGCGGCCTTTCAGCGCCGGCCGGCGTGTAGCTTGCGCAGTCGCCAACCGCATAAATCGCGGGGTCGCGCGTCGTCTGCAACGAAGGCTGCACGACAAGCTGGTTGCCGCGCGTCGTCTCCAGACCGTCGAGGCCGGCCAGAAATTCCGGTGCCTTCACGCCCGCCGCCCAGACTTTCAGCGACGCCTCCACCCGTCCACCACCACCAAGCTCGAATCCATCGGCCGTGGCCGCCGTTACCCGCGTACCCGTCATGACCTCGATACCCAGCGTTCCGAGTCGTGCGCGCGTAGCAGCCGAGATGTCCTCCGGGAAAGCCGCCAGCAGACGCGGACCGCTTTCGATCAGGGTAATGCGAATCCGCGACGCCAGTCCCTTTGCGCCGTATGCCACGGCGGCCTCGGTCAGCTGCACCAGTTCCGCCGCGAGTTCCACACCGGTTGCACCGCCGCCGACGATCGCAATCGACAGGTCCTGTTCCCGCGTGAGACACTGCAGCATTCTGATCCGCACCTCCTGATTGAACGCGTCGGCCTGCCGGCGCGAATCGATGCGGAAGCAGTGCTCCTGCACACCGGGTGTCCCGAAATCATTGGCCTCGCTGCCGATCGCGATGACCAGCGCGTCATAGCCGAGCCGCCGTGCGGGCACGAGCAGGCGACCATCGGGCGCGTGCAGCGGCGCAAGCTTGACTATGATCCGGCGACGCAGCGCTTTCCGTCGATCGTGACGATCGAGGTCTATCCGCAGCGGCTCGGATCGGTGCTCGACAAGCTGCCGAAAATCGAAGGCACCGACGACCAGCGCGCTGCGCAGTTCCTCGCCGGGATGGTTGCGCACGGGACTGGAGCATCGGCCCCATGACTTGCTGCTTCGACTGCATGGGCAGATCGGTACCTTGAAGCAGCAAAAAACTGACCGGCGCATCGCTCACGTTCGAGACTTCGTGATGAGTACCCGGCTCTACCCGCCAGCGCTCCCCCGCTCCCAGCTCGACGTTGCCGGCAGGAAATCCGGTCGTAATCGTCAGTGTTCCCGACAGCACGAAATAGTGGTCGGGGCGCAGGCGACGAACGTGCCACGGAATCCTGTCGCCGGGAGCTAGATCGAAGACGCGCGGCATGAGCGCCGGCTGCCTCGCACGCCGTGAATGCGAAGCTCTTTTTTATCGGGTCACAGTCCCGCCCGAAACGGAACTGGCTTTGGCGATAATGCCATCGTCAAACTGACTTATCCCGACGAACAGGTCGGACCGATAGAGCCTGTCCCAGCGGTACCGCGTTTCATCCCGCCTTCCGTCGTGACCCGCCCCGGCGAAAACACTTCCGCGGAGGCGGGCCTCGGCAAAGTCATTGCTCCTCCCCTACCGGCGAAGTTGCAGAGAAAACCGCCTCGGGCAGGGAGGCCGCGGCCGGCTCCGCCCAGCTTACCGGCTGCAGCCGCGTGCGATCGACCCGCAGCGAAAACACGTCGAAGCGATTGTAATAACCGACCACGTCGTGAAACTGCTTCGGCTCGATGCAGCGATTCAGGTCGAAATCCGCGTACGCGATGCCCTCCTCGTCGCTCAGCGAATCGCCCACCGGCGTGCCGGTCGGATCGACGAACATCGTCACCGCACGCGGCGAACCGTCGAGCACCGCCGCTGCACCGGGGTCGCGGGCAACGAGAAAGTCGCGCATTCCGGCATCCATATAACCCGCGCAGATGATGCCGAACGCCTTGGCCTCGAACGAATGCGCCCCGGCGCGCAGCCGGTTCGCCGCCACGTTGTCGAAATTGCCGCCGGTGACGGGCCGGCGCGTCGGCCACAGCGCCGGCCAGCTCGAAATATGAATCTGCTCGCCCTGCGCGATCAACGTATAGCGGGCGAGCGGATTCGTGTTTTCGCCGCAGATCAGGTTGCCGATGCGGCCGATGCGGGTATCGATGACCTGCAGACCGGCGCCGTCGCCCGCGGCCCATACGAGCTTTTCGTAAAACGTCGGCACGAGTTTGCGATGCAGGTTTTGCACTTCGCCACGATCGTCGATCAACACGTTCGAATTCCACAGGCAGCCGACGCTCGCACGCGACCGCTCGCTGAAACCCATCGATACGAACACGCCGTTGCGCCGCGCTTCCGCGGCGATTTCGGCGAGTTCGCCGCCGTCCGCGTACAGGCTCTCCTCGGCGAAACGTTCGAACAGATCGTGATTGTCGATCGGCGCCCACAGCGACGCCCATACCGGAAATGCAGGAATGTAGGACTCGGGAAAGGCGACCAGTTGCGCGCCGTGGCGGCTCGCCTCGCGAATCAGCGAGACCGCTTTCGCGACGGTCGCGCGCTTGTTGAGGAAAACGGGGGCTGCGTGGACTGCAGCGACCTTGACGGTCGGAAGACTGGACATGGTATCGGCTCAGCGGGTTAGATCGGGTGGTTCAGTGATCGACTGCGGAAATCGCGCCGTAGCCCGTTTCGCGGCGTACGACCAGTTCCGCCCAGCGTTTGCGGGCGGTCGTGTCGCGCGTGAACAGAGAGACGAGGACGACGAGGAGAAAACCGACCGGAATCGAGATGATCCCGGGATTGCGCAGGCCGATGAGCGGCGCTCTCAGCCCGACGATGCTCGTCGCGTCGGCAGGGATCGCATCGGCGGCAGCCTGAGCGGCTGCGCGGCGCTGCGTCAACTGACGGACTTTTTCGATGGCCGACGGCGGCGTGGCGGCGAGTTGCGCATCAACGGCCGCGATCTGCCGCAACGCGTCGTCTCGCACCATCGACGGATAGGTCATGTTCGGCGACACCAGCACCAGCGCGATGGCCGCCAGCGTTCCGCCGACGATGCCGACGAGCACGCCCTGCGTGGTCGTCCGCCGCCAGTAGAGCGTCAGCACCAGCGCGGGCAGATTGGCCGACGCGGCGACCGCATAGCCGAGCCCGACCAGTTGCGCGACGTTCTGGCCGCGCTCGAGGATGCTGACGGCGACCGCGACGGCGCCCACGGCAAGCGTCGCCACGCGCGCGGCCGCAACCTGCTGCCTGTCCGTGGCCCGGCCTTGCCTGATCGCACCGACGTAGACGTCGTGCGCGAGCGCCGACGCGGCGGCCAGCGTGAGTCCGCTCACCACGGCGACGATCGTCGCAAACGCCACCGCGGCGATGAACGCGAGCATCAGATCGCCGCCGACGCTGCCCTGCCCGCCTGTCAAAGCCTGCGCGAGCAGCGGCGCCGCGAGGTTGCCGCCCTTGTCGAGCGAGACGATCAGCGGCGCGCCGACGAAATACGCGGCCGCGAATCCGATCACGATGATCGACAGATGGCAGACGCCGATGCCGAGCATCGCCCACATCACCGACTGGCGCGCGGCCTTCGCGTCCTTCACGGTGAACAGACGCATCAGGATGTGCGGCATCGCGGCGGTGCCGAGCACGAGCGCGAGGCCGAGCGAAAACAGTTCGAGCGGTTTGTTCAGATACAGGCCCGGTTCGAGAAAGCGCCAGCCGAGCGCTTCGCCGGTCGGGCCGGTCGCGTCGTGAGCAGCCACGAGAGACGCGACGTGCGCCTGCACCAACGGGCTGTGCACGACCGCATCCATGAACGCGGGAACGCGGAACCCGAACGGCAGCCATGCGAGGACAACGAGGAAAAACGACGCACCGATCAGCAGCACGGCCTTGATCACCTGCACCCACGTCGTCGCCTTCATGCCGCCGCACGCGACGTAGATCAGCATCAGGCCGCCGACGCCGCATACGGAGACGTCGTAGTCGATACCGACGAGCGCACGCACGATAACCGCGCCGCCGACGATCTGCGGAATCATGTACGCGAGCGCGACAACCACGCTCGATATGGCGGACACCGCCTTGGTCGCGCGAAAGCCGTTGCGTGCGACCAGTACGTCGCCGATCGTATAGCGGCCGAGATTGCGGCACGGTTCGGCGACGAACAGCAGCACCGGAATGAACGCCGCGAAGAATCCGACGAGGTAGATTGTCCCGTCGAAACCGTACAGCGCGATGAGTCCCGACGCGCCGAGGAAGGCCGCGGCCGACAGATAATCACCGGCGATCGCGAGGCCGTTCTTCACCGGGCCAATGGTGCCGCCCGCTGTATAAAAGTCCCCGGCCGTACGGTTGCTGCGCGATGCGAACCAGGTAATCAGCAGGGTCGACGCGATGACAAGACCGAACACTAGCCACGTAAGCAGTCGATGGCTGACGGCGGAGCCGGTCACGTTCGCCGCATGGGCCGACGCAGCCGATGCGCAGCAAACGGCGGCGGCGACACGCAGGCTAATACGCATGGTGTTCCTCCGCGAACGCGTTGCCGGTCTCGTGGTCGGCGGCCGCGCGATCGATCGCGGCCGTGCGGCGCATGAACACGTAGACGATCAGTCCTCCGAATGGGTATTGCGACACGGCGAACAGGGTGCCGAGGTTGATCCCGGCGGCCAGCCGGATCCGGAACACGTCGGGCGCCCACGCGATCAGCGCGGGAATGGAAAAGTAATACAGCGCGGACAGGACGCCGAGCATGCCGATCGTGCGACGCCGCCGGCGTGCCGCCTGCCTGAAGCGCTCGCTTGCCAGTACGGCCTCCCAGTCGGGATCGAGGTCGGTCATCAGATTCCTCCGTCAGGTGGTCAATTGCGGCCGAACCGGACCTCCGGCGGCACCCCGAAAGTCTATGAAAGTCGCAAAGTCCCACGAACCGGAAAACAATCTATGGCCTGTGCAATTTTGCACAGCGAGAATGGTGGCGGAAAAAAACGTAGGTGCCGCCATGAACCTGAATCGCCTGAGTTGGGACGACCTGCGCGTGTTTCTCGCGGTCGCCCGCGCGGGAAGCCTGTCGAAGGCCGGCCGGCTGCTCGGCATCGACCACGCGACCGTCGGCCGGCGGGTTTCGGCGCTCGAATTCGCGCTCGGCACGCCGGTTTTCGAACGCGACCGACAAGGATACCGATTGAACCCGCAGGGCCGCGAAATGCTGGGGCTCGTCGAGGCCGTCGAGGCGAACGTGCTGACGCTGGGGGATTTGCTGAATGGAGAACAGCCGGGGCTTGCCGGTCACGTGCGCATCGCCACGATGGAAGGCATCGCTTCGCTTTACCTGAGCGAGCAGTTCGTAACGCTCAAACGCCGCCAACCGGGTATCACGATCGAACTGGTCACCTCGTCGACGGACGTGCGCATCTCCCATCGCGAAGCGGATCTTTTCATCGGATTTTTCGAACCGCGGGGAAGCAATCTGGAGATCACGCGGGTGGGCCGCTTCGCGCTTCATCTCTACGCGCATCCCGACTATCTCGCTGAATTCGGCACGCCGAACACTGCCGGCGAATTGAACCGCCACCGCTTCGTCGGTTACATCGACGAATTGATCCAGCTCGATGCCGTACGCTGGCTCGACGATGCAGTCGCCAACCCGCCGATTGCCTTTCATTCGACCAGCATGATCTCCCAGATGTTCGCGGCGGCCGCCGGCGCCGGCATCGTGATGCTGCCGACTTTCGCCCGGCCCAAGCGGTTCGGGCTCGCGCCGGTACTGGCCGAGCAGATAAAGGTCACGCGCGACGTATGGATGAGTTCGCATCAATATCTTCGGCGGGTGCCGAGAATCACGGCGGTGGCGGCGTTTCTGGCGGAGATCATGAGACGGGACTATCCGCCGGAAACCTCCGCTGCCGGCCGCGA
>NZ_BBJH01000036.1 GCF_000739775.1 Paraburkholderia heleia NBRC 101817 | reverse complement strand
TGCAAGGGGGTGGCGAGAATATTCCTCACTTCCGGGTAAGAGCCTCCAACGGCACCGCATTCGCCATCGCCGCGTAGCCCGCGTCGCTTGGGTGGATGTGGTCGCCGCTGTCATAGCCGGAGCGCAGTCGCGCCGGATCAGCCGGGTCCCGCAGCGCCGCGTCGAAGTCGACCACGCCGTCAAACGCCCCGCTCGTCCGGATCCACTGGTTCACCGCCGTGCGGATCGCCTCGCGCTCCGGCGGCAGCGAAGCCGGCGTGAGCGTCGCGCCGAGAATGCGTACGCCGCGCCCATGCGCCTGCGCGATCACGCGGCGGTACCCGGCGATCAGGTCGTTCGCGTCGACGTGGGTATGAGGAAAGTCGCAGTCGAGGCCCGATCGCACCGGCATCGCCTGGAAGTTGATGTCGTTGATGCCGATGAGCAGCACCACGGTCTTCACGCCTGGGTGGCCGAGCGCGTCGCGGCCGAAGCGCCGCTCGAGCGCCTCGCCGTAGCAAGGCGAATCGCTCAGCAGCCGGTTGCCGCTAATCCCGAGATCGATCACGGCGAGATCGGTGCGCTGCGACTGCGCAAGGCGGCGCGCCAACGCGTCCGGCCAGCGACGGTTCTGATTGAGCGAGGAGCGCATGCCATCGGTAATGGAGTCGCCGATCGCCGCGACTGTCGACGCCCCCGGCGCCTCGACCGCCAGCCCCGTTACCCACGCGTACTGCGTAAAACGCTCGGTGAATGCGCCAATCGACGGATCCGCAACGTGATTGCCCGGACGCGAGACGTAATTCACCTGATTCGCCACGCGGTGCCAAGCGACCATCTTTTGCTCGGGTCCCATATAGGAACTGATGGCGTAGGGCGCGTGCGCCTTTAGCTCGACCTGCACCGGGTCGCTATCGAGTGCAGCGCCCGGGGGCACCGACACCGACGCCCGCCCACCGAAGGTCACACGCGCCATACCCGGCTCACTCGCCGCCGCGCCACCCGCCGACGGCGCAATCGCCATCGCCTCGATCACGAGCGGCGTGCGCCCATAGAGGTTGCTCACATGCACTCGCGCAACCGTGCCGCCCAGCGTCGGATATACGATCTGCCGAACGGTACGCCCGCCGACCTCGGGCGCGCGGTACAGCGCCGGGAGTGCGTCGCGCTCGGGAATCGACTGCAGCGCTGTCGCCCAGTTCGTGACCCAGGGGCCCGAAGCTTGATCTGCGAATGCCGAAGGCGCGGCGCCAAGTGAAATGAACACTGCGGCCGCAGCCGCGAGAGGAGCAAAAGAAATTTTCATCCGGAAACGAGGGCGCAGGTAAAGGCGCATTGTGCCCCATGGCCCGGTGCGCAGCCTTCCATCCGCCTGACAGTCCAGTGCACTAATCCACGCAAAAGCTCCCCCCAAGCCGCCCACGCGTATCAATCCCAGGTAATCCCGCTTCCGCCCCACTAAAACCTGGCTGTAGGCTCAAATTTCTTTGCCCTACCTCAAAAAATTCATTTACCGACCGGTCGGTTGATTTATACTGCACACCGTACCCAAACCCGATATCCAACTTCGACGAGAGCGTCTCCATGTACACGCAATCCCTCGACATCCCCGGCAACGTGGCTCCGCTCGACGCGGACGCGACCTCACCGGAGCAGGCGCAGTTCGACGCCATCATGGCCGCCGACGGCAAGATCGAGCCGCAGGACTGGATGCCCGAAGCCTATCGCAAGACGCTCGTGCGCCAGATTTCGCAGCATGCGCACTCGGAAGTCGTCGGCATGCTGCCGGAAGGCAACTGGATCTCGCGCGCGCCGAGCCTCAAGCGCAAGGCGATCCTGCTCGCCAAGGTGCAGGACGAAGCGGGCCACGGCCTCTATCTCTATAGCGCGGCGGAAACGCTCGGCGTTTCGCGAGAGCAGCTCATCGACGCCCTGCACGCCGGCAAGGCCAAGTATTCGAGCATCTTCAATTACCCGACGCCCACGTGGGCCGATGTCGGCGTGATCGGCTGGCTCGTGGACGGCGCGGCGATCATGAACCAGATCCCGCTGTGCCGCTGCACGTACGGCCCGTACGCGCGCGCCATGATCCGCATCTGCAAGGAAGAGTCGTTCCACCAGCGCCAGGGCTTCGACGCCCTGCTCGCCATGATGAGCGGCACCGAAGCGCAGCGCGAACTCGTTCAGCAAGCCGTGAACCGCTGGTGGTGGCCGGTGCTGATGATGTTCGGCCCGAGCGATGCCGATTCGGTCCACAGCAACCAGTCGGCCAAATGGGGCATCAAGCGCATCTCGAACGACGATCTGCGCCAGAAGTTCGTCGATGCCACGGTCGAGCAGGCGAAGGTGCTGGGCGTGACGCTGCCCGATCCCGATCTGAAGTGGAACGAAGCGCGCGGCCACTACGACTACGGCACGATCGACTGGGAAGAATTCTGGCGCGTCGTGAACGGCGACGGCCCGTGCAACCGCGAGCGTCTCGGCACGCGCGTGAAAGCGCACAACGAAGGCGCATGGGTGCGCGAAGCCGCCCTCGCGCACGCCGGGAAGCAGCGTCAGCGCGCCGAAAAGCACGCAGCTTGAGCGCACCTCACACATGAATCAGGAAGGAAGGAGATCCACGATGAACAAGGAATGGCCGATCTGGGAAGTGTTCGTGCGCAGCAAACAGGGCCTCGACCACAAGCACTGTGGCAGCCTGCACGCCTCCGACGCTTCGATGGCGCTGCGCATGGCGCGCGACGTCTACACGCGCCGTCAGGAAGGCGTGAGCATCTGGGTGGTGCCCTCGTCGGCAATCACGGCATCGGATCCGAACGAAAAGGCTGAGCTCTTCGAGCCGGCCGGCGACAAGATCTATCGCCACCCGACGTTCTACACGCTGCCCGACGAAGTCAACCACATGTAAGAGCGCACATGAAGCCCACGCCTGAACAACTCGCTTACGTGCTGCGCCTCGCCGATACGGCGCTGATCCTCGGTCAGCGCAATACGCAATGGTGCGGCCACGGCCCGATCCTCGAAGAAGACATCGCGCTCGCCAACATGAGCCTGGACCTGATCGGTCAGGCGCGCCTGCTTTACACGCACGCCGCCACGCTCGAGAAGGCGCTCACCGGGCGCGAGCGCACCGAGGACGACTACGCCTACTTCCGCGCCGAGCGCGAGTTCGCGAATTACACGCTCGCGGAGCTGCCGCATTTCGGCCCGCTCGCCGGCACGACGCATTCGGCCAACGACTACGCCGTGACGATCGTGCGCAACTTCCTCTACGCCACGCTGATGGAGCATCTGTGGACCGCGCTGCTGCGCTCCGCCGATCCGCAGCTGGCCGCGATCGCCGAGCGCTCGGTCAAGGAAACACGCTATCACGTGCACCATGCGCGCGAGTGGCTGATCCGCTTCGGCGACGGCACCGACGAATCGCACCGCCGCGCCCAGGCAGCCATCGACTGGCTGATGCCGTACACGCGCGAGTTCTTCAGCACCGACGCCGTGGAAACGGCCGTGGCAGAAGCCGGCATCGCGCCGCTCGCCGCACAGCTCGAAGCCGCATGGCGCACCGACGTGCAAGCCGCGTTCGACGAAGCCACGCTCGCCATGCCCGCGCCGGTGTTGCACGTCACGACCGGCAAGCACGGCGAGCACTCGGAGCACATGGGGTTCGTGCTGGCCGAGATGCAGAGCCTCGCGCGCCAGCATCCGGACGCGCGCTGGTAAGCCGCCCCCGCAGGAACAGAGGAAGTCACGATGCAAGCAACGGCAGATCACGCGCTCGAGCGCGCCTGGGAAGTGCTGGAATCGGTGCCCGATCCGGAGATTCCGGTCGTGTCGATTCGCGAACTGGGCATCCTGCGCGACGTGCGCCGCGCCGGCGACGGCCAGATCGAAGTGGTCATCACGCCCACCTACTCCGGCTGCCCGGCAATGTCGCAGATCGCGGAGGACGTCGCGCGCGCACTCGACGCCGCCGCGCTCGCGCCCTACCGCATCGCGACGACCCTCACGCCCGCGTGGACCACCGACTGGATCACCGACGAAGCGCGCGAAAAGCTGCGCGCCTATGGCATCGCGCCTCCCGCTGTCGACCACTGCGGCAACTGCGGCTCCCCCCCTCGATCGGCCGAACAGCCGATCACCTTCGTCGCGAAACCGAAGCCGTTGCCCGCGCCGGCCTGCCCGCATTGCGGCTCGAAGCATACCGAACGCCTCGCGCAGTTCGGCTCGACCGCGTGCAAGGCGCTCTACCGCTGCATCGACTGCCGCGAACCCTTCGATTACTTCAAACCGTACTGATATGGCCACTCCGCAATTCCATTCGCTGCGCATCCGCGAAGTGCGGCCCGAAACCGCGGACGCAGTGTCCGTCGCTTTCGAAGTCCCGCCCGAGCTGCGCGAGGCGTTTCGCTTCACCCAGGGACAGTTCGTCACGCTCAAGACGCACATCGACGGCGAAGAAACGCGCCGTTCGTACTCGATCTGCGTGGGCGTGACCGACTACGACCGCGATGGCGAGCTGCGCATCGGCATCAAGCGCGTGCGCGGCGGGCGTTTTTCGAACTTCGCGTTCGAGCAGCTCGCGCCCGGTCACGAGATCGACGTGATGACGCCCGATGGCCGCTTCTTCACGCACCTGAACGCCGGGCACGGCAAGCACTACGTGGCGTTCGCGGGCGGCTCGGGCATCACGCCCGTGCTCGCGATCATCAAGACGACGCTCGAAACGGAGCCGCGCAGCGCGTTCACGCTCGTCTACGGCAACCGCAGCGTCGACGCGATCATGTTCGCCGAGGAGCTGGAAGACCTGAAGAACCGCTTCATGAGCCGCCTGCGCCTCTATCACGTGCTTTCGGACGACCTGCAGGACGTCGAGCTCTTCAACGGCGTGCTCGATCAGGCCAAGTGCGCGGCGTTTCTCGACACGCTGCTGCCAGCCGACGAGATCGACGAAGCCTTCATCTGCGGCCCCGGCCCGATGATGGACGCCGCCGAAGCCGCGCTCAAGGACGCGGGCGTGCCGCCGCAGAAGGTGCACGTGGAACGCTTCGGCTCGCCGCTGCCGCAGGCGGGCGTGCCGAACGTCGAGATCACCGAAAACACGCCGGCCGCCGACCTCGAAATTGTCATCGACGGCAAAAAGCGCAAGATGCGCCTGCCGTACGAGGGCGTGAGCCTGCTCGACGTCGGCCTGAAGGCCGGTCTGGCGCTGCCTTACGCGTGCAAGGGCGGCGTGTGCTGCACCTGCCGCGCCAAGGTGCTCGAAGGCGAGGTGAAGATGGACAAGAACTACACGCTCGAGGAGCAGGAGGTGAAGGACGGCTTCGTGCTCACCTGCCAGTGCCACCCGGTGAGCGAGCGTGTAGTCGTGAGTTTCGACGAACGCTAAGGCGTTAACGCAACAGCACGCTTTCGGCCTGCAGGCGATCCGCCTACACTAGGGGCCGCCCGTCGGTGTTGCAGCGCAGCGCTGCGACACCCGCGGGCGGCTCCTTTTGTCATTTGCGTGCTTTCGGGCTTACAGGGCGTTCAGCATGAACGCAACGAGTTGTCGATGACCACGATTCACCTCATTTACGGCGAGCCGGCCCCGCTACGTCAGGCTCTCGAAGCGGCGGGGCGTTCGGACCGCGTGATCGCCCTGCGCGATGATCTGACGGTAGGCCCGTTGCGCGACATCGATGTGGCGGGCGACCCGGGCGTCGCGCAACGCGCCGCCTTCTGGGAGCGCCTTGGCGATGCGCCGCCGGCCGTCGCCCACGACGACTGCGCGGCACTGAATGCACTCGATGCCGACGACTCCCACGTGGTGATCTGGCACACGCATGACGCCGCACATCAGCTCGCGCTGCGGCGTATCTGCTACCGCTTGCGCGATGTCCCGCAGCGCCTGAACGAAGTGCGCCTGGCTACCGACGAAATTTCGGGTCCGAACGCCGCAACCCGCATCGAGGCACGCTTGCCCGACGCCGCGCCGATTTCGGTGCTGCGCATCACGCGTCTCGCTCTGGAGTGGCAGGAAGCCAAGTTCGCCAACGGCGAGACGCGCCGCTGGCACGACAACACATTTACAAGCGGTACCTGGAACGACCTCGACGCCATGATTCTCCACGTGCTCGACGCCCATGAAGATCGCCCGGCGGGCGCATCGTGGCTCCCCAGCGACGCACTCGGCGCGGCGCTCACGCGTGGCGGTGCCGGCTTCACGGTTGGCGAGCCGGTCGTGCTGTGGCGCCTGCGCGAACTGTGCGCAGCACAAGAGCTGCGCCTGCGCGACGATATGTGCGCCGCCTGCGCCCCGCTCGCCGCTGCCGCGCGCGCCGCGCGTCCGCCCCTGCCGCAGACTGCCGCGCATCTTTCCCTCCCCCGCTGAATTCCCATGGCACGCACAAGAGCGCCCGACCACGAAACCCAACGCGACCAGATCCTCGAACTCGCCGCCGCCAAATTCGCGCAGACGAGCTACCCGAGCACCTCGATGTCGGACCTCGCGGCCGCCAGCGGCACTTCGAAGGCGCGGCTTTACCACTATTACGAGAGCAAGGAGGCGATCCTCTTCGACCTGCTCGACCGGTACACCAAGCGCCTCATGCTGATCATCGCGGAGGTCGAAGGCGCGAGCCAGCGGCGCGGTCACGACGAGCGCGAGAGCTTCGCGGAGCTGATTCGCGCGTTTCTCGCCGAATACGAAACCTCGCACAGCCGCCACGTGGCGCTCCTGAACGACGTCAAATACCTCGTCGACGCCCAGCGCGAGATCATCCTGAACCGCCAGCGCGACGTGGTCGCCGCTTTTACGCGCCAACTCGCGCGCGCGTACCCCGGCCAGGTCACGAGCGAAAACCAGACCGCGCTGACGATGATGGTGTTCGGCATGATCAACTGGACGTTCACATGGCTCAAGCCCGGCGGCCGCATGGGCTATCGCGATTTCGCCGAGCAGGTGATCGCCATGGTCGATCACGGTCTGAAGGGCGCCTGAAGGTGGCCCGGATGGCGTCCGGGCGGTATAAATTTTCGGGCCGGATTGCTGCGATGCGACATGATGCATCAAGACAACAGTTGACGCGTCAAACGACCCGTTTTTAATAAACGTTAATAATCAATTGCTTATCGGCACATTTTTATTAATTAGGCACAACACTCAAATTTTCACTCCGGGTTTTCCCTAGAGTGCATCCAGGGTTTCCGCTAGAATGCGTTTTGCGCTGCATCATGCGGCATGCATTTTAAGGAGAACCCACCATGAACCCGCTTTCGACCCAAGCCAACGTGCCGATCATGTCGTCCGCTCGCGCGCTGACGTTCGGTCATGCGCCCGTCATGGTGCGAGTGCTCACCTCGGCAGACCGCGAACGCCTGCTCGCGCACTTTCTCTCGCTCGACACCGATGACCGCCTGCTGCGCTTCGGGCAGGCTGCACCAGACCACGTGATCGAAAAGTACGTGCGCTCGATGGACTTCACGCGCGACACCGTGTTCGGAGTGTTCGACCATCAGCTGCAACTCGTGGGCGTGGGCCATCTGGCCTACCTGCCGGCGGACGGCAACGGCCGCACGGCCGAGTTCGGCGTGTCCGTGCTGGAAAGCGCGCGCGGCCAGGGCATTGGCTCGAAGCTGTTCGAGCGCGCCGCCATCCGCAGCCGCAACACGCACGTCACCACGCTTTACATGCATTGCCTGTCGCGCAACTCGACGATGATGCACATCGCGAAGAAGTCGGGCATGAAGATCGAATACGCCTACGGCGAAGCCGATGCCTATCTCTCGCTCGAGCCGGCCGACCAGAGCAGCATCATCGCCGAAATGCTCCAGGAGCAAGCCGCCGTGTTCGACTACGCGCTCAAGCGTCAGGCGCGTCAGGCCAGCGAGCTGATGGAAACGATCCTGCCGCAAGCTGTCGCGGCGTGACTCCTGCCCTTCGGGACAGACTGATGCACTGAAAAAGCGGCTTCGGCCGCTTTTTTTACGCCTGCTGCACGCAGGCGCGCGCTCAGCGGATCGGCAAAGCCGTCGTTTCCTTGAACGTGTCGAGCGAAAAACTGGACTTCACGTCGATCACCGAAGGATGGTGCAGCAACTGGTCCTGCACGAAGCGCGAGAAGTGCGCCATGTCCTCCACCTGCACGCGCAGCAGGAAGTCCATGTCGCCCGTCATCGCGTGACAGGCCACCACCTCCGGCCAGGTCTGCACCGCCGCACGAAACAGCTCGGCGTGCGTCACGCCCTCGCGCCCCGCCGCCGTCGGCCCGCGCTTTTCCAGCCGCACATTCACGTAGGCAAGCAGGTCGAGCCCCAGCTTCTGCGCATCGAGCAGCGCCACGTAGCTGCGAATCACGCCGCTTTCCTCCAGCCGCCGGATGCGCCGCAAACACGGGCTCGGCGAGAGATTCACGCGCTCGGCGATCTCCTGGTTCGAGAGTCGGCCATTCTCCTGAAGGATCGCCAGAATGCGCCTGTCGATTGCGTCCAATTCGATGCCTGCCATTTTCTGCCTTCCAGACACTCAATCAAGGCAGTTTATAGCGCATATCGACGGCAATGCGACCCAACTCGCAAGTTTTCTCCCAATACGGCCGACTACACTGTGCAGCACGAAATCTGATCTACATCAGCCAGGAGACAACCATGCAGGTCCCCAACTGGGAGAACCCCGTCGGCACCGACGGCTTCGAATTCATTGAATACACCGCGCCGGACCCCAAGGCGCTCGGCAAGCTGTTCGAGCGCATGGGCTTCACGGCCATCGCCCGCCATCGCCATAAGGATGTGACGCTCTACCGCCAGGGCGACATCAACTTCATCGTCAACGGCGAACCCGATTCGTTCGCCCAGCGCTTCGCGCGCCTGCACGGTCCGTCGATCTGCGCGATCGCCTTCCGCGTGCAGGACGCCGCCAAGGCCTACAAGCACGCGCTCGAACTCGGCGCGTGGGGCTTCGACAACAAGACGGGCCCGATGGAGCTGAACATTCCGGCCATCAAGGGCATTGGCGACTCGCTGATCTATTTCGTCGACCGCTGGCGCGGCAAGAACGGCGCGGCGCCGGGAAGCATTGGCGACATCGGCATCTATGACGTCGACTTCGAGCCGATCGCGGGCGCCGAGCAGAACCCGGTCGGCCACGGCCTCACCTATATCGACCACCTCACGCACAACGTCCACCGCGGCCGGATGGCCGAATGGGCGGAATTTTATGAGCGCCTCTTCAACTTCCGTGAAATCCGCTACTTCGACATCGAAGGCAAGGTCACCGGCGTGAAGTCGAAGGCGATGACATCGCCCTGCGGCAAGATCCGCATCCCGATCAACGAGGAAGGCGGCGAGACGGCGGGCCAGATCCAGGAATACCTCGACGCCTATCACGGCGAGGGCATCCAGCACATCGCGCTCGGCACGAACGACATCTACCGCACCGTGGACGGCCTGCGCGCGTCGAACATCGCGCTGCTCGACACGATCGACACGTACTATGAGCTCGTGAACCGCCGCATTCCGGGCCACACCGAGCCGCTCGACGAACTGAAGAAGCGCAAGATCCTGATCGACGGCATGCCCGAAGACCTGCTGCTGCAGATCTTCACGGAGAACCAGATCGGCCCGATCTTCTTCGAGATCATTCAGCGCAAGGGCAACCAGGGCTTCGGCGAGGGCAACTTCAAGGCGCTGTTCGAGTCGATCGAGCTCGATCAGATCCGCCGTGGCGTGGTGCAGGACAAGGCCTGACGTACCCGCGCCGGTAATTTCGGCCCAAGCCAGACAAAAAGGGCGAAGATCGCACGATCTTCGCCCTTTTTGACTTTTGAATCCGCCGCCGCACACCCCGGCGCCGGATTCGGGTGAATGGAATGCTGCGCGGATCAGCGCGGCATCAGGACTTGCGTTCGGCCTTCGCGGCTGGCATGGCGTTCGTATCCGCCTTCATGCTCAGTGTGTACTGGGCGCATCGGGTCGTCGCGCTCTCGCCGCCCTTTGTGCTGGCGTTGGAATGCAACGGCGCGCTCATGGCGAAGAACGCGGCCGAGACCGTCAGGAAGGTCTGGATATGTCGATTATTCATGCTGGACTCCTTTTTTTGGACTGCCTTTCGCAGTAGTGCCCCTTTTAATAACTGTTAACAGCCAGGGAAGCTGCGCGGTTCGCACAGGTGAGGGAGTTAGACAGGATATTCAAGACCGGTTCCCAGGTAGTGCAAGTTTTACAGGTTGTTACTCCTCAGAGGAATTCGACACATCCCTTATTACACAGCGGTTTCAGGCCGCTTGCGTGACACGGCGCCACGGGCCCGAAACATGCAGCGCAGTGCGGCGCGGCGCTCCGAGGCCCGAAGCGGCGGGTTTATCCGAGTGCTACTATCGAAAAAAAGAAGCCAATATGGCGACCCCGGCCAGAGCATTCACAAGATGCCGAGGCCCTGAAGTTCTGGCGATCCCACAACGGATTGGTTGGATGGAGGAAGACACATAATGAATGCCCCGCTAGACGCAGGTCAGCGCGCAACGCTTACAGCCGCACTCGCTTCCGTCACGCTCGACGACAAATACACCCTCGAACGCGGCCGCGCGTACATGAGCGGCATTCAGGCGCTGGTCCGCCTGCCGATGCTGCAGCAGGAGCGCGACAAGGCCGCCGGTCTCAATACCGCGGGGTTCATCTCGGGCTATCGTGGCTCGCCGCTCGGCGGTCTCGATCAGTCCCTCTGGAAGGCGAAGCAGCATCTCGCCGCGCATCAGATCGTCTTTCAGCCCGGTGTGAACGAAGACCTCGCCGCGACCGCCGTGTGGGGCTCGCAGCAGGTGAACCTGTACCCGTCCGCGAAATACGATGGCGTGTTTTCGATGTGGTACGGCAAGGGCCCGGGCGTCGACCGCAGCGGCGACGTGTTCAAGCACGGTAATTCAGCCGGCTCGTCGCGGCACGGCGGCGTGCTCGTGCTCGCCGGCGACGACCATGCGGCCAAATCGTCCACGCTCGCCCACCAGTCGGAGCACGTCTTCAAGGCCTGCGGCCTGCCGGTGCTGTTCCCCTCGAACGTGCAGGAATACCTCGACTTCGGCCTGCACGGCTGGGCGATGAGCCGTTACTCGGGCCTCTGGGTCGCGATGAAATGCGTGACCGACGTGGTCGAATCGTCGGCTTCGGTCGAGCTCGACCCGCATCGCACGAACATCATCCTTCCCGAAGACTTCGCGATGCCCGAGGGCGGGCTGAACATCCGCTGGCCAGACCCGCCGCTCGTGCAGGAGGCGCGGCTGCTCGACTACAAGTGGTACGCGGGGCTCGCCTACGTGCGCGCCAACAAGCTCGACCGCATCGAGATCGATTCGCCGCATGCGCGCTTTGGCATCATCACGGGCGGCAAGGCGTATCTGGACGTGCGCCAGGCGCTCACCGACCTCGGCCTCGACGACGAAACCTGCTCGCGCATCGGTATCCGGCTCTACAAGGTCGGCTGCGTGTGGCCGCTCGAAGCGCAGGGCGCGCACGCTTTCGCGCGCGGCCTCGAAGAGATTCTCGTGGTCGAGGAAAAGCGTCAGATTCTCGAATACGCGATCAAGGAAGAGTTGTACAACTGGCCCGACGCCCAGCGTCCGCGCGTGTACGGCAAGTTCGACGAGAAGGACGGCGCGGGCGGCGAATGGTCGGTGCCGATGGGCAACTGGCTTCTGCCCGCGCACTACGAGCTTTCGCCCGCGATCATCGCCCGGGCCATCTCCACGCGGCTCGACAAGTTCGAATTGCCCTCGGACGTGCGCGCGCGCATCGCCGCGCGCATGACGGTGATCGAGGCCAAGGAAAAGGCGCTCGCGAAGCCGCGCGTTCAGGCGGAGCGCAAGCCGTGGTTCTGCTCGGGCTGCCCGCACAATACCTCGACGAACGTGCCCGAGGGCTCGCGCGCGATGGCCGGCATCGGCTGCCACTACATGACGGTATGGATGGACCGCAACACGAGCACCTTCAGCCAGATGGGCGGCGAAGGCGTGGCGTGGGTCGGCCAGGCGCCGTTCACGAACGACAAGCACGTGTTCGCCAACCTCGGCGACGGCACCTACTTCCACTCGGGCCTGCTCGCCATCCGCGCGGCGATCGCCTCGAAGGCGAACATCACCTACAAGATTCTCTACAACGATGCGGTCGCGATGACGGGCGGCCAGCCTGTCGACGGCACGCTCACCGTGCCGCAGATCACGCATCAGGTCGCCGCCGAAGGCGCGGCGAAGATCGCGATCGTCACCGACGAACCCGGGAAGTACGAAGGTGAACCCGCCACGAAGCTCGCGCCGGGCGTGACGATCCACCACCGCGACCAGCTCGATGCGATCCAGCGCGAACTGCGCGAGATTCCCGGCACGACGATCCTGATCTACGACCAGACCTGCGCCACCGAAAAGCGGCGCCGCCGCAAGCGCGGCACGTATCCGGACCCGGCGAAGCGCGTGGTCATCAACGAGGCGGTGTGCGAAGGCTGCGGCGATTGCTCGGTGCAGTCGAATTGCCTGAGCGTCGAGCCGCTCGATACGGAATACGGCACGAAGCGCCAGATCAACCAGTCCACCTGCAACAAGGACTTCTCCTGCCTGAAGGGCTTCTGCCCGAGCTTCGTGACGGTGGAAGGCGGCCAGCTGCGCAAGCCGAAGACGAGCAGCGTGGCCAACGATGCGATGCCAACCGTCCCGACGCCCGACGTCCCCGCCATCGACCGCCCCTACGGCGTGCTCGTGACGGGCGTGGGCGGCACCGGCGTGGTGACGATCGGCGCGCTGCTCGGCATGGCCGCGCACCTCGAAGCCAAGGGCGTGACCGTGCTCGACGTGACGGGCCTCGCGCAAAAGGGCGGCGCGGTGATGAGCCACGTGCAGATCGCCAACCGGCCCGCCGACATCCACGCGACGCGCATCGCCATGGGCGAGGCGAACCTCGTGATCGGCTGCGACGCCATCGTGACGGCCGGCGACGACTGCGTCTCGCGCATGCAGGAAGGCATGACGCACGTGGTGCTCAACAGCGCGCCCACGCCGACCGCCGAGTTCATCAAGAATCCGCAGTGGCAGTTCCCGGGCGCCAACACCGAGGCTGACGTGCGCGCCGCGGCGGGCACGGACAACGTCGCGACGGTCGATGCGAACCGCTACGCGCTCGCGCTGCTCGGCGACGCGATCTACACGAACCCGTTCGTGCTCGGCTACGCGTGGCAAAAGGGCTGGCTGCCGCTCACGCACGAGTCGCTCGTGCGTGCGATCGAGTTGAACGCGGTGCAGGTCGAGAAGAATCTCGCGGCGTTCGAATGGGGCCGCCGCGTGGCGCACGATCGCGCCGCCGTGGATCAGCTCGTGAAGAAGCCGGTGCCCGAGCCGAACGCCGCGGGCCTGGAAACCGCCGCCGGCGCGAAGATCGTCTCGCTGCACACGCCCAGGGCACTCGACACGCTCATCGAAAAGCGCGCGCAATATCTCGCCGCGTATCAGAACGAGGCTTACGCGCGGCGCTATCGTGCGTTCGTCGAAAGCGTGCGCCAGGCCGAAGCGAAGCTCGAGCACGTGGACGGCCAGTCTGCGCTCACCGAAGCGGTGGCGAAGAACCTGCACAAGCTGATGGCGTACAAGGACGAATACGAGGTCGCGCGCCTCTACGCGGATCCGGCGTTCATCGAGAAGATCAAGGCGAGCTTCGAAGGCGACTGGAAGGTGAACTTCCATCTCGCTCCGCCCTCCTTCGCGAAGCATGACGACAAAGGCCAGCTCGTGAAGAAGCGGTATGGCCCGCGCATGCTCACGGCCATGCGCGTACTCGCGAAATTCAGGTTCCTGCGCGGCACGGCGCTCGACCCGTTCGGCCGCACCGAGGAACGCCGTCACGAACGCGCATTGATCGGCGAGTACGAGACGCTGATGCGCGAAGTGGCCGACGGTTTGAGCGAGGGGAATCTGCCGCTCGCGGTGGAACTCGCGAACCTGCCCGACGCGATTCGCGGTTACGGCCACATCAAGGAGAACAACCTCAAGGCCACGCGCGCCAAGTGGGCCACGCTGCTCGCGAAGTGGCGCTCGCCGGAAAACGCAGCGGCGCGGCACGCGGCTTGACGCTCGCTTGAATTGGAGGCCGTAAAAACGAAGGGCGCTCCGTGCCGCTCTGTGCAATCCGGAGCGCCCTTTTTACATCAGGCGATTCAAGCCGATTCGATTGACTTCGCCGCCGCCTTCGCGACCGTGGCGTTCGCCGAAGCCACCGCCGTCATGTTGATGATGCGTCGCACGGTTGCCGCCGGCGTGAGGATGTGCACCGGCTTGGACGCGCCCAGCAGGAACGGGCCGACCGTCACGCCTTCGCCGCCGATCACCTTCAGCAGGTTGTAGGCGATGTTGGCCGCTTCCACGTTCGGCATGATCAGCAGGTTCGCTTCGCCCGTGAGCGTCGTGCCCGGGAACGACTGCTTGCGGATCAGCTCGGAAAGCGCCGCGTCGCCGTGCATTTCGCCGTCCACTTCGAGCTGCGGATCGCGCGCGGCGATCAGCTCGCGTGCAGCCTGCATGCGCTGCGAGGTCGACGAACGCACGCTGCCGAAGTTCGACGAAGAAAGCAGCGCGACCTTCGGCGTGATGCCGAACTTCTCGATTTCGCGCGAGGCGAGGATCGTCATGTCGGCGAGCTGCTCGGCGCTCGGCACCTCGTTCACGTAGGTGTCGCTGATGAAGATGTTGCGGCCCGGCAGCATCAGCAGGTTCATCGCCGCGTAGTTCTGGGCTTCCTTCGCCTTGCCGAACACCTGATCGATGAACTTGAGGTGATAGTCGAAGCTGTTCAGCAGGCCGCAGATCATGCCGTCGGCGTCGCCCAGATGCACGAGGATCGCGCCGATCAGCGTGTTGAACTTGCGCACCGAAGCCTTCGCCACGTCAGGCGTGATGCCCTGGCGCGCGCCGAGTTCGTGGTACGCCTGCCAGCTCTTCTGGAAGCGCGGATCGTCTTCGGGATCGACGATCTCGAAGTCGGTGCCCGGACGCAGCTTCGAGCCCATCTTCTTCAGGCGCATTTCCACGACCGACGGACGGCCCACGATGATCGGCTTGGCGATCTTCTCGTTGAGCACGAACTGCGCGGCGCGCAGCACGCGCTCGTCTTCGCCCTCGGCGAACACGATGCGCGCGCAATTGGCCTTCGCCGCCGCGAACACAGGGCGCATCACCATGCCCGAGCGGTAGACCGTCGCGCCAAGCTGCTCGCGGTAGGCTTCCATGTCCTGGATCGGACGCGTCGCCACGCCCGAATCCATCGCGGCCTGCGCCACGGCCGGCGCGATCTTGATGATGAGGCGCGGGTCGAACGGCTTCGGAATCAGGTATTCCGGGCCGAATTCGAGCGTATGGCCTTCGTAGGCCTTCGCCACTTCGTCGCCCTGATCGGTTTCCTCGGCGAGTTCCGCGATCGCGCGCACGCACGCAAGCTTCATCTCTTCCGTGATGGTCGTCGCGCCCACGTCCAGCGCGCCGCGGAAGATGAACGGGAAGCACAGCACGTTGTTGACCTGGTTCGGATAGTCCGAACGGCCCGTGGCGATGATCGCGTCCGGGCGCACCTTCTTCGCGTCTTCCGGGCGGATTTCCGGCTCGGGGTTCGCGAGTGCGAGGATCAGCGGCTTGTCGCCCATGTCCTTGACCATTTCGGGCTTGAGCACGCCCGCGCTCGAACAGCCGAGGAACACGTCGGCGGCCTGGATCGCGTCGCCGAGCGTGCGCGCTTGCGTGTTGGCCGCGTAACGCGCCTTCGACGGATCGAGATTGCCGCGGCCCTCGTAGATCACGCCCTTCGAGTCGGTGACGAGGATGTTCTCTTTCTTCAGACCGAGCTTCACGAGCAGGTCCAGGCACGCGATGGCCGCCGCGCCCGCGCCCGAGCACACGAGCTTCACGCTGTTCAGATCCTTGCCCACGACCTTCAGGCCGTTGAGGATCGCAGCGGAGGCGATGATGGCCGTGCCGTGCTGGTCGTCGTGGAAAACCGGAATCTTCATGCGCTCGCGCAGCTTCTGCTCGATGTAGAAGCACTCGGGCGCCTTGATGTCTTCGAGGTTGATGCCGCCTAGCGTCGGCTCGAGCATGGCGACGGCGTCGACGAGCTTGTCCGGGTCCAGCTCGTCGAGTTCGATGTCGAACACGTCGATGCCGGCGAACTTCTTGAAGAGGCAGCCCTTGCCTTCCATGACTGGCTTGGCCGCGAGCGGGCCGATGTGGCCGAGGCCAAGCACGGCCGTGCCGTTCGTCACGACGCCGACGAGGTTGGCGCGCGAGGTGTACTTCTGTGCGTCGAGCGGCTCTTCGTGAATCGCCATGCATGCGGCCGCCACGCCGGGCGAATACGCGAGCGAGAGGTCGAGCTGGTTCGAGAGCGGTTTGGTCGGTGTGACCGAGATCTTGCCGGGCCTCGGATTCTGGTGATACGCGAGCGCGCTTTGCTTCAGTTGTTCATCCATTTTCAGGCCTGCCTGGACGTGAGAGACGTAAGAGAGAGAATCTTTTATGGTCGTAGGCCCGCCGGTTCGCACGGCACGAGCGCTCCAGCAGGGCCGATCAGTGTACACCTGGCGCCGTTCGCATCCACGTGGGTCAAAGACTGATACCGGGAATTCGCAGGGCCGATAGTGCGGGATAGTGCGGGCGCTTTCGTCTGACCGATGCACGCGGCTCATTCGAGCGCCGCGCCGCGGCGTTCGGGAATCAGGAAGAGGGTCGCGAGGATGTCGAGCACGTAGATGGCGGCGAGCATGCCGAGCGCCGCCGTGAAGGAATAGCGCGCGGCCAGCGCGCCCACGGCGAGCGGCCCGAAGCCGCCCACGGCGCGGCCGATGTTGAACAGCACGTTCTGCGCGCTCGCGCGGGCCGCAGTGGGATACAGCTCGGAGATGAGCGCGCCATAGCCGCCGATCATGCCGTTGACGAACACGCCCATGGCCGCGCCGCCAATCAGCAGCGCGAACGGCGTCGAAAGCTGCGCGTAGACGAACACCATCACTACGGCGCCCGCCTGATAGAACAGGAACGCCGGCCGGCGCCCGAACCGGTCGGCCGCGACGCCGAAAAGCCAGATGCCGAGCGCCATGCCGGCCACCGTCGCGGCGGTCCACAGGCCCGACTTCGTGAGCGAATAGCCGAACGACTTCGAAAGGTACGCGGGCAGCCAGATCATGAGGCCGTAATAGCCGAAGTTCTGCACCGAGCACAGCACGGCCACACCGAGGCTCGCGCGCGCGGTGCGCGCATCGGCCACGAGCAGGCGCAGGGCGCGCGGACGCTCGGCCCTGGCGGCGGCAGCCATGCGCCGCGCGTGCGCGAGGAAAAGCTCGGGCTCCTCCACGCGCCGCCGCACCGCGAACGAAACGACCGCCGGCAGCAGCCCGATGGCGAACATGCCGCGCCAGCCGATCAACGGGAGCAGCAGCGGCGTGAGCAGCGCCGCGGCCAGCACGCCCAGTTGCCAGCCGAGCCCGACGTACGACGACGCCCGCGCGCGCAGGGCCGCGGGCCACGCCTCGGC
This sequence comes from Paraburkholderia heleia NBRC 101817, assembly GCF_000739775.1. Taxonomy (GTDB): domain Bacteria; phylum Pseudomonadota; class Gammaproteobacteria; order Burkholderiales; family Burkholderiaceae; genus Paraburkholderia; species Paraburkholderia heleia. The sequence goes on along the minus strand of NZ_BBJH01000036.1, from coordinate 91,676 downwards.
AACGAGCGCCATGCCAATGCCGAACTCGCCGCCCAGCCCGATGCCCGCGATGGTGCGGTAGACGAGCAGGTCGCCGTAGCCGCGCGCCAGCGCGCACATGCCGGTGAAGACGGCGAACAGCAGAATGGTCCACGTGAGCACGCGCACGCGGCCGTAGCGGTCGCTCAACAGCCCGAACCCGATACCGCCCGCTACCGCGCCGACGAGCGTCCATGTGACGAGCGCGCCCGCCTGCGCGCCGGACAGATGCAAATCGGCGCCGATCGCGGGCAGCATGAAGCCGAGCATCAGCAGATCGAAGCCGTCCATGGCGTAGCCGAGCACCGAGGCAACGAGTGCACGCAGGGCGTGGCCGCGCGTGGCGGCGGGGTTGGCAGAAACGGCGGTCATGTGGGCAATCCTGAAAGACGTGCGCGTACGGGAAGCGCAAACCGGCGTGAGTGTAAAGGCGCGGCCGGACCGTCACAACCGCGCCGCAAATCGCGCGCAACGCGCGACCGCCGGCGGTCGCGCGCCACATCGCTGCCGGTCGTTGCCAGCGGTTGCCCGCGGGTTGCCCGTGCAACTCGTCGGCGGTCGTCAAGTCGGGTAAAATACCGGCCTACGCGCGCAAGAGAAGCCGTCCGGAACGGGCGAGTCGCCTTGACCCCATGCAGTGACGCAGTCGAAAAACGGGGCAGACGATCCACGCCTGCCGGCCGCGCACCGCAGACACCGAAGCCACGCTTCGCGCCCGCCGTGCCAGCGCCACCGGGCCATGCGCCCACCCTCCTCCCGCACTCATATCCAAGGATTCGCCCATGACAGGCTACGATCGCCAGACGATCTCGGACGCAACCGCGAAAATGCTGCTCGAAGTGAAGGCCGTGCACTTCAACGCCGAAAAGCCCTTCATCTTCACTTCCGGCTGGGCAAGCCCGGTCTATATCGACTGCCGCAAGCTGATCTCGTATCCGCGCGTGCGCCGCGGCCTGATGGAAATGGCCGAAGCCACGATCCTGCGCGACGTCGGCTACGAGCAGATCGACGCCGTGGCCGGCGGCGAAACCGCGGGTATCCCGTTCGCGGCCTGGCTTTCCGACCGCCTGATGGTGCCCATGCAGTACGTGCGCAAGAAGCCGAAGGGTTTCGGCCGCAATGCGCAGATCGAGGGTCTGCTCACGGAAGGCCAGCGCGTGCTGCTCGTCGAAGACCTGACCACCGACAGCCGCAGCAAGATCAACTTCATCAACGCGCTACGCACGGCCGGCGCGCAGGTGAACCACTGCTTCGTGCTGTTCCACTACAACATCTTCAAGGAAAGCGTCTCGGTCCTGAAGGACATCGACGTCGACCTGCATGCGCTCGCCACCTGGTGGGACGTGCTGCGTGTCGCCAAGGAATCGGGCTACTTCGAAACGAAGACGCTCGACGAAGTCGAGAAATTCCTGCACGCACCGGCCGAGTGGTCGGCGGCGCACGGCGGCGCGACGTCGGCACCGCAGTAAGCGCGCACGAGCCGCGCAAGCGCGGGTATATAGCAAAAAGGGCCATCTGCCTCCTGGGGCAGATGGCCTTTTTTCTGGCCGGCGCAAAGCGGCGGGCTCAATGCGCCACTTGTGCCTCATTGTCCTCGTCAGGCACATTGGGCGCGTGCGAAGACAGATTAAGCAAGCCATTGCTCTGCGCGTACTGGAAAAGTCCGGAGTCTCGATCGAGTCCGAGCTTGCGCATCGCCGTGTTCTTTTGAGTACTAATCGTCTTGATGCTCCGGTTCAACTTCTCGGATATTTCTTTAATCGTCATGCCCGAAACAAAGAGTCGCACGACTTCGAGTTCCCGCTTTGAGAGAATCACCTCGTCGGTTTTCCCGCCGCTGTTGATGCGCAATTGATCGAGCGCAATCTTCACTTGTGGGCTCATGTATTCGAAATTGCGGCTCACACGCTGTACCGCGAGGCCGATGTGGCTCAGGTCGTCGGATTTGTGCACTACCGCGAACACGCCAAGTTCGCCCAGGCGTTTGAGCAGCGCGGGATTCTCGAGCATCGTGAGGACAACGATGGGAACGTTCGGGAAGTTGCGCCGCAGGTAGCCGATGAGCGGCAGACCATCGCCATATTGGCCGCCCGGCATGGCAAGGTCGGTCACCAGCACGTCGCAGGGGCCCGTTTGCAACGCCTTGACGAGTTCGGTGGACTGGCGGGCGCGGCCAACGACCTGGATCCCGGGAAAGTTGAGCAGTGCATGTTCCGCACCAAACAAGATCACCGGATGATCGTCGGCAACTACGACCCTGATTGGTTGATGCATTAGCCCTCCCTGTAGGCAATCCTGCTTCTCTCTGCGGCGCGAGGCCATCCGCTATTTCGCTTCTTGTTTCTGGCGCCCGGCGGCTTCGCGTGCCCGAACAGGAGAATGTATGACTATAGCGGAATCTTTCCGCTCATTCTGTACGTGTGCAGGCCAAGGCTCGCTCGCTTATACCGCTATATTGAAGCTTGAAGCAAATTCGGACCAGGGAACCCATCAAACCCTTCCTTCATGACCGCGTGACCCGAATTTCGCAAACATACAGGAGAACTCGCTGATGCGTACTCCCTACGACTTTGAGCCAGGTCGCATACGCCGTGTGAGCGCACTGGCGTGGCTCGCCATGACGAGCATGGTGATGACCGCCAACCTGGCCTGCGCAGATGAAAATTTCACGGTATCGAGCGCCGACTTGAGTGACGGCGGAAAAGTCGGACCACGCCAGATCTTCAACGATGCAGGCTGCAAGGGGCCTAACCAATCGCCAAGCTTGACGTGGCGCAATGTTCCTGCAAATACGCGCAGTTTCGCCATTACGATCTTCGATCGCGACGCGCCGGGGCGCGGCTGGTGGCACTGGGCCGTCGCGAATATTCCCGCGAGCGTGAAGAGCCTGCCGGAGAACGCCAGCGCTTCGGGCGCGCTGCGCAAGCTCGGCGCGATCGAGGCGCGCAACGATTTCGACATCGACGGCTATGGGGGGCCATGTCCGCCGCCGGGCAATCCGCATCGCTACGTCATCACCGTCTACGCGCTGAACGTCGATACGCTCCCGCTCGCGCAAGGTCGCCCCGCCGCGCTGTTCGATCGCGAGATCAGCGGCTCGACGCTCGGAAGCGCGCAAATCACCGTGACATACGGCCGCTGACCGGGAGCGGTTGCGCACGGCTCGCTGCCGATGCGCCACGCGGCGCATGCTGCAGCACGGAAAAGTTTAAGATGATGCGTCCCGTTGCTGCGACGCGCGGGTAGCGACGCAGCGCCTCGTCCCCCTTGAATGGAGTTGTCCATGTCCCGGATCGTCATTGCGTATCACAGCGGCTACGGCCATACGAAGAAGCTTGCGGAGAGCGTCCTGGCGGGGCTCGAGGGCGCGGGCGCCGACGCGAGGATGATCGCCGTGAACGAGATCGACGATGCGGGTTGGGCGGCGCTCGATGCCGCCGACGCCATCGTATTCGGCGCGCCCACTTACATGGGCGGGCCGTCCGCCGACTTCAAGAAGTTCGCGGACGCGAGTTCGAAGGCGTGGTTCACGCAAAAGTGGAAGGACAAGATCGCCGCCGGCTTCACCAACTCGGCGACCATGAATGGCGACAAGTTTTCGACCATCCAGTATTTCGTCACGCTGTCGATGCAGCATGGCATGGTCTGGACCGGCACCGGCATGCTGCCCGCGAACACGAAGGCCGCCACGCGCAACGACGTGAACTTCGTGGGCGGCTTCACCGGGCTGCTCGCGCAGTCGCCGGCCGACGCCACGCCCGAAGAAGCGCCGCCTGCGGGCGACCTCGAAACGGCGCGCGCCTTCGGCGTGCGCGTTGCGGCCGTCACCGACCGGTGGCTGGCCGGCCGCGCGGCGAGCGCCTGAGCCCACGGCCTTATGGGCTTGCCCCGGGGTGAGCCACGGGTAAGCCCCCGATTTTTTCCAGGCGCGTTCACACGTGTGCCGGTATGACGTCTTAAAATACCGTTCCAGCGCCGCCCTGGGTGATGGCGCCCCGCAATCCCCCCGCGTTCAGAGAGACTGAGATGAGCACGAAAGTTTTTGTCGACGGACAGGAAGGCACAACCGGCCTGAAGATTTTTGAATACCTGTCGCCGCGCACCGACGTCGAGATCCTGCGTATCGACGACGCGAAGCGCAAGGACGTCGAGGAACGCCGCCGTCTCATCAACGCTTCGGACGTAACGTTCCTGTGCCTGCCCGATGTCGCCTCGCGCGAATCGGCCTCGCTCGTCGAAAACGACCGCACCGTCCTCATCGACGCTAGCACGGCGTTTCGCACCCAGGCCGACTGGGCCTACGGCCTGCCCGAGCTGACCCAAGCCCAACGCGACAAGGTGCGCAAGTCGAAGCGCATCGCGGTGCCCGGCTGTCACGCTTCGGCGTTCATTCTCGCCATGCGTCCGCTCGTCGAAGCGGGCCTCGTCGCGCCGGATTTCGCCGCGCACAGCTACTCGCTCACTGGCTATAGCGGCGGCGGCAAGAAGATGATTGCGGAGTACGAAGCGGGCGGCAACGCGAAGCTCGCGAGCCCGCGCCCGTACGCGCTCGGCCTCACCCACAAGCATTTGCCGGAAATGGCGGTGCACGGCGGCCTGAAGTCGGCGCCGGTGTTCACGCCGATTGTCGGGCCGTTCTACAAGGGCCTCGCGGTCACGACCTATTTTTCGCCGAAGCAGCTCACGCGCGGCGCAAAACCGCGGGACGTGCAGGCGCTCTTCGCCGAGTACTACGCGGGCGAGCCATTCGTGCGCGTGGCGCCTTTCAATGCCGATGAAAACCTCGACGCCGGCATGTTCGACGTTCAGGCGAACAACGACACGAACCGTGTCGACCTGTTCGTGTTCGGCAACGACGAGCAGTTCGTCACCGTCGCGCGCCTCGACAACCTCGGCAAGGGCGCTTCGGGCGCGGCGATCCAGTGCATGAATCTCGCGATTGGCACGGCTGAAAACACCGGCCTGCATGCCTGAAGCATGCGCAGTTGCCGCGCAAACAAAAAACCGGCTCGCTGAGCCGGTTTTTTTTTCGCCCCTCCGGGCCTGCCTTGCGCCGATGCAAAATCTCCAGACGAAAAAAAGCCCGCCAATGATTGGCGGGCTGAATCCATATCAGAGGAGACATGGAGGAGACAAGAGGAAGTATATCGACTAGCGTGATGCAATGCAACATGTAAAGTAGTGCGCACCCTGAATGTTGCGCCACAACAACACATTCGTCATTGCCCTGTCATCGACAGGATGAACATCAGCTGATCGAGCCCCACCGGCCGCACGAGATGCACATCGAAGCCCGCTGCCAGCGCCTCGTCGCGGTGGCGCGATTCGCCCCAGCCGGCGAGCGCGATCAGGAGCGGCGCACGCTCGCCGCCGACCGCCCGCAATTGCCGCACGATCGTTGCGGGCTCGTCCTGCGCGAGCGAAAGCGCCACGATCGCCACATCGGGCGCGCCGCGCGCGGCGAGATCGAGCGCCTCGCCGAGCGTGCGGGCCACCGATACGCCGTAACCGAGATCGGTCAGCAAGGTGCTGAGCCCGTCCAGCGACTTTTCGTCGTTATCGGCGATCAGGATGCGCGTCTCCATCCGCCGTTCTCCTACCCTGAAATGGCTTGCAACCGGAGTTCCCGGTGGATCCGTTGCGGGCCCTGTCGTCGTCATCGGTTCCCCGTCCCCACGTAGCGGGCGGCGCCGCAAAACCGGCCGCCGTCCGTCGAGATGCGTCATATTGTGCTCAACCGCCAGCTGGGTCTTTGTGCGTCACCGAGCGGTCGTCTGAAGATTTTGATCGCCAAACGCCCGCGAACGTTCGCCGCGCCTCATTGCGCCCCTTCATTTCACGCAGACCCGTCAGCCGCGGCCCGCGCGCCGCGCGGCCACCTTGCCGAGCACGGCGAAATCGCGCTCGCCGTCGCCGTGCGCCACGGCTTCGAGCAGGCTGTCGCGCAGCACGCTCGCGAGCGGCATCGGCGTCGCGGCGGCGTCGGCCGCGGCCAGCGCGAGCCGCACGTCCTTCAGGCCGAGGCGCGCCTTGAAGAGCGCGGGCTCGTAGCGCCGCTGCGCGATCATGCCGCCGTAGCCCGCATACACCGGGCCCGGGAACGGTCCGCCCGTCACGACGTCGAGGAACTCGCGCATCGCGACGCCGTAGCCGTCGAGCAGCGCCGCGGCCTCGCCGAGCGACTCGACAGCCGCAGCCAGCATGAAGTTCGCAGCGAGTTTCATCACGTTCGCCTGCTGCGGCACCGTGCCCACGCGCCACGTTTTCTGGCCGATCACGTCGAACAGCGGTTGCACGCGATCGATCGCCTCGATCGCCCCTGCCGCCATGATCGTGAGTTTCGCCGCCTGCGCGGCGTCCGGGCGCCCGAGCACCGGCGCCGCCACGTAGTGCAGGCCGCGCCCGGCATGGGCATGCGCAAGCGCTTCGGCCAGTGCGACGGAAATGGTCGCCATGTTCACGTGCACGAGGCCTTGTGGCGCATGGTCGAGCAACGTCGCGTCGATGACCTCGCGCAGCGCAGCGTCGTCGGCAAGCATCGAGACCACGGCGTCGCCCGCGAACGCCTCGCCCGGCGTGCCGACGATGCGCGCGCCAGCGTCGGCAAGCGCCTGCGCCTTCGCGGCCGTGCGGTTCCACACGCGCACCGTGTGGCCCGCCTTCAGCAGATTGCCGACCATCGCGCCGCCCATTTCGCCAAGACCGATAAATCCGATGTCCATCGCCTGCTCCTTCCATGAAAAACGAGGGGAAACCCGGAGGAAAGGTGCAGTACAGCACAAGACAGGCCGGGCTGCAGGCAGACGCTCACGCCGCGCGAACGCACGCGCGCGCTGGCGGGCGGTGCGATACTGCTTTGCATGGTCACCGCCACCTTCCGCTTCTACGAGGAGCTGAACGACTTTCTTGCGCGGCCGCTGCGCCGGCGTGCGTTCAGTTGCGCCTGCGCGCGCAACGCCACGGCGAAACACATGATCGAAGCGCTCGGTGTGCCGCACACGGAAGTCGAGCTGATCCTCGTGAATGGCGAATCGGCCGGTTTCGATCATCCACTCGCGGACGGCGACCGCGTGGCCGTTTACCCGAAGTTCGAGGCGCTCGACATCCGGCCGCTGCTGCGCGTGCGCGACACGCCGCTGCGTGAACCGCGCTTCGTCGCCGACGCGCATCTGGGCGGCCTCGCGCAACTCCTTCGGCTAGCCGGTTTCGATACGCTCTACGACAACCATTTCCCCGACGACGAAATCGAGGCACTCGCCGCCGCCGAGCACCGCATCGTCCTCACGCGCGACCGCGAGCTGCTCAAGCGGCGCAGCATCACGCACGGCTGCTACGTGCGCGCGCTCAAGCCGCGCGCCCAGGTTCACGAGATTTTCGAGCGGCTCGATCTCGCGTCGAGCGCGCGGCCGTTCCGGCTCTGCCTCATGTGCAACGCGCCGCTGCGGCCGATCGAGCGCGCCGCGGTGCGCGAGCGTGTGCCCGCCGGCGTCTACGACCGGCAGACGCGCTTCGTGACCTGCGACGTCTGCCGGCGGGTGTTCTGGGAAGGCTCGCACTGGCAGCGCATGCGCACGCTGATCGACGGCCTCACAAGCCCGGCGGACGAAGCGCATGCGGCCCATAACCGGCGCGAGCGGCGCAACGGCCATGAGGGGCCAGACCGCGGAGGCGGCGCGTAGCGGAATTCACGGATGATCGATGCGGCTGAATGCGTTCGAGAGGCACATCGCCGCGATGGACGCACGCAGGCGTTTGCGTACAATGCGCGCCACCGCCCAACACGGAGCACGACATATGGCCATGAAGAAAACCGACCTTGAGAAGAACAAGGCACTGAAACTGATGCAAGCGACGCACAAGAGCGGGCCCGAGCGTTTCGGCAAGGGTTCGGTGCAACCGGCGCTGGACCGCCGCGAACAACGCAAGCTGGACCAGGCACAAGGGCTCGTGCCCTTCGCGTGCAAGCTCAACGCCGATCTCGTCGAGAAGCTGAAGGCCCGCGCCGAGGACCACCCAGGCGGGGTGAATGGCCTGCTCGCGGAATTGCTGGAGGCTGGGCTCGCGCGCGACGCGTCCTGAGCACACAGCCGCCGCGAGTGCGCAAAAAAAAAGCCAGAGCGGACGCTCTGGCTTTTTTACGGCTGAAGGGCGTTTAGTTAGCCTGGCCCTTGTCCGCCGTACCGGAGGCCGATGCGCCTTCCGACACAGCGGCGCGCTTGCCGTGGTGCTTGAGTTGCTTGTGTTGCTTCTTGGCCTTGGCCGGTGCGCTGGCTGCCGGTGCGGTTGCAGCGGGAGCCGAAGCGTCTTGGGCGAATGCGTGAGCCGTGACCAGTGCGAACGATGCTGCGATAAGCGAGGCGAGAATCTTTTTCATCTGTTGTTCCCCAAAACCTGACAAATAATGACCGGCACGTTGTGAATTAGGACAGCGTGAAACCGCGAAACGGTCCGCTTGCCGATCTGGGCGGGCGTTTCGCGCGAAGCAGTATTACGCAGCGTAGGGCATTTGTCATCCGCTAATGCCCGGGTGTATTTTCCGGGAGACAATTCCCTTTCAATTCGGATACGATCGGCATTTACGCGTTCGTTTTCCGGAAGTTCGTTGTTTTTTCACGTAATACGCTGAATCGGCCTGCCTCGCGCGAATTCGGGCCAGATTGATACCCGATTCAGATGCAATCGCGAAAAAAGGGCAACCCAAGCGGGCAACCGCCCCTTGCGCAACAGGACATCAGGCCGGCCACCGCGCGCCGCGCGCCAACCGTCGAAAACGCTGTCGCGCCCGTTCCCCGCGAAAAGAGATCTCCGCTTGCAATCCGCCACCCGCCGCCACCTGCGCGCCAATCTGCTGATGCTGACCGCCGCCCTCATCTGGGGCTCGGCGTTCGTCGCCCAGCGACTGAGCCTCGACGCCATCGGCCCGTTCCTGTTCACCGGCCTGCGCTTCCTGCTGGGCGCCGGCGTCGTCTCGGTCTTTCTGCTTGCACGCCGCGGCGCCAGCGAACGCGGCGCCGCGGACAGCGGTAACGCCGCGGCGCCAGCGCTGTTCGACGGCACGCTGCTGCGCTCGGGCACCGTGCTCGGCCTCGTGCTGGCCGTCGCCATCTCGCTTCAGCAGATCGGGCTCGGCTACACGAAGATCGCCAATGCCGGCTTCATCAGCTCGCTCTACGTCGTGATCGTGCCGATGCTCGGCGTGCTGCTGCGCCATCGCACGGGCGTCGGCACATGGCTCGGCGCCGCGCTCGCTGCGGTTGGGCTCTACTTCCTCAGCATCAACGAACACTTTTCGGTGATGTACGGCGACTGGTACCAGCTCGGCTGCGCGCTCGTCATTTCGATCCAGGTCATGCTCGTGGGCCATTACGCGCCGCGCCACGATCCGCTCGCGCTGTCGATCGTGCAGTTCGTTGCCTGCGGCGTAGTGTGCCTCGCGATCGGGCTCGCGTGCGAACCGCTGCGCGCGGCCGACATCGCGCGTGCCGCGCCCACCATTCTGTATGGCGGCGCGCTTTCGGTGGGCATCGGTTATACGCTGCAGGTCGTCGCGCAGCGCGACGCCGCGCCCGCGCACGCCGCGGTGATCTTCAGCATGGAAGGCGTGTTCGCCGCACTCGCGGGCTGGGTCGCACTCGGCGAAACGCTCATGCCGCGCGCACTCGCGGGCTGCGCGCTCATGCTCGCCGGCCTGCTCGCCTGCCAACTTCTGCCGGCCTGGCAAGCGCGCACGCTCGCGAAGCAGCGCGCCGCGACGCAACCTGCCGAAACGGCATAAACGCGCGCCAGGATTTCCCTCGCGTTGATATCGTGCTCTTCACTGTTTCGATAAATGGCGTCGCTCGAGAGCGACGCCATTTTTTTCGCGTGGATAACGCGTGATGGCGCCGCGCCGAACCAGGTTATCCACGCCCGCCTCTGGACAACCTGGGGACGACCCGGCGAACGACCTGTGGACCACTTCTTGATAACTACGCACCTGGCGTTGCGGTCCGAAAAGTTATCCCGCCAGCTCGCAACGCGTACAAGCTTTGTCCGCATGGCTATCCGTTTTGCATCGGTATGAGCCATCAGGCAATTTTCGCGTTGTCCACAGTTAATGCCAGGACTTGTTAACTGTTATTACTTATTAATATAAATACTGAAAAGACTATGGGGAAAATCGCGACGCTCGCTGCGCTCGCGTGCTGCGCATTCGCGCAACGCCATTGCATGCTGTGTTTAATCGCGCGCATGCGCACATGAAAAAGGGCGTGCCTCCCGAGGAAGCACGCCCTTGCTCAATGCATCGCGCGAGAACACCGTGGAACTAATCGCCCGCCATCATCCGCTCGATCGTCGGCTCGAGATCGAGCAAACCGATGGTCGCGGGCTTGGCCTCGACGACGCCGAAGCATTCCGTGCGCCGAGGCGCCGGATCGACGAGGAAATTGCGCGCGTAATGTCCGCAACGCGCAGACGGCAGAAGCCGCTCGGGCGGGACCACCTCGAATGCCGTCCCCACGGCGATAAAGAGATCGTCAGGCGACATGTCGCACTGAATGCGCCAGAGCGTCTCGTACTCGGGCGCGGCCTCGTTGAAGAACACCACGCCGGGTTTGACGCCCTCCACCTGGCCGCACGACGGACAAGCGGCTTGCGGATCGAGCGCGCGGCCGGAGGCTGGAAAGCGATAGTCGCAGTCGGTGCACAGAAGCGAAATCATGTCGCCGTGCAGATGCGTCACCTGGCGCGCGCCGGCCTGCTCGAGCATGTCGTCGATGTTCTGCGTGACGAGATGCACGCGCTCCGTGCCCCAGGCGTCCTGCCACTTCGCGAGCCGTTCGTGGGCGGCGTTCGGGCGCGCGTCGCCGCATTCGGCGATACGCTGGTTGTAGAAACGGAACACCGCGGGCCGGTTGCGGCGCCACGTGAGGTAATTGCAGACTTCGTCGATGCTCGCGTGCGACCAGATGCCGTCGCCGGTGCGGAACGTCGAAATGCCGCTTTCCGCTGACAGCCCAGCACCGGAAAACACGAACAGGCGGGGGAGTCTGCCGGACTGCGCCGGTTGCCGGGATTGCGCCACGTTTGCCACTTTCGCCTCCTTGCTCGAACGGCGACATTATGACCTTCCAGCGGCGTTTCGGCAGAGGTTCGCCATGGCGGAACGGCGCAGGGTCCCGACGAGCGCGTTGCGCGCCCTCAGAGGCGGTGCAGCGCGTGTGGCCTGCCCGGCCCACGCACGGAACCACGGCAGCCCGCTGAGCGGCCTTTGAACGCCTCCTGCTGCGTTCGATCCAATAAAAAAGGGATGCCGCAATGGCATCCCCTCTTTTCAATCGGCGCAATCAGCGCAAACCGCGCGCGACAACCTCACTCCACCGTCACCGACTTCGCGAGATTGCGCGGCTTGTCCACATCGGTACCGCGCGCGCACGCCGTGTGATACGCGAGCAGTTGCAGCGGCACGACGTGCAGGATCGGCGAGAGCAGCCCGTAATGCTCCGGCATGCGGATCACGTGGATGCCGTCTTCGCTCGTGATGTGCGTATCGGCATCGGCGAACACGTACAGCTGGCCGCCGCGCGCGCGCACTTCCTGCATGTTCGACTTGAGCTTTTCGAGCAGCGCGTCGTTGGGCGCCACCGTCACCACAGGCATCGCCTCGGTCACGAGGGCAAGCGGACCGTGCTTGAGTTCGCCCGCCGGATACGCCTCGGCGTGGATGTACGAGATTTCCTTGAGCTTGAGCGCGCCTTCGAGCGCGATCGGGTAATGCAGGCCGCGCCCGAGGAACAGCGCGTTTTCCTTGCGCGCGAACTCCTGCGACCACGCGATGATCTGCGGCTCCAGCGCCAGCACGCCGTTGAGCGCCGCCGGCAGGTGGCGCAGCTCCGTCAGGTACGTCGCTTCCTGTCCGGCGTTCACATGGCCGCGCAGCTTGCCGAGCGTGACGGCGAGAATGAACAGGCCGACGAGCTGCGTCGTGAACGCCTTCGTCGACGCCACACCAATCTCGCGCCCGGCGTGCGTGAGGAACTTGAGTGCGGTGAGCCGCACCATCGCGCTCGTCGCCACATTGCACACCGCGAGCGTGTGCGCCATGCCGAGCGACTGCGCGTGCTTGAGCGCGGCGAGCGTGTCGGCGGTTTCGCCCGACTGCGAGATCGTCACGACAAGCGCGCGCGGATTCGGTACCGACTCGCGATAGCGGTATTCGCTCGCGATTTCGACATCGGTGCGGATCTTCGCCACCGATTCGAGCCAGTACTTCGCGGTGAGGCCCGCGTAGTAGCTCGTGCCGCACGCGAGAATGAGGATGCTGTCGATGCCCTTGAACACTTCGAGCGCGTTCTCGCCGAACTGCACGGGGTCGAAGGCGAGATCGGCGGGAATCGTGTCGGAGATCGCGCGCGGCTGCTCGAAGATTTCCTTCTGCATGTAGTGGCGATACGGGCCGAGATCGACCGCGCCGCCGTAAGCGCCATAGGCCTGCACGTCACGCACTTCGCGCGTCACGAGGTTGCCGGCCCGATCGGCAATGCGCACGCCTTCCAGCGTGATCTCGCACACATCGCCTTCTTCCAGGTAGCTGATGTGCTCCGCGCTGCCCGCAATGGCCAGGCCGTCCGACGCGATGAAATTCTCACCCTTGCCATAACCCACCACGAGCGGCGAACCGGCGCGCGCGCCGACCACCGTATGCGGCTGGCTCTTGTGCACCACGCCGATCGCATACGCGCCCGCGAGCTGCTGCACGGCGGCGCGCACGGCGGCGAACAGGTCGCCTTGATAAAGGCTGTGGATCAGATGGGCGATGACTTCGGTGTCGGTCTGCGAAACGAATTCGTAGCCCTTCGCCCGCAGCATGTCGCGCAGCGACTCGTAATTCTCGATGATGCCGTTATGCACGATCGCGAGCGTGTCGCGCGAGAAGATCGGGTGCGCGTTGTTCACCGTGGGTGCGCCGTGCGTGGCCCAGCGCGTATGCGCGATACCGGTCACGCCTTCGAAGCGCGCCTCGCGCACCTGCTCGTCGAGCTCGGCCACGCGCGCGACGCTGCGCACGCGCTGCGGGCCGTCGGCCGTCACGACGGCCACGCCGCACGAGTCGTAGCCGCGATATTCGAGGCGCCGCAGTCCTTCGATCAGGACGGGAACGATATTACGAAGCGCAACCGCGCCGACAATGCCGCACATGGATTCGATCCTTTGCAATGAGAGGCGTGGGCGCCGCGCGCGCTTTCACTTTCACGCGAGCGGCGCCGGGTTTCAACCGTTCAGTTCTTTTTCTTCACCGGCCGAACGTAGCCGGTCTTCACAATCTGCGTCTTCTCGTTGAGCACGAGCGTGGCTTGCGGCACGTCCTTCCACACCGTCGTACCCGCCGCGATGGTCACGCCGCGGCCCACGCGCACGGGCGCGACGAGCTGCGTATCCGAGCCCACGAACACGTTGTCCTCGATGATCGTGCGGTGCTTGTTCGCGCCGTCGTAGTTGCAGGTGATGGTGCCCGCGCCGATGTTCACGCCCGCGCCGACATCCGCGTCGCCCACGTAGCTCAGGTGATTCGCCTTCGAGCCCACGCCGATGTTCGCGTTCTTCACTTCGACGAAGTTGCCCACATGCACGTCGTCGGCGAGCTTCGCGCCGGGACGCAGACGCGCATAGGGCCCCAGCACCGCGTTCGCGCCGACCGCCGCGTTTTCGATATGCGTGTAGGCGTCCACGCGCGTGCCCGCGCCGATCGACGCGCTGCGAATCACGCAGTTCGGGCCCACGCTCACGTTGTCCGCCAGCGTCACCTCGCCTTCGAACACGCAGTTCACGTCGATGAACACGTCGCGCCCGCAGGTGAGCGAGCCGCGCACGTCGATGCGCGCCGGGTCCGCGAGCGTCACGCCCGCCACGAGCAGCGCCCCGGCCACGTTGTGCTGATGCACGCGCTCGAGTTCGGCGAGCTGCTGCTTGCTGTTCACGCCGAGCGTTTCCCACGCTGCGTCGGGCTGCGCGGTCACGGCCGGATGACCGGCGGCGATCGCGGCTTGCACCACGTCGGTGAGGTAATACTCGCCCTGCGCGTTGTCGTTCCTCAGCGCGGCGAGCCAGCCCGCGAGCGGCGCGGTTGGCGTCACGACGATGCCCGTGTTGATCTCGGCGATCTTGCGCTCGGCATCGTTGGCGTCCTTCTGCTCGACGATGCGCTCCACCTGGCCCGCCGCGCCGCGCACGATGCGGCCGTACCCGGTCGGGTCGTCGAGCGTGACGGTGAGGATGCCGTAGCCGTTCTGGCCGGCGGTATCGACAAGACGCCTGAGCGTGGAAGCGCGCGTGAGCGGCACGTCGCCGTAGAGCACGAGCGTGGGCACGTTCGCGTCGAGCAGCGGCAGCGCCTGCGCGAGCGCGTGGCCCGTGCCGAGCTGCTGCGCCTGCAGCGCGAACTGGACGTCGGGCGCGCCGACGGCTTCGCGCACGGCCTCGCCGCCATGGCCGACCACGACGACGAGCCGCCTGGGCGACAGCGTGCGGGCAGTATCGATGACGTGCGAGAGGAGCGGCTTGCCGGCGAGCGGATGGAGCACTTTCGGCAGCGCGGAGTGCATGCGTTTGCCCATGCCTGCCGCGAGGATCACGATGTTCATTGCATCGGTGACTGGATGAGGAATGAAGCGGCAGATTTTAGCATGCGGGATATCCCCGACACGCGGGCCAGGCGGGCCCTCGTGGCCCGGAAAACATTGTTTTACAACTGCTTTTCTTCGGACCGGCGGCCAGAAGCAAAAAAACGCTCCGATGCGGGGTCGGAGCGTTTGGAACAAACCGCGGGGCCGGCTTGAAACGCGCGGCTTTAGAGATCGTCGAACGGCGTGAACCTGATCGCCGTGCCTTGCGCAAGCGCCGGGTCGGTTGCGCACGGTTCCTCGTCGAACGCGATATCGCCGGCCGGATCGGCCACGCCCGTCGCGCGCAGGTCCGCGAAGTTGAACAAGTCCGTGTCCATGAGGTGCGAGGGCACGACGTTGCCGAGCGCGTTGAACATGTTCTCCA
This sequence comes from Paraburkholderia heleia NBRC 101817, assembly GCF_000739775.1. GTDB lineage: Bacteria > Pseudomonadota > Gammaproteobacteria > Burkholderiales > Burkholderiaceae > Paraburkholderia > Paraburkholderia heleia. The sequence goes on along the minus strand of NZ_BBJH01000036.1, from coordinate 76,631 downwards.
CGCGGCCCGGGAAGCGCTTGTCCCACTCGCGGATCAGCGCCTTCATCTCCGCGCGCTTCAGGTTCGGCTGGCTGCCGCACAGGTTGCACGGAATGATCGGGAATTCGCGCAGCACCGCGTACTTCTCGAGATCGGTTTCCTTCACGTAGGCAAGCGGCCGGATCACGACATTCTTGCCGTCGTCCGACTGCAGCTTGGGCGGCATGCCCTTGAGCTTGCCGCCGTAGAACAGGTTCAGCAGCAGCGTCTGAAGCATGTCGTCGCGATGATGGCCGAGCGCAATCTTGGTCGCGCCCAGTTCGCCCGCCACGCGGTACAGAATGCCGCGGCGCAGGCGCGAGCACAGCGAACATGTCGTCTTGCCCTCGGGCACGAGGCGCTTGACGATGCTGTACGTGTCCTGATTCTCGATGTGGTACGGCACGCCCACACGGTCGAGGTACTCCGGCAGCACGTGCTCCGGAAAGCCCGGCTGCTTCTGGTCGAGGTTCACGGCCACGATGTCGAAGTCGATCGGCGCGCGCTCGCGCAGACGCATCAGCACGTCGAGCATCGCGTAGCTGTCCTTGCCACCCGACAGGCAGACCATGACCTTGTCGCCGTTCTCGATCATGTTGTAGTCGCCGATCGCCTGGCCGACCTGACGCACGATGCGCTTGAACAGCTTGTTGTTTTCGTAGGCTTCCTTCTGCTCGCGGCGCGTGAGCGCCTGGCGGCCCGTCTCTGCGGTCGCGGCGTCCTCGCCGACGGGGAGCGTTTCGGGGGCGTTCATGAATCAGTCCTCTTTGATGCGAAAGACCTCGACGCCCACCGCGTCGCAGTCCGGATAAACGTCGGGCTTCTCGGTCGAGACGCGCACCGCGCGCACGAGTTCATGCGAAAGCAGCGCCGCGGCGAGATCGTCGCAGAGCGTCTCCTGCAGATGGATATGGCCGCGGCCCACACGCTGCGCAACGGTCGAGCGCATGAAGTCGTAATCCACGACTTCGCGCAGCTTGTCCTCGTGCGGCGTGGTCGAAGCGAGCGGCACGAACAGATCGATATTGATGACGACGCGTTGTTCGCCGCGCTTCTCGAAGTCATGCACGCCGATGTTGATGTGCACTTCGTAGTCGCGCAGGAAAAGCCGGCGGCAATCGGCGAGCCGGGGGTGAAGCAAAACGGTGGACATACAGGTTCCAGTCGATAAAAGCGTGCGTTCTCCCGCACGTAGGCCGGCGCGGCGCGCCCGGCGGGTCGTTCAGCCGGTCTGCAAAACCGCTCGTGCGCGGCGGCTTGCGTTCCTTTGTCTTCGTCAGCACCGCGGGCTCGTTCTCTTGCGCTCGGCGGGCTATGCATTTAGTTGCAAATCTCGATGCAACTCGCGTTTGGGCGTCAGCCGCCCGTCAAAAACATCACGTCGCGCGGCAGCGGGACGAGGTGCTGGCCGCCGTCCACGACGAGCGTCGTGCCGGTGACGCCGGTCGCCCGCGCGAGATACAGCGCGGCTTCCACGAGATCGGCGGGGCGCGACGCACGCTTGAGCGGCGTGACCCGGTGCGCGGCGGCGAAGCTCTCCGGCGTCTGGTCGCCCGACTGCAGCGTGAGGCCGGGCGCGAGCCCCACCACGCGCACCTTCGGCGCGAGCGCCTGGGCAAGCGCGACGGTGGCGTTTTGCAACGCGGCCTTCGTCAGCGTGTACGACAGATAGTCGGGATTCATGTTGTACAGCTTCTGGTCGAGCACGTTGATCACACACGGGCGCAGCGTCTCGTCGTCCACCGCCGCCTCGGGCGTTGCCTCGTACAGCACGCGCGAGAGCACGAGCGGCGCGCCCACGTTGATCGCCATGAGCTGCAGCAGTTTCGTGTAGCCCACATCCTGCGCCGTGTCCTCGCTAAAGCGCGAGGCATTGTTGAGCACGCACGCAGGACGACCGAGCGCCGCCGCACAATCCGGCACGAGCCGCGCCACCTGGGCTTCGTCGCCGAGATCGGCGTGCAGCGCCACGGCCCGGCGGCCCAGGGCCGCGATCTGCGCGACGACTTCGTCGGCGGCCTCGCGCGACTCGCCGTAATGGACCGCGACGTCCCAGCCGCGCGCCGCAAAGCCGAGCGAGAACTCGCGGCCAATGCGGCGCGCGCCGCCCGTCACCAGCACGACGGGCGCCTCTGCCTCAGAATCGGGGCGCGATCCTTCGCCGGATGCGCTCATGTCGGCGTCAGCCGGGCGGATGCCGGAAGTTGCGCTCATTTACAATGCCGGGATGAATCCGAAAGCTCACGAACCCGATAGTTTACCTGTTCCCGAGCCGATCGCGCTCGCGCAGTCGGAGGCGCTCGCGGCCACCTTGCGCGCCGAGATCGCGGCGGCGGGCGGCTGGCTCCCATTCGACCGCTACATGGAGCGCGCACTCTACGCGCCGGGACTCGGCTACTACGGCGGCGGGGCACGCAAGTTCGGCCTCTTCGCCGATGACGGCAGCGACTTCGTGACCGCACCCGAGCTTTCGCCGCTCTTTGCCGCGACGCTCGCGCGCGCCGTGGGCGAAGCGCTCGCCGCCAGCGGCACGCGCCGTCTGATGGAATTCGGCGCGGGCACGGGCCGCCTCGCGGCGGGCGTGATGCTCGCACTCGACGCCGCAGGCGTGCCGTTCGACGCCTACGCCATCGTCGACCTGTCGGGCGAGCTGCGCGAGCGCCAGCGCAAGACCCTCGCGGCGCTCGCGCCGGCGCTGCCCGATCGCGTGACGTGGCTCGATGCGCTGCCCGCGCAGTTCGAAGGCGTCGTGATCGGCAACGAAGTGCTCGACGCGATGCCGGTGCGTCTTTTCGCGCGCAAGGACGCCGTCTGGCACGAGCGCGGCGTGAGCGCAAACGCAGCAGGCGCCTTCGTTTTCTCCGATCAGCCGGCGAACTCGGGGCGCGACGCAAACTGGCCCGAGAGCGTGCTCGCGGGCGTGGAAGGCAGCGAAGACTACGTGACCGAAACGCACGAAGCTGCACTCGCCTTCACGCGCACGGTTTGCGCGATGCTCCAGCGCGGCGCGGCGTTCTTCATCGACTACGGATTTCCGCGCCACGAGTACTACCATGCGCAGCGCGTGCAAGGCACGCTCATGTGCCACTACCGGCACCGCGCACATGGCGACCCGTTCCTTTATCCCGGCTTGCAGGACATCACCGCGCACGTGGAATTCACAGGCATTGCCGAAGCGGGCGTCGAAGCGGGCGCGGACCTGCTCGGCTACACCACGCAGGCGCGCTTTCTGATGAACGCGGGCATTACCGAGGTGCTGGGCGAGATCGATCCGCGCGATGCGCAGCGCTTCCTGCCCGCCGCGAATGCGGTGCAGAAACTCGTTTCGGAAAGCGAGATGGGCGAACTGTTCAAGGTGATCGCGTTTTCGCGCGGCATCGGCGAGACCATCGCGGCGTTCGCGCGCGGCGACCGCAGCCACACCCTCTGACGCTCACGCCACGCGACCATGATCCGCTGGTTCCTCACCACCTTCATCGCCGTGGCGATTCTCTCGAGCGCCCAGCCGTGGCTCAAAAAGCTCGGCATCGGGCGGCTGCCCGGCGACATCACCCTGCGCATTTTCGGCCGCGAATATCCGCTGCCGTTCATGTCGACGCTGGTGCTTTCGATGGCGCTTTCGTTGATCGTGCGCGCGCTGTGAGCGGGCGCGCGCAACGGATCACGCCGTAGCGAGCGCGCCTTCCACCGCCGCCACGCGCGCCTCGTGCACCGCTTCCTTGATCTTCCCGGCGCCGCCGCGTTCGATCGAGCGCGCAATCGCCCCCGCATCCACGCCGCGCGCGGCCACGAGCGCCACGCGCAGGCGCTCCGCTTGCGGATAAGGCGCGTTCTCCCAGTTCAGCCGCCCGCGCAAATCCGCTTCGCAGGCCTGCAGCGCCTCGGCAAAACGCGCGGGTTTGCGCAGCGCGTCGCAACGTTCGAGCATGCGCACGACCGCCGCCGCGCCCATCTCCATCACGCGATGCACGTTGCCGTGCTCGCGCGCGACCAGCACCGCCAGCTCGCGGCAGTCGTTGGGCACGCGCAGGCGGTCGCACAGCGGCTTGAGCAGCTCCACACTGCGCCCTTCGTGGCCGATGTGACGCGGCAGCACCTCCTCGGGCGTCGTGCCCTTGCCGAGATCGTGCGTGAGCGCGGCGAACCGTACCGGCAGCGTGTAGCCCTGCGCGGCCGCATGGTCGATCACCATCATCACGTGCACGCCCGTGTCGATTTCCGGGTGATAGTCGGCGCGCTGCGGCACGCCCCACAGCGCGTCGACCTCGGGCAGCACGCGCGCGAGCGCGCCGCAATCGCGCAGCACCTCGAACATGCGCGAAGGCCGGGCTTCCATGAGACCGCGGGCGATTTCCTGCCACACGCGCTCGGGCACGAGTGCGTCGACCTCGCCCGAAGCGACCATCTCGCGCATGAGTTCGAGCGTTTCGGGCGCGACGGTGAAATCGGCGAAACGCGCGGCAAAGCGCGCGATGCGCAGAATGCGTACAGGGTCTTCGAGAAACGCCTCGCTCACGTGGCGAAACACGCGCGCTTCGAGGTCGCGCGCGCCGCCGAACGGATCGACGACGTCTCCCGTGAGCACGCCGCCCGGCTGCATTTCCTGCGCCATCGCATTGATGGTGAGATCGCGCCGGGCAAGGTCTTCCTCGAGTGTCACGTCGGGCGAGTAGTAGAACTGGAAGCCGTGGTAGCCCGCCGCCGTCTTGCGCTCCGTGCGCGCAAGCGCGTACTCCTCGTGCGTGTCGGGATGCAGAAAAACCGGAAAGTCCTTGCCCACCGGACGATAGCCCTGCGCGGCCATCTGCTCGGGCGTCGCCCCCACCACGACATAGTCGCGGTCGCGCACGGGCAGCCCGAGCATCGCGTCGCGGATCGCTCCGCCTACGACATAGATCTTCATTCGTCGTCGCGTTCGTCGTCGGCGACGATGTGCGTTTCACGGCGCGCCGCCTCGACCCACTCGGCCACCGCGGGCAGTGCGCTCACGCGCTGCGCGTACGCCGCCGCTTCGGGCGAGAGCTTCGGCTGGTAGCTGTTCAGGCGCATGACGACCGGCGCGTACATCGCGTCGGCGATGCCGAATTCGCCGAACAGGAACGGCCCGCCGCTCGCGGCGAGGCACTCGCGCCAGAGCGCGTCGATGCGCGCGACGTCGGCGAGCGCCCCCGGCGTCGCTCCCGCGCCCGGCTTCACTTTGCGGATGTTCATCGGCATGTGGTTGCGCAGCTCGCCGAAACCCGCATGCATCTCCGCGCTCACGCTGCGGGCGCGGGCGCGCGCGTTGGCGTCGCGCGGCCACAGCGCGTGCTGTGCGAAGCGCTCGGCGAGCGTTTCCGCGATCGCGAGCGAATCCCACACGGCAAAGCCGTCGTCGCCAACGAGGCACGGCACTTTGCCCGAGGCCGAGAACGCAAGGATCGAGGACTTGGTGGCCGGCTCGTCGAGCTCGATCAACACCTCCTCGAACGCAATGCCGAAATGCCTGAGCAGCACCCACGGGCGCATCGACCACGACGAATAGTTCTTGTCTCCGATTACGAGCTTCATTGTTCAATTGACCGTTGTGAGTTGAAAGAGCGCGGGCCGATCGTCCGCTTTTGGGCTATCGGCCGGCACTGGCGCGAAAGATGTTCAGCCGCGAGCGCAGCGAGGCGTCGGCGAGATAGAGCGGCGCGATCGTCTCGATGCTCGCGGGCTCGATATCGAGCTCGGGTGCGAGCGGCCCGGTCAGCACGCTGTCCACCTTCATCGAATCGAGATTATCGCGCGTGAGCACCGGCGCGCCCGGCGCCATCTCGAACGAGAGCGCCTGCAAACGCCCGAACGCGTCGGGCAGCCGCATGATGCGCGCGTGCCGCCCCACCACTTCGCCGCAATACTGCAACAACTGTTCGAGCGTGTAGACGGTCGGGCCGCCGAGTTCGTAAGTGTGCCCGCTCGCGGCGTCGAGATCGAGCACGTTGACGATCGCCTTCGACACGTCGCCCACGAACACGGGCTGGAACTTCGCGTCGGGCATGGCGAGCGGAATCATCGGAAAGAGCCGCTGCAGGAGCGCAAAACGGTTGAGGAAGGTGTCCTCGGGACCGAACACGACGGATGGCCGGAAGATCGTCGTGGCGAGTGCCGTGGCCGCGTGCACGGCTTTTTCGCCGTCGCCCTTCGAGCGCAGGTACATGCTCGGCCCGCGCGGGTCGGCGCCGAGCGAACTCATGTGAATGAGGCGATGCACGCCCTTGCCCTCGCAGGCGGCGACGATCTTCGTGGGCAGGTCGACGTGCAGCTTCGCGAAGCCCGGCCCGTAGGGATCGCCGCGCCCGCCGTTGAGCGTGCCGACGAGATTGATGACCGCGTCAGCATTTTCGACGAAAGCCGCGAGCGCGACCGGATCGGACACATCGGCCTCGATCACGTCGACGGGCAGCAGGGTGAGATGGCGGGCGTTGTAGCGGCGGCGGGTGGCGACGCGCACGTCCTTGCCCGCCTCGACGAGCGCGTTGACGAGATGGCTGCCGATGAATCCCGAACCGCCGATGACCGCAATGGCTTGATGTCGCATCTCCGACCTCCTCGGGCAGACGGCGCCGCCGCGTACGAGGTCCGGTTCGTCCCGCAGCGCGCCAGCCAGAAAGCGGAGCACGCGGCGTGCCGTCGTGCCGCGCGCGTTTCCGTATGAAGGGAAGCGACGCGGCGTGACGGCGAGGCGCTTACGGCGAGATATAGCCGAGACGCGCCTTCAGCGATTGCGGACGGCCCTCGAACAGCGCCGCATAGTAGACCGTGTTCGACAACACGTTTTTCACGTAGTCGCGGGTTTCCTGGAACGGGATGGTTTCCGCGAAGATGGCGCCCTCGACGCCGCCCTGCAAAGTCTGGCGCCATGCGCGCGGGCGGCCCGGCCCGGCGTTGTAGCCCGCGGTGGCGAGCACGGCGGAGCCGTCGAACTGATTGTAGATCATCGACAAATAGTTCGTTCCGAGCAGGATGTTGGTGTCGAGATCGTTGAGCTGATCGCGCGAGAGAGGCCCGAGGCCGATCTTCTTCGCCACCATCTGAGCCGTGGCCGGCATGATCTGCATGAGACCGCTCGCGCCCACGCCCGACTTCGCGTTGAGAATGAAACGCGATTCCTGGCGAATGAGGCCGTAGGCCCATTCGACGTCGAGGCCGTTGGTTTGCGCGTCGCGCTCCACGACGTCGCGGAACGGGGCGAGATAGCGCAGCGAGAAGTCGTGCTCCGTTTGCGTGCGGTCGGCCGTGTTGACGGTGCGGTCGAGCAGCTGGATGCGCTTCGCGTATTCGGCGACGGCGAGCAGTTGCCGGTCGCTCATGCCGCGCAGCGGCCAGTTCCATTCGCGATTGCCTTCGAGGCGCAGATTCAGCGCGTAAAAGCGCTGCGCGAGCGCGAAGCCCGGCGTTTGCGCAACCTGGGCTATTTCGGCGTCGCTCACCGTGGTCTTCGGCGGGATGGTGATCTTCTGGCCGAGTTCTTCGGTGGCGAGCTGGCCATAGAAGTTATAGCCCTGCGAGATCGACGCGAACTCCTGGTTCGCCTGCCCCGTTTCGCCGGCCTGCTTGAGCGCGCGCGCGTGCCAGTAGATCCACGACGGTTGCGCGCGCAGCGCGGCCGGCATCTGTTCGATCGACCAGCGCACCATGGTCCAGTCGCCGCCCAGCAGCGCGGCGCGCGTGCGCCACTCGTAAGCCGGGTTCGAGAGCGGCGCGTTGGCCGAGAGGCGGTACCAGTCGAGCGCGGCGGGCAGACGCTTCAATGCGCCCTGATAGCCGATCGTGCCCCAGCCGATCGCCCGCTCCGGCGAGGTGAGCTGCGGCGCGACGGCGGCGAACGTGGCCGCGGCCATGGCCGGGTCGTTGCGCGCCATCACGGTGACGGCCAGCAGTGCGAGCTGATGCGACTGCGGATTGCCGGAAACGCCTTGCGCGAGCGTGAGCGGCGGCGTGCTCACGGCCTGGCTGAACGCGCTGGGGTCGGGACGCTGCGAAAGGCCGTCGAGCAGCCTTGCGCCGGTCGAAGTCTGGTTCTGCTCGTAGGCGAGGCGGATCTGCTGCCAGACGTCGTCGCTCGAGAACTGGCCTTTGATGGCGAGCGCGGTGATGAGATCGACGCAGCCGTCGCCGTAATAGCGCGGCTCGGTGAGGAGCGCACGCGCGTCGTTCGCGACGTTCTCGCCGCGCGACGCACGCGACTCCAGCGCGTAGCACTTCACCTGCGTGTCGTCGTTGAGCACGAAGCGCGCATATTGCTGGTCGAAGTTCGCCCAGTCGTGGCGCGCGCCGAGCACGGTCAGATAATCGTTGCGCATGCGGTCGGCGATCGCCTGGCCATCGTAGCGCTGCAGGAACGACAGCACCGGCGCGTCAGGCGCGTCGATGCGCGCGTGGCCCTGCGAATCGAACAGCTGTGGCTTGAGCTGGAAGTATTCGAGGTACGACGGCGCCGGGTAATCGGGAATCATCGCAGCGAGTTGCGCGGCGCGCGCGGGATCGTTGTTGCGCGCGGCTTCGCGAAGCTGGATGAAAGTCTGGTCGTCGCTGGAAAGGACTGCGCCTACGGGCAGTGCGACGGGGCGCACGGCGTCCGCCGTGCTGCATGCTACGAGTGCCGCGGCAGTCAGTGCGAGACCGACCACGCGATATACTCGGACAAGGCGTTTGGACATCGTTATTTCTGGAGCGCGAGGTGAACCCAAGCATAGCACGCAACCCTCACACGGAATCCAAAAAGGACTGGCGTGCAAGGCTGCAACCCCTGCGAATCGAGGCGGCCTCCAACGTGGCAACCGGTGCGGCACTCGCGGCTCGTCTCGATGCGCTCGTGGCGCAATTTTCGCCGCTCTCGATCGGGTTCTACTGGCCCCTGCGCGGCGAGTTCGATGCGCGCGCCTGGATCGCCGCCTGGCTCGCCGCCGACGCGTCACGCCGCGCCGCCCTGCCCGCCATTGCCGAACGCCACACGCCGCTCGTCTTTCACGCCTGGACGCCCGGCGCACCGATGCGCGAAGGCCATCACGGGATCCTCGAACCGCAATCGCAGGAAGCGATCGTGCCCGATCTTCTCTTTGTGCCCTGCGTGGGTTTCGATCGCGACGGCTATCGCCTCGGTTACGGCGGCGGCTACTATGACCGCACGCTGGCCGCCTGGCCAGGCGTTGCGTTGCCCGTCACGGTCGGCATTGCGTATGAGGCATGCCGTATCGATGACGGCGTGCTCGCGCGCGAGGCGCATGACCTGCCGCTCGACGCCGTGGTGACCGAAGCCGCCACGCATCGTTGCCGACGTTCACGCGAGCGCTGAGCGCCCTGTTCGCTCAGAGCGAAGCCGCCGCGCGCGCGGCCGTGTCGTAGAGCCCGGAGGCGTTGCGCATGAGTTGCGCGGATTCGCCGATCTGCTGGTTCGTGAGGCCGCTTTCCTTGAGCGTCGCGATGAGGCAGCTCTCGCGCACGTCGCGGTAGCGCAGGCACAGTTGCTGGCCTTCCGGCGTGATCGAAAAAAAGACTTCCTTGCCGGTCTTTTCGCTTTTTACATACCCTCTGGAGACGAGCTTCTTCAACGCATACGTGGCCACGTGCGTGTCCTCGATGTTGAGCACGAAGCAGATATCCGCGAGCTTTTTGCGCCGCTCGCGATGGCCGACGTGATGGAGCAGCGACACCTCGATCGGCGTCATGTCCTTCACGCCCGCCGCCGACATGCAGCGCACCATCCAGCGGTTGAACGCGTTGCTCGCCATGATGAGCGCGTACTCGAACTCGGAAAGCTCGGCGCTCGACTCGGAGACGAGATGTTCGGACGAAACGATCTTGGTCGGCTGGCGCGACATGGCAGATAACCCGGTAGTCGGTATTCGAAAAGGCAAAGCGGCGTGGCGTGAGTGTAATGGCAGCGCGTTTGCCGTGCGCCTGGCGAAAACGCTTATTGATAATTTGTAGATAATTTATCGACAATGTACGCTAGAAAGGAACGGCACCGCCCCCGCCTGGGCATCTCCATGCGCGAATTTTCGACCGGTCGAACCGTCCCTTAACCGATCCAACATGCCGAATTCTGACCCTCGTATTTTTCCTCTCGGTGACGAAGCGCTCGTCTGCGAAGCGCCGCCGCCCGCCACGCTCGAGGTCCAGCGCCGCGTCTGGGCCGTCGCCGCGCTCGCGCGCGGCTGGGTGCCGGTGCGCGAAGTCGTGCCCGGCATGAACAATCTGACGATCACCTTCGATCCGCTCGCGGCCGACGCCGCGGCGCTCGCCGGTGCGCTTCGGGACGCGTGGCGCGACGCCGAAGACGCAAGCGAAGCCGGCCGCGAAGTCGAGATCCCCGTGGTCTACGGCGGCGCGGACGGCCCCGACCTCGAAGCCGTCGCGCAGCATTGCGCGCTCGCTGCCGCCGATGTCGCCGCGCGCCATGCCGCGGGCGTCTACACGGTGTTCTTCCTCGGCTTCCAGCCCGGCTTCGCCTATCTCGGCGGCCTCGAACCCCAGCTGCACACGCCGCGCCGCCACGAGCCGCGCCTTGCCGTCCCCGCCGGCTCGGTGGGCATCGGCGGCGAGCAGACAGGCATTTATCCGGCCGCCTCGCCCGGCGGCTGGCAATTGATCGGCCGCACCGCCGCGAAGCTGTTCGACCCTTCGCGCAATCCGCCAACGCTGCTCATGCCTGGCGACCGCGTGCGTTTCACCATCGCGGAGCTCCACGCATGATCGAAGTATTACGCGCGGGCCTGCTCACCACGGTCCAGGATCTCGGCCGCCCCGGCTACCGGCATCTGGGCGTCGCCACCGGCGGCGCGCTCGATACGCTCGCACTCGAAGTGGGCAACCGCCTCGTCGGCAACCGCCCCGACGCCGCCGGCCTGGAAATCACCTTCGGTCCCGTCGCGCTGCGCTTCGCACGCGCCACGCGCATCGCCATCACCGGCACGGACTTCGGCGCGACGCTCGGCGGCCGCCCGGTCTGGTCGTGGTGGAGCCTGCCCGTGGCCGCCGGCGAGGAACTCGTGCTGAACGGCGCGAAGCGCGGCATGCGCGCCTACGTGTGCGCGGCCGGCGGCATCGACGTACTGCCCATGCTCGGCTCGCGCAGCACCGACCTCGCGGCAGGCTTCGGCGGCCTCGCGGGCCGCGCGCTCAAGGACGGCGACCGGCTCGCCACGGGCGCCTCGTTCGCGCCCGGGCGCGAGCGCGCGGCACTCGACCCGGGCGCGCCGGCCTTCGGCGTGAAGGCGCCCGTGTGGTGCAACTTCGCACTGGCGGACGAGCCCCATCAGCGGCGCTCACGCCATCCCGACGGCATGGCGCGGGCCGTGCCTGTGCGCGTGCTGCGCGGCCCCGAGTACGACAGCTTCACACCCGAGGCGCAGCGCGCGCTCTGGTCCGATGAATGGCAGATCACGCCCAACAGCAACCGCATGGGCTTTCGGCTCACGGGCACGCCGCTCGCGCGCGCGAGCGGCGCGGACCTGCTCTCGCACGCCGTGCTGCCCGGCACGATCCAGGTGCCGCCGAGCGGCCAGCCCATCGTGCTGATGGCCGACGCGCAGACCACGGGCGGCTACCCGAAGATCGGCTCCGTGATTCGCGCCGACTGGTGGAAGCTTGCCCAGGTGCGGCTCACCGCTGGCGTGCGTTTCGTGGAAGCGACGCCGGCCGCCGCGCGCGCGGCGCTGCAAGAGGAACGGGCGTATTTGCGGCAGATCGACGCCGCGATCGCCATGCACGACGAGCGCCTTGCAAGCCGCCGCGCGAATGCGGTGTCGAGCGCGGCCGCAAGCGCCTGATTTTCAGGCCCCATCGGTAAGACGAGCAGTAAGAGGAAGACATCATGACCACCATCGATCTGAACGCCGATCTCGGCGAAGGCTGCGGCTCCGACGAGGCGCTGCTCGACCTCGTGAGCTCCGCCAACATCGCGTGCGGCTGGCACGCCGGCGGCGCCAATGCCATGCGCGAATGCGTGCGCTGGGCCGTGGAGAAAGGCGTGTCGATCGGCGCGCATCCGAGCTTCAACGACCCCGAGAACTTCGGCCGCAAGGAGATGAACCTGCCGCCCGAGGACATCTACGCGGGCGTGCTGTATCAGCTCGGCGCGCTCTCGGCGATCGCCCAGGCCGAAGGCGGACGCATCGCCCACGTGAAGCCGCACGGTGCGCTCTACAACCAGGCTGCGCGCGACCCGCAGATCGCCGAGGCCATCGTCAGCGCCGTGCACGACTTCGATCCGTCCGTGACGGTGTTCGCGCTCGCCGGCAGCGGGCTCGTTGCGGCGGCGCGCGAGGCGGGGCTCGTGGCGATCGAGGAAGTGTTCGCCGACCGCGGTTATCGCGCGGACGGCTCGCTCGTGCCGCGCAGCGAGCCGGGCGCGCTGCTCGACGACGAAAACACCGTGCTCGCGCGCACGCTCGCGATGATCCGCGAGCAGCGCGTGCAGGCCGTAAACGGCGCCTGGGTGCCGCTCAACGCGCAGACCATTTGCCTGCACGGCGACGGCCCGCACGCGCTCGCGTTCGCGCGGCGCATCCGCACGGCGCTCGACGACGCGGGCATCGGCGTGCGCGCGGCCGGGGCCGGCGCAGCCTGACGCACGCTTTCATGCAGCAAAGCGCGCGGCATGCGCCGCGCGCGGCTCGAGCCGTATCACCGAAGGTTTTCACAAGGCAATCCCCCGGCAGCGCAAGCTGCGCCAGGTGTAGTTGTACCCAGCAGGTTCGTAGTTGCACGAACGGCCATCAGAGCCGCGAAGTCAACGCCGCTACCCGCGGCAATCAACGACAAGCCAATACGTTTGGAGATCTACATGCAGAGCACTGTCAACTTATGGCCGCTGATCGGCGTGGCCGTCATCATCGCCGGCTTCCTGTTACGCTTCAATCCGATGCTGATCGTCGCCGCGGCGGCCGTCGTCACCGGCTTCGCCGGAGGCTTTCCGGTTGCGAAGATTCTCGCCGCCATCGGCACCGGCTTCATCAAGACCCGCAACATTCCCCTCATCATCCTGCTGCCGCTCGCCGTGATCGGGCTGCTGGAGCGCCACGGCCTGCGCGAGCGCGCGCAGATCTGGATCGGCAGCATCAAGGCGGCGACCGCCGGGCGCCTGCTCATCGTCTATCTGCTCGTGCGCGAGCTGACCGCCGCCGTCGGCCTGACGGGTCTCGGCGGCCATCCGCAGATGGTGCGCCCGCTCATCGCGCCGATGGCCGAAGGCGCCACCGAAAACCGCTTCGGCAAGCTCTCCAATGCCGTGCGCTACAAGCTGCGCGCCTACTCGGCCGCAACCGACAACGTGGGCCTCTTCTTCGGCGAGGACATCTTCGTCGCGTTCGGTGCGATCGTGCTGATGGTCACGCTGCTCAAGGAAGCGGGCGTGTCGGTCGAGCCGATTCATGTGGCTTTCTGGGGCATCCCCACGGCGATCTGCGCGTTTCTGATTCACGGCGCGCGGCTCTGGCTGCTCGACCGCCAGCTCGAACGCGAACTGGGCGCCATGCGCGGCGCGAGCGGCGCCAAGGCTGCGCCTGCAGACCGTGCACAGGGAGACGAAGCATGACACTCACCCTCAACTGGCTCTTCTGGCTGCTCGGCATCGTGCTGCTCATCGTCGGCGGCATGATCGTGATGGACCGCGAGCATCCGCGCCGCTTCACGGCGGGCGGCTTCTGGCTGCTCTACGCGCTCATCTTTCTCGTCGGCGACCTGCTGCCCGCCGAAGTCGTGGGCGTGCTCGTGCTCGCCATGGCGCTGATCGCGGGTCTTGGCGGCGTGACGGCCGCCAATCCCAAGGTGCTCGCGCTCGAAACGCGCATGGCGAGCGCGAAACGGCTGGGCAACAAGCTCTTCGTGCCCGCGCTCACCATTCCCGTCATCACCGTCGTGCTCACGCTCGCGGCCAGCCATCTCGTATTCGGCGGCACGCCGCTCATCGACCCGAAGAACGTCACGCTGATCGGCTTCGGCATTGGCTGCGTGATCGCGCTCGTCATTGCCTGCCTCATCACGCGCGACAGCGTCGGCCAGTCGATGAAGGAAACGCGCCGCCTCGTCGACGCGCTCTCGTGGGCCGCCGTCCTGCCGCAGATGCTCGGCATGCTCGGCCTCGTGTTCTCGGACGCGGGCGTGGGCAAGGCCGTGGCGCACGTCACGACGTCGTACATCAACATGGACGTGCGCTTCGTCGCCGTCGTGGTGTATTGCGTGGGCATGGCGCTCTTCACGATCATCATGGGCAACGGCTTCGCCGCCTTCCCGGTGATGACGGGCGGCGTGGGCGTGCCGGTGCTGGTGGGCGTGTTCCACGTCAATCCGGCGATGATGGCCGCCATCGGCATGTTCTCCGGCTACTGCGGCACGCTCATGACGCCGATGGCCGCGAACTTCAACATGGTGCCCGCGGCTCTGCTGGAGCTGCCCGACAAGAACGCGGTGATCCGCGTGCAGGTGCCCACGGCGCTGGGCATCCTCGCGGCGAATATCGTGCTGCTGAACGTGTTCGGGTTTTGACCACGCGTACGCATGCAGACCGCGCGCGGGCGCGCATGGCCCAAACCCGGCCCAACCCGGTTCAGCCCGGTTCAGCCCGGGTCGACGTTGAACCCGCGCTGGCGCAGCAGCTGGAGCACGCCTTTAGGGCCGCCCAGGTGCAGCGCGCCGACGGCAACGAAGAGCGGCTTGTTGGGCGCCACGTATTGCTGCATGCGCGAAACGAAGCGTCGGTTGCGTTCGTAGACGATGCGGTTGTCGACCGACGCCGCCACCCGTGCGTCGTGCGAGAGCTTTTCGGTGCGCGCCGATTCCCATGCGGCGATCGCGTCCGCGTCGCCCACGCGCCACAGGTGCAGGAGCGTCTGCACGTCGGACACGTTTTGCGCCGGCGTCTGCGCCAGGTCCTGCGCGAGCATCTCGCGCTGCTGCGCGAGGCTCAGGTTCGTGAAGGCGCGCATCTGCTCGGCGAGCGTCTCCAGCCCGACGATGCGGCGGCCCTTCCAGCGCAGGAACACGTTCTGCAGCTGCGCCTCCGTGCCGTACTCGGTCTGCAGGCCGGCGCTCAGCGAATCGTAGGTTTCCACGAGCAGCGAAGCGAGCCACGGCCGCATCTTGCGGATCTCGGCGAGCGCCTCCGGATTGCCGCGCATGCGCGCCTCGAGCTTCTGCCAGAGCGGTTCGGGCAACAGGCCCGGCAGGCAGGGCCGTCTGCACACCCCGTATTTCGAGACGTCGTCCTGGGAAACGAGCAGATCGTCGGGGGAAAGCTCGAGCGCGAGAATGGGCGACGCGGCGAGCGCCGCGAGAATCTGCGGGCGAAACGGCTGGCCGGGCGGGTAGTCGGCCGGGTCGCCCACATGCAGCGTGCCGAGCAGATAGATTGTGAGATTGCCGCGCGTGGCG
The DNA here is from genome assembly GCF_000739775.1 of Paraburkholderia heleia NBRC 101817. GTDB lineage: Bacteria > Pseudomonadota > Gammaproteobacteria > Burkholderiales > Burkholderiaceae > Paraburkholderia > Paraburkholderia heleia. Next base: position 61,217 of record NZ_BBJH01000036.1, on the reverse strand, counting down.
ACGTAGAACGGCATGCGCGCAGGCTGGGTGCGCACCGGGCCGCCAGCTGTGGTTCCCGATGCGTAGCTCGGCACAGCGGGCGCGGCGTGAAAGCCGGGAATGCCGCCGTTGGCGCCGCGCGCAGCGCCTGGCGGCATGGGCACGGCCGGGTGCACCCCGGGCGTGTTGGCGACGGCGCCGCCAGCGAATGCCGGGCCCGAGCCGCCTGCGAGAACGCCGAGCGCGAGCGCCAGCGCCAGCAAGTGCGGCGCTGCGCGCAGCGCCCCGCCCGACACTGTCTGCCACGCCGCACGCAACGCCACAACAGCAACTGCCACCGCGAATGCCAAGCCCGAAGCTACACCGAATGTCACACGACCAGCCGTATACAGCCCGGCAACCACGGCTGCCGGAACGATGGAAAGAGCGGCGGAGAAACCGGTGGAAAAATCAGTGAAAAAGGCGGCGCGACGGCCGCCCGTCAACTGGCGGCGCGCAGCAATCAAACGACGCGCCGCCGTCGCTTCAGGCCGGCATGGGCCGCCCATCCTCTTCCCCCACCTCCTCTGCACGATGGCAGGATACCTGACGGCCGTCCACTTCGCGAAGGGCAGGCACTTCCTTACGACACCTGTCGATCGCGTATGGACAACGTTGGTGGAACGTGCAACCAGACGGCGGGTTGAGCGGCGAAGGCAATTCGCCCTCGAGCTTGATCTTCACGCGGCGGTCCGCTTCGAAGATCGCGGGCGTGGCCGAGAGCAGCGAGCGCGTGTACGGATGGCGCGGCCGCGAGATGACCGTGTGCTTGTCGCCCAGTTCCGCCACGCCGCCGAGATACATCACCATCACGTCGTCGGCAATGTGCTCGACCACGGCCAGGTTATGCGAGATGAACACGTAGCTCGTACGGAACTGCTCCTGCAAGTCCATGAACAGATTCAGAATCTGCGCCTGGATCGAGACGTCGAGCGCGGAAACCGGCTCGTCGGCCACGACGATCTGCGGGTCGAGAATCATGGCGCGCGCGATCGCCACGCGCTGGCGCTGGCCGCCCGAGAACATGTGCGGATAGCGCTTGGCGTGCTCGGGCCGCAGGCCGACGATGCGCATCATGTGCGCAATGCGGTCCGCGCGCTCGCTCGCCGTGAGCCGTGTGTTGATGGCGAGCGGCTCGCCGAGCGTCTGCTCCACGGTCTTGCGCGGATTGAGCGAGGCGAACGGGTTCTGGAACACCATCTGCACGCGGCGGCGCAGCGCGGCGATCTTCGCGGCGTTTGCGTGCGCAACGTCCTCGCCGTCGATGGTCAGCTTGCCCGCGGTGGGCGGCTCGATCATCGTGAGCTGGCGCGCGAGCGTCGATTTGCCGCAGCCGGACTCGCCCACCACGGCGAGCGTGCGCCCGCGCGTGAGCGAGAACGACACGCCATTGAGCGCCTTCACGGTGCCCGAGCCGAACATGCCGCGCTTGACGGTGTAATGCTTCTTGAGATCGTCGGCGATGAGAACCTTATCGTCCTGATGGTCCTGATGGTCCTGATGAGCCGCGTGTTGCTGGACTGCGTTCATCGCGCGCCTCCGCTGGATTGAGTCAGTGCCGCATTCAGCGGCTTGATGCAGCGCACTTGCGCATGGCCGTCGCCCGGGTCGCGGGGATCGGTCACCGCGTCGAGCGCGGGCCGCGCCTTCATGCAGTCGTCCACCACATACTTGCAGCGCGGCGCGAAGAGACAGCCGCCCGGCCGGTCGTCGCGGCCGGGCACCATGCCGGGCAGCGCCGCAAGACGCATCGCCCCCTTGTTGTGCTCGGGAATCGCCGCGAGCAGCGCTTCCGTGTACGGATGATGCGGACGCGAAAAGATCTCCGGCACGCGGTTCGTTTCGATGATCTCGCCCGCGTACATCACGGCCACGCGTTGCGCGACTTCGGACACCACGGCCAGATCGTGCGAGATCAGGACGAGCGCCATGCCGCGCTCCTTCTGCAGACGCACGAGCAGCTCCATGATCTGCGCCTGGATCGTCACGTCGAGCGCCGTGGTGGGCTCGTCGGCGATCAGCAGCTTCGGGTTGCAGGCCACGGCCATCGCGATCATCACGCGCTGGTTCATGCCGCCCGACATCTGGTGCGGGAAGTTGTCGATGCGGTTCTTCGCGTCGGGAATGCCGACCTGGTCGAGCAGCTCCAGCGCGCGCGCGTTGAGCGCCGAGCCGCGCAGGCCTTCGTGCAGCTTCAGCACTTCCTTGATCTGATAGCCGATGGTGTAGCTCGGGTTCAGGCTCGTGAGCGCGTCCTGGAACACCATGGCGATGTCCTTGCCGACGATGCGGCGGCGCTCCTTGCCGGTGGCGCCCAGCAGATCGCGGCCGTCGAACGTGATCGAATCCGCGCTCACCTTGCCGGGGGCGTCGATGAGGCCCATCAGCGCCATCATCGTCACGCTCTTGCCCGAGCCCGATTCGCCGACGATGCCGAGCACTTCGCCCGGCGCGACCGACAGATTCACGCGGTCCACGGCGGGCAGGCCGTTGAAGTTCACCGCCAGATTGCGAATGCTCAAAAGTTCTTGGTTCATGTCAGGCCATCCGCTTGAGCTTGGGATCGAGCGCGTCGCGCAGCCCGTCGCCGAGCAGGTTGATCGCGAGCACCGAAATGAGGATGGACAGACCCGGCATCGTGACGATCCACCATGCGCTGTCGATATAGTCGCGCGCCGAGGCGAGCATCGCGCCCCACTCCGCTCGCGGCGGCTGCACGCCGAGGCCGAGGAAGCCGAGGGCGGCGGCGTCGAGAATCGCCGACGAAAAGCCGAGCGTCGCCTGCACGATGAGCGGGGCCGTACAGTTGGGCAGCACCTGCGAGAACATCAGGCGCAGCGTGCCGGCACCGGCCACCCGCGAAGCGGTCACGTACTCCTTGTGCAGCTCGCCCAGCGCCGAACCGCGCGTGAGACGCACGTAGCCGGGCAGCGCCACGATCGCGATGGCGAGCATGGTGTTCGTGAGACCCGGACCGATGATCGCGACCACGGCCACCGCGAGCAGCAGCGAGGGCAGCGCGAGCAGCACGTCCATGAGACGCATGATGGGCGTATCGGCCCACTTCTCGAAGAACGCAGCCACGAGTCCGAGCACGATGCCCGGAATCAGCGCGAGCAGCACCGAAACGCAGCCGATCCACAGCGAGAGCCGCGCGCCGTACATGAGACGCGAGAGGATGTCGCGGCCCGCTTCGTCGGTGCCGAGAATGAACTTCCAGTTGCCGCCGTCGAGCCACGCGGGCGGAATCTTCACGTAGTCGCGATATTGCTCGATGGGGCTGTGCGGCGCGATCAAGGGCGCTGCGATCGCGATGAAGACGAGCGCGAGCACGATCACGCCGGCACCGACGGCGCCCCTGTTGCGCGAGAAGTTCGCCCAGAATTCGCGCAGCACGAGCGCGCGGCCCGAAGGCGGCGTGACGGCGCGAGGCACGGTGTTCTGAATGTCAGCCATCACGCCTCCTCGTTTTGAATGTTGTGTTGCGGGGTTTGCATGGTCATGGCTCGCTTACCTCGTATGTCGAATGCGCGGGTTGAGCACGCCGTACAGCAGATCGACGAACAGGTTCACGACGATCACGAGCGTCGCGATCATGAGAATGCCGCCTTGCACCACCGGATAGTCGCGCCGGCTGATCGCGTCGATCAGCCATTTACCGATGCCGGGCCAGGAGAACAGCGTTTCGGTGAGCACCGCGCCCGCGAGCAGCGTGCCGACCTGCAGGCCGATCACGGTCACCACGGGAATGAGCGCGTTGCGCAGCGCATGCACGACGATCACGCGCACGGGCGACAGACCCTTGGCGCGCGCCGTGCGGATATAGTCCTCGCGCAGCACTTCGAGCATGGAAGAGCGCGTCATGCGCGCAACGACGGCGAGCGGAATCGTGCCGAGCACGATGGCCGGCAGGATCAGGTGGCTCAGCACCGACCTGAACGCGCCTTCGTCGGTGCCGGGCAGGAGCGAGTCGATCAGCATGAAGCCGGTCACGTGCGGAATGTCGAATTCCACCGCGATGCGGCCCGACACCGGCGTCCAGCCGAGCTTCGACGAGAACACCATGATGAGGATGAGCCCCCACCAGAAGATCGGCATGGAGTAGCCGGTGAGCGCGGTGCCCATGACGCCGTGATCGACGACGGTGCCGCGCCGCAGCGCCGCGAACACGCCGGCGGGCAAGCCGATCGCGAGCGCGAAAATGAGCGCGCAGATCGACAGCTCGACGGTGGCGGGAAAGCGCGCGAGAAACTCGCCCATCACGCTCGTGTTGGTGATGATCGAGGTGCCGAGGTTGCCGTGAATGGCGTGCCAGACGTAGTGGACATACTGCATCGGCAGGGGCTCGTCGAGCCCCAGGCGGTGCATCGCCTCGGCGTGCATTTGCGGATCGACGCCGCGCTCGCCCATCATCACTTCGATGGGGTCGCCCGGAATCAGGTGGATGAGTGCGAACGCAAGGACGGTGATACCGATGAACGTGGGTATGACCATGCCGATGCGGCGCAATACGAAGCGGAACATGTGGTGTTCCCCCAAAAGCTTGAAATGAAACGCAACCGGCGACAGGGGCTCGTGACCCCGGTCGCCGGACCATTTTCCGCCGGTCCTGGCTGATGGGCGGACCGAGCGGAAAGTCTTACCCGATTATCGTTACTGCATGCCCACGCCGTCGAAGCGCGCGTAGCCGAGCGGTTCGATGCGCATGTCGATCACCTTCTTGCTGACCGGCTGGTAGACGGTCGAGTGAGCGATCGGCGAGAACGGCAGTTGCTGCGCGAAAATCTGCTGCGCCTGCTGGTAGTACTTCGTGCGCTGCGCCACGTCCGAGGTCTGACGGCCCTTCTGGATCAGGTCGTCGAACGGCTTGTAGCACCACTTGCCGAAGTTGTTGCCGTTCACGGCTTCGCAGCCGAGCAGCGTGCCGAGCCAGTTGTCGGGGTCGCCGTTGTCGCCCGTCCAGCCGATCAGCATCGAATCGTCTTCGCCGGCGTGGGCGCGCTTGATGTACTCGCCCCACTCATACGTGACGATCTTCGCCTTCACGCCGATCTTCGCCCAGTCGGCCTGGATCATTTCGGCCATCAGGCGTGCGTTCGGGTTGTAGGCGCGCTGCACGGGCATGGCCCACAGCGTGATTTCGAAGCCGTTCGAGAGACCGGCCTTGGCGAGCAGCGCCTTGGCCTTTTCCGGATCGTACGCATTGGCCGGCAGGTTCTTGTAGTAGGACCACTGGGTCGGCGGCATCGGGTTGGTCGCGAGCTGGCCCGCGCCCTGGTACACCGAGTCGATGATCGCCTTCTTGTTGATCGCCATGTCGAGGGCGTGGCGCACATCGACGTTGTCGAGCGGCTTATGCGTGACGTTGTACGACAGGTAGCCCAGGTTGAAGCCCGGCTGCGACGGCATCGCGATATTCGGCTCGGCCTTCAGCGGCGCGATGTCGGCGGGACGCGGATAGCTCATCACCTGGCATTCGTCGCGCTTGATCTTCTGCACGCGCACGCTGGCGTCCGGCGTGATCGAGAAGATCAGCCTGGAAAGCTTCACGGCGCCCGGCTTCCAGTAGTCGGGATTGCCGTCGTAGCGGATCGTCGCGTCCTTCGTGTAGCTCTTGAAGATGAACGGACCCGTGCCGACCGGGTACTGGTTGATGTCGGCGGCCTTGCCGGCCTTCATCAGTTGATCCGCGTATTCGGCCGAGAGGATCGAGGCGAATTCCATCGCCATGTTCTGGATGAACGGCGCGTTCGGCTCGTTCAGTGTGAACTTGACCGTGTACGGATCGACCTTTTCGACCTTCGCGATCAGCTTGTCGAGGCCCATGTCGGTGAAGTACGGGAACGACACCGGGTACGCCTTGCGGAACGCATTGTTCGGGTTGAGCATGCGGTCGAACGAGAACACGACGTCGTCCGCATTGAATTCGCGCGTGGGCTTGAAGAACGCGGTGGTCTGGAACTTCACGCCATGACGCAGATGGAACGTGTAGGTCTTGCCGTCCGGGGAAACGTCCCACGACTGGGCGAGGCCCGGTTCGACCTTGGTGCCGCCGCGCTCGAACTCGACGAGGCGGTTGTAGACGGTAAACGTGTTCGCGGTGAAGTCGGTGCCGGTCGTGTATTGGGCCGGGTCGAAGCCAGCGGGGCTGCCTTCCGAGCAGTAGACGAGCGTCTTGTTCGGGATGCTTTGCGCGGCGTGCGCGAGCGGGGCCCCGGCAATCGATGCCGCTGCGAGCGCCACGAGAGACGTCAATCGGGCAGCTCGCAACAGTTTGTTTTCTTTCATGTTTCCTCCGGTTCAATGCCGGCTTGCGCCAGCGTAGCGCGATCTTACTTGAGCACGCGCCGCAGTCACAAGCAAGCCAAAAGTCCCGTCGCCTGTGGAAAACGCCGGGTTGACAGGTTCATTTGTTGCCGCATGCTGCGGTGCAGCGTCGCCTTGCCCCTTTTTATTGCGCCGGAACCCGACAATAGCGCGCCGAAATGACGCGCGCTCCCGGCCGGGCTTGTGCGCCTGAGACTCGTCACCCGCAATCGTCCGGATCACGCTACCCAAAAGAAAACCGCGCGGCCCGGGAGTCCGGGAGCCGCGCGGTTGGTCGCCGCTTGCGGGGCCGGGAGCGAGCGCCCTCGCCCTAGAACCCGAGCCGCTCGCAAACGGCCTTGGTGGCCGGCGCCGCGTTGAGCGTGTAGAAGTGAATGCCCGGCACGCCCGCCTCGACGAGGCGGCGGCACAGGTCGGTCACCACGTCGAGCCCGAACGCGCGAATCGACTCGCGATCGTCGCCGAAGCTTTCCAGCCGCTTCGCGACCCAGCGCGGCACTTCGGCGCCGCACATTTCCGAAAAACGCATGAGCTGCGAATAGTTCGTGATCGGCATGATGCCGGGCACGATGGGGATCTCCACGCCCAGCTTCTTCGCGTCGTCGACAAAGCGGAAATACGCATCCGCGTTGAAGAAGTACTGCGTGATCGCCGAGTTGGCGCCCGCTTTCACCTTTTGCGCGAACGCTTCGAGGTCGTGGCGCGGCGAACGCGCCTGCGGGTGGTACTCGGGATACGCGGCCACTTCGATATGGAACGCGTCGCCGGTTTCCTCGCGGATGAAGGCGACGAGTTCCGAGGCGTAGCGCAATTCGCCCACCGCGCCCATGCCCGAGGGCAAGTCGCCGCGCAGCGCCACGATGTGGCGGATGCCGTGCGAGCGGTACTCGCCGAGAATCGCGCGCAGGTCCTCTTTCGAAGAGCCGATGCACGACAGGTGCGGCGCCGCCTCGATGCCTTCCTTCGCAATATCGACGACGGTGTCGAGCGTGCCCTGTTGCGTCGAGCCGCCCGCGCCGAACGTCACCGAGACGAACTTCGGCTTGAGCGTGGCGAGCTGGGCGCGCGTGGCGCGCAGCTTCTCCACGCCGTCCGGCGTCTTCGGCGGGAAGAATTCGAATGAGAGTTCGATCGGTTTCATGTTGATGAGGCCAGTGAGGCCGGGCTGCGAACGTGAGCGGCCCGGACCCGCATCAGCCGAGGCTGCGGTTGCCGAAAATCAGCGCCGAAAGCAGCCACGACACGATGCTGTACAGGATCGAGCCGAAAAATGCCGACCAGAAGCCCGACACCTCGAAGCCCTTGAGGAGCGACGCCGCCAGCCAGAAGCACAGCGCATTCACCACGAGGATGAAGAGGCCGAGCGTGAGAATGGTCACGGGCAGCGTGAGCACGATCAGCAGCGGCCGCAGCACGGCGTTGATGAGGCCGAGCACGATCGCGACGATGAGCGCGGTGCCGAAACTGCGAATATGGATCGACGGAACGAGCCACGTGATGATCAGGAGCGCGAGCGCGTTGATCAGCCAGGTCAGCAGCACGGTCATAAGGACTCCTTTTGCGTCTTTGCTTTTGTGTCGCCAGGTGCCGGCGGCGGATGCCGCCCGCGGTCCCCACGCGTTGCGTGTGCGGGGATGGGGGTCAGCATCCGCGCTGTGTCAATTAGTAACGGTAGTGATTCGGCTTGAATGGACCGTTCTTGTCGACGCCGATGTACGAAGCCTGGTCGTCCGACAGCACGGTCAGGTTCGCGCCGATGCGCGCGAGGTGCAGACGCGCGACCTTTTCGTCCAGGTGCTTCGGCAGCACGTACACCTTGTTCTCGTACTTCTTGCCCTGCGTGAACAGTTCGATCTGCGCGAGCGTCTGGTTCGTGAACGAGTTCGACATCACGAACGACGGGTGGCCCGTGGCGCAGCCCAGGTTCACGAGGCGGCCTTCGGCCAGCAGGATCACGCGCTTGCCGTCCGGGAAAATGATGTGGTCGACCTGCGGCTTGATGTTGTCCCACTGGTACTGGCGCGTGGACGCGACGTCGATTTCCGAGTCGAAGTGGCCGATGTTGCAGACGATCGCGTTGTGGCGCATTGCCTTCATGTGGTCATGGCCGATCACGTGGTAGTTGCCCGTGGCCGTCACGAAGATGTCGGCCTTGTCGGCAGCGTATTCCATCGTCACGACGCGGTAGCCTTCCATCGCGGCCTGCAGCGCGCAGATCGGATCGATTTCCGTGACCCACACCGTGGCGCCGAGGCCGCGCAGCGATTGCGCGCAGCCCTTGCCCACGTCGCCGTAACCGGCGACCACGGCGATCTTGCCCGCGATCATCACGTCGGTTGCGCGCTTGATGCCGTCCACGAGCGACTCGCGGCAGCCGTACAGGTTGTCGAACTTCGACTTCGTGACCGAGTCGTTGACGTTGATGGCCGGGAACGGCAGGCGGCCGTCCTTTTCCATCTGGTACAGGCGGTGCACGCCGGTCGTGGTTTCTTCGGTCACGCCCTGGATGTGCGCCAGGCGCTTCGAGTACCACGTCGGGTCGATCTCGAGATGCTTTTCGATCGACTTGTACAGCGCGACTTCTTCTTCGTTGGTCGGCCTGGCGATGACCGAGCGGTCCTTTTCGGCCTTCGAGCCGAGGATTAGCAGGAGCGTGGCGTCGCCGCCGTCGTCGAGGATCATGTTGGCGAACTCGCCGTTCGGCCATTCGAAGATGCGATGCGAGAATTCCCAGTACTCGTCGAGCGACTCGCCCTTGAACGCGAACACCGGCGTGCCGCCCTGCGCGATCGCGGCGGCGGCGTGGTCCTGGGTCGAGAAGATGTTGCACGAGGCCCAGCGCACGTCGGCGCCGAGCGCCTTCAGGGTCTCGATCAGCACGCCCGTCTGGATCGTCATGTGCAGCGAACCGGCAACGCGCGCGCCCTTGAGCGGCTGCTGCGCCTTGTACTCTTCGCGAATCTGCACGAGGCCGGGCATTTCGGTCTCGGCGATGTCGAGCTCCTTGCGGCCCCAGCCGGCGAGCGACATATCGGCGACGACGAAATCTTTGGCTTGATCTTGCGGAACTGCGGCGTTCATCACGCCCTCCTTTCTAAAAGTGACTAGAAATTAAAGACGTGAGCGCCGTTTCAGTGCGGTCGATTCAGTGGATTCAACCGGATTGAAGCACTTTCGAGCCTGGCGGGTTACGGAAAACCCGTCGCAACGCTCCTCGAAAGCGAGCCGAGATTGTAGCAAATCGGGATGGCGTCCGCGCGTGGGCGACATGTGCGCAGGCGACATGCGCGTGGGCGACATGCGCGTAGGCGATAAAGCGGGTGCGAACGCGCCCGCCGGACTTCAAACCGGCAGAAACCCGAGCGCCGGCGCGAGCAGCACCATCACCACGCCCGCGATCATCATCGTGAGGCTCGCCACCACGCCTTCTTCGCTGCCGAGCTCCCGAGCCTTCGCCGTGCCGACGCCGTGCGCCGCCGCGCCAAAGAGCGCACCGCGCGCCAGCCGCGTGCGCAGCGGCACCAAGCCGAGCACCAGTTCGCCGAACAGCATGCCGCACACGCCCGTGGCGATCACGAACAGCGCGGTGAGGTCGCGCGGCGCATGGATCTTGTCCGACACCGCGAGCGCGAACGGCGTGGAGATCGAGCGCGTCATCAGGCTGCGCTGCAGATCGGGCGAAAGATGCAGGAGCTTGGCCAGCGCGAGCGAGCCGCCCACCGCCACAATGATGCCGACGCTCACGCCCACGGTGAGCGAGATCCAGTGGCGCCTGAGCAGCTCGCGGTACTCGTAGATCGGCACCGCGAAGGCCACGGTGGCCGGGCCGAGCAGCCACATGAGCCAGCGCGTGTCCTGGAAGTACACGGGGTACGGAATATGGAGCACCAGCACGAATACGCCGAGCACCGCGGGCACCGCGACGAGCGGCGTGAGCCACGGCGAGCGAAAGCGCGCATAGAGCGCCTTCGAGGCGAAATAGAGCGCCACGGTGAGGATGAAACAGCCGGCGGCGATGAGCCGCGCCGCGTCGTCGGCGAACAGGGACGAATAAAACGTGTTCATGGCGCCATCACCCTCGCTCTATTCAGGACGTCGCGGCCTCAAGCCCGCACCAGATGGCGCGCGTGCCGCGAATCGCGCACGCGGCGCAGCGCGAGGCGCCTCTCGAGCTTCGCGGCCTGTTCGACCGCGAACGCCACCGCCACCATCACCATCAGCGTGCCGCCGACCACGACGAGCGCGAGACGCCAGCCGTCGGCGCGAAAGAGGCCGCCGTATTTCACGGCGGCGACGGCGGCCGGGATGAAGAACAGCAGCATGTCGGAGAGCAGCCAGTCGGCGCCCGCCTTCACCCAGCGCGGCGTGACGCCGCCGCAAAAGAGCAGCGCGAGCAGCAGCACGAGGCCCACCACGCCGCCCGGCACCGGCAGGTGCGTGAAGCGCGTGAGGGCGTCGGCGGCGTACCAGACGCCCGCGAGCAGCGCCGCTTGCACGGCAATGCGGCCGATCCGGCGCCCGAGGCTCGCCATGCCGCCGACGTTGCGCTCAGCGCTTTCAGAAACCTTCGCGGTCGTGATCGGTGCAGTCATGGCAAACCCTAAGTGACACTGGAATGGAAGTCAGTATAGGGTTCAGCCAATTATAAGTATAATGACTTGGAATCATCCGCTACATTCCATATTGGAATGCACCAACTCGGCGCCCGGCTGAGCGTGTTTCCTGCCCATTTGTGGAGTCCCGAACGTGGAACTGCGCGCGCTTCGCTATTTCATCGAGGTGGTGCGGCAACAGAGCTTCACCGCCGCGGCCGAAAAACTGCATGTCACGCAGCCGACCATCAGCAAGATGGTGAAGGCGCTCGAAGACGAGACCGGCACTCAGCTCCTGCTGCGCGACGCGCGTCAGATGGTGCTCACCGACGCCGGCCGCATCGTCTACCAGCGCGGCCAGGACGTGCTCGCCGCACAGGCGCAGCTGCAGGCCGAACTCGCCGATCTCGGCACGCTCGGGCGCGGCGAACTCACTATCGGCATTCCACCGATGGGCGGCTCGCTCTTCACGCCCGCCATCGCCACCTTCCGCCAGCGCTATCCGAAGATCGAGCTGAAGCTTTTCGAGCAGGGCTCGCGCGCCATCGAAGCCGCGCTGATCTCGGGCGAGCTGGAACTGGGCGGCGTGCTGCTGCCCGTCGATCCCGCGCTCATCGACGTCCTGCCGATCTCGCACGAGCTGCTGTGGCTCGTCGCGCGGCGCGGCTCGCGCTGGGACAACAAGCTCGCCGTGCCGCTCGCGGAGCTGGCCGGCGAGCCGTTCGTGTTCTACGGCGAAAGCCTGGCGCTCAACGACGTGGTGCTGGGCGCGTGCCGCACGGCCGGCTTCGTGCCGCAGATCGTGGGGCGCAGCGGCCACTGGGACCTGATGGCGGCGCTCGTGCTCGCGGGCGTGGGCATCGCGCTGCTGCCCGCGCCGTACGTGCGCCGGCTCGACGCCGGGCGCTTCACCTGCTTGCCCGTGAGCGAGCCGCAAATCACCTGGGACATGGCGATCGGCTGGAAGCGCAGCGGCTATCTCTCGCATGCGGCACGCGCCTGGCTCGACGTCGCGCGCGCCGAGTACGGCAAGCCCTTCACGTTTCTCGACGACTTCGTGCATCCGCCGGGGATGGAAAAGCAGCCGGGCAAGCCAGGCTGAAGCCCGCGATGAGCAAAGGCCGCGCAACAGGGAAAACGAATCGTCAGGCGTCGACGCGCTGAGGCGCCGGATCGCGTTCGTATCGCGCTTGAGCGATGAAGTCGGCCGCCCGCTCGCCGATCATCACGCTCGGCGCATTCGTGTTGCCGCCGATGAGCGTCGGCATGACCGAGGCATCGGCGATGCGCAGCCCCGTCACGCCGCGCACGCGCAACTGCGGGTCGACGACGGAACGCGCGTCGCCGCCCATGCGGCAGGTCGCGACGGGGTGGTAGATCGTGTCGGCGTGGCGGGCGATCGTCTCTCGCAACTGCGCGTCGCTCTGCTCGCCGTGCGTGTAGAGTTCGCGGCCGCCCAGCCGCGCCAGTGCGCTCGCGTCGAGGATGCGCCGCGCGAGGCGCGCGCCCTGCGCTAGCGCGTCGAGGTCGCGCGGATCGGACAGAAAGCGCGGGTCGATCACGGGCGCCACGCGCGCGTCGGCGCTCGCGAGCGTGAGCGTGCCGCGGCTCGCCGGGCGCAGTACGCACACGTGCAGCGAATAGCCGTGGCCCCAATGCAGGCGGCGGCTATGATCGTCGACGAGCGCCGTGCAGAAGTGCAGCTGCAGGTCGGGCCGGTCGAGTTCGGGGCGGCTCTTCAGGAAGCCGCCTGCTTCCGCCACGTTGGTCGTGAGCATGCCGCGCCGCCCGCGCAGATAACGCACGAGCCCTGCGGTCATGCGCGCCACGCCGCGCAGCGAGTAGCCCACGGTGTCACTCGAATGCACGCGCTTGTTGAAGGTGAAATCGATATGGTCGATCAGGTTGCGGCCGACTTCGGGCGCATCGTGGCGCACCGCGATGCCGAGCGCACGCAGTTCGTCGGCGGGGCCGATGCCCGAGCACATCAGCAACTGCGGCGAGTTGAACGCGCCCGCGGCGAGGATCACCTCGGCGCGCGCGTGCAGCTTCTCGATCGCGCCGCCGCGCGCAAGCTCCACGCCGCTCGCGCGCGCGCCGTCGAAGCTCACGCGCAGGACCGTCGCGTCGGCGATCAGATGCAGGTTTGGCCGCTCGCGCCCATACAGATACGCGCGCGCCACTGTGCAGCGTTCGCCGCCGCGCTGCGTCACCTGATAGAAGCCGACGCCCTCCTGTTCCTCGCCGTTGAAGTCGTCGTTCAGGCGAAAGCCCGCCTCGCGCGCGGCCTCGACGAAGCGCGCAGCCACCGGATTGCGCTCGCGCAGGTCGGCCACGCCTAGCGGACCGCCCGCGCCATGCCACGCGCTCGCGCCGCGCTCGTTGTCCTCGGCGCGCAGAAAGTACGGCAGCACGTCGCGCCACGCCCAGCCCGTGCAGCCAAGCTGCGCCCACTCGTCGTAGTCGAGCGGATGGCCGCGCGTGTAGATCATCGCGTTGATGATGCTCGAGCCGCCGAAGCCGCGGCCGCGTGGCTGGTAACCGCGCCGTCCGGCGAGTCCAGGCTGCGGCACGGTTTCATAGGCGTAGTTGTTTTTCGTTCGAAACGGGACGAGCGCGGCGACGCCGAGCGGCATGTTGACGAACGGATTGCGCGCCGTGTGCGGTCCGGCCTCGACGAGCGCGATGCTCGCCTGCGGGCAGCGCTCGGCGAGGCGCCCCGCCAGCGACGCGCCGCCCGAGCCGCCGCCTACGATGATGTAGTCGTATTGCATCGTCTCCGCCTGTCCAGTGCGCGCTATTTGCACGTTCGTTCGTTTTCGGCTTCAATGGCGCATTGTAGGAAGCGTCTGATTCCGAGGTCAGCTTTTATGTCAGAGCATCCACTCTAAAACTGACGGCGGATCGAAGCCTATGATGGAAGGCGGTTCAGCCTTGCATCGGAGACAAGCAGATGAACCCGACGGAAGTCACGCATCGCCCCGGCACGACCCACGAAGTGACGAACCAGGCGCCGCCGCTCGCCGACTACAACCTCTTCACCACCGACGCCGCGCTCGGCGAGGCCCTCGCGCGCGCGGGCGCGGACTGGCACCGCGAAACGCTCGCGCGCCACGGCGAGACGCTCGGCAAGGCGCAAACGCTCGCGCTCGCGGAGCTCGCCAACCGCCACGAGCCCGAACTGCACACGCACAGCCCGCGCGGCGAGCGGATCGACGCGATCGAATTCCACCCCGCCTGGCACGAGTTGCTCGCGCTGCTGCGCGAACAGGGGCTGCATGCGCTGCCGTATTCGGACCCGCGACCGGGTGCGATGGCCGCGCGCTGCGCGGGCTACTTCCTGCACGCGCAGATCGAATCGGGGTCGTTATGCCCGCTGACCATGACGTTCGCGAGCATTGCCGTGCTGCAGCGCGAGCCGGCGCTGTTCGAAACGCTGCGTGCGCCGCTCTACACGCGCGAGCACGACGCGCGCGACCTGCCGCTCGCGCAGAAGCGCTCGATGATGATCGGCATGGGCATGACGGAGAAGCAAGGCGGCTCGGACGTGCGCAGCAACCGCACCGAGGCGCGAGCGGCGGGTGCCGAAACCGGACGCGGCGCGGCGTATCTGCTCACCGGCCACAAGTGGTTTTTCTCGGCGCCGCAGTGCGACGCGCATCTCGTGCTCGCGCGCACCACGGAGCACGACGGCTCGGGCGCCCCCGGCCTCTCCTGCTTCCTCGTGCCGCGCTACCGGCCAGACGGCACGAAAAACGCGATCAATGTGCAGCGCCTGAAGAACAAGCTCGGCAACCGCTCGAACGCGAGCAGCGAAGTGGAGTTTTTCGATGCCTACGGCGTGATGATCGGCGACGAAGGCCGCGGCGTGCCGACCATCATCGAGATGGCGAACTACACGCGGCTCGACTGCGTGATCGGCAGCGCGGCGCTGATGCGCGCGGCGCTCGTGCAGGCGATTCACCACGCGCGCCACCGCAGCGCGTTCGGCCGCGTGCTCGCCGAGCAGCCGCTCATGCAAAACGTGCTCGCCGATCTCGCGCTCGAATCGGAAGCGGCAACGGCGCTCTTCATGCGTCTTGCGCGCGCCTTCGAAGACAGCGCCGAGACGAAACCCGCCGACACCGACGACAAGTCGCTCGAAGCGCGCGCCTGGCGGCGCATCGTCACGCCCGCGGCGAAGTTCTGGGTCTGCAAGCGCGCGCTCGCGTTCACGGGCGAGGCCATGGAAGTCTGGGGCGGCAACGGCTACGTCGAAGAGGGGCCGATGGCGCGCTTTTACCGCGAAGCGCCCGTCAACTCGATCTGGGAGGGGTCGGGCAACGTGATGTGCCTCGACGTGCTGCGTGCGCTCGAACGCGAGGCCGACGCCGCCCAGGTGCTCTTTCTCGCGTGGCGCCGCGACGCGCAGACTCACCCGGTTCTGAACGCCGCGCTCGACCGCCTTTCGGTGCTGCTCAACGGCGCGCCGGGCACGCGCGAGGCGAGCGCGCGGCGCATCGCGCAGCAGATCGTGCTGATCGCCCAGGCCATGCTGCTGCGCGACGGACCGCCCGAGATGGCGCAAGCGTTCATCGCCACGCGCCTCGACGAGCACGACGCCGACTGCGACCGCGTATTCGGTACGCTGCCGGCGCGCTTCGACCATGCCGCGATCATCGAGCGGGCGTTTGCGTCGAGCCAGGCGTGATCGAAGCGTGATCCCAGCGTGATCCGTGCCAAGCAAAAATAAAGTTCTACAGTGGCTGCGTATTGCCGACTGAAGACCAACGGTGCTTCGCGGGGTCGGGTCCCGGTTTGCCGGCACCCAGCGAGCGGGTGGTACTCAGGCTAACTTCGAAAGTACCGCCATAGCTTCATGATCATGAAGTAGGCAAGCGTTGCCACAATCAGATCGGCCAGCAGGATGATCGGGATGTACAGGTCATCCGGGTCACGAACGCCGAGCCAGTTGGCGGCGTGCAACCATGCGCGCGCCTGATTGGCTGGCATGGGTATCGGGTATGTGTGGATATAGGGCACTGCCAGGCAGAACAGGCCGACAAACAGCGCGACCTTCAACAGCCTACGGACAAGTATTCCGATATGTGACGACCTCGATCGATCCATAAGCATTGATCCCCGGCTTACCGGCCGCAATCTTCCCGGTTCCCAGCAGCGCCGAGCGGATACGCAGGAAATCGACGCGGCTCGGCAGAGTAATGCAGCCAAGCGTGATCAACTGGACTTCCAATCGCTGAATTAACCGTGTGCTTTATGGAGGCCCATGCGCGAGACCCGAAGCCGCCTGTGACGCGATCCACGATCCAGTACTTTCCGGCAGGGATCGGACTGTTTGAAGGAATCATCGTACAGCCACCCCTATTTCGGTATTGATCACTCCCGGAATATTCGCGATTTAACAATTTCCGGTAGACCTACGAGGACCGACCATGAAGCAGGACCTGCCCGAAGACTTCGCCCGCAGTGCGCACGACGCGCCCGCAGACCCGCGCGACGCGCTCGACACGCTGCTCGCCGCGCAGCGCGAAGCGTTCCTGCGCGACCCGTTCCCGTCCTGGGACGCGCGTGCGCGCCATCTCAAGGCGCTGCGCGAGGTGCTGTTCTCGCACCGCGACGCGCTCGCCGACGCGATGAACGCCGACTTCGGCCAGCGCGCGAAGGCGGAGGTCGCGCTCGCGGAATTCGTCGTCCTCAAGCAGGAGATCGATGCGGCGCTCAGGCACGGCGCACGCTGGATGAAGCCGCGCCGCAGGCCGGTCGGCAAATGGCTGCTGCCCGGGCGCGCGAAGCTCGTGCCGCAGCCGCTCGGCGTGGCGGGGATCGTCGTGCCGTGGAACTATCCGCTGCAGCTTGCCGCGAGCCCGCTCGTGTGCGCGCTCGCGGCGGGCAACCGCGCCATGATCAAGATGTCGGAGCTGACGCCGCGCACGTCCGCGCTCTTCGAGGCGCTGATCGGCAAGACCTTCGCGCGCGACCACGTGGCGGTCGTGAACGGCGACGCGTCGGTTGGCGCCGCCTTCAGCGCGCTGCCGTTCGACCATCTGCTCTTCACGGGCTCGACGCGCGTGGGGCACGAGGTCATGCGCGCGGCTGCTGCGAACCTCACGCCGGTCACGCTCGAACTGGGCGGCAAGTCGCCCGTGATCATCGGCGAAGCGGCGCGCCTGAATTACGCCGTGGACAGCCTGCTGCTCGGCAAGACGCTGAACGCCGGGCAAACCTGTATCGCACCCGACTACGTGCTGCTGCCGCGCGGGCAGGAGGCGGCGTTCATCGCCCGCGCGCGCACGCGCTTCGCCCAGCTTTATCCGGACTTCGCGAACAACCGCGACTACACGTCGATCATCTCGGCGCGCCACTTCGAGCGCCTGCAACGCCTCGCCGACGAAGCGCAGGCAAGCGGCGCGCAGTTGCACGCGCTCGGCACGCACGACGCCGCCACGCGGCGCTTCGCGCCCGTCATCGTGACGAACGCCGGCGCACGGACGGCGCTCATGCAGGAGGAAATCTTCGGGCCGCTCTTGCCGCTCGTGCCCTACGACACGCTCGACGAAGCGTTGCGCTACGTGAACGAGCGCCCTCGCCCGCTCTCGCTCTACCTCTATGCCGACGACCCGCGCACGGTCGCGCGCGTGACGCGCGAAACGGTGGCGGGCGGGATGTCGGTGAACGAGACGCTCATGCATGTCGCCGCCGAGGGACTGCCGTTCGGCGGCGTCGGGCCGAGCGGCATGGGCGCGTATCACGGCTACGAGGGCTTCGTCACGTTCTCGCAGATGAAGCCCGTCTTCACCCAGGCGCGGCTGAACGCGCGCGGACTCATCGCGCCGCCCTACGGCAAGCGCGTCGCCTGGCTGATCAGGTTGATGTTGAAGGGTTGAAGGGCAGCGCGGGGCGCGTGCCGCCGATCCTGCGAACGTCGCTGATATCGCGTGGTGCGGTCGCGGCCGGCGTGGCGGTTTGCGCCTGCGCGGCAGCGTTGGCCTTCGCGTCGTCGCCCGCTTCAAGGCGGTGCAGCCAGGCAAGCAGTTCGGCCACCGCCTGATAGAGCTGCGGCGGGATCTTCGCGTCGAGGTCCACGCGCATGAGCAGCGAGACCATCTCGGGCGCTTCGTGCACGTAGAGGCCCGCTTCCTTCGCACGTTGCACGATCATTTCCGCGACAAGGCCGTAGCCCTTCGCGACCACGCGCGGCGCGCCGTCGCCTTCGGGGGCGTCGTAGGCGAGCGCGGCGGCGCTCTTGCGGTGCGTGCGGCTCATCACAACTCCCAATCGTGGTCGAGGCGGCGGTTGCGCGGATCGGCCGCGTCGGCGCCCGCTCGTGCAGCGGGTGCATCCGCCGCGGCGCCAGCCTGCGTGTTCTGCGCCGTGGCCGCGGCGGATGTGGTTTGGGCGGCGTAGGCACTCGCGGCGTTCGCGGCCCTTGCCGCCTCGGCGGGGCTCGCCGCGGCGCCGCTGCCGATCTCGCGGATCGAGAGCCCCGCGAGCGTGAGCCCGAGCGCTTCGAGCCGCCCGCGCAGCGACTCGCTTTGCGCCGTGAGGCGCGCGGCGCCGCCCGCGTTCGCCTGCACGCGCACGGCGAGCGTCGAGCCCGTCAGCGTGAGTTCCGCATCGACGGTGCCGAGCTTCGGCAGCGCCAGCGTGAGCCGCGTGCGCCATGGAATGTCGTCGGCGTCTGCCCCGCCTGCGCCCGGGTGCGGGTCGCGGGCATCGTAGTCGTCTTGCTGGATGCTCCAGTCCACCCGCACGCCCGGCCAGGCCTCGCCATTCCAGCGAAACTCGCCGGTCGCGAGCAGATCGAGCTGCTGGCGCACGAGCGGGATCACGGCCGGATGGACCGTCGGGCCGGCGGCCTGCGCGGCAGCCTCGTGCATGGCGGGCAACAGGGTGTCGGCAAGCGTCGCGCGCGCCTCGGCCTGGCTCGCGGCCGCTTCGTCGTGCAGATCCGCGAGCCCGGAGAAGGCGCGCGCCAGCGCGGCATTGATCGCGTTTGCCGTGTTGCGGGCATTGCCCGCTTCGCCGCGCGCGGCGCCCGGCGCGTCGGAGAACGTTTCGATCCACTGCACGTCGTCGACGTCGTCGGCCGGGCTCCAGTCGAGCGGCAATTGCGAGTGAGCGCCGAGCAGACGGTTCTGCGGTTCGTCGGCAAGTTCGGCGGGCGAGAGCAGGCCGCGCAACCATTGCGCGAGGTGGGCTTCGTAGAAGAGCCCGCTCGTGCTCACCGTCTGCGCGAGCGACGCAGCGAGCGCGGCGACCGGGCCGGCCTGTGCGGCGGCGGTTTGCGCAGCTTGTGCGGCCTGAGCCGTTTGTCCGGCTTGCGGGTTTTGCGTGGATGACGCTTGCGCGGAAGCGCCGGTCCCGGCGTCGGCCGCCCCGGCCAGCGCCTCGCCGGCCAGACCCTGGGCCGCGAGCGCCACGTCCGCCAGCAACGCAGCTTGCGCCGCCTGCGCCTCGCCGGCGAGACCCGGCAGCGGCAACGTGGCCGCGCCGCCAGGCGCAGCGTCCGCATCGGGGCTGGCCCAGAGCGGCGCGCGGCCCACCACGGCGGGTGTCGCTTCGCCGCCCGAGCGGATGATGGCGTCGAGCGCGAGCGCAACGGCCGAAAGCACGGTCTGCGTGGAGTCCTGCGTCGTGCTGGTGTTGGCGGCGGTGTCGGCGAGCGCGGCGGTGCCCGTTGCGAGCGCCGAGACGCCCGTTTGCGCCGCGCCGGAGGCGCTCTGCGGCCCGACCGGCGTGAGCGCCGCGATGCGGCTCGCGAGGAGCGCGGCGGCTCCGGTGTCGATTCCGTTCATGGTGTTCCGGATCTGCGCAAGGCGCTGACCCGCCGGTTCATGGGGCGTTGCGCGCCGTTGCCTCGCGAGGCGTCATGCGCCGCGCTAGCGGGCTCCGTAGATTTCCTGCAAGACCCGCGCGGGCTGCACGGTGCCGTAAAAGAGCGCCGAAAGCCGCGCCATGCAAGGGCTTGCGAGATCGCGAATGGCGGCGTCGTCGGCGAGGATCTGGCGGATCAGCTCGTACTTGCGCGCCCGCTCGGAAACCGTGAGCCGCACCGCGGCTTCGGCGTCCTTCAAGGCATCGACGAGGATCCGGTACTCCTCCTGCAAGCCGATCAGATCGTTCCAGTGCGCATCGCGCGCCGCATGGAGCATCTGCTCCGACACGGCCGCTATCGCTTCGTAGCGGGCGAAGTAGTCTGCTTTTGAACTCATCTCATCAATGAGCCGGGCGCTGACGCGGACGCCTGTTCGGCCATCCTCGCCACTTCCGGCGCTATCCCCAACCAGGCTTCTTCGAGCGTAGCCAGCAGTCCATCGACCTCGACCAGCATGGTCTCGCTCTGTTTAATATTGGCTTCCAGCAGGCGCTTCGTCATGTAGCTGTACAGCGCATTCAGGCGTTGGGCGATCTCGCCGCCCGCCTCGACGTTCAACGCGAGCTGAAGTCCGCTCTCGACAATCCGGATCGCCTTGGCGATCGCCTCGCAACGCGGGCCGACGTTGCCGGCCTGCAAATGCATACGTGCCTGCGCGATGGCCTGGCGCGCCCCCTGGTACAGGAGCACGATCAGCTTGTGCGGGCTCGCACCCATGACCCCCGTTTCGACGCCCACACGTGCGTAGGCGTTAGCTCCAGATTGGGCTGGGGAAAACATCGGCGCTTCTCCTTGATACGTTTGGCTTGAATGCGGTCGTCCGGCGCCTGCGCGAAGCACGAGCGGCGGACTCTTCTAGCCGGGTTATCGGAACGTAGGGGAAGAAGCTTTAGCGCGTTGACTGGGCAAAGGCCACGGGCACCGTCACACCTGGATCTGCATGATGTCGGTGTAGGCGGCCACGAGCTTGTTGCGCACCTGCAAGCCGAACTGGAAGCCGATGTTGGCTTTCTGCATGTCGACCATCACGTCGTTGAGCGACACGTTGTTCGCGCCCAGCTCGAACGCCTGCGACTCGCCAACCGCCTTCTGCTGGGCGTCGCTGATCTGGTCGAGCGACGACTTGAGCGCCGCCGCGAACCCGCCGGCCGTGGCCGCGCCCGACTTTTCGTCGGCTGCGGTGGGGCCGCCGGCCGCCTGGGCCGCCATCGACTGCATCTGGGCCAGGGCGGACGTGAGCGGGGATACTGGCACGGTCATGTTTGCTCCACGAAAAGGGGACATGCGGGGAATTCCGGGGACGAGCCCCAGGGCCGGGGTTCGGCTATCCCGCAGCAATGCCGCGGGTCCGGCCGGCGCGGCGCACCGACAGGGCGCCGAATCTGGAGGAGAGCATAGCAGCGGGTCCGTTTCGGCAGCCCCGAAACTAGGGGGAAAACCCGGCTCTATTCGCGCAATCGGCTTGCCAGTGGCCCCGGATAATGCATCACGTGAAAGTCTCCGCCGTGCAAGGCGAGACCTGGAAGCCTCCGGAGATACCCGTCGCATGGATTCGACTGCCAATTCTTTGATCAACCCCGACGCCCGCATGGGCCTCGCCACCTCTGGCGCGGGCGCCGCGCCCGGCGCTGGCGCGGGCGCAGGCCTGGGCGGCGCGGAAGACCTCGGCGGCGGCTTCGCACAACGCCTTGGCTCGCTCTCGTCGCTGCGCAACGTGCGCGGCAACCCGCGCGCGCCGCTCATTTTCGCCGTGGCAGTGCTCGTGGCCGTGGTCGCGGGTCTCGTGCTGTGGTCGCGCGCGCCCGACTACAAGGTGCTGTACAGCAACCTGTCGGATCGCGACGGCGGCGCCATCATTACTGCGCTGCAGGCCGCCAACATTCCCTACAAGCTTTCGGACGCCGGCGGCGCCATTCTCGTGCCCGCCGAGCAGGTCAACGAAATGCGCCTGCGCCTCGCCTCCCAGGGGCTGCCCAAGAACGGCTCGGTCGGCTTCGAGCTGATGGACAACCAGAAGTTCGGCATCAGCCAGTTCGCCGAGCAGGTCAACTACCAGCGCGCGCTCGAAGGCGAGCTCGAGCAAACGATTCAGTCGATCGCGAGCGTGAAGTCGGCACGCGTGCATCTGGCCATTCCGAAGCCTTCGGTGTTCGTGCGCGAGCGCGAAGCGCCCTCCGCCTCGGTGCTCGTGAACCTGTATCCGGGCCGCATTCTCGACGACGGCCAGGTTGCCGCGATCACGCACATGGTGGCTTCGGCCGTGCCGGACCTGCCGGTGCGCAACGTGACGGTGGTCGACCAGGACGGCAACCTCCTCACCCAGAGCGCCACGGGCGTGGGCCTCGACGCCTCGCAGCTCAAGTATGTGCGCCAGGTCGAGCACGACACCCAGGCACGCATCGACGCGATCCTCGCGCCCCTGTTCGGCGCCGGCAACGCGCGCTCGCAGGTGAGCGCCGACCTCGACTTCTCGAAGCTCGAGCAGACCTCCGAAGCCTACGGTCCGAACGGCAACCCGCAGGCCGCCGCCATCCGCAGCCAGCAGCAGAACATTTCGACGGAAATGCAGCAAAGCGGCGCGGGCGGCGTGCCCGGCGCGCTCACGAACCAGCCGCCGCAGCCGGCTTCGGCGCCGATCAACGCGCCTGCGGGTGCGAGCGGCGCCTCGGCCCCGGTGCCGGTCTCCGATCATCGCGACACCACCACCAACTACGAACTCGACAAGACTGTGCGCCACTACCAACAGGCGCCGGGCGACGTGAAGCGCCTGTCGGTCGCCGTGATCGTGAACTATCAGCCGAAGATGGACGCCAGGGGCCACGCCACCATGCAGCCGCTCGACGCGCAAAAGCTCGCGCAGGTCGAGCAGCTCGTGAAGGACGCCATGGGCTACGACGCCAAGCGCGGCGACTCGGTGAACGTGGTGAACGCCGCGTTCCAGACCGAAGTCGACCCGAATGCGAACCTGCCGTGGTGGCGTCAGCCCGACATCCTCGCCCTCGCCCGGCAGATTGCGACCTGGCTCGGCATTGGCGCGGTGGCGCTGTTCCTCTATTTCGTGATGGTGAAGCCGGCGCTGCGCCGCGCGTTCCCGCCGCCCGAGCCCGTTGCGCCCGCGCTGCCTGGCATGGCCGACGGCGAGCCGCTCCTGCTCGACGGCATCCCCGAAGCCGTGCGCGTCGGCGGCGCGGGCGCGCAAGGCGAAGACAGCGCGGACAACGAAGCCGCCCTGCTCGCCTTCGAAAACGAGAAGAACAAGTTCGAACGCAATCTGGAATACGCGCGCAACATCGCGCGCCAGGATCCGAAGATCGTCGCAACCGTCGTGAAAAGCTGGGTGAACGATGAACGCTGAAGGCGCAACCAAGAGCGCGCTGCTGCTCATGTCGATCGGCGAGCAGGAGGCCTCCGAGGTCTTCAAGTTCCTCGGTCCGCGCGAAGTGCAGAAGATCGGCGCCGCCATGGCGGCGCTCAAGAACGTCAAGCGCGAAGAGATCGAAGTCGTGCTGCAGGAGTTCGTGAAGGAAGCCGAGCAGCACACGGCCTTCTCGCTCGACTCGAACGACTACATCCGCAACGTCCTCAACAAGGCGCTGGGCGAGGACAAGGCCGGCGCGATCATCGACCGCATTCTGCAAGGCGGCGACACGAGCGGCATCGAAGGCCTCAAGTGGATGGATTCGGGGTCGGTAGCCGAACTCATCAAGAACGAGCACCCGCAGATCATCGCGACGATTCTCGTTCACCTCGACCGCGACCAGGCCTCGGAAATCGCTTCGTGCTTCACCGAGCGCCTGCGCAACGACGTGCTGCTGCGTATCGCGACACTCGACGGCATCCAGCCGCAGGCGCTGCGCGAGCTCGACGACGTGCTCACGAACCTCCTCTCGGGCAGCGACAACCTCAAGCGCAGCCCGATGGGCGGCATCCGCACGGCGGCCGAAATCCTCAACTTCATGACAAGCCAGCACGAAGAAGGGGTGATCGAGAACGTCCGCCAGTACGATGCGGAACTCGCGCAGAAGATCATCGATCAGATGTTCGTGTTCGAGAACCTGCTCGACCTCGAAGACCGCGCGATCCAGCTGCTGCTCAAGGAAGTCGAATCGGAGTCGCTCATCATTTCGCTCAAGGGTGCGCCGCCCGCGCTGCGTACCAAGTTCCTTTCGAACATGTCGCAACGTGCGGCCGAACTGCTCGCCGAAGACCTCGACGCGCGCGGTCCGGTGCGCGTCTCGGAAGTCGAGGCGCAGCAGCGCCGCATCCTGCAGATCGTGCGCAACCTCGCCGAGAGCGGCCAGATCGTTCTAGGCGGCAAGGCAGAAGACGCTTATGTCTGACACGCGCTCCGCGAACAGCCATCGCTCGGCGTATCAGCGCTGGGAGATGGCCTCGTTCGACCCGCCGCCTCCCCCGCCGCCTCCCCCGCCGCCGCCGCCCACGCCCGACGAAACGGCCGCGTTCGAGGCCCAGCTCCACGCGCTGCGCGACGCGGCGCACCAGGAAGGGCTGCGCTCCGGCCACGTCGCGGGCCAGGCGCTCGGTTATCAGGCCGGACACGAACAGGGCCGCCAGCAGGGCTTCGAGCAGGGCCAGGCCGAAGCGCGCGCGCAGGCGGCGCAGCTCGCGGCGCTCGCCAGCCGCTTTAGCGATGCGCTCGAAACAGCGCAGGCCGGCGTGGCCGAAACGCTCGTCGAGCTCGCGCTCGACATCGCGCAGCAAGTCGTGCGCCAGCACGTTCAGCACGACCCCACGGCGCTCGTCGCGGTCGCGCGCGAAGTGCTCGCGGCCGAGCCGCAGCTCACCGGCTCCCCGCAACTCGTGGTGAGCCCCGCCGATCTGCCGATCGTCGAGGCCTACCTTCTGGACGACCTGCAGGCGCGCGGCTGGAGCGTGCGCACCGACCCGACGATCGAGCGCGGCGGCTGCCGCGCGCAGGCCGCGACGGGCGAAACCGACGCCAGCGTCCGCACGCGCTGGGAGCGCGTGACGGCCGCGCTCGGCAAGGCCCGGCCATGGTGAATCACCCGCAACCGCCGAGCCGTCAGGCGATCCACACGGGCGGCCTCACGCCGCTCGAGCAGGAGCTCGCGCTCGCGTCGTTCGGCCCGCTCGCGAGCGACCCCGCGCAGCTCGGCGCGCTGCTCGTGGGCGACCTCGACATCCCGGCCAGGCGCGAGGCGCGCGAACTGGGCGCCATCGACGCAATCGACGCCGCCCTCGCCGCGGACCCGGCCGATGCGCCGCCACGCCAGACCGATCACGGCGCGACCGGCGCGCCGGACGATGCCAAAGCCGCGAGCGCACCCTATGTGCCGCCGGCGAACTACGACCCGGCCAACCCGTTCCTGACCTCGTGGAACGCGCAACTGCAGGGCGTGCGCGAGCGCAATGCGCTCGCCCTGCCGCTGCGCGGCTGCGGGCGTCTCACGCGCGCGGCGGGCCTCGTGCTCGAGGCGGTGGGGCTGCGCCTCGCCGTGGGCGCCGAGGTGATGATCGAACTGCCGCCGGGCAGCTCGCTGCCGATGGCCGAAGCGGAAGTGGTCGGCTTCGGCGGCGACAAGCTCTTTCTGATGCCGACGACCGAAGTCGCAGGCCTGTTGCCCGGCGCGCGCGTCTGGCCGCTGGAAACCGCGCCTATCGCCGACCCGAAAGCCGGTGCGAAGCGCCTGCCGGTGGGCTGGGGCATGCTCGGCCGCGTGGTCGATGCCTCGGGCAAGCCGCTCGACGGCCTCGGCCCCCTGAACACCGAAGCCGACGCGCCGCTCACCGCGCCCGTCATCAACCCGCTGAACCGCGAGCCGATCCACAAGGTGCTCGACGTGGGCGTGCGCGCGATCAACGCGCTGCTCACGGTCGGGCGCGGCCAGCGCATGGGCCTCTTCGCGGGCTCGGGCGTGGGTAAATCGGTGCTGCTCGGCACGATGGCCCGCGCGACGAGCGCCGAAGTCATCGTGATCGGCCTGATCGGCGAGCGCGGCCGCGAAGTGAAGGAATTCATCGAGCAGATCCTCGGCGAGGACGGCCTCGCGCGCTCGGTCGTCGTGGCCGCACCGGCCGACGTTTCGCCGCTTTTGCGCATGCAGGCCGCCGCGTACACCACGTCGCTGGCCGAATATTTCCGCGACGAGGGCAAGCACGTGCTGCTGCTCATGGACTCGCTCACGCGCTACGCGATGGCGCAGCGCGAGATCGCGCTCGCCATCGGCGAGCCGCCCGCAACCAAGGGTTATCCGCCTTCGGTGTTCGCCAGGCTGCCGGCGCTCGTCGAGCGCACCGGCAACGGCCCCGAGGGCGGCGGCTCGATCACGGCGTTCTACACCGTGCTCACCGAAGGCGACGACCAGCAGGACCCGATCGCCGACTCGGCGCGCGCGATTCTCGACGGCCATATCGTGCTTTCCCGCGCGCTCGCCGAGGCGGGGCATTATCCTGCCATCGACATCGAGGCCTCGATCAGCCGTGCGATGACCGCGCTGATCGACGACCAGCATCTGAACCAGACGCGCACGCTCAAGCAGATGCTTTCGCGCTACCAGCGCAACCGCGACCTCATCAACGTGGGTGCGTACGTGAGCGGACGCGACGCCGTGCTCGACCGCGCGATCGCGCTGTATCCGCGCATCGAGGCCTTTCTTCAGCAGGGTTTTCGCGAAACCGCGAACTATGATCAGAGCGTCGAGATGCTCGGCCAGCTGATCGGAGCCAGGACATGACGAAACAGACCGCGCTGCAAACCTTGATCGGCCTCGCGCAGGACGACGTCGACGCCGCCACGCAAAAGCTCGGCCGCGTGCAGCGCGAGTGCGTCGAGGTCGAGAAGCAGCTCGAGGCGCTCATCGCCTACCGTGACGAGTACCACACGCGTTTCACCGAATCGGCGCGCAGCGGCATGGCCGCGGGCAACGTGCGCAACTTCCAGGCGTTCATCGACACGCTCGACGCGGCGATCGACCAGCAGCGCCGCCTGCTCGAACAGGCCACCGCGCGCGTGGAGGCCGCGAGGCCCGAGTGGCAGCGCAGCAAGCAGAAGCTCGGCTCGTACGAGGTCCTGCAAACGCGCCACGACGATGTGCAGGCCCGCAAGGACGCCCGCCGCGAACAGCGCGACGCCGACGAGCACGCCGCCCGCGTGCTGCGCACGCGCACGTCGCAACATCCGTAAATCCGCTTCCGAGGCCGCCGCCATGTCGCTCCTCTCTTCCCTTTCTTCGCTGTTCGGCGCCGCCGCGGACGCGGTGTCGGGCAATACCGCATCGAACAGCGCGTCGAACGCCATCAGCCAGGCGGACGCGTCGAGCCAGGATTTCGCCCAGGCGCTGCAGCAGCAGATGAACGCGCAAAGCGCGCAGGCGAACCAGAACGCCCAGGCGGCGCAAAGCGCGCAGTCGAATGCGTCCGCACAGTCGAACTCGAACGCGTCGAGTAGCAACGCGCCGCAAAGCGGCAGCACCACCAGCAGCAGCACGCAGACCTCGAGCTCGAACTCGAGCCAGGGCTCGCAGGGCACGTCGAGCGCCGATCACCGCGCCGCCGCCGCGCGAGCCCAGCAAAAGCAGGCCGCCGACGCAGGCGCGCAAGCCGCCGCGGCTCAGGCCCAGCAGGCCCAGCAAGCGCAACAGGGCCAGCCGGCCCAGGACGGCAAGAGCACCGCCGCGAATGCCGACGGCAGTCAGACGAGCAGCGACGGCACGCTCGCCGGCGTCGCCGCTGCCGCAGCAGCAGCGGCCGCCACGGCAGCCGCCGGTGCGGCAGGCGACGGCACGGCCACGGGCAGTGCCGCGAGCGGCAACGCGAAGTCGGTGCACGACGCCCTGCAGGCCGCGCTCGCGCAGTTGCGCGGCGGCGCGGGTACGCTCGCCACGCATGCGACGGGCACGGCCGGCTCGGCTGCGAATGGCGCAACCGCGGCCAGCACGGCCTCGGGCTCGAACATCGTCAGCAGCTTCGCCTCGCATTTGAGCGCGACCGCCCAAAGCAAGGCGTTCAGCACGGCCGCGAGCGGCGACGCGGCCAAGGGCGCCACGCCGACCGCGACGGACGCGGCGAAGGCCGCCGCCGACGCGCTCACGGCAGCGGCGCAGCAGCAGGCAGGCGCCGCCACGCAGACCGACGCCACGGCGAACACCGCCACGACCGACGCGCTCGCGGCGAACCAGGCCGCAGCGGTCGCCGCCGCGACGGCCGCGCAGGCCCAGGCCGCCCAGGCGGCCAGCGCCACCGCGAATCCGGCGGCGGCCGCCGCCGCCGCGTCGATCGCGCCGCAGGTCGGCACGAACGACTGGCAGGACGCGCTCAGCCAGAAGGTCGTGTTCCTCTCCAACGCGCACCAGCAGTCGGCGGAACTCACGCTCAACCCGAAGGATCTCGGACCGCTCCAGGTCGTTCTGCAAGTCTCGGACACCCACGCGCACGCCCTCTTCGTCTCGCAGCACCCGCAGGTGCGCGAAGCCGTCGAGGCGGCCCTGCCGAAGCTGCGCGAGGCCATGGAGCAAAACGGCATCGGCCTTGGCAGCGCGAGCGTGAGCGACGGCTTCTCGCGGCAGATGAACCAGCAGGCGCAGCAGGACGGCGGCGGTTCTGGCCGCTCCGGCGGTTCCGGTTCGGGCTCGGGCAGCACGCTCGCGGCGGCGGACGCCGTGGACGACACGAGCAGTGTCGCGAGCGCCACGCAGCGCTCAGTCGGTCTGATCGACACGTTCGCCTGACCCGCGCCGGGTCCTTTCCCGGTCCGTTCGCCCCGGCGGGACCCGCCCGCCCCTTGGGGCAACGCAGCCGCGCACGCGGCTGCCTGCGTTCGGCCCGCGTTCGCATGGCGCGCCCGCTTTGCCGCGGCGCGCAACAAAACCACGAGATAGCCGGAATTCCCCCGTCTATTCCTCCCATCGCCGAAAGGCAAAAGCCGGAACAATGCAGCATGCCCGGACTGACCACCTGGTCGGCGCCCCGGACCCTTGCAAGCATCCAGGCTGACTTTTCGACATGGCGACCACCACCGCATCCCAGCAAGCCGCGCCCCAAAGCGCGAAACCCGGACCGATGAAGCGCATTCTCCTCATCGCGCTCATTGCGATCCTCGCCGCTGCGGCGGCGGGCGGCGCGACGTGGTTTTTCATGTCGCGCCACACGGCCAGCGCGCCGGCCACGCCGGCCGCGGCGCCGGCGGCCATGCCCGTGTACTACGCGCTCGAGCCGATGACCGTCAATCTGCAGTCCGACGACGGCGAGTCGCACTACCTGCGCATCGGCCTCACGCTCAAGCTCGACAGCCAGGCGACCCAGGACGCGCTCGTCGCGCGCATGCCCGAGATCCGCAGCCGCCTGTTGCTCGCGCTCTCGAACAAGCATCCTTCCGACCTCGCGCCGCTCGACGGCAAGCGTGCGCTCGCCACGGAACTCGCCGTGCTGATCTCGCAGCCTGCGGGCGCGAACGAGAAGCCGATGCACGTCGACGACGTGCTGTTCACCGAATTCGTCGTCCAGTGAGCGTGGCTGACATGATTCCCGCGATGGAGGGCCAGTCATCATGACGATGGGTCACGACGAGTTCATGTCCCAGGAGGAGGTCGATGCCCTCCTCAAAGGCGTCACCGGCGAAGTCGATTCCGATTCCGGCGGCTCCGAAAAGCAGGGCGTACGGCCCTACAACATCGCGACGCAGGAACGGATCGTTCGCGGCCGGATGCCCGGCCTCGAAATCATCAACGAGCGCTTTGCCCGCCTCTTGCGCGTCGGCATCTTCAATTTCATGCGCCGCACGGCCGAAATCTCGGTCGGTCCGGTGCGCGTGCAGAAGTACAGCGAATTCACCCGCAACCTGCCGATCCCGACGAACCTGAACCTCGTGCACGTGAAGCCGCTGCGCGGCACGTCGCTGTTCGTGTTCGACCCGAACCTCGTGTTCTTCGTCGTGGACAACCTGTTCGGCGGCGACGGGCGCTTTCACACGCGCGTGGAAGGCCGCGACTTCACGCAGACCGAGCAGCGCATCATCGGCAAGCTGCTCAATCTCGTGTTCGAGCACTACACGAGCGCATGGAAAAGCGTGCGGCCGCTGCAGTTCGAATACGTGCGCTCCGAAATGCATACGCAGTTCGCAAACGTCGCCACGCCCAACGAGATCGTGATCGTCACGCAGTTCTCGATCGAATTCGGGCCGACGGGCGGCACGCTGCATATCTGCATGCCCTACTCGATGATCGAGCCGATCCGCGACGTGCTCGCCTCGCCGCTGCAAGGCGAAGTGCTCGACGTGGACCGCCGCTGGGTGCGCGTGCTCTCGCAGCAGGTGCAGGCCGCCGAAGTCGAGCTCACGGCCGACCTCGCGCAGGTGCCCGTCACGTTCGAGCAGATCCTGAACATGAAGAAGGGCGACGTGCTGCCCATGAACATCGCGGAGCACATCACCGCCAAGGTGGACGGCGTGCCCGTGATGGAGTGCGGCTACGGAATTTTCAATGGTCAATACGCGTTGCGGGTCCAGAAGATGATCAGCGCAGCCGACACGATGAAGGAAGGTGGATATGAGTGACATCAACGGCACGAGCGCAGACGAGCCGGTGCTCGACCCGGGTTTCGACGCCGCGGCGCAGGAAGCCGGCGCCGACTCCATGGACGACTGGGCGAGCGCGCTTGCCGAGCAGAACAGCAACGAAGCGCCCGCCGCGCAACCGACGGCCGTGTTCCAGCCGCTCTCGAAGGTCGATTCGACCCGGACCGCCAACGACATCGACATGATTCTGGACATTCCCGTCCAGATGACCGTGGAGCTGGGCCGCACCAAGATCGCCATCCGCAACCTGCTGCAACTCGCGCAAGGCTCGGTCGTGGAACTCGACGGCATGGCCGGCGAGCCGATGGACGTGCTCGTGAACGGCTGTCTCATCGCCCAGGGCGAAGTGGTGGTCGTGAACGACAAGTTCGGCATCCGTCTTACCGACATCATCACGCCGTCCGAGCGGATCCGGAAGCTGAACCGATGAACCCCGAGGCTGTTGCCGGCGCCGCTTCCCGCACCAACGCACGACGCGCCGGCCTGTCCCGCGGCGCGCGCGTACTGCGATTCTCGTGGCGCCTCGCCGTGCACCTCTCGCTCGCCGGCGCCGCCGTTTTCGCGGTCATGAGCGCGCGGGCCGCCGACCTTCAGGCGGTCAACGAAGCGGCGCGCGCGGCATCGGGTGCGTCAGGCGCCTCCGCCGTGATCGCCGGCAGCGCGGTCCCCTCGCTCGGGTTCGGCGCGGTCGTGCAGACGGTGCTGGGTCTGGCGCTCGTGATCGCCGTGGTGTTCGGCTGCGCCTGGCTCGCGCGGCGTCTCGGCCTGCAAGGCGGCCCGCATAACGCGCTCGTGAAGACCGTGGGCGGCGCATCGCTCGGCGGCAAGGAGCGCGTGGCCGTGGTCGAGATCGGCGACACCTGGCTCGTGCTGGGCGCCGCGCCCGGCAGCGTGCGCCTGCTCCACACGCTGCCCGCGGGCGAGCTGCCCGCAGGCGTCGCGGCCGCCGCGCCCAACGCCCCCGCCCTCTCGGGCACCTTCGCACGGCGCTTTCGTGACGCGCTGAAAAGCGAGGCGAACAAACGCATCAACGCGCGTTTCATGCGTCACGACGGCGGAGCGCAGTAAATGCACGGCAGTTCCCTTCACGCGCCGGGTGCGGGCGGCGACGTCCGCGCACGCGCGGCTACCCTCGCGAAGATCGCCAGAACGGCGCGCCCGTTCGCGCTGATGCTCGGCGCGCTCGCCTTCGCCCTCGCGCTGCCGCACCTCGCGCATGCACAAGGCGTGAGCGGCCCGCAAGGCCTGCCCGCGTTCAATACGAGCCCGGGCCCGAACGGCGGCACGACCTACTCGCTGAGCGTGCAGACGATGCTGCTGCTCACGATGCTGTCGTTCCTGCCGGCGATGGTGCTGATGATGACGAGCTTCACGCGCATCATCATCGTTCTCTCGCTGTTGCGCCAGGCGCTCGGCACGACCACCACGCCGCCCAACCAGGTGCTCGTGGGCCTCGCGCTCTTTCTCACGCTGTTCGTGATGTCGCCGGTGCTCGACAAGGCCTACAACGACGGCTACAAGCCGTTCGCGGCCGGCACGATTTCGATGGACGACGCCGTGGCGCGCGGCGTCGCGCCGTTCAAGACCTTCATGCTGCGCCAGACCCGCGAGTCCGATCTCGCGCTCTTCGCGCGCATCTCGCACGCAGCGCCCATGCAGGGACCCGAGGACGTGCCGCTCACGCTGCTCGTGCCCTCGTTCGTCACGAGCGAGCTGAAGACGGGTTTCCAGATCGGCTTCACGGTCTTCATTCCGTTTCTCATCATCGACCTGGTGGTGGCGAGCGTGCTGATGTCGATGGGTATGATGATGGTCTCGCCCGCGACGATTTCGCTGCCGTTCAAACTCATGCTGTTCGTGCTGGTGGACGGCTGGCAGCTGCTGATCGGCTCGCTCGCACAGAGCTTTACCTGAGGACACAGACATGACGCCTGAAATGGTCATGACGCTCTCGCACGAGGCAATGTATGTGGCGCTCCTGCTTGCCGCGCCGCTCCTGCTCGTCGCGCTCGTGGTGGGTCTCGTGGTGAGCCTTTTCCAGGCGGCCACGCAGATCAACGAATCCACGCTCGCGTTCATCCCGAAGCTGGCTGCCATTGCGGTCACGCTCGTGATCGCGGGGCCGTGGATGCTTACGACGATGCTCGACTACATGCACCGCATCTTCACGAGCATTCCGCAGCTCGCAGGCTAGGCGCGGCCCCGGCCGCCCCTCCTCCGCGCTTTCGCCCCCTTCCGGCACACGATGTTTACGGTCACCTACGCGCAGCTCAACGCCTGGCTCACGGCCTTCCTCTGGCCGTTCACGCGCATTCTGGCGCTCGTGGCGGTCGCGCCCGTGCTGGGCAACCGCTCCGTGCCGACCCGCGTGAAAATCGGCCTCGCGGGCTTCATCACGCTGATCGTCGCGCCCACGCTCGGCGCCATGCCGCAGGTCACGGTGTTTTCCGCCGAGGGCGTGTGGATCCTCGTCAACCAGTTCCTGATCGGCGTGGCGCTCGGCTTCACGATGCAGCTCGTGCTGGCGGTCGTGACCGCGGCCGGCGACATGATGAGCCTCGGCATGGGGCTCGGCTTCGCGAGCTTCTTCGACCCGCAGGCCAACACCAGCACGCCCGCGCTTTCCTCCTGGCTGAACATGATGGCGATGCTCGCCTTCCTCGTGTTCGACGGCCATCTGCAGATGATCGCCGCGCTCGTCGCCACGTTCCAGACGCTGCCCGTCACGGCGAGCGTGCTCGGCGCCTCGGGCTGGCAGCTGATCGCCAACTACGGCACGACGATCCTCACCTCGGGCCTGCTGCTCTCGCTGCCGGTGGTGGTCGCGCTGCTCATCACCAATCTGTCGCTCGGCATTCTGAACCGCGCGGCCCCGCAAATCGGCATCTTCCAGATCGGCTTCGCACTTACGATGCTCGTGGGCCTGCTGCTCGTCCAGCTCATGATGCCCAACCTGATTCCCTACTTCGCGCGCCTGTTCGACAGCGGCATCGATCAGATGGGCCGCGTGGCCGCCGGGTTGAAGCCAGCCGGTTGAAGCGGGTTTTGCACAGCGCGTGCAGGTGCAGGTGCAGGGCAATAAAAAAGCGGACCGAAGTCCGCTTTCTTTTCCCCACTCAACGCCCCGCGATCAAGGATTGATGTACTGGAACAGCGAGAGATTCTGCGTGGCCGCAAAACTCTTCTGCGAAGCCGTGAGCGCATTCGAGAGCTGCTCGAACTGGCTGATCGCGGCCACCGTGTCGGTGCTCGTGAGGTCGGCCAGGTTCGAGGTGACCTGCAGCGAGTTGGTCGACGTGACCGTTTGCAGCGCCTTCACCTCCTGCTCGCGGCCGCCCACGGAAGCCTGCACCGTGATCACGTTCGAGAGCGAGTTGCCGACCTGCGTGAGACCGGTGTTCAACGCGTTGTTGAGATTGGCGACGGCGGCCTGGGAGCCGCTCGTCGGCGTGTTCAGCGCAGCGATGATGCTGTCGATGCTCGCGAACACGTCCGTATTCTGCGACGCCGTGGCGGGCGTGACCGAGAACGCGTCGCCCGCGGCGGGCGTGCCCGACATCGTCACGCTCATGCCCGAGCCGAGCGCGATCGCATTGCCTTCGGTGTAGGTGGCCGGGGTCGTCGTGGTTGCCGGGCTGACGCTGTTGTCGGTCACCGTGTAGGTGAGCGCGCCCGTGGTCGGGTCGTTAGCGAACGCAATCGAATAGTTGTCGTTGTTGGTCGCCTGGGTCGGATCCGTCACCGTCACGCCGCTGATCACGCCCGTGCCCTTGTTCGACGAACTGCCCGAGGCCACGTTGGCCGACCCCACGGCCTGCACGCTCTGGAACACCGCGGTGCCCGTGTCGCCCACCGCGATGTTGCGCGTGCCGGCCACCTGCATCACGCGCTGGCCCGCGTCGCCGTTGTAGGTCACGCCGCCGCCCGACTTGTTCGAGAACACCTGCGAGGTGCTCTGGAAGCCGGAGAAGATGTAGTTGCCCGCGCCATCCGTGGTATTGGCGAGCGTGAGCAGCTGGTTGCGGTCGCCTTGCATCTGCTGGGCGATCGCCTGGCGCGCCTGGTCCGTGAGCGAACCGTTCTGCGCTTCGATGATGAGCGAGTGGATGCTCTGCATCGTGCTCGTCACGCTCGTGAGCGTCGTGTCCTCGAGCTGCAGCGCGGTGAGCGCCGTGGTCTGGTTCGACGAGTACTGCGTGAGCGTCGCGCTCGTGGCGGAAAGCGTCACGGCCTGCGCGGCGCCGAGCGGATTGTCGGCCGGGTTCGAAATCGCCACGCCGGTCGAGATCTGCTGCTGGACCTGAAGGAGCTGAGCCTGCTGGTTCTCCATCGTGGACAGACTGGAGGAAAAAATCTGGGAAGTCGCGATACGCATGGGTCAGCGCCTCACTGGAGAATGCCGATCAGGGTCTGGAACAGCGACGCCGCCGTCTGGATCACCTTGCTGTTGGCCTGATAGAGCTGTTGATACTGCAGCAGGTTGGCGGCCTCCTCGTCGAGGTTCACACCCTGCACCGACTGCTGCTGCGAAGTGAGCTGCGTCACGAGCGACTGCTGCGACGTGTTCGACGCCTTCAGCTGGCTGGCGGTGTTGCCGATCGTGTTGACGTAGTTCGCATACGCCGAGGTCAGCGTGGTCGACCCCGTGTACGCCGTGCTCGACGTGAGGTTCGCGAGCGCGAGCGCGTTGCGGCCGTCCTGCGTGCCGCTCTTGTTGCCCGCCACGGTGAACGTGTCCTTGTTCGAGGGCGTGCCGGTCATCGTGAAGCTCACGTTGGTCGCGGTGGCGTTCGCGCCGGCCGAATCCGTGAGGTTCGTGATGGTATAGGTTGCGCCCGTGGTCGGATCGTAGGGCACGCCGGTCACAGGCGGCGTCGCGGCGCTGTTGATCGTCACGGTGCTGGTGGTGGTCGACCCCGGCGTCGTAATCGTGACGGTCGTGCCGTTGGGCAGGCCGGTCAGCGTGCCCGCCGCCTGGTTGTAGGTGAGCGTGACCGGCAGGTTCGTCGTCGAATAGCCGGCGCCCACCGCGCCTTGCGTGACGTTGGCCGTGCCCGCGTTGGTGGTGGCCGCCGAAACGACCACCGGCGTGGCCGCCGCGATGGCCGCGGGGTCGCTGGTCGCGACCGAGAAGCTCGCGAGTGCGCCGGCCGTCGGCTGGATCATGAACGAGTCGCCCGCGCTCACCGTGCCCGAAGGCGTGATCGAGAAGCCGCCGATCGTGATCGGCGCGGCGCCGTTCGGCTGGGTGGCGACCAGCGAATTCGTCGTCGTGTCGGTGAGGTTCCAGTTCGTGCCGTCGTAGCTCAGCTTGTAGTTGTCGGTGAGCGGCTGCGTGCTGTTCGTGAGCGTCGCGCTTACCGTGGTCTGCGCGTCGGGGTTCGTCGAGCTGGCCGTGACGAGCGGGTTGCCCACCGTGAACAGATTGCCGCCGGGGCCGCCCGAGAGCGTGAGACCGAGTGCGTTCTGCGAGTTCACCTGCGCGGCGAAGCTCGTCACGATCGCGCCCAGCTGCGACTCCGCCGGATCGAGCGTGGTCGAAACGAACGAGACCAGGCCGCCCACGGTGCCGCCTTGCAGCGCGGCCGACGACAGCACCTGCGGCGCGCCTTGCGACGCGGGGCTCGCGCCGTTCAGGCCCTGCCACGTCACGGCCAGCTCTTGCGGGTTGGTGCTCGACGGCTGCGTGCCGAGGTTGTAGCTCTGGCTGCTCACCACGAGCGGCTGGCCGTTGCCGAGGAAAACGCTGTAGCCGGTGCTGCCCTGCACGACCTGCACGCCCACCAGCTGCGAGAGATTCGCCACGGCTTGATCGCGCTGATCGAGTAACTGGTTCGGCTGCTGGCCGCTCGCGCTCGCGGACGTGATCTGCGCATTGAGGCTCGCGATCTGCTGCGTGTAGGTGTTGATTTGCGAGACCGCGCTCGTGAGCTGCGTGTTCACGCTCTGGCGCATCGCGTCGTACTGCTGGCTCGCGGCGTTGATCTGGGTGGCGAGCGTCTGCGCGTCGGAGAGCACGGTTTGCCGCGCTGCGGTATCCGAAGGCGAATTCGAGACGTTCTGCAGGCCCGTGAAGAAGTTCGTGATCGCGGTGGCGATGCCCGAGGTCGGGCTGCCCACGAGGTTCGAGAGTTGCGTGGCGAGGTTGTACGAAGCCGTGTACGAACTGCTGGCCGTCTGCGCATTGTTGACGGCCGTCGTGAGGTACTGGCTGTAGGCGCGCTGCACGGTCGCGGTGGTGACGCCGCTGCCGAGGTAGCCGTTCGACGTGTACTGCCCCGCCGATTCCTGGTACACCGGCTTCTCGACGGTGTAGCCCGCGGTCGTCGAGTTGCTGATGTTCTCGCCGGTGGTCGAGATACCAATCTGCGCCGCCTGCAGGCCGCTCAGACCGATCGAGAAAATGTTGGACATGCGTGATCCTCGAAAACGGCCTGCCCCCTGGCAAGCCGCGTGCTGTACTCACGGTATAACGGCAACGCACCGCAAAAATTGAGCGCCACGATGGTGGCGAAAGCGCGGCGAAAACGTTAGCGTGCGCGGCTTGCGCGCGGCGGTCGAACCGGCGCATGCGCGGCGTCGGCCAGGGTGCTGCGGATCGCGCGGGCGAGGCTGTGCCGGTCAGGCACGCGCGAGCGCGCGGCGCTTCATCTCGAGCTGCGTGATATAGCGCTGCAGCGTGTTCTCGGCGGAGCCGGGCAGCGCGTCGAAGCGAAAGCCCATGTGATAACGGCGGTCGCCGTTGGGCAGGTCGATGAAGCGCAGCACGACGAGCGCGAGATCCACGCGCAGCTTGCCGTGCGCGCGCAGGTCGAGCTCGATGTCGGGCAGCACGAGGCCCATGGCGAGGTCCGCCACGCGCTCGTCGGTCGTGCGCAGCCCGAGGCCGCCGAGCGAGAGGTCATGCACCTCGTAGGCGAAGCGCGGGCCGCCGCCCGGCAGCTCGCCGCGGCAGATGCACGGCTCGAGCACGGGCGTGTCGACACGGAAGTACTCGCGCCGCTGCACGTAGAAGAGCACTTCGGGGAAATCGGCTTCGAACGCGGGGTGCCCTTCGAACTCGGTGCGCCGCGGCGTAGCCGTCTTGAACTCCACGCGCACGCCGTCGGGCGAGGCGTGGAACTGGCACTCGGGCGCAGCGAGCACGCCCGAGTTCTGCTCGGGCAGCGCGCCCCAGTCGAACACGAAAGTACGCTCGCGTCCGTTGACGGCCAGAATGCGCGTGACGAGCTGTCCGCCGCGATACTGGAGGGTCAGGAAATCGCCGCGATTGACGAGATTGCGTAGCTGGACGCCGATCTCAAGCGGATTGCGGCGCCCAAAATCGTGGGAGCCTTCCGCACCCTCGCCTGCTTCCTGTGGATTCGACTGAACGGTATTCATCGGCCTGCCGGAAATTCGTGAACGTGCCGGCGCGCCCCGCGGACCCTTTCCGCACGCGCCGTTCGGGCGGTCCAACCGCCCGGATTGCTTTCCATCTTGCCTGCATTAGCGGCAGACATGACGAAAAATTTAGGGATTGGGCGTAAAAAAAATGTGCCCGTTCGATGCATGAAACACGTGTGCGCAGCTTCTTCCGGCAACTGCGCCGAGGCAACGTTTGCGGTTGCCTGATTAACGTCAACCGCATGATGTCAACTGCGTGACGTCAACCGCGCGGCGCCCGCCGTCGAATCCGCCGTCGGGTCCGGCCCTCAGGCCATGCGCTGCATGATGGTCAGCAGCTTCTTCGCGTAGTGCGGGTCGGTGGCGTAGCCTGCGCGCTGCATGCCGTGCGCGAAGCCCTCGGCGCTCTTCGAGCCGTTGATCACCGACGCATAGCGCGGATTGTTCTTGAGGAGCGAGGCATAGTCGGTCATCGCTTCTTCGTACGAGTCGTAGGCGCGGAACTTCTCCACCACGCGATGCGGCTGGCCGTTCACGTACTCGGTCGTGACCGTCGAGACGGTCTTGCCGGTCCAGTCCTTGCTCGCCTTGATGCCGAACACGTTGTGGCTCGTCGAGCCGTCGGCGTTCTTGATCTCACGCTTGCCCCAGCCCGATTCGAGCGCGGCCTGGCCGAGAATGAAGCGCGCCGGGATGCCCGTGGTCGAGCTGGCCTGCTGCGCGGCGTTGGCGAGCTTGTCGACGAAGGCGTCCACCGAGGCGTCGCCGTTGCCCCTGACCGGCGGCGTGAGCGCGCTGTTGCCGCTGTAGCCCGCGCCGTTGGCGAGCGCGCCGTTGGCGGCAGCGTTGCCGTAGGCGCGGCCGAGCGCGTTAAGCATCGCGAGGTTGCCTTCGCTCGCGTCCGAGCCCGAAAGCCCGGAAATCGCGCCCGCCACGCCGCCTGCGCCGCCCGCGCCATCGGCACCGGCCGCGCCGCCCATGCTGCGCATGAGCTGCTTGAGCATCGCGTTCGCCACGCCGATGCCCTTGTTCGACATCTGCTGGGCGAGCTGCTGGTCCAGCATCGAGGTGAACTGCGCGCCGTCGTGCGAGTCGAGCGGACCGTCGTCAGGCGTTGCGTCGCGCATGCTCTTGAGCATCATCTGCGTGAAGACCGCGTCGAACTGCTTCGCGGCCATCTTTACGCCCTGCTGGGGTGAGGCGTTCGCCGCGGCGCGCATCGAGTCGAAGCCCTGCACGTCGAGCGCGAAGCGGTTGGAAAGGTCGAGGCCGCCGCCGATGTTCTTCGTATTATCCAAGTTGCACCCCTTAGATGATCTCGAGGTCGGCGCGCAGTGCACCCGCCGCCTTCATCGCCTGCAGGATCGACATCAGATCCGCAGGCGTCGCGCCCAGCGCGTTGAGCGCCTTCACGACCTCGGCGAGATTGGCGCCCGCCGTGACGAGCTTGAGCGATCCGTTGTCCTGCTTCAGCTGGATCTGCGACTGGCGCGTCGCCACCGTCTGGCCATTGGAGAACGCGCCGGGCTGGCTCACCGCCGTCTGCGTGTTCACGACGACCGAGAGATTGCCGTGCGCGACCGCGCAGCTCTCCAGCGTCACCATCTGGTTCATGACGATCGAGCCGGTGCGCGCGTTCAGGATCACCTTCGCAGCCGGCGTGGCCGGATTCACGTTGAGGTCCTGGATCTGCGCGATGAAGCCCACCTGCGAGGCCGGATCGGCCGGCCCGCGCACCTGGATCGTGCGGCCGTCGAGCGGCGAGGCCGTGCCCGGGCCGAACATGTTGTTGACGGCCGAGACGATGCGCTGCGTCGTGTCGTAGTCCATGTCGTTGACGGTCAGCGTGAGCAGACCGCCTTGCTGCGCAACCGGCGAGACCACCGCGCGCTCGACGATCGCACCGCCCGCGATGCGGCCCGCGGCGAGCTGGTTCACCTGTACCCTGCTGCCGTTGGCCGAGGCGCCCGCGCCGCCCACGGCCACGTTGCCCTGCGCGAGCGCGTAGACCTGGCCGTCGGCCCCCTTGAGCGGCGTGAGCAGCAGCGTGCCGCCGCGAATGCTCTTGGCGTTGGCGAGCGACGACACGGTGACGTCGATCTGCTCCCCGGGCCGCGCGAACGGCGGCAGCACGGCGGTCACCATCACGGCTGCGACGTTCTTCAACTGCATGTTGTTGAGCGTCGACGAAGAGCCCGACGAGCTCGACGTGTTGTTGATCGAGATGCCGAGGTTCGCGAGCATGTTCGCGAGCGTCTGCGTGGTGAACGGCGCCTGGGTGGTCTGGTCGCCGGTGCCGTCGAGACCCACCACGAGGCCGTAGCCGATGAGCGGGTTGTCGCGCACGCCCTGGAAGGTCGCGAGGTCTTTCACGCGCTCGGCGCGCGCCGGCGTCGCGTAGGCGACGAGCGCGCCGCAGGCCAGCACGAAGCCGAACGCCACGCCGATGGCGGCGAGCACGTCCTTCACGCGCGAGCGGCGCGAACGATGGAAGCGGATCTTCACCATGGCGCGATGTTCAGGAAAAAGCGTTGCAGCCAGCCCATCGTCTCGGCTTCGTCGATCACGCCCTTGGCGGAGTATTCGATCTTCGCGTCGGCGACGTCGGTCGAGAGCACGGAGTTGTCTCCGGCAACGGTGTTCGGGTTGACGACGCCGGAGAAGCGCACGAATTCATTACCCTGGTTGATGAGCATCTGCTTCTCGCCGGAGACGACGAGATTGCCGTTGGGCAGCACGTTCGTCACGGTGACGGTAATGACGCCCGTGAACGTGTTCGAGGCGTTCGCGCCGCCCGTGGCGTCGAACTGGTTCGCGCCCGTCGTATTCAGGTTCGCGCGGTTGAAGAAGCCCGGCAGGAAGTTCGCGGTGCCCGAGAAGCTCGCGCTGGTGCCGCGCTTGGTGGCCGCGCCCGACGACTTGGTCGCGTTGATGTTTTCGGAGATGACGATCGTGAGGATGTCGCCGATATTGCGCGGACGCTGGTCCTCGAAGAGCGGACGCCCCGCGTAGCCGGGGTTGTAGATCGCGCCCGGCGAGGTGTTCACGGGCGGCGCGGGCGGCACGGCCGTCATGGGTTGCTGCGTGATCGGCTGCCGGTTGGGAATGTAGGCGCAGCCCGCCAGCATCGCGAGCGCCACAGCCGCCGCGAGCGTCCGGGCATTGCCCGGATGCCGCGCGCGGATGCGAGAAGGGTTTCGAACGGACTGCGACATATTCTTCACCGACTTGATTGACCAGGGAAACCTCAGACCTGCATCTGGCTGAGGGTTTGCAGCATCTGGTCGGAAGTGGTGACCGCCTTGCTGTTGATTTCGTAGGCGCGCTGCGTCTCGATCATGTTCACGAGCTCTTGCACGACGTTCACGTTCGACGATTCGACGTAGCCCTGGTTGAGCGTGCCCGAAGCGTTCTGGCCCGGCGTGGAAACCGTGGGCGCGCCCGACGAAGCCGTTTCCGACAACAGGTTCTGCCCGTTCGACTGCAGGCCGGCCGGGTTGATGAACATGGCGAGCTGCAGCGTGCCGATGGTCGTGTTGTTGCTCGTGCCCGGCGTCGTGACCGTCACCACGCCGTCGCTGCCGATGGTGAGCGAGGTGGCGTTGGCCGGCACCGTGATCGCCGGGATCACCTGGTAGCCGCTCGCCGTCACGAGCTGGCCTTGCGAGTTGGTCTGGAACGAGCCGTCGCGCGTGTAGGCCGTCGTGCCGTCGGGCATCTGCACCTGGAAGAAGCCCGCGCCGTTGATCGCCACGTCCTTCGAGTTGCCGGTCTGCTGCAGGTTGCCCTGCGTGTAGAGACGCTCGGTCGCCACCTGCTGCACGCCCGTGCCCACCTGGCTGCCCGAAGGCAGTTCGGTTTGCTGCGTCGAGTTCGCACCCGGCTGGCGCAGCGTCTGGTACATGAGGTCCTCGAACACCGCGCGCGAGCCCTTGAAGCCATTGGTGCTCACGTTCGCGAGGTTGTTCGAGATCACGTCCATCTGCGACTGCTGGGCCTGCATGCCGGTGGCGGCGATATAGAGCGATCGGTTCACGGTGTCTTTCTCCCGGTCCGGCTTCGCGCGCGTCGTGCGGCGCGAAGCGGCCTTCATTTAACTTGAAATGGCTTAGCTGAAGTTGAGCAGCTGGTTCGCGCTCTGCTCGTTCTGGTCGGCGTTCTGGAGCAGTTTGGTCTGCATCTGGAACTGGCGCGCGTTGGTGATCATCGAGACCATCGCCGCCACCGGGTTCACGTTGCTGCCCTCGAGCGACTCGGTCGCGACCTGCACGGTCTGGTCCGGGTCGGCGGGGTTGCCGTCCGCCGTGTGGAACAGACCGTCGTCGCCGCGCGTGAGCGCACCGGCCGGCGGGTTGACGAACTTGATCTGGTCGATCATGGCGATCGCGTTGGCGGGACTGCCCGGCGCAATGGCCGAAACCGTGCCGTCCCTGCCGATCGTGATCGCCGAACCGGGCGGCACCGCGATCGGGCCGCCGCCGCCGATCACCTGCTGGTTGGCCGCCGTGACGAGCTGGCCGTTTTCATCGACGTGCAGGTTGCCCGCGCGCGTATAGGCCTCGTTGCCGTCGGCCGTCTGCACGGCCATGAAGCCCTGGCCCTGGATCGCGATGTCGAGCGGGTTGCCGGTATGCGAGATCGCACCGGGCGTCATGTCCGAGCCAGGCGTCGCAGAGAGCACGTAGGTGCGCGTGGTCTGGTCGTTCACCGTCGAGCCGTCGCCGAACGACATCGGCACGGCGCGAAAGTTGGCGAGCTGCGCGCGAAAGCCCGTGGTCGAGACGTTCGCGAGATTGTTCGCGACGACGGCCTGCTGCTCGAGCGCCTGGCTCGCGCCCGTCATCGCGGTATAGATCAGTCGGTCCATGATGTGCCCGGTACGTGGTTAGACGCGTTACATCTGCAGCAGCGTCTGGTCGACGGTCTGCTGCGTCTTGATGGTCTGCGCGTTCGCCTGGTAGTTGCGCTGGGCCGTGATCAGGTCGACGAGCTGGTTCGTCAGGTCGACGTTCGACGCTTCGAGCGCGCCGCCCGTGAGCGTGCCGTGGTTCGTGCTGCCCGGCGTGGAGACCTGCGCGACGCCCGAAGCCGCCGTTTGCTGGAACTGGTTGCCGCCCAGGTTCAGGAGGCCGTTCGGGTTGTTGAAGTTGGCGAGCACGATCTGGCCGAGCGCCATGGTCTGGCCGTTCGAGTAATTGCCGGTGATGGTGCCGTCCGCGCCGATCGAGAAGTTCGAGAGCGTGCCGCTCGCGTAGCCGTCCTGGGCGAGGTTGTTCACGCCGTTGGCCGAGCCGTACTGCGTCGTGCCCGCGAGGTCGAGCGTCAGCGACTGGGGCGTCGTGGAGCCGTCCGTCGGGTTAATGCTGAAGGTGAACGACGTGGTGCCGTTGCTTGAAACGGTGGTGTTGGTCGGATCCGGCGTGATGCTCTGCAGCGCGCCGGACGAGCTGAACTGCGCCGTACCGAGCTTTTCCACCGAGCCGGCCTGACCGGCATACACGGTCCACTGGCCGCTCGTCGCGTCCTTCGCGAAATACATGTTGACCGTCTGGGTGCCGCCGAGCGTGTCGTAGGCCGTGACCGACGTCGAATACGTGTAGCTCGACGAGTCGGTTTCGCTGAAGGTCGTCGTGGTGGGCGTCGTGGCCTGCGCGTTCAGGTTCAGCTGCGCGGTAATGTTCTTGGTAGCGACCGGCGCGATGTTGGTGGTGGGCACCTGGAGCGGCACGGTCTGCGCGGTGTTG
Source organism: Paraburkholderia heleia NBRC 101817 (assembly GCF_000739775.1). Classification (GTDB taxonomy): domain Bacteria; phylum Pseudomonadota; class Gammaproteobacteria; order Burkholderiales; family Burkholderiaceae; genus Paraburkholderia; species Paraburkholderia heleia. The sequence goes on along the minus strand of NZ_BBJH01000036.1, from coordinate 17,723 downwards.
ATCACGCCGGTCGAACTGGCGGCATAGCCCATCAGGTCGTTGCCCGACGCGTCGGTGATAAAGCCGTTCTTGTTGAGCTGAAACACGCCGTTACGCGAGTACGTGACCGTGCCGTTGTTCGACATCTGAAAGAAGCCGTTGCCGTTGATGGCGACGTTCAGCGCCTGGCCCGTCGTGTTGATCGTGCCTTGCGCGAAGTCCTGCTGCACGGTCTGCAGCGAGGCACCGAGGCCGATCTGGTTGCCCACCGACGTCGCGATGGTGTTCGCGTAGACGTCGGCGAACTGCGCCGTGCTCTGCTTGAAGCCGACGGTGTTCGCATTGGCGATGTTGTTGCCGATCACGTCGAGGTCGTTCGACGCCGCGGCGAGGCCGCTCAATCCTTGCTGGTAGCCCATGTTTGTCTACTCCGCGCTTTTCGCGTTGTCCATCGTGTTCAGAGAATGGCGCCCACGCTCGAAAGCGGGACGGTCTTGCCGTTTGCGAGCGAGAGGCTCGGGTTGCCGTCCGGCTGCTGGACCACACCCTGCACCTGGCTCGCGACGAGCGCGGTTGCCGTGGCGGACTGGCCGTTGGTCGTCGCACTGGCGGTGATCGTGTAGGTGCCGTCGGCGACCGTGTTGCCCGAGCTGTCCTTGCCGTTCCAGGTGACCGGCACGGTGCCGGCCGACTGCGCGCCGAGGTCGAGCGTGTTGACGACCTTGCCCGCCGAGTTGGTGATCGTGAGCTTCACGTCGGAAACCGCCGCAGGCAGCGTGACGCCGAGCTGCGGCGCGTTGCCGCTCGACACGGCGGCGCTGCTGCCCGGGGCGAGCACGGTCGAGCCGATGAGCAGCGCAGCCTGCGCGTTCTGGCCCGCCGAAAGCTGCGTGGAGAGCGACGACAGCGACGTGTTGAGCTGCTGGATGCCCGACACCGTGTTGATCTCGGCAAGCTGCGAAGTCATCTGCGAGCTGTCCATCGGATTGGTCGGGTCCTGGTTCTGCAGCTGCGCGACGAGCAACTGCAGGAACGTGGACTGCAGGTCGCTCGCGCTCGTGCCGCTCGACGACGACGAACTCGAGCTCGTGCCGTTCATGGTGTCGAGCAGTTGCTGCGACACGGTGGCGGTGCTGCCGCCAATGGTTGTGTTGCTGGAACTCAACGCGTTCTCCCTCGATTGCGCTTCGTGCTTGGCGTGTGGTGGTGGCGGGCGCGGCTTCGTTGCGCGCCGGCTGGTCTCTGTATGACTGCAGTCTGTCTTCTTGCTGCGGCGTGCCGTGCTTCAGCTTCAGGTTCCGATCGTCAAGGTCTTGAGCATCAACTGCTTGGCCGTGTTCAGCGTTTCGACGTTGGCCTGATACGAGCGCGACGCCGAGATCATGTTCACCATCTCCTGCACCGGATCGACGTTGGGCATCGTCACGTAGCCATCCGCGTTGGCGGAAGGATTGTCGGGGTCGTAGGTCTGCTTCATCGGCGTGGGGTCGTCCACCACGCCGGTCACCCTGACGCCGCCCACCTGCTGGCCCGAGGCCGTGCGCGCGCCGCCGAGCGGGTTGACCGCGAACACGACCTGCTTCGCCTTGTACGGCTGGCCGTCGGGGCCGGTCGTGCTGTCGGCGTTGGCGAGATTGGACGCCGTCACGTTCAGACGCTGCGATTCCGCCGTCATGGCGGAGCCCGCAACGCTGAAGATGTTCATCAGGGATGGCATGGTTTCGTTGACCTCACATCAGGTGCGCGTCGCGCGCGCGTTGGTCGTTCATGGCTTCGTTACTGCGTTTTCCGGCTGGGGCGATCAGCTCGAACCCGAGGTGATCGCGGAGAGCATCGTCTTGATCTGCTGCGAGACCACCGTCATGCCCGACTCGAAGTGCAGCGCGTTGTCGGCGAACTGCACGCGCTCCGTGTCGAGATCGACCGTGTTGCCGTCGAGCGCGGGCTGCACCGGCGTGCGGTACATGAGCTGGCTCTTGTAAGTATCGGCCGGGCCGCCCGTCGGGATCAGCTTCGCGTCGCCGGCCATGTGGCCCGACTCCGTGGCCGCCATCTGCATGCCGCTCGTCACGCCCGCGGGCTGCGCCATGGCGAGCGGCTGGACGTTGCCGCCCGAGGCGGCCGCCATGCCTACCGTGCCGCCCGCGCCCTGCTGGCGCAGCGCGCCGGCCAGCGAGGCCGCGAAGTCCACGTCGCGCGCCTGGTAGCCCGGCGTGTCGGCGTTCGCGATGTTCGAAGAGATCAATGCCTGCCGCGTGGCGCGCACATCGAGCGCTTCGCGCCCAAAGGCGAATTCGGCATCGAGTTTGTCCAGCATCGGGCGTTCTCCGTGAAACGAAAAGGATTCGGCGTGAGCGCGGCGGGCCCGCCAGCGGCGGGAAACCGGTGCAGGCGCGGCGCAAACGTTAGGCGCGCAGCCCGAAGGCCTTTGCGCATGGAGTGGAATATTAGGCGGGGGTGGCAAGAACCAATCGGACGAATAGCCGGTAAAGCGCCCCTCTATTCGACGCAAGCGCGCGAGGGCTGCCGCCTAGAATGCGAGGCGTGTCAATGCATTCGATGGAGAACGACAATGCCGCAAACTGCCATTACCCGCAGGCCGCTCGCCGGCTTCGTGCGGCGTGCGCGCGCGCTGTCGTGGAGCGCGTCCTGGACGGGCGCGCTGGCGTGTGCGCTCGGCGGGACGCTCGCTCATGCGCAAACCGCGCCGCAACCCGAGGGTGCGGGCGGCCAGATCTTTATTGCGGGCCCCGGCGACCGCTCGGGCTCCGACGCCGCGCAGATGAACGCGCTGCTCGCGAGCCAGGCGAAGACGCCCGCCGCGGCTGTGGCGAGCCTTGCGCCCGCCAGCGATGCCGCACCGCTGCGCGCGGCCAGCTACGCCGATCTGAATTCGCGCGGCGTGCCCGAGGATGCGCGCGCGGGCGTCGATTCGAACGGCATGATCACGATTCCGGGTCCCGGCGAGCGGGCGGCCCAAGGCGACGCGCCGCGCATCGTCACGGTTCCCGCGCCGGGCGCGAGCGCCCAGCCCATGCGCGTGCCGGCGGCCAACGCAAACAACGCGGGCACGCTCGAGCGCGTGAACCTGTCGAGCGCAGCGAACCGCGTCGCGCCGGTGGTGGTGGACGCCGGCGCCGCGGCGCTCGCGGGCGCGAAGCCGGTTGCCGGCGCAAGCACCGGCGCGCCGCCTAACCCCAATACCAGCGCCGTCGCCACGAACGTGCCGGCCACGCCGCCGGGCCAGCAGGACGGCGAATCCATCCGCGCCGTCGCGCTCGCCTTCCTGCAGCAGCAGTCGGCGGGCTTGCCGGGCCACGTGAGCATCACGGTTGCGCCGGTGTTTCCGCGCGGCCTCGCGGCCTGCACTTCGCTCGAGCCGTTCATGCCGCCCGGCGCGCGCACCTATGGCCACACGACCGTGGGCGTGCGCTGCATCGGCGCGAAGCCGTGGACGCTCTATGTGAGCGCGCGCATTGCCGTGGACATCACCTACTACGTCGCCTCGCGCCAGATCGGCGCCGGCGAAGCGCTTTCGGCCGCCGACTTCATGCCGCGCGCGGGCGACCTCGCGAACCTGCCGCAGACCATCATCACCGATCCCAGGCAGGCGACGGGCGCCGTCGCGCTCGCGCGCATAGCCGCGGGACTGCCGCTGCGCACCGACATGCTGCGCAGCGCCGCTTCGGTGGCCATCGGACAGACGGTCAAGGTGATCGCCGTGGGCAGCAACTTCACGATCTCGGCCGAGGGCAGCGCGCTCAACAACGCCGAGCCCGGCCAGCAGGTGCGCGTGCGCACGAGCGGCGGCCAGATCATCTCGGGCGTGGTCAGGGACGCAGGTACCGTGCAGGTGCAGATCTAGGGCCGGTAACCGCCGGCAAGGGCCGGACCGGGGCGCACCGAACCCCGGCCGGCGGCCCGATCCGGCCGTTTCCGGCCTGGTGCGCCAGCGCACGTAACAGCATGTAACGGTGGACTTTTCGGCTAAAGTTCGGCCCGACCTGTGCCGTTATCAAGGTCAAATCGATCAGGAACGCCCATCGTGAAAGTTGACTCCTCCACCCGCAATGGTCCGCGCACGCTGCAGGATGGCCTCGCGCGCACGCAAGCCGATTCGACCGGCCCAGGCGCCGCCGGCACCGACACCGCGGCCAACTCCGGCGCGAACGCTGCGGGCGCGACCGGCGCTGCTCAAGGCGGCGCGAACGTAAGCCTCTCGTCGCTCTCGTCGACGCTGCGCTCGCTCGCGGCGAGCGGGTCCGCCGACATCGACACGGCGCATGTGCAGTCGATCAAGGACGCGATCCGCAACGGCACGTTGCAGATCGACTCCGGCAAGATTGCCGACGGCGTGATCCAGACCGCCCGCGATCTCATGAAGCCGACGTCGGGCAACTGACGTTTGACGTACGAGCGCCGCGCAAACCTCGCTTTTTTGGGTGCCTTGCAATGAAAGATGCCTTGTTGGCCACACTGATCGACGAACACGCCACGGTTGAGGCGTTCGCGTCGCTGCTCGCCTATGAAGAGAAGGCGCTCGTGTCGGCCGACGGCATGGAAGCGCTGCCGCAGATCGTCGAGCAGAAGACGACGCTCACGCAGCGTCTCGCGGGCCTTGAAAAGGCGCGCGACGCGCAACTGGCCAGCCTCGGCCTGCCGGGCGGCCGCAAAGGTATCGAAATGGCCTGCGACGGCGACACGCGTCTGGCGGGCCAGTGGGAACTGCTCAAGGGATCGACCGAGCGTGCGCGCCGCAAGAATCTCACGATCGGCATGATGATCCGCACGCGCATGGAGCATAACCGCCGCGCGCTCTCGATCCTGCGCGGCGAAACGGGCAACGGCGCGATGCTGTACGGTCCCGATGGGCGGCTGCCGGCGTTCGGGCTGTAAGCGAGCACACACAGCGTTCGCCAAAGACAAAAGCCGAAGCGGCAATGCTTCGGCTTTTGTTTGTGCGAGTCCAGTCCACCCCAAAAAAGAGCCGGAGTGCTCTCGCACCCCGGCTCTCTCACCACACACGGTCCGCGCCGACAACCGCGCGCACCGTCGATCAGGTCAATTCTCCTGGCCGGCCCACGACATCTCGCGCAGCCGCGTGCGCAAGCGCGCCACCGCCTGGCTGTGCAGCTGGCACACGCGCGACTCGCTGACCTCCATTACCGCGCCGATCTCGCGCAGGTTCATGCCGCGCTCGTAGTAGAGCGACATCAGCAGCTTCTCGCGCTCGGGCAGCCGCTCGATCGCCTCGACGAGCGCGCCGCGCAGGCTGTCGTCGAGCAGCGCCGAAAGCGGGTCCGAATGATCGACGCAATAGCGGTCGAGGAACGGTTCGTCCTCGGCGGAGCGGTCGAAGTCTTCGTAGTAGATGAGCTGGCTGCCGTGCAGGTCCTGCAGCATGCTCTGATACTCGTCGAGCGGCATGCTCAGATGCTCGGCGATCTCCGTTTCGCTGGCCGAGCGCCCGAGCCGCTGCTCCACCTGGTGCACCGCGCTTTCCACTTCGCGCGAGGTGCGGCGCAGGCTGCGCGGCAGCCAGTCGTTGCTGCGCAGCTCGTCGAGCATCGCGCCGCGAATGCGCTGGCTCGCGTAGGTCTCGAACTGCGCGCCCTGATCTTCCTTGTAGCGGTTGGCCGCGTCGAGCAGGCCGATCATGCCGGCCTGGATCAGGTCGTCGAGGTCCACGCTCGCCGGCATCTTGGCCACGAGCTGCAAGCCAAGCCGTCTCACGAGCGGCGCATACTTCGCGAGCACGTCGGCCTGCGAAATTTTTCCTTGAGCGTTATACATCGTGCTCTCCACTTCTCATGTCCCTGATTGGCGTCGTCGTGCGCACGTCAGACGTGCTGCGGCGACGTCCGCTGCGCGGGCGTATCGGTGCGCCAGCCCACATGGGCCGATGCGGCCGCGGATGTTGCGTTGGGTGCGGGATGCACACCCGTCACGGCCGCCACGAACGAATCGGCGTTCGCGGCGAGCGTGCTGTGTGCGGCGTTTGTTGCATGGGCAGCGGGTGGCTGGACGCCGGCTTGCAGCGCGCCGTCCAGATCGTCGGCGGGTGCGTGGCCCGCCGCTACATGTTCTTCGTGCGTCGCGCCGAACGCTGCGGCCGCGCGCGCCGTGGCCGGCGAGCACGCCGAGACCGCGGGCCGCATCGGCCAGTGCGGCAATTCGTCGGCCACGTGGCGGAAATCGCGCGCGGCGGCCGTCGACGGAAACGCATCGACGATGCAGCGTGCGAGCCTGAGCGCCTGCGCCATGTGCTGATCGGCGGCGACGCTTCCGGCACTTTCGAGCGACACGCTCAGGTAGCGGCTCGCCACCCCGGCGAGGTTCTCGATCGCGGTCTGCGCGTCGCTCGCGTTCGCCACATGATTCGCCAGTACGCGAAACTGCGCGATCGCATGCGCGAAGTGCAGCCGCTTCATGCACGCGTAGGCGTCCGTGATCGACTGCGCGCCGATGCGCATCACGATCAGCACGTCGTGCGCGTGCATGGCGAGCGGCGAAAGCGCGCCTTCGGCGTCGAGCTGCGCGTCGATCAACACGATGTCCGCGGGACCCGAAATGACCTTCTGCAACTGGGCGGCCGTGTACTGCGCGCGGTGGTCGCGCGAGGCGACCAGCACGCCGAAGCCGAGCGCATGGCGGCCGACGGCTTCCTCGAGCGTGCGCTCGCCGCGCATGACGGCGGCGAAGCTGCCCGCGCCGCGCACACCGCCCACCTGCGAGCAGACCGAGCGGGGCCCCAGACACTCGTCGATCACGAGCACGTCCTTGCCCTGCGCGGTGAGCGCCGCCGCGAGATTGACCACGGCGGTCGTGCGCCCGGGCGAACCGGCGCCGCCCGTCACCGCGACCACGCGCGAGCCTTCGCGTGCAAGAAGCCGCCGCAGCCCTTCGGCCTGATCGATGACGAACTTATCCAAACCTGACCTCGGGAGCCTGCGAATTCGAACGCGTCGAGAGTGCCGACAGCAGCGCCGGGATATCGTCTTCGTGCGGCACGAACGGCGAGCTCTCCCGCGGTATGCAGAAAGCGCTGCGGATCAGGAAGCGTCGCGTCGCCACGTAAAGGTTCTCGGGGACCTTCTGGCCCGTCGAGACGTAATACACCGGCAGTTTGTAGCGCAGCACCGTGTCGAGCGCGCTGCCGAGGTTGGTGGCCTCGTCGAGCTTGGTGAGGATGCAGCCCGTGAGCGGCGCGTTGTCCGGGCCGCTCTGGTAGGCCTGCACGACTTCGTTGAGCGTGTCGCCGTGGTTGGTCGCCGAGAGCAGCAAGAGGCGCTGCACCGGGCGGCCCGCGCCGCACAGCATGGCGATCTGGTCGGCCACGGCGCGGTCGCGCTGGCTCATGCCGATCGTGTCGATCAGCACGATGTGCTTGTTCTTGAGTTCGGTGAGCGCGAGCTGGAGGTCCGCGCCGTCGCGCACCGCGTGCACCGAGACGCCGAGGATCTTGCCGAAGATGCGCAGTTGCTCGTGGCCGCCGATCCGGTAGCTGTCGGTGGTGAGCAGCGCCACCTTGCTCGCGCCGAAGCGCATCACGCAGCGCGCGGCGAGCTTCGCCGTGGTCGTGGTCTTGCCCACGCCCGTCGGGCCCATCAGCGCGAACACGCCGCCGCGCTCCATGAGCGCTTCTTCGTCTTCGAGCACAGGCAGGTTCGATTCGAGCACCGACTGCAGCCACTCCATGCCGGCCTCTTCGGTTTCGACTTCGGGCAGGCGGTCGATCATCATCTTCACGAGCTGCGCCGAGAAGCCCGCGGCGAACAGCTGCTTGGTGAGCGCGCCCTGCACCGGGCTGCGGCGCTGGCGCTCGCCCCACAGGAGGCCCGCGAACTGCTCTTCCATCATGCCGCGCATGGAGGCGAGCTCGTGCATCACGGTTTCGTTGACGACCTGCTCGATGCGCGCGCGGATCGCTTCGCTCACGGTTTGCGCGGCGCTGGCGCCCTCGGCGCCCTGCGCATTGCGGTTGCCGGGCGCGAGGCCCGCGGCTTCCGGACCGTGGCCGAGGCGCTGCGCGGCGCGGCGCGCGGCGACATGGGCGGCCTCGAGCGCCCAGTCGGGCGTGCTGGCATCGACATCGTGCGGCAGCACCGGGTCGGCGACGCTGCCAAGGCCGCGCGCGGCGGCGGCGGCGGGCGTCATGCCCGGCACGCGCGGCGCGTTCTGCTGGCTCGCGATGCGGCGGGCGTGGTCGATCAGCCAGGGATTCGACTCGGCCATGGTGCGCGGCGCGTCGCTCGCCGGCGCCGCGGCGGCCTGTTCGAGCCGTGCTGCGGCTTCATGCGCTGCCGCCTGGGCGTTTGAGTTCGCGGCCGGCGCCGTGGACGCAAACGATGGCGCGAAGGCCGGCGAGGCGAGCGACCCGGTTGCCGCCTGCAGCGCCATTTGCAGCGGCGTTTGCTGACCCGGCATGGCTTGCTGTGCCGACTGCGCTGCTTGCACCGCGGACTGCCGCGTCGCGGGCATCGGCGATTGAGCGGCCTGCTGCCCCGCAGCGGCGCGCGAAGAAGGCGAACGCGCAGCGATGGCGGCAGACGCGGCCGACGCCTCCTGGCCGAGCGAGACCGCAGTGTCGGCGGCGTGATCGCCATCCGCATCGGCTTCGGCGTTCGCGCCGCCATTTTCGGCGCCCACTTCCGGGCTCGCGCCGAACACCGAGGAGAAGACGTCCGGCATACCGCTCGCGTACGGGTTCGCACTGCCGATCGGGGCGGCGAGGGCCGCGGGAGCGGCGCCAGACGCCGCGCGCGGCGTGCGCGACATTGGCGTCATGGCGGCGGAGGGCTGCGCGAACGGAGCACCTTGACCACCCTGAGCCGCGAGGCCGCCGAGGCCTTGCGCGGCGGCAGCATCGGCCGGCGCGATCGCCGCGAGATCGCGGTCCGCGAGCGCGACGATTTCGACGCTGCCGTCGTCGAGCGTGCGGTTCGACAGAACGACGGCGTCCGCACCCAGCGCTTCGCGTACGAGCCGTAACGCGTCGCGGCTGGTGCCACCGATGAATTTGCGAATGTTCAAGCTAAGCCCCTGATGAGGTGAGCGGCTTATGCCGCCGCCGGTCGTCTGTTGCTGGAATGGCGCTGGATGGCTACCGGCCTGGCGTCGTGCGCAAGGCCTTTTCCGATGTTGGAATTATTTCGAAGGTGAGCGCCCCATGATCGATGGATCAGGGCGGAAAAATGCGGGCAATTCGCGGAATCGGTGGCGGGGTGCGCGGGAGGGAGAAGTGGCGTGCGGCCGTCAGTGCAGACGTTTCGTTTTGCGGGAACGACCAAATACGCGACTAAATATTCGACCTATAATCAGGTCAATTGATCGCCATCAGCGCACGGCGACTTCGTAATACGCGCATCGCTTCGAGGCCCCCGAAAATGGAAAGCATTCTGGCAAGAGCATCGATTGGTATCAGCGAACTGAAGGTGAACCCCATGGCAGCCATCGAACAGGCCGACGGCCCCGTGGCCATCCTCAACCGCAACAAGCCGGTTGCCTATCTCGTCCCTGCAGGCGAATGGGAAGCAATCTGCGAACGGCTGGAAGACGCCGAGCTCGCGGAAATCATTCGGTCCCGCGCCGATGAAGAAGCCGTGAGCGTCAAGCTTGAAGACCTATGAGCTGAAGTTCCGCAGAAGCGCGCTCAAGGAATGGCGGCAACTCGACTCGACAGTGCGCAAGCAGTTCCTCAAGAAGCTCGCGGAGCGCCTCGTGACGCCTCACGTGGCGTCCGCGCGTTTGAGCGGCATGGCGGACTGCTACAAGATCAAGCTCGTGGCTTCGGGTTATCGCCTCGTCTATCAGGTCGTGGACGGGGAGTTTGTCGTCCTCGTGATCGCCCTCGGCAAGCGCGAGGCGGATGAGGCGTACCGGAAAGCGCGCACACGGCTCGGCCAATGAAAATGTAGGTCAGCCCGACCCTCTCATGAGGCCCGCAAAAAGCGGGCTCCTTTTCTGTGCGGTGTGGCAACGCGCCCGGCGCGATCAATGCGCCCCGATCACGTTCACCACCTTCACGTTGCGCGTATCCGGCACCTCGGCATACGACAGCACCTTGAGCTGCGGCAGGCTGCGGCGCAGGAAGCGCGAGAGCATGGGCCGCAGCGCGTGCTGCACGAGCATCACGGGCGCGAGACCCAGCGCCTGCTGACGCCCCATCGCCTGCTCGGTCTGCGCGAGCAGCGTATGCGCAAGCCCCGGTTCGAGCCCGGGGTTCGGGCCCGAGGTGAGCGTCTGCGAAAGCACGCGCTCGAGGTTCGCGTCGAGGCCCATCACCTGCATGTCGGCGTTGCCGGGGAACCATTGCTGCGTGATCGCGCGGCCAAGCGCGATGCGCACCGCCGCCGTCAGATCGTGTGCATCGGTGATGCGCGGCGTGTGCTCCGCGAGCGCCTCCATGATCGTGCGCATGTCGCGAATCGGCACGCCTTCTTCCAGCAGGTTCTGCAGCACCTTCTGCAGCGTCGTGACGGGCAGCACCTTCGGCACGAGGTCGTCCACGAGCGAAGGCGTGTCCTTCTGCACGCGCTCGAGTAGCGCCTGCACTTCGCGGCGCCCGAGCAGCTCCGCCGCGTGCGTGACGACGAGGTGATTCAGGTGCGTCGCCACCACCGTGCTCGAATCGACCACGGTGTAGCCGAACACCTGCGCCTGCTCGCGCACGTTCGAATCGATCCACACAGCGGGCAGGCCGAACGCCGGGTCCGTGGTCGGCGTGCCGGGCAGCACCGCGCTCACCTGGCCCGGGTTGATCGCGAGCCACTGGCCCGGGTAGGCCTCGCCCGTGCCCACTTCCACGCCCTTCAACGCAATCCGGTAGGCGTTCGGCCGCAGTTCCAGGTTGTCGCGAATATGGATGACGGGCGGCAGAAAACCGATTTCCTGCGCGAACTTCTTGCGGATGCTCTTGATGCGCTTGAGCAGCTCGCCGTCGGTGTTCTTGTCGACGAGCGGGATGATGCGGTAGCCCACTTCGAGCCCGAGCGTGTCGATGAGCGCCACGTCGTCCCAGCTCGCCTCGGTGTTTTCGACGGGCGCAAGCGCGGCGGGCACGGCGTCGGCGATCACGGCGCTCGCCTTCTTCGCCTCGGCGTTCTTCTTCAACATGCGGCCAAGCTGGATCGCGCCGCCGCCGAGCAGCAGAAACGCGAAGTGCGGCATACCCGGAATCAGGCCCATCATGACGATGATCGTGCCCGTGATCATCAGCACGCGCGGGTTCGTGAAGAGCTGGCCGGTGAGCTGCGTGCCGATGTCTTCGTTGGTCGCCACGCGCGAGACGATCACGCCGGCCGCCGTGGAAATGACGAGCGACGGAATCTGCGCGACGAGGCCGTCACCGATGGTGAGCAGCGTGTAGGTCTCGCCCGCCGAGGCGAGCGGCATGCCGTGCTGCACGACGCCCACGATCAGGCCGCCCACGATGTTGATCACCATGATCAGCAGGCCGGCGATGGCGTCGCCGCGCACGAACTTGCTCGCGCCGTCCATCGAGCCGTAGAACTCGGCTTCCTGGGCAATCTCGGTACGGCGCCGGCGGGCTGCTTCTTCGTTGATGAGGCCCGCGTTCAGGTCGGCGTCGATCGCCATCTGCTTGCCGGGCATCGCGTCGAGCGTGAAGCGCGCGGACACTTCGGCGATACGGCCTGCGCCCTTCGTGATCACCATGAAGTTGATGACCATGAGGATCACGAACACGACGATACCGACGGCGAAGTTGCCGCCCACGAGGAAGTGCCCGAACGACTCGATCACCTGGCCGGCGGCGCCCGGGCCGGTGTGGCCTTCGAGCAGCACGACGCGTGTGGAGGCCACGTTCAGCGAGAGGCGCAGGAGCGTGGAGAACAGCAGCACGCTCGGGAACGCCGCGAAGTCGAGCGGCTTCATGGTGTACATGCTGACGAGCAGCACCATCACCGAAAGCGCGATGTTGAACGTGAACAGCAGATCCAGCAGGAACGGCGGCAACGGCAGGATCATCATGCCGAGGATCATGCAGATCAGGATCGGTCCCGCCAGCGCGCGCAGATTCGTGCCTTGCAGCATCTCCGGGCGCCGCGCGAGGAAACCGGTGCGGGCGTTCATTCTGTTGCTCCTTCAGTGCCGTCGCGCGCCGGATTCCTGTCGGCGCGGCCAGCGGCGTTCGATGCGTTGTTTGCGTTCGTGGAATGTGCCGCGTCCGCGCGACCGGCGGCCTCAGCGGCCGCGCGCTCCTCGGGTGTGAGGGCTTCGTCGGCTTCGCCGGCTTCGTCTTCGTCGCTCACCGCGCCCTTGTCCATTTCGGGCGGCACGTCGAGATCGGTCGGCTCCATCGGCACGTCGCCGCCGTGTTCGCGGAAACGCTTGAGCTGATAGACCCACGCGAGCACCTGCGCGACCGCGCCGTAAAGCGGACCCGGAATCTCGCGGTTCAGATCGACGTTGTAGTAGAGCGCACGGGCGAGCGGCGGCGCTTCGAGCAGCGGCACATTGTTCTCGGCCGCGATCTCGCGGATGCGTGCGGCCACGAGGTTCACACCCTTGGCGACGACCTTCGGCGCGCGCATCTCGCCGTCGGCGTACTTGAGCGCGACGGCGAAGTGCGTCGGGTTGGTCACGACCACGTCGGCCTTGGGCACCTGGGTCATCATGCGCCGGCGCGCGGCGGCGCGCTGCTGCTGGCGAATGCGCCCCTTCACGTGCGGATCGCCCTCGTTTTCGCGGTGCTCGCGCTTGACCTCTTCCTTGGTCATGCGCAGCTTGCGGTAGTACGACCAGAGCTGGTACGGCACGTCGAGCGCGGCGACCACGAACATGCCGGCGACCGTCATGCCGCAGCACACGCCGATGAGATGCATCGAGTCGGCAAACGCGCGCGGCGCGGGCTGCATGGCGAGCCCGAGAATCTCGTCGCGCCGGCTCCATACCGCCCAGCCGCCGATCACGCCCACCACGAGCGTCTTGACGAGCGACATGCCGAGCTGGATCGGCCCGTTCACCGAGAAAATCCGCCCGAGCCCCGAGATCGGGTTGAGGCGTCCGAAGTTCGGCTGCAGCGACTTCGTCGAAATGAGCCAGCCGCCGAGCGCCATGGGCGCGAGCAGCGCGGCGAGCCCCGTGAGCGCGAGCACCGGCATGAGCGCCATGAGCCCCTCGCGCGCGGCGACGCCCGCGCCAATGAGCATGCGGCGTGTTTCGAACGCGCTCGCGTGATTGAACGTGAACGCGCCGCGCATCATCGCCTGCAGATGCTCGCCGATCGTGCCGGAGAGCAGCCACGTGCCATAGAAGCCCGCCGAGAGCAGCGCAAACGTCGCCAGCTCCCGGGAACGCGGAACCTGCCCCTCCTCCCGCGCCTTTTCGAGGCGCTTGGGAGTGGCGGATTCGGTTTTCTCGAGGTCGCTGTCCTCAGCCACGCAAGCTCCGGTCGCGGGCGCGCGCCGCTCGTCGCGGCTGCGCGGCTGGCGCGCGCCCTTTTTCAGTGATAGCGATTATTGCCGCGGGAGCGAGGCACCGATTGACGGAGTAAGCCGGGTAAATCGGGGTATTTCGGCCGATGGAACCGGGGCGGCATCATCGGCCACGGCCGGTGTGCGCCGGCGGGCGTGGTGCGCAGACGCTCGCGAGCCGCAAACCTCACGGCAGGCGCACCGGCTCGCCCGCAACCTCAGAACGCGACGTAGGGCGCCTTGCCCCCGGACGCGGTCATGTCCATACCGTAGTACACGTAGCGGCCATAGAAGAACGACAGCCCCAGGTCGAGGGCCGCCGACGACCCGAACTGCCCGGCGAGGTTGTTGGCCGCGTAGTTCGCGCCGCTGCCGAGCAATGCGTTCCCGTTGGCGACGTTGAAGGTCGCGGTGCCGGTGGTGGTGCCGTTATTGGAAACGAGCGCCGCGCTGAAGGACTGTGTGGACGACGGGCAGTAGAACGTGCCGAGATTGCCGCCGCACTGGGGCAGGGCGCTGTCGGCGAAGAAGATCGCGTTGGAACCCGAGTCGAGGAAGGTCTGGAGCGTGCGCCCGCTGAGCGTGGAGCTGAGCCTGCCCCACGAGTCCGTGTTGAAGCTTTGCGAGGCAGTCATCGCGTTGTTCGACTGCGTACCGATGCCGAACACGAGCGTGCCCGTCGCGCTGGGCGCGCCGCTATCGGACACGGGCGCCATCTCCAGAATCACGCCGTTGCCGTCCGTGCCGAACCTGGGCACCGGGTTGGCCACCAGCTGGGTTTGCGTGACCGTTGCGGCGACGCAGTTCGTGTTGCCGGGGCAGGAGTAGTAAGCGCCGATGTTGTCATAAGGCGCGACGCCGATGCCGAGAATGCCGTTCGCGCCGAGGTCCTGCACCGTGTTCTGCGCGTTGCCAAAGCCCGCGCAGGCCGACGGCACCGTGCCCGGGTTCAGGTCGCCGATCACCTGGATCGGAATATTCGGTGCCGTCTCGCCGCCGATCCTGACGTCGGCGGGACGCACCGTGCCCCACGTATAGCCGTCGGCGAAGGCCGTGCATTCGGCGAGCGTGCCGCTGTTGCTGGCTGTCGCGACCGGCAACGCGTTCAGGAGCGGTGACGGAATCGCCGATGCAAGCAGGCGCAGGCCGAACGACGCCGTGTCCACCTGAACGTTGCTGATGGGCTGGCAGTTGTTCGTACCGGCCACGCAAATCGTCACTGTCACAGTCGGAATATTCGGCAGCGTGCCGGTCAGTCCGCGGTTCACGACGACGCCCACGGTGTTCGCCGCGGTAGCCGCAGTGGGCTGCTGTGTGGGACTGGGAACCGCGGAGCTGCCGCCGCCGCTGCCGCCGCTCGAGCTGTTGCTGCTGCTGCCGCCGCCCCCCCCGCCGCCGCAAGCGGCGACGAGCGAAACGAGCCCCACGAGCGCGGCGCCCGAAAGGAACCGGAAGGGGCGCAGCCACACATTGCGCGAATCGCATGAAGTCAGCACGTTCGGCCTCCGCTCGTCACTGGATATCGGAGGCGCTGACGCCCGCAGGCAGCGCCTGCGGCAGCCATGCCTGCCCGGAGAACGCGCCCATGTGGCCGCCCGAATGCACGACGACGTTCGGGTTTTCGACCACGCCCGGCCCGCGCACGCGGCCGGCGGCGTGGCTCGCCTTCACGCCGGCCGTGTATTGGGGAAAGTAGCTGCCCAGCAGCGTGGCGAGATTGGGCATCTGCGGGCCGTCCCAGGCCACGCCGAATACGGTGCCGGCCTGCGTGAGGTACTCGCGCACGACGGTGCCGTTGGCGAGCGTGGTCTGCTGGACGGTGTAGGCGGGCGGCGTGGATGCGCCGGACGCCGCGCCTTGCACGGCCGCGCGCGCTGCGGCGGAAGCGTTGCCGGCCGCCGCAGCCGCCGCAGCGGCGCTCAGGGTGCTGACGCTCGCGCCCGCCGGCGTGGGCATGGGCGCGCCGCCTAGCGCGGCGTGCGCCGCAGGCGCCGCGAGCAGCGCGCCAAGCAGGGAACCGAAAAGCGCCACGCCGGGCGCGCAGCGGGGTGCGGCGCGGCGCGCGAACGAGCGCACCGCCTTGCCACAGAACGATGTGTATGGATACAAGGCGTCCCCTCCCTCTTGCGATGGCGCGTTGCACCATGCGCTGTCGGGGCCGCGCGGAACGTTGCGGCGAGACGCAGCAGGACGGGCAACGGCTGGCTATGCTTCGTTGCACCACCGCGGCACGCGTCGCGTCGCGGCTCGGCACGAAGGCATGAGCACTAGTATGCCCGCCTTGGACGATACGCAGCAGCTAACCGAACGATTAGCTGCATGCCAAGGGTCAGAACCCGAGACTTGCGAGGAGATCGTCGACCTGCGCCTGGTCCTGCACGACGTCGGTCTTGCCTTCCGGATTGATCTGCGGGCCGTTGAGCAGGCCTTCGGGGCTGCCCGTGCTGCTCTGGGTCTCCGCGAGCGCCGCCGCCGTCGCCGCGAACTGCTCGCGCCGCTCCGGCGCGATGTTCTCGACCAGCACGGTGAGCAACTGCTGCTCGATCAGATAGACCACGTCCATGATCTTCTTGATCACCTGGCCCGTCAGATCCTGGAAGTCCTGAGCGAGCATGATCTCGAGCAGTTGCTGGTTGGTCGCCGCGGTGGCTCGCGGCACGCCGTCCACGAAGGCGCGCGTGTCGTCCATCAACTGGCGCACTTCCGCGCGGCCGATCGGCGCGTCGTACCAGGTCGCCCAGCGGCCCGTCAGTTCCTTCGCATCGCGTTCGAGCGTTTCCTGCAGCGGCTTGGCGATGTCGATGGCGGTCAGCACGCGCTCGGCGGCCTGCTCGGTCATGTTCGCGACATAGCGCAGCCGGTCGCGCGCGTCGGGCACCGCTTCGGCGGCGCGCTCCACGTGCTTGTCGAGGCCGAGTTCGCGCATCGAGTCACGCAGGCTGCGCGTCAGGTGTCCGATGCGCGCGAGGATGCGGTCCGTCGCCAGCTCGCTGGCCTCGCCCGCCGCAGGCGGCGCGAAATCGAACTCGGGCGGCTGCGGGAGCGGCTCGACGCCCCCGGCTTCCGGCCACTCGCCGCAATGAGCGCCGGAAGGCTCACCGGGTTGCGCACTGATGGGCTCGTTCACGTCAGCTCCCCGTCTTGGCCATCTTCTCAAGAATCTTGTTGAGCTTCTCGTCGAGCGTGGCGGCCGTAAACGGCTTCACCACATAGCCGCTCGCGCCAGCCTGCGCCGCCGCGATGATGTTCTCCTTCTTCGACTCCGCCGTCACCATCAGCACCGGCAGATGCGACAGGTTCGCGTCGGCGCGGATCTCCTTGAGCATGGCGAGACCGTCGAGGTTCGGCATGTTCCAGTCGGAGATCACGAACTCGTAGCTGCCGCCGCGCAGGCGGGCAAGGCCCGCCGCGCCGTCTTCGGCTTCGTCGACGTTCGAGTAGCCCAGTTCCTTGAGCAGGTTGCGGACAATCCGGCGCATCGTCGGAAAATCGTCCACCACCAGAATCTTCATTCCCTTATCCATCACGTTCCATTCCTCCAGGCGAAAACCCGGGCAATTATCCAGAGAAGCGCAGCGCCTATCCAGATAAATTAATCGCAAGCGATCGAGCAAGCGTTTGCGGCCTGCATGATCTCTCTATATCGGCAATTCCTTAGACGCGCTGAACCCGGTCGCCCATCGAGGCGAGTCGGGTCATTACGCGCCGGCTCATCTCTGAGAGCGAGGCGATCTCGTCGGCGCCGCCCATGGCAATGGCTTCGCGCGGCATGCCGAACACGATGCAGCTCGCCTCGTCCTGCGCGAGCGTGTACGCACCGGCCTGGCGCATTTCGAGCAGCCCTGCCGCACCGTCGCGGCCCATGCCCGTGAGAATCACGCCGATGGCGTTCTTGCCCGCATGCAGCGCCGCCGAGCGAAACAGCACGTCGACCGACGGACGGTGCCGGTTGACCGGCGGGTCGTCGGACAGATGCGCGATGTAGTTCGCGCCGCTGCGTGCGAGCAGCAGGTGTGCGTGGCCCGGCGCGATGTAGGCGTGGCCGGGCAGCACACGTTCGCCGTGCTCCGCTTCCTTGACGGTGATGCGGCACAGCCCGTTCAGGCGCTGTGCGAACGACTTCGTGAAACCGGGCGGCATGTGCTGCGCGATCAGCACGGCGGGCGCGTCGGGCGGCAGCGGCTGCAGCACTTCGCGGATCGCCTCGGTGCCGCCCGTCGACGCGCCGACGATCACGAGCTTCTCGGTCGAGACGAGCGGGTTGTTGATCATCGGCGCCGGGCTCGCAGGGTGCGCGGCGGCGTGGCC
>NZ_BBJH01000037.1 GCF_000739775.1 Paraburkholderia heleia NBRC 101817 | reverse complement strand
GCAATTCGTCTTAATCGCTTCGTTTTCGTTCGCAGCGATCAGCGAAGGAGGCGAATTATGCGGGTCATTCCGGATATCGTCAAGCGACTTTCGAATATTTATTTTTGAGGGCCGCTACGTCGACTATTTCGAGTCGCATTACCGCCCTATCGGGAGCCACCGGCACCCACGCGTGCCAGGGCGTCCCTTCTGTCACCAAATCGGGAACCGGTGCTGCACCCGGCCCTCCGCACAATCGGATTCAAGCGCAATCAAGCGCTGACGGTCTCGACGACGCCTTCGGGAAGCGGCTGGGGCACGCCGACACAAAACCCCTGCGCGTAGTCGATGCCAATCCCGCTGAGGCGCCCGATAATCGCCTCGCTTTCCACAAACTCGGCAATGGTCGCCTTGCCCGCTGCGTGGGCCACCTGGTGAATGGACTGGACGATCGTCCGATCAAGGTCGCTGTTGGCAATTCCACGCACGAAGCTGCCGTCGATCTTCAGATAGTCCACGGGCAGGCGCTTGAGGTAAGTGAACGAGGACATGCCGGAGCCGAAATCGTCGAGCGCGAATCGGCAACCGAGTGCGCGCAAGCTCTCCATGAGGGTAATCGCTTTCGAGAGATTGGTGATCACGGCCGTTTCCGTGATCTCGAAGCAGACGCTTTCGAAGCTGATTGCGCAGCGCTGCTGCTGCTGGACGATGTACGCGAGCAAGTCCTCGTCGCCGAGCGACGCGCCGGAGAGGTTGATCGACCAGACGTTTGCCGCAAGATGGCCCGCCGCGATGGCTTCGAAAGCACGGCCGATCACCCATCGATCGACGAGCGGCATCAAGTTGAAGCGCTCGGCGGCACCAATGAAGTACACGGGAGGAATCACATCACCCGATTCATCGACCATGCGCAGCAGCAACTCAACGTGCACTTCCTCGCCAACACTGCCCTCCTTGAGCGACTTGATCTGTTGCGCGTACAGGCGGAAACGGTCGTGCTCGAGCGCCGCTTTCACGCGGGCCACCCACTCCATCTGCGTATGGGTGGCCGACTGGAGCTGATCTTCGAGGCAGTACTGATGCACGCGGTTGCGGCCTTTTTCCTTGGCCATATAACAGGCGACGTCAGCCGCCTTCATGATGTCCCACGTCGAGATTTGCGTGGCGTCCACCTCCACCACACCGATGCTCACGCCAGTCGTCAACAAACGCTGGTCCCAGGGTAGCCGGATGACGGTCACTGCCTCCCGCAGATCCTCCGCGACCCGCATGGCGTCGTCGATACCGCACTCCGGCAGCACGACGCCGAATTCGTCACCGCCCAGCCGTGCGAGGATATGGGCAGCGCGCAACTGTTGTTTCAAGGCGCTGCCCACACTGCGGATCAATTCGTCGCCGGCCGCGTGGCCGCACGTATCGTTGACGACCTTGAACTGATCGAGGTCGAGGAACATCACCGCATGCGGGCGTGTCCCGGCCTTCTCGAGCAAGCCCGATAGCCGGCGCTCGAATTCACGGCGATTCAGCAAACCCGTCAGATGATCGTGCGTGGCCTGATATTCGAGTTCGGCCGCATGCTTGCGCTCCGTGCTCGCGTCTCGAAGCACCATCACCGTGCCCAGCACCTCCCCTTCGTCGTCGCGGATCGTCGCCACAGAGCAGGCCACCGGCAGGAGCGAGCCATCCGGGCGCGTCACCGACAGCCTGCGCTGCGCGTCGTCGGCCGCTGCTGCGCGGTTGTACAGGCATGGAGCAGTGACGATATCGCCGGACCGCTCGTCGTAGAGATCACACACGTCGAATAACAGCCTCTGGTAAATATCTCGCCTGGGACGCCCGAGCATGCGCTCGGCGGCGGCGTTGCAATAGGTCACGCTCGCCTCGTTGTCCATGCGGATCACACCGTCGTCGATCGAAGCGAGCGTGGCTTCGGTGAGGCTCTTTTCCTTCGCGGCGGCCGCTTCTGCCCGCTTGAGCCCGGAGATATCGAAGAGACAACCCACGATGCGCGTCGCCCGGCCGGTTTCATCGCGTATGGCCTTGCCGCGCCCCCGACACCACAGGTATTGACCGTCGGCCATTCGCAGCCTGTACTCGACATCGTAGAGGCTGTCGTGCTTCAGGTGATTGATGATAGTTTCGCGCAAGCGGAGCAGATCCGCAGGATGCACGAGCGCATTGAAAGCGCGGGTATCCATGGGGAGGTCGCCGTCGCCATAGCCGAGTTGCTGATACAGATAGCGGGAATAGTAGGCACGGTCGCGGACCAGGTCCCAGTCCCATAGTCCAGCATTGATGCCCTCGAACCCGAGGCCAAGACGCTCCTCACTCAAACGCAAACGGGCGGCCAGGCGCCGGGAGTGGCGCAGCAGCAATAGCACGCCGGTGCAAGCGAGCGCCGCGACGAGCCACACTATCGCAGCATGGGCAGCACGGGAATGCCGAGCGTGCGCGGCCGCCGCAACGGCACTCACCCATACAGGGACGAGCACCACAACGATTCGGCCGCGGCGGTTGCCTTCGGTAAGCCAGTTCACAGCACGTGTGATCAGTCTCATGGCTGATTTAGTATTCTTCTTGGTTCAGCTTCCATGCGTTGCGTGCGCGCGGCACTACGAGACAAAGTCACAGTAAAGTGTGACGGCGTGTATCTGGAAAACGCGCAAACGGAGGAAGGCCCACGGACGGGTGGGTAAGTCTACCCGCATTCCGTATTCTGAATGAATGGGGATTACCCGTGGAAGGCATTTATGTTTATGGGAGTATGCATTTACGTTCTTGCGCGCGCAAATGACAGATAAAGAAAGTATTGCCAGTTTAATGTTGAACCGGCCCGCAAACGTTCGCGAGCCGGCCGTTTTCAAGAATAGAAAACAGAGGCCGCCAACGCAGCCTCCATGTGCCCTCCTTCTTACCGGGTCTGCAGGCGGATATCGCGCGACGAGGCGCCCACATACACCGCGCTGCCAGGCACATAGGCCCAGTCGTTACGCGTCGTGTCCCAAACGCTCTGCGCACGTTCCGTGATCGTCACGCGCACCGGCTGCGACTGGCCCGGCTTCAGGAACACCTTCTGGAAACCAACCAGCCGACGCGGCGGCTCGCCTGCATAACTCACGCCCAGATACACCTGTGCCGTTTCCGCACCGGCTACGCGGCCGTCGTTGCGCACCGTGAACGACGCCGTGAGCGTATGCCCCGGGCCCTGCTTCACCGTCAGTCCCGAATAGCTGAAGTGCGTATACGAAAGGCCATAGCCGAACTCGTAAAGCGGCGTGATGTTGTTCGCGTCATACCAGCGATAGCCCATGTCCAGCTTTTCGGAGTACACGGGATCGCTCGCGAAGGCGCCGTTTGTCCCCCACGTCGGCGTGTCCTGATCGTGCGCCGGGAACGTGACCGGCAGCTTGCCCGAAGGGTTCACCTGACCGAACAGCACGTTCGCGATCGCCTTGCCGCCGCCCTCGCCCGGATACCATGCCTCGACGATTGCCGAGACCTGATCCTTCCACGGCATCAGTACCGGATTCCCGCTTTCGACGATCACGATCGTGCGCGGATTGGCCTTCGCAACGGCCTCGACCAACTGATCCTGATTCGACGGGTTTGCGAGGCCCAGGCTTTGCAGATCGCCGAAGTCCTCACCCGCAGGCTGCGCCACGACGACGATCGCGACATCGGACTGGCTGGCGAGCGTCGCGGCCTGGGTAATCTCCTGCTGTGTATAGGCGCGGAACGGCTGCGTCTGGTCGGTGTTGCCTGCGAAACTCACCTGCGCCGAAGGCGCGAGCTGCTGGATCGCCTGGGTAATAGGCGTATTGAGCTTGAGCCACGGGTTGGTCCACCAGCCGCAGCCCGTGGACGAAGCGAACGTGAGGCCGCCGCAGCCCGAGAAGTTGCCTGTGACCGGATCGCGCGTATTACCCGAGCCGCCGCCAGTCAGCACGGCCGTATCGGCGTGGGCGCCGATCACCGCGATCTTGTGCAGGCTCGGCGCCGAAAGCGGCAGCTGGCTGTTATCGTTCTTCAGGAGAACGATGGATTGCTCTTCCGCAGCCTGCGTGAACGCGTTATACCTCGCGAAGTCGATCGTGGTGCCGCCCTGCGCCGGATGGTCCAGCACGCCCGTGCTGATCATCACATAGAGCTTGCGCCGCACCATGTCGTCCAGACGATCCTGCGAGACCGCCTTCGAGGCGATCGCCTGTTTGACCAGATCGGGCGTGAGGTAGACCGTCGGGCCCACATCCTCTTCCTCGTCGAGGCCTGCGTTGATCGCCGGGGCCGTGCTATGCGTCGCGCCCCAGTCCGACTGCACCTGGCCCTGGAATCCCCAGTCCTTCTTCAGCACGTCGGTCAGCACATGCGTGTTTTCGCATGCGTAGGTGCCGTTCAGGCGGTTGTAGCTGCACATCACGCTGCCTGGCCGCGCTTCCTTCGCGGCGATTTCGAACGGCAGCAGATAGAGTTCGCGCAGCGTGCGCTCGTCGATCTGGCTGTTGCCGCCCTGGCGGCCCGTTTCCTGTTCGTTGCCGACGTAGTGCTTGATCGTGGCGATCACCTGCTGGCTTTGCGTGCCGATGGTGCGCGCCGCCAGCATTTCGCCCGCCAGCACGGGGTCTTCGCCGAGGTACTCGAAGAGGCGCCCGCCGCGCGGTTCGCGCGCGAGGTTCGTACCGCCGCCCAGACCCATGCCGAATCCTTGCTCGCGCAACTGGTCGGCTATGCGCGCGCCGAAGTCGCGCGCGAGGTACGGATCCCAGCTTGCAGCGAGCGCGATCGTCGCCGGGAAGGTCGTGCTCTTCTGGCTCGTGCTGCCCGAGCCCGTTGCGGAATCAACCATATTCAGGTCGGGAATGCCCAGACGCGGCACGCCCTGAATATAGCCCGCACCGCCGCCCGGCACGGCGCTCATCTGATATTCGGAATGGATGAACTGGAGCTTCTCGTCCTGCGTCATGCGCTTGAGCAGCAGGTCGGCACGTACGTGCGCGCCGAGGTTCTGGGGGACAGCCATCAACGGCATCGGCAATGGATAAGGTACGTCGTTGCTGCTGTCGCCGGCATGGGCGGTAGCGGCCATCGCAACCAGCACGGCGGCGGTGGCCCAACGGGTGATCCTCATATGTCTCTCCGAGAGTTCGAATACGTTATGGAGTACTGATCAGACCGGTAAGCAGGGTCTGGCAGAGCGGCCGGCCGCGTCAGGCACCGACAAACTTCCTGCGGGGGAAACCGGTTGAGCCGCGGAACGCAAACGTTTGCCTCTGTATGTCCGCGTGAGCCTCGCCGGTTGATGTAGCAAAACTCCAAATAATCATATAAAAACTATTGAGTAGCCTTACGGGCTTTTATCTCAGTATTTTCCCGGCTGGCGGTAGCTGACATGCATGAAAGGCGCGAAATCGACAGTTAAACGTAATGTTAGCGTAATGCGATTGTTGCAAACGCAACGGAAAGTCGGTATTCGATGTCATTTGCATGGCACTCGCGAGTTCGGAGCGGCGCCCTGTGGACGCGGCGCCCAGAGCGCGCTGCGGGCCGAAAAAAGCTAATCTGTCACGAGGCCTGCGCTAGCGGCAGCGCTCACGCTGCCGCGCGCGAAATCGACATCACTGTAAGGAGTGACCACGATGGAAAGGCAACGCAACGCTTCCCGAATTGCTTCGACCCTGCTCGCCGCGGCATGCGCATTCGCTCTGGCGAGCGGCGCACTCGCGCAAACGGGCATGCCTCAAACGGAGCAGCAAGGCGACATCTCGTTCGTGTCCGGCGGGGTTGGCCGCGACGAGTCCACGGCGCTGCGGCACGCGCGCAGCCAGTGGCCGCTCTCGATGCTGTTTACCGGTCCCGGTTCGAGCTATGTTGCGGACGTGCATGTGCAGATCGCGGGCGCCGACGGCACGTCCGTGCTCGATACGCGATCGCACGGTCCGTACATGCTCGTGCGACTGCCCGCCGGACGCTATACGATCACCGCCACGTATAACGAGGTCACGAGGACGCAGCGCGTAAACGTCGCCGGCAACGGCAGCGCGCGTGCGACGTTCTCGTTTCCGGGCAAGCACTGAGCACGAATCGCGGCGCCGGTCTGTCGAGACGGCTCACCAGAGAACGGCTCGCCCGAGCCAGGCTTTTGCGTCGTTTTGATGGCGGGCCTCGACGACACACATCGGACTCAACGCGTTCGTCGCCATCACGAACGAACTCGTCGGCTGAAACATCTGCAATCGTTTCGCGATGGTCATTCGTGACGCCGGCGTTCGCGAAGCGCTGGCTGCGCCAACTCGTGCTCACGGCATGCCGGCAACGCGTGCCGGCGTGATGTCGCCGCAATCAATGCCCAGCGGCCCAGGCGACGATGAAATCGATGAATGCGCGCGTCTTCGCGGGCGTGTAGTGGCGCGACGGATAATAAACGTATAGCGGGAAGCGTTCGTCGGGCCAGTCGGGGAACAGGTTCACCAGCCTGCCATCGGCAATCAGGGGTTCGGCACCGAGAAGCAGCATTTGCGCAATGCCGGAACCGGCCAGACATGCGTTGAGCAATGCGCCCGGATCGTTCATTGTGAGCCGACCATTCGTCGCCGCCACGACACGCTTGCGCTTGCGATGAAACTCCCACGGATAAGGCTTGCCTGTCTCGGGATCGCGGAATTCGAGGCACCGGTGAGCGGAGCCTTCGAGATCTTCGGGGCGCAGCGGCCTGCCCCAGCGCGAGAGATACGCCGGCGCCGCGACCGTCACGACGGCGGTATCGAGCAGCTTGCGGGCGACCAGCGTAGAGGATCTCGGCTTGCCGAATCGCATCGCGGCATCGAAGCCCTCCGCAACCAGGTCGCCAAGGCTATCTCTCGCAATCAGTTCGATCTCGAGTTCGGGATGGGCGTCCATGAACCGGTCGAGATCCGCGCCGAGAATCGCCCGATAGCACACCGGGTCCAGATTCACCCGCAACCTGCCACGCACCGCCGACGCATTGCCCGATGCCGCGATGGCCGCTTCCTCGAGCCCCGCGAGATGCGGGACGACCTGCTCGTAGAAACGGCGCCCGCCTTCGGTAAGCGAAATCGATCGCGTCGTGCGATTGAAGAGCCGGATGTCGAGCCGCTTCTCCAGCCTCGCAATCGCGCGGCTCACGCCTGGCGGCGACATGCCTAGCACGTCTGCCGCGGCGGCAAACGTCCCCGCGTCGACGACGGCGGCAAACACGCTGATCGCGCCGGAAATGTTCTCGAGTGTCGTTGTTCTCAATGTCGTCGTTCCACTGGCAGCCGGTACGGCGGCCCTCGCAGCCTCTGGCGATGATGGACCGGCCATCCGATTCGTGCGCCCGAGTCACTGATGTAGTGCCCTTCGCGGCATTTAGCTTCGGCCGCCCTGCGTCCAGAATGCCTCTCACCGAAACGCAGCCAGGCAGCGCCTTGCTGCCATCGCGTTCGGCTCTTTCGACCAATTCGTCGTCGCATGCGGAGGGTTTCAAGTGTACGCAATTACAGGCATTACCGGAAAAGTGGGCGGTGCACTCGCCCGTGCGCTGCTCGCCTCGGAGCAACCGGTGCGGGCGGTCGTGCGCGACGCTGCGCGCGCCGCGTCGTGGCAAGCGCAAGGATGCGAGCTGGCCACGGCAAGCATGGAAGACGCTTCAGCGCTTACCGCCGCCTTCAGCGGCGCGCAGGGTGTGTTCATCCTGCTGCCTCCGCAGTTCGACCCTTCGCCGGGATTCCCGGAATCGCGTGCGATCATCGATGCCGTTTGCACCGCGCTTCACAAGGCACGGCCCGCGAAGGTCGTTTGTCTGTCGACCATCGGCGCACAGGCGCAGGAAAGCAATCTGCTCACGCAACTCTCGTTGATGGAGGAGGCGCTAGCCGCGCTGCCTGTGCCGGTGACGTTCCTGCGGCCCGGCTGGTTCATGGAGAACGCTGCATGGGATGTCGCGCGCGCACGCGACGATGGCGTGATCGAGAGCTACCTGCAACCGCTCGACCAGGCCGTGCCGATGGTCGCGACCGCGGACGTCGGCCGCCTCGCAGCCGAATTGCTCACGCAGAGGTGGCGCGGCACACGCGTGGTCGAGCTGGAGGGCCCGCGGCGCGTGAGTGCCAACGATATGGCTTGCGCGTTTGCCCGCGTGCTTGGCAGGCCTGTGCATGCGGTGGCGGTGGACCGGCAGGAATGGGAGTCGCGCTTTCTGTCACAAGGCATGAAGCATCCCTTGCCGCGTATGCGCATGCTGGACGGATTCAACGAGGGCTGGATCTGCTTCTCGAAGGCCGCCGATGAAATCCTTCGCGGGCATGTCGAACTGGACACCGTGCTCGAAGCGCTCGCAAGCAGTGCGTGACGAAGGGCATTGGCGCGAATGACGCCAAACCTGGCGCGTTCAGCCGTGGTCCGTCGAACGCGCCTCATCTAGACTATCGTCGCAAACCGTCCTCAACCCTCAATGGAGCGCGAATCATGTTCGATGTGCCGGCAACGAAACCTGCGGGCAGCATAACCGGGCTGGACAACGTGCCATGGCACGCGCTAACCGGCCGCCAGCGCCATCTTGCAGTTGGGAACGATCGTGCGGTCCGGTATGCGCCAGCCGTCGCCCCTTTTGCGGCGATGGCTGACACCTCGCCTGAATCGTTCGACGTCTTGGCGCGCCTGATCGAAGAGCACGCGCCCGTTGCTCTGACCACGCTGGATGCCGTGGAGCCACCCGCCGGCTTCGCGCTGATCCGGCACGCCACGCTGCTGCAAATGGTCTGGCAAGGCGAAGCGCCTGCGCCCGCCGCGCTGGAGCACGTGCCGCTAACGGAGCATGACGTGCCGGAGATGCTCGAGCTGGCCGCAGCAACGCAGCCCGGCCCCTTTGGCCCGCGCACCATCGAATTCGGCGGCTACCTGGGCGTGCGCAGGGAGGGCAAGCTCGTCGCCATGGCCGGCGAACGCATGAAGATCGAGGGGTATACCGAAATCAGCGCCGTATGCGTGGACCCGGCCTTCAGGGGGCAAGGGCTCGCCGCGGGCCTCATGAAGCTGCTGATGGCGGCAATCCGCGCGCGCGGCGAGACACCCTTCCTGCACGTGCTCACGTCGAATCACGGCGCCATTTCCATCTATCGCACGCTGGGCTTTGTCGAGCGCCGCGAGATGCATCTCACGGTGCTTGGCGTTGCGCCATAGAAGGGCCGCTCGTTCATAACAAGTCGCTGCGCAGTTCCCGTACGCCTCTTCCCAACCGCTGCCGCAACAGGCTGCGCAGCGTCGCGCCGTCGCCGTAACCGACTTCGGCGGCAATCCTTTCCAGATCGAGCTTGCCGCTGCGCAGCAGCGACTGCGCGTGCTCGACCCGCAAATCCTGAAAATACGCCAGCGGCGACTTGCCGAGCACCTCCTGGCAGCGGCGCTGCAATGAACGCGAGCTCGTCGCCAGCGCCTTCGCGGCATCATGCAACGAGAATCCCGACTTGAGATTCTTTCTCGCCCATTGTTCGAAGCGCTGAATGAGCGGATCGGCTTGCGCCAGATGATTCGGGATGATGTACGGCGCCTGCGAAGAGCGGATGTCGGCCAGCAGATAGCGCGAGACGAGCGATGCGAGTTCGGGGCTCGCCGAGCGGATCAGCCAGAGCGCGAGATCGAGATGCCCCATCGCTGCGCCTGCCGTGACGCCAATATCCGAAGGCACGAGCATACGCGATTCGTTTAGCTGAACATGCGGATAGCGTTGCCGGAAGAACGGCGCGAGCGACCAGTTGGTCGTGGCTTCGCGGTGATCGAGCAGCCCCGCCTCCGCGAGGATGAACGTCCCCACGCACGAAGCGCCGATTCGCGCACCTGCCGTTTGCCATTCGAGCAAACGCGCCATGCCCTCTTCGACGTCCCGGCGCTCGAACGACTGCATCAACTCCTGCGCGGACAGCGTCACCAATGCCGGCACGATCACCCAATCGGGCTTCGCATCCGGCGCGACCGGCTGCACCGGCACCGCGAGACCGTGAGCCGAGCGCACCCGCTTTCTCACCCCCACGAGCGTGACGTCGAAACGCGGAACACCGCCCATGGTCGCGGCCGAAAGCTTGTTTGCAGCCGAGAACGCGTCGAGCGTGACGGAGAGCCCCGTATCGAACACGCCATCGAGAGCCAGCACAGAAATGCGCATGGCGTAAATACCTCTAAAGTTGTCGTTTGTGACAGTACAGCCGACGAGAACCCAACGATACACTCAATCGCGTTGCCAGTCGCAACAAACATGAATCAAGAAGGTTGTCATGAAGGTTCTCGCCATTGGATCGATCGTCAAGGAACTCACGCCCGCGCAGCGCGACGAGATCATGCCGCACGAAGTGCCCGCCACGCTCAAGCTCTACCTGGACGACAAAATCGAGCAGTACTGGTTTCGCCAGGACAAGCCGGGCGTGGTGTTTCTCATGAACTCGGGCTCGGTCGACGATGTGAAGGCCACGCTGGATACGCTGCCGCTCGCTCAGGCCGGCATCCTCGCGTTCGATCTGCTGCCGGTGGGCCCGCTCGCGCCGCTCGGCCTGCTCCTGCAAGGAAAGTAAGCGCTGCGAAGGAGGCGCCGCCCACGCATGCGCCACGGGTCGGCGGCGGCCTCCTGGCAGCCTTCTTCTCCTCGCCAAGGATTTCACCTACAACGTACGGATCCGCCGCTCGTTTTCGATGTACTCCGGCGGCGGGTGCGCAACCTTGGGGAACCTGCAGAACCTGGCAAAGGGAAAAAGGATGAAAACTAACGGTAAACGCCAAATTGCCCGCACGCTGGTCTTCGCGGCCATCGCGGGCTGCGCGGGTCATGCGCACGCACAAGCGGCCGCGAGCGCGCCCGGCGAGGCATCCGCTCAGCAAGGCGCGAGCGCGCCATCGGGCAGATCGGACAGCGCGCTCGTGCGCGATGTCCGCCGGGCCTTCACCCGCACCACGGGACTGAATTTCGCCAACATCCATGTGACGGCGCACCACGGCGTCGTCTCCTTGACGGGGTCGGTACCGCACCAGTCACAGATCGCGCGGGCCGGCGACGCGGCCGGCTCGGTGCGCGGCGTCACCTCGGTGTCGAACCATTTGACGGTACGTACGGCCCGCGGCAGCGGACCTTGACTGGCGGACGCACAGGCAGACACACCAGCGGACCTGGCAGCGGACTCAAAACCGGATTCGATCGGCCGCACAACAGGATCGTCCTATTCCCGGCGCGCGCGTCCTGTCAAAGTGAGCCATCGAACTTCGATCAAGGAGCCCTCCGTGTCCGGCCAGCCCGCGTCCACGAGCCTCGTCTGCGAGGCTTTCACCGAATCCGACATCGAGGGTGCCCACGCGCTTTCCCAGCAATTCCGTTGGCCCCATCGTAGCGACGACTGGCGTTTCGCTGCTGCGGCCGGGCACGGCTTCGTGGTTCGCGAAGGCGAGACCGTGGTGGGCACGGCGCTGTGCTGGCCCTGGGGCGAGCAGGGTGCGACGCTCGGGCTCGTGATCGTCTCGGCCGACCAGCAAGGCCGCGGCATCGGCCGGATGCTGATGGAGCGCCTGCTCGCAGCGCTCGGCCCGCGCATGACGGTACTGCATGCCACCGAGGCAGGCGAGCCGCTCTACGAAAAGCTCGGTTTCAGGAAGATCGGCCTGCTGCATCAGCACCAGGGCGACCGCTTTGCGGCGCCCATTGTCGAGCCGCCGGCGGGCGAGCGTTTGCGGCCGCTCGAGCCGGGCGACACGCCGCGCCTCATCGAACTCGCGTCGCGCGCGAGCGGGCTCGAGCGCAGCGCACTCGTGCCGCCGCTGCTCGATGTGTCCCAGGGCGTCGCGGTGGTGCGCGGCGACACGCTGCTCGGCTTCGCGCTGCTACGCCCGTTTGGCCGCGGCCATGCGATCGGTCCGGTGGTCGCCGCGGCCGTCGACGGCCTGCACGTGCAGCGCGCCAAAGCGCTGATCGCCAACCGCCTCGCCGCCAACGCGGGCGCCTTCACGCGACTCGATACGCCCGACGAGCGGGGCCTCGGCCCGTGGCTCGAATCGATCGGCCTCGCGCGCGTCGACACGGTCGTGAAGATGGCGCGCAACGGCGAGCCCGCGCACGATCCGGCCGTGCTGCAATTCGCCATTGTCAATCAGGCGCTAGGCTAAGCGCGGGAACCGCCTTCATGACGCTCCTCTACAAGGCCGACCCCGAGCGCGGCAAACAATGGGCGCAGCTCTTCGCACACAAGGCGCCCGAGATCCCTTTCCGCCTTTGGCCCGATACCGGCGAGCCCGCCGACGTGCGTTATCTCGCGGCGTGGCAGCCGCCAGAGGACCCCGCACGCACATTGCCCAATCTCGAAGTGATCTTCTCCGTGGGCGCGGGCATCGACCAGTTCGATCTCTCGGGTGTGCCCGAGCACGTCGCCGTGGTGCGCATGATCGAGCCGGGCATCATCGAAGGGATGCTCGAGTATGTGACGCAGTCGGTCCTGACCATCCACCGCGATCTGTTCGACTACGCCTTGCAACAGCAGCAGCGCGTGTGGCGCGCCCTGCCGGTGCGCCCCGCCGCGTCGCGCCGCGTGGGCGTGCTGGGACTCGGCATGCTGGGCAGCGCGGTGCTCGAACGCCTGCGCCTCTTCGGCTTTGCCTGCGCGGGCTGGAGCCGCTCGCCGCGCACCTTGCCCGGCGTGCAATGCTACGCAGGCGCCGAAGCGCTCGACGCGTTCCTCGCGCGCACCGATATCCTTATCTGCCTGCTGCCGCTCACCGAAGCGACGCGCGGCCTGCTCGACGCCACGCTCTTCGCGAAGCTGCCACAGGGCGCGTCGTTCATCAATGTCGGACGCGGGCCGCAACTGGACCAGCGGGCGCTGCTCGACGCGCTCGACAGCGGTCGTCTGCGCAACGCAATTCTCGACGTGGCCGATCCCGAGCCGCTGCCGCCTGAACATCCGTTGTGGACACATCCGCGCGTACGCCTCACGCCCCACATTGCGAGCGCCACGCGCCCCGAAACGGCCGTCGATGTCGTGCTCGAAAACATCCGCCGCCACCGCGACGGCTTGCCGATGCTCGGCCTGATCGACCGGACGCGCGGCTATTGATACGACCGGGGCAAAAAGGGGCTCGGCAGAATATGCTGCGGCCCCCGATCAAAACGCTACAAACTCGCTATTTCGCGAATTATTTGGCGAAACGTGCACCGGTCCCGGCCCGGTAGCATGGAACGGTGAATCAACGGCCCATCCATGGCAAATCAACGCCGAGGCGCCGCACTCCTCTGACTTTTCAGCCGGAAACCGAACCATGCCGAATCGCTCGCCGAATCTTTCACTGATCGAAGCCGACCGCAAACATCTGATCCATCCCGTCGTGAACTACCGCGCGCACGAGGCGCGCGGCGTGACCGTGCTCGAATCCGCCCAGGGCGTGTTCCTGCGCGACGCCGACGGCCGCGAACTGCTCGACGCGTTCTCCGGTCTCTGGTGCGTCAACACGGGCTATGGCCATCAAAACATCGTCGAAGCCGCGTCGCGCCAGATGGCGCGCCTGCCCTACGCTACCGGCTACTTCCACTACGGCTCGGCGCCCGCCATCGAACTGGCGGCGCAACTCGTGGATCGCTCGCCCGCTTCGCTGCAACACGTGTACTTCACGCTGGGCGGCTCGGATGCGGTGGATTCGGCGCTGCGCTTCATCACGCACTACTACAACGCAACCGGCCGCCCCGCGAAGAAGCACGTCATCGCGCAGGAGCGCGGCTATCACGGCTCGTCGGCAGTCGGCGCGGGGCTGACTGCGTTGCCCGCGTTCCATCGCAACTTCGACCTGCCGCTCGCCACGCAGCATCACATCCCCTCGCCCTATGCGTATCGCAGCGAGCATGCGGACGACGCGGCGCTCATCGCCGCTTCCGTCGCCGCGCTCGAAGCGAAGGTCGCGGCGCTCGGCGCCGAAAACGTCGCCGCGTTTTTCTGCGAGCCGATCCAGGGTTCGGGCGGTGTGATCGTGCCGCCCGTCGGCTGGCTGAAAGCCATGCGCGAAGCGTGCCGCAAGCTCGACATTCTGTTCGTCGCCGACGAGGTGATTACGGGCTTTGGCCGCACAGGTCCGCTCTTCGCGTGCCAGGCCGAAGACGTCGAGCCGGATCTGATGACTGTCGCCAAGGGCCTCACCGCAGGCTACGCGCCGATGGGCGCCGTGCTGATGTCGGATGCCGTTTATCAAGGCATTGCCGATGGCGATGCCGCCGCCGTGGTCGGCCACGGCCACACCTATTCGGCGCACCCGGTGAGCGCGGCCATCGGCCTCGAAGTCATGCGCCTCTATCACGAAGGCGGCCTGCTCGCGAACGGCGTCGCGCGCGCGCCGCGCTTCGCTCAGGGGCTCGACGCGCTGCTCGCCCACCCGCTCGTGGGCGACTCGCGTCACCGCGGTCTGCTCGGCGCGCTCGAACTCGTGGCCGACAAGGAGAGCAAGCAGCGCTTCGACGCAGCGCTCGGCCTGCCCGAGCGCATCGCGGCGGCGGCCTATGGCAACGGCCTCGTATTCCGCGCGTTCGGCGACGGCATTCTCGGCTTCGCGCCCGCGCTTTCGTACACCGAAAGCGAGTTCGACCTGCTGTTCGAGCGCCTCGAAAAAACGCTCGACGACGTGCTCGCGCAGCCCGAGGTGCGCGCGGCACTGAAGGTCAAGAATGGGGTCAGCGCCCGTGTCGCCGCGTGATAACATCACTCGACACTTCGACATGCAGGGCCGCCCCCATCACGATGAGCAACGACTGCAAGCTGGACCGAATCGATCTGCGCATCCTCTCGCAGCTGCAGAAGCGGGGGCGCATCACGAATGTCGAACTGGCCGACGCAGTCGGGCTGTCGCCCAGCCCCTGCCTGATCCGCGTGAAACGTCTGGAGAAGGCGGGGTTCATCGTCGGCTACGGCGCGCAGATCCAGCTGGAAAAGCTCGGCGACGTGCAGATGGTATTCACCGAGGTGACGCTCGCCGACCATCGCCGCGAGGACTTCATCAAGTTCGAGAAAGCGATACGCGAGGTGGACGAGGTGGTCGAATGCCATCTCGCGAGCGGCGGCTACGACTATCTGCTGAAGTTCGTCGCGCGCAGCGTGAGCCATTATCAAAGCATTGTCGAGGGGCTGCTGGAACGCGATATCGGCATCGAGAAGTACTTCAGCTACGTGATCATCAAGACAGCGTTCGTCAAGACGCACTATCCGCTCGAAACGCTGTTTTCGCAGAACCTGCATTCCTGAGCATGGGTAACGGACGTGAGGCACGCGCCTCGCGCGCCTGCCTCACGCATTCATGTTCTCGCGCACGCTTCGCGCCGGCACCTCACGGTTTCGGCGCGCCAGTCGTGCGCGTTCACTTCCTCGCATCGAACCATCGACTTCCGCACGGGCGGAAAGGAATCGGCAAATGACTACGCGTTATCCCTTGAGCGCGCTGATTCGCAGCGACAACTTCATCGACGGGCAATGGGTGAGCGCCGCCTCCGGCACGCGCTTCGCGGTGACCGACCCCGCGACCGGCAAAACGATCGCCGAGGTCGCCGATAGCGACGCGAACGACGCACGCGCCGCCACCGACGCCGCCGCCCGCGCATTCCCCGCCTGGCGCGACACGCTCCCCGCTGAACGCGCCGCCGTGCTGCGCCGCTGGCATGCGCTGATCGTCGCGAACGCCGACGAACTGGGTCGACTGATCTCGCTCGAACAAGGCAAGCCGCTGCACGAGGGACGCGGCGAAGCGATGTATGGCGCGTCCTATGTCGCCTGGTTCGCCGACGAGGCCACGCGCATCTACGGCGACCTCATCCCGCAGCAGCAGCGCGGCAAGCGCATGAGCGCGGTGAAGGAGCCCGTTGGCGTGGTCGCGGCGATCACGCCGTGGAATTTCCCGCTCGCGATGATCGCGCGCAAGATCGCCCCGGCCCTCGCCGCGGGCTGCACGGTGGTCGGCAAGCCGGCCGAAGACACCCCGCTCACCGCCCTCGCTCTCGTCATGCTCGCGCACGAGGCGGGTGTGCCTCCCGGCGTGCTGAACCTCATTTGCGCATCGCGCCAGCGCGGCGTGACGGCCGTCGCCGCGTGGCTCGCGGACGGCCGGGTGCGCAAGATCACCTTCACCGGCTCGACGCCCGTGGGCAAGCACCTCGCGAAGGAATCGGCGGGCACGCTAAAGAAGCTCTCGCTCGAACTGGGCGGCAACGCGCCGTTCATCGTGTTCGACGATGCCGATCTCGACGCCGCCGTTGAAGGCCTCATGGCTGCGAAGTTCCGCAATGGCGGCCAGACCTGCGTGTGCCCCAATCGCGTGTACGTGCAAGCGGGCGTGTTCGAGCGCTTCGCCGACAAGCTCGCCACGCGCGTGGCCGCCTTGAAAGTCGCACCCGCGACCGACCCCGCCGCGCAGATCGGCCCGATGATCAACGCGCGCGCGGTCGAGAAGATCGCCCGCCACGTGGACGACGCCGTGAGCCGCGGCGCACGCGTGCTCACGGGCGGGAAGCGCCTCGCCGAGCTGGGCGCGAACTGGTACGCGCCCACCGTGCTCGCGGGCGCCACGCCCGACATGCAGCTAAGCTGCGAAGAAACCTTCGGCCCCGTTGTGCCGCTGTTCCGCTTCGACGACGAAGCCGAGGCGATCCGCGCCGCCAACGACACCCCGTATGGCCTTGCCGCCTACTTCTACAGCCAGGACGTGCGCCGCATCGATCGCGTCGCGCGGCAGCTCGAAGCCGGCATCGTCGGCATCAATGAAGGCGCGCTCGCGAGCGAAGCGGCGCCGTTCGGCGGCGTGAAGGAATCGGGCTATGGCCGGGAAGGCTCGAAGTATGGGCTCGACGATTACCTATCCATCAAATACCTCTGCCAGGGAGGGCTTGCATGAGCGCCTATCCGATCGAAGTCGCGTTTCCCGACATCGCCGCCCACGAGCGCAGCGAAACGGGCATCCCCTATGTGCATACCTTCGACTCGGGCGCACCCGGGCCGCACGTGATGATCAATGCGCTCACGCACGGCAACGAGGTGTGCGGCGCGATCGTCGTCGATGCGCTGTTGCGCGCGCGGCTGCGGCCGCGACGCGGCAAGCTCACGCTCGCGTTCGCGAACGTGGAGGCCTACCGCCGCTTCGACCCCGCGCACCCCGACGCCGCACGTTTTGTCGATCAGGACTTCAACCGCGTGTGGACCGCGCAGACGCTGGACGACCTCGCGCGCGAATCGAGCGAACTGCGCCGCGCCCGCGCGATGCGGCCCGTGATCGACGAGGTCGATCTGCTGCTCGATCTGCATTCGATGCATGAGAAGTGCATGCCGCTGATCGTCGCGGGGCCGCTCGCCAAGGGCGTCGAGCTCTCCACGCGGCTTGGCGCGCCGGCCACCGTCATTGGCGACGAGGGCCACCCGGAAGGCCGCCGCATGCGCGATTACGAAGGCTTCGGCGACCCGGCGAGCGCAAAGAACGCGCTGTTGATCGAGTGTGGCCAGCATTGGGAAGCGAGCGCCGTGACCGTGGCGCGCGATGTCACCGCGCGCTTCCTGCTGCTCCCGGGTGTCGTAGACGAAGCGGATCTGCCGGCAGACTGGCTGCAACCGCTGCCGCCGGAAATGCGCGTGGTGCGCGTGACCGAGCCCGTGGTGGCGAAGAGCATGGACTTCCGGTTCGCAGGCGAGTACACGGGCCTCGAGGTGTTCCCCAAGGCCGGCGCCGTGATTGGCTGGTCCGACGGCGAGCCGGTCGTCACGCCCTACGACGACTGCATTCTCGTGATGCCGTCGCTGCGCCAGCTGCGCCCGGGTGTAACCGTGGTGCGGCTCGGCAAGATCGAGCAGCGCATCGTTCAGAAGCGCTGAAGCGCCCTTCCCTTTATTCAGGTTAACGAACGAATGATGAAAGTTCAGCAGATCATGCAAAGCGTCGACGTGCAGGCGCTCGAAGACTGGGGCACGGCGGGCGCGCCCGGCTCGCAGGCGATACGCGTTTCGGGCGTGCAAAAGGTCATTCCGGGCACCGAATCCGTCGACACCGGACTTTTCGAATGCACGAGCGGCACCTACCGACGCTCCGTGAAGGAAGCGGAGGTCATGCATATCCTGAGCGGCAGCGGACGCTTCACGCCGGACGGCGAGGCGACCGTGCATTTTCGCGGCGGCGATACGCTTTTCTTCGCCGCCAACACGGAAGGCACGTGGGAAGTCGACGAAACGATGCGCAAGGTCTACGTCATTCTGTGACGCGTGACACAGGCCAGCAGGCGCTCAAGCCGCTTCGAGCGCCCTCGCCTGCTGCAGGAAGGCGCTGGGCGTCACGCCGCAAAAGCGCTTGAAATGGCGCGCCAGATGGCTCTGATCGAAGAAACCGACCTGCGTCGCGACCACGGCGCCCGGCACGCCCGCCAGCAGCAGTAGCTGTGCGCGGCGCACGCGCACCTCGCACAGGTACTTGTATGGCGAAAGGCCGATCTGCTGACGAAACACGGTAGCGAACCGCGAGACGCTGAGCGCCGATACCTCGGCCAGTTCGGCGAGGCTCACGGACTTGTCGAAATTC
The DNA here is from genome assembly GCF_000739775.1 of Paraburkholderia heleia NBRC 101817. GTDB lineage: Bacteria > Pseudomonadota > Gammaproteobacteria > Burkholderiales > Burkholderiaceae > Paraburkholderia > Paraburkholderia heleia. The sequence continues at coordinate 88,845 of NZ_BBJH01000037.1, read as the reverse complement.
GCGTCGATATAGGCCAGCGCGTCGCGAAGCGGAGTGACTGGCGCGGCAACGGATGCATTCGCGTCATGCATGATCAAGCCTCGCTGGCAGTCGCTGTGTGCGCGCCGACAACGGGCGCAGCACGCCCGAAGCGCGCAATCGAAAACGGTTCGAGCGGAATGTCGGTTGCGCCTGCGTCGAGCAGTTCCGCAAGCGTTTCGCCGACGCCCGGCCCGATCTGGAAGCCCGAACCGCTGAAACCGAACGCATAGAAAAGGCCCTCCGTGGTCGAACTCGGGCCGATCACGGGCTCCGAATCCGGCAGGTAGCTTTCCACGCCGCTCCACACGCGGATCACGTGCAGCGGCGCTAGCGCGGGAACCAGCCGGCGGAACTGCGCGATCTGCTGCACGGTGTTGCCGGGCAGCACGCCGGCGCGGCGCGTGCCTGGGTCGGCGGGACCCGGGGGGCCGCCGCCCAGGACGAGGTTGCCGCGCGGAATCTGCCGGAAATACACGCTCTCTTCCTTGACCGAGGTGTAGACCCCCATTGAATGCACGAAGCGATAGGGCACGGGCTCGGTCACAGCCATCTGCGGGCCGCGCGCAACGAGCGGCACCGGCTCGCCGAACTGCTCGGAAAGCGCCCCCGCCCATGCACCGGCGCAAATCAGCAGTTGCTCCGCGCGCCATACCGCCCCGGTCGCGCTTTCCACGCGAAAGCCGCCCGCTTCCTTTTCCACGCGCACGATTTCGGTGTTCTCCACGAGATGCGCGCCGTGCCGCGCGGCGGCGCGGCCGAAAGCCGGCGCGGCCAGACGCGGATTGGCGTGGCCGTCGCGCGGCGAGATGGAGGCGGCCAGCACTTCGCGGCCAAGGAACGGGAAGCGCCTGAACATCGCCGCGCCTTCGAGCACTTCGAGATCGAGCCCGTACCCGCGCGCCTGCCCGGCGTAGCGATGGAAGTATTCGGCGTCGTGCGCGTGGTAGCACACGCGCGTGTGGCCCGAAGGCAGAAACTCCACGTCTTCGCCGAGCAGCGACTGCGCGCGATACCAGATATCGAGCGCGCGATTGGACATGGCGAGCTGCGCGAGCGCGCGGCCCTGGCGGCGCACGCCGCCGAAGTTCACGCCGCTCGCCTGCTGGCCTGTGAGCCCGCGTTCGATCAGGATCACTGAGCGCTTGCGGCGGCTCAGGAAGAACGCCGTGGACGTCCCGATGATGCCACCTCCAATCACGATCACATCGGCGCGATCCTTCATTCGCTGAACTCCTTTGTGCAGCATGCGCGGTACGGCTCGTGCGCGGCGGGCGCCGTACCGCCCTGGGTTTCGTCGATACCCTTCCCGGCGGCACTCAGCGCCATCGTCAGCGGCTTGACCGGCGCCTGCCCGCGCAGCCGGCCCACGGCTTCCAGCGGCACGCGCGCCTCGGCGGCGATGACTTCGGCCCCCGCGTGCGCGCAGAAGCGGCCCTGGCAGCGCCCCATCCCTACGCGTGAAAATGCCTTCGCACGATTGGCTTCCGTGGCGCCCGTCTCGCGCACCACGCGGCGCAATTCGCCTGCCGTGACGGCCTCGCAGCGGCACACGACGGTGTCGTCGGGCAACGTCGCCGCGAAATGCGCGGGCCAGGGAAACGCATTGCGCAAACCTTGTGCGAAACGCGTGAAACGTGCGAGTTCAACCCGCAGCCTTGCCGCTTCGGCGAACGCGCCGTTCGATGAGGCCGCGCCCGCATCCTGCAATGCCGCCAGCGCGGCGAGTCGGCCCGCGCGCTCGGCCGCGTCGGCGCCGCGCACGCGCGCGCCGTCCCCGGCCAGATAAACGCCTGCCACGCTGCTGCGGCCGTCCTGATCGACCTCGGGCAGCCATTGCCGCGCGGCCCGATCGAAATGGAACACGCAACCCGCGAGATCCGCGATTTGCGTCTCGGAGCGCAAGTGATAGCCGAGCGCGACGGCGTCGCACGCCACGCGCGCTTCGCCGCCGTTCGCGAGTTTCACGCGCACTGCGGTCACGCCGTGCCCGGCCGAGCCTTCGATCGCAAGCGGCGTCACACCGCGATACATCGGCACACGCGCGCGGCGCAGCGTGCGCAGGAGCGCCGCGCCCTTGCGCAGCGTGGCGGGCACCTGCAGCAAATCGGGCAACGCGCGCATGCGCTGGCCGAGCGTGGACGTATCGAGCACCGCGCTCACCGTCGCGCCCGCTTTCACGTACTGCGCGGCGACGAGGTAAAGCAGCGGGCCGGTGCCCATCATGACGGTGCGCGCGCCGATGGCGCAGCCCTGCGACTTCAGCGCGACCTGCGCGCCGCCCAGGCTATAGGCGCCCGCCAGATGCCAGCCCGGCACCGGCATGAGCCGGTCGGTCGCGCCGCTGCAGACGATCAGCGCGTCGAAGGCAAGCTCGTGGTAGCGCGCGCCGCTCGCGAGATGGACTGACTTCGGTCCGACGTTCCAGACGAGCGTGTCGGGCAGGTAGTCGATCTGCGAGCGCAGCGCGTCGAAGTCGCGATGCAGCGACGCGGCACGTTCGGCCTCGGTGCCATAGAGCGCTGCGTAGCTGCGCTTGAAGCCTTCGGGCTGACGCCGATAAATCTGCCCGCCGTCGCGCCGCCCTTCGTCCACGACAACGGGGCGCAGGCCCGCCGCGACCAGCGTCTGCGCCGCACGAACGCCCGCAGGTCCCGCGCCGATCACGACGACCTTCAGCTCTGCGCGCGCGGCCATACGCCCTCCCCGGCAAGCACGTTGCGCGTGACGATCGACATGCCCGGCGCCGCGGGCGTCGTGCAGGCGCGCAGCCGCTCGCCCTGCGCGGTCCACACCCAGCAGTCCTGGCACGCGCCCATCAGGCAGAAACCGGCGCGGCGCCCGTCGTCGAACTCGCAGTCGCGCAGCGCGTCCTGCGTGGCGAGCAGCGCGACCATCAGCGTGTCCCCCTCGGCGGCCTGCGCCACCCTGCCGTCGATCTCGATCTCGAAGGTCGGGCGGCCCGTTTCCGCCACTCTCACGAAGCGCGCACTCATGCAGCGGCCCTCCCGGTGGATTGCGTTGCCTGCGCGACCTGCGCGGCCTGTGCGGTCTGCAGGCGCTCCAGTTCGGCCGTCGTGTGATGGCAAAGAATCTGCGCGCCGCTGGGCAAACGCTTCATCGCGGGTGCCGACACATTGCACGCGCCGTCGATACGCACCGGGCAACGCGCCCGGAACGCGCACAGCTCGCGCACCTCGGCCGACGCCCCGAGCGGCGGCAGCGCCGCGTCCGCCACGGCACGCCGCGCGTCGAGCCACCCCGGCTGCAGGGCCGGCACCGAATCGACGAGCAAACCCGTGTACGGGTGATAAGGCGGCGCCTCCAGCACGTCGCGCTGGCCCGCCTCGACGCACTGGCCGCCGTACAGCACGACGACGTCGTCGCAGATCGCGCGCACCGTCGAAATATCGTGGCTGATGAACATGTACGAGACGCCCAGCTCGCGCCGCAATTCGGCGAGCAGCTCGAGAATCGCCGCGCCGACGACGGTATCGAGCGCCGACGTCACCTCGTCGCACAGAATGAGCGCTGGCTCGGCCGCAAGGGCGCGGGCCAGGTTCACGCGCTGCTTCTGGCCGCCCGAGAGACCGCCCGGCTGACGCTTCGCAATCGATGCGGGCAGCTTCACGAGATCCAGCAGTTCGAGCATGCGCTTTTGCGCCCGCGCGCCGCGCAGGCCGTGATAGAAGCACATGGGCCGCGCGAGGATATCGGCAATCGTGTGGCTCGGGTTGAGCGCCGTGTCGGCGTTCTGGAACACGATCTGGATGCGCCGGTACTGGTCGGGCGTGCGCGCCGAAAGCGCCGCGGGCAACGGCGCGCCGTCGAGCAGCACCTCGCCGCGCGCGCGCTCGACCAGCCCGGCCACCACGCGGGCGAGCGTCGTCTTGCCCGAGCCCGATTCGCCGATCACGCCCAGCGCGCTGCCGCGCGGGATGCGCAGGCTCACGTCCTCGAGCACGCGCACGGCGGGCACACCGTTCGCATCGACGCGGCCATAGCCCGCGGTCAGTCCGCGCACTTCGAGCAGCGGCACTTCGGCCACAGGCGGTACGAGCGGGGGGCCGGGGTCGGGGTGGCGGCGCGCGGCCAGCAGCGCCCGCGTGTAGTCGTCGGCGGGGGCGTCGAGCACCTGCAGCGTCGTGCCGTTCTCGCGTACCGCGCCATTGTTCAGGACGACGATACGATCGGCCATCTGCGCCACAACCGCGAGATCGTGCGACACGTACACGGCTGTCGTGCCCAGCTCCTTCACGACCTTGCGGAAAGCCGCGAGCACTTCGATCTGCGTGGTCACGTCGAGCGCCGTGGTGGGCTCGTCGAACACGACCACGGCGGGGTCGGTAATAAGCGCCATCGCCGCCATCAGCCGCTGCAACTGGCCGCCGGACACCTGGTGCGGATAGCGCGCGCCGATCGTTTCGGGCGAAGGCAGCGCGAGCGCACGGAACAGGCTCACTGCCTTCTCGCGCGCCGCCGCGGGCGGCATGAGCTTGTGCAGCAGCGCGGGCTCGGTCACCTGATCCATGATCGTGCGCGCCGGGTTGAATCCCGCCGAGGCGCTCTGCGCCACATAGGCCACGGTGCGCGCGCGCAGCGCGCGGCGGCCGCGCTCGTCGAGCGCGAGCATATCGGTGCCGCCGATCTTCACGCTGCCGCCCGCAATGGCGCAGCCGTCGCGCGCATGGCCGAGCAGCGAGAGCGCGATGGTGGTCTTGCCCGACCCCGACTCGCCGATCAGCGCGAGCACTTCGCCCTGCTTCACCGTGAAATCGACGCCCTTGACGATCTCGACGACCGGATCGGGCGCCGCGCCCGCGACCACACGCAGGCCCGTCACTTCGATCATGTTCATTTTCCGCCTCCATGCGCGCGGCCGCCGTGACGGCGCAGGCTGTCGATCAGAAGGTTCACGCCAACGGTCAGCGTCGCGATGGCGACGGCCGGCATCAGCACGGCGGGCGCGCCTTCCGAGAGGCCGCCGATGTTCTCGCGCACGAGCGAGCCCCAATCCGCATCCGGCGGCTGCACGCCGAGGCCGAGGAACGAGAGGCCGGAGAGCAGCAGCACGATGAAGACGAAGCGCAGGCCGAAGTCGGCGAGCATGGGGTGGATCATGTTCGGCAGCACCTCCACGCGGGCGATATAGAAGAGGCCTTCGCCACGCGCTCTGGCGACCTGCACGTATTCGAGCGTCATCAGGTTCACGGCCAGCGAGCGCGAGATACGGAACGCGCCCGGAATATAGGCGAGCGCCGCAACGGCGATGAGCATCGGCACCGACGAGCCGAACGCCGCGATCACGACGAGCGCGAGCACCTTGCTCGGAATGGAGATCAGCGCGTCGAACAGGCGACTCAGCATCTCGTCGATCCAGCGCGGCGCGACCGCGGCAAGCAGTCCGAAGAATGTGCCGATCCCGCTGGCGAGCAGCGTTGCGGCGAGCGCGAGGCCCACGGTGTACTGGGTGCCGTAGAGCACGCGGCTCAGCATGTCGCGGCCCAGGAAGTCGGTGCCGAGCGGATGCGCCGCGCTATACGAGCCGAAGATTTCCGTGGAGGTGATGGCGCCGCCCTTGTACGGCGCGACGAGCGGCCCGATGAAGGCCACGCCGAGCCAGAACACGACGATCGCAAGGCCGATCAGGCCGAGCACCGAAAGACGCCCGACGATGCGGCGCAGCGGCGAGCGCGGCGGCGTGGGAACGTCGCCCGGCACGTCCTTCTCGACTTCGGCGACGGGCCGCTCCTCGCTCTCGCTAGTCGCGTAGAGCACGGTCCCGGCATGGGATGTGGCGGGTCGGTTCATCGTTGACGCAGCCTCGGGTTGGATACGATTTGACACAGGTCCGCGATCAGCACGAGCACCAGATACGCGGCGCAGAACACCATCACACAGCCCTGCACGAGCGGCAGATCGCGGTTCGTCACGGCGTCGACCATCAGGCTCGCGAGGCCCGGATAGTTGAAAATCGACTCCACGATCACCACGCCGCCAAAGAGATACGAGAGGCTCAGCGCGACGGCATTGGCGATCGGGCCGATTGTGTTCGGCAGCACATGGCGAAGCACGATGCGAGCGGGCGAGGCGCCCTTCAGGCGCGCCATTTCCACATACGGCGCGCCCAGCTGGTCGAGCACGGCCGCGCGCGTCATGCGCGCCATCTGCGCGACGATCACGCAGCACAGCGTCATGACGGGCATCGCGTAGATGCGCAGGAGCGTGCCGAACGAGTCCACCTCGGAGAGGTACGAGAGCGCCGGCAGCCAGCGCAGCTTCACCGCGAAGATCAGCACCGCGATGGTGGCGACCAGAAATTCGGGCACCGCCACGGCGGAAAGCGTGAGCACGTTGAGCGCGCGATCGAGCAGCGAGCCGCGGAAAACGGCGGAAAAAATGCCGATGGCGAGCGCGAGCGGCACCGAAACGAGCGTGGTGAGCCCCGCCAGCACGAGCGAATTCGGCAGGCGCGTGGCGATCAGCTCGCTCACCGGCTGGTTGTTCGACACCGACGTCCCGAAGTTGCCGGTCACGGCCTGCAGGAGCCAGTGGACATAACGCGTGAGCGCGGGCTGGTCGAGCCCGAACTGGTGACGCAGCGCGGCCACCTGCTCGGGCGTGGCCGCCTGGCCGAGGGCCTGCTGCGCGGCGTCGCCGGGCAACAGGCCCGTAAGGCCGAACACGATTGCCGAGACGATCAGCAACGTGAGCAGCGCGAGACCGAGACGCGCGCCAATGAGACGTTGCGCGTGAGCTTTCATCGGATGTCGCCTCCCTGAGCATCATGAAGCGGGGAATCGGTGACCGGGTGCGCATCCAGGCGCGCACCGGCCGCAAAACATCACGCCTGGCACTACGCTTCGAGCCAGACGTTCTCGGCGAACTTGAAGCCCATGAGGCCGGCAATCGGAATCGAGCCGAGGCCCTTGAGCTTCGTCGTGTGCGCGTCAAGCGAGCTGAGGAACAGCGGAATGCCGATGCCGCCGTCGGTATGCACGAGCACCTGCATGTCGCCGTAGATCTTCTTGCGCTTCGCCTCGTCCGGCTCGCCGCGCGCGGCGAGCAGCATCTGGTCGAACTTCGGGTCCTTCCAGTTCGCTTCGTTCCATGGCGCATCCGACTTGAAGAACTGCGTGAAGATCACGTCGGCGCTCGGGCGCGCGTTGATGTTGCCGAAAGTCAGCGGGTGCTTCATCCAGTGGTTCGACCAGTAGCCGTCGCCGGGCGTGCGCACTACCTGAAGGTTCAGGCCCGCCTGCGGCGCGACCTGCTGCAGCAGCATCGCCATTTCGACGGAGCCGTCCGCGGCCGGGGAGGCATAGACCTGCAGCGGCGTACTGCCGAGCTTGGCCTTCTGGAAGTAGAACTTCGCCTTCTGCGGATCGAAGGTGCGCTCCGGCAGGCCGGCAAAGTAATACTTGTTGGTCGGATCGATAGGCTGGTCGTTGCCGATTGCGCCGTAGCCGAGGAACACGGCATTGCGGATCTGCTCGCGGTCGAACAGGTGCATCATGCCGCGGCGGAAATCGGCGTTGCCCGTAATGCCGCCCTCGTCGCGCATGATGAGGTCGGTGTACTGGCCCGTCTTCGTCTCCTTGACCGCGAAACCCGGCGTGCCCTTGATGCGCGAAGTCGAGCGCGGGCTCACCTGGTTGATGAGCTGCACATCGCCCGAGAGCAGCGCGTTGACCCGCGCCGATTCGTCGCCGATGCCGACCAGTTCGATCTCGTCCAGGTGCGGGAGGCCCGGCTTCCAGTAGCGCTCGTTGCGCACGACGACCGTGCGCACGCCCGGCGAGAACTCCTTGAGCTTGAACGGGCCGGTGCCCACGGCCGTCTTGAAGTCGTTCGTGCCGTCCTTGATGATCATGAAGTGCGAGTCGGAGAGGATCACGGGCAGGTCGGCGTTCGCCCCCGAGAGCGTGATCGTCACTTCGTTCGGGCCCGTGGCCTTCACGTCCTGGAACTGGTCGGCGAGCGTCTTGACCTTCGAGCCTACCGCGGCGTCCTTGTGGCGCATGAGCGAGTACACCACGTCGGCGGGCGCGAGCGTCTTGCCGTCGTGGAACTGCACGCCGCTGCGCAGCTTCACGATCCACACCGTCGCATCCTTCGTTTCGAGCGACTGCGCGAGCGCCATTTGCGCGCCGAGATGCGAGTCGTACTCGGTCAGGCCGTTGTACAGCATGTTGGCGCGCACATAGTCGGTGGACACCGACTCCTTCGCGGGATCGAGCGTGTCGGACGCGGACGACGACTGCGTCGCCACGCGGATCTTGCCGCCCTGCTTCGGTTTTTCCTGCGCGAAGGCCGCGCCGCTCGCGGCGAGCAGGCCCGCCCCCGTCATCGACATCATGCCCCCCGCGACCATCGCGCGAAGGAGGTCGCGGCGCGAGGCGCCGCGCTTCGTCAATGCATCGAGCCGCACGCCCGGGTGAGCGATGTCTTCAAGCGATTTGTCGGTGCTCATGAAACTTCTCCGCGTCTGATGTGGGGGGTCGCAGCCCGACGTATCGAAGCTGCGTGTTGTAGGAAAAGCCAGCGTCAGTAAAAAACGTCTTTGATCTGGTAGTACGCGCCGACGAGCGGCAAAAACCACGGCTTGCCCGTGTGCCCCGGAATGGCGGGCCACGCGAAATCGCGCCACGGGTTCGCGTACGGGTTGCCGCTCATCACCTCGGCCATCACCTGGCCCATGTGCGTCGACATCTGCGTGCCGTGTCCGCTGTAGCCCATCGAGAACCACACGCCGTCGTGCTGGCCCGCACGCGGCAAGCGGTCCGCGGTGATATCGACGAGCCCGCCCCAGCAGTAATCGATCCGCACGCTCGCGAGCGCCGGAAAGATCTGTGCGAGATTGCGCTGCAGGATGCGGCCGCTCCTGGCGTCGGAAGGCTGCTCCGACGCCGTGAAGCGCGCCCGGCCGCCGAACAGCAGGCGCGAATCCGGCGTCACGCGAAAATAGTTGTGCATGAGGCGGCTCGTCGTGTACGAGCGACGGTGGGGCAAGAGCTGCATGAGCTGCGCGGGCGGCAACGGTTCCGTCACGACGATGAACGAGCCGACCGGTGCAAGACGCCGCCGGTACCACGCGAACGGCCCATGCCGAGAAGGGCCCGTGGCGATCAATACCTGTTGCGCGCGCAACGTTCCGCGGAACGACTCCACGCGATAGCCGCCGCTCTCTCTCGCGATGGACGTCACGGCGGCGTGCTCGTAAAGCCGCGCGCCGCGCCGTACCGCGGCGTTCGCGAGCCCTACCGCGAAGCGGCCCATGTGCATCTGGCCGCCGTGCTTCTGAAGCAGTCCGCCATGGAAGCTGTCCGATTCCACCTCGTTGCGGATCTGTTCACGGCCGATGATCTCGATGTCCGGATCGACTTCGCGGCGAATCAGCTCGGCCGTGCGTTCGAGGTGTTCGAGGTGATGCGGCTTCGCCGCGAGCTTGAGCTTGCCCGAGGCGAGGTAGTCGCAGTCGATGCCCTCTTCGCGAATCAGCCGCTCGACGGTATCGACGGCCGCCGCATAGGCGCGGTAGCAACCCTGCGCGCGCTCGACGCCCAGTTGCCCGCGCAGCGCCGCATAATCCTGCGCCACGCCGGTATTGCACTGGCCGCCGTTGCGCCCCGACGCGCCGCCGCCCATGCGGCCCGCGTCCAGCACCGCGACGCTCGCGCCGCGGCGGCCTAACGCGAGCGCCGCGGAAAGCCCCGTGAAGCCGCCGCCAACCACGGCGACGTCCACGCGGCCCTCCACCGGTCCCTCGCTTGCGAGCAGACCGCCAGGGGCGGTATCGAGCCAGTAGGAGTCGAGCTTCATCGGGCGGCCTCGGCTATCGCGGTTGTCACAGACCCAGTTGCGAAGCGAGTTCGCCGATCGTCTTGACTTCGTAGTACTCGTAGTACGGCGTGCCCGGCTCGTGGCCGCGCTGGACGAAGGCCTTGTGCTTGATGCCCATGTCGTGCGCCGTCATCAGGTCATAGCGCAGGCTCGACGAAACGTGCAGCACGTCGCCGGGGTTGCAGTTCAGCTGGTCGAACATGTACTCGAAGCCCTGCATGCGCGGCTTGTACGACTGCGCCTGTTGCGCCGTGAACACGCGATGGAACGGCGCGCCGAGCTTGTCGACATTGCTCTGGATCTGGTCGTCCGAAGCGTTCGAGAGAATCACGAGCTTGTACTTCTTCGCGAGGCGCGAGAGGCCTTCCGGCACGTCCGGGTGCGGGCCCCAGGTCGGCACGGCGGTATAGAACTTTTCGGCTTCGGCCTCGATGAACTCGACGTTCATGCGCTTGCAGGCGCGGCGCACCGAATTGACGACCACGTCGCGGTACGGCTTCCATGCGCCGAGCACCTCATCGCGGCGATAACCCGCGAAAAACGCGACGAACTTCTCGAGATCGGCGCCCTCGAGGCGGTCGCCATATATCTCGCGCGCCATGTCGGCCATGCGGAACCTGGTCAGTGTGCCGTAGCAGTCGAACGTGATGTACTTCGGCTCGAAATCGATCATGATGGCAATCCTTTCGTGTGATGAACCCGCTGCGGGCTCAGTGGCGAAAACAGGTGAAAGTGCGTCCCTGTGGAAAATTTAAACAGCGCAAAATTTGGGGTGAGCGTCGAATCGTGGGGCCCATACGGTATAAACCAAGCGTTTTCGGAGGCCGCAGCAGCAGAATCTGCGGCGGCGCCATCGCGCGGGTCATGGCAGCATGACCGTGCGTTTTCCTGCATAGTTCGTCAGCCTGGCAGCCAGCACGTCGTCAGGTTCCCGTATCGATCAGCACGCTCTTGAAGCGCAGGTGCGCTTCGTAACCCTGGCGCCCGAGGTCCTTGCCCATGCCCGAACGTTTGTAGCCGCCGGTCGGGATCATGAAGTCGTTGCTGCGTCCGTAGCGGTTGACCCACACGGTGCCCGCCTCCAGCGCGCGCACGAACCGCAGCGCGCGGCCGATGTCCGCGGTGTGCACGCCGGCGGCGAGGCCGTATTCGGGATGCGAGGCGAGCGCGAGCGCCTCTTCTTCAGTGTCGAAGGTCTGCACCGTGAGCACCGGGCCGAAAATCTCGGCGCGCACCGCCTCGTTTTGCGCCGTCACGCCGGTGAGAATGGTGGGCAGGTAGAACGCGCCGGGCACGGGCGCCTCTGCGCAGCGGCCGCCGCAGTACAGCGTGGCGCCTTCGGCCACGCTGCGCTCGACAATCGCTTCGATGCGCGCGGCCTGGGTTTCCGAAATGATGGGCGGCAGCGTCGTGCCCGCAGCCCACGTCGCCCCGGCGCGCAGCGCGGCGAACGCCTGCCCGATGCGGGTAACGAGTTCGTCCGCAACGGCGCGCTCGACCAGCAGCCGCGAACCGGCCACGCACACCTGCCCCGCGTTGCCCGCAATCGCGCCGGCAATGCGGCGCGCGACCTCGTCGAACTTCGGCGCGTCCGCGAACACGATTTGCGGGCTCTTGCCGCCCAGTTCCAGCGTGACCGGCTTCGTGCCGCTTTGCGCGCACGCCGCCATGATCGCGGCGCCCGCGCGCGTCGATCCCGTGAACGTCACTTTTGCAACGTCCGGGTGGCGCACGAGCGCGTCGCCGGTCGTCGCGCCGTCGCCTTGCACCACGTTGAAGATGCCCGGCGGAATGCCCGCTTCGACCGCGAGTTCGGCGAGGCGCAGCACGGAGAACGGCGTCATTTCCGAAGGCTTGAGCACCACGGCATTGCCCGCCGCGAGCGCCGGACCGATCTTCCACGACGCCATCACGAGCGGGAAATTCCACGGCGCGATCGCGCCGACCACGCCATAGGGCTCGGCGATCGTCATGCCCAGATGGTCGTGATCGGTGGCCACGACCTCGCCGCCGATCTTGTCGGCGAACTCGGCATAGAAGCGGATGCCTTCCGCCGTAAACGGCACGTCCCACGCGCACACGTCGCGCACGGGGCGCGTCGAGCCGAGCGCTTCGAGCGGCGCGAGCGTGGCGGTGTCGGCGGCGATCAGGTCGGCGAAGCGGCGCAGAATGCGGGCGCGCTCGCGCGGCGCCATGCGCGGCCAGCCGCTCGAGCGAAACGCGCGCTTCGCGTTGTCGACGGCGCGGTCCACTAGTTGTTCGTCGCCAAGTGGCGCCGAGGCGTAGACGGCGCCGTCCGATGGCCGCGCGACCCCGATGCGCGCCGCGCCCCCGGCGACCCGCTCTCCGCCAATGAAATGGCTGGCTTGTTCCGCGATTGCGGCAGCCACTGCAGCGGGATCGAACTGGTCCATGACTGGGTTCCCTCGACTTGGTCTCGATGGGAAATATCGTAGGTCCACTGCCGCCGCATTTTTCGCCGACAAAAAGGCGCAATCAGCAGAATCGAAGCGTTATTGACTGCCCAACCCCGCGTTTTGCATTGCATCACGGGCGCGCGCCCACGGCGCGTCCGGAACAGGAAGATCGTCCTAGTCAGCCACGGCGGGCAATGCGATAGTCACGGAACGCGTATACAGAATCTGGAGGCCGGCGTGTCCGACCCAAACCTGAACAGCGTCATTACCTACCGCGCATTTACTGCCGACGATCTGCCCGCCGCGCATGCGTTGTCGACGGCGGTGCGCTGGCGGCACCGCCCCGAAGACTGGCGTTTCGCCGCGCGTATCGGCCAAGGCATCGTGGCCGTGGACGAAGGCGGCTCGCTCGTCGGCACGGCTTTCTCGTGGTTGTTCGGTCCCAACGCGGCGACGCTCGGCATGCTGATCGTCAAGCCCAGTCATCAGCGCCGCGGCATTGGCCGTGCCATGATCGAGCACTGGATGCAGGCGCTCGCTTCGCGCACGCTGCTGCTCCACGCAAGCGACGCGGGCTGGCCGCTCGTCGAGCGGCTCGGCTTTACGCGCATCGGCCGCATTCACCAGCACCAGGGCGCGGCGTTTCAGCCGCCGCTCGTCTCGCTGCCCGCGGGCGAGCGGCTGCGCCCGATCGGCGCGAGCGACCGGCCCCGCCTCATCGAGCTGGCTACGGGCGCAAGCGGACTCGACCGCTCGGACATGCTGCCGAAACTGCTCGATCAAGCGAGCGGCATCGCGCTCGACCGCGACGGCGACCTGATCGGCTTCGCACTCTTTCGCCGCTTTGGCGACGGGCACGTGATCGGTCCCGTGATCGCCCCCGATTCGCCGGACGCATGCCGCGCCAAGGCGCTGATCAGCCATTGGCTCGCCTCCAACGCGGGCATGTTCGTACGCATCGATACGCCCGTCGATCTGGGCCTCTCCGACTGGCTCGAAGGCGTGGGGCTGCCGCTCGTCGATCATATCGAGAAGACGGAGCACGGCGCGCCTTTGCGCGTCGATACCCAGTTCAAACAGTTCGCAATCACGAGCCAGGCGGTGTGGTAAGCGTGCTCGGGTGGAAAGCCTCCGGCGTGCTACCACCCGCGCAGCGAACGGATTACCATTAGGTTTCTCGCCTCGAGGGTGACGGCTATGGCTACCTATGGTATCGACGGTGTACGCATCAGTTCCTCGACCGACCGGGTCACACACGTGCGCTGGGCGCTGATCGACCCCCAGACGCACAATTGGCTCTCGGCACCCACCATCTCCGAGGTGGCGGCCGTCACCAACGACATCCGCTCGGGGGCCGTGGTTTATTCCGTATTTACGCTGGGCGGCATGCGATTTCTTGGCCCAAAGATCAAGCCGGTGCCGCATCCCAACGGAATCGATGGAATCGATCTGGAAGTGCCGGACGGTAACGTCGAAAAATCCATCGACGATCTGCCGCGCGTCTAGCGGTGCGCCGGGCGGGGTCTTCTGCCGACTGCCGGAAAGAAAAGCGCGATGCGCCCGGGTGGGCGCACGTTTGCCGCTTGTCGTCGACGTTGACCCGGCAAACCGGATAATTCGGCATGCAGAGTATTTGACTCATAAGGTTCGCTCGCCGGACCGGCGGCGTCCTGTCCGTTCCGCTGCGGCCCATGCCGGACAATCGCACGGACCCATGCGGCCGCGCGTCTTGTCCCCAAAGCGCCGCACGGGTTCGGCCTTGCATCGGCGGGAGAACGCCCCCGCTAGATATTGCATCACATTGCGATGCTTTTGCTTTCTATCACTGCCGAAGGCGTTTCTTCTGCCGTGCCTGCCTAGCCTCCCTATTGCGAAGTCGTGAGCTTCAGGTTCGGACGCAAGTCGTGCGTAACCGCTTCATGTTGCCCTTTGCGCAGGTCCGACACCTGTTCGATGCCGGCCTTCAGCACTTCTTCGCAAAACGCAATTCGCGTGCGGTAATACTCGGCCTGCAATTGCGCATCCAGAACCCGCTGTTCGGCCTGGAAGAGCGCCATGCGCAATTCGCCCAGCGCGCGTTGAGCCTGCTTCTCCGGCGTTGCGGCATTGTGGGCAATCAAGTTTGAAAGCCAATGCAACATGGATAAGCCCCCCTGTCTTCGATTTCACGCTTCGCACGCGTCAAGTTTGATAACCGCTCGAACTGTCGCTGGGAAAAGACTATCAGAGGCGAAGAAAACCAGTGTGTGCACAAACGAACGTGTTGTATAAACGATGCAAAACGATCGTAGCCACGATGCGCTTTCGCCACAGGTTTCCGCCGCGCGCTTTCGTTGCACGGCTTTGCTGCAAATAGGGAGCGATACATGTGGCGTAGTGCCGGATCAGCCGATCGAGATGGGGCGCAGCCGTGACTATCCACCAGCCGAGGGTTCGCACACTCGCGATCTGCATGGCGTTCGCGTTATTGGGCCCCAGCGCGTGTCTGGCAGACCAGGTGAAAGTCATGATGTCGGGCTGGTTTGCGCCGGCGTATCGTGACCTGGGTCCGCAATTCGAGGACGAGAGCGGCTATACGCTGGCCACCGTCTGGGGAGCGGCGGCGGGCACCGCCCTGAATGCGATTCCCGTGCGGTTTGCGCGTGGCGAGTGGGCCGACGTGCTGATCGTGGTCAGCTATGCGCTCGACGATCAGATTCGCGCCGGCAACGTAGTGCCTGGCAGCAAGGTGGACTTCGCACGCTCGCCAATCGGCCTGGTGGTGCGCGAGGGTACGCCGAAACCGGACATCAGTACTGTCGACGCCTTGCGCCGCACGCTGCTTGCAGCGAAGTCGATTGTCTATCCGGAAAGCGCGAGTGGCGTCTATATCGCCAATGAACTGTTTTCGCGCCTCGGCATTGACGAGCGTGTGAAAAGCAGGAGCCGCATGGTTCCCGCCGAGCGGGTCGCCACTGCAGTCGCGAACGGCGACGCGGAGATCGGCTTGCAACAGGTCGCGGAACTGTTGCCGGTCAAGGGGATAACGGTGGTCGGCAGTCTGCCCGCGCAAGTGCAAAGCTACACGGTGTACTCCGGGGGCATCGCGACCACAGCGAGAAATCCTGCCGGCGCCGAGGCGCTGATCCGTTTTCTGTCCTCGCCGGATGCGGCGCCCGCGATTACGCGCAGCGGGCTCGAACCGATCACGGCGCCGCAGCCTCCTGCTCTGCCGCAAGTGGCGCCGCAACCGCCAACGCAACCGCAAGTGGCGCCACAAGAACCGCAATCGCAACCGAATTGAGCGAAGCCGCCCCGTCAGCGAAAATTGGGCCTCAACCCGGCGCCATCCCTTTTTCGGCCAGCTCCTTTTTCGCGCTTTCGTTCTTGGTCAAGTGCGTCAGGCCCATGCCGCGCAGGACATTCGGCGCCTTCGTGAACTGGATGTTGTCATAGCCCACGATCTCGAAGCGATTGCCCCAGGGGTCGCGAAAATCCAGAAACGGACCGTCGAGCGTCTTCACGCCTGCGGCCGCGAGTGCGGCGCGCGCCGCCTCCTTGTCGTCGACAACGAGGCCGACATGCCGGCCGTCGTCGGCGGGCTGTCGGCGTCCGGCCTGCAACGCGATGAATTGATCGCCAAGATCGATGAAGGCCATCGTCCTGCTCTTGCCGCGCAACTGAAAGTCGAAGATGCGGCCGTAGAAAGCCAGCGCTTCCTCGATATCGCCGACCTCCAGCGCGACGTGGTTGAAGCCGATAGCGCGCGGCTTGGTGGTTGTGGTGTCAACCATTTCTCTCTCCTTCTGCAAACCCGTACAGAGCATTCACGAACTCGCCCGGAACCGGCTGCCCAGTGAGGCACCATCGAGCACCGGGATTGAAGGTGTCCGGCAATAGCCAGTCAAACAGGATTGGTTTGAGCCATTACTGAAAAATATCGCTCCCGATCCGGCGCCTGTGCCGTGCATAACCTATGATGGTTCGTGCGGAACGAGTTGGCAAACCTCGAGGGCACCATGGACAGGACAGAGCGGACCATCAAATGGCGCAGTTTGCCAAATGTAAGCAACGGCGCGAGCGAGCCCCACACTCCACTGCCTGCGGTCTGTGACGTTTCGGTTACGAACGTTTGCAACGCTGCATGTGACTTCTGCGGCTTTTCGCGCGAGAAGAAAATGGCAGGCCCGCGCCGCTATCTCGATCCTGATGCGTTCGCGCGTGCGATGCCGATGCTGCGCAGACGCAAGATTCGCTATATGACGCTGCAAGGCGGCGAGCCTCTGGTGCATCCGCAAATCGAATCGCTCGTAGGGTCGGCCACCAAAGCCGGCATCCAGTGCGGCGTGATCACGAACGGCTGGTTCCTTCCTCGGCACATCAAGCAACTGGCTGCCGCCGGCCTGAAGCGTCTCCTGATCTCGATCGACAGCGCGGACATGAGCGAGCACGAACGCAATCGCGGGCTGCCCGGCCTTGCGGCCCGCATCCACGAGGGCATCGCCGAGGCGCACGCCTTCGGCATCCCGGTCTGCGCAACGGTTACGGTGAGCCATCTGGTCCGTTACGCAGCGCTTCCCGAAACGCTCGACCGGCTTGGTTTCGATTCCGTAGTGTTTTCCTACCCAAGGCGCGACGCATTCGGTTCCACATCGCTGGTGTACGACGAACATTCGAAGCTCGTCGACCTCAGCCGCGACGAACTACTCGAAGCATTGAGCGCAATCGAACGTCTCAAGAAGCGCTTTCGCGTCATGGACCCGGGTGCCGCACTGGACGAGGTCGCGCGGTTCGTGCGCGGCGAACAGCAACGCATTCCGTGCATCGCTGGCAGCAAGTATTTTTATATCGACTGGAACCTCGATATCTGGCGTTGCGAACCGTGGGATGAGCCCATGGGCTCCGTGTTCGACCTCGACCACCTGCCCGACCAGCAGGAACCGTGCAATGCCTGCATGATGGGGTGCTACCGGCATGCCAGCGTCCTGATGCACGGCGCCAAGGCCGTCACTGACTCGGTCTATGCGCTGGGCAGGGGCGAGCTTCGCAGTGCTGTCAGCTTGTTGTTCCAGCGCGGCGTGGCGTATTCGCTGTGGGCACTGGCCACCGAAGAGTTACCCCGGACGGCGCTTGGCGCATTGGGAGGACGCAGCGGCGCACGCCGCTCCTCGCCGCAGGGCGCGTAAATCGGCGCGATCTGCAGCGCTATGAGTACGCAACGTTTCAGACGAACGACGATCCGGCGCTGAAGCTCGCGATCTACGCGCCGGTCAGCACGCATGCCTGAGCCTGCCACGATGTGCTAACGGCTTGCGCTCACTTGCTCAATCGTTCAACGCAGCCAGCCGCTCGACAATTTCATCGAACGAAGGTCGCATCTCGACTTGCTCGCGCAAACAGTCTGCTATTAGCGCATCGAACCCGGCGGCGCGATCATGAGCCTCTCCGGCCAGACGCTGCGCGAGTTCTTCCAGCAGGCAGCCGAACGCACGCACCTCGATACGTTCGAGCGCCTGCGCCCGGGCGCGATCGTCGATATCGTAAAAGGACGCCGCGCCGAAATCGCCGAGCAAGACATGCCCAGTACCGTCGTGCAGGATGTTGTGCGCATAGAGATCGCCGTGCATGATCCCGCGTCCGTGCAGATGGCGTGCCGCCGCTGCGATCGCGCGCGCGATCTGCAATGCAACCGGCCGGTCGAAGCGTACATCGGCCGCATAAACGTCACGCGTACACGAGTCGAGGCTCGGCGGCCCCGCGAGATTGACGAACGACGGATGGATCAGCTCCATCACGAGGCCATGCTCGCCGAGCGGATGGCCTGTGATCTTGCCGAGCACCGGGATGAGATTCGGGTGCAGCCCGGCTTGCAGGCACGCGGCCATTTCGAGCTCCGGTAGACCGTCGCTCGTCACCGCGCCCTTGAACAGCTTGACGGCGACCGCCTCCACCGGATGCCCATCGCGCAGGAGCCGCGTCGCGCGATGCGTCACGCCCGAGGCGCCCTCGCCTAGCGTCTGTCCAAGCGCGAGCGTATGCCAGTCGATATCGGGCACCGGCGCATTGGCCTGCGCCACCTGCTCGCGCACGACGTTCAGCGGATTGCCGGCATAAGCAAGCCACGCGAGCCGCGGCAGGCGCAACAGCCAGTCGGGCAAGGCGTCGAGCCGGTTCGCCGAAATCCGCAGCAGTTCGAGCCGGCTGCAAGCGGCCATCGTCTCGGGCAACGACCTCAGCCGGTTGCCCGCGAGCATCAGCTTTTGCAGATTCGGACGCTCGCCGATTTCCGCCGGCAGCACGTCGACCGCGTTATCGGTCAGGATCAGCCAGCGCAATCGCGGCGGCAGCGCGCGCCCCGAAACGCGGCGAATGCGGTTCGCCTTGAAGCCGACCATGCTCAGCGATTCGCAGTCGCCGAGTACAGGCGGCAACTCGGTGAACCGGTTGCTCGAAGCGAACAGAATGCGCAGACGGCGCAGCCTCGACAGGTCGTCCGGCAGCGACGTGAGCGCATTGCCCGAAAGGTCGAGCACCTCCAGGGTGTCGGCGAGGTCGAAGATCTCGCGCGGAAATTCGCTCAGCCCGCAGGCGAGCTTGAGCTGTCGAGCGCCGGCGAGTTGCCCGTCACGGAGTTGTTCGAGGGTAACGGTCTTCACGCGTAAATGAAATCGAATAATGGCAAGGAAGTTGCAGGCGCCGCGGCACAACGCAGCGCCGGCCATTGCAATTCTAGCGGGTCGCTCGCTGGGGCCGCATTCTGGACTGCAGGGTTCGAGTCGTCGCGTCGCAACATCTGTTGGCGCTTCTGGGAGCCGGGCGGCTCGACATTGCGACGCCTGGCTATGAGGTCAGGGCCTCGCGCGCGAACATGCTGGCGGGCGTGAACCGGGCAATCGATGTATTTCTCACGGGCCACGTCAAGCGCAAGCGAGGGTCAGCAAGGCGCAACGTGCGGAATCATCGCAGCCTGCCCGTGCAACATACCGGCTTCGTCGATCAGTTGCCATACGGTCGCGCGCTCGATCCAGAAACGCTGTCCCGACTTCGTGATGCGGATGCCGCGATAGTCTTTCACGAAGCCTTCGCGCGTGACCGAATCGAGAAACGCCTGCCGCTCGCTACGCTCGGGCGCTTGCGCGGAAAGACGCGAGGGCAGCGCCGTGATTTCGTTCCAGTCGTAGCCGAAGATCGCTTGCGCGCGACGATTGCCATACATGAACACCGGGTCCGTCTGCGTGCCGTGCGCAAGCAAACCGAACGGCGCGCGCTCGTAGAGCCAGGCCGCGCCCTCTGTGTCGCTCATGCCTTCGGGCACGAGCGCACTGCCCAACAGGCGGCGATAACTGTTTGCGAGAAGGCGAAAAAAATCGGTATCCGTGTTCGGCGACATTCAGACTGGCTCCTTCGAAGCGAGGGGGTTCGCGTTGCGCAATTCTATCAACCGCGCGTGAAAGCCCGCACCCTGCCGGGC
Source organism: Paraburkholderia heleia NBRC 101817 (assembly GCF_000739775.1). Classification (GTDB taxonomy): domain Bacteria; phylum Pseudomonadota; class Gammaproteobacteria; order Burkholderiales; family Burkholderiaceae; genus Paraburkholderia; species Paraburkholderia heleia. Next base: position 69,117 of record NZ_BBJH01000037.1, on the reverse strand, counting down.
CGACGGGGTGAACGTCGGGGTAGGCACCTTACGGGGAGACGCCTGACCACCATATCGTTTCGCAACCCTTATTATTTGTTTGACCTGCTTTTTTGTCAGGAACGAGCCTGATCGATCGCATGTTATGTGCGCCAGATCACCGCTCCCCATGACGCAATGCCGGGTGCGCCGTGGATGCCCTCCCTTCATCCCCAACCGCAGGCGCAATGCGCTAAAACTCAAGAAGGGCGGACGCAAGCCGTTATAAGGAGGTCGGCGCGTCATGCGCCCCGCATTCCAGCCATTCGACCCCAATGAAACTCAGCCGCAAGATTCCGCTCGCTTTCGCCGCGTCCCTCACCCTCATGTCGGCGGGTGCGTTCTACGGCATCCACACGCTCAACCAGGCCATCGATACCTACCGCACCACCGTGCTGGATGCCGCCGCGAATGAGCGCATGGTGTCGGCCACGCTCGTCGAGTTCAAGCTGCAGGTGCAGGAGTGGAAAGACACCCTCCTGCGCGGCAAGGACCCGCAAAAACTCGACCGCTACTGGAGCGCGTTTCAGAAGCGCGAGCGCACTGTGAACGATCTCGCCGCCGCGCTCGAAACGAAGCTGCCCGAAGGCGAAGCGCGCACGCTCGTCGCGCAGTTCGCCGAGGCGCACGAGGCGATGGGTCAGGGGTATCGCAAGGGCTTCGAGGCGTTCAAGGCGGCGGGCGCCGATCCCGTTGCAGGCGACACCGTGGTCGCCGGCGTCGATCGCGCGCCAGCCCAGCTGCTCGACCGAGCCGCGCAGACGATTGCCGCTACCAACGCGCAAGTGGCCGCACAGGCCGCGGTGCAGGCCGCGCACGCCACCATCGTGAGCGCCGTGCTGATGGTGGTCGCGTTCCTGCTCGCGCTGGCGGGTGGCGTCCTGTTCAGCCGCACGGTCACGAGCCCGCTGGGCCGCGCCGTGAACTTTGCGCGCGAGGTTGCCGACGGCGACCTGTCGACCGATCTGCATGCGCATGGCGACGACGAAACGGCGGAACTGCTCACGGCGCTTGCGAAAATGCAGGCGAGCCTCGCGCGCGTGGTGAGCAAGGTCCGGGCCAACGCCGAAGGCGTGGCAACGGCGAGCGCGCAGATCGCCTCGGGCAACCAGAATTTGTCTTCGCGTACCGAAGAGCAGGCAGCGTCGCTCGAAGAAACGGCCGCGAGCATGGAGGAGCTGACCTCGATCGTCCGCATGAACGCCCAGAATGCGGAGCACGTCAGCTCGCTTGCGGGTACGGCGGCGCAGACCGCGGCGCGCGGCGGCACAGTGATGCGCGGCGTGGTCGGCACGATGCAATCCATTGCCCACAGCTCGAACAAGGTCGGCGAGATCATCGGATTGATCGACGGCATCGCGTTCCAGACCAACATTCTCGCCCTCAACGCCGCCGTTGAAGCGGCGCGTGCGGGCGAGCAAGGCCGCGGTTTCGCCGTCGTCGCGGGCGAGGTTCGCACGCTCGCGCAGCGCAGCGCGAGCGCTGCGCGCGAGATCAAGGCGCTCATCGAGCAGTCGAAGGAACACGTCGAAAGCGGATCGTCCCAGGTGGCCGACGCCGGCCGCATCATCGACGAGATCGTCGAAGCCGTGGAGCGCGTTTCCGGCACCGTGCAGGATATTTCGACGGCGTCGCGCGAACAGTCGGCGGGCATCGAGCAGGTGAACATCGCCGTCGCGCAAATGGACGAGGCCACGCAGCAAAACGCGGCGCTCGTGGAGGAGGCATCGGCTGCGACGTACGCATTGGCTGAGCAGGCGCACTCGCTTCGCGAGACCGTGTCCGCGTTCAGGCTCAGGGAGGGCGCCGTCGCCTGACGTCATGCGCATGCCGCGCGCCCTCGGGGAGACCAGCGCCGCGGCCGGCCGCGGCAGCCTTGAGGCTTTGGCGGCGACTCCCGCCGTGTTCGCGCGCCAATTTTGTGAGGCGATACGCCGCACAAAAACTTCACTCCCCTTGCTTGAAAGCAAATCTTACGAAATGTAAACTTGCTGCAAGCTTTGGATTCGGAACGAGTCTTACCGTGGCTTCCCTCGAACCTCGGGTCAGTCCTTCGAGTCAGTCCTTCAATAATTTAGTCATCCTTCATTTCATGACCCGGGAGAAAGCCGTGAACACGTACATCAACCGACTCAACGCCTCGTTTGCGATTGCCGGCCTCCTCATGATGGCGCCGTTCATGGCCATGGCCCGCTTGCCAGCGCCGAGCACTGCTCCGCACGGCGAATCTGTCGTCAAGGAACGTACGTCGAACCGCGTCGCCGATGAGGAGCGTCGCGCCAGCGAATCCGCCGGAAGTGAGTCCGTTAGCGAATGATCAACGGTCCCAGGTAAATTTCATCTCACTTCCTTTTTCCTGAACGCTATTTGGAGCATTCACCATGAAAGCGAAAGTCACGACACTTTTCATTGTTGCCGCCCTGCTCGCAACGACAGGCACGGCGTTCGCATCGCAGCCTGAACACCGTCCTGGCAACCCGCCGCCCACCTCGATCGAAAGAGCCAACCGCCCGGTCGGTGCCATTCCGCATCGCGACTGGCATCGTGGCGACCGCCTGCCGCCCGAATACCGTGACCGGATTTTCGTGGTCGAAAACTGGCATCAGCATGGCCTGAAAGCGCCCCCGCGCGGCTACCATTGGGTAGGCGTAGCCGGCGACTACGTGCTCGTTGCCAGCGCGACCGGCGTAATCTCAACGGTTCTGCCCGCCGGTACCCATTGATCACGCCGTTGTTCCACGATTTGCCCGCTCTTCGCCGCGACGCGGCCTGGGGCCGGCAACCCGCAGCGGCCTGGGCCAACCCGCTCTCCGATGACGTGACCGTCAACGAAATCAAGACCTTGCACCGCGTCATCATGGAATTGCCGGCGAATCCGGACCACATGGCCGGAGCCGCCGTGCCGGATTGATCGTCCGGCGCTGCTTGCGCATGCAATGTGCTACAGCAGGGCATCGTTCCCATCCGCGAGGCGAGGCCCACGCATGCCGACAATTGCCCTCATCGTCGTGACGGTCGCGGTGACGCTCGTCGCCATCCTGGTGATCGCGAACCTCACGAGCGGCGAAAAGAAGATCGAGCACAAGATCGACCGGCTCTACGCGAGCGACAGTCCGCAGTTCATCCGTTCGATGGGGCTGCTGCTCGGGCCGCCCGTCGTGGGAGGCAACCGCTTCGAGGTGCTCGTGAACGGCGATGAAATCTTTCCGTCGATGCTGGCGGGCATCCGCTCGGCGCAGCACACCATCACCTTCGAGACCTTCATTTACTGGTCCGGGGCAATTGGCGAGGAAATCGCGCGAGCGCTGGCCGACAAGGCGCGCGCGGGCGTCGCCGTGCATGTGCTGCTCGACTGGGTTGGTTCGTCGAAGATGGACAAGCGCTATCAACGCATGCTGCGCGAGGCGGGCGCCCAGCTCGTGCTGTATCACAAGCCGCACTGGACGGGTCTCGGCCGCATGAACGACCGCACGCACCGCAAGCTGCTCGTGATCGACGGACGCATCGGGTTCACGGGCGGCGTGGGTATCGCCGAGGAATGGACCGGCCACGCGCAGGACGAAAAGCACTGGCGCGACACGCACTTTCGCATTGAGGGTCCGGCGGTCGGGCAGATGCAGGCGGTCTTCATGGACAACTGGGTCAAGTCGACGGGCAATGTGCTGCACGGCTCCAGGTACTTTCCCGAGATCGACGCCGCGGGCAACGGCCTCGCGCACATGTTCAGCAGCTCGCCCTCGGGCGGCAGCGACGACATGGAGCTGATGTACCTCATGGCGATCACCGCCGCGGCGCGCTCCATCCATTTGTCGACGGCGTACTTCGTGCCCGGCAAGCTGACGATCAACGCGATCGTCGAGGCGGTGAAGCGCGGCGTGAAGGTGCGTATCATCACGCCCGGCAAGCGCATCGACACCCACACGGTGCGCGAGGCGTCGCGTGCGTGCTGGGGCAGCCTGCTCGCGGCCGGCGCAAAGATGTACGAATATCAGCCGACGATGTTCCATTGCAAGCTGATCGTCGTCGACGAATATCTGGTGTCGGTCGGCTCGACCAACTTCGACAGCCGCTCGTTCAAGCTCAACGACGAGGCCAATCTCAACATCTACGACCGCGATTTCGCGCGCCGGCAGACGGCCATTTTCGATGCCGACGTCGCCCTCGCGAAACGCATCACGCTTGAAGACTGGCGCCGCCGTTCGCTGCGGGAAAAGCTGCTCGAACACGCTGCCGCCCTCCTCGATTCGCAGTTGTGACCGTCGCAGTCCGAACGGCGTTGGCGCGTGCCGGATTGGCCCGCAGCGCCGAGGTGCCGGCAACATGCCGGCAACGCGCGTTACAGGCGATAATGTGCCAAACGCAATCGACTGGAGAAACGGAGTAAGAATGAGCAAGCACGGCTTCACCACTGGCATCGTTCACGGCGACAGGATCGCGGGCACCGAGCACGGCGGCGTGCGTCAGCCGATTCACACGTCCGTGCAATATGGTTTCGAGCGCGTCGAGGACCTGATCGGCGTGTTTCAGGGCACGAAGAAAGGCGGCTTCAACTACGCGCGGCAGGGCACCCCCACGACTGCCGCGCTCGAGCGCAAGATCACGAGCCTCGAAGGCGGCACCGGCACGGTCTGCTTCAGCACCGGCATGGCCGCGATCACGGCGACCTTCCTCACGCTCCTGCGCGCGGGCGATCATCTCGTGTCGAGCCGCTACGTGTTCGGCAACACCAACAGCCTGTTCGGCACCTTGCGCACGCTCGGCGTGGAAGTCACGACCGTCGACGCCAGCGACGCCGAAAACGTGAAGAACGCCATCCAGCCCAATACGCGTATGGTGTTCGTCGAAACCATCGCGAATCCGGGCACGCAGATTCCCGACCTGCAAGGCATCGGCGCGCTGTGCCGCGAGCGCGGCCTGGTCTACGTCGTCGACAACACGATTACCTCACCCGCCCTGTTCCAGCCGAAGGCAGTCGGCGCGAGCCTCGTCATCAACTCGCTGACGAAGACCATCGCGGGCCATGGGGCCGCGCTCGGCGGCGCGGTAACCGATACGGGCCTGTTCGACTGGAGCGCGTACCCGAATATCGCCGACGACTACCGGCGCTCGCCGGCGAAAGACCAGGGGCTTTTGCAGATCCGCAAGAAGGGCCTGCGGGACATGGGGGCGTCGTTGTCGTCCGAGCAGGCGCACGCCATCGCCATGGGCGCGGAAACGCTCGCCCTGCGCGTGAAGCAGAGCAGCGACAATGCGCTCGCGCTCGCGCAATTTCTCGAAGGCCACGAAGCCATTGGCAAGGTGTTCTATCCGGGCTTGAAGAGCCATCCGCAATACGAGGTTGCACAGGCGCTCTTCAAGGGCGCATCGTGGCTGCTCTCGTTCGAACTGCTCAACGCGGAGCGCATGATCGACGTCGTCAACGCGCTCAAGCTGCCGATCAAGGCAACCGGCCTCGGCGACACGCGCACGCTCATCATTCCCGTCGCGCCGACGATCTTTTTCGAAGCCGGAGCGCAAACGCGCAAGGCAATGGGCATCTCCGACGGCATGCTGCGGCTTTCGGCGGGCATCGAGGATATCGACGACCTGATCGCGGACTTCTCGCAAGCGCTCAAGCTGGCGGCATAACGCCGGCCGAAGCATCGACGTCGTGAAGGGGCCAGCGCTCGCTGGCCCCGCGCATTGACAGCGCTTACGGATTGCAGCGTTTTGCCTCGTCGCGCCAGTAGTGCTGCTGCTGCCAGCCGAGCAGCCGTTTGAGCTTCTCGTTGCTGAGCAGCGTCTCGAACTCGCCGAGGGCCTTCTTGACCGGCACGCCCGGATAGTAGCGGTCCAGCAGCGTCTGGGTCGGCAAGTCGGACGACACGTCGTCCGCCGCCACGTTCATGATCTCGAAGCCGAGCCCGTCCGTTTCGATGGCGAGGCGGCACGCGTTGGCGAGGTCTCGCCCGTCGATATAGCTCCACGCAATGCGCTTGCGCAGCGCGGGGTCCTTGAGCCACGTGGAGAACTTCGCGTAGTCCTCGGGATCGAGCACGTTGCCGATGCGAAAACAGTAGATGTCCGACCCGGTGCGCGCCTGGAAGGCCTTCGCGGTCACTTCGTTGACCACTTTCGAGGTGGCATAGCTGTCCATCGGATCCACCGGATAGTTCTCGTCGAGCGGAAAGTACGCGGGATCGCGATGCCGGTGGGCGAACACCACGCCGTAAGTCGTCTCGCTCGAGGCCACGATCACCTTGCGGACCCCCAACTTCGCAGCGGCGTCGAGAATGTTGTATGTCCCCATCACGTTGATGCGATAGACCTCGTTATCGGTCGTCAGCATGATGCGGGGAATCGCCGCGAAGTGCACGATCGCGTCGATCGGTTTCGGCTCCAGGTCGTCGGCGAATTCCACCGGCGCCGTGGTCGACGCGATCGCATTGAAAACCTGGCCCGCGTCGGTGATGTCCGTGATCAGCGTGCGCGCGGTACGTTTCGGCATGGGCACACGGTCCAGATTCAACACTTCGTAGCCGTGCGCTACCAGGTTCTCGACCACCCATTTGCCGGCAAGGCCGCTGCCGCCGGTCACTATCACTCGCTTTGTCATCTGTGTCTCTCCTGTTCGTCGCGTCATTCCCGCCTCTGCAAACGCGCACGTTACCGCAAACATCGGCCGGCTGTAATGACCACCGCTGCCTTTCCAGCCGGATGGATTGTCTGCGCCTCAAGGAGACAGACAAGGTCTTCACGCGCCCGATTGCGCGGGCTCGGCCACCGGAGCGTGCCGGTTGAACCGTTCCGCCAGAAAATCGATGAACGCCCGCGCACGCGCCGATTGATTGCGCTTGTTCGGGTAATACACGAACAAATCGGCAAGCGGCTGCACGAACTCGGGCAGCACGACGCGCAGGCGCCCGCTCTCCAGATACTTCGCCAGGTCCCACTCCGAGCGCAGCAGAATGCCGTGCCCGTCGAGCGCCCAGCCAAGCACGATGTCGCCGTCGTTGCTCGACAGCATGCCGTGCACCTTTACCGAATGCGCCTCGCCACCGCGCGCGAGGCGCCATATGCCGTATGCATTGTCGTTCTGTCGATGCACGATGCACTGATGATTCGCGAGATCGCCCAGCGTTGCGGGCGTACCCTGCGTCTCCAGATAGCGCGGCGAGGCGCACAGCAGGCGGCGATTCGTCATGATGCGCCGCGCAATGAGCCGCTTGTCGGGCAGCTCGCCAAAACGGATCGCCAGATCCACGCCGCTTTCGACGAGGTCGATCGGCCGGTCGGTGACGTCGAGCTGCACTTCGACATGCGGATGCCGCCTCGCAAACTCCGATACGAGCGGCGCGATCGTCGTGCGCCCAAAGCCGAGCGTCGCGTTCACACGCAGCAAGCCGCGCGTGACGGAGCGGCTCGACGACACCACATCTTCCATTTCCTTCACTTCGGCAAGAATGCGCGTCGCGTAGTGCAGAAAGGTCTCGCCCTCGGCGGTCAGGCTCACGCTGCGGGTGGTCCGGTTGACGAGCCGCACGCCCAGGCGCGCCTCGAGCTGCGCAAGCCGTTTGGTCGCCGCCGGCGGCGTGATGTCCATGTCCCGCGCAACGCTTGAAAGGTTTCCGTAACGCCCGAGCAGGACAAAAAACGCCAGGTAGGAGGTCAGATCATTCTTCACCGCAGGTTAATAAAGATGTGAAAACAAGTGAATCATAGTGCTGTTCCAGGCGCATAACCTAGCGTCTCCCACAGCCAGCCAACCGCGAGCGGCCATGCGAACGACGCGAATGCTGGCCGCGCCACCAGGAGACACCCGTGAGAATCGTTGAAATCCGCGAAAAAACCATTCCGATCAGTTCCTCGATCCGCAACGCCTATATCGACTTCAGCAAGATGACACTCAGCCTCGTCGCCGTGGTCACCGACGTGGTCCGCGACGGCAAACCGGTCATCGGCTATGGCTTCAATTCGAATGGCCGCTATGGCCAGGGCACGCTGATGCGCGAGCGCTTCATCCCCCGCATTCTCGAAACCGATCCCGCCTCGCTCGTGAACGAGGCGGGCGACAATCTCGACCCGCGCAAGATCTGGGCGACGATGTTCGCCAACGAGAAGCCGGGCGGCCATGGCGAGCGCTCGGTCGCGATCGGCACGATCGACATGGCGGTGTGGGACGCCGTGGCGAAAATCGAAGGCAAGCCGCTCTTCCAGCATCTCGCCGAGCGCTACGGCAACGGCCAACCCAACCGCAGGATCTTCGTGTATGCGGCGGGCGGCTACTACTACCCGGGCCAGGACCACAACAAGCTCAAGGACGAAATGCGCAGCTATATCGACCGCGGCTACACGGTCGTGAAGAAGAAGATTGGCGGCGCGTCGCTCGACGAGGACCTGCGCCGCATCGATTCGATCCTGAGCGTGCTGGGCGACGGCCAGAAGCTTGCCGTCGACGCCAACGGCCGTTTCGATCTGGACAACGCGATCCGGTACGCGAAAGCGCTCTCGCAATACGACCTGTTCTGGTACGAGGAGCCAGGCGACCCGCTCGACTTCGAATTGCAGGCAACGCTGCGCAACTACTACGACAAGCCGATGGCGACCGGCGAGGATCTGTTCTCGATGCAGGACGCGCGCAACCTCATCCGCTACGGCGGCATGCGGCCCGACCGCGACTGGCTGCAGTTCGACTGCGCGTTGAGCTACGGCCTCGTCGAATATCTGCGCACGCTGGAGATGCTGCATCAGCACGGCTGGTCCGCGAGCCGCTGCATTCCGCACGGCGGCCATCAGATGTCGCTCAACATCGCGGCGGGCTTGGGTCTTGGCGGCAACGAGTCGTATCCCGATCTGTTCCAGCCTTATGGCGGCTTCCCCGACGGCGTGAAGGTCGACAACGGCTACATCACGATGCCCGACCTGCCCGGCATCGGCTTCGAGGGTAAGGCCGACCTGTTTGCGCAAATGCAGAAGCTCGCGGCTTGACGCCGAAGCGAACAGGATAACGCGACCGCAAACCCAACCGCTGCACGCATGGCGGTTGGCGGTCGCCCAGATTCACCCGGATGGCGCCATGCTCAGGAGACAGACATGCGGCCCTCGAAACTCAGAAAGTATCTCTCGAAGCTCTACATACAGGTCTTGATCGGTATCCTGGCGGGCATTCTCGTCGGCCACTTCTATCCGGATATCGGAGCCGATCTCAAACCGCTTGGCGACCTCTTCATCAAGCTGATTCGCATGGCGCTCGCGCCGATCATCTTTGCTTCGGTCGTCGTGGGCGTTGCCCGTATGAGCGATCTGCACGAAGCTGGGCGCGTGGGCGTGAAGGCGCTGCTCTACTTCGAAGTGGCTTCGACCATCGCGCTTCTCGTGGGCCTCGTCGTCGTGAACGTGATCAAGCCGGGCAGCGGCATGAACATCGATCCGGCGCACCTCGACAGTTCGGCCATTGCCGGCTACGCGCACGCAGCCCACGACCACACGGCGCTCGGGTTCCTCATGAGCATCGTGCCGAACAGCATCGTCGGCGCGTTTGCGAACGGCGAAATGCTGCCGATCATCTTCTTCTCGGTCCTGTTCGCCATTGCGCTGGCGAAGCTCGGCCCGCGCACCGCACCGCTCGTCGATATGCTCGACATGTTTTTGCAGGGCATGTTCGGCGTCGTGCGTATCGTCATGTATGTCGCGCCCGTGGGCGCGTTCGGCGGCATGGCGTTCACCATCGCGAAGTACGGGCTCGGCACGCTGGCCTCGTTTGGCGAGTTGATGCTTTGCCTGTACGTGACGTCGATTGTCTTCGTCGTGGTGGTGCTCGGGCTCGTCATGCGCGTTTGCGGCTTTTCGCTATGGAAGTATCTCCGCTATATCCGCGACGAAATTCTGATCACGTTCGGCACGGCGTCGACCGAGGCGGTGCTGCCGCAGATGCTCGTCAAGATGGAAAACCTCGGTTGTTCGCGTCCTGTGGTCGGCATGGTGCTGCCGACCGGCTATACGTTCAACGCGGACGGCACGGCGATCTATCTCACGATGGCGGCCCTCTTCGTGGCGCAGGCGATGAACATTCATCTTTCGCTGCTCGACCAGCTTGTCGTGCTGGGCGTTTTGCTGCTGACTTCGAAGGGCTCGGCCGGTGTAGCGGGAGCCGGGTTTGTCGCACTCGCGGCAACACTTGCTTCGATGCATAAGATTCCGGTTTCCGGGCTCGTGCTGCTGTTGGGCGTGGATCGCTTCTTGAATGAAGCTCGTGCTGTGACGAATCTGATTGGTAACGGCGTGGCGACCATTGTGGTCGCCAGATGGGAGGGCGCGCTGGATGTCGAGCGGGCGCGGGCGGTTTTGAATGGCGAGGTCGAGGTTGAGATTGGCGAGGCGTCGGGCGCGGGCGATATGTCTTTGCCTGGCGGCGAGCCTGTTTCTGGCCCGAGGGGACTGGTAGAAAACCGTCTGTGAATTGAGTGCTTTGGCCAGCAGCAGGACAGACCGCCAGCTACACTACTGGCGCAGAGGCCATCGAAACGCCTGCGAGACAGCTGCGCAAACCATAGGAGGAGCATGCAAATGACGCTTTCGAAGAGAAAATTTGGGCGGACCGGCTGGAATGTGTCCGAAATCGGCTTTGGTGCATGGGCAATCGGCGGCTCGTGGGGCAGCGTTGGCGAAGACGATGCGAGAGCCGCGCTGAACGCCGCGCTCGATAGCGGCGTCACCTTCATCGACACCGCCGACGTCTACGGCGACGGCCGTTCGGAGCGCATTATCCGGGACGTGCTGCGCGAACGCGGCGGCGAGCGTCCCATCGTGGCGACGAAGCTCGGACGCCGGCTCGACCCGCATGTGACCAGCGGCTATCTGAACAAGCACGCACTCGAAGGCTTCATCGACCGGAGTCTTTCGAACCTTGGCGTCGACACGCTCGACCTGGTGCAGCTACACTGCCCGCCGACGGAGGTTTATTACCGCCCCGAGGTGTTCGACGCGATGGACAGCCTGGTCGCCGCCGGCAAGATCCGCTTTTACGGCGTTTCGGTCGAAAAGGTGGAGGAAGCCCTGAAGGCGATCGAATATCCCAACGTGGTTTCGGTGCAGATCATCTACAACATGTTCCGTCAACGTCCCGCCGAGCTGTTTTTCCGCGAGGCGCTAAAGAAGAACGTTGCCGTCATTGCGCGAGTGCCGCTCGCCAGCGGCATGCTCACCGGCAAACTGTCCGCGGATTCCGTTTTTGCGGCAGACGACCACCGTGCGTTCAATCGTCATGGCGAGGCATTCGACGTGGGCGAAACGTTCTCGGGCGTGCCGTACGACGTCGCCTTGAAGGCGGTCGACGAACTGCGCGGCCTGGTACCCGTGGACGCTTCGATGGCACAACTCGCCCTGCGCTGGATACTCATGGAAGACGCTGTCTCCGTTATCATTCCGGGCAGCAGGAACGCGGCCCAGGCGGCGTCGAACGTCTCGGCGGCGAACCTCGCGCCGCTGTCCAACGCGACGATGCAACGCGTGCGGGACGTTTACAAGCAATATATTGCGCCGCACGTCCACCAGCGCTGGTAAAAGCCCTTACGGTCGATGCCGCTGGAATTCCCCATCCGCTTACTCCACGCTGACTTCAGTTTGCGGCGCTTCGCCCGATTGTTCGGCTGATCCTGCCAGTCAATTCGCGCCTGGCCGCTTTATCGCGGCGGCGCGGACCTTTAAATTCGTATGCGTCGCCGGCCGATTGCTTCATACCAGTCAAGACGCCGGTTCCATTCGATGCTGCGACATACGGTAAGGAGAACAGGATGAGCAAGCTTGCAGGCAAGGTGGCGGTCGTCACGGGCGCGTCGAAAGGCATTGGCGCCGCGATCGCCAAGGCCCTCGCGGCCGAAGGCGCTTCGGTGGTCGTGAACTACGCGAGCAGCAAGGCGGGCGCCGATGCGGTCGTGAGCGCGATTACGGCGGCCGGCGGCAAAGCGGTTGCCGTTGGCGGCGACGTGTCGAAAGCGTCCGACGCACAAGGCATCGTCGGCGCGGCCGTCGAAACTTACGGTCGCCTCGACATCCTCGTCAACAACTCCGGCGTCTATGAGTTCGCGCCTATCGAAGAGTTCACCGAGGCCCAATACCGCAAGCAGTTCGACACGAACGTGCTCGGCGTGCTGCTCACCACGCAGGCGGCCGTCAAGCATCTTGGCGAGGGTGCGAGCATCATCAACGTGAGTTCGGTCGTGACGACGGTCACGCCGCCGGCAACGGCCGTCTATAGCGGCACGAAGGGCGCCGTGGATGCGATCACGGGCGTGCTCGCACGCGAACTGGGACCGCGCAAGATTCGCGTCAATGCGATCAATCCTGGCATGATCGAGACGGAAGGCGCACACACGGCAGGCGTAATCGGCTCGGAATTCGAAAGCCAGGTGGTCAGCCAGACGCCGCTCGGACGTGTGGGCCAGCCGGACGATATCGCCACGGCCGTCGTATTCCTCGCATCGGACGATGCCAAATGGCTGACGGGCGAACATATCGTCGCCAGCGGGGGCCTGCGCTAAGGCGGATTGTGAAACTGGCTGGCGCGCAAGAACGCATGCGAGCCTTCCGAAGATCGGTCGTGTCGCCCTCGCGGCGGCACGCCCTCGTCTCCAGCTGATCCGCGCCGCCACTGTACGAAGCCCGCGCGCATCGCTATCTGAAGCGTCGACGCGCGCCTGGCTGGCGCGCCCCCGTCCACGCAGCGCGGCGGCTGGCTGTTCCAGTCGGACCGCTTCGAAGGCGGGTCCCATCGCGCCTTGGGACCCGGTTCGTCAATGCGGACGTTTGTCCCCCTCTATCGTTGCCCGAGCCATCCGCGCTCGCCCGCCTCCGGCAACCGAAAGCGCACTTCACATTATGAAATCCGCCCTGGATTTTCGAAGCGACGCCATTCCGCTTTATGAAAACATGTTCTACAGCGCAAAAATTGCCGACTATCTCATTGATAAATAACGAATAAATAAGTCATATGTCTTATATAAGACTTTGCTGCGACGCATCGAGAAGACCCTACAATTGAGTCATGCAGTTCGCTTCGACAGACGGAGCGGCACGCTGAACGGTTCATTCAATCGCGCTTTCCTCTGAGGAAATAGACATGACTCAATATCAAGACGACATCAAGGCAGTTGCGGGTTTGAAGGAGAAACAAGGCAGCGCCTGGAATGCCATCAATCCCGAATACGCCGCACGCATGCGGGCCCAGAACAGGTTCAGGACGGGCCTCGACATCGCGAAGTACACGGCGAAGATCATGCGCGCCGACATGGCTGCCTACGACGCCGATCCGTCGAAGTACACGCAGTCGCTGGGCTGCTGGCACGGCTTCATTGGCCAGCAGAAGATGATCTCCATCAAGAAGCACTTCAACAGCACCGAGCGCCGCTACCTTTACCTGTCCGGCTGGATGGTGGCCGCGCTGCGCTCCGAGTTCGGCCCGCTGCCGGACCAGTCGATGCACGAAAAGACCTCCGTCAGCGCGCTGATCCGCGAGCTGTACACCTTCCTGCGCCAGGCCGACGCCCGTGAACTGGGCGGCCTGTTCCGCCAGCTGGACGCGGCTGAAGGCGCTGCCAAGGCCGCCATCCAGGAAAAGATCGACAACCACGTCACCCACGTCGTGCCGATCATCGCCGACATCGATGCGGGTTTCGGCAACGCCGAAGCGACCTATCTGCTGGCGAGGCAGTTCATCGAAGCGGGCGCATGCTGCATCCAGATCGAAAACCAGGTGTCCGACGAGAAGCAATGCGGCCACCAGGACGGCAAGGTTACCGTGCCGCACGAGGACTTCCTCGCCAAGATCCGCGCGATCCGCTACGCCTTCCTCGAACTGGGCGTGGACGACGGCATCATCGTGGCGCGCACCGACTCGCTGGGCGCCGGCCTGACCAAGCAGATCGCCGTCACCACGACGCCGGGCGACCTGGGCGACCAATACAATTCGTTCCTCGATTGCGAGGAACTGTCGGCTGACCAGCTGGGCAACGGCGACGTCGTCATCAAGCGCGACGGCAAGCTGCTGCGTCCGAAGCGCCTGCCGAGCAACCTGTTCCAGTTCCGCGCCGGCACGGGCGAAGCGCGCTGCGTCCTGGACTGCATCACCGCGCTGCAAAACGGCGCCGACCTGCTGTGGATCGAAACCGAAAAGCCGCACATCGGCCAGATCGGTGGCATGGTCAACGAGATTCGCAAGGTCATCCCGAACGCCAAGCTGGTGTACAACAACAGCCCGTCGTTCAACTGGACGCTGAACTTCCGCCAGCAGGCATATGACGCGATGAAGGCCGCGGGCAAGGATGTGTCGGCCTACGACCGCGCCCAGCTGATGAGCGTGGAATACGACGAGAGCGAACTGGCGAAGGCCGCCGACGAAAAGATCCGCACCTTCCAGGCCGACGCGTCGCGCGAAGCCGGCATCTTCCATCACCTGATTACGCTGCCGACGTACCACACCGCCGCGCTGTCGACCGACAACCTGGCTAAGGAATACTTCGGCGACCAGGGCATGCTGGGTTACGTGGCCGGCGTGCAGCGCAAGGAAATCCGCCAGGGCATCGCCTGCGTCAAGCACCAGAACATGTCGGGCTCGGACATCGGCGACGACCACAAGGAGTATTTCAGCGGCGAAGCGGCGCTGAAGGCAGCGGGTAAGGACAACACCATGAATCAGTTCTGATACCCGTCATTCCCCTATAAAACGCCAACCCATCCGGGTTGGCGTTTTTTTTGTGCGTCGAGATCGCTCGCAGGGCCCCCGCGCAGGAACGAGGAATGCGACGCTGAGGGCGATTCAACCACCGGAGCGCACCATCATGTCCCATCGGCTCAAAACAGGCGATCGCGTCACGTGGAACACCCCGCAGGGCATGACGACAGGCACCGTCGTCCGCCGGATCATCAGGGATACGGAACTGGACGGTCACACTGTCGCCGCGTCGAAGGACGACCCGTATTACGAGGTCGAAAGCGAGAAGTCCGGTCAGCATACCGTGCAGCCCGCCGACGGACTGGAGAAAGTCCACAAGCACTGACCTGCGCGGGATCGCTCGGTCGATTTCGTCGCCGGTCCGGTGCGGCGCCGGCGGCAGAACCCAGGTCCGACCTCTTTGAGGGGCAGGCTCACTGTTCCCTGATACAACTCGAAACGTTCTGTGCACGATGAGTCGGTAAACTTCTCGTGCGCGGCGAGCCGGGGGCTTGCCGAAACGCACCGGTGTCACCCTCATCATCCTTTTCCCGGCACGCGGCCTCACTTCGCCGCCGGGGAACATGACCTGGAACGTATTGTGGACGACCGATTCGACCGACGCGAACTGTTGCTGCACCTTGGAGAGGTTCTGGAGGCGATGCGCAGCGTCGGCGCGACTCAGCCCTTTTCGCCCATTGCGCATCTTGCGTCGCGCGAGCCTTCCTTGCAGGCGTTGCCCTTTCTGCAGCAGATGTCGCCTCGCACGCTCGCAAGAGATTTTCTCGAACGGGCCACAAGCGCCTACGCGAGCTGGCCCAAGGCGCTATTGGAAACCGAACTCGATCGCGTCGAGCTTGCCTCGACGGTGCAGCGCGAACTCTTCGCGGACGATCCGCAAGGCTGGGCCTCCTACGCCGCCTATGTGAGGCAGAAGGTTAGCTGGTTCGGACTCGAACTCGACAAAACGGCCCACGCCTCGACACCGGTGAACGATCGTGGCGACGAAAACGGCGCAACGGCTCAGTCATCCACGATGAGGACGGGCTGGCCATGGAAACCGGCCGAGTAAGCTACGCTAGCCGAGCGGGCAAAGGCGATCGTCGCGCCGTGCGACTGACTTTGCAGCCGCGTTCGTTCAACTGATCTCGCGCGCGAGATCGCACCATTCCGGGGAGTTGCCCATGCCGCTCGCTTCCGCTACGGCTCGTCTTGCCGCCGATGCGCCCAACTACGTCGTCGCCATCGAGGCTGGCCGCCACCCGCTGACCGGCGACGAAGGCCCGCACGAAGGCGGCCAGGACCGCGGCACCGCGCCGTTCGCGTTCGTGTTGTCCGGGCTTGCCGCGTGCACGGCCGCCACGCTGCGCATGTACATGCAGCGCAAGACCTGGCCAGCCGCCGCGATTGCGGTCGAAGTCAGCCTGCATGTGGATCACGACGGGACCCAGACCATCCGCCGCGGCGTGGCAGTCGACGGACCGCTTGAAGAAGCGCAGCGCGCGCGCCTTGCCGAAATCTGCGAGAAGACGCCAGTCACGCTCTTCATCAAGCGCGGCACGCGCATCGACACGACGTTGCGCATTGCATGACGAGCGCCTGCTCACATTCATAACGGGCTTGCGAAGGCATGGAACAAACCGACGACTTCATCGTGCGCACCATGTCGGCCGACGAGGTGGCCATGTCGGTCGAATGGGCGGCTGCCGAGGGCTGGAACCCCGGGTGGCACGACGCGCGCTGTTTCAGGGAAGCGGACCCGGCCGGTTTCTTTGTCGGCGTCTGGCGCGGCGAGCCGGTCGCGTGCCTCTGCGCCGTCGCCTACGACGACAGCTTTGGCTTCATCGGACTCTACATCGTGAAACCCGGATTTCGCGGCAAAGGCTTCGGCATGCGAATCTGGCAGCACGGCATGCGCTACCTGGGAGACCGTAACATCGGTCTCGACGGTGTCGTCGCCCAACAGGCGAACTATGGGAAGTCCGGATTCCGGCTCGCGTACCGCAACATCCGCTATCAGGGTCGTGTGAGCGGCATCGGGTGCGCATGTGTGGCGGCAGCCGCGGACGTGCCGTTCGAGCAGTTGCTAGCCTGCGATCGCGCCTGTTTTCCCGCGGCGCGCGAGCGTTTCCTCCGCGCCTGGATTTCACAGCCCGATGCCGTTGCGCTCGCTACGGTCGACGCGGGCCGCGTCGTCGGCTACGGCGTCGTGCGTCGCTGCGAGGCGGGCTGCAAGATCGGCCCGCTCTTCGCCGACGATGCGGGCGTTGCCACGGGCCTCTTTCGCGCGCTGGCGGCGAGCATGCCTCGCGAGGTCATCGTGCTCGACGTGCCGGAAACGAACCCCGCAGCCGTCGCGCTGGCGCAGCGGCACGGTATGACGAGCGTCTTCGAAACCGCCCGGATGTACACGAAAAACGCGCCCGCGATTGCAATCGATCGCGTGTTCGGTGTGACGTCGTTCGAGCTGGGGTAATAGCGCTAAAGCCGGAGGCGCTGAACATAGCCCGTGAGTTCGAGATAGCCGCGCCCTAGCGGTTTTCCTGTGGGTTTCGCAGCGGTATTTGCCGCGCCCGCGTTCGTGCCCGCGCTCGCCGCGTCCACGGCAAACGCCGTCACCGCGCCCTCCCAATACACCGCGCCGGTGCTGGCACGGCTGTCGAACTCCTGATCGTCCATGAGCGGCACCAGCGTCAGATGGATGTCCTGCGCATCGACGCGCATCGCGACCGGATACTGTGCGCCGGTATGCGGCGAACGCCACTGGCGCAGCGGCGTGAAGCGAATGCTCTCTGGCGAAAGCGTATGTGTGCTTCCATCGGCGGCGCGCAGCGTGCCGCCCGCCCAGAACTTGCGCCCTGCCCTGTCGCGAATCTGCAAGGCCATGAGCGCGCCGCCGTCATCGAAGTTGATGCCGATCCAGTCCCAGCCGACCGCTTCATCAGCGAGCGGCGCCGACGACCATTCGTGATCGAGCCACGCCTGCCCTCGCACATGCCCGGCATGGCCGGTCGAATCGTCGCCGCGCTTGAGCACGCCGTCGACTTGCAGCCACGGTACGCTGTAGTAGTAGCTCGCTTCGTCCGGCAGCGGACCTTTGCGGCTGTACCCGCCTGCGCCGTTGACGAGCACCGGCTGCGTCGGCGCCAATGTGAAGGCGAACGCAAAGCCGGGCGTAGCGACGTTCAGGCGGTAGCGGCCGTCCGCGTTGCGCGCGAGCGACCAGTCGTCGATGTGGACTGCCGTGTCCGTCTCGCTTGCATCGGCAAGACCGAAGCCGCGGCGCGCAATGCGCTGATCGTGCTGCAGGCTGCCCGCGTGGGGATCGCTCAGCGCCACGTTGGCAAACAGTAGCTGATCCGGCGCGAAGCGGCTCGGGTTCGAGTCGTCGAGCGCGGGGCGCGAGCGGAAGAAGGTCGCTTCGAAGCCCAGCGAGGCACCGGCATCCGCGGCGGCGGCGTCCGTTTGCAGCCAGCCGGTCACGTACCACCATTCGGTGCGATAGCGCGAATGCGCGCCATAGTCGCGCGGAAATACGAGCGGCTGTCCGCTCGTCACCGCCGGATAGTCCGGCATGCGCGCCCGCACGGCGCGTGGCAGGAGCGCCGCGAGCGGCCATGCCAGGCCCCTGTGCAGGAACGTGCGCCGTCTCATCGCGTCACCAGTCGTCGCGCACGGCGCGCACCGCGTCGACCGACATCACCGCGCGCGAACTCAGGAGCGCCGTGAGCGCGGCGGCCACGACGACCGCCGAGGCCAGCGCGGCCAGCAACCCCCACGGCATGTACAAGCTCATCGTCCAATGAAACGACTGCGGGTTGACGACATGCACGAGCACCATCGCGAGACCCAGGCCCAGCGTCAAGCCGGCAAGCACGCCGAGCAGCGCAACGAGCGAGCCTTCCATCGCGAGCATGACCGCGATCTGCCGACGCGTCACGCCGATATGCCGCAGCATGCCGAACTCGCGCGTACGGGCAAGCGCCTGCGACCCGAAGCTCGCGCCGACGCCGAAGAGTCCGATGATCACCGCCACCGCTTCCAGCAGATACGTCACGGCGAAGCTGCGGTCGAAGATATGCAGACTCGCCGCGCGGATCTCGCCAGGCTGCGCGAACTCGAGGCGCTGCCCGCCGTGCACACGCTCGCGCAAGCGTGCGATCGCCTGCGACGGCGCAACGCCCGCGTCGAGCCACAAGGCGGCATCGGTCACGCGTGTGTCGCGAGTCAGCCGGCGATAGTCGCTCGCATCGATCACGATGGCCCCGAACTGGCGTGCGTAGTCGCGCCAGATGCCGGCCACGATGAACGGGAGGCGCTGTCCCGCGAGCGGCAGCGTGATGCGCTGGCCCGTGTGCATCCCATACAGATCGGCGGCCGCCTCGCTGATCCACACCGGCGGCGGCTCGCCGGCTTGCGGCACGCGAGGCGCGGTCGTCAACGGCAGGCGCGCGGCGGGGTGATGCGCATCGATGGGCCGCGCGAGCAGGCTTACGGGCGGCAGGCGAGCGTCGAGCGAGATTTGCGTCGCGCGAAGAAACTCGGCGCGCGCAATGCCGGGCGTGGCGGCAATGACCGCCTGATCTCCCGGCGACAGGAATGCGCTGTCGCCGCCCGGCGAAGCGCGCAGATAGAGCGGCGCGGGCAGCAGCCACTGCAGCCAGTCGTCGACCGCGACGCGAAAGCTCGACACCATGATCGCCATCGCCGCCATCAGGCTGAAGCTCGTGACGATGCCCGCGAGCCCGATCGTCGCACGCCCGGGGGCATTGGCGAGCTGCGCCAGCACGAGCTGCGGCAAGGCGTGATGCGAGCGCGGCAGCACGGCAAAGACGGCGCGCACGAGCGCCGGCATCGCCAGCACGCCGCCCAGCAGCAACAGCGCGATGGAGAGATAGCCGAACACCGGCAAGCCGGCCACGGGCGGCAATAGCGCCGCGGCGAGCCCAGCGGCGAGCGCGAGCAGCGCCGCCGCGACCGCACGCTTCGTGCGCAGCCGGGCGGCCGGCGCTTCCTCGTCGCCGGCCTTCAGCGCCCGCGCGGGTCGCGCCCTCGCGGCTTCGAGCGCCGGTGCGAGACTGCCGAGCACCGACGCGGCCATCCCCAGCGCAAAAAATATCGCCGCGGGCATCGCATCGAAATGCACGCGCGGCTGCACCCCTTCGAAATAGCCGCCGCCCAGATCGCCGCCTGCATAGCGGAGCACGGCCGCAGCGAGCGCGAAGCCGATAGCGAGACCCGCTGCCGCGCCGAGCACGCCGAGCATCGCGCCCTCCGAGACGACGAGCCACAGCACGCCGCGTTGCGTCACGCCGATCGCGCGCAGCAGCGCAAACTGCGCACGGCGTCTCAGTACGGCAAGGGCCTGCATTGTGAAAACGAGAAACGCGCCCGTGAATAGCGCAACGAGTGCGAGCACGTTGAGATTCGCGCGATACGCACGCGAGAGCATCGAGGTGCGGTGTGCGTTGTCGCCCGGCGTGACGGCGGCGACACCCGCGGGCAAGCGTGGCGCGAGCGAATGCGCGAACACTTCGGCATCGACACCTGGCTTGAGCTTGATGTCGATGCGCTCGAGCGTGCCGAGCCGCTGCAAGCGCCATTGCGCGGCGCCGATGTCCATCACGCCGACGCGCACCGCATCGCCCGATGCGGGCAACACACCCGCGACGCGCAGCGCGACCGAGGCCAGCCCGACCTGCACCGTGAGCGAATCGCCGGGCTTGAGCGCGAGCCAGCTCAGCGCGGCGGGCGAGAGAAATACGGTGTCCGGATCGAGCAGATCGAGCGTGGTGGCCTTTGCGCCGTTCGTGCCGTTCGTGCCGTTCGTGCCGTTCGTGCCGTTCGTGCGATCGGCCAGCTCCACGCGCCCGACGAGATTCGGCGTGACATAGCCCGCGCGAAACACATCGACGCCGAGCAGCTTCAACGACTCGTCGCGTCCCGCCACGCGCGCATCGACCTCGACCACCGGGCTGGCCGCGGCGACCTCGGGCAGACGGGCAATGCGCGGGTACAGCGCTTCATCGAAGCCCGCGCGCGGACCGCGCAGCTCGATATCGGCGTTGCCCATCAGCGAGTTGACGGTGGCCGACAGTTCGCTGAGCGCCGCGCGATTGATCAACTGCACGGCATAGCCCATCGCGACGCCCGCCGCGATTGCGAGAACGCCGATCAGCGTGCGCAGCGGATGCGCGCGCATTTCAGCGGCGATGAGCGCGGCGCCGACGCCGCCAGCGGGCATGCGCTTGCCCAGGCAACGTGATGCGCGCGATGCAGCAGCGTCGCGCGATGAACCCACGGCGCCGAACCAGCGCATCGCCTACGCGCCGCCCGCGCCGGGCGTGTACGGCTCGAGCCCGGCGGGCGTGAGCCGCAGCACGCGGTCGGCGGCAGCCGACACGGCACCCGAATGCGTCGCGAGCAGCACGCCCGCTCCGTTCTTTTGCGCCAGCTCGCGCAGCAGCGCAAGGATACGCATCGCCGTGTCGTGATCGAGATTGCCGGTGGGTTCGTCGGCCAGCACGAGACGCGGCTGATGCACGAGCGCACGCGCGATCGCCACACGCTGCAACTCGCCGCCCGACAATTCGCGCGGCAGCGCGCGCTCGCGCCCGCCGAGCCCGACTGCGTGCAGCACGGACGACACGCGCGCGGGCACGTCTTTCGCCCGTATGCCGTTCAGGAGCAGCGGCAGCGCGATGTTTTGCGCCGCCGTGAGGTTCGGCAGCACGTGGAAGGCCTGGAACACGAAGCCCATTTTCTGGCGGCGCTGCAGGGTGGCCGCGTCGTCGTCGAGTGCGCCGAGATCGTGTCCGTCGAAAACGATGTGTCCCGCGTCCGGCCGGTCGAGACCGGCTGCGAGATTGAGCAGTGTCGATTTTCCGGCGCCCGATTCGCCCATGATTGCGACGCATTCACCTGAGCGCAGTTCGAGATTCACGCCGCGCAGCACGTTGCGCGGCGTGGTGCCGTCATAGTGCTTCGATACGTTGGCGAGCGTCAGCATCATGTCGAGCCGCACCCAGCGCCGCTCAGGCGGGACCCATGTCCTGCTGCGGCGACGTCGCGGTAGTGCCCGGACGGCGCAGCATCTCCCGCCCGCCCGGATTCGAGGATCCTGTTCAGCACTGCGACGACGGCCTCCTTCTCGATCTCAGTCATGTTGCCTCCCATGCACGGCAAATGAGCGATGGGCCATGTTCACAACACCTCCGTCTCGCAGAAATCTTGCAGAAAGCGTGTGCAAGCGCACTGACGAATCCGATTGTTGCACTTATCGCCGTTGGCCGCTGCAGTCGATGAACCGTGCCTCGAGCAGGCGCGCAAGCGCGAGGCCGCCTTCGCGCATGATCGAATCGTGATTCCAGCGGAATGCCAGCTGTGCGAAAGGCGCGAGCGCGACCGCGCTCATCCACGCGCTGGCCGTCCTGACGTGCCAATCGTAGCGCACCACCGTGCGGCCGCCGTCGGCCGCGAAATGCCAGCGGCCCACGCCCTGCAGCGCGCCGCTGGCCTCGCCCTCGAGGGCAACAAGCGGCGCGACGCGCGTGACGCGCACGTCGATAACCACGCGATAAGGCAGCACGCCTTTCCACGTGTAACGATGCACCGCCCCCAGCCCGTCGGTCTCGCCCGCCTGCAGCTCGCGTACCGCTTCGACGTTCTTCCACCACCTCGGCCAGTTCATCGCATCGTGGATCGCGTCCCATACCGGCTGAACCGGCGCCTCGATACACCATAAGGTGGTCAGACGGAATTCCGCCATCGTTCGCTTCCTCCTTGTCTGCGCCAGCGCCAGGCGTGGATTGCGCGGTGTGAAGCCGTGCTCCAGAATGACCCATCTTCCACGTTCGAGTATAGGAGGGGGCAATGACGCTCCCAGACCGGGATTTCGTGGCCCTCGCGCAGGCACGCTTCGATGCGCTCGCCAACTACCAGGTCACGTTGAAATCGACTTCGGCGGGCGCTGAAACGGTCGAAGTGCTCTATGGCTACCGCAAGCCCGGCCTCGTCCGGATGGACTTCATCCGGCCGCATGGCGGCGCGACGCTCACCTTCAACCCGGAATCGGGGAAGGTCAAGCTTTGGCCGTTCGGTATCGACACGTTTCCGAGGCTCACGCTGAGCCCCGACAATCACATGATTCAGAGCCCGCAGGGTCATCGCGTCGACGAGTCCGATATCGGCGCGCTGCTGGTCAATGTCCGCGAGCTTCAACTGCGTGGCGACACACAGGTCGTCGGCGCCGAGACGATCGGCAGGCGCGAGGCGGCGCATGTGATCGTGACGTGCCGGACTGGACAGTTCGTGAGCGGCGTGTTTTCCTATAAGTTATGGTTCGACTTGAGCCATGGGCTGCCCGTCAAGATCGTGAGCGAAGGCGAGTCACGCGAGCCGATCGAAACGGTGCTCATGGAAAACCTGCGCGTCGACGTGCCGGAGTCGCAGCTCAGGCCGTTCGGCTAGCCGCGCGAGCGATCACGGGCATTGGGGGATGTTACTTAATCCTCAGGATAATCAACGCGTAAACACGAGATCCTAAAATGCCTCAACCGCTCAGGATGCCAAATATCCAGTCAATCCAGGCGTGCGAGACGATCGAGTTATCGCCGGAAAACATACGTCTCATCCCTCAATCGTTGCTAACGCAGTTAAAGGCGCATCCATCGACGGGTTCTACCGTGTGCGCACCGCTCGCCTGCGAACAGGACGCGGCGTTGCCCGGCCCGAAAGGCAATCCACGTTTTCAGGATCAAAGGGACACGGCATGTTCAGAAACCTCATTGAAATCGCAAGGCAGGTGCGGCGCAGCGAAGGCTTCAAGAATGTGCTCAATACGCCGAATCGCCTTTCCCTCCATGCGAAGCAGCACCTCAACCGTGGCCACTTCGTCATCGAGATTCGCGCCAGTTCGGGCTTTTTTTCCATCATGCAGATCGTCTTGTGCATTCTCCTGTACTGCGACGAAAAGCGATTGACTCCCGTCATTTCGGCGCGCGGAGGCAGTTATGGCGACGCGCAAGGCAAAATCGACTGGCTCGCCGAATACTTTGAAAACCTCGCACTGTCCGCCGTGCCGCACGCCGCAAGAGCCGGTTTGCGAACGTCGATCGTGCGCGATCTCGGCGATCTGGGCTTTCGCCGTTACGAAGCGGGCCTCGGGCTCGCGCGGGCGAGTACGGTATTCCTGTCGAACTTCCGGCCGGGCGAATCGATCCGCGAGGAAGTCGCGCACATCGGCGAGCGGCTCGATATCGGCGCCTCGACATTGGGCGTCCATTTTCGCGGCACCGATAAAAAGTTCGAGGCCCATACGATCGAATGGAGTGCGTTTTGCCGCACGGTCGAGCAAGCACTGGCCGACGATCGCCGGCTCACGAACATCTTCGTCTCCAGCGACGAGCAGGCCTTCCTTGACTTCTTCCGGCAGTGGGGCTTCGCGGTGCCCGTCAACGTCGCGCCTGCCACGCGGCTCGCGAGCGCAGGGAAGCCCGTGCACTTCAGCGGACATCCCGGACTCGCAATCGGCCGCGAAGCCCTGGTCGCGAGCCTGCTACTCGCAAACTGCGGTCAGTTGATCAAGACGCCCTCCTATCTTTCGGCCTGGTCGAAGATCTTCAATCCGTCGCTGCGAGTGAGGCTCGTCGTGCCGCCACGCGAAAACGCATTCTGGTTTCCCGATAGCCAGATCTGGACCGAGCAGAACAAGCACGACAACGATCCGGTGAATCCCGAAATCGCAATTGCGGCTTTCGACTCGCCGTTCACGGCAAACGGAACGACGCCAAACGCGGGCCCCCTGCCCTGACCCCTCGATCTCCGAGGAACGTATCATCGAAGCCAGGTACGCAGGGCGAGGGCAACGGCGAGCATCGTCATGAACTGGCTGGCCAATACCGTTCTCGTGCTGCACGCGCTGCTCGTACTCTTCATCGTCGGCGGATTGCCCGCGATCTGGATCGGCGCATGGCTCGAACGCGATTGGGTGCGCAACCGCGTGTTCCGTCTCACGCATCTCGTTGCGATAGGCGTCGTCGCCCTCCTTGCGGTCCTCGACATCCCGTGCCCCCTCACGGTGCTCGAGGACTGGCTACGCACCGGGCACGCGGGGCCGCAGGGATTCGTCCAGCATTGGGTTAGCGCCTTGCTGTACTACGACTTGCCCGGCTGGGTGTTCGCGACGGCCTATGCAGGATTCCTGCTGGTCGTGGCAGTCACGTGGTTTCGCGTCCCGCCCCGGTCGTAGCGTTGTTCGTCGAGGACCGTTTTTTGCCGCAAGGCTGATCTCGCGGCGCATGTGCAACGTCACGCGCGCGAGCCGCCAGGCGCTTACGCGGCACGTGTCGCGATCCTCGCCTTAAGCGCCTCGATAACAGCCCGCACCTTGCCCGACGGGTAGCTCGTCGGCGCAAACACGGCCTGGACATTCAAAGGCACGCCGGACCATTCGGGCAGCAGGCGGACGAGCGCGCCGGACACAAGATCCGCGCGCGTCGAGAAGTCGGTCAGTGCGGCAA
The DNA here is from genome assembly GCF_000739775.1 of Paraburkholderia heleia NBRC 101817. Lineage (GTDB taxonomy): Bacteria > Pseudomonadota > Gammaproteobacteria > Burkholderiales > Burkholderiaceae > Paraburkholderia > Paraburkholderia heleia. The sequence goes on along the minus strand of NZ_BBJH01000037.1, from coordinate 43,893 downwards.
AGCCGCCGCCCGCGAGGACCGCCGCGCGTGCCGAAGTCGCCGTGTTCACGCTCAGCGCATTCACGCAGCGCACGCGGCGCACGACTTTGCCGTGGATGACGCGGCCCGCCGCGAGACGCCCGGCATCGCGCGTCAATTCGAGCGTCGACGGATGCCGCAGCACGGTCATTGCGATATGCGGCAAGGACGCCAATGCGTTCAGCGACCTCGGCATGCCGTGCCGCGCAACGAACGCGGGGCTCGCGACCAGCCAGCGCACGTAGCTGCCGAGCTTCACCGTGCGGTAGTTCGAGTCCGGCAGATTGCCGAGCCGCACGGCCAGATCGATCCCCTCGCCGATCAGGTCGACGTAGTGGTCGGCGCAAATCAGTTCGATGTCGAGCTCCGGATAAACAGCACGCAGATCGACGAGCGCGGGCGCGACGATCTGCGCACCGTAGTCGACAGGCGCGCTGACCCGCAGCGCGCCGCGCGCGGGCGTGGCCTCGTTCGAGACGGCCGCAAGCGCCTCCTCCGTCATCTGCAGGATGCGGCAGCTGGCGTCGTAAAACGCGCGGCCTGCATCGGTCACAGACAGCTGCCGCGTGGTGCGCGCGATCAGGCTCGCGCCGATCTCGCGTTCGAGGCGCTGCATATGCGCACTGACCATCGTCTTGGCGATGCCGAGCCGCTCGGCCGCCGCCGTGAGCGACCCCGCCTCGACCACGGCGACGAACACCGCCAGCCGGTTCAGATTCACTTCGCGTACATCGGTCATCGGCGATTGTCCACTTTCGATAGAAAATGAATGCAAGCTTAGCAGTCTTCCCGCGCGCGCCGTCATTGCCTAATCTGAACGCTCCTTGCCGCTTCATCCCGAAGCGCTATCGTTATGGAGAATGCGATGCCTGCTGTCCGTCCGGCCACGCCGATCCGCCTGTACACCACGCCGCTGTCCGGCCACGGACACCGTGTCCGGCTGTTCCTGTCCATGCTGGATCTGCCGTTCGAGATCGTGCCGGTGGATCTCGCCGCGGGCGAACACCGCCAGCCCGCCTACCTGAAGCTCAACCCCTTCGGCCAGGTTCCGACGATTGTCGATGGCGACACGGTGTTGTTCGATTCGAACGCGATTCTCGTTTATCTGGCGAGGCGCTACGGCGATCCGTCGTGGCTGCCCGACGATCCTCATGGCGCGGCTGCCGTGCAACGCTGGTTGTCGCTCGCAGCCGGCCCGATCGCGTCCGGGCCGTGCGCCGCGCGTCTCGTCCACGTATTCAAGCGCGATCTCGATCTGGCGCATGCACAGCAAATCGCGCGGACGCTGCTGCCGCTGCTCGACGCCGAACTCGCGCACAAGCCGTTCGCCGCGGGCGATCACGTGACGATCGCCGATATTGCCGCGCATACCTACATCGCGCATGCACCTGAAGGCGGCGTGTCGCTGGAGCCGTACCCGCATCTGCGGGCGTGGCTCAAGCGCGTGGCCGCGTTGCCGGGCTTCGTGCCGATGCCGTCGACGAAGGCGGGCCTGCTCGCCGCCTGAGCGGCCCTTGCGCGCCGCCAACCCGGGACCGTCATGACCACTCACCCCGAACTGCATCCGTACCGCGCCGCCGGGCCGTTTCACGACGGCGAGCGCGAGGCCCAATGGCGCGCGGGCGTGGCCGGCGTTGCACTCGAAAACGGCTCGCGCGGCATCCGCGACGCGATGCCGGACCAGCATCGCGCGTTCTTCGCGACGCTGCCGTTCATGGTGTTCGGCGGCGTGGATGCAACCGGTCAGCCGTGGGCGACGCTGCGCGCGAACGCGGCGGGTTTCGTGTCGACCCCGGACAGCCGCACGCTGTGCATCGACGGCGGCGCGCTGCCGGGCGATCCGCTCGAAGGAAGCTGGGTGCCGGGCGCGCGTATCGGCGGGCTCGGCATCCAGCCGCACACACGGCGGCGCAACCGCGTGAACGGCGTGATCCAGACCGTCGATGGCGGCGTGGTGACGCTCGCAGTCAAGCAGAGCTTCGGCAACTGCGCGAAATACATCAATGGACGCGAACCGGCGTTCGCCGGCAATGCGCCGGCGAACGCCACGGTCGAACATGCGCAGGCACTCTCGGAGGAAGACCGGGCGCTGATCGCACGCGCGGACGTATTCTTCATCGGCAGCGCCAATCTCGATGACGCAGCGGGCGCGGCGGGCGGCGCCGACGTGTCGCATCGCGGCGGCATGCCCGGCTTCGTGCGCATCGACGACGCACGCACGTTGACCGCGCCCGACTTCAGCGGCAACCAGTTCTTCAACACGATCGGCAACCTGCTGCGCGATCCGCGTGCGGGGCTGCTGTTCGTCGACTTCGCGCGCGGCGATCTGTTGTATCTGGCCGTACGCGCCGAGGTGATCTGGGACGGCCCCGAAGTCGCGCAATTCCCGATGGCACAGCGGCTGGTGCGGTTTCATGTGGCGCAGGTGCGCCGCGTGCGGGAAGCCCTGCCGTTGCGATGGTCGGCGGTCGAATATGCACCGCAGTTCGCGCAGGCTGCAACGCAATCCTCCCCGGCGGCTGCGCCGAAAAAAGCCGACCCGCGTTCGTGGCGCACGCTGCGCGTGGCCGAGGTGCGCGACGAATCCCCGACGATCCGCTCGTTCCATTTCGAATCGGTGGACAGCGAGCCGCTCGCGCCGTTCGAAGCCGGGCAGTACCTTCCGCTGCGCATCGTCACGCCCGAATCGGACAAGCCGCTCATGCGCACCTATACGCTTTCCGCGGCGCACGACGCCGCACGTCCGGCGCGCTACCGGATAAGCGTGAAGCGCGACGGCGCAGCGTCGCGCTGGCTGCACGACCACGCTCGCATCGGCTCGCTGATCGACACGCTGGCGCCGCGCGGATCGTTCAGTCTCGATGCCCGCAGCCCCCGCGCGATTGTGCTGGCGGCGGCAGGCATCGGCATCACGCCGATGCTGGCGATGCTCGACGCGGCACTCGCGCTCGAACCGCAACGCCGCATCCATGTGTTCCATGGGACGCGCGGCGAGCACGAAACCCCGTTCGCAGCGGCGCTGCGGGAGATTGAACGCGCACATCCGAACGTCTCGGTGCATCTGTACGACAGCGCCGCGCCGCGCGACTCGCTCGATGGAGGCCGGCTCGCGGGCCGCGTGAACGTCGACGCGTTGCGACGCTTCCTGCCGTTCGACGACTACGACTTTTATCTGTGCGGCCCCGAAGCGTTCATGCGCGATCTGTACAACGGACTGCGCGCGCTGAATATTGCCGACGACCGGATCCGCTTCGAGGCGTTCGGGCCATCGAGCCTGAAGCGCGCGCACGATCGCGCTCCCGTTGCCGGCGAGCCAACGACGGCCAGACCGGTGACGTTCGCCCGCGCAGCGCAAACGGTGCACTGGCCGCCGCAGCAGGGCTCGCTGCTCGATGCCGCCGAGCGCTGCGGCGCCGACGCGGGGTCGAGCTGCCGCTCCGGCATGTGCGGAACCTGCGCCACGCGCGTGCTCGATGGCAGCGTGGAATACGACGACCCGCCGGAGTTCGACGTCGAGCCGGGGTATGCGCTGATCTGCGTCGGGCATCCGGCAGCGGGCGGCGTGACGCTGGATCTCTAGCCGCCGTTTCCGGCTAATGCAAGTCGATAGTGATTTCGCTGATTTTTTGGTGGTCTCTCACGCTTCCCGATCTTGTTCGGTCTCCTCTTCTCCCCGATTCAGGCACGACTCATTCAATTTCCTGTCCCCCCGGCTCCGGCAGCGAACCGATCCAGCAAACACTGCAGCCGGCGCTCCTGAATGTGCAAGATCCCCGGTGTGCAACGGAGCTCGAGCACGCGCGAGTGCCAATAGCTCGCACCGAAAATCGCCATCGCCTTGTCCGCGCTGATCGCGCTTTCGAGGTGAGCGATCGCGGTGTCGAGCGTGTGGACAGTGTAGGGACTGGGAGGTCGCCGTTCCGTCTCTGTCTCTGTCTTTGTCTGAATCGTTTTCTCGCGCCCTGCCCGCCTGCCCCCCGCCTGGCTATCGCGCTCGTGCGCAAGCAGGGATTGCAGGCGCTCTTCATCAGGCGCGTCGTACCGGATGGCGTTGTCTCGCATCGCACGGTCTCCTCGTCGGCGATCGCTCACCAATTACCGTCGAGCATCTTCCGGTGCTCGCCGATGATGCCCCTCGGGCCCGGATTGTCGTGATTAACAAGGGTCGCATCGGTGCACATGGTGCCCGCCGCTGCGGCGCCGCGCCGGTGGCGAGCGACCGACTCCAGCAGGCTCAACGTGATGCAGAAACTCCGGTCGATCTGCTCCGTCCAGCACTTCTGGTCGTAGGCGGCGAGGGCCTGCACGAAGACGTCGTAGATCTGGTCGGGGAATTTCACGCCGCTCGACTCGATGCGGACCATGAGCGCCCTTGCCCGAAGCAGTTCCGCGAGGATCGTTGCGTCCGGCTGCGTCGCCGGTTCAGGCTCCGGCTCGCAAGGGCGGGCCCGTGTTTCGTCATCCGACGCGAAGCGGAAAACGTTCAGCAGGCTTTTGAAGTCGGGATGCGGCGTATGCATGATGGTGTCCCTTATCGTCCGAACTGCAGCGACTCCATCCTGCGCGTTGCCGGGTTCTCGCAAAACCGGCCATGGCGGGGGAAAAACGCCTCCAGAAGGTGGCCCCGGAAGCGTCCCCCGCTTTGGGGGGATCGCAACCTGAAGGAATACGGGTACAGTGGGCTAGAGCCTGTTCGCATCGCTAGCGGGCTTGCCCTGGACTAGAGAGACTCCCCAGATGGACAACCAGTATTTCCGGCACGTACTGCTCGTAGAGGACGAGGGCTTGACGCGCATCGCGATGAAGAGCCTGATCCTGACCTCGGAACCGACGCTCGACATCGACGAGGCGGGCTCATACGACGCGGCTGTCGAACGGCTGGAGAACAAGGCGTACGACCTCGTCTTTCTCGACTACCAGATCGGCGGCAATCACACCGGGCTTGACCTGCTGCGCTGGCTGCAGGAGAACGAGCGCGCGGCGCATGTGGTCATGCTGTCCGCGCAGGACGATCGCGAGACCGTGCTCGATTGCATCAAGAACGGCGCTGGCGGCTTCATCTCGAAGGCCAGCGAGGAAGGCGGCGCGGTGTTCCGGGAAGCCCTGCAGACGATCCTGAATGGACGGGTCTATTTGCCCAACAGCGTACTCGGCAAGGGCGGCCATACCCCGCAGCCCCCGGGCCCGAGCAAAGCCATTCCGATCAACTCGCTGAACCTGCCGCCGCGCCTCGCGCAAACCCTGGGTTTTCTTCTGCAGGGCATGTCGAACAAGGCCATCGCGCGAAAAATGAATATCTCGGAGAACACCGCGAAGGAGTACATCAGCGATCTGCTGAGCCGCTTCAACGTCTCGCGGCGCACTTTCCTGATCGTCGAAATGGCACGCCGCGGCATTGAAATTCCCGCCGTCGCGCACGCCCCGGCGGTCTAACTCGCCCGAGCGGATGCCCCCGTCAATTCGAGCATGCGCGCAAGCAGCAGGTCGGGAGCCAACGGCTTGCTGAGCACGCAGCGCTCCGGCAACACACCCTGGGTGCTTGCCACGGCTTCTCCCGTCACCACAAGGCACGGTACGGGCCGGGTAAAGTGCTCGCCGAGGAGCCGGATGACGTCGTGTGCGGTCGAATTCTCCGGCAACCGGTAGTCGCTGATCACGAGGTCGGGCACGCGTTCGATCGTCTGCAACAGCTCGCCGAGTTCGGCTGCGGAGCGAACCGAGTCGGACAGCACCCCCCAGCGTGCAAACAACGCCTCCATCGAGGCGCGCACCAGGCTGTCGTCCTCCACCAGCAACACGTAGAGACCGCGCAGCGACGACGGTGACGGCGACGACGACGCATCGGCGGGCGATATCGCGGCATCCTCGTGCGCGAACGGGTCCGCTACCGGCATGCGCACCGAGAAACGCGAGCCGTGCCCCTCGATCGACTTGAGTTCGAGACGATGCCCCTCGAGCAGCGACACCACCGCGTTCACGATCGACAAACCGAGTCCGAGCCCTTTCTCGCGGTCCCGCTCCGGATTTCCGATCTGTACGAACGGCTGGAAGATGGTGTCCCAATGCTCCGGCGCGATGCCAATGCCGTTATCGAGCACGTCGAGCCGCACATAATTAGGCATACGTACCAACCCGACGAGCACCGTGGAGCGGCCCGCTTTCGACGGATCCGAATATTTGATTCCGTTCGCAATGAGATTGCTCAGCACGCGGGGAATCCAGTCGGCGTCGGTGCGTACCCATGCGGGCTTTTGCAGCGCCTTTGCATAACGCAGCACAACGCCGCGGCTCGCAGCGAACGACGCGAGCTGCTCGACCGTCTCCTCGGTCACGCGGCTCAGGTCGACGCTCGTATAGGTCGGGTTGACGTGCCCCGATTCGAGCTTCGACAGGTCGAGCACCGCATTGAAAAGGCGCGCCGTCAATACCGACGCCTTGCGTGCTTCGCCGATCAGCTTGCTCGATGCCTCGATGTCGCGCGCTTCCAGCGCCTCGTCTGCCGCCGCCAGAAACAGGTTCAGCGCATGCATGGGCTGGCGCAGGTCGTGCGCGGCTGCCGCCAGAAAGCGCGATTTCGCCCGGCTCGCCTGCTCCGCGGCTTCACGCTGCTGCTCGCGCAAGGCGATCAGGGCTTCCGACTTGGTCTGCTGGTCGCGCCGTGCGCGCTCAAGGTCATGGTGCTTTTGCGCGAGTTCGGCGTTCGCGCCTTGCAACGCAGCGTTGCTCTGGGCAAGCGCCTGGACGGCAACATACCGGTCGCGCACATGCCGCTCGGCATTCACGTTGACGCTATGCCCCAGCACGGCGACGTTCAACAGATAGAACATCCCCGCGGCGAAGTTGTCCGGCTCGACCGCCTGGGTGATCAGCTGCGCCATCACGATCACGGCGATCACGCATGCGGTCAGCATGAGCGTCGCCTTGGCTCGCAGGCGCAGAAAGCCAAACAGATAAAAGAGAATTAAATAAAAACCGACAAAAAAATGGGTGAAATTGAATGGGCGTGGGGCAAGGACCGTTTGCATCAGCAGGCAAAAGCACATGAACGCCAGGCCCGACAACAGGATCCAGTGTGCAACCTTGTCCCGATGAAATTCGAGCTTGAAGGCCAGCACAATGCCGACAGTCGCGCCCAGGGCACCGGCGCAACGGAACGCGAAAACTTCCGGAAAGTATGGCCGGAACACCGAACTGGTCTGTGCAAGGCTGATTTCCCAAAAGCCAAAACATACCCAGATCAGGGTGCCGAGCACCAGCGCCGCACGGCGAAAATCGGCGAAGCGCCGGCCATACTCCTGCGTAAATTCCCGTTCGACCTGTGGATCCTCGAACCGGGCGGGCCAGCAAAGCATGTCGACCAGCCATGCGCGAACTGCGCTGGGCACATGCGAGCGTTTGAGGAATGCCGATTCCGTCGCCGATTGAAACCTGAATATGCTCATCGCATCTCGCCGGTATGCTCGCTGGCTAACGAAGCAGGAAGCACGTCTCGTGCTTGCGCGTGCAAGTCCATTCTAGCCGGTCACAGCCTGCCTCGCCCGTTTCCCCGCTGGAAGCGAGGATATCTTACGCCAGCCGACCATAAGAGATGTCATATAACATGGTGCCCGGCGCGCGACGATCGGGCATCGCGGCAGCTCTTTCCAGCCAGTCCACCTATTTCGGATTCCTTTTTTATTTTGACGAAGCAAGACTACGCCGTGGCGAGGCGTTGCTTCACTGAGCGAAGTGGCCGGCCTCCTCTCCCAATCCACGCATTAATCTATTTCCTGTTTTGAGCATCATTCATCACATGTTTTCCGCGCAACGCACGTAATGTCATGATCAGGCTGAAAAAATTTCCATGCGTGACCTTGCGCCATACACACGAAAACGACGCCGGGATGGCCAAAAAACTTTCAATTTCCTTTTTATTTAACGAAATTGAAACGGTGTTTCATCGTCATCAATGCGATCGTGTCATGTTTTGCCTCTAACATCTGTCGCGACGCTTTTACGCAACCTGGCCTGGAGAATAGTATGGATCTGGCAAGAATCCGCCGCGATGCATTCGCGATGCCCATGCACAACCCCGCATATCCGCGGCCGCCTTTTCGCTTCGTCAATCGCGAATATTTCATCATCACGTACGAGACCGATCCCGATGCACTGCGCGCCATCGTGCCCGAGCCGCTAAAGCCGGAAAACAATCTCGTTCATTACGAATTCATCCGCATGCCCGACTCGTCGGGTTTTGGCGACTACACCGAAAGCGGACAGGTGATTTCCGTACGCGATCCGCAAGACCGCCTCGCGAATTACACGCATTCGATGTATCTCGACGACGAAGGCCCGATTGCCGGCGGCCGCGAAATCTGGGGCTTCCCGAAGAAGCTTGCCCGCCCCGTGCTCGCCGTCGATGGCAACGACACGCTGCTCGGCACTCTCGATTACGGCACGCAGCGCATCGCGACCGGCACAATGGGCTACAAGCATCACGTGCTCAACAGCGAAGACGAGCGCCGCAAGCTCGCCGACACGCCCAACTACCTTCTCAAGATCATTCCGCATGTGGACGGCACGGCGCGCATCTGCGAACTCGTGCGCTTCTATCTGCGCGACGTCACGGTGCGCGGCGCATGGAGCGGCCCGGCCGCGATCGAGCTGCATCCGCACGCGCTCGCGCCCGTCGCCGATTTGCCGGTGCGGCGCGTGGTGGGGGCACGTCACGTCATTGCGGACCTCACGCTCGACATCGGCGAGATCGCCTTCGACTATCTTGCCGCCGCATCGGACCAGAGCGCGAGCCGCGACGCCGCCCTGGGCGAACCCGAAGCCGCGCTCGCATGAGCTGTTTAAAATTTTCTTTTAGTAAGGGATACACATGTCTTTGAAAGATAAGGTCGCAGTCGTCACAGGCGCCGCGAGCGGCATTGGCGAACATTGCGCGCGCACGTTCGCGAGCCAGGGGGCGGCGGTCGTGATCGCCGACCTCAATCTCGCGAACGCCGGAAAGGTGGCGGACAGCATCGTGGCGGCGGGCGGACGGGCCTTTGCCGTGGCAATGGATGTCACCAACGAGGAAGCCGTGAATGCGGGGATCGACGAAGCCGCGAGAGCCTTCGGCGGGATCGACGTGCTCGTGTCGAACGCGGGCATCCAGATCATCAGCCCGGTGGACGAGTTCCCGTTCGCCGACTGGAAGAAGATGCTCGCGATTCATCTCGACGGCGCATTTCTCACCACCAAGGCCGCGCTCAAGCATATGTACGGCAGCGGCAAGGGCGGCTCGATCGTCTACATGGGATCGGTGCACTCGCACGAGGCGTCGAAGCTCAAGGCGGCTTATGTCACGGCGAAGCACGGTTTGCTCGGCCTGGCCCGTGTCGTGGCGAAGGAAGGCGGTCCGCGCGGCGTGCGCGCCAACGTCGTGTGCCCGGGATTCGTGCGTACGCCGCTCGTCGACAAGCAGATTCCCGAGCAGGCGGCGGCACTCGGCATTTCGGAAGCCGACGTCGTCAGGAACGTGATGCTCAAGGACACCGTGGACGGCGAGTTCACCTCGCTCGACGACGTGGCCAACACCGTCGCGTTCCTCGCGGGTTTCGGGTCGCAGGCGTTGACGGGCCAGTCGGTGCTCGTCACGCACGGCTGGTCGATGCACTAACGAAGCAAGGGAGAACGTATGCGCAGCAGCAATCTCACCGCCCGCACGGAGCGCAAGCCGTTTGAGCTGCCGCGCTACGACGAAATCGCCCTTGTTTTGCAGGGCGGCGGCGCGCTCGGGTCCTATCAGGCCGGCGTGTTCGAAGGGCTCGCACAGGCCGGCGTCGAACCGCATCGCATTGCGGGCGTATCGATCGGCGCGCTCAACACAGCGATTATCGCGGGCAACGAGCCCGCGCGGCGCGTCGAAGCGCTGCGCGGCTTCTGGGAGTCGATCTGCCATCCGCTCGACTGGTTCGGGAACCTCGGCGCGCTCGCCATGCCGCTGTTCAGCCATCAGGAATTGGCGCGCCGTTGGGCCAGCATGTGGGCCGCGGGCCGCGCGCTGACCGAAGGCCAGCCGGGCTTTTTCGCACCGCGCCGCCCGCTGCCGGTCGCCGGCTGGCAAAAGGCGACACCGAATGCGGTGAGCTACTATGACACCGCCGCACTGAAATCGACGCTGCAACGTTTCGCCGATTTCGACCGTATCAACGATGGCCCGATCCGGGTGTCGGTGGGCGCGGTGAACGTGCGCAGCGGCAATCTCGTCTATTTCGACAACGCGAAGATGCGGCTCGAGCCCGAGCACTTCATGGCATCGGGCGCGCTGCCGCCGGGCTTTCCGGCCGTGGAAATCGAGGGTGAGTATTACTGGGACGGCGGCCTCGTGTCGAACACACCGCTCACGGAGGTGCTGCGCGACGCGGACCACAAGGACACGCTCGTATTCCAGGTCGATCTATGGAGTGCGAGCGGCAACGTACCCGCCGATTTCCTCGACGTGGCCGAACGAGCCAAGGACATTCAGTATTCGAGCCGCACGCGCGCCATCACCAACATGCTTGCCGATCGGCAAAAGCATGCGCGCTTTATCAAGGAACTCCTCGAGCACGTGCCTGCCGAAGCGCGCCGCAACGATCCCCTGTTCCAGCTCGCCGAGAAAGTGGCCGATGGTTCGTCGATCAATGTGGTCCATCTGATCTACAAGAACAAGCCTTACGAAGGGCATTACAAGGACTACGAATTCAGTGCCGACACCATGAAAGAACACTGGTCGAGCGGCGTCGAAGACATTCGCCAGTCGTTTGCGCATCCGGACTGGTTCTCGATACCGAGCCGCGAGCAAGGCTTCGTCACGCACGACATCCATCGGCGCGCGGGCGAAGTGCCCGAGTCGGATCGCGCCGAACTGAGCGCCGGCGCTTCGGGACAGGTGGATCTGACTCGCAAGGTCGCGTAGGCGCAGCGGTCGGGCCGACCCGGCGCCGGCCCGTGTTTGAGGGTTTTCCCTGGCATCGGGCGTTTGCCGTTCATCTCCGGGGCTGTATGGCTGCCGCCGCAATACCCGCTCCAGCGAACGCGCACGCGGCAGACACAACGGCGACGGCACGCAGCGCGTCGATCATGGCGTCCGCTTGCGCACGCGCCACCGGCGTTGCTTGCGGCGGGCCGGCGCCGCCCGACGCGGGCCCGCCTTGCCCGTCCGGCTCCAGCAGTTGCCCCGTCTGGCGAGCGCCCACCGGCACGTGCAACGCGTCGAGGCGCGCCGCCAGCGCCGCGTGATGCGACCACACGAACACGATGCCGAGCACCGCCACCGCCAGCAGGCTCGCCACGCGCGCCACGGCGTTGTTGATGCCGGACGCGATACCGGTGCGCTCGCCCGATACCGCGCCCATCACGGTCGTGGTGAGCGGCGCGACGGTGATCGTCATGCCGAGCCCGAGCACCGCGAGCGCGGGGAAGAATCCGGTCCAGTAGCTTCCTCGCACGAGCGGCAGCGCCAATAGTGCAAACCCGAGCCCGGCGACGCCCGGGCCAACGGTCAACAGCGCGCGTGAGCCAAAGCGGCTCGTCAGTCCACCGGTGAAGCGCGACAGCAAACCGATGATGACGGGCACCGGCAACAGCGCCGCACCCGCTTCGGTCGCGGTGAAACCCTGCGCGCGGATCAGCGTGAACGGCAGGAAGAAGAACGCGCCGCCGAGCCCGAAGTAAAGCAGCAGAGTGACGAGGTTCGCGGCCGTGAAGTCGCGCGAACGGAACACATCGAGCGGCATCATGGGGTTGGCGCTGCGCGCTTCGATCATCGCGAATGCAGCGAGCACAAGCACGCCCACGCCTATTGCGACCAGTACGAACGGATGCCCGAAGCCTCGCGCCGACGCCTGGGTCAGGCCGAAAGTCAGACTCGCAAGTCCTGCTGCCGCGGCCAGCGCGCCGGGCCAGTCGAGCTGCCCGGGCGCATCGGGCCGGTGACTGTTGGGTACCGATGCAACAGCGAGCGCGATCGTAAGCGCGGCGAGCGGGACGTTCAGGAAGAAGATCGCGCGCCACGAAAATGCATCGACGAGCCAGCCGCCCGCCACGGGCCCCACCGCCGACGTGATCGCGCCGACGCCTGCCCAGGTGCCGATCGCCCGCCCACGTGCTTCGTCGTCGAACACCGCGCCGATGATCGCGAGACTGCTGGGTACGAGCAGCGCCGCGCCAATGCCTTGAGCCGCGCGGGCGGCAATCAGCGCAGCGGCATTCGGCGCGAGGCCGCAAGCCGCCGACGCCAGCGTAAACAGCGCAATGCCCGCGATGAACACCGTGCGGCGGCCAAGCTTGTCCCCCATCGACCCGCCGACCAGCACGAGGGAACCGAGAAAAAGCAAATACGCGTTGACGACCCATTGCATCGCAGCGACGCTCGCACCGAGTTCGCTCTGAATGGACGGCAGTGCAACGTTGACGACCGAGCCGTCTATGAACGCCATGCTCGAACCCAGGATCGTCGCAGCGAGCGCAAGACGCTTGCGCTGGCACGGACGGTCGACTACGGAGGGCTGCGCGCGGATAAGGAGCTCGTCGCACGGGCTCGCCTGCGCGGCGACGACATGCACGCCCTTCGGCTCGCTTTCAACAAGATCCCGGTTGGTCAAGTTCGCTCCCGTGTGGATCGATGACTGGAGTCTGTTGATGCCGGGGACGCGCGTCAACCCGGGAGACCGCATACGCGTCGGCAGCGGTCACCGTGCGAACGCGATCCAGATCAGGCTGGCATACATCGGTCTGCCGGCCACAGCGCTGCGCCGTCCCCATTTCGCCACACGCTTGTGCGCGAACGCGCTGAAGGCCGCGCCCCCGTCCTTACCGGTTCCTGAGGCGGCATTCGCCGCCCACGCGTTCCCTCGCGCGCGTACGATTGCGTGCAGCGCGATGACGACGAGAGGGGAGCCATGGCGATAGAAGCATCCACGGGCGGCGTGCAACAGTCCGACCCCAAAGTCGCACTTGCCCTGCAAGGCGGCGGCTCGCACGGCGCTTTCACGTGGGGCGTGCTCGATCGATTGCTGGAATCGACATCGCAGGGCACGCCGTTCAGTGTCGAGGCGATCAGCGGGGCCAGCGCGGGCGGAATCAACGCGGCGCTATGCGCGGCGGGCCTGGCCAGCGGCGGCGCAGCAAAAGCGCGCGAGCGGCTGCGCACCTTCTGGGAAGCGGTGTCGCACGCCGGGGAGCAGGCCGGCAATGCGCTCTTCGGCTTTTCCGAGCCTGGGCCGTTCGGCGGCTGGAATATCGACTGGAGTCCTGGCGCCATATTTTCGGAGATCGTGGGACTCGTCGCTTCGCCTTACAACAATCCCTTTTATCGCGATCCGCTCGGGCCGGTGGTCCGCTCCGCGCTCCCGGAATCTGATCTCTCCACGCTCAATGCGAAACGCGGCGGCCCGCGGCTATTCGTATGCGCGACCAACGTACGAACCGACGAGCGCATCATCTTTACGCAGCCCGAAATTTCTGTCGATGTGCTGCGCGCGTCCGCATGCCTGCCAGGCGAATTCCGCACCGTGAACGTCCACGGCGAACCGTACTGGGACGGCGGCTATCTGGGCAATCCGCCCTTGGCGCCGCTGATCGCCCATGCCCAGGACCTGATCCTGATCCTCGTGAATCCGTTCGTGCGCCACGACATGCCGCCGAGAAATGCGCGTGGCATTCTGAACCGGCTCAACGAAATCGGTTTCAACGCTTCCGTGGTGCTGGAGATCAACGCGATCGAGGCGGTCAACCGCGTGCTCGACTCGGTTGGGGAAGAGGCCGCGAGCAAAAGCCGCTTCAAGACCGTCCGGTTTCACCTGATTCGCGACGACGACTTTCTCGCGCAGTTCGGTTTCGTCTCCAAGAGCAGCACGTCCTGGTCGCTGCTCAAAACGCTGTTCGACCGCGGACGCGAGGTGGCGCAGGTGTGGCTCACAGAAAACTACGCGAATCTCGGGAAAGTGTCTTCGCTCGACGTCAAGGATGCGTTGCTCGATCCAACGCTCAAACGGGTCAGCGGGACGCACACGCAGTAACGCCTGTGGCGTGGCGTGAGACACTGAAGCAGTAGGCCGGTAAACTGAGCGCGCCCGTGCTCATGGCCGGGCAGGAGCGACCGCGCCACGGTTGGGCGGATATTCGGAGCAAAACCAGGTGAACACAGAATTTTCCCGGCTTCCCGTCTACTTCTATGGCTACGACGACATAGAAACCTTTTGCCTGTCTAAAAGAGAGCAGCTGGTTCGGGAAAACACAGGTTTGATACTCGGCATCTTGCGCGGGGGCGCCATACCTGCCCTGATGCTTTCGCAGATGCTGGGCCTTCCGGTCGACTTTGTACACTACGATCGTCGGGAAGCAAGGGCCGAAATCAACAACCAGAAAGTGTTTGCTCTCGTCGATTCCTGCATCGAGCAAGGCAAGACAATCCTTCTCGTGGACGATGTTGCCGGTGTTGGATATACGCTGGCCAACTGCTACGAGTATTTGCTTTCTTTTGTTAAAGACGAGTCTTTGATCAGAGTGCTGACGCTGGTGCACCACGCCGATAGTAGAACGGAAGCGGACCACTACAAAGACTGCTCTTCGGTGCACGCAATATTGCCGTGGGAGCGGTACGTCACCAGTCGCCAGTGCTTCGACGATTTCGTGAAGGCGGAAGCGGCACTGCTGGAAGATCAACGCTACAAAAAGACATTGGCCATTGACGACTCCGCCTACCCTTTGAACCTGAAACAGGAATGGAGGGTGGACAGCCGTCTTGAATTCACGGGCGATCACCACTCGCTCCTGCAAACCATCGAAACCGTTGGGCCGGAGGAGATTTATTGCAACAACGAGTTTCTGATAAAAGTCTTGCTCAAAGCGTTTCCGTTTTCCATCATTTATAAAACGATCAACAACAAGCGATACAGAATCATCGCTTTGGATTAGCGATTGACTCGGTACTCTACCTCCCAGCGAGTACGCGTAGCGTCACATTGTAAGCAAACGGACGCCGTGAGCGTTACGAACGATTGCGATCATGTCCAGTGTGTTTGCGCCGCTTGTGTTCGCCAGATCACATACGCCGACAACCATCCGGACTTTAATTTCCTCATACTGTGCCGGCTGCCCCGACATTCTGACCTAAGTGCTGCGCCGTTCATCGTCCAGAGAACAGGAGTGAATGATGCCGGGTCTCCTTTCGTGCATTGTCAGGACCCTGCTGCGACCCGTGCGCAAGCCCGCCGCGGCTTCGACGCCTCCACCTGCGCCGTCGTGGCAACTGCCTCCGGACTTCTCGCGTCGGGAACTGGAGCAGGTCGAGCGACATCGGATTGCGGTCGATCTTCCCGAATTGCCCAGCGCCACCGATGCCTGCGGCCTGGCCATCTCGGGCGGCGGCATACGGAGCGCCGTATTTTCGTTAGGCATCCTTCAGGCACTGGCCGACACGAAGACGCTGAAGCGCTTCGACTATCTTTCCACGGTTTCGGGCGGCAGCTACATCGGCGCATTCTATGGCAGTCTTTTCGTTCCTGACGAACTACGCGCAGGGAACTTGCGACTTGAGCAATCAGCTTTCATCGCTCAGGCCCAGAGGGCGTCGGGCAAGCTATGCCCGGACGCGGCGCCCGACGAAGCGGACGCAGTCACACCCATCGCCTATTTGCGCGACAACTGCAACTATCTCGTGCCGAACGGCTTGAAGGACTACCTTCAATACCTCGTGTTCTCGATGAGAAACTGGTTCGCCGTACAGTATGTGATCGGCGTGTCGCTTCTGACGATTCTTCTTGCGTTTGGCCTGCTGGACTTCGCCGTGCACGATTTGGCCGCGCAGCTCCTCGGCCCGCCCTCGCCGGCATCGGACGTCTGGTGGTTCTACGTACTTTCGCCGCACCCTGCGTCGTGGTTGACGCATCCATCGATGGCCGTAGCGGATCTCAAGCAGCTGCACCTGGTCTCGCCTGAGGTGTGCTGGTCTCCGTTGCTCTCGTCCGTGCCGGACGTCTGGTGTTCCCCTCTGATCGTGGGCGACCCCTGGTGGGCTCCACTGCAATCGGCCGTACCCGACATCTGGTGGGCCCGCTCGCTGTTGCCCGGGGCCATCGCCGTCCTCATCGCTGCATTTGTTTTTTCTCCGCTCAGCCGCGCCTACTGGCTGACCCAGAACCTCGCACAGAAAACGGGCTTCGTAGGAAAGTGGCTGCCTTTCATATCGCTATTCATAGTCACTTCACTGGCCGTCAGCACAATCGTCGTATTCAATCACGGATCGTCAAAGCCAGTAACGGCACTGCTGCTCGGCCAGCTGACGCATCCGTCCGCCAAGCTTCTCGCCGCGCTCTTCGTCATCAGCACGGGTGTGCTCGGCACCCTGTTTCTGGTCATCGCGTGGCTATATGTCGGCAAGCGAGGCAGCGGCTCAGGCAAATCGTGGTACCGCGGCTCGGTTCCCTCCTCGTCGCCGCGCTCGGATAGCCGGGCCTTCGTCGACCGCTTGCGCAATGCGCTCACGAACGCGTTCACAACACCGCTTCGTCTCTGTGGACATCATGTCGGCGCCGGACCGATTCAGATTGTGCTCTGGATGCTGCTACTCGCGCTCGTCGACGCACTCGGCGGACTCACGTACGAAGCCACTCGCCACCTATCCATGAACTTCCTGAGCGCGCCGAACTCCGGCCCACTGGGTGTGCTGGCCGGCATCGGCGCTGTGCTATGGAGTGTCGCCCGTTTCCTGTTAGCGAAAGGCGACAACATCGTTGGCGGTCTCAGCAAAATTCCGCGCCTCGTTCTCGCATCGGTCGCCGCGGCCTTCGCGGCGCTCGCCACGCTGGCGTTCTGGTCCACCGTGGCCCTCTCGATCTCGATGGTCATATGGCGGCATTACGGCAACGACCAGGACTACGCATCGCGCATGGCAATCCTGTGCGTTGCCTTTCTCGCACTGGCGATGGTGGATGGCCTGTGCATCCAGTTCCTGAATCTCTCGACCTATCAGCGGCTTTACAGCACGCGCTTGACCCGCGCGTTTCTGGGCGCGACCAATGCCACGCGGCTGAACATGCCCGCCATGCGTGACGTGACCAATCTCGTGGCTGGCGACAGCATCACGATGGGGGAATATTTCCACTCCCGTAGTCATGCGCCGGTTCATCTCATCAACGCGACGATCAACAAGACGATCGACTGGGACTCGTCGCTGGTACAGCGTGGCGCCCGTGGGCTCGCCTTTAGCATCGGGCCTGGCGGCATGACCGTGGGCGCCAGGCTCGGCGTGCTCGAGTGCGAATGGGAAAGCGCGAACGATATTTCGACGCCGGCGTGTTACGTCCGTGGGGAATCGCGCACGCGTGACATCTGGCTCGAATCGATGACGCTGGGCGACTGGGTCGCCATTTCCGGTGCCGCTGTGAGCACTGGGCTCGGCCAGAATACGCACGTTGGTTACTCACTGCTGCTTGGCGTGGCGAATATCCGTCTCGGCTATTGGTGGGATACGTTTTCGAAGCCATTCCAGTTGGGTGCGGTGAACTTCGAGCGCAAGCGTGTGCCGATACCCGACGCGAACCTCCCTCACCGTTTTCTCTCCGAGAAACTCTTCGGCACGCAGTTCTGCCTCATGGACGAATTGATGGGTGAATTCGACGGGCCGCGTGGGCGCCGCTGGTATCTCACCGATGGCGGTCATTTCGAAAACACGGGTGCCTACGAATTACTGCGGCGCAAGCTGAAATTCATCGTGCTGATCGACAATGGCTGTGATCCGGAATATCAGTTCGGCGATATTGCAAACTTGATTCGTCGCGCGCGCGTCGATTTCGGCGCCGAAATACGCGAGCCGCGCACACGGCTCCCGCTCCCTTCCTGGTTCCGCCTGAATCCGGCTCACATCGCCTTGTCGATCGGAGAATTCAGGAGGAAGCGAAAGTTCCTCGCGCTCCAGTTCGCGGTTACGTTTGCCAACGGGACTAATGGGCAGATACTGGTCATCAAGCCTCGCGTCACCTCCGCCGCCCCGGCCGACGTGCGCGAGTATCGGAAGCAGAACCCCTCGTTTCCCAACGAGACTACCGCCAACCAGTTTTTCGATGACGTCCAGTGGGAATCGCATCGCGAGTTAGGATATTCGCAGATGTGCAACCTGCTGCGGCCGTGAAGACGGAGATGCACATGTGCGCTATCCCCTACGACCCATCGCGCGACGCGCTCAACTCGCCGGAACTCAGGCCGACGGTGTTCACTGCCGGTGGCAAATACGACATCGGCGGACTATGCGCGGAGTTCGCCCGGCTTGCCTACATACGCTACGAGAAAGGCGGGGCCGAACTCCAGCGGCTCGAACAAGCGCTCGCGCTGGTGGATTTTGAAGGCGCCGTTCCCTTCAACAATGCCGCCGACGACACGCATGGCTTCGGCGCCGCGAGGCAATCCGACAAGCTTGTCGTGCTCGCGTTCCGGGGAACGGAACCGCAGTCGCTTACCGATATCGCAATCGACCTCCAGGGCAGTCTGACAGACTGGACGGAAAGCGCAGGGAAAGTCCACGCCGGATTTGCACATGCCGCCCGCGGCTTGCGCGAAGCGGCCGACAACTGGCTCAAAGAGACAATTGCGCCGGGAACCCAACTCATCTTGACAGGCCATAGCCTCGGTGCAGCCATCGCGACGCTCTTTGCCAGCCTATGCACGCCAAACGCCCTCGTGACGTTCGGTTCGCCTCGCGTAGGCGACGCGACGTTTGTCGCGACGCTCGACGGGGTCGGCATCACCCGCTATGTCGACTGCTGCGATCTCGTCACCGATTTGCCACCGCCCATTGGCGGATACGTCCACGCAGGAGTGTCGAACTACATCACGCGCGAAGGCGCGTTGGCACCGCACGCCGACGATGCCTTCGTGCAGGCGGACCGCGCCGCCGCGCGTGACGACTATCTGCTCAACTACGCGTGGCGCATCGGTAACGTCATGGTGCGCGACCTCGCGGATCACGCCCCGATCAACTACGTGAGATGTCTCGTTCCGTGAAGCGACACGCCGCCGTCAATCAGACTAACCGGGCCCTTTCGCCTGATTGGACGCATCCCCCTCCCGATGCATCGGTTGCGTCTCCCTAAAGCGCTTCGCAAGCCGCGATGCCTCCAGATAGCCGGGGTTCGACGGCCGCTTCAGGTACCGCCCGGCACCGCGCCGCGCCCGCAGATCGCCGTTCGCCCACACGAGTTCGCCTTGCGAGACCGTATGAGTGGGCACGCCGCGTACTGTCATGCCTTCGAAGACGTTGAAGTCGACGTTCTGGTGATGCGTCTTCACCGAGATCGTACGCGTGGCCTGCGGATCCCACACGACGAGGTCGGCGTCGGCGCCGGCCGCCACCGTGCCCTTGCGCGGATACAGATTGAAGATCTGCGCGGCGTTAGTGGAGGTCACTCGCACGAATTCGTTCGGCGTAAGGCGGCCTGTGTTTACGCCCTGATCCCACAGCACCGCCATGCGATCTTCCACGCCGCCGCACCCGTTCGGAATCCTCGTGAAATCGTTGCGGCCCATTGCCTTCTGCGAAGCGCAGAACACGCAATGGTCGGTCGCCGTGGTGTGCAGCAGCCCGCCCTGCAGCCCGCGCCAGAGCGCGTCGCGATGCTCTTTCGTACGGAACGGCGGGCTCATGACATGGGCGGCAGCGCGCGTCCAGTCCGGGTCTCGATAGACGGACTCGTCGATCACCAGATGCCCGGCGAGCACCTCGCCGAACACGCGTTGCCCTTCGCTGCGCGCGCGGGCGATGGCTTCGAGCGCGTCTTTCGCCGAGACATGCACGATGTACACCGGCACGCCCAGCACCTGCGCAATGCGAATTGCGCGATTCGCCGCCTCGCCTTCGACTTCGGGCGGCCTCGAAAGCGGATGCGCCTCGGGCCCCGTGAAGCCGCGCGCAAGCAGCTGCCGCTGCAACTGGAAGACAAGTTCGCCGTTTTCGGCATGCACGGTGGGCAGCGCGCCCAGTTCGAGCGAACGCGCGAAGCTGTTCACGAGAATCTCGTCGTCGGCCATGATGGCGTTCTTGTACGCCATGAAGTGCTTGAAGCTCGACACGCCATGTTCGTTCACGAGGTGGCCCATGTCGCGATACACGCTGTCGTCCCACCACGTGACCGCGACGTGAAAGCCATAGTCGGCGGCGGCTTTTTCAGCCCAGCCGCGCCACTCGCGAAACGCATCCATGAGCGGCTGCTTCGGGCTCGGAATCACGAAATCAATGATCGACGTCGTGCCTCCCGCCAGGCCCGCCGCCGTGCCCGTGTAGAAGTCGTCGCTCGCCGTCGTGCCCATGAACGGCAGTTCCATGTGCGTATGCGGGTCGATGCCGCCCGGCATCACATACTGGCCGCCCGCGTCGATCACCGTCGCGCCAGCGGGCGCGTCGAGATTTTCGCCCACGGCCTGGATCACGCCGCTTTCGCAAAGCACGTCCGCACGCCAGCTCTTGTCCGCATTGACGACGGTGCCGCCTCGAATCAGGATCGCCATGATGCCAAGTCTCCTTCAGTTAAGCGAATTCGCGCTGCAATCCCTCACGCACTTGCCACACTCGGGCGCCGGCTCTTGCCGAGCTTCATCATCACGCCGTAGACGAGCGCCGCAATCGCGAGCCCCACGAACCACGCGTAGGTGTAAATGCTTTTGAACGCGTCGGGAACGGAGGGAAACACATTCGGGAACGCGGTGTTGAGAAAGCCCGGCAAATTGGGCAGCACGCCCAGGAGCAGCGCAATGACGGCCGCCGGGTTCCAGCCGTTCGAATAGGCATATTCGCCGTTCTCCTCGAATAGCTGGGCCGTATCGAGGCGCGTGCCGCGAACGAGGAAGTAATCGACGATGAGAATGCCCGCCACGGGTCCGAGCAGCGCGGAATAGCCGACGAGCCAGGTGAAAATGTAGCCCTGCGTGGTGGCGAGAATCTTCCATGGCATCATCACGATGGCGATACCCGCGGTGATGAGTCCCCCCGCCTTGTACGAGATCGCCTTGGGCCAGAGGCTCGAAAAATCGTAAGCCGGGCCGACGAGATTGGCGGCAAGATTGCAGCACATCGTGTCTAGCGTGAGGATGACGAGCGCGATGCCCACGCCCACGCCTTCCATGCGGCTGGTGAGATCGATGGGGTCCCAGATCGCCTTGCCGTAGATCACCACCGTGGCAGAGGTCACGACGACCGAGACCACCGAAAGCAGCGCCATTGGAATGGGCAGGCCGATGGCCTGCCCAACGAACTGGTCCTTCTGCGTTTTCGCGAAGCGCGTGAAGTCGGGAATATTGAGCGCGAGCGTGGCCCAAAAGCCCACCATGGCCGTGAGACTCGGCCAGAACGTCGCCCAGAAGAGACCTGCCTTCTTGCCGCCAGCGGCGAACTGGGAAGGCTGCGAGAGCATCGACCCCACGCCGCCCGCCTTCGAACAGGCCCACCACACGAGCACTGCGCACATCACGACCTTGATGGGCGCGGACCAGCTTTCGAGCCAGCGGATCGAATCGGTGCCGTGCAGGATGAAGTAGAGTTGCAGCACCCAGAACACAAGGAAGCACGCACCCTGGCCGATCGAGATGCCGAGAAACGGCAGCGCGTCGCCCACCAGAGCGTTGTGCGTGAGGATATTGGCGAGCGTATAGATGGCGCTGCCGCCGAGCCACGACTGGATACCGTACCAGCCGCACGCCACGATGGCGCGCAGCATGGCCGGCAGTTTCGCGCCCTGCGTGCCGAACGAGGAACGCACCAGCACCGCGTAGGGAATGCCGTATTTCGTGCCGGCGTGCCCGATCAGCAGCATCGGCACGAGCACGATGAGATTGCCGAGCAGCACCGTGAGCACCGACTGCCACGGCGACATGCCCTGCTCGGTCAGCCCGGCCGCGAGCATGTACGAGGCGATGTTCATCACCATGCCCACCCAGAGCGCCGCAAAGTGATACCAGCGCCACGTGCGCTGCGCGGCGCCGGTTGGCGCGAGATCGTCGTTGTATAACTCGCTTTCGGCGCGGCGCACGCTGGCGTCGCCTGTCAATGGCTGACTCATGGTTGCAGTTCTCCGTGGCTTTTCGTTGGTCTGGTTCGGTTCGGCTCGGCTCAGTGCTGTTTCAATGCGTCAGGCGGCTTTCGGATCGGCCACGCGTGCCGGGTTGTTGGGATGCGTGGTCCAGTTCGCGTAGCGGCCCGAGTCGACGCGCTCCATCGTGATGCATTGGTCGACCGGGCAGACATGCATGCATAAATTGCACCCGACACAGTTTGCGTCGACTACCTCGAAGTGACGCTTGCCGTCGCGCGTGGCGGTAATCGCCTGATGCGAGGTGTCCTCGCATGCGATATGGCAGAGCCCGCACTGAATACAGCGGTCCTGATCGATGCGCGCCTTGATGTCGTAGTTCAGGTTCAGGTACTGCCAGTCGGTGACGTTGGGCACGGCGCGGCCGCGAATGGCGTCGAGATTCGCGTAGCCCTTGTCGTCCATCCAGTTTGAAAGGCCGTCGATCATATCGCTGACAATTCGGAATCCGTAGTGCATCGCGGCGGTGCACACCTGCACGCTTGCCGCGCCCAGCACGATAAATTCGGCGGCGTCGCGCCAGTCGGAAATGCCGCCGATACCGGAGATGGGCAAGCCGTGCGTTTGCGGGTCGCGCGCGATTTCCGCCACCATGTGCAGCGCAATGGGCTTCGCGGCGGGGCCGCAGTAGCCGCCGTGCGTGCCTTTTCCATCCACGGTGGGCAGCGGCGCCATCACGTCGAGATCGACGCCCACGATCGAATTGATCGTATTGATGAGCGAGACGCCGTCCGCGCCGCCCTTCATCGCCGCGCGCGCGCCGTGGCGTATGTCGGTCACGTTGGGCGTGAGTTTCACGAGGCAAGGCAGGCGCGTACCCTCCTTCACCCAGCGCGTGACCATTTCGATGTATTCGGGTACCTGCCCCACGGCCGCGCCCATGCCGCGCTCGCTCATGCCATGCGGGCAGCCGAAGTTGAGCTCCACCGCATCGGCGCCGGTAGCTTCCACTTGCGGCAGGATCCACTTCCAGTCCTGCTCGGTGCACGGCACCATCAGCGAGACGATGAGCGCCCGGTCTGGCCAGTCGCGCTTCACCTGCGCGATTTCCTTGAGGTTTACGTCGAGCGGCCGGTCGGTAATGAGCTCGATGTTGTTCAACCCTGCCATGCGCTGGCCGCGCCACGTGGTGGCGCCATAGCGCGAGCTCACGTTCACCACGTGCGGATCGAGCCCGAGTGTTTTCCAGACCACGCCGCCCCAGCCCGCTTCGAAGGCGCGGTTGACGTTGTAGGCTTTGTCGGTGGGAGGTGCGGAGGCAAGCCAGAACGGGTTCGGCGATTCAACGCCGGCAATCGTGCAGCGCAGGTCGGCCATGATGCGACTCCTTCGTGTTGTCTGGATTCAGTGTGCTGCTCGCCTGGATCAAGCTGCGCAGTTCAAGCGGCTCTGGCGGACTGACTCGCGAGGTAGCGGTCGATCGCGCGCGCGGCGAGCTTGCCGTCCTGCACAGCCTGCACGGTGAGATCGGTTGCGCCATGGCCCGCGCAGTCGCCACCCGCGAATACGCCTTCGACGGATGTCGCTCCATGCGCATCCACGGCAATGCGCGCGCCGCCCGCGGTAAGTTGCAGGGCGTCGGGGCCAACCAGGCCTTCTGGCAAGAGCTTTTGACCGATGGCTTTCAAGACCATGTCGGCTTCCACGCGCACGATCTCGCCGGTGCCGCGCAACGCGCCGCCCGCATCGAGCGCGGTGCGCTCGAACTCCACGGCCTGCACGCGGGTGTCGCCGGTAATGCGCAGCGGCTTCATCCATTCGACCAGCACCACGCCCTGCGCGCGTGCGAATTCCTGCTCGGCCCAGGTGGCGCTCATCTGCGCCGCGCCACGGCGATAGGCCAGCGTCACCTGCTCCGCGCCCAGCTTGCGGCTTTGCACGGCAGCGTCGATAGCCGTATTGCCGCCGCCGATCACCACGACCTTGCGGCCCACCGCTAGCGTAGAAAGTTCGTCGGCTTCGCGCAGGCGTGCGATAAATTCCACAGCATCGCGCACGCCATCGAGCGCTTCGCCTTCAATGGCAAGCGCCTGCGTGCCGCCAAGGCCCACGCCAATGAACACGGCGTCATAAGCGGCGCGCAGCTCCGTAAGCGTGACGTCACGGCCAAGCCGCTGGCCCTGACGTATTTCGATCCCGCCGATGGAAAGCAGCCATTGCACTTCGCGTTGCGCAAAATCGTCGACGACCTTGTACGCTGCGATGCCGAATTCGTTGAGCCCGCCCGGCTTCTCGCCCGCGTCGAACACGCTCACGCGATGCCCGGCGAGCGCCAGCGTATGCGCGCAGGCAAGCCCCGCCGGTCCGGCCCCGACCACGGCAACGCGCCGTCCCGTCTCACCCGCGCGTTTGAAGAGCGCCGGCGCGCCGGCGGCTTCGCGTGCCATCTGAAAGTCGGTGGCATGGCGCTGCAGCGCGCCGATCCTGACTGGTTCGCCATCCTGATGATTCCGCACGCACGCGCCTTCGCAAAGAATTTCGGTCGGGCACACGCGCGCACACGTGCCGCCCAGCGGATTCGCGCTCAATATGTCGCGCGCCGCGCCCTTGAGATTGCCGTTGCCGATCTTGCGGATAAAGCCCGGAATGTCGATGCCAGTCGGGCAGGCAGCGACACAGGGCGCGTCGTAACAATAGTGGCAGCGGTCGGCGGCAATGACGGCTGCGTTGGCGGAGAGTGGCGGTGCGACGTCGGCGAAGTTGCAGCCTAGCTGCTCGGCCGTGAGGCGGCCAGGCGCGATGCCGTCGGCGGCATTCGGGTTGGACTGGGACATCCGGGTGCTCCTTGCGAGGCAAAACACGGGTCCGCCGGCTGTGCATGACATGCGCAGCCGGTACGTGGGATAACGTAAAAGACAGCGCGGCTCTCAGGCCGCTTGCGTTGGCATCACAGGCGTCAGCCGGATTCGTTCGCGCGTTCGAGCATGGCGTGCAGCAGCACGTTCGCGCCCGCCTCGATCCATTCGATCGTCGCGTCCTCGACCTCGTTGTGACTGATGCCGTCGATGCATGGCACGAACACCATCGAAGTCGGCGCGACCGTTGCGAGATAGCACGCGTCGTGGCCCGCGCCCGAAACGATCTCGCGGTTCGAGTAGCCAAAGCGCTGCGCCGCCGCGCGCACGGAGTTCACGCAGGCCTTGTCGAACGGCACCGGTGCGTAATAGAAAATCTGCTCGACCTGCGCTTCGAGTTTGCCTTGCCCGGCAATCCGTTCGATGCCTTCGCGCAACTCGGCGTCCATCTGCGCGAGCACGTCGTCCTGGGGATGGCGGAAATCGATGGTAAAGAACACGCGGCCCGGAATCACGTTGCGCGAATTCGGGTGCACCTGCATCATGCCGACCGTCGCACAGGCTAGCGGTGCATGGCGCAGACCAATTTCGTTCACGAGCTGCACGACACGCGAGGCGCCCAGCAGCGCGTCGCGGCGGCGCGGCATGGGCGTCGGGCCCGCGTGCGCTTCCTGCCCCGTGAGCACGACTTCGTACCAGCGCTGCCCCTGCGCGTCCGTCACGACGCCGATCGTCTTGTTTTCGGCTTCGAGTATCGGCCCCTGCTCGATATGCAGTTCGAACGCCGCGTGAATCTTGCGCCCGCCGCACGGCAGTTCGCCCGCATAGCCGATGCGCTGCAACTCCTCGCCGATGGTCTTGCCGTCGACGTCCTTGCGGGAGAGCCCGTAGTCGAGCGTGAAAACGCCCGCGAACACGCCGGAGGCGACCATCGCTGGCGCGAAGCGCGAGCCTTCCTCGTTGGTCCAGATCACGGTTTCAACGGGGCGCTCGGTTTGGATGCCGTGATCGTTGAGCGAGCGGATCACCTCGAGCCCGCCCAGCACGCCATAGATGCCATCGAAGCGCCCGCCCGTGGGCTGAGAGTCGGCGTGCGAGCCGGTCATCACCGGCGGCAGGTCGTTGTTGCGCCCCGCGCGGCGCATGAACACGTTGCCCATCTGGTCGACGCTCACCGTGCAGCCCGCCTCTTTCGCCCATTGCACGATGAGATCGCGCCCTGTCTTGTCGAGATCGGTGAGCGCGAGACGGCACACGCCGCCCTTGGGCGTGGCGCCGATTTTCGCCATCTCCATCAGGCTGTCCCACAAACGCTGGCCGTTCACGTGAATCGCGGTCGTCAGCGCGGCTTCGCTTACTGCGTTCATGCGTGTCCTCCTGTCCGTGTTCGTCAAACGTGCATTCGTGCCACCTTCCGGGGCGGGAAGCGCCATGGCGGTGCACACTCGAATGGCGCATCGCGGCTCCCGAAACCTCGCTCCGCGAATCCTGTCCGATTGGACAGGTTGTAGGCGATAAACTTCGCGAATTCAATGCGGTGTTACCAGCGAGAAGCGTGCCACCGATGCTGCAGTGCGCGAAAGCCCGCCCGCGTTCCGCGCGTTTTTCCCGAGGGCGGTGAATGCACGAGGTGCTTACATCGTGGCTACAATGAAGCCGACACGGCCGTGGCAGCCGTGCGCCGCCTCTTCGCTTCTGAACGGACCGACCATCATGCGCGACGACGAACCCACGACACGAGCCGCGGCCCACGCGATGCGCGGCACGGCGCTCGAACGCGAAGCCGCTGACGCAGCGCACAAGCCGCGCCGGCGCAAAGCCGCCATTCGCGAGTCGAACGAAGCCCATCTGCTCGCCTGCGCGGAGGCGGTGTTCGCCGAGCGCGGCTTCGAAGGCGCGAGCACCGCGCTGATCGCGGAGCGTGCGGGCCTGCCGAAGGCCAATCTGCACTACTACTTCCCGACCAAACTCGCGCTCTACTGGCGCGTGCTCGACGATCTGTTCGAGGAATGGAACGCGGCCGCCAATACCTTCGACGCGAGCGACGATCCGGTCGAGGCCATTGGAGGCTACGTGCGCGCGAAGATGGAACTCTCGCGGCGCAGGCCGCTTGGATCGAAAGTGTGGGCGAACGAGATCATCAGCGGCGCGACGCACATGCAGGACATCCTGCTCAAGCGCGTGAAGCCGTGGATGGAAACGCGCGTGACGCTGATCGATCACTGGATTGCGCAAGGATTGCTCGCGCCCGTCGATCCGAAAACGCTGCTTTTCATGATCTGGGCGACCACGCAGCACTATGCCGATTTCGAGGCGCAAATTCGTGCGCTCTCGGGCAAGCGCGCACTTTCAACGGCGGGGTTCGACGCGAGCACCGAGGAGGTGGTGCGGTTGATCTTGCGCGCGAGCGGCGCGCGATCGCCTGGGCTCTGAGCGAAGCGGCGACGGTGTTCTGCTCGCGCAAACGTGGCACGCGCCGCTTGCCTCCCTTTTTCCGCCTCATCCGATAACAAACGGATAGAAACGGATAGCAAACGCTGGCGCGAAATATTAAAAACATGGCGTCCAATCGTAAATGCAAGTTCTGCATTTGCCGTATTGTGCGATCTCAGTCGTGAACCCAGTACCGACGACACTTCGTGTGAAGAATCACGACATGACGCACGGGCCGCGACAGCATTCTCCACCCCGCTATGCGAGGTGATCGTCTTTCCCGCACGGACCGGCAAGACGGCCGAATGCGCTCCCATTTCCTTAGGATCACATATGAACGACATTGCAGGATACGACTTCGAAGACCTGTCACCAGGGATGAGCGCGAGCTTCGCCAAGACCATTACCGACGCGGATATCGTGCTGTTTGCCGGCGCGTCGGGCGACAACAATGCCGTGCACATCGATGAAGAGTTCTCGCGCAAAACGCCCTTCAACGGACGCATTGCGCACGGCATGCTCAGTGCAAGCATCATTTCCGCGGCCATTGCGGGCCGGTTACCCGGCCCCGGCACGATCTATCTCGGGCAGAACCTGCGCTTCAAGGCGCCGGTCAGGCCGGGCGATACGGTGCAGGCCACGGTGACGGTACGCGAACTCATTCCGGGCAAGCGCCGGGTCGTGCTGGACACCGTTTGCACCGTCCAGGGCAAGGTTGTCATCGACGGCGACGCGCTCGTCATGCCCACTTCGCACGCGGATCGCACTAGCGAAGCACGTTGCGCAGACGCTTCGACGAATACCGCAGTGGAACCGGCATGAACCATCACTTCAATATGCCGGACGAGGTTGCGCACGGATTTTCCCACTCGGCGACGGCCTTCCTGAGCGCATGGGCCGGCATCCCGGCGAGTGCAGCCGTTGCGCCGGCTCTGTTGCATGGAGCCGGCACTCGCTACTGGGAACAGCAGTGGTCGCTGTGGACGAACATGCTGAACCCGCAGGCGGCGGCCGCCCAGTCATGCCGCGACCAACGGTTTCGGGCAGACGAATGGACCAGCAACGCCTGGTACAGCCTGCTGCGGCAGAGCTACCTGGCCAACGCGGGCCTGCTTGAAGACATGGTCGGCGCGACGGGCCATGACGAAAGTGAAAAGCACAGGTTGCGCTTTTTCATGCGCCAGTTCATCGATGCGGCGAGTCCCACCAACTATGCTGCGACCAATCCCGATGCGATCCGGATGGCCATCGAGTCGAACGGCGAAAGCCTTCGTACAGGCATGACCAATCTGTTTGGCGACCTCGCGCGCGGCACCATTACGATCACCGACGAAGCCGCCTTCGAGGTGGGCCACAACGTTGCCGTGTCCAAAGGCGCGGTGGTCTTCGAGACGCCCCTGTTTCAGCTGATCCAGTACGCGCCGCTCGGCACGCACGTAGCAAAACGTCCTTTGCTGATCGTGCCGCCTTGCATCAACAAGTTCTATATTCTCGACCTTCAGCCCGAAAACTCGTTTGTGCGTTTCGCCGTCGAGCAGGGACAAACGGTATTCATGGTGTCGTGGCGCAACCCCGATGCGGAAACTGCGCAAACGACGTGGGACGACTATCTGGAAGCCGGCGTGATGCAGGCAATCGATGTCGCGCTTGCGATCACCGGTGCGGACAAGGTCAACACGTTAGGCTGGTGTGTTGGCGGAACGATCCTCTCTTCGGCGCTTGCGGTGATCCGCGCGCGCGAAGAAGAAAAAGTTGCGAGCCTGACGCTCCTGACGACCATGCTCGACTTCACCGATCCGGGCGATCTCGGCGTGTTCATCGACGAGCAAACCGTGTTGCAGCGTGAGCGCTCGATAGGAAGCGGCGGCATCTACCCGGGGCGGGAACTCGGCTTCGTATTCCAGATGCTGCGCGCCAACGATCTGATCTGGCCTTATGTGATCAACAACTATCTGAAGGGAAAGCGCCCCGCGGCGTTCGACCTGCTCTACTGGAACGCAGACAGCACCAATCTGCCCGGCCCGATGTACACCTGGTACCTGCGCAATATGTACCTGGAAAACAACCTGCGCGAGCCCGGCAAGCTCACCATGTGCGGCGTGCCGGTCGATCTCGGCCGCGTCGACATGCCGGCCTACGTACTGGCGACCCAGGAGGATCACATCGTGCCGTGGAAATCGGCGTGGCGCAGCACCCGGCTTCTGGGCGGTGAGGCCCAGTTCGTGCTCGGCGCGAGCGGACACATCGCGGGCGTCATTAATCCGGCGAAAAAGAACAAACGCAGCTATTGGGTCGGCGGCGCGAACGGCAATCCTGAAAGCGACGCCGACGGTTGGTTTGCATCTGCGCAGCAGACTTCGGGCAGCTGGTGGAATCACTGGATCGCGTGGCTGCAGCCGCACGCGGGTGGTCAAGTCAAGGCGCGCACGAAGCTGGGAAACACGAAGTTTCGGCCAATCGAGCCCGCACCCGGGCGTTATGTCAAGGCGCGGGCGGATTGAGCCCTTGCGCGAGCAGACACAGATGCGCGCTGGGTCATTCGCCGCGCATCTTCTGGCGAAGTTCAGGTACGCATTGGAACGCTGATCGCGATTTACTGACTACACTCCGGATACACGTGCTCACACAGCACGACCTCCCGATTGCGGCGTCGCTTTAACATCGGTCATTTTATGCGCCGCGATTCACGCCATCGCGGCGCGATGTCTATGGGAAGCACTGCGCATGATCAAAGGCCGGGTTCGCGCAGCATTGCTGGGTCTTTTCGTCGCCGTAATTGCACCTGCCAGCTACGCGCAATACACGACCGACTGGCTCGCCAACACCTTCGGCACGCTCGCCGCACACGTCGGTAACGGCGCGCGCTCGATGTGGGTCGCCCCCGAGGGTGTCATCTATACGTCATCGCGCTGGGACGAAAACGCGGGCGGTGTCGCGCTCTATCAGAACGGCGCAACGCTCGGCACCATTGGCGCGCACGACGAGTTCCAGGGCAGTGCGATCACGGGCAACGCGACGTCGATCTTCGTCGCGCTCGGTTATAGCCGGGCATTCGGCAGCGGATCGGTGGGCCGCTACGACCGAAGCTCGAACACACGCGACCTTCGCATCGCCGTGAGCACATGGACCGGCATCCAGAACGCGGACGTGATCACCGGTCTCGCGACAGCGGGCACACTCCTCTACGCCAGCGACTATTACGGCAATCGCATACGTGTGTACACAACCGACGGCGTCTGGCAGCGCGACATCGGCGTCCAGCAACCCGGCGCACTCGCAGTCGACGGCGCAGGCAACGTCTGGGTCGCGCGCGAGAACGCAGGCGTGATCGCACAGTTCAGCCCGGCTGGCGCGCCGATGAACACGATCCAGATGGCCGCGGGCGCCCGGCCATCGGCACTCGATTTCGACGCGCCGACGAACCAGCTGCTGGTTGGCGACGAAGGGCCCGACATGAACATCAAATGTTATGCCCTGACCGGTGTGCCGGCGCTGGTCGGCACGTTCGGCGTGCAGGGCGGCTATCTCGACACCACGACGGGCATCAAGGGGCAGGTCGGCGACAAGCGCTTCACGCGCGTCGTCGGTATCGGCAAGGATGCAGCGGGCAATCTGTACGTGCTCAACAACGCATGGGGCGGCGACTGGGACCTCGGCCGCAACGGCAGCACCGACATTCATTCGTACAACTCAACGGGCACGCTGCAGTGGACCTTGCAGGCGCTCAATTTCGAGGCGATCGCGGCGCCCGACCCGGCGACCGATGGCGCGAACTTCTATAGCGGCAATACGATCTACACGGGTACATCGGGCGGCACGTTCCTGGCGAACACGATCGATCCGTTCAGTTGGCCGGCCGACCCGCGCCTGAACATGAACGACTATCAACGCGGCCAACTTTTCGGGCAGCTCGTAGTGGTGGGCGGCAACCGCATTCTCGTCGCCTCCGGGCAGAATCCCGACACGTTCAACTTCTTTCATTTCCAGCCGTCGAGCGGATACATTGCCATCCCCGACGGTTCGATCCCGGGCAAGGCGTTCAACACGAATACGAAGGTGACGGCCGGCTTCTCAATCGACGGTAACGGCGACGTCTGGGCAGGCCTCGACCGGACCAACCAGATTTATCATTACCCGCTGACCGGCTTCGACGCGAACGGCAAGCCGTCATGGGGCGCCGCCAGCACGATCCAGATCCCGCGGACCGTGCGCCCGCTCACGCGAATCATCTATCAGTCGGACAGCGACACGATGATTCTCGCGCAAGGCATCGCGGGGAGCTGGGACTGGACAGCGATGAACGGACACATCGAGATCTATCACGGCTGGAAAGCGGGCAACATGAGCGCGCCGGGGCCGGTGATCGATCTCACGAGCGCGAATCCGAAATCGATCGCGGCGGCGGGGCACTACCTGTTCGTCGGCTACGTGCACACGGTTCCGAATATCGACGTGTTCGACCTCGATACCGGCAGTCTTGTCACGACATTGACGAACTCGAACCCAACGACGATGGACGTCGGCAACGACGTGGATTCGATGTACGGCATTCGTGCGTACCTGCGCTCGACCGGCGAATACGTCGTCACGAAAGACAATTACAACGGATCGAGCGTCGTCGTTTATCACTGGCACCCGTGACGACTGTCCATGGAGGTGCCTTTGCATCAGGACGCGCTGCCGGGCCTGACCCCGTTCAGGTCTGAACGGCGCCGGGTTCCCGAACCTACGCCATTCGCTAGTCTTTCTTCGCCAACCCGTTCCAACTCAACTGCCAGCCCTGACAATCCACATATAGGCCATGTCGTTTACCGGGTCTGCGAAACATACGAGTGCGATTGATTCGCAATGCGAATCAAATGAGAGATGGCGCGGATTTCCAGTCGCCTTATTCTGCCGCGATAAGTCATTGCGCTCCGCTTATGAGAGGCGCAGTCGCAACGAAGAGAGTTCTTCTGAACAATGCCGACGACACGCATCGGGAGGAACGTGTGGGGAACATCGCTTGCGCGCCCGTTGACATACGCGCGGAGCGGCTTTGCGCGGGCAGGTCGCGTGTTTGAAGCGGCTTGCGCGAAACAGGGGGGAACCATGATCCGATCAACGAAGCAGACCGTGGTATGGGTGCTCGCTTTGGCCCTGTCGGGTGCGGCTTATGGCGCAGCCGGCGGTAATGGCGGTGGGAACGGTGGCGGCAATGGTGGAGGTCACGGCGCCGGTGCGGGCGGTGGTCACGGCTCTGGCTCTGGCTCTGGCTCTGGCTCTGGCTCGGGCTCGGGCTCGGGCTCCGGATCTGGCGCAGGTAGCTCGGGCGCAGGCGGCTCCGGCGCAGGCAGTTCCGGCGCAGGCGGCTCCGGCGCAGGCAGTTCCGGCGCAGGCAGTTCCGGCGCAGGCAGTTCCGGTGCAGGCAGTTCCGGTGCAGGCAGTTCCGGCGCAGGCAGTTCCGGCGCAGGCAGCTCCGGCGCAGGCAGTTCCGGTGCAGGCAGCTCCGGCGCAGGCAGCTCCGGTGCAGGCAGCTCCGGCGCAGGCAGTTCCGGCGCAGGCAGTTCCGGTGGCAGTAGCGCCGGTGGTGGTAACTCCGGCGCAGGTGGTAGCTCGAGTGCGGGGAGTTCCTCAGGTAGCGCGAGTGCAGGCGGCCCAGGCGGACCTTTAGGCCGCAGCGCACCGGGCATGGGTGCGCCTACGGCCATGGTGGAAATCGTGCCACCTCCTCCACCGGCGCCGATCATCGACGCGCCGGTTACCAACGCATACGCCCCACCGCCGCAACCTCCTGATTCGGCTCAACGCATGAGAACAGTGGCAGTGCCCGCACCAGCGAGGAACGACTATGCCCCGCCAGCGAGCGTAACCATGTCGGTCCGAGGCGCAACCAACGGCCCCCCCAGTGCGCCCGTTGCGAACTTCGCGCCGCCGCCGGGCGAAGTGCGTTCGGCCCCCGTTGCGGTTGCGAGGCCAGGTGCCGAGCCGGTTGCGAACGACTACGGCCCGCCAGGCGTGTCCGGCATGGGCAGCGGCGCGGGCTACGGCGCCGGTCCCGCCCGGGCTGCGAACGGCGATGGCCCGGCGGGCGGGGGCGGAACAACCAAAGCGGGTTTTGCCGTGGACACGGGCGGGTACGAACCCCCCATCCTGACTCCAACAAGCACACCCTGACCGCATTCATGCGCTCCCGAGGCAGGTCGCATCGATATCGGCACGGTGACGAATCGCCGTGCCGATATCCGCTGCCCGGACGTCCGTTAGCGGCCCGCCCAGCGACCAGAAATTGACAAGAATCAATGCATCGTGAAACGCCGGGCGCATAGTGAATCAGCCGCGGCTGACCACACAGCGCTGTCCCCACTCCCTCTGCTCCCTTGCCCAAGGTCGGCCGCTCCTCTCACGGAGCCCGACATGGAACTCGCCACCCGCCGCAATGCGACACAAGTGATCCTGAGCGAACACCGCCGCCTGAAGAGTATCGTCAGCGGCATGTTGCGTGTGGTCGATGGCATGGCGTCCGGCTCCGGCCTACGCAGCGCCATGCTGATGCGGGCAATGCTCTACTACATCAGCGAATTCCCCGAGCAGGTCCATCATCCCAAAGAAGAACAATATCTTTTCGCGCGGCTTCAAGAACGCACCGATGAATTCGACGCTGCCATCGGGGAACTCGCGCGCCAGCACGAGGAGGGCAAGCTGCGCGTTCACGCACTCGAACGCGCACTCACACGATATGAACTTGCCGGCGCCGACTTGTTGCCCGCGTTGCGTGAGGGCGTATATGGTTACGCCGACTTCTACGCCAGTCACCGGCACCTCGAAGAATCCGTCATCCTGCCCGGCGCGCAACGTTATTTGACGCTATCCGACTGGATGGAGATCGATGAGGCGTTCGGCGCGAATCGCGATCCGTTCGAGAGTCTGGAGTCCGAGGACAATCTCAACGATCTTTACAGCTTGATCGTCCAGACGATGCCCGAAGCGCAAGGCTGAACGATCTCACCGCGATGCGCATCGCCGATTGCCCCTCCGGTCTTGCGGACCCTCGATCGAGACGCGGATCTCGCGCGAAAAAGGCACGTGCAGCCGGGTTACACGAATTCACGACAACGTGGCAAGGCCTGCGGCAAATAACCGCACCCCCAACGCGAGATGACGTTAGGCCGTGCAATCAGTCCACGTCGTACACTGTGTGTTTGGACGCTCGTAGCCTGGAACGCCGTCGTGCCCATTCACTATCTGCGCAGCTTCACCTCTATCGAACGCACCGAGCAGGCCAACCTGCGGCTTGGCCGTGCACTGGCCGGGGTCGCCGGTGCAATCAATGCCGGCGGTTTCCTCGCCGTTGGGCAATACACGTCGCATATGTCGGGCATCGTCTCTTCGCTTGCCGACAGCACCGCGCTTGGCAATAGCGACATCGCGTTGTCCGCTATCAGTTCTGTCCTTGCCTTTGCAAGTGGTGCCGCGACTTCCGCCATTCTGATCAACTGGGGGCGCCGTCGTTGCGCGCGCAGCGTCTACGCGCTGCCGCTCCTGCTCGAAGCCGCCCTGCTCCTTTGCTTCGCCGCGCTCGGTGCGAATCTCGGCATCCATCGCGTTCTCTTCGTGCCGCTGACGGTGGCTGTGCTCTGTTACATCATGGGCGTGCAGAACGCCATGATCACGAAAATCTCGCAAGCCGAAATCCGCACGACGCATGTGACCGGCATCGTGACAGATCTGGGAATCGAACTTGGGAAGGCGCTCTACTGGAACTGGGGCGTGCCAGCCTCAGCGTCGCATCACGTGGCGGCCGATATGCAGCGCATACGCATACTGGGCTCCCTGCTCGGCATGTTTTTGCTGGGCGGAACGCTGGGCGCACTGGCGTTCCGGCATTATGGATTTGCCGCGGGCGTTCCCCTATCAATGCTGCTGGTGGTTCTGGCGAGCGTTCCGGTCTCCGACGATTTGCGTCGCCTGCCGCTGCGCGACCTGTTCTGAGGATAACGTCGGTCGCCGTCGGCCGATACCGTGCAACTCACTCGCTTATCAAAAACCGGTCGCGATTCCTGGCGTCCTTGATCCAGTTCGGTGCGCGTCCCCTGCCGGACCAGGTCGCACCGCTTGCGGGGTCCCGATATTTCGGGGGCGCCGCGCCATGCGAAAGCCCCGACCTGCCGCGACGGCTACCAAAGATGTCTTGCTGCGTGTACCCGAATTCGGCCACCTTTGCGCGGATATCGGCGAGAACCGTCTCGAACTCCTGTTGACGGGCGATGGCCGCCTGACGCTCGAGTTCCGCGAGTTGCGCCTTGAGTTCCTTGTACGTTGCCACGAATCGTCTCCTACGCGAGGACACCACTCGCTAATCATAGTGGCTTTCGCTCACGGCCCCTTCAAACGTGATCGCATACTTTTGCGGCCGCGAAAACGCCCATGCAGCAGGCCACTCAGGCCGTGACGAAGACGATTGCTCCCACGTCGGCAGCCTGGGCGAACAACCGTACGAAACGATAGTTTTGTGCCTGGATCGTCAGTTCGTTGAGCCCGGAGCGCGTGCCATCCAGTATCGCCCGAGCCACCGGTTCCGCAATCGCGCCGAGGTGCGTCCAGTCTTCCGGCAACAGCGCGGGGTCGCCCAGATAGACCTCGTTCTTCCCGCCAGGCGTTCGAACGAGAATCAGGCTTCCCCCCTTATCGAGCGCAAGCTCCAGGTACTCGGACAAGGTTGCCAATGCCTCCGTGTCGACATCGCGGGCGGCATGTGAGTTCGAAGTCATAGGATGGCCACGCTGAGTAGTGTATTGGCCACTATCGTAACCCCGCTCCTGCCTGTTCGGCTCATTTTGGCAGCGTGACGCGTTCAGGGATGTAACCCGAACATACCGTGCCAGATCGTACTAAAGAAGTTGGCTTGACGACGATCGTCGGACTTTTGCGATTCCTCGTCGCCTGCGCCGTGTGACGAAGACGGCGGCATGGCCTCCCCCGGCTCGCCGGCATTGCGCGGCGCGGCGCTGCCCGCCTGACGCGACAGATGCAGTTCGATGGCGCCGTCGGCAATGCGCCCGGCCAGTTGGGATTCGCAATCGCCGGCGAGCAGCGCGCCGAACACGACGTCGCGGTTGTAGCCTTGCTGCGCGAAGCGCATGGCAACAGACACGTACCGCGCGTATGCCTCCTGACGGGCCGCCTCCTGCAAACGCGCCTCTTCTTCCTGTTCACGGGCGATACGCCCCATCTCCTCGGCATAGACCGCATCGTAGACGCTGCGTTGCGCCGGATCGGAAAGAATCGCGTACGCTTCCTTGATCTCCTGGAACTGCGCATGCGCAGCGGCTTCGCGTCCCATATTACGGTCGGGATGCGCTTTCATCGCGGCCCTGCGGTAGGCCCGCTTGATGTCTGCGTTGCTTGCGTCGTCGCGTACGCCCAGCAAGTCATACAACGTCGCCATGGCTCGCACAAATGGAAGTGGGATGCGCTCGATCCTAGCATGCCACGCGCATACGCATCGCGCGATCGATGGCGCTCGCGAGGCGCCAACCGATCAATTGTCCTAAACAAAAGGGCGGCGGATACCGGAATCCGCCTGCGCCACCCGAGCGCAGCACGGGGTTCTCAGCGTCGAACCCGTGTCCAGCGACACCATTCGTGGTGATCGAGGTTGCGCAGCAAATCGGCCCTGCGCCGTTCGCGCCGGTAGTGAGCGGTGACACCAACTGCGGCTATTACGAGCACGATCGTGCCGGCAGCCATACCCAGCCAGGACGGGTCCACGTCAGCCTCCTCCGATCCATGCGGATCGCAACCCAATTGTGAGCAACGCACTCTGAATATAGCCCGTCCGTGTGACAGACTATGCGGTCTCGACCGCCAATCAGCGCACGCGGGCGACCGCCCTCAGGAGCGCGTCGCCTTGAGGCGTCACGCGGGGCGTGGGGAAGCCGGATTCGGGCGTATCGACGACGACCAGGTGAAGATCGCGAAGCGCACCGAGTTCCTCCCGGTCCGGCTCGATCCGCCCAGGCGCATTCTTTATCAGCATCAACGTGGCAAGTTCGTGGGGGCTCAACATGGTATTTCCCTCCCGCTTGATCCTGTTTGATCACGCTTCTTCGCGACTGCGAGCGCACTCGCGACCCGGACGCGATGCGTGCTAGCGCAGTTTCGCCGCAGTCTCCGATGCGATATCCATGCATGCGCGAGTGTACCCGGCCGTCTGCGAAGCAACCCACGGCAATATCTCGACCTGGTTGCGGGCAAATTGCTCGGGCGTCTGCGCGGACAACATGCCTTCGAAGTGCTGTTGCGATCCGGCGAATATCGACCTGCAAGTTGCGAGATTCAGGCGCGAGAGTTCACAAAAACCATCGAATAGATAACCAGTCAACGTTGTGAACTTTGCGGCCCACGATTCGCTTCCCGTCGCAGCCAATTTTTGATTAGACATACTAATTTATCCCCCGTGCATCTCATCAATCGTTATGTCTGTATCGACAACGTTTGATGTATGGCGTTTCAACGCGAGTGGCGTTGCCCATTCAGAAGCAAATGGGCGGCGTCGATCTAGAACGTTCATTCTAACTTTGTTAAATCCGCCTCATGAATGCTAGTTGAGTCAGGAGTTTCCCCAATTCATTACGCGGACGGACTCACCCCGAAGTATGGCGGCGACAAATGTCGAACAGGTTTGCGAAAAGTTCACTTGTCAAATTGGGGCTCAGCTAGTCAGACAAGAAAAGATGACCGATGGGTTTCGCGCAATCCGAGGAGGCAAGACGTCAAACAAGACATCGCTGCGATGAGGATTCGTCGCAAGCGGTACGAGAATGCAACCCTGTTGCGCCCCGACCAAGGGGAAACCGGCCGATCAATGCGCGCCCGCTTTTGCCGCGTTGCGTTGCGCAAGCAGCTCGCGTATGCGCGCCAGATGCCGATCGCCAACGGCCGTATGAACGGGCTCGACTTTTCGGGCACGACGCGCAGCAGGCGGCCACGCCCCGAGGTATCTGCACAGCGCGGAAACAAACGGCCGCTTCCCTCCGCCAGCAAGCCGCCGGGTCGCTGCGGCCACGCGATCCGCCCCTACATTTGCCACCAGCCAATCCAACGCCTGACGGTCTTCGTCATTCACAATGCGAATCAGAGATTCCATGCGACGCTCCTACTGGACGTAAACACATACTGTGAATTTATACAGTATTATGCGTCGGCGCAAGGCAAGTTTGGACTGGCAGCATCCCGGCGCCGTAGCTGCGCACCAGGTTCAGTGGCGGCACCGGCGCCGCTCCGGCACGTCCGATGCCGGACAACACGTCTGCTCCGTTGGTCGAGGCCGGACTCCACCCGAATTCCAGGTCGGGGAAGGAGCGTGGGTCAGATGCCGGCCTGGTTGACGCGCTTCATTAGTTCCCCTGCGCTTTCCTTGCGTTCGCTGTACCGGTCGACAAGATAAGGACCCATATCGCGCGTGAGCAGCGTAAACTTCACCAGCTCTTCCATGACGTCCACAACGCGATCGAAGTAGGCCGAAGGCTTCATGCGACCCGCTTCGTCGAATTCCATGAATGCCTTG
Organism: Paraburkholderia heleia NBRC 101817; assembly: GCF_000739775.1. Classification (GTDB taxonomy): domain Bacteria; phylum Pseudomonadota; class Gammaproteobacteria; order Burkholderiales; family Burkholderiaceae; genus Paraburkholderia; species Paraburkholderia heleia. The sequence goes on along the minus strand of NZ_BBJH01000037.1, from coordinate 5,011 downwards.
GCCACCGACGACTGGTTCGGGATGGTCAACATGCGCATCCAGCGTCCGAGCACACGCATCTGGTTGACGGCGTTGAACGACTGCGAGCCGCCACTTACCTGCATTACCGCAAGTGTCTTGCCTTGTGTCGGGCGGATTGCACCAACGGAAAGCGGAATCCAGTCGATCTGCGATTTCATGACGCCGGTCATCGCGCCGTGGCGCTCCGGCGAGCACCAGACCATGCCTTCCGACCACAGCACCAGGTCGCGCAGTTCCGCCACCTTCGGGTGTGTGTCGGGCGCGTCGTCCGGCAGCGGCAGGCCGCTCGGGTTGAACGTGCGTACCTCTGCGCCCATCGCCGCGAGCAGGCGCGCCGCCTCTTCGCTCAGCAGCCTGCTGAACGAGCGCTCACGCAGCGAGCCATAGAGCAGCAGAATGCGCGGCGGACGGGGCAAGCTCGTCGCGACGCGAAGGCGGTCGATATCCGGAACGCGGAACAACGCCGGATCAACCTGCGGCAGGTCACGCGTGAGATCGGACACGTTTGCCCTCCGAATTGGCAACCATCCCGTTGTGATCGATATCGATGCTGCTCATGGGGTTGTTTCCGTCAACTTCAGGCACACTCGTACCAGTTCTTCGAACGATTGACGATGCGCACGACGAGCAGCATGACCGGCACCTCGATCAGTACGCCCACGACCGTTGCCAGCGCAGCGCCCGAGTTAAAACCGAACAGGCCGATTGCCGTGGCCACGGCCAGCTCGAAGAAGTTCGACGCGCCAATCAGGGCCGACGGACAGGCGATGTTGTGCTTTTCCCCGACCGCGCGATTGAGCCAGTATGCCAGCGCCGAATTGAAGAATACCTGGATCAGGATCGGCACGGCGAGCAGCACGATGACGAGCGGCTGCTTCAGGATGGCCTCGCCCTGGAAAGCGAACAGCAGTACCAGCGTCGCGAGCAGCGCCGCGATCGACCACGGGCCAATTCTCGCCATCGCGGCCTCAAAAGCCGCCTCGCCTCCCGCGAGCAGCACCTTGCGCAGGATCTGCGCGAGGATCACCGGAATGACGATGTAGAGCACGACCGACGTAAGCAGCGTCGCCCACGGCACCGTGATCGCCGAGATCCCGAGCAGCAGACCGACGAGCGGCGCAAACGCGACCACCATGATGCTGTCGTTGAGTGCGACCTGCGAGAGCGTGAACAGAGGATCGCCGCCCGTCAGGCGGCTCCAGACGAACACCATCGCCGTGCAGGGCGCCGCGGCCAACAGGATCAGCCCGGCCACATAGCTGTCGAGCTGTGCCACTGGCAGGTGCGTATTCCATCCGGCCAACCGCCTGAAAGACGCCGGGCAGCAGCTTGCCGAGCAGGATGCCGGCGACAATGCAAAGCGCGACCCAGACGCTCAGGTATCGCTCGAAGAAGCTGATGGCCGGCTTGTCCGCAGTCTTGCGCGAAGCCGCAACGTCGGAGGTGTTCATTTGTTGACTCGAAGCAGAAGGTTTCAGCTGTGCAGGATGGCGTTGAGTGCCTGCTGAAGCTCGGCATTCGTCAGACGGTCGATGGGCAGTTCGAGCAGTTGCAGCATGCGATAGCCGATGGCCTGGCGGGTGAGCTCGAATGCCTGACGCTTGCCTTCGTCACCGCCCGATGCGTTCGACGGATCGGCGTAGCCCCAGTGGACCTTGACGGGGCTACCGGGCCAGAACGGACATGCTTCAGCGGCAGCGCTGTCACACACCGTGATGACGATGCGCATTGGCGGCGCGCCGTCCTGCGCGAACTCGTCCCAGCTTTTGCTGCGATAGCCTTCCGTATCGATACCCGCGTTCGCCAACGCTTCGAGCGCGAACGGGTTGATGCGGCCGCTCGGGGCGCTGCCGGCACTGAACGCGCGTACGTCCTTGCCGAGCTGCTTCGCCCAGTGGTTCAACATGGCTTCGGAAAGCACGCTGCGCGCGGAATTGTGCGTGCAGAGAATCAGGACGTTGGTGGTCATGGTGTTAGCAGACGCGTTGTGTGATCAACAACAGGCCGAACCGGCCGGTTTCACGGGAATGGCAACAGGCTTCCCGCCAGGCCCGCAGCAGGCCGCCGCGCCCGATGCCGGCACCGGCTGCCGGCTTTCGCCATAGACCGGGGCGGTGTCGAGCGTATGGAAGCGCTCCCACGCGATGCCTTGCGGATCGAGAATCCAGTGCTTGTCGCTGCGCGCATAGCAGCAGGTCGTCTCGCCCTGGTCGAGCAAGGTCATGTCCGCAGCCTGTGCGCGCTGCGCGAGTTCGGCCAGTTCCGCCGTGTCGTCAACCTGGAAACCCAGGTGGTCGATCCCGGCCTTCGAACCGCGCGTCGAGATCGCGAAGTTCACGCGAGGATCGTCCAGCATCCACTTCGCGTAGTCCGCTTCGATTCGCGTCGGCTCTGCGCCGAACAGCTTCGAATAGAACGCGACACTGGCTGCGATATCGTCGACGTGGACGTGAATGTGAAACCGCTTCATGGAGGTTCTCCGTCAGCATTGACATGAATCTGCGCCCGGCGCGAGGCAAGCCTGCCCCTGGCAGCAGTTCTCGGTCAGAAAGCCGAGGACTGCATTCATCTGCCCGTAGGCAGCCCGATAGATCAGGCTGCGCCCATCGCGTTCCTGAGTCACGAGCCCGGCGTGCATCAACTCCTTCAGGTGAAAGGAGAGCGTTGCATTGGGCAGATCCAGCTGTGTCGCGATGGTGCCGGGCGTCAAGCCGTCCGGCCCGGCGACAACCAGCATGCGGAAAACGCGCAGGCGCAATTCGTGAGCAAGCGCCGCAAGGGCGCGGACAACGTCTTTCTCTTCCATATTTCCAATATATTCGAAATTAAGACTGGCTGCAAGAAATTCCTGGTCAACTTTGGGTCATGCCGCGCAGCACCCAATCGATTTCAGCTTTACCGCACGATTTAGCATACCCCCCTACCCTATTTGCGTTACACTTCGCCCGCATCCAGGAGAACAGGCATGAGCCATACGATCCGCGAAAAGCAGAAGCTGCTTAACCGTATTCGTCGAATCAAGGGGCAGGTTGAAGCGATTGAAAGGGCGCTAGAGGAAGAGCGCGGCTGCATGGAAGTGCTGCAGCAGGTTACGAGCTGTCGCGGCGCCATGAACGGGCTGCTCGCCGTCGTCCTCGAGGACCATATTCGCACCCATCTGGTCGACGCGGAGCCCGACGACGAGCATGGCAGCGCAACCGGGCAGCTAATCGAAGTGGTGCACAGCTACTTCAAGTGAGAAAACGATGAGCAAGTTCGAGGACACCGCCTTTGGGGCGGGACACGACCATATCTTCCTGGGCGCTGCCCATGAGGACAACGAGCGCAGAACCTGGATGGTGATTGCGCTGTGCAGCGCGATGATGGTGGCCGAGATCGTCGGCGGCAGTCTTTTCGGTTCGCTGGCGCTCGTCGCGGATGGCCTGCACATGTCGACACACGCCGGCGCGATGCTGATCGCCGCGCTGGCCTACACCTACGCGCGCAAGTATGCGAGCGACAGCCGCTTCGTATTCGGCACCGGGAAGCTGGGCGACCTCGCGGGCTTTACGAGCGCCATCGTGCTCGCCATGATCGCGCTGCTGATCGGGTACGAGGCCGTTTCGCGCTTCCTTTCTCCAGTACCCATTCACTTCGGCCAGGCGATCCCTATCGCGGTGCTAGGTCTGCTCGTCAATCTCGCCAGCGTCTGGCTGCTCAGCGGCGACCATCATGGGCATGGGCATGGGCACGGGTACGAAGACGACCACGACCATGAGGAAGAGGCGCATCGCATCTTCGGTAGCGCGGGCGTTTTCGCCGTATCGATCTTCGAAGAGGGTGTGCCGCCCGTCTTCCGCATTACGCCGGAAACGGCGTCTTCAAAGCTGCCTGCCGATGCCGTTTCAGTCACGACGGTTCGCCCCGACGGGACCCGGCAAACTTTCGCGTTTGCCGACCGGGGGTCGTATCTGGAATCGAAAGACGACATTCCCGAGCCGCATGCATTCACGGCCGTTGTCCTCCTGCCCGATGGCGAGCATCCGATCGGGTTCGAGGAACACGCACACGATCACGACAGCGCACAGGCTGCGACGCAGCGCGACCACAATATCCGTTCGGCCTACATTCACGTTATCGCGGACGCAGCGGTTTCCGTGCTCGCGATCATCGGCCTCCTGCTCGCCCGCGCGTTCGGCTGGCTCTGGATGGATCCGCTTGCGGGCGTGGTCGGCGCCCTGGTGATTGCGAACTGGTCGTGGGGCTTGATGCGCGACACGGGACGCATCCTGCTCGACATGAATCTGGACAGACGCATGGCCGAGAACGTTCGCCACGTCATCGAGGACAATGGCGACACCGTGCTCGACCTCCATGTATGGCGAGTCGGTCCCGGCCACATGAGCGCCGTCGTATCGGTGATTACGCGAGAGGCGCAACGCAGCCCGAACTTCTATCATGCGGCGCTCAAACGCTTCAAGGGGCTGTCACACGTGACGGTCGAAGTGAATCCGGCGCGCGCCGCCGCCTGAGCGATGCCACTCGAATCGCCTTGCTGTAACGGTGTGCGCAGCTTCGTCACCAGCAGATCGATCGCCTCCTCGGTGAGGATCAACTCGGCGTCGGTGCCGTCGGCGGCGCACGCACCGATCAGCCAGTACAGGTATTCGCGCTGACTGCCTGCGATGCCGTCGAGCGAGAAGATGTCGGTCCGGTAGCCGATCTCTTCCATCGTCGCGCGCCGCAGGTCGTTGCGCAGCTTCGGGTGTCCGGCAAGGATCAGGGACAGGCTGCCGCCGCCGTCCTCGACCAGTTCCATCAGGCGCTTCAGGCCGATCAGCGTGTTGCCGTTCAGGTCGTGCGCCTCTTCAACGAACAGGGCGACAGGCCGCTTGCTCTTTCGGGCCAACTCGCGAAAGTCACGTTCTCGCTTCTCCCCTTGGGTCGGAATGCGAATCTGCTTCTCGGTCGACAAGTCGTAGAACAGCACGGCGATGAACGTGTGAGTTCG
>NZ_BBJH01000038.1 GCF_000739775.1 Paraburkholderia heleia NBRC 101817 | reverse complement strand
GTGATTGCCGGGGTGGGCCGCTTGCGGTCCGTCCCGGCGCCTGGCTTGTGACCCGCGGGGCGACCCATCACCGCGAGCGGCGCAGGCGGAGGCAGCGGGAAGGAGCGAGGCCGGCGGCGTCGAACGGCGCAGCCAGAAAACGATAATGGAGTGTGGTTTATGTCAGAGCGTATTGCATATGTAACGGGCGGGATGGGCGGCATCGGCACGGGCATTTGCCAGCGCCTCGCCAAGCAGGGTTTCAAGGTAGTCGCTGGCTGCGGCCCGCATTCGCCGCGCCGCGTGAAGTGGCTGGAAGATCAGAAGGCGCTCGGTTTCGACTTCGTGGCCTCGGAAGGCAACGTGGGCGACTGGGATTCGACGCGCCAGGCGTTCGACAAGGTCAAGGCCGAGGTCGGTGAGATCGACGTGCTCGTGAACAATGCCGGCATTACGCGCGACGTCGTCTTCCGCAAGATGACGCGCGAGGACTGGACGGCGGTGATCGACACCAATCTCACGAGCCTCTTCAACGTGACGAAGCAGGTGATCGACGGCATGGTCGAGCGCGGCTGGGGCCGCATCATCAATATCTCGTCGGTGAACGGCCAGAAGGGGCAGTTCGGACAGACCAACTATTCCACGGCCAAGGCCGGCATTCACGGCTTCACGATGGCGCTGGCCCAGGAAGTGGCGACCAAGGGCGTGACGGTCAACACCGTTTCGCCGGGCTATATCGGCACGGACATGGTGAAGTCCATCCGTCCCGACGTGCTGGAAAAGATCGTCGCGACGATTCCCGTGCGCCGTCTCGGCGCGCCGGAGGAAATCGCCTCGATCGTGGCGTGGCTCGCGTCCGACGAGTCAGGCTTTGCAACCGGTGCTGACTTCTCGCTGAATGGCGGGTTGCACATGGGCTGATCCCAGGCGCAGCGCGCCTGCAGGGGGCGTGCGAAGCCGGGATCGAGGACGGCAGCGGGCCTGTTGCTCACCGGGGCAGGCACGTTTGACGGGCTAGACCAACGCGCGACGGCAGCGGCCGCCGCGCGTTGGCGCTAACAAGGGCGACACATGACGACTACAAAGAAAACCGCCGAACGTCTCATCAAGAAATATCCGAATCGTCGGCTGTACGACACGGAGACGAGCACGTACATCACGTTGACTGATGTGAAGCAACTCGTGCTGGAGCAGGAGGAGTTCAAGGTCATCGACGCGAAGACCAACGAGGATCTGACGCGCAGCATCTTGCTGCAGATCATTCTCGAAGAGGAAAGCGGCGGTCTGCCGATGTTCTCGTCGTCGATGCTGTCGCAGATCATCCGTTTCTATGGTCATGCGATGCAGGGCATGATGGGCACCTACCTGGAAAAGAACATCCAGGCGTTCATCGACATCCAGAACAAACTCGCCGACCAGTCGAAGAGCCTCTACGAAGGCAATGCGATGAATCCCGAGGTCTGGTCGCAGTTCATGAACATGCAGGCGCCGATGATGCAGGGCATGATGACGAGCTACATCGAGCAGTCGAAGAACATGTTCGTGCAGATGCAGGAGCAGATGCAAAACCAGGCGAAGAACATGTTCAGCAGCTTCCCGTTCAAGCCGGTGACGCCGGGCGGCGCGGCGGCGCCGGCGCCGGGCGCACCCGAGGGCGGCGAGGAAGAGAAGAAGTAAGCGGCGCGGCGCACACAGCGGGTGGCGCGCGCCGGCAAGTCGCGGCGCGCTCTCGCTTACGCGGTGCCGTGGTGGCGCATGGCCGCGCGAGCGCCACGCGTTGCGAGGCAGCGGGCGCGATGCCCCCGTCCTCATTCGCCCTCAGGCGCTTTACAGGTCGCGCAAGGCTTCAGGGTGCGCCACGGCCACCCGCAACAGGGTTTGCGCAGCGCCGGTCGGCTGACGCCGGCCTTGCTCCCAGTCCTGCAGCGTTCGCGTGGAGACGCCAAGCAGTGCCGCAAACGCGCTTTGCGAGAGGCCCGCGCTCGCCCGCGCGAGTGCGGCGGCGGTGGGCTTGCGGCCGGTGGCGCGCAACGCGCCACTCGAGGCGCTCCGGCGCGCTTTCAACCCGCGCACCGTCTCCACCGATTCAGCCTGAAACAGGTCCATTTTCTCGTCCATGTTTTCGCTTTCTCCGCACAACCGGTTCTGACTGCGCTTGAGCGCACGCCGTGCGCACGCGGCGAAATTATCCGGATGCCCAGTTCGCAGGCGAGCGATAGCTGAACAAAGTTTGATTCTGTCCATATTCCATCCGACCCTGATGCCACGAGACCCGCACTCACCATGCTGCGCCGCACGATACGTCAAACAGGTAAAATGGCGGATTGGCTTGATCCCGCGCGGCGCTATCTTCGCCCTGCGCCCCACATCCGGACGTACACGTGAAAAACCCTGTTGAATCAACGACCTCCCGCAATCCTGCTCCGCGCGTCGGGATGGTTTCCCTCGGCTGCCCGAAGGCGCTCGTCGACTCCGAGCAGATCATTACCCAGCTGCGTGCCGAGGGTTACGAAATCTCGGGGTCTTACGACGGGGCGGACCTCGTGGTCGTCAACACGTGCGGCTTCATCGACGAAGCGGTGCAGGAGAGTCTCGACGCCATCGGCGAAGCGCTTTCCGAGAACGGCAAGGTGATCGTTACGGGCTGTCTCGGCAAGAAGGCGAGCGCGAGCGGCTCGAACCTGATCGAGGAAGTGCATCCGAAGGTGCTCGCCGTGACGGGCCCGCACGCCGTGGGCGAGGTCATGCAGGCCGTGCACAGCCATCTGCCCAAGCCGCACGATCCGTTCATCGACCTCGTGCCTGCTGCGGGCATCAAGCTCACGCCGCGCCATTACGCATACCTGAAGATCTCCGAAGGCTGCAATCACCGCTGCACGTTCTGCATCATCCCGTCGATGCGCGGCGACCTCGTGTCGCGCCCGGTCGCCGAGGTCATGCTCGAAGCGGAAAACCTCTTCAAGTCCGGCGTGAAAGAGCTGCTCGTCATTTCGCAGGACACGAGCGCTTACGGCGTGGACGTGAAATACCGCACCGGCTTCTGGAACGGCAAGCCGATCAAGACGCGCATGACCGACCTCGTCGCCGCGCTGGGCGAGCTGGCCGCGCAATATGGCGCCTGGGTGCGCCTCCATTACGTCTACCCGTATCCGAGCGTGGACGAAGTCATTCCGATGATGGCCGAAGGTCCGTTCAAGGGCCACGTGCTGCCGTATCTCGACGTGCCGCTCCAGCACGCGCATCCCGAAGTCCTCAAGCGCATGAAGCGTCCCGCGAACGCGGAGAAGGTCATGGAGCGCGTGAAGGCCTGGCGCGAAATGTGCCCCGATCTCACGATCCGCAGCACGTTCATTGCCGGTTTCCCCGGCGAGACCGAAGAGCAGTTCGAAACGCTGCTCGACTTCATCCGCGAGGCCGAACTCGATCGCGTGGGCTGCTTCGCCTACTCGCCGGTCGAAGGCGCAACCGCGAACGAGCTCGACGGCGCGCTGCCCGACGAGGTGCGTGAGGCGCGCCGCGCGCGCTTCATGGAAGTGGCGGAGCAGGTTTCGGCCAAACGTATCCAGCGCAAGGTGGGCAAGACCCTGAAGGTGCTGATCGATGAGATCAACGCCGAAGGCGGCATCGGCCGCACCGCGGCGGATGCGCCCGAGATCGACGGCGTGGTGTATGTCGCGCCGGCGACCCGGGCGTCGAAGCGCTACAAGGTCGGCGACTTCGTGTCGGTGAAGATCACCGGCGCGGATGGCCACGATCTCTGGGGCGAGGTCTGACCGGCATGGCGAGCGTTGCCCCGCAAGTCCTCGCTTATGGCGAGGCCATGGTCGAGTTCAACCAGGCGTCGAAAGACCGCCCCGAGTATCTGCAGGGCTTTGGCGGCGACGCATCGAACTTCGCCATCGCGGCGGCTCGCCAGGGCGCGCGCACGGGCTTCGTCTCGGCTGTCGGCGACGATCATTTCGGACGCCTGCTGATCGATCTGTGGACGCGCGAACGCGTCGACACCTCGACGGTGCGTGTGGACCCTGCGGCGCCCACGGGCGTCTACTTCGTCTCGCATGGCCCGGGCGGCCATACCTTCGACTATCTGCGCAAGGGCTCGGCCGCGAGCCGTTACACGCCGCGCGATCTGCCGCTCGACCTCATCGCGGCGGCGCGCGTGCTGCACCTTTCCGGCATCAGCGTGGCGATCAGCGACAGCGCCTGCGACGCCGCGCTCGCCGCCGTCGAGCATGCGCGCGGGAGCGGCGTGCGCGTGAGCTTCGACACCAACCTGCGCCTGAAGCTGTGGCCGCTCGCGCGGGCACGCGCCGTGATGAACGAGGTGCTGCGCCTCACCGATATCTGTCTGCCCAGCTGGGACGACGTGGCGGTGCTCACGGGCCTCGACGACCGCGACGCGATCCTCGATTACCTGCTCGCGCGTGGCGCCCGCGTGGTCGCGTTGAAGCTGGGCAAGGACGGCGCCTACGTTGCGACGCCCGACGAGCGGCGCGTCGTGCCGGGCCACGCGGTCGCGGCCGTGGACGCCACCGGCGCCGGCGACTGCTTCGGTGGCGCATTCGTCGCGCGGCTCGCAGCCGGCGACGATCCGTTCACGGCCGCACGCTATGCGAACGCGGCCGCCGCGCTTTCGACGCTGGGTTTTGGCGCGGTGGCGCCCATTCCGTATCGCGAGGACGTCGAGCGCTTGCTTGCCGGTCAGCCCGCGAGCGAGGCGCATTGATTACAAGATTCATCCATTCAGGAAGACGAGGAGCAGGATCATGGAACGCGAAGTTGTGGTGGCAAGCGGCGTGCGCACGGCAATCGGCGACTTCGGCGGCAGCCTGAAGGACTTCTCGCCGACGGACCTTGGCGCACGCGTGGTGCGCGAAGTGCTCTCGCGCGCGAACGTGGATGGCGACGCGGTGGGCCACGTGGTGTTCGGCAACGTCGTGCATACCGAGCCGAAGGACATGTATCTTGCGCGCGTGGCCGCCATCGACGGCGGCGTTGCCCAGCACGCGCCGGCCTTGACCGTCAACCGCCTGTGCGGCTCGGGTCTGCAGGCGATCGTATCGGCTGCGCAAACCATTCTGCTCGGCGACGCCGACATCGCGATCGGCGGCGGCGCGGAAAACATGAGCCGCGCGCCGTACGCGATCCCGGCCGCGCGTTTCGGCCAGCGCATGGGCGACGCGCAGCTCGTCGACATGATGACCGGCGCGCTGCACGACCCGTTCCAGACGATCCACATGGGCGTGACGGCGGAAAACGTCGCGAAGAAGTTCGGCATCGCGCGCGAGGCGCAGGACGCGCTCGCGCTCGAATCCCATCGCCGCGCCGAGCGCGCGATCGCCGAAGGCCGCTTCAAGGATCAGATCCTGCCCATCCCGATCAAGTCGAAGAAGGGGGAAGTACGGTTCGACGCCGACGAGCACGTGCGCCACGGCGCGACGCTCGAGGACTTCTCGAAGCTCAAGCCGGTGTTCGCGAAGGAGAACGGCACGGTCACGGCGGGCAACGCCTCGGGCATCAACGACGCGGCCGCGGCGGTGCTGCTGATGAGCGCGGACGCTGCCCGCGCGCGCGGCGTGAAGCCGCTCGCGCGCCTCGTTTCGTACGCGCACGCGGGCGTCGACCCGGCGTACATGGGTATCGGCCCCGTGCCGGCCACGAAGAAGGCGCTCGAGCGCGCGGGGCTCACGGTCAACGATCTCGACGTGATCGAGGCCAACGAAGCCTTCGCGGCGCAGGCCTGCGCGGTCTCGCAGGAGCTCGGGCTCGACCCGGCCAGGGTCAATCCGAACGGCTCGGGCATCTCGCTCGGCCACCCGATCGGCGCGACCGGCGCGCTCATCACCGTGAAGGCGCTTTATGAACTGCAGCGCATCGGCGGCCGCTACGCGCTCGTGACGATGTGCATCGGCGGCGGCCAGGGCATTGCGGCCGTTTTCGAACGGCTCTGATGCCGGGTCGTGACGCGCGGCTCGCGCGAGGCCGCTGTGCAAGTGAAGAAAGGATTCAGATGGAAGTATTGACGCAGGCACAGCGGCCGTCGGGCGCGGCCGACAAACGGGGCGGCGCCACGCGGGCGCGCGGCTGGATCGTGGCCGCAGTTGCCGCGGCCATGGTCCTCACGCTGCCGCTCGCGGCGCGCGCGCAGGACGCAGGCGCACAGCCGCCGGTCAAATCCACGCTCAAGCCGAACCCCGAGTTCGCGACGCTGCCGCAATACGTCGGCACGCTCGGCAAACGCCAGATCGTCATGCGCCTTGGCGCCAGGGCTGGCGACGACGACCCGACCGGCGTGCATGGCGAATATCAGTTCACGGACACCGGCGAAGTGATCCTGATCGCCGGCGACCGCGCGGATGCCACGCTCGAAGCCGAGGACTCGAACGACGGCACGCACATCACCGGCAACTGGGTGGGGACGTTCGCCGAGGACGGCTCGCTTTCGGGCGACCGCATGGACCCGGACGATTCCCACCCGGTGCCGTTCGACCTGAAGCCGCACGCCGCGGGGGCTGCGGCCGTCCCGACCAGCGCGGCGGGCGCGAGCGCGACGACGCCGAACGGCGCGCATGCCGTGAACGGCGTGAGCAATCTCGTCATCGGGCAATAAGCGCCGCCGCAGGTGTTACCCTTCGGCATGCGGCGTCGCGCGCGCCATTGCGCAAGCCGCGCACCGCAACATCATCGCGCCTTAATCCGAATACGCTCCGACATGACCCAATCCGACTCCCGCCGCGCATTGCAAACGCGCATCGTTCACCCGCAAGACGACCTGACGCCCGGCTTCGAATCGTTTGCCGCGCCGGTCACGCGGGCTTCGACCGTGGTGTTTCCCGACCTCGCTTCGGTTCGCGCACTCGACTGGCGCAACGACGCGCAATGGCGCTACGGCCTGCATGCCACGCCCACCTCGGCCATGCTGCAAAAGCGCATCGCGCAAATCGAGGGCGGCGAGCACGCGCTACTGCAACCTTCGGGCCTCTCGGCCATCTCGAACGTCTACTTCGGACTGCTGAAGTCGGGCGACGACGTGCTGATTCCCGATAATGTCTATTCGCCGAACCGCGATCATGGCGACTGGCTCGCGCGAGATTTCGGCCTTACGGTGCGCTATTACGATCCGATGATCGGTGCGGGCATCGCCGGGTTGATCCAGTCGAACACGAAGCTGATCTGGCTGGAAGCGCCCGGTTCGGTGACGATGGAAGTGCCCGACGTGCGCGCGATCACGACGGCGGCGCGCGCACGCAATGTCGTGGCGGCCATCGACAATACGTGGTCCGCGGGTCTCGCCTTCAAGCCGTTCGAGCACGGCATCGACATCTCGGTGCAGGCGCTCACCAAGTATCAGTCGGGCGGCAGCGACGTGCTGATGGGCGCGACCATCACGGCCGATCGCGACCTCTATCTGAAGCTCAAGGCCGCACGCATGCGGCTTGGCATTGGCGTGTCGGTCGACGACTGTTCGCTCGTGCTGCGCGCGCTGCCGAGCATGAAGGCGCGCTTCGAGGCGCACGATCGCACCGCGCTCGCACTCGCCGGCTGGCTCAAGACGCGCCCCGAAATCGCGGCGATGCTGCATCCGGCGTTCGAAGACTGCCCGGGCCACGAGTTCTACCAGCGCGACTTCACGGGCGCGGGTGGCCTCTTTTCCGTGGTGTTCGACGAGCGCTACAGCGCGGCGCAGATCGACACGTTCTGCGAGTCGCTCGAACTCTTCGCATTGGGCTGGAGCTGGGGCGGGGCGCATAGCCTCGCGATGCCGTACGACGTCGGTTCGATGCGCACGGCTGCGAGCTGGCCGCATCGCGGCACGCTGGTGCGCTTCTACATCGGTCTCGAAGACGAAGCCGATCTGCGTGCCGATATCGAACGTGCGCTCGCGAGGCTCGCGGAAAAAACAAGCACGCCTGAATAACCTGCGCAAAACAACCACGGCCGCTCGCGTTCGCAAGGACGCGAGCGGCCGCTGGCCTGTTCGACTGCCGCGAAACCCGAATCAGAAAAGACGCAGCAAGCCGTCGAGCCCGACGAAGTTGAACGCGACGCTCGCGGCCTCGCGCACCACCGGCTTGGCGCGGAACGCGACCGACAAACCGGCCGCGCCCATCATCTTGAGGTCGTTCGAGCCGTCGCCTATCGCGATTGCGCGGCGCGGATCGATGCCGATCTCGGCACAGGTTTCGGCGAGCGTACGCGCCTTCACGTCGGCGTTGACGATCTCGCCCGTCACGCGGCCCGTGAGCTTGCCGTCGACGATTTCGAGCGTGTTGGCGCGTGTGTAATCGAGCCCGAGACGCGCTTTCAGGCGCTCGGTGAAGAACGTGAAGCCGCCGGAAACGAGCAGCGTCTTCAGCCCCGCGGCCTTCGCGCCCGCGAGCATCTGCCCGGCGCCCGGCGAGAGCTGCAGGCGCTCCTCATACACACGCTCCAGGGCGCTCGCGTCGAGCCCCTCGAGCAGCGCCACGCGGCGCGTGAGGCTTTCGTTGAAGTCCTTGATCTCGCCGCGCATCGCGGCTTCGGTGATCGCCGCAACCTCGGCCTTCAGACCGCAGAAGTCGGCGATTTCGTCGATGCATTCGATCGTGATGAGCGTCGAGTCCATATCCATCGCCACGAGGCCGAAATCGGCCAGCGCGCGGCCGGCGTCGACGAATGCATAGTCGAGCTGATGCGTGCCGCAATAGACCTCGAGGTCGGCGCGCTGGCCCGGCTCGGCGTTCTCGATGCGCAGCGCATGGGCGTCGATCGGCGCGAGGCGGCTGCCGCGGGCGAGGCCGAGGAGCGGCTTGTGATGGACGGTGTCGAGCGGGGCAGGACTCTGGATGACGAGGTTCATGGCAGGACAGGCAAAGCCGACGCGCGGCGTCGTCGGAGGGTTCGGACGAATCGGATGAAAAAGGGCGCAGTCGCGCGTGGGCGCACAAGACCCGCAGTGCGCCTTGCAGTGCTCCCTGCGTTGCTCCCTGCAATGCGCGGCAAAGCCCATCATTGTAACGCCCCGCCGACCGCCGCGGTTGCATGCGCCATCCTGCGCGCTCGGGCGCCTGGCGGATGGTTCCCCGTTTTTGGCGTGCGTTTGCGAACACCTTGCAGCGACGAAAGCGTCCATTCGAGGCACAATGAAAGCTCGCGCGGCGATCCGACGGGGGCGGCCGCCGCGTGCCGTCAACCGAACGTGTCGCGACTCGCGTCGCGCGACGCGTCATGTGCGCGAAGGCGCCAGGGGAACCGGTATGCAGGACGCCCGCAAGGCCCCAACCACGACATCTGCCCGAACGCCACGCGGCGAGCGGGCCCCGACATCGGACGCCGCCGCGCCGGCCACGCCTGGCGCGTCCGTGCACCGCTTGCCTCGTAGCCCACGGCGCCGGCGCGACGACGCTGCCGACAGCGAAATCGACGGCATCCGCATCACGAGCGCAAGGCGTGTCATCGATGCGGACAGCGGCACGCACAAGCTCGAACTCGTGCGCTACTACGAGCGCGCCGCGCGCTGGATCCTGCCGCATCTGCGCGATCGCCCGGTATCGCTCGTGCGCGCACCGCGCGGCTTGAGCGGCGAGCTGTTCTTCCAGCGCCATCGCGCCCGCGCGCCGCTGCCCGAACTCACCGAGCACGAAGGGCTCGACCCGGGCCATCCGCCGCTGCTCACGATCGATACCGCGAGAGCGCTGGTGAGCGCCGCTCAAATGGACGTCATCGAGCTGCACACCTGGAACGCCAGTATCCACGACATCGAACGCCCCGATCGGGTCGTGTTCGACCTCGACCCCGATCCGGCGCTGAGCTGGGACCGCATGATCGAGGCGGCCCAGTCCACGCGCGCCCTGCTTGCGGAACTCAGGCTCGAATCGTTCTGCAAAACGAGCGGCGGCAAGGGGCTGCATATCGTCGTGCCGCTCACGCCGCAGGCTGGCTGGGACGACGCCAAGGCGTTCGCTCGTGCGGTTGCGCAGCATCTGGCCTCGGTCTGGCCCACGCAGATCACGGCCACCATGGGCCCCGAGCACCGCAAGAAGAAGATTTTCGTCGACTATCTGCGCAATGCCCGCGGTGCGAGCACGGCGCTTGCCTATGGCGTGCGGGCGCGGCCGGGCATGGGCGTGTCCGTGCCGATCGGCTGGGACGAACTGGAAGCGACGACGGGTGGCGCGCAATGGACGCTTGCGACGATCGATGCGCGCCTCGCGCAGATCGAGCAAGCCGATCCCTGGGCAGCCTATGGGCACGTGCGCCAGACGTTGACGGCGGAGCTGACGCTGGGTCTCGAAACGGGCGGCAAGTAGCGGCGCAAGGTGAGGGCTTGCGTGTGCCGTGCGGGCACGACGAGTCGGCAATGCAGACGCCGCTCCGCGCATCATCGCGCGCCGTCGGGCAGCAAGCAAATTGCTCGCGATGACAAGCAGGATAAAACCTGGTCCGTTCGATGCATGTGCTCGGCGCAAGGCAGCGCGCGGCGCGCTAGACTGCTAACAGACCATCCGCCGCACGGGAGCGGAGCGTCGTCCCTGGCGTTTCGCGGCTCGCCGCGTTCGTTGCGTACGCCGCTTTTCGCTCGCGGGCGCGGCCGTTCCCGCCAGGAGGTGACGCATGCCTTGCCGCAGCTCCCGCCATACTCGCCGCCGCCATGCGGCGCTCGTCCCGTTCGTCCTCGCCGCTTCCTGCGCGGTCGCGCTGCCGGCATTCGCGGCCACGCCAATCACCGTCACTTCGAAGGCCGCGACCGACGGTCCGATCCGCTACACGGTTCGGGTCGCGTCGAAGGCGTTCGGCGACGCCCAGGAGACCCGCACGCTGCGCTCGGGCGATACCGACGACTTCACGTGGCGCACCACGCCGCCCGGCGGTGCGGTGGCGACGCCGCAAGGCTGCCCGGACTACGCCTCGCTGCCGCTCGACGCGAACGGCGCGATGGTCCGGCAGACCCAGGTGCGTCTGGCGCCAATCGTCGCGAGCAATGGCACCGCCACCGTGCAGGTGAGCTTTCGCGCCCAGGCGCCGCACGGCACGCAGACGGTGTCGAGCAACGGCGCCACGCTGACGTGCCCGGCCGTGGTGGCGCATAGCGAGGTCGCGCACCTGACGATGCCCACCAACGGCACCGCGAAGACGCTCAAGCTCAGCGACGGCACGCAAATCACGATTTCGGCGCAGCGCTAGGGCGCGCCTCGAGCGCGCTGGCAGGCGAGGCGCACAAGGCACGCCGGCCGTGCATGCCGCCCAGGTTCAAGCGCGTGCCTTGCGCTCGATGAGCCGTGCGACGAGAAAGCGATGCTCCGGCGAGAAGAGGCGCCGGTATGCGAGCAGCACTGCGCCCACCGTACCGAGCGCCGACGAAGCCGCGATCAGGAACATGATCACGATCTGATAGCGCACGGCCTGTAGCGGCGATTGCCCCGCGAGCACCTGGCCCGTCATCATGCCGGGCAGGCTCACCACGCCGACCACGGCCATCTGGTTGAGCGTCGGTATCATGCCGGCGCGCACGGCCTCGCGGGCGCTCGCCTGGGCGGCCTCCCAGCGTGTCGCGCCCAGCGCGAGCGCGCCCTCCACGCGGTCGCGCCGCGCGGTCAGTTCCTGCATCATGCGCTCCACGCCGAGCGAAACCCCCGTCAGCGTGTTGCCGAGAATCATGCCGAGGATCGGAATCGCATATTGCGGCTCGTACCACGGCCGGATGCGGATCACCGCGAAGAGCCCGACCGCCGCCACGAGCCACGTGCTTGCCCAGATCGACACGATGCTGTCCGCGCGTTGTCCGCCATAGGTGCGCGCGCCGCGCTGCGCCCCCGCAAAGCCGGCGATCAGCGTCATGAGTACCATGAGCGGCAGCACGACGTACCAGCGGTTGAACGCGAATACCCAGCCGAGCACGTAACCGATCGCGAGCAGCTGCACGACGGTACGCACGGCGGCCCACGCCAGCTTGCGCTCGAGGTCGAGCTTGAGCAGCACGGAGACCGCGCCATTGACGAACACGAGCAGCGCCGCAATCGCGACGTCGCCGATGCCGAGGTTCTGCAGCACGCCCGGGCTCATTGTGCGGCTCCCTGGGTGAATGCCGCGCGCGCGGCGGGTTCTTCGAGCACGCCCGCGCGCATCGTCAGATGCCGCGCGCCCACGCGCTGCGCCTGGGCGGGATCGTGCGAGACCCAGACCGTGGCGCGTACCGCGCGCGCCTCGTCGAACCAGCCGGCTACGAGCGCTTCGACGGCGCGCGCCGATTCGGGGTCGAGAGACGCGGTCGGCTCGTCGAGCAGCAGCGCCTCGGGATCGAGCTGGAGCACGCGCACGAGCGCCACGATCTGCGCTTCGCCGCCCGAAAGCTCGGAGGCGTCGCGCGCGAGGAAGTCGCTCGAACGGCCGGTGGCGGCAAAAAGCGCGCCGGCGCGCGCCGGGTCGAATCGCACATCGCGGTATACCGCCAGCGTGTAGGGGTAGCGCAGATTGTCCTCGACGCTGCCGTCCAGCAGTGCGGGCCGCTGCCGCAGGTACGCAATATGCCGCCGATAGTGGACAATGCGCCCGCGCGTGACCGATTCGCCGTGCCAGCGCACGTCGCCGCCGTCGAGCGGGTCGAGCAGCGCGAGCGCGCGCAGGAACACACTCTTGCCGGAGCCGGACGGTCCCGTCAGCACGGCGCGCTCGCCCGCGCGCAGGGCGAAATCGGTGGGATGCAGCAGCCACTGGCCGCGCTGCGCGTCGCGCCGGGCGATCTGGTGCGCCTCGACGAGCGGCGCGCCATCGGCGTGGGGTGGAGATAGGGTTTTGTGCTCGAGCATCGAAAGATTGCAAACAGGGCCGGCATACAGGTCATGCGAGGCAGTCATGCAGAGGTAACCGGGCACGCTGACTGCTCTCGCGGTAGTGCAACATAGCAGGCCAAACAACAACGCATAACGTGGAGTACGCATGACGTCACCGCAGCCCAAGCCTTTCCGCCTTGGCCGCACGCTCGCCAGGATCATCGCATGGCTCGTTGCGGTTGTCGTCGTGCTGGTTGCCGTGCTCGTCGTCTTCATCCTGACGTTCGACTGGAATCACGCTAAACCGTACGTGAACGAGAAGGTCACCGAGGCCATCGGGCGGCCGTTCGCGATCGATGGCGATCTCAAGGTGGGCTGGCAAAGGCCGCCCGGCGAAACGGGCTGGCGCGCGTGGGTGCCCTGGCCGCGTTTTTCCGCCACGCAGATCGAGATCGCCAATCCGGACTGGACGAAGTCCCCGCACTTCGCCACGCTCGACGAAATCGACTTCGAGGTGGCCGTGCTGCCGCTGCTCGCACACGACATCGTGATTCCGGCGATCAATCTCGTGAATCCGTCAATCGACGTCGAGCGTCTCGCCGACGGGCGCAACAACTGGACCTTCAAGCTGCCCGCCTCGAGCGGTCCGTCGACGTGGCGGCTCAATCTCCACGACATCGCGTTCTCGAGCGGCAATGTCGCCGTGAGCGACCAGCAGACGAAAACCGACGTGAAAATCGTGGTAAACCTGCTCGGGCAAGGCATCCCGATCGGCAAGGTGATGGAGGAGCAGGAGGCGGCGTCGCGCGAGGGCTCCGCACAGGTCATCGGGCGTGCGGGCGCGAACCGGCTTACGCAGCAGGTCGACAAGGAGCAGGCTTCGGAGGCGGCGGCCGCCAGCGCGGCTAGCGGAACTGCGGCTTCGGGTGCGCCGGCTGCCGCGAGTGTGGCCAGCACAACCGCGGGCACGGCCTCCGCAACAAGCGCACCTGCCGCCGGCTCGCAGACACCCGCTGCGAGCGGCGCGGGCAGTGCCGTCGCGGGCTCGGGCGCGGCGAGCGCGCAGCCGCCCGTGAATCAGCCGTTTTACGCGATCGGCTGGACCATCAAGGGCACGTATGGCAAGACGGCGCTGTCGGGCGACGGCAAGCTCGGCGGCGTGCTCGCCCTGCAGGACGCGAAGCGTCCGTTCCCGATCCAGGCCGACGTGCGCGCGGGCGACATGCACGTCGCGCTGGTCGGCACGCTCACCGACCCCATGCATCTGGCCGCCGTCGATCTGCGTCTATGGCTGCAGGGGCAGAGCCTCGCGCACCTCTACAACCTCACCGGCGTGACGCTGCCCGAAACGCCGCCGTATGCCACCGAAGGCCGCTTCGTCGGCAATTTCAGGCGCGGCGCGAGCGTGTTCCGCTATGAGAACTTCACGGGCCGCGTGGGCGGGAGCGATCTGAACGGCACGGTGGTCTACCAGCAACGCACGCCGCGCCCGCTCCTGAGCGGCGAACTGGTCTCGAACCTGCTGCAGTTTTCGGACCTCGCGCCGATCATCGGCGCCGACAGCAAGGCGAGCAAGGAAAAGCGCGGCGACACCGTGACCCAGCCGGCCGATCGCGTGATTCCGGTCGAGCAGTTCCGCACCGACCGCTGGAACGCCATCGACGCCGACGTCAAGTTCACGGGCCGGCGCATCATCAAGCAGGGCAGCCTGCCGGTTCAGGACCTCTACACGCACGTCATGATGACGAATGGCGTGCTCGTGCTCGACCCGCTGCAGTTCGGCGTGGCGGGCGGCACGCTCGGCACGCGGCTGAACCTGGACGGCAGCGTCGCGCCGCTCAAGGCGCGCGGCACGCTGGAGGCGCGCCACCTGAAGCTCAAGCAGCTATTCCCGAACTTCAAGACGATGCAGTCGGCGCTTGGTGAGATCAACGGCGACGCTTCGCTCGCGGCGACCGGAAATTCGCCTGCGGCGCTCGCCGCGACCTCGAATGGCGAGGTGAAGCTGCTCGTCACCCAGGGCACGATCAGCATGCTGCTCATGGAGGCGGCTGGCCTGAACGTGGCAAACGTGGTCTACGAAAAGCTGTTCGGCTCGCGCGACGTGAACATCAATTGCGCGGCGGCCGACTTCGTCGCCACCAACGGCGTGCTCGATCCGCGCGTGTTCGCGCTCGATACCGACGACGCCGTGATCGACATCGACGGCCCGATCGATCTGCGCGACGAGTCGATGGACATGAAGGTCCATCCGCATACCAAGGGCTTTCGCATTTTCACGCTGCGCTCGCCGCTCTACGTGAAGGGCACCTTCAAGAACCCGCGCGTGGGCGTGGATGCGACGGCGCTTGCGCTGCGCGGCGGCGCGATGATCGGGCTCGGGCTGATCAACCCGTTCGCCGCGCTGATTCCGCTCATCGCGCCGAGCAACAACAAGCCGCTGCCGTGCGACACGCTGTTCGCGCAGATGCATCAGCATCCCGTGGCGCCGCCGCCAGGCCGGAAAATGCACGCGCTGCCCAAGCCCGACCTCGGCACCGCAGGCACGGGCGCGAGCGCGGCTGCGGCGACTGACAAGGCCGGCAAGGGTGGGAAGGGCGAGAAAGATGACAAGGGCGCTAAGGCGGGCCCGGCTACACGCAACGCGCCGTCGCCGGCCTCGGCGGGCAAGCCCACGCAAGGGCAGGAGCCGCTTTACAAGGGAAGCTGATTCGGCAAGCGGAGGCGGAAAACGACTGCGCCGGGCCAATCGACCCGGCGCAGTGGCGCGGTGAACTTCGCTGCGAGCGCCCTAGCGCAAGGAACGCGGCGCCGTGTCGCCGGCGGCGTCCTGACGGCGCGTCACGCGCCGGGTGGTGATGGTCGGACGCGCCGCGCCGAACTCGGGCAGGACCCGGCCGCGCGCGCGGCTCGCGAACACGAGAAAGCCGAAGCCGTCCGCCTCGTACCAGTAACCGCCGTTCTCCAGACCTTCGATCGGCTCCTCGAGCGCGTGAGCGATCGATTCGATGCAGCGCTTGCGCAACTCGCTCGTGCCCGGATAGGGCGGCTGCGCACCGCGAACGCTGCACAGGAGCACGTCGAGCCCCGGCAGGATATGCGCATAGAGCACGGGCTCGTCCTGTGCGCGCGCCCGCGCGATCTTGGTATCCAGTTGGCCGAACGGTTTGAAGTGGCTCAGCACGGCGAGAAATGACTCATCGCCGTCTGCCTTGACGCGTTTGCGCTTTTTCGGGAAGGACATAAAAATTCGCCTGAAAAAGGTGGATTGCAGTACACGCAGCGTTCCCATGCGACCACTCCCGGACTGGTGCGCCGCACGTCGATCCTTTATAGCACACGGATTTGCAGTGTTCATGAGGATAGAGATGGGGACGGTCCGCTTTTACGGCGCGCGGACCGCCTGAAGCGATCCGGCCCGCGCGGCCCGGCTTGCTGCCCCTGTTTCAAAACCCTCATCGCGTTCGCAAACGCCATGCCGGATCGCACGTCGCGCTCATGTAGATATCCCGGCGCTCTCTCGCTTGTCTCCGTCTCAATAATAGACCTGTGCGTGCGCTCGGTGTGGCGAATTGCCGCAAAAAAGCGAGTTTTCCACGACGCGAGGCGTGTGTTGTCACACACATTGTCATCCTGAAAAATCGCGCAGATAATGTTGCGGTTCTGGTGCCCGCGGTTGCCTGCGGCGCCCTCAGCCGACTGGTATCGCGAGGTATCGCGAGGGCGGATGCGGCGCGAGAGCTTGCGAAACGCATTGCAAAAAGCATGGCGAAAAGCACGGCGCGCCGCCCAGCCCCGCCACCGAATCAGGTCGACATGAAACTCTTCGCCAAGGGGCTCTTGCTGATTGCGATTCCGAGCGCCGTCGAACTGGCGCTGCTCGGCGTCGTGTTCGACACGCAGGGAAAGGCCGCGCTCGCGGCCAAACGCGCCGAGAACACGCAGCAAATCCTTTGGCAAGCCAACAGTCTCGTCGACCCGTTGCTGCGCGAAGCCGCGCGCGTGCGCACCGGCATCGTGCTCGAAGACCCTTCCTTCATCGATCGCCACGCCGTCTGGACGGAGTTCTCCGACCGCATCACGCTGCTCGCGCGCATGGTCGCCGACAATCCGCCCCAGCTCGCGCGCGTGGAGCGCATGCGCGACGCCGCCTATGCATGGCGCAAGGAAGCGGGCGATATTGCCGATGCGCTGCGCACGGGGCACAGCGCGCCGTTCGCGCGCGTGGCGGGCAAGGGCATGCCGCCCGAGATCGAGACGGTGCGCGCGGTGCTGGGCGAGTTCATCGCTGAGGAGACGCGGCTCGACGAGGCCCGCACGGCAATGCTGCGCAAGACGCGCGAGCGCCAGCAGGACGCGCTTATTGTTGCCGTAGTGGGCTCGATGCTGATCTGGGCGTTCACGGCCATGGCGTTTGCGCGCAACGTGGGCGTGCGCCTCGCCGCGCTCGGCGCGAACGCCGAGCGTCTGGGCAACGGGGCGCCGCTCGCGCCGCCACTCTCGGGCGACGACGAAATCGCCGCGCTCGATGCGGTGTTGCATCAGACGAGCGCGCGGCTGCGCATGGCCGAGCGCGAGCAGGCCGCGTTGAAGGCGCAGCTGCAGGCGCGCGCCGCGGACCTGGCGAGCGCCAACGAGCGTTTGCGCCAGGAGAGCCAGGACAACGAGATGTTCATCTACAGCGTGTCGCACGACTTGCGCTCGCCGCTCGTGAACCTGCAGGGTTTCTCGAAGGAACTGCAGGTGTCGTGCGACGACCTGCGCGCGCAGGTCGACGCGGCCGGGCTGCCCGAACACGAATATCGCGCGATGGCCGAAGTGCTCGAAGGCGATGTCGACGAATCGCTGCAATTCCTGCGTCAGGCGGTGGCGCGCGCGGCGGCCATCATCGACGCGCTGTTGCGCATCTCGCGCGCCGGCCGCCTCGAATATCGCTGGCAGCGCGTCAACGTCGCGCGGCTCGTCGAGCGCGTGCTGGGCGGCCTCGCCGAGGAACGCACGAAGGCCGCGCGCATCGAGGTGGGCGAGTTACCGAGCGCGTGGGGCGATCCGGCCGCGCTCGAGCAGATCTTCGGCAGCCTCATCGAGAACGCGCTGCACCATCTCGATCCCGCGCGAGCCGGCCGCGTCGAGATCGGCGCGCTCGAGCCCGGCGGCGAATCCGCCGGCGAGCCCGCCAGTAGCGCGGGAAAACACCCCGAAAAATCAGCAGCCGGAGAGCCTGGCGAGCGTACGCGGACTTATTTTGTGCGCGACAATGGCGTTGGTATCGCGCAGGCGTATCTGCCCAAACTGTTCCGCGCCTTTCAGCGGCTGCACGGCGGCGAATCGCCGGGGCAGGGCACCGGCCTCGCGCTCGCCAAACGTATCGCGGAGCGGCATGGCGGGTGCATCTGGGTCGAATCGACCGAGGGTGCGGGCTCGACGTTCTTCGTCGCGCTGCCGGACCAGCCGCTGCGTTCCACATAGCGGGTAATCTGGCACGAACTGCAACATGCTTTCAACAAGCCTTAAAAAGTTCATGCAGGACGTAGGAGAGTCGAGATGACGAACGGGGAACAGGTCAGCATCGTGCTGATCGAAGACGACGACGGGCATGCCACGCTGGTCGAGCGTAACCTGCGGCGTTCGGGGATCTCGAATGGCTTTCTGCGTTTTCGCGACGGCCAGGAAGCGCTCGATTACTTTTTCGGCACGCCGGGCGACAACTCGGATGCGGCCGCGAACTGGCCGTCGCGCGATGCGCTCGGCAATTTCGTCGTGCTGCTCGACCTGCGCATGCCGCGGGTGGACGGCTTCGAGGTGCTGCGGCGCCTGAAAGCGGAGCCCGCCACGGCGTCGGTGCCGGTGATCGTGCTCACGACCACCGACGACCCGCGGGAGATCGAACGCTGTTATGAGCTCGGCTGCAACGTGTACATCACGAAACCGGTCGAATATGACGCGTTCATCGAGGCCGTTCGCAGGCTCGGCTTCTTTCTCCAGGTCGTCAAGCTTCCGCCGGGACATCGCTTCGCCCAGGCGCGGCCGGCCGGCGCCCAATAACGCATCACGCATGCATCACGCATTGGCAATCGAATGGAACAACGGCGGCAAACCGGACCCGTGCCCGAAGGGACGCTTCGCGCATGACTGAGGAAACCACGATGCTGGCCGGCGCGCGCGTGCTCGTCGTCGACGACGACGAAGGCATCCTGCGCCTCGCCCGCAAATCGCTTCTGCGCGCCGGTGCGCGCGTGGACGCCTGCACGGGTGTCGGGCAGGCGCGCGCGCTGCTCGCCGCGCAGACGCCCGACGTGCTCGTGCTCGACTATCAGCTCGACGGCGCGGAAACGGGCCTCGACTTCTTCCGCCGCCTGCGTGCCGACGATGTGCGCGTGCCGGCCATCCTCGTGACCGGTTTCACCGATGAATCCCGCGTAATCGCCGCGTTGCGCGCGGGCGTCTCGGACGTGGTGCCGAAATCGGGTGACTACCTCGACTATCTGCCCGAAGCGGTCGCGCGCGTGCTCGCGCAGGTGGCGCTGCAGCGCGCCTCCGACGAAGCGCTGCTCCTGCGCGACCGCGAAGAGCACTACCGCACGCTCTCCGAAGCCTTGCCGCACCTCGTGCTCACCTGCAGCGCGGACGGCAATTGCGACTTCGTCTCGAAGCAGTGGCTCGACTACACGGGTCTCGATGCGGGGCAGTCCCACGGTCTCGCGTGGCTCAACGCCGTGCATGCCGACGATCGCGAAGAGATCCGCGACACCTGGCTCAAGGCCGTGAGCGGCGGCGCCGCAGACTACCGTCACGAGTTGCGGATTCGCCGCCACGATGGCGCTTATCGATGGTTCGATGTCCGAATCGTTCCGATGCGCGATCCGCGCGGCGGCGTGAGCAAATGGTTCGGCAGTTGCACCGACATCGACGCGCAGCGCGAAGCGACCGAGGAGCGCGAGCGCCTGCTCGCCTCGGAGCAGGCGGCGCGGCAGACTGCCGAAGAAGCCAACCGCGCGAAAGACCGCTTCCTCGCCATGCTCTCGCACGAACTGCGCACGCCGCTCACGCCGGTGCTCGCGGGCACGCGTCTGCTGGAGCAGATCCCGGGCCTGCCCGAGGCGGCGCGTGCGGGCGTGCTGATGATCCGCCGCAATATCGAACTCGAGGCGCGTCTGATCGACGACCTGCTCGACCTCACGCGCGTGGCCAATGGCAAGCTGAGCCTTGCGCTCGAGACGGTCGACGTGCACGAGGTGATCGAGGCCGTGCTCGAACTCTTCCATAGCGAAATCCAGATCAAGCAGCAGGATGTGCACGTCGATTTGCGCGCGCAGCAGCATTATGTGCGCGGCGACCGCGCGCGCCTGCAGCAGATGCTCTGGAACCTCGTGCGCAATGCCGCGAAGTTTACGCCCGACGGCGGCCACATTTACGTGCGCACGCGCGACGAGCGCATGCAGGTGGAAATCGAGGTCGAGGACACCGGCATCGGCATCGCGCCCGAGCAGATCGGCAAGCTCTTTCATGCCTTCGAGCAGGGCAGCCACAATCTCACGCGCCAGTTCGGCGGACTCGGCCTGGGCCTCGCCGTGACACGGGCGCTGACCGAGGCGCACGGCGGGAACGTGAGCGCGAAGAGCCCCGGCGCGCATTGCGGCGCGACCTTCACCATCGTGCTGCCGACCGCGGCGCCAGGCGAGGGGGCGGCCGCGACCGCCGAGCTGAGCGGGCCGCACCGGGTGGGCGCACTGAACATCCTGCTGATCGAAGATCACGAGGATACCGCCGAGGTCATGTCGCAGCTGATGCGTGCGGGCGGCCACGAGGTGGCGGTGGCGGGCAGTGTGGCCGGCGCGCTCGCGCTCACGGCCAGCATGGCCTTCGACCTCGTGGTGAGCGACATCGGCCTGCCGGATGGTTCGGGCATCGACTTTATCCGGGTGTTTCGTGCGCAATCAACGGTGCCCGCCGTCGCGCTCACCGGCTTTGGCACCGACGACGACGTGCGCCGCAGCGTCGAAGCGGGCTTTACCGCGCATCTCACGAAACCCGTCAACTTCGAGCAGCTCGAACGGCTGATCGAAGCGGCCGCCGCCGCGCGCAGCGCGGCCGCCGAATCCGGTTCCGCCGCGCCTCGTCCCTGACCTTGCCTTGACCCGGGCACAAAAAAGCCCGCGCGGCCTTGCGGCGGCGCGGGCGGGTTGTCTGGAGGCTCGTGCTGGCCTAGCGCGGATTGTGCTGCAACGAATCGCGGATCTCGCGCAGCAGCAGCACGTCTTCGGGCGTGGGCGGCGGCTCGGCTGGCGCGGCGGCTTGCGGCTGGCGCAGCTTGTTGATGAACTTCACCATCAAAAAGATGATGAACGCGAGAATGACGAAGTTGATCACCGCGGTGATGAACGAGCCATAGCCGAACACGGCCACGCCCGCGGTCTGCAGATCCTTGTACGACTCGGGGTTGCCTTTGTAGCTGGCCGGAATGTGGCCGAGCCGCACGAACATGTTCGAGAAGTCGAGGCCGCCCGTGATCACGCCGATGACCGGCATGATGAGGTCTTTCACGATCGAGTTGACAATGCTCGAGAACGCACCGCCGATGATCACACCGACGGCGAGATCCATGACGTTGCCTTTGACGGCGAATTCCTTGAACTCCTGGACGATACTCATGAGCGGGCTCTCCCTGAATGGTGCGGCATGGGGCCGGGGTCAATGCGGCATATTGGCGCAATCATAGCGAACGCATCCGTATCGCGGTAGCAATTTGACATTCCCTGACGTTTTGCCGGGGAGGGGAACGAGTCCCGGCGAACTCACGCGGCGCGCCCGCTGCGCTAGTACGCGAGCGAGATCTGCTGGTGGAAGGTCGCCGGGTCGGTGTTGGTGCCACACAGCAGCACGCCCACGCGCTTGCCTTGCAGCGTGTCGCGCAGCGGGCCGAGCAAGCCCGCCGTGGCGGTGGCGCAAGCGGGCTCGACGGCGAGCTTGAGTTGCTCGAAGAGCACGCGCATCGCGCTGCGCAAGGCGTCGTCGGAGACCGTGACGATGCGCTCCAGATGACGGCGGCACAGCGTATAGCTGTATTGCTCCGTATGCGGCGCCATCAGCGAGTCGGCGATCGAGTGCATGTGGTTCAGGCGTACCGTGTGGTTCGCGGCGAAGCTGCGGCTCATCACGTCCGAGCCCTCGGGCTCGACGCCGTATACGCGCACGCGCGGATTCGCGAGGCGCAGCGCGGTGGCGACGCCCGCAGCGAGCCCGCCGCCGCCGATGGGCACGACGACCGCGTCGAGATCGGGCGCCTGGGTGGCCCATTCGTAGCCGAGCGTGGCCGTGCCGAGCACCGTGCGATAGCCGTTGAAGGGATGCACGAAATAGCGTCCCTCGTCGGCCTCGATACGGCGCACGATCTCGAACGCCTCGCTGCTGTTGCCCGCCACGACGATTTCCGCGCCGAAGCGCTTGCACTGCGCGACGCGCGCCGCGCTCGCACTGCGAAAGAGCACGACCTTGGCGCTGATGCCAAGCCGCATGGCCGCATACGCTACCGCGATCGCGTGATTGCCGCCCGAAACGCATGTGACGCCGGCGCTGCGTTGCGCGGCGTCGAGCGCGAGCAGATGCGTGAACGCGCCGCGCACCTTGAAGCTGCCGCTCGACTGCAGCAGCTCGAACTTGAAGTTCACGAGCGTCGCTTCGAGCGTGGACAGATCGTGGCGGTCGAACACCGGTGTGCGCAGCACCCACGGCGCGAGCGCGAAATGCTGCGAGGCGATCTCGTCGAGCGTGGGGATCGCCTCACCGTCTATCGTGTGGCTGGTGGGCAGCGGCGCGGCGGTGGACATGATCGTGCGTCGAGCGTGGTCACTGCGCCAGGGCTTCGACGGACATGCCGTGCACGAGCTTGCGCAGGAAACCTTCGCAGGCCGCGAGCTGTTCGAGCGAGACGTATTCGTTCGGCTTGTGCGCCTGCTGGATGTCGCCGGGCCCGCACACCACGCTCGGAATGCCCGCGCGTGCGAAGAGACCCGCCTCGGTGCCATAGGCCACCTTGCGGCGCGCCAGGTCGGCGGTGAGCGCGCGCACGAGCTGCGTGATCGCGGCCTGCTCGGTGGCGTCGAGGCCGGGTGCTGCGGCGATCTTCGTGAATTCGATCGCGCCCGCCGCGTGCTCGCGCTGCATCTTCGGCACGAGCGTTTCGCGCGCGTACTGCTCGATGCGCGCGAAGATCGCGTCGGGGTCGAGCATCGGCAGATTGCGGAACTCGAACGCGAAGCGGCATTCGGCCGGCACCGTGTTGATGGCGTTGCCGCCTTCGATCGTGCTCGTCTGCGCGGTCGTGAACGGCACGTCGTAAAGCTCGTCGAACGGACCGTTCGCGCGGAACTCGTCGGCCATGTCGCGGATGTAGCAGATGAGGCGCGCCGCGTACTCGATCGCGTTCAGGCCGCGCGGCGTGAGCGACGAATGGGCGGCCTGGCCGCGCACGCAGCACTGGTACGCGTTGATGCCTTTGTGCGCAACGATGGGGCGCATGCTGGTGGGCTCGCCCACGATGCAGCCTTCAGGCTTCACGCCGCGCTTCACAAGTTCTTCGATCATGAGCGGCGCGCCCACGCAGCCCACTTCCTCGTCGAACGAGAGCGCGAGGTGCAAGGGCTTCGCGAGTTTCATCTGCTGGATCTCGGGCAGGAGCGTGAGCGCCGTGCCGATGAAGCCCTTCATGTCACAGGTGCCGCGGCCATAGAGCAGGCCGTCGCGAATCTCGGGCTTGAACGGGTCGCTGTCCCATTTCTGGCCGTCCACCGGCACCACGTCGGTGTGGCCCGAGAGCACGATGCCGCCGTTCGTCTCGCCGTCGTGCGCGGGGATCGTGGCGAACAGGTTGGCCCATTTGCCGTCGCGGCCATAGGTGAGCGTCGACTCGATACCGCGCGCGCGCAGATCGTCGCGCACGGTCTCGATCAGGCCGAGATTCGGATGGCGGCTGACCGTATCCATCGAAACCAGACGGGTGACCCAGGGGAGCGAGGCGGGAAGGGCGGCGGAAGGCGTGGACGACTGCGCTGTTTCAGCGGCGAGGGACATGTTGGACTCCGGCTTGCTTGTATCCTTCATCTTACCCAAAAAGAATGCGCCAGGCGAAAGCCGCGGGCTGTGCGGCGGACCACCCGGCGGGCGATCGCGATGGGTATGGCGCGCTGCAGCATGACGTGAAAACGCCGGCGCAGCGGGCAATCCGCGCGAGCGCCCGCCGATGCAGAAAAAACGCGTTCAGCGCGATGCGCCGGCGCGATTGGGCGCCCCGAGCGCACGCAACGTTTCCTTCACGGTCGCCACACGCACTGCGAGATCGGGGCTGCGCGTTTCGATGCGCAGCTTGTCCTGCCCCGCGAGCTTGATGTGCTTGTGCTTCTGCACCATCTCGATGATGCGCATGGCGTCCACGGGCGGATTCGGCACGAACTGCAGGCCGATGACCGCTTCGCCCGCATCGATCTTCGTGATGCCGAGCGGCTTGGCCGCCAGACGCAGGCGGTGCGTTTCAATGAGCGCGTGCGCCTGCGCCGGCATCTTGCCGAAGCGGTCGATCAGTTCTTCCTGAATGCCGTCGATCGAATCGTCGTGCTCGCAGTTCGCGAGCCGCTTGTAGAGCGACAGGCGCTCCTGCACGTCGCCACAATAATCGGCGGGCAGGATGGCGGGCGCGTGCAGGTTGATCTCAGTGGTCGCCGCGAGCGGCGCGTTGAGATCGGGCTCGCGGCCGTCCTTGAGCGCCTTCACGGCGTCGTTGAGCATGTCTGTATAGAGCTGGAAGCCGATCTCCTGGATCTCGCCCGACTGTTTGTCGCCGAGCACCTCGCCCGTGCCGCGAATTTCCAGGTCGTGCATCGCCAGATAGAAACCCGAACCGAGTTCCTCCATCTGCTGAATGGCTTCGAGCCGGCGCTGCGCCTGCTTCGTGAGTCCTTGCGGATCGTGCACGAGCAGATACGCGTACGCCTGGTGGTGCGAGCGCCCGACGCGGCCGCGCAACTGATGCAGTTGTGCGAGGCCGAACTTGTCGGAGCGGTGAATGAGGATCGTGTTCGCGGTCGGCACGTCGATGCCGGTCTCGATGATCGTCGTACAGAGCAGCACGTTCGCGCGCTGCGCCACGAAATCGCGCATCACGGTTTCGAGTTCGCGCTCGTGCATCTGGCCGTGCGCCACGGCGATACGCGCTTCGGGCACGAGCGCTTCGAGCATCGCGCGGCGGTTCTCGATGGTCTCGACCTCGTTGTGCAGGAAGTACACCTGGCCGCCGCGCTTGAGTTCGCGCAGCATGGCCTCGCGAATCACGCTGTCTTCCTCGCGGCGCACGAACGTCTTGATGGCGAGGCGCTTTTGTGGCGCGGTCGCGATCACGGAGAAGTCGCGCAGTCCTTCGAGCGCCATGCCGAGCGTACGCGGAATCGGCGTGGCGGTGAGCGTAAGCACGTCCACTTCCGCGCGCAGCGCCTTGAGCGCCTCCTTCTGGCGCACGCCGAAACGGTGCTCCTCGTCGATGATCACGAGCCCGAGGCGCTTGAACTGCACATCGGACGAAAGCAGCTTGTGCGTGCCGATCACGATATCGACGCTGCCGTCGTTGATCTGCTGGATCGCGCCGCTCACCTCCCTGGCGGACTTGAAGCGCGACAGCTCGGCGATGCGCACCGGCCAGTCGGCGAAGCGGTCCGTGAAGGTCTGCGTGTGCTGCTCGGCGAGCAGCGTGGTGGGCGAGAGAATCGCCACCTGCTTGCCGCCCATCACGGCGATGAACGCCGCGCGCAACGCCACTTCCGTCTTGCCGAAGCCCACGTCGCCGCACACGAGGCGGTCCATCGGCTTGCCGCTCGTCATGTCGCCGATCACGGCGGCGATCGCGGCGGCCTGGTCGGGTGTTTCCTCGAAGCCGAAACTTTCCGCGAACTTGACGTAGTCGCGCGGTTCGAGCGCAAACGCGTGGCCCTCGCGCGCGGCGCGGCGCGCGTAGAGATTCAGCAGCTCGGCCGCCGTGTCGCGGATCTGCTGCGCAGCCTTGCGGCGTGCCTTTTCCCACTGGCCCGAGCCGAGCGCATGCAGCGGCGCGCTATCGGGGTCGGCGCCGCTGTAGCGCGAAATCACGTGCAGCTGCGACACCGGAACGTAGAGCTTGCTGCCGTTCGCGTATTCGAGGTGCAGGAACTCGGTGTCGCCTTCGCCGAGGTCCATCGTCACGAGGCCGTGATAGCGGCCGATGCCGTGCTGCGCATGCACCACCGGATCGCCCACCTTGAGTTCGGAGAGGTCGCGCACCATCGAATCGACGTTGCTTGCCTGCTCCTGGCGGCGGCGCCCCGCGCGGCGCGCGAGCGGGCCGTAAAGCTCGGTCTCGGTGATGACCGCGAGTTCCTCGCCTGGCAGCGAGAAACCCGTGGAGAGGGGCGCGACGCCCATCGTGAAACGCTCGTCGCCGGTGAGCCAGTCCTCGAAGCTGTCCGCGCCCGCGGGGCGCAGATGGTTGTCGGCGAGCAGCTGCGCGATGGTTTCGCGCCGGCCCGCCGATTCCACCGCGAACAGCACGCGGTTCTTCGTCGTGTCGAGATACGCGCGCAGCGAAGCGAGCGGGTCGTCGGCGTGGCGGTCGATCGCGAGGTTCGGCAGCGCCGTGGCCCAGCCGCCCGCGCTCGCGGCGGGCAGCACGAGGCGCGCGAAGGGTTTCGCGAATGCGAAGAAGTCCTCGTCGGTCAGGAACAGGCGCTGCGGCTCCAGGATCGGCCGCTCGCGGTCGTGCGAGAGGAAGTTGTGGCGCTGCTTCGTATCGTTCGTGAAGCGGCGGATCGAGGCGTCGAGGTCGCCCGAGAACACCAGCTGCGCGTTTTGCGGCAGATAGTGGAAGAGCGTAGCCGTCTCTTCGAAAAAGAGCGGCAGGTAGTATTCGATGCCGGCCGACGGCACGCCGTTGCCCATGTCCTTGTAGATCGTCGCGCGGCTCGGGTCGCCCTCGAACACCTCGCGCCAGCGGCTGCGAAATGCCGTGCGCGCGGCTTCGTCGAACGGAAATTCGCGTCCGGGCAGCAGGCGTACGTCCTTCACGGGATAGAGGCTGCGCTGGCTGTCCGGATCGAACGCGCGGATCGAGTCGACCTGGTCGTCGAAGAGGTCGATGCGGTAGGGCAGCGGCGAGCCCATCGGAAAGAGGTCGATGAGCGAGCCGCGCACGCAGTATTCGCCCGGGCGCACCACCTGGCTCACGTGCTCGTAGCCCGCGAGCGTGAGCTGCGACTTGAGCTTCGCTTCGTCGAGGCGCTCGCCCTGCGAGAACGAGAACGTATAGGCCGCGAGGAACGAGGCGGGCGGCATGCGGTAGAGCGCCGTGGTGGCCGGCACGATGAGAATGTCGCAGCGGCCTTCGCCGAGATCGTGCAGCGTGGCGAGGCGCTCGGAAACGAGGTCCTGATGCGGCGAGAACGTGTCGTACGGCAGCGTTTCCCAGTCGGGCAGCAGGCGCACGCGCGCCTCGGGCGCGAAGAACGGAATCTCCTGGGCGAGGCGCTGCGCGTCCACGGCGCTCGCGCAGATCACGGCCAGCAGCGGCGCATGGGCGGCGCCGGCGCGCGCGGCGTCGCGATAGCGGGCGATCAGGAGCGCGTCGGACGAGCCGTGCGTGCCGTCGAACGCGTAGCGCTGCCCCGGCTTGACGACGGCAATGGGGGACGGAGTTTGCGAGGAAGCGGCGATATCGGACATGGGCAACAGGGTGGCCGACAGTTTTGTTGTCGGCGCTTGTGTCGGTATGGTGGCCGGTTCAGTTCGGGCACGGTGCAACGCCGGAATATGGGGGCCGGTTTGCGGTCTTCAAGCGAACCTGGCGCGCTTTTCTTTACGTCGCGCGGGTATTCCATGGCCCTTTTGCGGGCGTCCGGCGTGCGGCTCAGGGACCTATTATAAAATCCGTCCTTTACTTTGACTCATGCGGCTCGCGACACCGTGACTTCTCGCCTCTTTGCCCTGATTCCGTGCGCCGGCACCGGCAGCCGCTCGGGCTCGGCCATGCCGAAACAATATCGAATCGTCGCCGGACGCGACCTCCTGCACTATACGCTTGCCGCTTTCGACGCCTGCAACGAATTCTCGCAGACGCTCGTGGTGATGGCTCCCGACGACAACCACTTCGACGCCCGGCGCTTCGGCGGCTTGCGTTTTGCCGTGCGCCGCTGCGGCGGCGCTTCGCGCCAGGCTTCGGTTTACAACGGCCTTGCTGCGCTCGCGGAATTCGGCGCAACCGACGACGACTGGGTGCTCGTGCACGACGCCGCGCGCCCCGGCATCACGCCCGCGCTGATCCGCGCGCTCGTGGAGGCGCTCAAGGACGACCCCGTGGGCGGCATCATGGCGTTGCCGGTGGCCGACACGCTCAAGCGCGTCGCGCCGAAGGACCCCGCGGCGCCCGGCGCGCATATCGCGCGCACCGAATCGCGCGACGGCCTCTGGCAGGCCCAGACCCCGCAGATGTTCCGCATCGGCATGCTGCGCACGGCCATCGAGCGCGCGCAGCAAGACGGCCACGATCTCACCGACGAAGCGAGCGCGATCGAATGGCTCGGCCACGCGCCGCGACTCGTGCAGGGCAGCCTGCGCAACTTCAAGGTGACGTACCCCGAAGATTTCGCGCTCGCCGAAGCGATCCTCAGCCGGCCCGCAGAGTGAGCGCGCCGCAATCCCTTCACCCGGAACCCCAGACATGGACATCAGAATCGGACAAGGCTACGACGTGCACGCGCTGGTGCCCGGCCGCCCGCTCGTGCTCGGCGGCGTGACGATCCCCTACGATCGCGGCCTGCTCGGCCACTCGGACGCCGACGTGCTGCTGCACGCCATTACCGACGCGCTGTTCGGCGCCGCCGCGCTCGGCGACATCGGCCGCCATTTCCCCGACACCGACAAGCAGTTTTACGGCGCGAACAGCCGCGTGCTGCTGCGCGAATGTCTGCGCCGCGTGCGGGAGGCGGGCTTCACGCTCATGAACGTCGATACCACTGTGATCGCGCAGGCGCCCAAGCTCGCGCCGCACATCGAATCGATGCGCAAGACGATCGCCGAAGACCTGAACCTGCCGGTCGAGCGCGTCAACGTGAAGGCGAAGACGAATGAAAAGCTCGGCTATCTTGGCCGCAGTGAAGGGATTGAAGCGCAGGCCGCCGTACTGCTGCTGCGCACGTAATGGCGATGATGGCAGCGGCAATCATCGCCGTTGCTTTTCTTGCCGATTAATTTCCATTTTTTTCGTCCCATACTGAACCGGTAACCGGAAGCGGGGAGGACGATGGCGGGAGTGGAAAGACGCGTGAAAGGCCTCGACGGCCTGCGGGCGCTGGCAGTGGTGCTCGTGTTCCTCTCGCACAAGGCTCATCTCGACGCAATCGATGCGGGCAAGATCGGCGTCTGGCTGTTCTTTTTGATCAGCGGTTATCTGATCATCGGTGAACTGCATCGCAATCGGGTCCGCATCGAGCAGCACGGCGCGCGCACGGCGGCGCTGCTGTACGTCTTTTTCATGAAGCGCGCGCTGCGCATTTTTCCCGTGTATTACCTGCTGCTCGTCGCGCTCGCCGTCGCGCATGCGAGCTTCTATCAGCGCGACGTCGATCTCGGGCTCGTCTGGCATTTCGTATTCCTCTCCAATTACTGGATCGGCGTGGTGCACGACGGTTGGCCCGGCACCGTGTCGCATTTCTGGAGTCTCGCGGTCGAGCAGCAGTTCTATCTCGTCGCGCCGTTCGCGCTGCTGTTCGTGCGCGCGTCGCGCCACCTCACGCTCTGCGCGGCGGTCATTGCGGCGGCTGCGTTCGCGCATCTCGCGCTTTACCGGGAAGGGGCGATCGCGCCGCTCGTCTATGCATTCTCGCCGTGGAATTTCGCCATCCTCGCGCTCGGCGGTGCACTGGCGATTGGCGGTGCACGCGTGCCGTTGCGCCCGGGGGCATTAAGCGCGGCGTGGTTCGCCGGTGCGTGCGCGGCGGTCGCCGGTTTCGCGCTGGCGCGCGCCGATTGCGCGGACTGCGCCGCAGGCGTGACGAGCGCGACGATGCTGCCGGGCTGCTTCGACATCGGGCTCGCGCTCTCGCTCGGCGCGCTGTTCCTGTGGCTCGTGCGTCGTCAGGACAGCATGCTCGTCGCAGCGCTGGAAGCGCGGCCGCTGGCCTGGCTCGGCACGATCAGCTACGGCTTCTATCTGTTTCACAACATCGTGCCGGCGCGCCTTGGCGTGGCGCCGGGGTTCTATGCGAGGCTCCACGTGCCCGATGCGGCGCAGCCGGTCCTCGCGCTCGTGCTGCAATTCGCGCTGGCCGTGCTGCTCGCGCATCTGTCGTGGCAGGTGCTGGAAAAGCGCGTGCTCGAGTGGAAGCGGCCGCTCGAAACGGCGATACGCGACCGCCTGCCCACCCGCGCCGCAACGAGCCGGACGTGATGCGCAAGAGAGGCCTAGAGCGTCTCGCCGCCGACTTCGCGGCCGTCCGGGCACAGCTCGCCGGTCTGCAGCCCATCGAGCACGCGCAGCACTTCTTCGGCGCTGCGCCCGACGTTCAGGTTGTTCACCGTGACATGCTGGATCGTATTGTCGGGATCGACGATGAACGTCGCACGCAGCGCCACGCCCGCTTCCTTGTCGCGTATGCCGAGCTGATCGATGAGTTCGCCTTTCACGTCGCCGAACGAATAGTGGTTGAGACGATCGAGCATCTTGTCCTCGCGTCGCCATGCTAGCTTCACATATTCGTTGTCGCAACTGCCGCCCATCACGACCGTTTCGCGGTCATCGAATTCCTTGATGAGCCGTGCGAACGCGACGATCTCGGTGGGGCAAACGAGCGTGAAATCCTTGGGGTAGAAATAGATGACCTTCCACTTGTTGGCGAAGGTCTGCTCGGTGATCTCGGTGAACGCCGATTCGCCGTTTTCTTCGGGATGGTTGAAGCCGGGCTTGGCGGCCGTGACGGTAAAGGCTTCGAGTTTGTCGCCGACGGTTTTCATGGCGGAGGTCCTCAGACGAGAGACGGGCCGGATGGCCCGCTTTGCCGCCGCGTGCGGGGTGCGCAACGCGGCGTGCCCATGAAAATAATTGTCGCAGGTGCGGGCGGCGCGTGGTGCGAGGGTGCGCCGCCGGGTCTCGCTCAGGAGGGCAAGGGGCTCAGGCGCCCTTGGCGAGCGGGAACTCGATCGTCACTTCGAGGCCGGGGCCCGGCAGCCGGTTGCGCAGGCGCAGCGCGCCGCGATAGCGGCCCACGAGGCGCTGCACGATGGCCATGCCGAGTCCCGTGCCGTTCGCCTGCGTGCGGGCCGTATCGACTCGGTAAAACGGCCGCGTGACGAGCGGGAGCTGATCCTCGGGAATGCCCGGGCCTTCGTCGACCACGGAAAGCTCGACGCGCGCATGCGAGACGCGCGTTTCGAGCATGATGTGCGGAATGCCGTCGGTTTCGCTCGCGCCGTATTTGCGTGCGTTCTCGATCAGGTTGCCCACGACGCGGCGCATGTCGGTGTCGTCGGCTTCGATCATGGCCGAGGGCGCAAGCCGCGTGATGAGGCGCACGCCGTCTTCGCTCGCCATGCGCGCGGCCATTTCGCCTGCGATTACCGAGAGATCGACGCGCTCGGGCATGCGCTGGGTAGGCCGGGCGTAATCGAGGAAGCGGCCGATGATCATGTCCATCTGCTCGATGTCGTCGATCATCGCGTCCTTGGTGGCCTGGTCGGAAGGACTCATCTCCGTCTCGAGCCGCAGTCGCGCGAGCGGCGTGCGCAAATCGTGCGAGATGCCTGCGAGCATCAACGCGCGGTCGGCCTCCAGCTGCTCGAGATCGCGCACCATCTGGTTGAACGAGCGATTCGTTTCGGCCGCGACGCCCATGCCGCTCTCAGGCAAGGGCGCGGGCGGCTGCCCCGAGCCCAGCATGCGCGCCGACATGGCGAGGCGCGCGAATGGCCGGTTCACGAGACTGGTGATGAAGGCCGCCCCGAAGAGCGATAACGCCAGCGCCGAGATGCCCCATCCGACCCACTGCAGGCCTGTGACGTTGTCGAGCTGGTCGCGGTCGAGCGCGACCCAGTAGTCGTCGTCGTCGATCTTGAAGCTGATCCACACGCCCGGAATGTCGTTCACGGACTGCGCGATCACGGTGTCGTCGCCAAGGCGCCCGCGAATGTCATGCTCGATCAGGCGATTGAGCGACTCGTCGGGCTGGAGCTTGTATTTGTCGGTGGTTTCGCGCGGATACACGCGCACGCCTTCGTTGCTCTCGAGATCCTGCAGCAGCGCGCGGCGCAGATCGGGATCGGAGTAGAGGAGCGCCGTGCGCGTGAGCTTCACGATCGCGACGAGCTGGAGCGCCACGCGCTGCGCGCGCGGTTCCCGCTCGATCACGCGAAAGCTCTGGAACCACGCGGCGAGACTCACTGCGATGAGAAGGGCGATCAGCAGGAAGGTGCGCCAGAACAGATCGCCGAACGCGAGCGTGAGCAAACGCCGGTCAATCCGCATGGGCCCTTCCCGTTTCAACAGAGGCAGTGCAGACAACGAGACTCCATCCAGGATCAGGCCGCGCCGTCGGGAATGAACACGTAGCCGAGGCCCCACACCGTTTGAATGAAACGCGGGCTGCCCGGATCGGGTTCGATGAGCTTGCGCAGGCGCGAGATCTGTACGTCGAGGCTGCGGTCGAACACTTCGTATTCACGGCCGCGCGCCAGCTCCATGAGCTTTTCGCGCGAGAGCGGCTGGCGCGGATGACGCGCGAACACCTTGAGCACCGAGAATTCGCCGGTGGTGAGCGGAATTTCCTGGCCGGCCTTGGTGAGTGTGCGCGTGGCGAGATTCAGCGCGAATTCGCCGAACTCGAACACTTCGGTTGTTTCCGAGGGCGCGCCCGGCAGTTCGGACGGCGCCTGGCGGCGCAGCACCGCGTGAATGCGTGCGACGAGTTCGCGCGGGTTGAAGGGCTTGGGCAAATAGTCGTCGGCACCCATTTCGAGGCCGACGATGCGGTCCACGTCCTCGCCCTTGGCGGTGAGCATGATGATGGGCGTGCGGTCGTTGCTGCCGCGCAGACGCCGGCAGATCGACAGACCGTCCTCGCCCGGCAGCATGAGGTCGAGCACCAGCAGGTCGAAACGTTCACGCACCCATAGCTTGTTCATGGCGGGGGCGTTTTCGGCCACATAGACATTGAAGCCTTGCTCGCCGAGGTAGCGGCGCAGCAGGTCCCGCAGTCGGGGATCGTCATCGACAACGAGAATTTTGGACGGGTTTTTGGTTTCCATGCCTGGCATCTTAGCGCGATTGGATACTGATGCGAGTTTGCACCAATTATCAGGTTACAGTCAGTTACAAAATTTACCCGTGCTGTGCCACGACGGCAAGCACCGGCAGATAGACTTCTTTACGTAAAGCGGCAGTTCGGTAGATACTTCATTCGACTTTAAAATCCATGCCCGCGCCGAGCCGGGTTCGTACATGTATTCGAGGTAGCCGTTTGCCGCGTCAAGAAGGGAACAAAACGATGGGAGGGGTTAGGCCGACAATGCGCCACACCATGCTTGCACTGGCGCTAGCCGGTGGCGTGGCGGCTGCGATTGAGTCGGTGCCGGCCCGGGCCCAGCCCTCCGCTGACCGCTACGAGAACTCGCAGTCCTCCGCCCGCTCGCCGGGCAGCAAGCCCTCCTTGCGGCGCATACGCAGCGACACGATCCCGCGCCCCGCATCCGACATCAACCAGCGTGCCGCGGTTCCCCCCGATCTCGATCAGCGTCGCCGCGACGGCCATATGACGCCCGACGAGCGGCGCCTCCTGCGCCAGCATATCGAAGACGCCGTGCGCGAACTGTACAAGCGCTGATACCGCTGCAACGCGCCGATGCCGCTGCGCGCTGCGATAACGCGGCGATATCGTCTACGCGATTTTCTCTTCGCAGCACGCGCATGCCTTTCTCGCGCCTTTCATTGCTTTATCGGCATTCAAGCGTGCATTCGTGCACTCGCCCCGCTCAAACGCGCTGAAAAAACGTAGCAATTGCACGGTCAACATCCGTTTCGCCGCAGCCGTTAGCTTCGCGGTGGGCGCTATAGCGAATTGCGGGCATGGTGGCGGCGCGAGATGCTCGTCACGCCTTCGTCTGACGCGCCGACTTGCACGACGACGGCGAAAAGACCGTGCCATGACACAGCGGTCCGTTCGACGGCGACCAGGTGCTCGACATCCTGCTCGCGCAGCCGCAAACTGCCCGGTATGTGTCCGCGAGGCTTTGGCGCGAGTTCATCTGCGCGATGCCCGGCGATGTGCGGCTCGCAAGCGTCGCCGATCGTTTTCGCGCAAGCGCTTATGAAGCCGTGCGGGTTCATATCTCCAGGCACTGCTGATGGATCCGGTGTATCAGTCGAAGTGAAGCATCAACAAGAATAGCCGAATCCCCGGCGGCAATGTGCGCCGCCGCACTGACGAGCGAGGCAAGCCATGAAGCGACGCGACTTTCTTGCAGCCGGTGCGACGGCCGCCGCCGCGGTGGCGGGTTCCGCGCTATGGGTTGCGCGCACTGCGCGCGCGCAAGGCACGGCGCCCAT
Source organism: Paraburkholderia heleia NBRC 101817 (assembly GCF_000739775.1). Classification (GTDB taxonomy): domain Bacteria; phylum Pseudomonadota; class Gammaproteobacteria; order Burkholderiales; family Burkholderiaceae; genus Paraburkholderia; species Paraburkholderia heleia. The sequence goes on along the minus strand of NZ_BBJH01000038.1, from coordinate 70,281 downwards.
GCGCCCGGGCACGGCGAGCGGCTACGGGAACCTGCTCATTCTCGTCGAGCTGAAGGGCGGCAACGACGGCCTGAACACCGTCGTGCCGTTTGCCGATCCGCTCTATTACCGCTACCGGCAAACGATCGGCGTGCCGCGCGCACAGGCGATACAACTGGACGAGCGCACGGCGCTCCATCCGGCGCTCGCGCCGCTCATGCCGATGTGGCGCGCGCACGAGCTTGCGATCGTGCAGGGCGTGAGCTACGCGCAGCCCAATCTTTCGCACTTTCGATCGATCGAGATCTGGGACACGGCTTCGCGTTCCAACGAATATCTGCGCGAGGGCTGGCTCACGCGCGCGTTCGCACGCGAGCCAGTGCCGCGCGGATTCGCTGCCGATGCGTTCGTGCTCGGTAGCGCCGAGATGGGGCCGCTCGCGAACGGCGCGCGCGCCATCGCGCTCGCGAACCCGGCGCAGTTCTCGCGCGCGTCGCGCCTCGTCACGCCGGTTTCGCTCAGGGAACGTAATCCCGCGCTCGCGCATATCCTCGACGTCGAAAACGACATCGTGCACGCCGATGCGCTGCAGCAGCCGCGCCCGGGCGGCTACGCGCTGAAGACTGCGTTTGCGGCAGGCGCGTTCGGCACCTCGATCAAAACGGCCATGCAGGCGCTCGCCTCGAGCGACACTCCGCAAGGGGCGCCGGTGGCGGGGTGCGGCGTCGCGGTGATTCGTCTGACGCTGAACGGCTTCGACACGCACCAGAACCAGCCGCAGCGTCACGCCGACTTGCTGCGCCAGTTCGCCACGGGCATGGCGGCGATGCGCTCGGCGCTCGTGGAACTCGGGCGCTGGGACCGCACGCTCATCGTTACGTATGCGGAATTCGGGCGCCGCGTGCGCGAGAATCAAAGCCGCGGCACCGATCACGGTACGGCTTCGGCGCACTTCGTGGCGGGCGGGCGGGTGGCGGGCGGGCTCTATGGCCAGGCGCCGCAACTCACGCGGCTCGACGGCGACGGCAATCTGCCGGTGGGCGTCGATTTCAGGCAGATCTATGCGACCGTGCTAGGCCCCTGGTGGGGCCTCGATGCGCAATCCGTGCTGCAGCAGCGCTTCGAGCCGCTGCCGTTGCTGCGCGCGTAGCGCGGGCGCGCACTTCACGGCACTTCAACTACGCCGTGCGGCGCGCCAGGCGATCCACAGCTTGCGCACTGGCGTGAGCACGATCTGCTGATGCAGCACCTGGTACCCTTCGCGCTCGACTTCGTCGAGCAGCGCGAGTTCGAGCGCCGCGAGTGCACGCAAGGTGCGCTGGTCGCGCCGCGCCGGAGCGGGAATCGCGTCGAGGGCGGCCTGGACCGATTCGCGCGCGCGCGAGGTCTGGAACTGCATCAGCTCGGTGAACGCCGCGCTGTAGCGCCGGTTGATGAGATCGGCGGCAGTGACGTCGTAGCGCTGCAGTTCGTCGATGGGCACGTAGATGCGGCCATGGCGCGCGTCGTTGCCGATTTCCGGCACAAACTGCGCGAGCATCAACGCGTTGCCGAGCGGGGGGGCCCAGCGTGCGGCGTCCTGGCGGTCGGCGTCGGTGCGCGCGCTGAGTTGCGCGACGAGCGAGACGAACGTGCCGCCCACGCCCTGCATATAGCGGCGCAGATTCGGCAGATCGAGATAGCGCGCCTGCTCGAAGTCCATCTCGAAGCCGGCGAGCAGCGCCTGCAGATCGGGATAGACGGCGCTTGCATCGCCGAGATGCGCGGCGAGCGCCTGCGTGACCGGATGCGCGGGTTGGCCCGCGGCGAGCGCGGCCAATTCCTTTTGCCACCAGGCGAGCTTCGTGCGGCCGACGGTGGGATCGCTCGTTTCTTTCGCGGTTTCCTCGAGTTCGCGGCGCAGCGCGAAGAGGGCGGTCAGGAGGGGCTGGCGTGCAGCGCGTGCCTGACGCAGCGCATAGTAAGTGCTCGAACCAGGGGGCGCCGCCTTTTGCAGGCAGTAGTCGTCGAAGTTCACGGCGTTCGGAGATATGGGGCGAAGCGGCTCGCGCGGCGGCCAGAGCGCGCCGCGACGGTCGAGCCGCGATTCTAGCATCGGCGCGGCTTTCAGCCGGCCCGGCAGGGCGGATCGGAGCCCCGGTCGATGCACGGCCTGATGCGCTGCCATGCCCGTCGCGCACTGATTTCAGGATGCAGACAAGCGCCAGTCAATCGGTTAGAATCTCGCGCTTGCGCTTTCTGACGCTTGGCTCGAAGCGCGGCCGGCACATGATGAATCAGCGCTGCAGGCGGGCGCAGCGGGTCCTGCCGGGCGCAAGAAGCGAAGCGCAAAGCATTCGCGTGAGTGGCGAAATTGGTAGACGCACCAGGTTTAGGTCCTGACGCCCGCAAGGGTGTGCCGGTTCGAGTCCGGCCTCACGCACCATATAAAAAGGCCATGTACCCGCCGGTACGTGGCCTTTTGTTTGTGCGCCGCCTGCGCCCAAGCGCTTGCGTTGGCGGCTTGATTCCGGCCGCCATCTGTTTGGCTTATCGCTTCTGCTCGTTCGGACTGCCTTACAGTTCGGTCTGCATGGCTTCGATCACCTTGTCGAGCGCACGTGCGAGTGCGTCGCGTTCCTTGTCGTCGAGGCTCGCGAAGAGGTCGACATTCCACTTGCGCGCGATGGGCATGACCTTGCGATACAGCGCGCGTCCGTCGGTTGTGAGCGAAACGAGCACGAGGCGTCCGTCCTCCTCGCTCGTGTCGCGCTGCATGAGGCCGCGGCGCATCAGCGCCTCGGCTGCACGGCTTGCCTGGCTCTTGTCGAGATTCGCGTGACGCGCAAGCTCCATCACCGAAAACGGGCCGAACGCCCCCACAGCTGCAATGAGCCGAGCCTCCGGAAGTGTGATGCCGAGCTTCGCCTGGTAGCGTTCGCTCGCGCCACGTTCGGAGAGTTTGTTCAGGACATGCAGCCGATAGGTGAGGAATTGTTCGAGTCCGGCTTTGCTTGCCTTCATGGGAGTCCTGGTCTGGTCGCTTGGGAAGGGCGCGAAACGTGTCGCGATTGCATGATTGTTGCCCCATCTTGCGCGCGGGTCAACGCACCCTAACCCTTGCCCAGCGCATCCGGTACGGTGCACAAATCTATTAATCGCTTACTGTGGAATGCGTGGCGCGCGGAGGTCGCGCGTCTGGCCGCGATCCTGCCGAGCGGATTCCGGCAACGAGGCCGGGTCGGCAGGCCCCGGCCGGTCTGCCTGGCGGTTAGTTGGATGTACGCGCAGCGTATTTGAGGCGGAAGAGCTGCTCGGCCTCGTTGGCGAGCAGGCGTGCGGCGTCGCGAATCGCGGTTTCGAGCGTAATGGGGCCCGGCGCGGGCGAGAAGCAGCCGCTGAAATGCTCCGCGAGCCGCGGCAGGGCGGCTGCGTCCACGGCACCTGAGAGCAGCGTGGCCGGCACGCCCGCAGCCGCGGCGTGGCGGCAGGCAATGAACGGCGCCTTGCCGTGCAGTGTCTGAACGTCGGAGCGGCCCTCGCCGGTGATAAGCCAGTCCGCGCGCTCGAGCGCTTCGTCCAGACCGATGGTGCGCGCAACGACCTCGGCGCCGGGCTCGAAGCTCGCGCCGAGCATGCGCAGCGCAAAGCCCAGGCCGCCGGCCGCGCCGGAACCTGCTTCGTCGCGCACGCGACGGCCGAGCGCCGCTTCGAGCAGATCGGCGAAACGGCCGAGCGCCGCGTCGATCGGCGCAACCTGCCCGGGCGTCACGCCTTTTTGCGGGCCGAACACGGCGGTTGCGCCATGCTCGCCCGTGAGCGGATTGTCCACGTCCGACATGCCGACGAACGATGCCTCGCGAAGCCGCTCGTCGAGCCCGGAAACGTCCACGCGCGCTACATGTGCGAGCGCTTGCGGCGTGGGCTCGAGCAGCTTGCCGGCGGCGTCGAAGAGTTGCAGGCCGAGGCCCGCGAGCAGTCCCGCGCCGGCGTCATTGGTGCTGCTGCCGCCGAGCGCCACGTAAAAGCGCCGCACGCCTTCGTCGAGCAGCGCGCGGATCGCTTCGCCCATGCCGCGCGTGCTGCGCGCGTCGACCGGTACGCTCATGCCCACCGGGTCCGTGATGCCGACGATCTCGGCGGTTTCGACGATTGCGCTGCCGTCGTGCAGCAGGCCCACCGCGGCGTCGCGCTTCGGGCCCGCTGCGCCTTGCACGGTGAGGACGCGGCGCTCGCCGCCCATCGACAGCATCGCGTCGAGCGTGCCTTCGCCGCCGTCCGCCATGGGGCGGATGCGGATGTCGGCGTCGGCGCGCACACGGCGGATGCCCTCGGCGATCGCGGCGGCGACCCCGTCCGCGCTGAGCGAGCCTTTGAAAGAGTCAGGAGCAATGACGATAACGGGAGCGTCAGTCGACGAATTCGGCATGGTGTCTCTGCTGGAAGAATGGTGTTGGGAGCGGCTGCGGCCGGCGGGGCGTCCGGCGCGAGCCTAAGCTTAACAGCCTCGCCGCGTGCGCTGGATAACGGCGCTGCGATAACGCGCATCGGAGCGCATTTCAGGCTCGTGGCGGCGCAAAAGCGGGCCAAAACCGGGTCAAAAGCGGGCTCATGGCACACTCAAACGGCAATTCCAGTGGGACCGGGAAATAGTTTGCTAAAATACTTGGCTCTTTTGACGGACCGCACCGCAAGCCGCCCGTTTCGGCGCTGTTGAGCGGCGCACGATGCGCCTGCGTTCAGCTCCAAAGCGGGTTGCCGGGCCCTGGTTGACCCCAGCGGGCCCCACGCGGACCGCGGCTCGCAAAGACCACAGATTACTGATTCGCTCGAACAATTTTAGGACGATTGAAGCCATGGCTAACGTTGTTGAAAACCTCGGCAAGCTCGAACGCCGCGTGACGATTTCCCTGCCGAAGGACGCCGTGCAGAAAGAAATCGATTCGCGCATCCGTAAACTCGCGAAGAACGTGCGCATGCCGGGCTTCCGTCCGGGCAAGGTGCCGCTCAAGATGGTCACGCAGCAGTATTCGGGCCAGGTCGAGGCCGAAGTCCTGAGCGACAAGGTCGGCAAGGAATTCTTCGACATCAGCCGCGCCGAGAACCTGCGCGTTGCCGGCCAGCCGAGCTTCGCGCCGAAATCGGAAGCCACCGAAGGCGACTACGCGTTCGACGCGACCTTCGAGGTCTACCCGGAAGTGAAGCTCGGCGACGTCGCGACCGCCGAAATCGAGCGCACGACCACGACCATCTCCGAAGCCGAAATCGACCGCACGCTCGACATCCTGCGCAAGCAGCGCGTGCATTTCCACGCTCGCGGCGAAGCGGGCGAGCACGGTGACGGCGGCGCCGACACCGCGGCGAAGGAAGGCGACCGCGTGACCGTCGACTTCGTCGGCAAGATCGACGGCGTCGCGTTCCAGGGCGGCACCGCGGAAGGCTTCGCGTTCGTGCTGGGCGAAGGCCGCATGCTGCCGGAATTCGAAAAGGCGGCAGTCGGCCTGAAGAAGGGCGAGTCGCGCGAATTCGACCTCGCGTTCCCCGAGGACTATCACGGCAAGGACGTCGCCGGCAAGACGGCGCAGTTCACGATCACGATGCAGCAGATCGAGTGGCCGCACCTGCCGGAAATCGATGCTGAATTCGCGAAGTCGCTCGGCATCGCCGACGGCGACCTCGTGAAGATGCGTGCCGAAATCAAGGACAACCTCGAGCGCGAAGCGAAGCGCCGCACCCAGTCCATCGTCAAGAACCAGGTGATGGACGCGCTCCTGAAGATCGCCGAACTCGACGTGCCGAACGCGCTCGTCGAGCAGGATCAGCAACGCCTCGTCGAAATGGCGCGCGCCGACCTCACGCAGCGCGGCGTGCCCAACGCCAAGGACGCACCGATTCCGGCCGAAATGTTCAAGGAACAAGCCGAGCGCCGCGTGAAGCTCGGCCTCGTGCTCGCCGAACTCGTGAAGGCCAACAGCCTTGAAGCGAAGCCGGAGCAGATCCGTGCCGAAGTCGACGAGTTCGCGAAAAGCTATGAGGACCCGAAGGAAGTCGTGCGCTGGTATTATTCCAACCAGCAACGTCTGGCCGAAATGGAAGCCTATGTCGTCGAATCGAACGTCGTGGACTTCGTGCTCGGCAAGGCCAAGGTGACGGACAAGCAAGTGAGCTTCGAAGAACTGGCAAGCGCGACGGCGCAGGCTTAAAACTGCCCGCTACGGCGTGCCGGCTGTCGGAGCGACCGACGGCCAGCACGCCGTTTTTGCATCCGCAGGTTTTAGCCATGCTGTCCGTGTGGTTGATTTGACCGGGGTCCGTCGCCATACGGGTATATAGAAGAACTTTTCCAGACAAGGATGCACCGCATGACCATTCGCGCTCAATCGCTGGATACGTTGACCTCCCACTCGTCGCGGGATTTCGACCCGCAGGCGCTCGGCCTCGTGCCGATCGTCGTCGAAACGAGCGGCCGCGGCGAACGCTCCTACGACATCTACTCGCGCCTGCTCAAGGAGCGCGTGGTGTTCCTGGTCGGCGAAGTGAACGACCAGACGGCCAACCTCGTGGTCGCCCAGCTGTTGTTCCTCGAAAGCGAAAATCCGGACAAGGACATCAGCCTGTACATCAACAGCCCCGGTGGCTCGGTGTCGGCCGGCATGGCGATTTACGACACGATGCAGTTCATCAAGCCGGATGTTTCGACCCTTTGTATGGGCCTCGCGGCCAGCATGGGCGCGTTCCTGCTGGCGTCGGGGGCCAGGGGCAAGCGTTTCGCGCTGCCGAACTCGCGCGTGATGATTCACCAGCCGCTCGGCGGCGCGCGCGGCCAGGCTTCGGACATCGAAATCCAGGCTCGCGAAATCCTGTATCTGAAGGAGCGCCTGAACCAGTTGCTCGCGCATCATACGGGTCAGCCGGTCGAGCGCATTGCGCGCGACACGGATCGCGACAATTTCATGTCGGGCGACGACGCCCAGGCGTACGGTCTCGTCGACCAGGTCCTGCACAAGCGTCCCTGAACTGCGCGAGCGGTTTTGCGCGTCCGACCCTGCGAAGGGCGCGCAAGCCGCGGCAAAGGCAGGTAAAGGAACAGCTCGGCCCCCGTACAAAAGGGGATAGCCGACGCCGCGCAGACCTTGTGAAATAATCGGCAAACGCGCTTCGCGGCCTGCGGCCCCCAACGCCGTCACAGCAAGCGGTTCACGCACCCTCCGGCCTCGCCGGGGGAAACGGCGTATCATGTAACAGAGTGTCCGGAGGCTCATTTATCCATGGCGGACAAGAAAGGTTCTAACAGCGAGAAGCTGTTGTATTGCTCGTTCTGCGGCAAGAGCCAGCATGAGGTGAAAAAGCTCATCGCTGGTCCGTCGGTATTCATCTGCGATGAATGCATCGACTTGTGCAACGAGATCATTCGCGACGAAGCCGCCGGTGCGGGCGTCGACGCGGCGCTGTCGCGCTCGGACCTGCCGAGCCCGCAGGAGATCCGCGACATCCTCGACCAGTACGTGATCGGCCAGGAACGCGCGAAGAAGATTCTCGCAGTGGCGGTGTACAACCACTACAAGCGTTTGAAGCACCTCGACAAGAAGGACGACGTCGAACTCTCGAAGAGCAACATCCTCTTGATCGGGCCCACGGGCTCGGGCAAGACGCTGCTCGCGCAGACGCTCGCGCGCCTTCTGAACGTGCCGTTCGTGATCGCCGACGCCACCACGCTGACCGAAGCCGGTTACGTGGGCGAAGACGTCGAGAACATCATTCAGAAGCTGCTGCAGAACTGCAATTACGAGGTCGACAAGGCCCAGCGCGGCATCGTCTATATCGACGAAATCGACAAGATCAGCCGCAAGTCGGACAACCCGTCGATCACGCGCGACGTTTCCGGCGAGGGCGTGCAGCAGGCGCTGCTCAAGCTCGTCGAGGGCACGATGGCCTCGGTGCCGCCGCAGGGCGGCCGCAAGCATCCGAACCAGGATTTCATCCAGGTCGACACGACCAATATCCTGTTCATTTGCGGCGGCGCGTTCGACGGGCTGGAGAAGGTCATCACCGACCGCACGGAAAAGACCGGCATTGGCTTCGGCGCGAGCGTGAAGAGCAAGCAGGAGCGCGACACGGGCGAAGTGCTGCGCGAAACGGAACCGGAAGACCTGATCAAGTTCGGCCTGATTCCCGAGCTGATCGGCCGTCTGCCCGTGGTCGCCACGCTCGGCAAGCTCGACGAAGCCGCGCTCATGAAGATTCTGGTCGAGCCGAAGAATGCGCTCGTCAAGCAGTACCACAAGCTCTTCAACATGGAGCGCGTGGAGCTGGAAATTCGTCCGGCCGCCCTGCAGGCCGTCGCCCGCAAGGCGATCCGCCGCAAGACCGGGGCCCGCGGCCTGCGCTCGATCCTGGAGCAGGCGTTGCTCGACGTGATGTACGAGCTGCCGGCCATGAAGGGCGTGAGCAAGGTGATCATCGACGACAACGTGATCGACGGCGACGGCAAACCGCTCTTGATCTACGAAGACGCTCCGAAGGTTGCAGGGTCGAACTGATGGTGGTGATCGGCTAAAGAGTTCCGGAAAAAGGCCGTTCATACAATGGGATGAACGGCTTTTTCGTTTAGTCTTGTGGTCGATGGCGCACTATTTTGGAGTCACTGAACTTTTCCCACACGCGCGAGGCTTGCAATCGGTATCTCAGGCCTCAATTACCGAACAATTGATTCCACTCATGGGGAAATGAAATGTCAGGAACCCAACTCCTCCCGTCGGAACGCACCACGCTCCCGCTGCTGCCGCTGCGAGACGTCGTAGTCTTCCCGCATATGGTGATTCCCCTTTTCGTGGGCCGGCCGAAATCGATCAAGGCCCTCGAAGCGGCGATGGAAGGCGGCAAGCACATCATGCTCGTCGCGCAGAAGACCGCCGCGAAGGATGAGCCGACCGAAAAAGACATGTATGAAGTCGGGTGCGTCGCCAACATCCTGCAAATGCTCAAGCTGCCCGACGGCACCGTGAAGGTGCTCGTGGAAGGCCTGCAGCGCGCGAAGACGCTTTCCATCGAAGAGCAGGAAACGCAGTTCTCGTGCGAAGTGATGCCGCTCGAACCGGACCACGCCGACAGCGCCGAAACCGAAGCGCTGCGCCGCGCGATCGTCTCGCAGTTCGACCAGTACGTGAAGCTCAACAAGAAGATCCCGCCGGAGATCCTGACGTCGCTGTCGGGCATCGACGAGGCCGGTCGTCTTGCCGACACCATCGCCGCGCATCTGCCGCTCAAGCTCGACCAGAAGCAGCACATCCTCGAGATGTTCCCGGTCGTGGAGCGTCTGGAGCACCTGCTTGCGCAACTCGAAGCCGAAATCGACATTCTTCAGGTCGAAAAGCGCATCCGTGGCCGCGTCAAGCGCCAGATGGAAAAGAGCCAGCGCGAGTACTACCTGAACGAGCAGGTCAAGGCCATCCAGAAGGAGCTGGGCGAAGGCGAAGAGGGTGCGGATCTCGAGGAACTCGAGAAGCGCATCACGGCCGCGCGCATGCCGAAGGAAGCCAAGAAGAAGGCCGATGCCGAGCTCAAGAAGCTCAAGCTGATGTCGCCGATGTCGGCGGAAGCCACGGTCGTGCGCAACTACATCGATACGCTGATCGGCCTGCCGTGGCGCAAGAAGAGCAAGGTCAACAACGACCTTTCGAACGCCGAAACCGTGCTCGACGAAGACCACTTCGGTCTCGAGAAGGTGAAGGAACGCATTCTCGAGTATCTCGCGGTGCAACAGCGTGTCGACAAGGTCAAGGCGCCGATCCTGTGCCTCGTCGGGCCTCCGGGCGTCGGCAAGACCTCGCTCGGGCAGTCGATTGCACGTGCAACGAACCGCAAGTTCGTGCGTATGGCGCTCGGCGGCGTGCGTGATGAAGCCGAGATCCGCGGTCACCGTCGTACGTACATCGGCTCGATGCCGGGCAAGATCCTGCAGAGCCTGACCAAGGTCGGCGTGCGCAATCCGCTCTTCCTGCTCGACGAAGTCGACAAGATGGGCATGGATTTCCGCGGCGATCCGTCGTCGGCGCTGCTCGAGGTGCTTGATCCGGAACAGAACCACACGTTCGCCGACCACTACATCGAAGTCGATTTCGACCTCTCCGATGTGATGTTCGTCGCCACGTCGAACTCGCTGAACATTCCGCCGCCGCTGCTCGACCGGATGGAAGTCATTCGCCTCTCGGGTTACACGGAAGACGAGAAGGTCAGCATCGCCCAGCGCTACCTTCTGCCCAAGCAGAAGAAGAACAACGGGCTGAAGCCGGGCGAGATCGAGGTGACCGAAGGCGCGATCCGCGACATCATTCGCTACTACACGCGTGAAGCGGGCGTGCGTTCGCTCGAGCGCGAAGTGTCGAAGATCTGCCGCAAGGTCGTGAAGATGCTGCTGCTGAAGAAGGCCGACAAGGCCGTCACGGTGGACAGCGCCAACCTCGACACGTTCCTCGGCGTGCGCAAGTACGACTTCGGTCTGGCCGCGAAGGAAAACCAGATCGGTCAGGTCACGGGCCTCGCCTGGACGGAAGTCGGCGGCGATCTGCTGACGATCGAAGCGGCGGTCATGCCCGGCAAGGGCAACGTGATCCGCACGGGTTCGCTCGGCGACGTCATGAAGGAATCGGTCGAAGCGGCACGCTCGGTGGTGCGTTCGCGTTCGCGTCGTCTTGGCATCAAGGACGAAGCGTTCGAGAAGCAGGACATCCACATCCACGTGCCGGAAGGCGCGACGCCGAAGGACGGTCCGTCCGCAGGCGGTGCGATGACGACGGCGCTCGTGTCCGTGCTCACGGGAATTCCGGTGCGCGCCGACGTGGCGATGACGGGCGAGATCACGCTGCGCGGCGAAGTGCTGCCGATCGGCGGGCTGAAGGAGAAGCTGCTCGCAGCGCATCGCGGCGGCATCAAGCTGGTGTTGATTCCGGAAGAGAACGTCAAGGATCTCACCGAGATTCCGGACAACGTGAAGAACGCGATCGAAATCGTGCCGGTCCGCTGGATCGACAAGGTGCTCGAACTCGCGCTCGAACGTGTGCCGCAGCCGCTGCCGGAAGAAGAAGCGAAGGCCGAGGACGCCAAGGCGCCCGTGGCCGAATCGAAGGATGCCGGCGCGACGGAAGTCGTCAAGCACTAAGCCTTCAGTACACCTTCGACAAGCCGCGCTCAGGCGCGGCGCGTTGGATCCCCAAAGCCCGCGGCATACACCGCGGGCTTTTTCTTTGCGCCACGATTCTTGACGTTGTGATGACAACCAGCGGTCTTTTCCCACATGTTCGAAGACTCCCTCGAATGTTCCCTCGAATCCCGCGCCGAATCAGGCTCAACCCCGCTTGACACCGCACTTTCGGCCCCGTTAAATGAGCGGGCCCCGCTCTACGCGGGGGATCTCTATCCAATAAGTTGACCTTCTTTCTTACGTTTGCCCAAACACATTCTCGGGGGCTGGAATGAACAAAACGGAATTGATCGACCATATCGCGCAACAAGCCGACATTTCGAAAGCGGCTGCGGGACGCGCACTCGACGCCGTGATCGGCGGCGTCAAAGGCACGCTCAAGAAGGGCGGCTCGGTCACGCTCGTCGGCTTCGGCACGTTTGCCGTCGGCAAGCGCACGGCGCGCACGGGCCGCAATCCGCGCACTGGCGATGCGATCAAGATCAAGGCCGCGAAGGTGCCCAAATTTAGGCCTGGCAAAGCGCTGAAGGATGCGCTAAACTAGCGGGCTCGCTACCTGATAAGGTGGCGCAGCAGAAGTCGCAGTGCCGGAAACAGCGCAGGAAAGCATGAAGCTGGGTGCTTAGCTCAGTTGGTAGAGCGGCGCCCTTACAAGGCGTAGGTCGGGAGTTCGAGCCTCTCAGCACCCACCACAGCTTCAGTTCCGGTACCTATTGCGCTTGCATGGAGCGGTAGTTCAGTTGGTTAGAATACCGGCCTGTCACGCCGGGGGTCGCGGGTTCGAGCCCCGTCCGCTCCGCCAGGGATATCTCGACAAGAAGGCGAACTCCGGTTCGCCTTTTTTGTTGGCCGCTGTTGTAATATCGGGCGTTCCATTTTTTGGCGCCATCAACGTCTGGTCACGCATGCTCGACTTTTTCCGCAATCACAAACGCCTGATGATGTTCATGCTGCTCCTGGTCGTCCTGCCAGGACTGGGCTTCGTCGGTATTCAAGGTTTTCGCGGCTTCTTCGATGAAAGCGCGAATGTCGCAAGCGTCAACGGGCACAAGATCACGCGTGTCGAGTACGACAACGCCGCGCGCCAGCAGCTCGACCAGGCCCGACAGGTCCTCGGCGCGCAATTCGACGCGAGCCTGTTCGACACGCCCCAGCACCGCAAGGACATCCTCGACGGCCTGATCCAGCAACGCGTGCTCGGGGACGAGACGCAGCGCCTGCACCTGACCGCCTCCGATGACGCCGTGCGACGCGCATTGCTCGCCGACCCGGTGATCTCGTCGCTCAAGAATCCTGACGGCTCGATCAATCTGGACCAGTACAAGCAGCTGCTCGCCATGCAGGGCATGACGCCCGAGCAGTACGACGAGCGCGTGCGTTATAGCCTCGCCATGCAGCAGCTGCCGGCGTCGATCATCAGCAGCGCGTTTACGCCGAAGGCGCTCGCGCAGCAGCTCACGGGTCTCTCGGAGCAGCAGCGCGAAGTGCAGGGCCTCGCCTTCCACGCGAGCGACTATGCGCTTAAGGTCCAGCCGACCGACGCGCAACTGCAGGCGTATTACGACGCGAACAAGAGCGCTTTCGCCACGCCGGCCACGGCACAGATCCAGTATCTCGTGCTCTCGGCGGCCACGGTTGCAGCTAGCGTGCAGCCGGGCGACGCCGATCTCAAGAAGTACTACGACGACAACATCGCGCACTACCGCACGCAGGAAGAAGTGCGCGCGAGCCACATCCTGATCACGGTGCCGAAGGACGCGAGCGCCGACGTGCGCAACGCGGCGAAGCAGAAGGCCGAAGCGATCCTCGCGGAAGTGAAGGCGCATCCGGATCAGTTCGCGCAGATCGCGCAGAAAGAGTCGCAGGACCCGGGTTCGGCCTCGAAGGGCGGCGACCTCGGCTACTTCGGCCCCGGCATGATCGCGGGCGGCCAGGCGTTCGACGCCGCGGTCTTCAAGCTGAAGAAGGATGAGATCAGCGACGTGATCCAGTCGGACTTCGGTTATCACATCGTCAAGGTCACGGACCTGAAGCCGGCGGTCACGAAACCGTTCGACGACGTGAAGGCGCAGATCACGAACGAAGTGAAGGCGCAGCAGGCCGCGAAGCTGCTTGCCGACGCGAGCGATGGTTTCACGTCGATGGTCTACGAGCAGGCCAGGAGCCTGCAGCCGGCCGCGGACAAGTACAAGCTGACGATCCAGACGGCCACGGTCACGCCGAAGCCGAACGCAGCGCTGCCGCCGGACAGCCCACTGAACAACCCGAAGTTCCTCGACGCCGTATTCGCGAGCGACTCGGTGAACCAGCACAACAACACCCAGGCGATCGACGTCGGCAACAGCACGTTGATCTCGGCTCACGTAACGAACTACCAGCCGGCCGCCGTGCCCGCGTTCGCCGCGGTCAAGGATGCGGTTCGCCAGAAGGTGGTCGCGCAGCAGGCCGCCGACATGGCGCGCAAGGACGGCGAGGCCAGGCTCGCGGAACTGCAGAAGTCGAAGTCGACAGACGGGTTCTCGTCGGCGCTCAAGGTGTCGCGCAACGACGCCCAAGGGTTGCCGCCCAGCGCGCTGTCCGCCGTCTTCAAGGTCGATGCGCAGAAGTTGCCCGCTTATGTGGGCGTGGACCTCGGCAACGACGGCTATGCGATTTACCGCGTAAACAGCGTGACCAACGGTCCGGCCGCAGAAGGCCCGCGTCTGGCCGCCGCGCAGCAGCAACTCGCACAGGTGGGCGGCCAGTCGCAGGTGCAGGCGTACCTCGACGCGCTGCGCGAGCGCGCGAAGGTAAAGCTCTACGGTTCGCTCAGTTCCGCGGGCCAGTCGGGCGACGGTGCCCAGTAAGTCCGCCCCGTGTACCTGCCCGCCGGCATCGACAGCCGGCGCAAAAAAGCCCCGCAAACATCGCGGGGCTTTTTTCGTTCCGGCGAGCGCGAAATCAGAGGCAGGCGCTGATGTCGCTGGTGGCGTCTCCACCCGCGCCGCCGCCGGAGCGGAAGCCGACCCACGTCTTCGCGCTGGCGCTCCACGCCGGGCGCACCGTTGCGGCTGCGCCGTTAGGCGGCTGCTGGCCAGGGACGTAGACGTCGACAGCCTGGCCGTTGGCGAGCACGGACTGCGAGACGACTTGCTGCTGCGACTTGTCGGCCCATTTTTGCGCAATGCATTGGGCAACCGTCGCGGGCGGTTGCTGGCTCGTGCCGACGGACTGCGCTCCGCTCGGCATTGGCTGATTGGCGCAGGCAGCAAGTGCTGCCGTAACGACAATGAGAGGTAAATATTTCACGCTTCTTCCCTCCAGTCAGGGTCGGTCGGATTCAGACAGCGAAGCTTCTCGGGCGCGCGTGTCTGACACAAAAGGTGGCCAACGGCAGGGCGGCGTTGCCCGCCGCCACGCTGCCTGAAAGGCTCGAGCGGCTTGAACGCGCCGAAGCCGGGCTCTGAGAAAGGGCGCCCGGTGAAGACGCCCGCACGTTTGCCTAGCTGCCGCCTGCCTCAGCGCCGCACGCCGCTGCCGAGCAGCGGCTTGAGCGTTGGCCACACGTTGTCGAGCAGCAAGGGCTGTGCCTGCTGGGTGGGATGGATCTGATCGGACTGGAAGAGTTCGGGTTTGTCGGCGAGGCCGGCGAGCAGAAAGGGCACGAGCGGAACGTTCAAATCCTTCGCCAGCCGCACGTAAATGGCGTGGAAGTCATGCGTGTAGTCGGCTCCGTAGTTGGGCGGCACGTACATGCCGATGAGCACGGGTTGCGCGCCGCCCTTGCGGATCTGAGCGACGATGGCGCGCAGATTGCTCTCGGTCGTCGTGAGCGGCACGCCGCGCAGTGCGTCGTTCGCGCCCAGTTCGACGATCACGATCGCGGGCTTGATGCGCTGCATGACGAGCGGCAGGCGCGTGAGTCCGCCGCTCGTCGTGTCCCCGCTGATGCTCGCATTCGCAACGTTATAATCGATCCGGTCGCTGGCGAGCCGCTGACGCAGCAGGGCCACCCAGCCTGTATCGCGCGGCAGGCCGTATTCGGCCGAAAGGCTGTCGCCGAGCACGACGATGTTCGGTTTTGCCGCGGCGGCGGGGTTCGTCGCCGCGTTGGCCGTGGACACGGGCGTGGCCGCGAGCGCGCTGCCGGTCAAGCCACAAAAGGCGCCGAGCAAGGCAGCGGCGGTCAAGGCGGCGATAGCGGCAAACGCGCTGCAGCGGGACCGGGCGCGGGAAGGGGCGGCGCGCCGTGGGGCGCGCTTCTGGTTCACGGCTAACCTGTGCGTCATCATGTGCGAATGAATAGCGATCCAGTCATCGAAGTACGGGGTTTGAGCAAGCGGGTCACCGACGCCACCGGCGAGCTGACGATCCTCGACGGTATCGACCTCACCGTGCAGGCGGGCGGGAGCGTGGCGATCGTCGGCGCCTCCGGTTCCGGCAAGTCGACGCTGCTCGGCCTGCTGGCCGGCCTCGACAGTGCGAGCGCGGGTTCGGTGCGCCTGCTGGGCCATGAGCTTACCGGGATGGCCGAAGACCAGCGCGCGGCGCTGCGCAACGGCTCGGTGGGTTTCGTGTTCCAGTCGTTCCAGTTGATGCCGCATCTCACCGCTCTGGAAAACGTCGCGCTGCCGCTCGAACTGCAAGGCGGCATGTCGACGCGTGATGCTTTCGCCCGCGCCCGCACGCTGCTCGAGCGCGTGGGCCTTGCCGGGCGCACGGACCACTACCCGAAGCTGCTCTCGGGCGGCGAGCAGCAGCGTGTGGCGCTCGCCCGCGCCTTCGTGACGCGCCCCGCCGTGCTGTTCGCCGACGAGCCCACCGGGAGCCTCGACGCCGCCACCGGCCACGCCGTCATCGACCTGATGTTCGAACTCAATCGCGCCAATGGCGCAACGCTTGTGCTCGTCACCCACGACGTCGATCTTGCGCAGCGTTGCGATGCGATCATCACGATCGAAGCGGGCCGCCGCGTGCCCAACGCGCCGCATGGCGCAGCAGCCTCGCGCAACGCGAGCAATGTCGAAGCCGGGCGTTAGCGCCTGAGCGGCGAACGGCGTGCGCAGTGCAGGCGCACGCCGCTCCTGTACCGGTCAGCGCTTGAGCGCCGCACGGGCGCGCGCGATCAGCGCGGCTGTGGACGAATCGTGCGGCTTCACATCGGCGCTTGCCGCGTTCAAGTCGGCTTCGACCACTTTGCCGAGGATCTTGCCGAGTTCAACGCCCCACTGGTCGAACGGATTGATATCCCACACGCAGGCCTGCACGAGCACCTTGTGCTCATAGAGCGCGATGATCGCGCCGAGCGAGCGCGCAGTGAGCGCGTCGACGAGCAGCGTGGTGGTCGGCCGGTTGCCGGGAAACATGATGTGCGGCACGAGTTCGGGCTTGCCCGGATCCGCGATCTTGCGCGCTTCTTCTTCGGTGCGGCCAAGCATCAGCGCCTCGCTCTGCGCAAAGCAGTTCGCGAGCAACTTCGGATGATGGTCGGCTAGCGGATGCTCGGGCGTGAGCACGGCGATGAAGTCGATCGGCACGATCGTCGTGCCCTGGTGCAGCATCTGGAAGAACGCGTGCTGGCCGTTCGTGCCGGGCTCGCCCCAGGTGATCGCCGAGGTCGCGTAATCGACGAACTTGCCGTCGAGGCGCGCCGACTTGCCGTTGCTCTCCATTTCGAGCTGCTGGAGATACGACGGCAGGAAGTGCAGCGCTTCGGAGTAGGGCGCGACGAGATAGCTCTGCGAGCCGAAGAAGTTGCGATACCAGACGCCGATCATGCCGAGCAGCACGGGCAGGTTCTTTTCCAGCGGCGCTTCGCGGAAGTGCTTGTCCATGTCGTGCGCGCCGGCGAGCAATTCGTCGAACTGCTGCGGCCCGATGGCGATCATGATCGAGAGACCCACGGCCGACCACAACGAATAACGGCCGCCCACCCAGTCCCACATCTCGAAGACGTTCTCTTTGGCGATGCCGAACTTCACGACTTCGGCCGTGTTAGCCGAGACGCCGACGAAGTGCTTCGCGAGTTTGCCTTCCGGGCAGCCGTGCTTGACGAACCAGTCGCGCATCGACAGCGCGTTGGTCATGGTTTCGAGCGTCGTGAACGTCTTCGAAACGATGATGGCGAGCGTCTCTTCCGGGTCGATGTTCTCGATCGTGCGCCACAGGTCCGCGCCGTCGACGTTCGAGACGAAGTGCGAGGTGATCTCGGGCAGCTCGAGATGCTTGAGCGCGTGCACGACCATCTTCGGCCCGAGGTCCGAGCCGCCGATGCCGATGTTCACGACGTGGCGGATGCGTTTTCCCGTGTAGCCGGTCCATGCGCCGCTGCGCACGGCGTCGGCGAATTTCGCCATCTTCGCGCGCTCGGCGAGGATCTGCGCGTGGAACGGGGCATCGGCTTCCGTGGCGCGCAAGGCGGTGTGCAGCGCCGCGCGGCCTTCAGTCGGGTTGACGACTTCGCCCTTGAACATCGCGTCGCGGCGCGCTTGCACGCCGGCCTCGCGAGCGAGCTGCACGAGCAGTTCGAGCGTGGCGTCGGTGATGCGGTTCTTCGAGAGGTCGGCGTTAAGACCGCCGCCGGTGTACGTGAAGCGTTCGGCGCGCGTCGGCGCAGGGTCGTTGGCGGGGGCGAACCAGTCGCGCAGCTTTTCGTCGCGGATCTGTTCGTAATGCGTCTGTAGCGCGGACCAGGCGGGGAGCGGATTCGTCATGTTCGTCTAGCGAGGGATCACGAATGGAGGGCGGCAGGTGCGGTTCGCCGGTCTGGCCGAACGCGCGCTTCGCGCGCCGCGGGCAAGCACGGGCCGCCTTCGGTGGAAGGCGGCGTGCGGAGGATCAGTATAGCGGCCTCGCGCGACGCTGCGCAGCGTTGTGATGCCTGCGGCTCTGCCAGGGCGCGGGAGGTGGGCGGACGTTCCAGGCACAGCAAGTCGCGTACCGCACGAACGGACGTGCGGGATGCGGGCTCAGGCGGCATAAGACGGCGCGTAAAAGAGCCGGTTCAGGAGCTTGCGCGCCGCTGGCGCGAGTTCGCCCGCCGTGAGGCCCGCGGGGCCATCGCCTTGTGCGCACAGCGTGTCGGCGGCGAGGCCGTGCAGATAGACGCCCGCGAGTGCCGCTTCATAGGGCGGCAGGCGCTGGGCCAGCAGCGCGCCGATCATGCCGCCGAGCACGTCGCCGGTCCCGCCCGTGGCGAGGCCCGCGTTGCCGGTGGGGTTGACGGCGACGCGGCCGTCGGGCGCGGCGACCACGGTGCCGCTGCCCTTGAGCACGGCAACCGCCGCATAGCGGCCGGCAAGGGTTCGTGCTGCGGCGAGGCGGTCGCGCTGCACCGCGGCGGTGTCGCAGCCGAGGAGGCGCGCCGCCTCGAGCGGATGCGGCGTGAGCACGCAAGGCGCGCCGCGCGCGGCTGCCGATTGCGCGACGTGTGCCGCGAGCGCCTCGTCGCGTGCGACCAGATTGAGCGCGTCGGCATCGAGAAGTACGGGGGCGTGAAGGCGCAGGATGGCGTCCACGAGCTGGCGCGCCGAGGCGCTGCC
Organism: Paraburkholderia heleia NBRC 101817; assembly: GCF_000739775.1. Lineage (GTDB taxonomy): Bacteria > Pseudomonadota > Gammaproteobacteria > Burkholderiales > Burkholderiaceae > Paraburkholderia > Paraburkholderia heleia. The sequence goes on along the minus strand of NZ_BBJH01000038.1, from coordinate 51,603 downwards.
GCCCATGCCGCAGCCCGCGGCGACGGCGTCCATCGCGCCGAGCGCGAGCCTGGCCGCCGCGTGCAGCATGAGCTCGGGGTGCGGGGCGTCGTAGGGCGGCGCGTCGCTGCCCAGGAAGCCCACGTGAACCTTGCCCGCGCCGGTGAGGAGCGCGGCGCGCGCCGCGAGAATCGGCGCGCCGCACATCCCCGTGTCGCCGCCCACGACGGCGAGCGTGCCAAACGTGCCCTTGTGAGTGGCGAACTCGCGTGCGGGCAGCGCGGCGGCGAAGAGCGCGGGCGCATTCAGGCGCGCCGCACCCGGCGTGCCTTCCGTGTCGATGCCGATCGGCGCGACCGTGACGGCGCCTGCATGGTCGCGCCCGGCGCCGGTGTACAGGCCGGGCTTGGCGGCGATGAAGGTCACGGTATGGGTCGCGCGCACGGCGGGGCCGCTGCCGACCACGTTGCCGGTGTCGCTGTCGAGCCCGCTCGGCACGTCGAGCGCGAGCACGTGGCCATGGCTGCGCGCGCGCGCCGAGAGGCTCTCGGCGAGTTCGGCGAACACGCCTTCGAGCCCGCGCGCGAGGCCGATGCCGAACATGCCGTCGACGAGCCAGCCGTAAGCCTCCAACGATGCGGGCGCCGACGCGGTAATGGGCACGCCCGCCGCGTGCGCTTCGGCGAGCGCCCAGCGCGCGTCGTCGGGCTTGACCTCGACGGGCATGCAGACTTCCACGGCGACGCCCGCGCGATACAGAACGGTAGCGACGACGAGCGCGTCGCCGCCGTTGTTGCCTGGCCCGGCGGCGAACCAGACCGGCTTGTCGCTCGCCGGCGAGGGCGCGTGCGCGAGCTGCTCGCTCAGGAAGTGCGCGGCGGCGGCGCCTGCCCGCGCCATGAGCGCGTGGGCAGGCAGGGCCGACTGCGCGGCGACTTCGGCCCCGCGCAGCTGTTCGACGGTCAGCAGCGGGACCGCCCGATCGTGCGGGTAGAGGAGCACCGGTTGCCCGGCGCCAAAGGAGTGGGGTGCGTGCGTCATGACGATGCGGTCCTCGGAGGCGACATCGCAACGATACCCGAGCGAGCCCTCAGACGGCATGCCCCAGGCGCGCGATGGACTGGCGCGGCGGCGCCGCAACGCCGTACCGGCGCTCGCCGCTCAATCGCGGCCCGGCGAGAGCGCCTTGACGGTATCGGCCGGCAGGTCGGGCGGTGCGCTGGAGATCTGCTGGGCGATGAGACGCGCCGAACCGAGCGCAAGCGCCCAGCCCGCCGGCCCGTGGCCCGCGTTGACGTACAGGCGCGGATGGCCCACGCTGCCGACCGCAGGCAGGCCGTCGGCGGAAAGCAGCTTCATGCCTTCCCACGCAAGCGCCGCCGAGATGCGCGCGGCGCCCGGCGCCCAGTCGCGCGAAGCCTCACCGAGCAGCGCGAGAGCGTCTTCGGTAAGCGCTTCGGGCAGGGCGTCGTCGACCTCCTGGGCGCGCAGCAGCACGGCGGCGCCCGAGATGCGCAGCCGGTGATTCATGCGCGCGATGGCGATGCGCTTGCCGGCGTCGACGATCGTCGTCTGCGGCACGCATTCCTCGTGCGCCACCGGCGAATTGAGCGTGTGCATGCGCAGCGGATAGAACGGCATCTTGAGGCCGAGCGGCGCGACGAGCCGCGGCGTTTGCGCGCCCGCGGCGACCACGACGGCGTCGCCCGAGATCACCTCGACGTCGCCCGAGCGGCCCGCTTCGTGCGCAGGCGGCGCGAGTTCCACCGCCGCGCGCCGGTCTTCGAGGCGGATCGCGCTGACCTCGCGGCTCATCTCGAACTGCACGCCGCCCTGGGCGTCGAGCACCTGCTTGAGCAGCTTCACGAAAAGCGGGCAGTTGGCCACCCGGCCGGTCTCGAAGCGCACGCCGCCCGCAAACGGCGGATCGGCGGGGATGGCAGGGTCGAAAGCCACGCATTCCGCGGGTGAAAGTGCGTGATGCGGCGTCTCGAAGCGGCGCAGCAGTTCAAGGGCCGGTTGCGTGAGCGACCATTCGTCGTTGCCGCGCACGAGGTAGAGCAGGCCGTCGCGCTGCTCGTAGTCGAGCTGGAAGCGCGCGTCGATGTCGGCGAGCGCCGCTCGCGCCGACTCGATGAGCGGGCGCAGCAGCGCATAGCGCCCGGCAAACGCCTCGGAGCCGTGCAGCGTGGCGAGGCGCCTGACGAAACCGTGCGCGTGGCCGCGCCAGCCGGTCTTGCTGATCACGCCGCCGGACGATTGACGGCCGTGGCGCAGGAAGGTGGGGCCGAACCAGACGTCGAGCGGAGTGGGCAGCGCAATGCCGCTATGCCCGTAGGTCGCGCCTTGCGCGACGGTGGCGTGGCGTTCGATCACGCAGACGCGATGCCCGGCCGCGCGCAGCTGCCAGGCGGTAGCGATGCCGGCGATTCCGCCGCCGATGACGATGACATCCATGACGATACGATCTGCAGGCAGGTGGCGCTCGCTCGGGTGAGGGCGCGCTGCCGAAGGTGGGGCGCGCGGCGCGCCGAAGCCATGCCCGGGTGCGCCGATCAGACGAAACGCGCAATGATAGCAGCGAAAGCGTCCGCGTCGCCATGCGCGAGGCCGGGTCGCCACATGCGTTTCGAGCCGCTGCCGGGGCGGTCAGGACAGGCCTTCCGGGTTATAATCGCGGTCTCCCTTCGCCTGACCGTCGCCATCCCCGCGCGACGCATCGCCACCTTGCGACGTGTTTCGCGCGAGGCGAAGCCGCGACGCAACTCTGACGCAACCTCGACGCAACGCCCCAGTCCATGGCCCACTTCTCGTGTTTCCCCGGTGCTTCGGCCCTTTCCGACTTCCGTCAGACCCGCCTGCTCGAGACGCTTCAGCGTATCGACGCCAACATCGTCGGCGTGCACGGCCAGTATCTGCATTTCGTCAACTCGGCCGCGGCGCTTTCCGCTGACGACAGCGCGAAGATCGAAGCGCTGATGCACTACGGCGCGCCGTTCGCGGCCCCGCAGGAGCGCGGCAGCGCGCTCACGTTCCTCGTCGTGCCGCGCTTCGGCACGGTGTCGCCGTGGGCGAGCAAGGCCACGGACATCGCGCACCATTGCGGCCTCGAACAGGTGCGCCGCATCGAGCGGGGCGTCGAATACACCGTGGTGCTCAAGTCGGGCCTGCTCGGCGGCAAGAAGACGCTTTCGGAAGAGGCGCACGCCGCTGTCGCCGCGGCGCTGCACGACCGCATGACCGAAAGCGTGGCGCCTTCGCGCGACGCGGCACTGCATCTGTTCGACGAACTGCCGGCGAGGCCGATGCAGACGGTGGACGTGCTCGGCCACGGCCGTGCGGCGCTGGAAACGGCCAATGGCGAACTGGGCCTCGCGCTCGCCGACGATGAAATCGACTACCTCGTCGAAAACTTCAAGAAGCTCGAACGCAACCCGACCGACGTCGAACTGATGATGTTCGCGCAGGCCAACAGCGAGCACTGCCGCCACAAGATCTTCAACGCGAGCTGGACGATCGACGGCCACGATCAGGATATGTCGCTTTTCGCGATGATCCGCAACACCGAGAAGATCAGCCCGCAGGGCACGATCGTCGCGTACTCGGACAACTCGTCGATCATGGAAGGCGCGGTCGCGGAACGCTGGTTCCCGCGCAGGAACAACGCCGAAGGCACGTCGGGCGAGCCGGGTGAGCGCTACGGCCGCCACACCGAACTCACGCACACGCTGATGAAGGTGGAGACGCACAACCATCCCACGGCGATCTCGCCGTTCGCGGGCGCGGCAACGGGCTCGGGCGGCGAAATCCGCGACGAAGGCGCGACGGGCCGCGGCGCGCGTCCGAAGGCCGGCCTCACGGGTTTCACGGTGTCGAACCTCGATCTGCCCGACGCGCGCGAAGCCTGGGAAGACGCCCGCGACGCGGCCGTGCCGCTCGCGCTGCGCAATCCGGCCGACACCGAGGGCGCGAACGGTACATACGGCCGCCCGGACCGCATCGCGTCGCCGCTGCAGATCATGATCGACGGCCCGCTTGGCGGCGCCGCGTTCAACAACGAATTCGGCCGGCCGAACCTCGGCGGCTATTTCCGTACTTACGAACAGAACGTGGCGGGCACCGTGCGCGGCTATCACAAGCCGATCATGATCGCGGGCGGCCTCGGCAACATCAGCGCGCAGCACACGCACAAGCACGACCTGCCGGCCGGCACGCTGCTCATCCAGATCGGCGGCCCCGGCATGCGCATCGGCATGGGCGGCGGCGCGGCCAGCTCGATGGCCACCGGCACCAACACGGCCGAACTCGACTTCGACTCGGTTCAGCGCGGCAACCCGGAAATCGAGCGTCGCGCGCAGGAAGTCATCAATTCGTGCTGGCAACTGGGCGAGCGCAACCCGATCCTGAGCATTCACGACGTGGGCGCGGGCGGCCTTTCCAACGCCTTCCCGGAACTCGTCGACGGCGCGGACAAGGGCGCGCGCTTCGAACTGCGCAAGGTGCAGCTCGAAGAGTCGGGTCTTTCGCCGCGCGAAATCTGGTCGAACGAATCGCAGGAACGCTACGTCCTCGCAATCGCACCCGCCGATCTGGCCGAGTTCCAGGCGATCTGCGAGCGTGAGCGCTGCCCGTTCGCCGTCGTGGGCGTCGCGACCGACGCGCGCGACCTGAAGCTCATCGACACCGACGAAGCGGCGCTTGCGGCCAACGGCGGCCACCAGCCTGTCGACATGCCGATGGACATCCTGCTCGGCAAACCGCCGCGCATGCACCGCAACGTCGAGCACGCGAGCGTGCCGCTGGCGCCGGTCGAAGTCACGGGCGTCTCGCTCGACGAAGTGGCGCAGAGCGTGCTGCGCCACCCGACCGTGGGCAGCAAGTCGTTCCTCATCACCATCGGCGACCGCTCGGTGGGCGGCACGACGGTGCGCGACCAGATGGTCGGCCCGTGGCAGGTGCCGGTGGCCGACTGCGCGATCACTGCGCTCGACTACGCCGGCTACAAGGGCGAAGCGATGACGATGGCCGAGCGCACGCCGCTCGCCGTGATCGATGCGCCCGCATCGGGCCGCATGGCCGTGGGCGAGGCGATCACCAACATCGCGAGCGCACCCATCCTGTCGCTCGACAAGCTCAAGCTCTCCGCGAACTGGATGGCCGCGTGCGGCGCACCGGGCGAGGACGCCGCGCTGTACGACACCGTGAAGGCGATCGGCATGGAGCTGTGCCCCGCGTTGGGCATCGGCATTCCGGTGGGCAAGGATTCGCTCTCCATGCGCACGAAGTGGAACGAACAAGGCGTGGCGAAGGAAGTGGTCGCGCCGGTTTCGCTCATCATCTCGGCGTTCGCGCCGGTCGACGACGTGCGCCGCCACCTCACGCCGCAACTGCGCCGCGCCGACGAAGCGGGCGAGTCGGTGCTGATCGCGATCGATCTGGGCCGCGGCAAGCACCGCATGGGCGGCAGCATCTTCGCGCAGGTCACGCAGCAGGTCGGCGACGCGGTGCCCGACGTGGACAACGCCGAAGACCTCAAGCAGTTCTTCACGGCCATCCAGCAACTGAACGCAAACGAGCAACTGCTCGCGTACCATGACCGCTCGGACGGCGGCCTGTGGGCGACGGTCTGCGAAATGGCCTTCGCGGGCCACACCGGCGTGTCGCTGAACGTGGACATGCTCACGCTCGACAGCGAGCACGAATCGGACTACGGCGACGCCAAGGACTGGGCGAAGCAGACGAGCGGCCGCCGTGAAGACCGCACGCTGCGCGCACTCTTCTCCGAAGAACTCGGCGCGGTGATCCAGGTGCCGGCACAGCAGCGCGACGCCGTGATGGGCGTCCTGCGTGAGCATGGCCTCTCGGTGTGCTCGCACGTGATCGGCACGCTGAACAATCGCGACTCGATCGAAATCTACCGTGACGCGAAGCGCATCTACGAAGCGCCGCGTGCGCAGCTGCAACGCGTGTGGAGCGAAGTGAGCTGGCGCATTGCGCGTCTGCGCGACAACCCCGCGTGCGCCGATTCCGAATACGACGCGCTGCTCGACGCCGCCGATCCGGGCATGCAGCCGCATCTCACGTTCGATCCGGCGGAAGACGTCGCCGCGCCGTTCATCGGCAAGGGTGCGCGTCCGCGTGTGGCGATCCTGCGCGAGCAGGGCGTGAACTCGCACCTCGAAACCGCGTACGCGTTCGACCGCGCCGGCTTCGACGCGCACGACGTCCACATGAGCGACCTGCTCGAAGGCCGCGCCACGCTCGCCGACTTCGCGGGCGCGGTGGCCTGTGGCGGCTTCTCGTACGGCGACGTGCTGGGTGCGGGAGAAGGCTGGGCCAAGACGATCCGCTTCAATGCGAAGCTCGCGGACATGTTCGCGGCGTTCTTCGCGCGTCAGGACACGTTTGCGCTCGGCATCTGCAACGGCTGCCAGATGATGTCGAGCCTCGCCTCGATGATCCCGGGTGCGCAAGCGTGGCCGAAGTTCACGCGCAACAAGTCGGAGCAGTTCGAAGCGCGCTTCTCGCTGGTGGAAGTGCAGGGCTCGCCGTCGATCTTCTTCAATGGCATGGAAGGCTCGCGCATTCCGGTGGCGGTCGCGCATGGCGAAGGTTTCGCGGACTTCTCGCAGCAGGGCGACATCTCGAAGGTTGCGGTGGCGATGCGCTACGTCGACCATCGCGCCCTGGCGACCGAGGCCTACCCGTTCAATCCGAACGGCTCGCCGCAAGGCATTACCTCGGTCACGACGCCCGACGGCCGCTTCACGGTGCTGATGCCGCACACCGAGCGCGTGCAGCGCACGGTGACGATGAGCTGGCACCCCGAAGCCTGGGGCGAGGCAAGCCCGTGGATGCGTGCGTTCCAGAACGCGCGCAAGTGGGTGGGCTAACGCGCCTCGCGAACCTCGCGGACGTTTGACGCCAGGGGTAGCGATAAACAAAAACCCCGCGCCCTTGACGGTCGCGGGGTTTTTTTCGCAGCACTCAGAGCCGCGTGCAGCCTTACTGAATCTTCGCTTGCTTGCGCAGATTCTCTTCGAACGCCTGCAGCTTTTCCTGCTGGATCTGCTGGACGATCTGCGGGCGCACCTGCTCGAGCGGCGGCGGCGTGACCGGGCGGATGTCGTCCACGCGGATGATGTGCCAGCCGAACTGCGTGTGCACCGGCGTATCGGTCATCTGGCCTTTTTGCAGGTGCGTGGCCGCAGCCGCGAATTCCGGCACATAAGCCTTCGGATCGGACCAGTCGAGGTCGCCGCCGTTCTTGGCCGAGCCTGGGTCCTTCGAGTACTGCCTTGCGAGGTCTTCGAAGCTGGCGCCGGCCTTGATCTTCGCGATGAGGTCCTTGGCCTGCTGCTCGTTGTCCACGAGGATGTGGTGCAGGTGGTATTCGCTGCCGCCCGCATCCTTGGTCAACTGGTCGTAACGCGCCTTGACTTCGGCGTCGCTCGGCTGATTGTTCTTCACGAAGTTTTCGATCAGCGCGCGCAGCACGACGGTTTGCTGTGCCACGGCGATCTGCGCCTTGACGTCCGGCTTGTTCGGAATGCCTTCGCGGATGGCTTCCTGCATGAGGATTTCGCGATTCACGAGCTCTTCACGCACGGCCATCTGCAGCTGCGGCGAATCCTGCTGGCCTTGATGCACGAGCTGCTCGACCAGTGCATCGGCGCGCGCTTTGGGAATCGGCGTGCCGTTCACGACGGCGATGTTCTGCGCAAAGGCGGGAGCCGCCGCGCACGCAGCCAGCAACACCCAAAGATGGGTTTTCTTCAAGGTCATCGGAAAGTCCTAACGGGGCGAACCAAAATGGCGAACAATAACAACGAAATCTAACGTGGGGCCTACCGGGGCAGCGCCGCGGCTTCTTCGGGCGTGAGCGCCGTGATCGCGAGTGCGTGAATGCCGCGCTGCATGGCCTCGGCCAGCGCATCATACACCATGCGATGCCTTGCCACGCGGGCTTTCCCCGCGAATGCGGGCGCAACGATCGTGACATGATAGTGACCGCCGGCGGCGGCACCCGCGTGTCCGGCGTGCTGCGCGCTGTCGTCGCGCACGTCGATGGAAACGGGCGCAAGCGCCGCACTCAGGCGCGTTTCGATGAGCGCCATGCGCTCGGCGGGGCTGGCGTTGAGAAAGACGTCGCTCATTCTTCCTCCTTCATGTAACGCGAAAGCCACAGGCTCTGGCCGACGATGAACACCACGAGGATGCCGGTCGCGCCGAAGAGCTTGAAGTCGACCCACGCGTCGGTGGAGAAGTGGAACGCCACGAAGAGATTGAGAATGCCGAGCAGCGCGAAGAAGATCGACCAGACAAAGTTCAACTGTGTCCAGATGCGCGGCGGCAACGTGATTTGCTTGCCCATCATCGCTTCGATAAGGTTCTTGCCGAATGCCACCTGGGAAACGAGCAGCACGACCGAGAACGCCCAGTAGAGCACGGTGGGTTTCCACTTGATGAAGGTCTCGTCGTGCAGCATCAGCGTGGCGCCGCCGAACACGACGACGATACCGAGCGAAAGCCACAGCATCGGGTCGACCTTGCGGTGACGGAACGCCACCCACGCGATCTGCACGAGCGTAGCTCCAATCGCCACGGCGGTAGCCGTAAAGATGCCCCACAGCTTGAAGGCGACGAAAAAGAGGATGATCGGGAACAGATCAAACAGGAATTTCATTATCGGCCTGAGAGTTGACGAAATGAGCCCGGCAAAAGGGGCACGACGCTTTCAAGGCCCCGGACTACCCAGCGGCGCCCCGCGCGGGGCGCGGGGCGGCCTTGCCAAGCGTTTACTTGGGCTCGAATTGTAACGCAGCCGAATTGATGCAATACCGAAGGCCAGTCGGGGCCGGACCATCTTCGAATACGTGGCCGAGGTGCGCGCCGCAGTTCTTGCAGCGCACCTCGATGCGCAGCATGCCGTGCGTGCGGTCGGTTTTCTCCTCGATCACCTCGCCGTTGATCGGCCGGAAGTAGCTCGGCCAGCCGCAACCCGCGTCGAATTTCGTGTCGGACTCGAAGAGGGGCGTGCCGCAACACACGCAGTCATACACGCCGCGATCGAAATGATCCCAGTACTTGCCCGTGAAGGCGCGCTCGGTGGCCGCATGGCGCGTGACCTGGTACTGGCCTTCGTCGAGCTGCTCGCGCCATTGCTCGTCGGACTTGTAGCCGGGGTAGGAAGGGGAGTTGTGGTCGTCCTGGCTCATGTCGGGTTCCTGTCGGAAGGGAAACAAGGATCAAATAGATGGGGGCGCGCTCACGAAGAGCAACTGACTTCGAGCGAACTCGCCCAGTCGGGCGGCAGCCCTGCGTACGACGCATGCTCGGGCTGCTCGTCGAATGGCCGCTCGAGCACCCTGGCGAGCCGTTCGACTTCGCTGAAGTCCTTCTGCGCGGCGCGCTCGATCGCCGTTTGCGCGAGGTGATTGCGCAGCACGTATTTCGGATTCGTGCGGTTCATCGCTTCGGCGCGCGCGGCGTCGTCGCGTGTTTCGTGCGCGAGGCGCGCGCGGTAGTCGGCGGCCCAGGCGTCGAAGGCGGCGCGATCGAGAAAGAGATCGCGCACCGGCGTATCCCCGCTCGCGTCATGCATCGAGACGCCCGCGAGATGGCGATACGTCAGCGTGAAATCGGCACGGTTGGCATGCATGATTTCGAACAGCTTGTTTGCGAGTGCGTCGTCGCCTTCGCGCTCGTGTTCGAGGCCGAGCTTCGCGCGCATGCGCGCTTCGAGCGCGGGCGCGAAGTGCCCCTTGAAACGTTCGAGCACGCCCTGCGCGTCGGCCACCACGCGCTCGCCGCGCTTCTTTTCGTCGGCGATGTCGTAGTGCGCGCCGAACAGCGGCACGAGCGCCTGCGCGAGGCAAAAGAGATTCCAGTAAGCGATCTGCGGCTGCATGCGGTACGCGTAGCGGCCCTGCGAGTCCGAATGATTGCAGATGTGGTTGGCGTCGAAGCCGTCCATGAAGCCGAACGGACCGTAGTCGATGGTGAGGCCGAGGATCGACATGTTGTCGGTGTTCATCACGCCGTGGCAGAAGCCTACGGCCTGCCACTCGACCATCAGCGCCGCCGTGCTGCGCACCGCTTCGTCGAGCAGGGCGAGGTACGGGTCGTCGGCATCGCGCAGCCGCGGATAGAAGCGCGCGATCACGTGGTCGGCGAGCGCGCGCAACGCGTCTACGTCGTCGTGGGAATAGAAGTGCTCGAAGTGGCCGAAGCGCACGAAGCTCGGCGACACGCGCGTGACGACTGCAGCCGTTTCCATCTCTTCGCGGCGCACGGGCTGGTCGGAGCCGATCACCGTGAGGGCGCGCGTGGTCGGAATGCCGAGATGATGCATGGCCTCCGAGCACAGAAACTCGCGGATCGACGAACGCAGCACCGCGCGGCCGTCGCCCATGCGCGAGTAAGGTGTGCGGCCCGCGCCCTTGAGCTGGACCTCGTTGCGCCTGCCCTCGTGCTCGACCTCGCCGAGCGTGAGCGCGCGGCCGTCGCCGAGCTGCCCGGCCCATACGCCGAACTGGTGGCCGGAGTAGACCGTTGCGTGCGACATGGTCGAAGGCGAGCGCTCGCGCGTGAAATTCCCGCTGAAGAACCCGGCGAACGCGGGATCGGCGAGAACCGATGCATCGAGCCCGAGTTGCGCGGCCATGGCCTTCGAGAAGCCGACGACGTACGGCGCAGGCAGCGGCGCGCCGGGCAGGCGCGTGTAAAAGCGGGCGCCGAGTGTGGCGAAGGCATCGTCGCGCGGCACGGTCAATGCGCGCTCGAAGTCGGCGAGCGGACCGGTGGCGGGCGTGTGCGCAGCGGACGCGCCGCCTTGGGAGTCGGTAGTGCCTGGTGAAAACGACATATTGAGGGCCTGTTGAATACTCGATATTGTAAGTCCGCACCCGGCGGCGTGCTGGAGCACGTTCGAAGCTTGCCGGCGTGCCGGCCCGATACGCGAAAGACAAACGCGAAATCCAGACGCGCAAGATACGACACAGAATGCCGATCAACCGAGGAGACTGCAAACGATGAGTGCGCCGCTGCTGGGACAGATGATGGATGTGCCGCTCACGCTCCCGTCGTTGATCGCGCATGCGGCGCGCCACCATGGCAGCGCGCAGATCGTCTCGCGCCGCATCGAGGGCGATATTCATCGCTACACCTACCGCGAGTGCGAGGCGCGCTCGAAGCAGCTCGCCCAGGCGCTCATCGCGCTGGGCGTGGCGCCGGGCGAACGCGTGGGCACGCTCGCCTGGAACGGCTACCGGCACCTCGAAGCCTATTTCGGCGTGACCGGCTTCGGCGCCGTGTGTCACACCATCAACCCGCGGCTCTTTCCCGAGCAGATCGCGTGGATCGTCAATCACGCCGACGACCGCTACGTGCTGTTCGACACCACGTTCGCCCCGCTCGTCGACACGCTTGCGCCGCAATGTCCGAACGTGCGCGGCTGGATCGCGCTGTGCGACGAGTCGCACCGGCCGCCAATGCGCACGCAGGTGCTCTGCTACGAAACGCTGCTCGCCGCGCAGGACGGCGGCTACACGTGGCCGGAACTCGACGAACGCAGCGCCTCGAACCTTTGCTACACCTCCGGCACCACGGGCAACCCGAAGGGGGCGCTCTACACGCACCGGTCTTCGGTGCTGCACGCATACGCGGCGGCGCTGCCCGATGCGATGAGCTTCTCCGCGCTCGACGCGATTCTGCCCGTCGTGCCGATGTTCCATGTGAACGCGTGGGGCATTCCCCATGCGGCGCCGCTCGCGGGCACGAAGCTCGTGCTGCCCGGCAAGGATCTCGACGGCAAGTCGCTCTACGAACTCATGGAGGCCGAAGGCGTGACCGCCTCGGCCGGCGTGCCGACTGTCTGGCTCGGCCTGCTCGCCTATATGCGCGGCGCGGGCGTGCGCTTCTCCACGCTCAACCGCACGGTGATCGGCGGCTCGGCGTGCCCGCCCGCCATGCTGCGCGCCTTCGAGGACGAGTACGGCGTGCAGGTGATCCACGCGTGGGGCATGACGGAGATGTCGCCGCTCGGCACGCTTTCGAGACTCAACTGGGAGCAATCGAAGCGGCCGCGCGAGGCGCAGCGCGCGCTGCTCGAAAAGCAGGGCCGCGTGATTTTCGGCGTGGACATGAAGGTCGTCGGCGAGGACGGGCGGGAGCTGCCGTGGGACGGGGTGACATTCGGCGACCTGCACGTGCGCGGGCCCTGGGTGATCGACCGCTACTTCCACCAGGAAAGCGGCTCGCCGCTCGTGGACGGCTGGTTCCCCACGGGCGACGTCGCCACGATCGACCCCGACGGCTTCCTGCACATCACCGACCGAAGCAAGGACGTGATCAAGTCGGGCGGCGAGTGGATCAGCTCGATCGATCTGGAAAACATCGCAGTGGCGCACCCGGCCATCGCGGAGGCCGCGTGCATTGCCTGCGCGCACCCGCGCTGGACCGAGCGGCCGCTCATCGTCGCGGTGAAGAAGCCCGGCGCCGCGCTCACGCGTGAAGAGCTGCTCGCCTTCTTCGAAGGCAAGGTTGCCAAATGGTGGCTGCCCGACGACGCCGTGTTCGTCGACGAGTTGCCGCACACGGCGACGGGCAAGCTGCAAAAGCTCAAGCTGCGCGAGCAGTTCCGCGCTTACGTGTTGCCGACTGCGCTCGCAGTGGAGGGTTGTCCGTTCGATCCGGCGCCAGACGCCGCGAAGCGCGGATAAGCCGCCCCGGGCCGCCCGCGCGGCCGCGCAAGGTTCTCCGGCGCAGCCATCTGGCTGCGTTTTTTCTGCCGGCTTTTGCCCGCCGATCCGCTGGATTCGTGCGTTCGGTACAAACCCTGGTGTCCGCAGCGCAGCAAAAAATTGAACGAACGTTCTTTTTTGGGTATTCTGCCTGCTGACCGGGAATGTCGGACAATGAAGCCGACGACGCACCTCGCGGCCCGCAAGCATGGAGGCAGGCAAATGGCAGTGGACTACACGACTCGCGACGGCGTCGCCGTCATCACGCTCAATAATCCGCCCGTCAACGGCCTCGGGCACTCGACCCGCGCAGGCATCGTCGAGGGCCTCGCGCGCGCCGCGAGCGATCCGGGCGTCGCGGCCATTGTGATCACGGGCGCCGGCAAGGCGTTCTCGGGCGGCGCGGACATCACCGAATTCAACACGCCGAAGGCGCTGCAGGAGCCCACGCTCCACACCGTCATCAAGGAAGTCGAAAAGAGCGCGAAGCCGGTCGTGGCCGCGATCCACAGCGTGGCCATGGGCGGCGGTCTCGAACTGGCGCTCGGCGCGCACTACCGTGTCGCCGCTGCCGGCGCGCAGATCGCACTGCCCGAAGTGAAGCTCGGCATTCTGCCGGGCGCGGGCGGCACGCAGCGTCTGCCGCGTGCGATCGGCCTCGAAGCCGCGCTCAACATGATCGTCACGGGCGCGCCGGTGATGAGCGAAAAGCTTGCGGCATCGGGGCTCTTCGACGCCATGGCGCAAGGCGATCTGCTCGAAGAAGCCGTCGCGTTCGCGCGCAAGGCGGCCGACAAGCCGGGACCCCATCCGCTCGTGCGCAACCGCAAAATCGAACATCCGAACGCCGAAGGCTTCCTGCAGTTCTCGCGCAACACCGTTGGCGCGATGGCGAAGCACTACCCCGCGCCAGTGAAGTGTGTCGACGCCGTCGCGGCGGGTGTGAAGCAGGGCTTCGACCTGGGCCTCGGGTTCGAGCGCGCATGCTTCCTCGAACTCGTGCAGACGCCGGAAAGCCGCGCGCTGCGGCACGCGTTCTTCGGCGAGCGCGCGGCGAGCAAGATTCCCGATGTGCCGTCGGGCACGCCCACGCGCGAGATCCAGAAGGTCGCGGTGATCGGCGCGGGCACGATGGGCGGCGGCATCACGATGAACTTCCTCAACGCGGGCGTGCCCGTCACGCTGCTGGAAACGAAGCAGGAAGCGCTCGATCGCGGCCTTGCCACGATCCGCAAGAACTACGAAGCGCAGGTCAGGAAGGGCAAGCTCACGCAGGAGAAGGTGGAAGCGCGCATGGCGCTCATCAGCCCGACGCTCTCCTACGACGACCTCAGGCAAGCCGACCTCATCATCGAAGCGGTGTTCGAAGAACTCGGCGTGAAGGAGCAGGTGTTCAAGCGCCTCGACGAAGTCGCCAGGGCTGGCGCGGTCCTCGCCTCGAACACCTCGACGCTCGACGTCGACAGGATCGCGGCCTTCACGAAGCGCCCGCACGACGTGGTGGGTCTGCACTTCTTCAGTCCTGCCAACGTAATGAAGCTGCTCGAAGTCGTGCGCGGCAAGGAAACGGGCAAGGACGTGCTCGCCACCGTCATGCAGGTCGCGAAGAAGATCCGCAAGACGGCCGTGGTTTCGGGCGTGTGCGACGGCTTCATCGGCAACCGCATGATCGAGCAGTACGTGCGTCAGGCGCTCTACATGCTCGAAGAAGGCGCACTGCCCACGCAGGTGGACCGGGCGATCGAGAAGTTCGGCTTCGCGATGGGGCCGTTCCGTATGAGCGACCTGGCCGGCAACGATATCGGCTGGGCGATTCGCAAGCGCCGTTATCAGGAACACCCGGACATGAAGTACTCGAAGATCGCCGACCGTCTGTGCGAGACCGGCCGCTTCGGGCAGAAGACCGGCGCGGGCTGGTACGACTACAAGGCGGGCGAGCGCAACGCACTGCCTTCGAAACTCGTCGACGAGATGATCGTGGCGTACTCGAAGGAAGCCGGTGTGGAGCGCCGCAAGATCAGCGACGAGGAGATCGTCGAGCGTCTCGTGTTCTCGCTCGTCAACGAAGGCGCGAAGATTCTCGAAGAGGGCATCGCCTCGAAGGCGTCGGACGTCGACATGGTCTATCTCACGGGCTACGGCTTCCCGCTGTGGCGCGGCGGCCCGATGCTGTACGCCGACACGGTCGGTCTCTACAACGTCGAGCGCGCGATTCGCCGCTACGCGCAGCAGCGCAATGGCGAGGCCTGGGAGGTTGCGCCTTCGATCGTCGAGCTGGCTGCCCGTGGCGGTACGTTCAATTGAGCATCACTTACGGACGCAAAAGCGGACGAACAGGCGGACGAACATCATGAGAAGCGCAAACGACGTGCTCCTGCTGATCGACCTGCAGTACGACTTCATGCCCGGCGGCGCGCTTGCCGTCGCGCTCGGCGACGAAGTCGTGCCGGTCGCGAACCGGCTCGCGCAGGGTTTCGGCAACGTGGTGCTCACGCAGGACTGGCACCCGGCGCAGCACGTTTCGTTTGCGGCCAACCACGCGGGACGCGCACCGTTCGAGACGACGGCGCTGCCCTACGGCGAGCAGGTGCTGTGGCCCGTGCATTGCGTGCAGGGCACCGAAGGCGCTGCGCTGCATCGCGACCTGGACGTGCCGCATGCGCGCGCGGTGATCCGCAAGGGCCATCACGCCGACGTGGACAGCTACTCGGCGTTTCTCGAAGCCGACCGCAAGACGCCTACGGGCCTCGCGGGCTATCTGCGCGACGTGGGTGTGAGGCGCGTGTACTGCTGCGGCCTCGCGACCGACTATTGCGTGGCGTGGTCCGCGCTCGACGCGCGCGCAGCGGGCTTCGAAACCGTGCTGATCGAAGACGCCTCGCGCGCCATCGACCTGAACGGCTCGCTGGCCGCCGCGTGGCGGCAGTTGCTTGCCGCCGGCGTGAAGCGCGCGCAATCGGCCGGGGTGCTGGCATTGTCCGCTTGAACGTCCAGGCAAAGACATCCTCTGGAATCAATATTCGTAGCAGGAGACATCGTATGACCGAAGCCGTAATCGTATCGACCGCCCGCACGGGCCTCGCCAAATCCTGGAAGGGCGCCTTCAACATGACGCACGGCGCCACGCTCGGCGGGCACGTGACGCAAGCCGCCGTCGAGCGCGCGAAGATCGACCCCGCGCGCGTGGAAGACGTGATCATGGGCTGCGCGAACCCCGAAGGCGCAACGGGTGCGAACATCGCGCGCCAGATCGCGTTGCGTGCGGGCCTGCCCGTGAGCGTGCCGGGCATGACGGTGAACCGCTTCTGTTCGTCCGGACTCCAGACGATCGCGCTTGCCGCGCAACGCGTGATCGCAGGGGAAGGCGACGTGTTCGTCGCGGGCGGCGTGGAATCGATCTCGTGCGTGCAGAACGAGATGAACCGCCACATGATGGCCGAAGGCTGGCTCAACCGGCACAAGCCCGAAATCTACTGGAGCATGCTGCAAACGGCTGAGAACGTCGCGAAGCGCTATGAAATCTCCAAGGAGCGCCAGGACGAGTACGGCGTGCAGTCGCAGTTGCGCGCGGCGGCCGCGCAGGCTGCCGGTCTCTTCAACGACGAAATCGTGCCGATGACGGTGCTCGCCGGGGTAGCCGACAAAGCGACGGGCCAACTCGTCACGAAGGAAGTGACGATCGCAGCCGACGAAGGCATTCGCGCCGACACCACGCTCGAAGGCGTCGCGAAGATCCGCACGGCGATGCCGGGCGGCGTCGTCACGGCCGGCAACGCGAGCCAGTTCTCGGACGGTGCGAGTGCCTGCGTCGTGATGAACGCGAAAGTCGCGGAGCGCGAGGGCCTGCAGCCGCTCGGCATTTTCCGCGGCTTCGCGGTGGCGGGCTGCGAGCCCGACGAGATGGGCATCGGTCCCGTGTTCGCGGTGCCCAGGCTGCTCAGGCAAGCGGGCCTGAAGGTCGAGGACATCGACCTGTGGGAACTGAACGAAGCGTTTGCGGTGCAGGTGCTGTATTGCCGCGACAAGCTCGGCATTCCCGCCGGGCGCCTGAACGTGAACGGCGGCGCGATTGCCGTCGGTCACCCGTATGGCGTGTCGGGCGCGCGCCTGACGGGCCATGCGCTTATCGAAGGCAAGCGCCGCGGCGCGAAGTTTGTCGTGGTGACGATGTGCATCGGCGGCGGGCAGGGCGCTGCCGGCCTCTTCGAAGTCGTGTGATGCACGGTGCGGCAGTGGACATGCCCGCTGCCCGCACTCGCGATTTCATCGTTTTCCCGCTGCCATACGCGCCATACGCGCGCCATACGCGCGCCGGACCGCTCTCGCGCTCGAACTGCTGCGGGTATCATGACGGCTGTCGGCGCGCGCACGGTGCGGCGCCTGTTCCCATGCAGACTGAACGAGGTGAGTTCGTGATTCGTCATATCGTGATGTGGAAGTTCAAGGAGTCGGCCGAAGGCGCGACGCGTGCCGAGAATGTCTTGAAGTTCAAGGCCTTGCTCGAAGGCTGCCGCGATCTCGTGCCGGGCACGCTGCACCTCGAAGCCGGTGTGGCCGAGCCGGGCCTTGCTTCCACGTTCGACCTCGTGCTCATTGCCGATTTTGCCGATCAGGCCGCGCTCGACGGCTATCAGGACCACCCCGAGCATCTCGTCGTGAAGCAGTTCGCGAAGCTCGTGGCCGAGTCGCGCCAGTGCGTGGATTACGTGGTCTGAAGCGCATCATGACCGGCACCGCAGATCAATCGCAGGGCGGCGGCGCGCCAAAAGGCGAAGACGCACCACAGCCGCAAGCGTCGCTCACGATCATCGAGAGTCCCTTCGTCGAGCATCTCGGCGCGCAACTCGTGAGCGCGCGCGACGGCGCGAGCGAAGTCGTGCTGCCGCTCGCCGAACGGCATCTGAATACGTGGGACGTCGCGCACGGCGGCGTCACGATGACGCTCGCCGATATCGCGCTCGCCATGGCGGCGCGCAGCGTCGCCGCCGACGGCGTGGGCGTCGTCACCGTCGAAATGAAAGTGAACTTCATGCAGCCGGGGCGCGGCGAATTGCGCGCCACCGGCCGCGTGCTGCACCGTTCCACCACCATGGCCTATTGCGAAGGCGAGATTCGCGACAGCGAAGGCCATTTCGTCGCCAAGGCGCTCGGCACCTTCAAGTACATGCGCCGGCTTGCGGTGGGCCGCGACGTGACGCGTCAGCGTCTGCGCAGCGACCCCAGCGCGCGGCCCGGCCCGAGCGACGGTTAATCGCGCGATCGGGCACGTGCGGGGGCTTTGCCCGCACGCACCCGATTGCTGTTTTTTTTGCGCGGCAGGCGTACACCCCTCGCCGCGCCCAACAAAGCAACACGGACGCCATGACCCAGACCAATCGCCAGATCCTGCTCGCTTCGCGCCCGGAAGGCGCCGCGAGCGTCGACAACTTCCGCCTCGTCAAGGCGCCGCTCGCACCGCTCGAAGATGGCCAACTGCGCGTGCGCAACCACTACCTGTCGCTCGACCCGTACATGCGCGGGCGCATGAACGACAGCAAGTCGTACGCGGCGCCGCAGCCGCTCGACTCGGTGATGATCGGCGGCACGGTGGGCGAAGTGGTCGAGTCGCGCAACGCGAAGTTCAAGGTCGGCGACAAGGTCGTGGGCATGTTCGGCTGGCAGGAGTTCGGCACCTCGGACGGCCGCGACCTGCGCGTCGTCGATACGACGCATGTGCCGCTTTCCGCATACCTCGGGCCGGTGGGCATGCCGGGCGTCACTGGGTGGTACGGCCTGAACCGCATCATCGAGCCGAAGGCGGGGCAAACCGTCGTCGTGAGCGCGGCGAGCGGCGCGGTGGGCAGCGTGGTCGGCCAGCTCGCGAAGCGCGCGGGTTGCCGCGCGGTGGGCATCGCGGGCGGCGCGGATAAGTGCCGCTACGTCGTGGAGACGCTCGGCTTCGACGCATGCGTCGATTACAAGGCCGGCAATCTCTATCAGGACCTCAAGGCCGCGACGCCGGACGGCGTGGACGGCTACTTCGAGAACGTCGGCGGCGCGGTGCTCGACGCGACGCTCGCGCGCATGAACGCGTTCGGCCGCATCGCGCTGTGCGGGATGATCGCCGGCTACGACGGCGAGCCGATGCCGCTCAAGTATCCGCAACTGCTGCTCACGCAGCGCCTGCTCGTGCAGGGCTTTATCGTGAGCGAGCACATGGAGGTGTGGCCGCAGGCGTTGACGGAATTGGGAACGCTCGTCGCGAAGCGACAGCTCGTGTATCGCGAGACCGTCGCCGAGGGGCTCGAGAACGCGCCCAGCGCGTTCCTCGGCATGCTCAAAGGCCAGAACTTCGGCAAGCAGCTCGTCAAGCTGATCTAACCGTTTCACCGTTTAGCGCAAGCGCCCGGAAAGGGCGCTTGCGCTTCTCCATGCGCAGTATTCACCGTAACCTTCACCGCAGGATTCGCAATGTCCGAACCGTTTGAGTTCGACGGCCGCGTGGCCGTCATCACGGGCGCGGCAAGCGGCTTTGGCCGCGCGTTCGCGCAGCAGGCCGCCGCGCTCGGCATGAAGCTCGTGCTCGCCGATGTCGATCAGGGGCTGCTCGACGAAACCGTCAATGCATTGCGCGAAGGCGGCACACAGGTCATCGGCGTACGCACCGACGTGCGCGATGCCGCCCAGGTCGACGCACTTGCAAAGGCTGCGCTCGACACCTACGGCAAAGTCCATCTGCTTTTCAACAACGCGGGCGTCGGCACCGGCGGCTTCGTGTGGGAAAGCAGTGCGAAGGACTGGGACTGGGTGTTCGGCGTGAACGTGATGGGCGTGGCCAATGGCGTGCGCAGCTTCACGCCGGCGATGCTCACGCAGGGCGAGCGCGCGCACATTGTCAACACGGCTTCGGTGGCGGGGCTGCTTTCGCCGCCCGCCATGGGCGTGTACAACGCGTCGAAGCATGCTGTGGTGTCGCTCACCGAAACGCTCTATCACGACCTGAAGAACGTGACCGACAAGGTGAGCTGCTCGCTGCTATGTCCGGCGTTCGTGTCCACCGGCATTGCAAATGCCGGACGCAGCCGCCCCGACGATCTGCGCAACGACGCGCCGCCCACGCGCTCGCAGCAAGCCGCCGATCTGCAGTTGCAGCGCGCGGTGCGTTCGGGCAAGCTCACGCCCGGCGACGTCGCGAAGGCGACGTTCGACGCCGTGCGGGAAGGGCGCTTCTATATCCTCACGCATCCGCAGATTCTCCCTTCGGTGAAACTGCGTCATGAGGACATCGAAACATTGCGCAACCCGACCGATCCGCTCTCGCTCAAACCTGAAGTCAGGCAAGCGCCGCAATAAACGCGGCGCACGGGGTCCGTGCCATGCCACTCGCTGCGCCCGGCGTTCGGCACGGGCGACTGAAACGCGCTCAGCCTCTTTCGACCGTATAAGTCTCGCGGCGCTCGAAGGCGCCCGGGCGCACGACGCGGTGCGAGCCGTCGTCGTCGCTGCGCTCCAGCGCTTGCACGTCCAGCAGGGCACCGCGCAGCGTGACGCGCAGCGCCGTGGTGCCGCGCGTACCGTAATCGGGCGTTTCGATGAATGCCGCGGAAAGCGCGCGTTCGCGTTCCAGCGAAATGCCCGTGGCGGGCAACTCGCGGTCGGGCGCGACCTGCGGGTCGCGCATCATGTCCACGAGCCGCGCGAGCGGGACTTGCGCGTCGCCCCCTGCGAGTTGCGCGAGTTCCGCGCGCTTGCGCACGAGCTTGGGCCACGGCGTGTCGAGGACGGCGTTCGAAATGCCGTGCGTGCCTTCGGGCAGCAAGGCGGGTGCTCGGTCCGCGCGATTGCAGTACCAGGCCATTTCGCGCCGCGCCCAGTCGCCGACGATCAGGTTGAAGCCGTTGTAGAGATCGCCCGAGCGCGCGATCTCGTCGAGATAGCCGAGCGGCGTATCGGGCAGACCTTGCGCGCCGGTGAGCCAGCGCGAGACGAGCGTGCCGCGCGTGGGCGCGTCGGGGCGCATGTCGTTCGGCGCGCGATAGTTCGTGAGCGCGGCGAAGCGGCCGCTGCGCGTCATGCCGAGCCAGGTGCCGCCGCCCACGAGATCGCGGCCCGCCAGCACGCCCGTTGCCGAACTGCCCGGCGACGTGACGTCGTCCGAGGCGTTCCACCAGTGCAGCGGGTCGGCGGTGCGGCGCAGGAACTCGTCGCGGTTGGCCGCGAGCGTGAAGAGCGCGCCGGCGCTCGCGCGCGGACGCCAGTCGAAGACGATCAGGCACATGCAGTTGGCCCTTGCAGGGTCGGGAGTGGGGCCGCGCCCACACAACGTGAGTCGCAGGGCGCCTCGCTCGCGATGGACACAGCGTGCGGCGTCAAACTTCGGCCGGCAACGCGTACGGCAGCGGCAGCACGCGCAGCGCGGGGCCGTCCGCGGCGCCCAGATGCACGCTGCCCGTTTCGAGCGCGGCAAGCTTGATTTCGGCGAGCAGATCGACACCGCCCTCCGGCGCGGCGGCAGCGTTCACGACCATGCCGCACGGCTGGCTCGGGTCGTCCGAATGGAAGAGTTCGACGCCCGCATGCGCGGCGTCCAGACTCGCGGCCACATGGGCGAGTGCGGTACGGCGCTTGATCGTGCCGCGATACTGGCTGCGCGCGACGATTTCCTGGCCAGGGTAGCAGCCCTTGCGGAAGTTCACGCCGCCCAGCACGTCGTAATTGACCATCTGCGGCACGAACTGCTCGCTCACGGCTTGCGTGATGCGCGGCTCGCCCGCGCGAATGTCGAGCCAGTCCCACACCGCCGGCGACACGCGCTTGAGCGCACCGTCGAGCTTCGCGAGGCGCGCCTGCACCGCTTCCTTCGGGCCGACCCACAGATAACGCAGCACGCCGGCCGCGTCGGGCACGCGGATCAGCGTGCCCGCGGGGTCGTCCACTTTCACGTGCACGCCGTCGGGCAACGCGTCGAACACGCTCGCGAGCGCGCCGCGCACGTCGCCGGCGAGCCCCACCACGAGCAGCTTGTCGCTGTCGTCGGTGAGTTTGGCCTTGGCGCGCAGGACGAACATCGACAGGCGTTTTTGCACCGCTGCCTGGACGTCCCTGGAAATCAGGAGACGGATTGTGTCGCCGGTCTTCCAGGTGAGGAACGAGGCGAGGAGACGCCCCTTGGGCGAGCAGTAGCCCGCGAGGCGCGCGCCGGCTACGTCGAGATGCTGGACGTCGTTGGTGAGCTGGCTGTGCAGGAAGGCCGCGGCGTCGTCGCCGTTGGCGTCGATCACGCCGAACTGCGGCAGGATCGCATAAGCGCCGCCTTTCAGAACGGCGTCGAAGTCGGACGTGGATTCAGGAACGGAAAGCGTGGAAGCGGGATCGAGCGATGAGTTCATGGATTCGGGGAACAGTCAATCCTGACTTTAGCGAAGGCAAGCAGTTATTATATGAGGTCCCCCTGAGTCGTGTTTCCATGTCCCTTCTGAAGAAAAGCCTTGTTGCCGGCGCCGCGCTAGTCGTGATTGCCGCCGCCGCGGCGGGCGGCGTATGGCGCTGGGCCACCGCGCCGCTCGAACTTGCCGCCCCACAGCTCGACGTCACCATCAAGCCGCACAGCACCGTGCGCAGCGTCACGCTGCAGCTGCGGCGCGGCGGCGTGCCCGTGCAGACGCAACTGTTCGTGTTCATGACACGCGTGCTTGGCTTGCAGAGCCAGCTCAAATCGGGCAACTACGAGTTCAAGGCGGGTATCACGCCCTATGAGGTGCTGCAGAAGATGGCGCTCGGCGACGTGAACGAGTCCGTCGCCACCATCATCGAAGGCTGGACCTTCAAGCACATGCGCGCCGAACTCGACGCGAACCCCGCGCTGCGCCACGACACGGCAAACATGAGCGATGCCGAACTGCTTGCCGCGATCGGCGCGCCGCCCGCCCCTGACGGCAGCGGCGAGGGGTTATTTTTCCCCGACACCTATCTGTTCGACAAGGGCTCGAGCGATCTCGACGTATACCGGCGCGCGTACCACCTGATGCAAACGCGCCTGGACGAAGCGTGGACCGCGCGTTCGCCCGGCTTGCCGCTCAAGTCGCCTTACGAGGCACTGACGCTCGCTTCGCTCGTCGAAAAGGAGACGGGCCGCGCCGCCGACCGTGCGCTCGTGGCGGCCGTGTTCTCGAACCGCCTGAAAGTGGGCATGCCGCTGCAGACCGATCCGGCCGTGATCTACGGTCTGGGCGAGAACTACGCGGGCCATTTGCGCAAGCGCGATCTGCAGTCGGACACTCTCTACAATACGTATCTGCGCCTCGGGTTGCCGCCAACGCCCATTGCGCTGCCCGGCGCCGCGGCGATCCAGGCGGCGCTCAATCCGGCATCGACGGCGGCGCTCTACTTCGTGGCGCGCGGCGACGGCAGCAGCGTTTTTTCTGACACTCTTGTCGACCACAACAAGGCCGTCGACAAATACATCCGGGGTAACTAAATGGCGCGGGGCCGATTCATCACGTTCGAGGGCATCGACGGCGCGGGCAAAACCACGCATCTCGCGTGGTTTTGCGATCAGCTCGCCCAAAAGCTCGCGCCGACGGGCCGTACGGTCGTCATGACGCGCGAGCCCGGCGGCACGCCGCTCGGCGAGTCGATCCGGGAACTCGTGCTGCATCAGCCGATGGACCTCGAAACCGAGGCGCTCCTGATGTTCGCGGCGCGCCGCGAACACCTCGCCAAGGTGATCGAGCCCGCGCTCGCGCGCGGCGACTGGGTGCTGTCCGACCGTTTCAGCGACGCCACCTTCGCGTACCAGGGTGGCGGCCGCGGTCTGCCGCGCGACAAGCTCGAAACGCTGGAGCGCTGGGTGCAGGGCGGTTTCCAGCCGGACCTGACGGTGCTGTTCGACCTGCCGCCGGACACGGCAAGCGAACGGCGCGGCGCGGCGCGCGAGCCCGATCGCTTCGAAAGTGAGTCCGACGCGTTCTTTAAACGCACGCGCGCCGAATACCTGCGCCGCGCGGAAGAGGCACCGTATCGTTTCGCGGTCGTCGATTCGTCCCAGGGTATCGATGCGATTCGCCAAAAACTCGGGCATGTGATCGCAGCGCTTTGATTGCAAGGCGATATTTGGCGTTCTGATGGGGCTGCGCGATCTTCATGTCAATTCTCACGAAGATCGCTTAACCGGTTGATTTCGAAGATGATCTATCCTTGGCAAACCGACGACTGGCAACGCCTGCAGCAACTGCGCAGCCACTGGCCGCATGCGCTCCTGCTGCATGGCCAGGCGGGCATCGGCAAGCTCGCGTTCGCGCAGCATCTGGCAAAGGGGCTGCTCTGCGAAGCGCCGCAGGCCAACGGCGAGCCGTGTGGCACGTGCGCGGCGTGCAACTGGTTTGTCCAGGGCAATCATCCCGATTACCGCATCGTCGTGCCGGAGGCCTTGGCGGGCGAAATCGGCCAGGCCGGCGACGATGAGGCCAAAGCCGAAAAGGCAGACAAAGCCGACGGTGAAGAGGGCAAGAAGGGTCGCGCGCCAAGCAAGGAAATCCGCATCGAGCAGGTGCGGGCGCTGCTCGACTTCACGGGCGTGGGCTCGCATCGCGGCGGCCTGCGCGTGGTCGTGCTGTATCCGGCCGAGGCGCTCAACGTCGCCGCCGCGAACGCGCTGCTCAAGACGCTTGAAGAGCCACCCGCGGGCGTGGTGTTCCTCGTGGTGTCGGCGCGCGTCGATCGTCTGTTGCCGACCATCATCAGCCGTTGCCGCCAGTGGCCCATGGGTACGCCGGCGCCCGAAGCCGCCGCGGCCTGGCTTGCGCAGCAGGGCATGGACGACGCGCCGGCGCTGCTCGCGCAAGCCGGCGGCGCGCCGCTCGCCGCGCTCGCGCTCGCGCACGACGAAAACCGCACGCTGCGCGACTGGACCCTGGCCCAGCTCGCGGCGGGCCCGGCGTGCGACGCCTTTGCCTGCGGCGAGACGCTGCAAAAGCTGCCGGTGCCGCTCGTGCTCGGCTGGCTGCAGCGCTGGGTCTACGATCTGCTCGCCGAACGCACCGCGGGACGCCCGCGCTACTTTCCGCAAGCCGCCGGCGGCCTCGCGCGCTGCGCCGCGAAGCTCGACGCCGCGGCGCTCGCGCGCTACCTGAAGACGGTTACGCGGCAGCGCGCCGTGGAAAACCACCCGCTGAATGCGCGCCTCGTGTTCGAGGAACTCTTTCTCGGCTATCGTGAACTGTTCGCCTGACGTCCACAGTCAGGCCCGAAACTTTCGTCGCAGGACCACCCATGTTTGTCGATTCACATTGCCACATCAATTTCGAGGGCCTCGGCGACCGCCTCCCGCAAGTGCTCGAGAACATGCGCGCGAACGCCGTCACGCACGCACTGTGCGTGTCGGTGGACCTCGAGACGCTGCCCTCGGTGCTCGACATCGCGAGCCGCTACGAGAATGTCTACGCGTCGGTGGGCGTGCATCCCGACCACGAGCACATGCGCGAGCCGAGCGTGGCCGAGCTCGTCGAGCTGGCTGCGCACCCGAAAGTGGTGGCGATCGGCGAAACGGGGCTCGATTACTATCGTCTGGGCGAGCGTACGATCGCCGACATGGAGTGGCAGCGCGAGCGCTTTCGCACGCACATTCGCGCGGCGCACGCCACGGGCAAGCCGCTCATCGTCCATACGCGGGCCGCTTCGGACGATACCCTGCGCATCATGGAAGAAGAGCGCGCGGGGGAACCGGGCGGCGTGATGCATTGCTTCACGGAGCCGTGGGCGATTGCCGAGCGCGCGCTCGCGCAGAATTTTTACATCTCGCTTTCGGGCATCGTGACGTTCAAGAGCGCGACGGACGTGCAGGAGGTCGCGCGCCGCGTGCCGATCGAGCGCCTTTTGATCGAAACCGATTCGCCCTATCTCGCGCCGGTGCCATTTCGTGGCAAACCCAATGAACCTGCGTACGTGAGCCATGTCGGAAGATTCATTGCGCAGCAACGCGGGTTGCCGGACGCCGAACTTGGCGCTGTCACCACGCAGAACTTTTTCCGGCTCTTCAAGATCCAGCCGCAGGCCTGAATCGCGAACCGCATGCTGTCAATGTGTTAAATATCAACGAGATAGCAGATAATGTTAAGACTTGACATGAACTCAAAACCGCTCCCGCACGCCGCCAACCCTGTTCGCCGCACTGCCGCCGCGCTCGTGCTCGGCGTCGCCGCCACACTGTTCGGCGCCACGGCACACGCCGCTCCGATCGACTCGCTCATCAAGAGCGTCAAATTCGACGACGACAAGGGCGTGCAAAAGGCGCTCGCAGATGGCATGGATCCGAACGCCACTGACGACCAGGGCATGCCGCTCCTCGTGATCGCAGCGCGCGAGAAGTCCGACAAGGTCGGGGCGGTGCTGCTCGACAACCCGAAGACGAACATCGCAGCCGAAGACCGCGCAGGCGAAAACGCGCTGATGCTCGCCTCGCTCAACGGCGACGTCGACTTCGTGAAGCTCCTCATCACCAAGGGCGCGGAGGTCAACAAGAAGGGCTGGACCCCGCTGCACTACGCCGCCGCGAACGGCAACGACGATGTCGCGAAACTCCTGATCGGCTATTCGGCCGACGTCAACGCGCTGTCGCCCAACGGCACGACGCCGCTCATGATGGCCGCGCGCGGCGACCATCTCACGACGCTCCAGATGCTGCTCGAGCACGGCGCGACGCTTGGTGCGAAGAACCAGATCGGCATGACGGCGCTCGATTTCGCGCGCCAGTACAAGGCGCCGGACGCGATCAAGGACCTCACGGCGCGCATGACGCAGGCTGGCCTCTCCACGGCGAGCCCGGCAGCGCCGCAAAACAGTGCAAAATAATGGGGATGAAGACGGCCGCACTTGACCAGCGCAGCCGCCCGGCGGCGCCCGATGGGCTCGAAGCGCCGCTCCCCACGACAACTCAAGGAGAACCATGCTGCGGGTTCTGATCTGTGCGGGCGCGATGGCGCTGCCGCTCTCCGCTTTCGCATTCACGGCAAGCGACCTCAACCGGCTCTGCACGAAGACCGACGTGGCTTCGCGCAGCGCGTGCGCTGCCTATATCGAAGGTGCCGCGGACGGCATCTTCAATACCATCGACGCCATCGGCGGCACTACCGGGCCGCGCGTGGGTCAATACTTCTGCCTGCCGCCCGATGCGCGCTCGGCGCAGCTCACCGACGCGGTGCGCAAGTACATCGCCGACAACCCCAACGTGGCCGGCTACAACGCCAGTACCGCCATCTCGCTCGGGCTCGGCAAGGCGTTTCCCTGCAAGACTGGCAACGGCAACTGAAGCCGGCCGGTTCAGGTCGTAACCCATAGCGCGTAGATAGACATAGCCGGAACACGGCGCGGCACCGACCACCGCCGCGCCGTTCACCATCGAGGCTGCTGCGAGGCCAGTCGAGTCGTCGCCGCGGCCGTCCGCGGGCTTGGCGCCCGTGCCGTTTCCAGGAGTCGCCCTGGTGCTCGGGATGCTCAGGAGGAACTGGCCGCAGATGCCGACACTCGACGACCTCTCCCGTTTCACCGACGCGCCGCTGCAGGACTGGCTCGGCACGTTGCTCGTGAGCGCGCTCGCGCTCGTTTTCGCCGTCGGCCTGCACTGGGCCGGCGGCCGCATCCTGCTGCGCATCGCACGCCCGTACCCGCGGGTCAGCGTGTTCTTGCGCCATATCCGCAAGCCGGCGCTCGCCGTGCTCGCGATCCTCGCGCTCGAATTCGTCTGGTGGCAGGCGCCCGACACGCTCCGGCACATCGGCGGCCTGCGCGAGTTGTGCGCGTTCGCGCTGATCGCCGCGATCACCTGGCTTTCGGTGCGCTGTGCGGCGGCGATCGGCGAGGCCATCATCGCCGCCCATCCGCTCGATATCGCCGACAACCTCCAGGCCCGCCGCATCCACACCCAGGCCCGCGTGCTGGCGCGCACGGTGATGGTCCTCATCATCATCGTGGGCGTGGGCGCCGCGCTCATGACCTTCCCGAACGTGAGGCAGATCGGCGCGAGTCTGCTCGCTTCGGCCGGTGTTGCCGGTCTCGTTGCCGGTATCGCGGCACGCCCCGTGCTAGCGAATCTGATCGCCGGCTTGCAGATCGCGCTCTCGCAGCCGATCCGGCTCGACGATGTGGTCGTGATCGAGGGCGAGTGGGGGCGCATCGAGGAAATTACCGGCACCTATGTTTCGGTGCGGATCTGGGACCAGCGGCGGCTCATCGTGCCGCTGCAATGGTTCATCGAGAATCCGTTCGCGAACTGGACGCGCAGCAGCTCGCAGATCATCGGCACGGTGTTTCTGTGGCTCGACTACCGCATGCCGCTCGCGCCGCTGCGCGAGGCGCTCGCGCGTATCGTCGACGGTGCGCCCGAATGGGACCGCCGTGTGCAGGTTTTACAGGTCACCGACGCCAACGAGCGCGCCATGCAGGTGCGCGTGCTGGTGAGTTCGCGCGACTCCGGCCTGAATTTCGATTTGCGCTGCCGCGTGCGCGAAGGGCTGCTCGACTTCGTCAACGAGCACTATGCGCAGTTCCTGCCCCGCGCGCGCGCCGAGGTGTCGGCGGAGCTCGAAAGCAGCACCGGGGAATTGCCGTCCTTCGTGCGTCGCCCGGCGCCGCAGGCGGCGGCGAGCACGGCGGCACATACTGAGGCGGATCCCGTGACGGGCACGCGCGTGCCGGGGGACGGCGAGGAGCTGGAGACGCACGGTCCGGCGCGCGAGCCCGCAACGGAAAGCCGCCGCGATAATGGTGGATAACCGCCGATAGCGGTCGAGAAGGAAAGGAGGAGGAACAGCAAGATGGGCAGACTGATAGTCGTCTCGAACCGCGTGGCGACGCCGACGGAGACGAAGGGCTCGGCAGGCGGGCTCGCGGTCGGCGTATTCGGCGCGCTGAAGGACGCGGGCGGCGTGTGGTTCGGCTGGAGCGGCGACGTGGTGAGCGAGACGGTGGCGAACGCGGGGCCGACGCTCGTCGAAGAAGGCCACGTCACCTTTGCGACCGTCGGCCTCACGCGCAAGGACTACGATCAGTACTACCGCGGATTCTCGAACGCCACGCTCTGGCCGGTCTTCCATTACCGCAACGACCTCGCGCGCTACGAGCGCGACGAATACGCGGGCTATCGCCGCGTGAACGCGTGGCTCGCGCACAAGCTCATGAAGCTGATTCACCCGGACGACAACATCTGGGTTCACGACTATCACCTGATTCCGTTCGCCGAAGCGCTGCGCTCGGAAGGCGTGCGCAACCGGATCGGCTTCTTCCTGCATATTCCTTTTCCTTCGCCGCAGGTGCTGCAGACCATTCCGCCGCACGACGAACTCGTCAGATCGCTGTGCTGTTACGACCTTCTAGGCTTCCAGACGCAGAACGACCAGCAGGCGTTCCACGACTACATCGCGCGCGAGGCGCGCGGCAAGGTCCGCGAGCGCGCCGACAATCCCGAGCACGGCGAGGTCGAGGCGTATGGCCGCAAGCTGCGCACGGGGGTCTACCGCATCGGCGTGTTTCCGGACGAGATTGCCGAGCAGGCCGCGCGTTACGAAAGCCGCCAGCACGTGCTCGACCTCAAGCAGAGTCTGGAAGGGCGCAAGCTCATCATGAGCGTGGACCGGCTCGATTACTCGAAGGGTCTCGTCGAGCGTTTCCATGCGTTCGAGCAGTTGCTGGAAACGTCGCCCGAATGGCGCGGCAAGGTCACGCTCGTGCAGATCGCGCCGCCGACCCGCTCGGATGTCGCGAGCTACAAGGTGATACGCGAGGAGCTGGAGCGGGAGGCCGGGCGCATCAACGGCCGCTACTCGGGCCTCGATTACACGCCGATCCGCTATCTGAGCCAGCAGTACGACCGCTGGAAACTGATGTCGCTCTTTCGCGAATCGCAGATAGGCTATGTGACGCCGCTGCACGACGGCATGAACCTCGTTGCCAAGGAATACGTGGCCGCGCAGAATCCCGACGATCCGGGCGTGCTCGTGCTGTCGATTTTCGCGGGCGCGGCGGCCGAGCTCACGGGCGCATTGCTCGTGAATCCTCACGATGCGACCGGCATGTCGGAGGCGCTGGAGCGCGCGCTGTCGATGCCGCTCGAAGAGCGTCAGGCGCGCTACCGGACCAACATGGAGGCACTCAGGCGCAACGATCTCGGCGTGTGGCGAGACAGCTTCCTGCGCGATCTCGCGGCGGTGCCCCAGCCGGGCTGATGGATACGGCGCACAGGCGGTTCGCGCGCCGGCACGATTGCGTATGATGCGTGGCTGATCGAGACACCCGCCACGCAACTGGGACGCAACCCCCGCTCACCTCCATGCTGACCACGCTCGCCATTGCCAACTACCGCTCGCTGCGCGAACTCATCGTGCCGCTCGGTGCGCTCAACGTCGTGACCGGCCCGAACGGCAGCGGCAAGTCGAATCTCTATCGCGCGCTGCGCCTGCTCGCGCTCACGGCGCGCGGCGGCGTGATTCCGTCGCTGGCGCGCGAGGGCGGCCTGCAATCCACGTTGTGGGCGGGCCCCGAGCGCTTCTCGCGCGCGGTCGCCGCAGGGGAATACGCGGTGCAGGGCACGGTGCGCAAGGATGCGGTGAGCCTGCGACTGGGCTTCGCGGGCGACGCCTTCGGCTACGCGATCGACCTGGGATTGCCGCTGCCTTCGTCCACTTCGCAGTTTTCGCTCGACCCGGTGATCAAACGCGAATGCATCTGGAGCGGACCGATCCTGCGGCCCTCGGCGTTGCTCGTGGACCGCCAGGGGCCGACGATCCGCATCCGCGACGCCTCGGGCGAGTGGACAACGCTCGCGCAGCCTGTGGCGAGCTTCGACAGCATGATGACCGAGTACGCCGACCCGCGCGGCGCACCCGAAATGATCGCCGTGCGCGAGCAGATTCGCTCGTGGCGCTTCTACGACCACTTCCGCACCGACGAGCACGCGAGCGCGCGCCAGGTGCAGATCGGTACCCATTCGCCGGTGCTCGCCGACGACGGCGCCAACCTTGCCGCCGCCCTGCAGACGATCCGCGAGATCGGCGACGGCGAGGCGCTCGATACCGCCATCGGCGACGCCTTCGCTGGCGCGCGAGTCGAAATCGTGAATCACGAAGGACGCTTCGAGGTGGCGCTGCGCCAGGAGGGGCTATTGCGACCGCTGCGCGGCGCGGAATTGTCGGATGGAACCTTGCGCTACCTGTTGCTCGCGGCGGCGCTGCTGAGCCCGCGGCCGCCGGGCCTGCTGGTGCTCGACGAGCCCGAGACGAGCCTGCATCCGGACCTGCTGCCGTCGCTCGCGCGGCTCATTGCGCGGGCGTCGCGGCACTCGCAGGTCATCGTCGTCTCGCATGCGGCGCGGCTCGTGGCGGCGCTGGAGCGCGAGGCCGGCAGCCAGTCGGTCGTGCTCGAACGGCGCCTCGGCGCAACCGGGTTCGCCGATCCGGACGCGCTCGACGCGCCGGCCTGGAAATGGCCCGCCAGGTAGGCCGTCAGGGCAAACGCAGGGTTGTTTCGGCATGTAACACCGTATAGAAATTGAAAGACCGGCGGCGCGCGCGCCCGACTTGCCGAATAATGGGATATTTGCTGCGTCGCCGATAAGCGACCGGTCCTGGCTTGGAATCACCGGCACCGCAAGAACGGGCAACGCGGCCCCGTTTTCATGGAGACACTCGATGAGAATTGCGCAGATCGCCCCGCTGACCGAATCGGTCCCTCCGAAGCTCTATGGCGGCACCGAGCGCGCGGTGTCGTATATCACCGAAGCGCTGGTCGAACTCGGGCACGACGTCACGCTGTTCGCGAGCGGCGATTCGCTCACGAGCGCGAAGCTCGAGCCCGTGTGGCCACGCGCGCTGCGGCTCGACCCGGGCATCCGCGACCGCATCGCACCGCACATGCTCCTCATGGAAATGGTGCGCCGCCAGGCCGACCAGTTCGACGTGCTGCATTTCCATATGGACTACTACTCGTTTTCGGTGTTCAAGCGCCAGGAAACGCCGTTCGTGACGACGCTGCACGGCCGTCTCGACCTGCCGGAGCAGCAGCCGGTATTCGATACGTTCAACACCGCGCCCGTCATCTCGATCTCGAACGCACAGCGCCAGCCGATGCCGCAGGCGCGCTGGCTGCGCACGGTCTACCACGGCCTGCCCGAGACGCTTTACATGCCGCAGCCCGTGGAGCAGCGCTATCTTGCGTTTCTCGGCCGTATTTCGCCTGAAAAGCGCGTCGATACGGCGATACGCATTGCCGGGCGCTGCGGGCTGCCGATCCGTATCGCCGCGAAGGTCGACGAAGCCGACCGCGAGTATTTCGAGCGCGATATCAAGCCGTTGCTCGCGCTGCCGCACGTCGAGTATGTGGGCGAGATCAACGACAGCCAGAAGGCCGAATTCCTCTCCGGCGCGCATGCGCTGCTGTTCCCGATCGACTGGCCCGAGCCGTTCGGCCTCGTGATGATCGAGGCGATGGCGTGCGGCACACCCGTGGTCGCGTTCAATCGCGGCGCGGTGCCGGAAGTGGTGGAAGAGGGCGTGACGGGCTTTATCGTCGAGGACGAGATCGGCGCCGTGGCAGCGGTGAACCGTGTCGCGCGCGTGCCGCGCGCCGGCGTGCGGCGCCGCTTCGAAGAGCGGTTCACCTCGCACCGCATGGCGCAGGAGTACGTGCAGGCGTATGAGGCAGTGATTCGCGCGAACAAGCGCTCGCGCTTCAAGGTGATCGATACGTCCGCGAGTTGAGCACGCGGACGTTCGCGGTGCGCCTAGAAGTCGAGTTTCGTGATCTTCGTGCCGCCGAGCGAGAGGTCGCCGATCAGCCCGCTGTTGGTGAGCACGAAGACCTGCACGGGCTTGGTGGCCGTGGTGGTGTCGATCGAGCCGTTCGCGCCGACCTTGACGAGCGCGACCGATGCGTCGCCGCCTGCCGACCAGCCGCTCGAATTGCGGAATTTCGCAAGCGCGTCTTCGGTCATGAAGAGATAAATAACGGCCTTCGACTGCACGCCCAAGGTTGCGCCGACTGAAGCCGACGACGTACTGTAGAAGCCAACCGTGCTGCCGCCCACGCGCAGCGCGCCGTCGCCGTGTTCGCCGCCGACGCCGATGCCCGCCTGGATCACGCGCGGAAACACGAGAATGCCGCGGGCCTTGCCGACCAGCTCGCGCGAGCCCGGCACGGTTTGATAGAGGCGCGACAGGGTGGCGTCGACGTCGGCGTTGATCGACTGGGCGCGCGACGCGTTGGTCGCGGCGTTGGGTGCCTCGCTGCCGGTGGTCGTGCAGCCCGAGAGCGCCGCGACGCCGACGGCGATTGCGGCAGAAGCCTTCAAAAGCATGCGAGATGCGGTCATCTTGTTCTCCGTTCTGGTTTCCGGGCGCCGCGATGTCACGGCGTCCAGTCGTTATACCCGAACGTGCCGACCCACACTTTGAGGCTGCGCAGCACACATGCTGCGCGGCGAGGCATGCGTGAAACGCGCTAGCGCTCCGGCACGGGCTTGACCGCGGGCCGCCGCAGAGCGCGCTTCACACCTCCGATCAGCACGCCGATCGCGAGCAGCACCGCAGCGGGCACGACCCAGTAACCGACGAACGCGTGCCACAGGTAGCCCGCCAGTGTCGTGCGCCGAACGGCGTATTCGTCGCGCGCTTCCTGCTGGCGCTGCGCGTTCGCCGCGAGCACCGTGGCGGGGCAGCCGGCTGCACGCGCGGTTGCGGGCGTGCCGTGGCAGCGCAGCGGGGCGCCGGCGTCGCGCTCGGCGTCGGTGAAGGTCCAGGTGGTCAGCGCGCGCCGCAAATCCGCGCGGTTATACGCCATCTCGTCCTGAACCTCGCGCACCACGACGATCATCACCGGCACGAGCCAGAAGGTGATCACCATGAGCCAGCGGCGAAACCAGCGGTTCTTGTGTCTCCATGCCATCTGCGCCTCCGTTCGATGCCATTGGCATCAACGTCAACGCGGCAGCCCGATGGCTAATGTGTGATGTCGCGGAGAGGGGCCGCCGCTGCAGCCATCATAGGAGAAAAACGGCGCGTCCGAAGGCAGGGAATGACGCAAAACCCCACGATTTCGCCTACGTCGACGATGATTCGCACAACCGAAGACACAGGCGCGCGGAGACCGAGGAATCGCTGCAACGCACAAAACCGGCACATAAAAAAACGCGCCGCAGCAAAACGCTTCGGCGCGCGGATCCTGCGGCTGCAGAAGGCGGCACATAGGGTGCGGGAGGATGCCCGCACCCGCTTCGCTCAGCTCTTCGTCGAGAGGCAGGTCTTCATGAATGCCTTGCGGTCGTCGCCCTTCTTGTCGCCGGCCTGGGCGTTGCACGCCTTCATGCGCTCCTGCTGGGTCATTGCCGGAGCGGGGGCGCCGGCAGCCGAAAGGCACTGCTTCATGAATGCCTTGCGGTCGTCGCCTTTCTTGTCGCCGGCCTGGGCGTTGCATGCCTTCATCTTGTTCTGCTGGCTGTTCGCCGCCGGTGCGGAAGCAGGCGCCGCGGTCTGTGCGAAGGCCGGCGCGGCCAGCACGCCACTCAACACGATTGCAGCCATGACGGATTGCATCTTCATCGTTCACTCCCTTGACTTTGGACGTTCTCAGTTGACGTGCGGCCAGCCGTGAATGGCCGATGCGCCTTGCGCGCGCCGTCATTATGGCAAAGCCGCCATTAAAACGACGCAGCAATGTGTTCGGTTGACGCGCGCGCTACGGCACAATGTTCGCTATCGGCCGCTGGCCCCGCCCGACGCGGCCGCAACAACACGGAGCACAGGCATGCATTACCTCCTGATGTACGAACTCGCAGACGACTACCTCGAACGCCGCCCCGAACATCGCAGCGCGCATCTGAAGCTTGCGTGGGCCGCCGTCGAGCGCGGCGAGTTGCTGCTGGCAGGTGCGATCGCCGATCCCGTCGATCACGCGCTGCTGCTTTTCCAGGGCGACAGCCCCGCCGCGGCCGAAGCGTTCGCGCGCGCCGACCCGTATGTGCTCTCGGGGCTCGTGAAGCATTGGCGCGTGCGGCCCTGGCAAACGGTGGTGGGCGAAGCGGCGTCGAATCCGGTGCGATAAGGCGCGAGGGCGGCGGCCTTGACGGCGGCAGCGCGGCGCAGTCTAGATCTGCGCCGCGCCGTTCGCCGCCGCTTGAGCCAACAGTTCGCGTACGGTGTTGTCGCTGACCTGATCGAAGTCGAGATAGAACTGGCCGACGCTGTAGAACGCGGCGGGCGTGCGCGCACAGACGAATTCGTCTACGGTCCTGCCGAGCCGGTCCTGCGAGCCCGCGGGCGCGACCGGCAGCGCTGCGACGATGCGCGCGGGGCCGAGCGTGGCGAGCGCGAGCGCTGCCGCCTTGAGCGACGCGCCCGTAGCCATGCCGTCGTCGACGACGACCGCCACGCGGCCCGCCACCGCAAGCGGGGCACGCTCGCCGCGATAGCGCGCCTCGCGCCGGCCAAGCTCGATGCGCGCGAGCGCCATGGCGCTCTGCAACTGGGCTTCGCTCACGCCGGCGCTGCGCACGAGCGCGCTGTCCACGTACTGCGCGCCGTTCGAGGACAGTGCACCCATGGCGAGTTCCGGCTGCCAGGGCAGGCCGAGCTTGCACACGGGCAGGACATCGAGCGGCGCCCGCAGCGCCCTGGCGACTTCATAGCCGATCGGCACGCCGCCGCGCGGGAGCGCGAGCACGATGACGTCGCGTCTGCCCGCGTAGGCCGAGAGCGGGCCGGCGAGTAAACGGCCCGCTTCGCGGCGATCGGTAAAGGGGCGTTCCATGAAG
Organism: Paraburkholderia heleia NBRC 101817; assembly: GCF_000739775.1. GTDB lineage: Bacteria > Pseudomonadota > Gammaproteobacteria > Burkholderiales > Burkholderiaceae > Paraburkholderia > Paraburkholderia heleia. The sequence goes on along the minus strand of NZ_BBJH01000038.1, from coordinate 16,110 downwards.
AGGTCCTCCCATCTCGTTGCAGGACGGCCGCGCAACGATGCGTTCAGTTTGCCACTCGCGACCGCACGCTGCTGGTAAAAGAGCCACACCCGCAGGTCCCACGACGCGGCGCGCGGCGCGAGCGCGGCATGCGTGCGGCTGCCCGCGCGATCCAATGCGGGGCCGCGCTCATTTGCATACGCGGATTTCTCGTTTGGCGCGGGCGCGCCGCCTCGCTACGATGAAGTCGATGCCGCCACCGACAAGGTCTCGCCATGTCCGAATCCGCCTCCTTCAAGCCGCGCGTCGTCGAACCTGTCGAGCCCGATGCGCCCGACGGCCTCGGGCTCGCCGTCGAGCTGTGGCTCGCGCGCCCGGTCGACGGCATCGCGGGCCAGGCGCTGCGCATTCACCTGCGCCACGGCGCGCGCATGGAGCAGGCCGAAACGCTGCGCGATCTGCTCCATGCCGTTGGCAGCGCTATCGTGGTGTCCTGACGGCCCTCCCGCCGCTCAATCGAGCGGGGTGGCGAAGAGCGCGTCGAGCAGATTCGACGAGGACGTGTCGACGAGGCGCGTGAGCGATTCGACCATGCGCACCTGGCAGTCCACGAGCGGCAGCATGCGAATGCGCCGCGACTCGCCGAATTCCGCGTGCGCGATCACGCCCAAGCCCACGCCCTGCGCGATGGCCGTCTGCAACGCTTCGCGGCCATCCACGTAGAGCACGGGCTGGACCTGGAGTCCTTTACGCACAAGTTCGGCTTCGAGCAATTGCTGCGTGACCGAATGCGTTTCGCGAAACACCATCGGCTCGCGCACGAGTTCCTCGTAAGTCATGCGGCGCTTTTTCGCAGCGGGACTCCCGGCGGGCACGACCGCGACCAGCGGTTCCTCGCGCAGCACGCGGGCCTGCAGCCGGCTGTGGACCTGGCGTGCGGCCGTGATCGCGGCGTCGGCTTCGCTCGCGAGGACGCGGCGCATGCATTCGGTCGCGTTCGCGATCGAGAGCTTGATCACCACCCCCGGATAGCGCCGCCTGAACGCGCCGATCAGCTTGATGGCAAGGTCGGGCGCATCGGCGGCGAGGGCGAGTTCGCCCGATTCGAGCGCTCCTGCCGCTTCGAGCAGCCGACGCGCGTCGCGTTCGCACCCCACCATCTGACGCGTCACTGCGAATAGCCGTCGCCCAAGTTCCGTGAGTTCCACACCGCGAGGCCCGCGCTCGAAAAGCTTGACCCCGAAATCCTGTTCGAGCCGCCGCACATGATCGGACACGGCCGGCTGCGTGAGTGAAAGCGCCTGCGCGGCGCGCGAGAAACCGCCGTGTTCGGCGACCGCGTGAAAAGCCCGCAACTGTGCGTATTGCATCGAAGCGTCCCGGTAACAGGGGATAAGCCAAGCTTATATCGACATCGATTATATCGATTTTACCGATGGCGCGCGTCGCGCTAACGTATCGGGCTCGACTGTCCCGACGCCTACCGGAGCCCGCATGACCACCCCCGCCGAGCCCTATCTGCTGACCCCCGGACCGCTTACCACCGCGGCCTCGACCAAGGCCGCGATGCAGCGCGACTGGGGTTCGTGGGACGCCGACTTCCGTACTATGACTGCGCAATTGCGCGCCGCGCTGCTTCAGATCGCGGGCGACGAACAGGGGGAGTACGACTGCGTGCCGCTGCAGGGCAGCGGCAGCTATTGCGTCGAGGCGATGCTCGGCAGCTTCGTGCCGCGCGACGGCCACGCGCTCGTGCTCGCCAACGGCGCGTATGGCAAGCGCATCGCCACGACGCTGCGCTACCTCGGCCGCCAGCACACCGTGCACGACACCGGCGACTACCTGCCGCCGCGCGCCGAAGACGTCGCACAGCTGCTGGTCGCGAACCCCGGCATCACGCATGTCGTCGCCGTCCATTGCGAGACCAGCTCCGGCATTCTGAACCCGATCGAGGAGATCGCGGCCGTGACGGCCCGCCACGGCCGGCGGCTTCTGATCGACTCGATGAGCGCATTCGGCGCCGTGCCGCTCGACGTGCGCACACTGCCTTGCGACGCATTCGTCTCCTCGGCTAACAAGTGCATCGAGGGCGTGCCGGGCTTCGGCTTCGTGATCGCGAAAAAAGAAGTCCTGAACAACGCAAAGGGCGTGAGCCACTCGCTCGCGCTCGACATCCACGACCAGTGGGATGTCATGAGCCGCACCGGCCAGTGGCGCTTCACGCCGCCCACGCACGCGGTGGCCGCATTCATCGAGGCGCTGCGACTGCACGCGCTCCAAGGCGGCCAGCCGGGGCGCCTCGCGCGCTATGCGCGCAATCGCGACGTGCTCGTCGAGGGCATGCGAGGGCTCGGTTTCGAGCCGCTGCTGAGCGCAGCCTGGCGCTCGCCGATCATCGTCACGTTCTTTTCGCCGGCCGATCCGGCATTCGACTTCGCGCGCTTCTACGATCTGATGAAGACGCAGGGTTTCATCATCTATCCGGGCAAGCTGACGAGCGTGGAGAGCTTTCGCGTCGGCTGCATCGGCGCGCTGGACGAAACCGTCATGCGCCGCGTCGTGGCCGCGTGCGGCGCAGCGTTGCGCACGCTCGGCGTGGCAAGCGCTGCGCCCGCGCCGGTCGACCTCGGCGCACGCGAGGCGCTCTTTGCTTGACGCGCGCCGATTGTCAAGACTCCATACCCTCGATTTTTTTAGCAGGATGCATGTCATGAAACATGTCAAGGCAGTGATCTTCGACTGGGCCGGCACCGTGGTCGACTACGGATCGCGCGCGCCAATGGGCGCCTTCGTCGAGACCTTCGAGCAATTCGGCGTGCCGGTCACGATCGAGGAGGCGCGCGCTCCGATGGGCATGGCCAAGCGTCCGCACATCGCGGCGCTGATGGCGCTGCCGCGCGTCGCGGCGGCATGGGAAGCCCGCTACGGCCACGCGCCGGGCGAAGCCGATATCGACGCCGTGTACGACGTCTTCGTGCCGAAAAACATCGCCGTGGCCGCACAGTACAGCGACGTGATTCCGGGCGTGGCGGCCGTGATCGCCGCACTGCGCGCCGACGGTCTGCGCATCGGCTCGACCACGGGCTACACGCGCGAGATCATCGACCAGATCGTGCCGGGCGCGAAGGCGCAAGGTTTCGATCCGGACAGCATCGTGTGCACGGGCGACACGCCCGAGGGCCGGCCTTCGCCGTACATGATCTACCGCGCGCTGCCGCTACTCGGCGTGTGGCTCGCGCGAAATGCGATCAAGGTGGACGACACCGAAGTCGGCATCGAGGAGGGTGTCAACGGCGGAACGTGGGCGGTGGGTGTCGCGGTGAGCGGCAACGCGTTCGGCATGACGCAGGACGAAGTCCGCGCGCTCGCGCCCGAAGAATTCGCGCGCCGCCGCGCCGCGGCGGCGGAACGCCTGCGCGCGGCGGGCGCGCACTATGTGATCGACAGCGTCGCCGATCTGCTGCCCGTGGTGAACGAGATCGAAACGCGGCTGGCCCGCGGAGAGCGGCCCTGAAGCCGCCCGAAGGGGGGCTGGGCGGTACGTGGCGATGATCGCGCAGGGAGGCTCGCCGCTTGCGTTACCATGGGCGCCCCAGCCATTAGCCGCCGCCCATGAAGACGTTTGTGCTTTTCGTCGTGACCGCGCTCGCCGAGATCATCGGCTGCTATCTGCCTTACCGCTGGCTGCGCGAAGGCGCGAGCGCGTGGCTCCTCGTACCGGCCGCGGCCTCGCTCGCGCTCTTCGCGTGGCTGCTCACGCTCCATCCCACGGCCGCCGGCCGCACCTATGCGGCCTACGGCGGCGTCTATGTCTGCGTGGCGATTCTCTGGCTCTGGGCCGTCGAGGCGATCCGGCCGAGCCCGTGGGATTGGGCCGGCATCGGCTTCGCGCTCGCCGGCATGGCGCTCATCATGTTCCAGCCGCGCTGAGCGGCCCCGGACTCAGCCGAGCGTATCGACCCCTGCGGAAACTTGTCGCGGAAGGCCTGCGGCATCGGCACGGGCGCTTTCGCTTCGTAGTCGAAGAACACGAAGCCCGATTTCGCCATGGCGACGAGCGCGCCATCGGCGCACCGCGCGATGCGCAAGATGATGTCGCAGAAGGTGAGGGTGGTGTCTGGGTTCGCGAGCCTCGACGCCTGACGCGGGAGCGCCAGTACAGGCGCTCGGGTGGCGCTTCAGGCGGCGGATCGCCTTCGGGCACGGGCGGCGGCTCGGAGTCCGGCACTGGCGGGGGCGGCGGGCGATGCGGATCGTCGGGCTCCTCGGTCGGCAGATGAGCCTCGGGAGCGCGTCGAACACGGGCGGCGGGCAGAAAATTCGCAGGCATAGACCTCTCCGGGATGCGCGAAGCGTGCGCCTGATGGGGCAACGCGACACCCCGGCCCTGTCTTCGCGCGAATCCAGTTGCCCGGCTGGCCGCAAACGCCGTGCCACGCGACGCGCCTGGGGCCTGGCCGGTACGCGGGTTGCTGTGCCTTGCGAGGGGACTTTGCGCTCGCTGCGACGTTGCGGGGTCCTCGCACCCGGACTCGCATCGCACTGAAGGAGGACCGATGACTTTGCTCTCGACGAAGGTTTGCATGGCCGGCGCGCTCGCGCTGGCACTCGTCCAGGAGGGGGCCGCGGCGGGCGCGGCGCTCGCGCAGGACAATACCGGTGCGGATCGGCCGACCACGGCGCCCGCCACGCAGTCGAGCGGGGCGAAGGCCAACGGCGTGTACCCGGCGCCGACCGAGGGTGTCGAGCAAGGCGTGCCCGCCAGCAAAGGCGCGCAGCCCACGCGAACGACGCATTCCTCGAAGCACAAACCGCATCGCGCGAAACAGCCGGTCAAGGGCGCAGCCAAAGAAACGGCAACCGGCGCGGCGAACGCATCGGCTGCGGCGGGCGGCAGCGATGCGCGGGAGTAAGACGATGGACGAAAATCGCGTCTTTCATTTTCCGCGCAATCTGCGCGAAAGCCGTCCGGCCCAACGCCAAAGCGACGTCGAGACTTTTCTCCTGGCCAGGCACGGATGGGTGCCGAACAACGCGCGGCTTCCCGTCATCGTCTATCGGCGCGCGCTGGCGCCGGGCACCCATGACCCGGCACGGGCGTTCAACGACCGTTTCGAGGCGAACGGCTGGCCGGTGCAATGGCTCGACGGCGTGTTCGACTATCACCATTTCCATTCCACGGCGCACGAAGTGCTGGGCGTGTTCGCCGGCACGGCCGAACTGATTCTTGGCGGCCCGGGCGGGCGCGTGCTGCGCGTGCGTGCCGGCGACGCGCTGCTGCTGCCGGCCGGCACCGGCCATTGCCTGCTATCGCTCGCGGGCGGTTTCCGCGTGGCGGGTGGCTATCCGCGCGGGCAGCAATGGGACATCCGCCGCGACGCGTTGACGGCGGCGGAGTGGCGCGCCATGCAGGCGCTTGCCTATCCCGCGAGCGATCCCCTCTATGGGCAACGTGGGCCGCTGATCGAGCATTGGCTCGCGCAGGCATGAGCGCGCCGGGCACAGCGCTTGCATTGAGGCGGTATTCACCGTGCATTCGCACAAGGGGGATACCATGACGACGCAATCGAATTGCGCGTTGAACTCGCCGCCAGATTTGCGGGCGCCGCCTTGCCGCCGCAGCTTCGCGCTCGCCGTCGCGTTCGGGTGCGTGCTCGGCTGCACGCTGGGCATGCCGTCTGCCGCGCTCGCGCAGGGCGCCGCGCAATCGATCGCCGTGCAGCGCATGGCGACGGTGCAGTCGGGCACCGGCTTTCGCGCCTCGAAGCTCGTGGGCGCCGACGTCTACGACACTAGCGGCAGCAAAGTCGGCGCGATCGACGACATCGTGCTCGAGTCGCCTAATGAAGGCGCGTTCGCGATTCTCTCCGTGGGCGGTTTTCTCGGCCTGGGCCAGCATCTCGTGGCCGTGCCGTTCAACGACCTGCGCATCGACAGCAAACAGATCGTGCTGCAGGCCGACAAGGCCCAGTTGAAGGCCATGCCCGAGTTCAACTACGCGCACGAATGATGCGCCCGTACGCGAGCGTGATGACCGGAGGTCAAGACCGCCAGGACCTGAGTCCAAAGTCCCTGAGTCCAAAGTCCTATTGCGCGCCCCTCGTCCACACACCATAGTGGATCTTGCCTCGTGTGAGGCGTCCGAAGCGGGGAGCGATTCAATGGCGAAGAAAGAGGAAGTCAAGGCCGCGAGCGCAGCCGAACCGGCGGAAAAACTCAGCGAAAAGGCCTATCAAAAGGAACTCGAACGCCTGCATGGCGAACTCGTTCGCTTGCAGGAGTGGGTGGTCCAGAAGCGCCTCAGGGTCTGCATCCTGTTCGAAGGCCGCGATGGCGCAGGCAAAGGCGGCACCATCAGGGCGCTCACCGAACGGGTCAGCCCGCGCGTGTTTCGCGTATTCGCGCTGCCCGCGCCGACGGAGCGCGAAAAGTCGCAAATGTATTTCCAGCGCTACCTGCCGCTGCTGCCCGCCGCGGGCGAGATCGTGGTGTTCGACCGCAGCTGGTACAACCGCGCGGGCGTCGAGCGCGTGATGGGCTTTTGCACGGAGGAACAGGCGACGAATTTCCTGCGCGGCGTGCCGCTCATCGAGCGCGCCATCATCGACTCGGGCACGATCCTCATCAAGTTCTGGCTCGAAGTGAGCCAGAAGGAGCAGACCCGGCGCCTCGAAGGCCGCATCAACGATCCGCGCAAGGTCTGGAAGCTTTCGCCCATGGACCTCCTGTCGTATAGCCGCTGGTACGACTATTCACGCGCGCGCGACGAGATGTTCGACATGACGGATACGCCCGAATCTCCATGGTTCGTTGTCCGATCCGATGACAAGAAACGTGCGCGTCTGAACGTCATCAGCCATATTCTGAACACCATTCCGTACAAGGCGCTGCCGCGCGAGAAAGTCGCTTTGCCGGACCGCCAGAAGCCGCAGGGTTACCGCGACCCAGACTATCCTTATCGCTACGTGCAGGAGAATTACTGAGCAGCATTGCGTTCGGTCCGGCGTTGCTTGTCGTCGCGCCGGATCAAGGCACACTATCATCACGATTGAACGCACACGAGGGGTAGACCATGGCCGATCTGCTGTTGGGTAATATCGACGAACACGTCACGGACGCCGAAATCAACGAGTTTCTGGAGCGCTACGGTTTTCCGCCGTACGATGCGATTCAGCGCATCGAGGGGGCGGGCCGTCCCGGCGCGCTGCTCACCTTCCACACGGCGAGCGAAGAGGGCTTGCGCCGCTTGCAGGGCCGCATCAACAACCTGTTCTGGCGCGATCACACCATCAGCGCCCAGGTCATGCCGCCGGCACGCGAAGAATAGGCGGCACGCAGACACACAACAGGGCGCGCACCGCGGCTTCGCCCGCGGTGCGCGCCCTGCATTTTCAGGCACCGTTTCGAGGCGCCCGCTCCGAGGCCGAACAGGCCGGCCTCAATAGAGGATCAAGCCTGGCCTCTGCGTGCTCACGCGTGTGCCCGCCTTGCCCTGGGTAATCGCCACGATATCGGCGAGCGCGCCGATCACCGCATCCTTGCCGGTGTTGCGTGCGAACTCCGCGGCCGCCATGACCTTCGGCCCCATCGACCCGGCCGCGAAACCCAGCTTCTCGAGTTCGTCGGGATGCGCGCTCGCAATCGCCTTTTGCGACGGCTTGCTCCAGTCGATGTACGCGGCGTTCACGTCGGTGGCGATGATGAGCATGTCGGCCTCCAGCTCCTGCGCGAGCAGGGCGGAGCACAGATCCTTGTCGATCACGGCCTCCACGCCGCCCAGCTTGTGGCCTTCGCCGTAGAGCGTGGGAATGCCGCCGCCGCCCGCGCAAATCACGATCGTGCCGCGCTCCAGCAGCCATTTCACGGGGCGGATCTCGAAGATGTGCTTCGGCCGCGGGCTCGCCACGACACGGCGGAACTTGTCGCCGTCCGGGGCGATGGCCCAGCCGCGCTCGGCGGCGAGTTTATCCGCCTGCTCCTTCGTGTAGACCGGGCCGATCGGCTTGCTCGGATGCTGGAACGCCGGATCGTTCGCATCCACTTCGACCTGGGTGAGGATCGTCGCGAAGGGCACCTCGTACGGCAGGAGATTGCCGAGTTCCTGCTCGATCATGTAGCCGATCATGCCCTCGGTCTGCGCGCCGAGCACGTCGAGCGGGTAGCCCGGCACGTCCTTGTAGGCCTCGCCCTGCAGCGCGAGCAGGCCGACCTGCGGCCCGTTGCCGTGGGCGATCACCAGTTCGTTGCCCTGCGCGATCTGCGCGATCTGGGTGGCCGCGAGGCGCACGTTCTCGCGCTGGTTCTCCGCCGTCATCGGCTCGCCGCGCCGCAGCAGCGCGTTGCCGCCAAGCGCAATCACGATTCGCATGTCTGACTCCCACGGTAATGCGTGTCGGTGAAGCGGAGCGCATGCGCCGCGTTGCCAGGTTTGCAACCCGGCTGCGCGGCGCACGCGCGCCGTCAAGCGGTGGCGCTCAAATGTCGGCGAGCGTCGAAACGAGAATTGCCTTGATCGTGTGCATGCGGTTTTCCGCCTGTTCGAAGGCCAGATTCAGCGGCGACTCGAACACTTCCTCCGTGACCTCGACACCGCCCTTGAGCTCCGGATACTTGTCGGCGATCTGCTTGCCGATCACCGTCTCGCTGTTGTGGAAGGCGGGCAGGCAGTGCATGAAGCGCGTATGCGGCGTGCCGCTCGCCTTCATGAGCGCCATGTTCACCTGATAGGGCAGCAGCGCCTTGATGCGTTCGCCCCACGCCTCCATCGGCTCGCCCATCGAGACCCATACGTCGGTGTGCACGAAATCCACGTCCTTGACGGCGGCCTTGGGGTCCTCGGTCAGCAGAATGCGCGCGCCGCTTTCCTCGGCGAACTTCTTGCAGTCGGCGACGAGATCGTCATGCGGCCAGAGCGACTTCGGCGCCGCGATGCGCACGTCCATGCCGAGCTTCGCGCCGACGAGCAGGAGCGAGTTGCCCATGTTGTTGCGCGCGTCGCCGAGATACGCGTAGCTGATCTGCGTGAGCGGCTTGTCCGAATGCTCGCGCATGGTGAGCACGTCGGCGAGCATTTGCGTGGGGTGGTACTCGTCCGTCAGTCCGTTGAACACCGGCACGCCGGCGAACTTCGCCAGTTCCTCGACGATCTCCTGCTTGAAGCCGCGGTACTCGATCGCGTCGTACATGCGGCCCAGCACGCGCGCCGTGTCCTTCATGCTCTCCTTGTGGCCGATCTGCGAAGAGGTCGGATCGATATAGGTGACGTTCGCGCCTTGATCGTAGGCCGCGACCTCGAATGCGCAGCGCGTGCGCGTGGAGGTCTTTTCGAAGATCAGCGCAATGTTGACGCCCTTGAGGTGCTGCTGCTCGGTGCCCGTGTACTTGGCACGCTTGAGGTCGCGCGAGAGGTCGAGCAGATAACGCAACTCGCGGTTGCTGTGATGGATCAGACTAAGCAGGCTGCGGTTGCGCAGGTTAAAAGCCATGTCGTTTCTCCGTTGCGAATGCAGTGGGAATGCGCATAAGTGGCGACGCTCAGAGATCGACGGCGTCGCGGATGATCGGGCAGGTCATGCAGTGGCCGCCGCCGCGCCCGCGGCCCAGTTCGCTCGCCGTGATCGTGATGACCTCCACGCCGGCCTTGCGCAGCAACGTATTCGTATAGGTGTTGCGGTCATAGCCAATCACGACGCCGGGCTCGACGCACACCACGTTGTTGCCGTCGTCCCATTGCTCGCGCTCTGCCGCGAACGCGTTGCCGCCGGTCTCGACGATGCGCAGGCTCTTCAAACCCAGCGCCTCGGCCACGACGTCCACGAAGGGCTTTTCCTCGCGGCGCAGGTCGAGCTTCGAAGGGCTCTTGTCGTCGGGGCGAATCGAGAACGGCACGATCTCGTCGACCACTTCGGGGAAGATCGTCACGAGGTCGCGGTCGCAGAAGCTGAACACCGTGTCGAGGTGCATGGCCGCGCGCGACTTGGGCAGGCCCGCCACGACGATGCGCTCGGCGCCGCCCTTGGCGAAGATGTTCTGCGCGAGGCGGCCGATCGCCTGGCGGCTCGTGCGCTCGCCCATGCCGATCAGCACGACGCCGTTGCCGATCGGCATCACGTCGCCGCCTTCGAGCGTGGCCGCGCCATGGTCCTCGTCGGGGTCGCCGTACCACACCTGGAAGTCCTTGCCCGCGAAATCGGGGTGATACCGGTAGATGGCCGTGGTGAGCAGCGTTTCCTGGCGGCGCGCCGGCCAGTACATCGGGTTGAGCGTTACACCGCCATAGATCCAGCAGGTCGTGTCGCGCGTAAAGGTGCTGTTGGGCAGCGGCGCGAGCACGAAGCTCGAATAGCCCAGATAACGGCGAAATTCCTTGAGGATCTTGCTTTGTTCGGTATCCGGAATATCTTCGGCAACCACGCCGCCAATGAGGAATTCCGCGGTCTTGCGCGGCTCGAGCCCTTCGAGCCAGCTGCGCACCTCGCCGGCGAGCGACACGCCCACGGTCTCGGGGCGAACCTTGCGATCGAGAATGTACTTGAGCGCTTCGGGGTGTTGCACCGTTTCCGTGAGCAGATTGTGCATCTCGAGGACGTCCACGCCGCGCTCGCGCATCTTGGTCACGAAGTCGAAGTGGTCGCGCTTCGCCTGGCTGACCCAGATCACGTCGTCGTAAAGCAGCTCGTCGCAGTTGCTGGGGGTGAGGCGTTGATGCGCGAGGCCCGGCGCGCATACCATGACCTTGCGCAGCTTGCCTGCCTCGGAATTGACGCCGAAGGCGACAGTGTCCGTACTCATCATGAGACTCCTCGAATCAGAGGGTGAGAAAGCCCTTGTACAGGCCGAAAGCCGCCAGCAATGCGCCAATCAGCACAGCGGCGAAAATGAACTTCTCGATGTTGGTGAACACGGGCTGGCCGACCTCGCGTTTTGCGCGCGCGAACAGCACGACGCCTGGCGCGTAGAGCAACGCGGAGAGCAGCACATATTTGAGGCCGCCGGCATAAATCAGCCAGATCGCGTAGATCACGGCGATGCCCGCGATGACGAGGTCCTTGTTGCGCTCGCCGCTGTCGATCTCATACGTTTCGCCGCGCAGCGCGAGCAGAAAGGCGTAGGCTGCCGACCAGAAGTAGGGCAGCAGGATCATCGAAGTCGCGAGATAGATGAGCGAGAGATACGTGCCCTTCGAGAACAGCGTGATGACGAGGAATATCTGCACCATGCCGTTCGTGAGCCACAGCGCGTTGGCCGGCACGTGCCTGGCGTTTTCCTTGCGCAGGAAGTTTGGCATCGTGTGGTCCCGCGCAGCCGAAAAGATGATTTCGGCGCACAGCAGCACCCACGAGAGCAGGGCACCCGCGAGCGACACGACGAGCCCCACGCTGATGAGAATCGCACCCCAGTGGCCGACCACGTTTTCGAGCACGCCCGCCATCGATGGGTTCTGCAGGGCCGCCAGCTTCGGCTGCGTGAGCACGCCGAGCGACAGCACGTTCACGAGCACGAGCAGGAGCAGCACGCCGACAAAACCGATGACCGTGGCCTTGCCGACATCGCTGCGCTTTTCCGCGCGTGCGGAGAAGATGCTCGCGCCTTCAATGCCGATGAACACCCACACGGTCACGAGCATCATGCCGCGGACCTGGTTCGTCACGCTGCCGAGCTTGGGATTCATTTGTCCCCAGACGTCGGCCGTGAAGGTGCTGGAGCGGAATGCAAACGCGCAGATGATGATGAAGAGGCACAGCGGCACCAGCTTCGCGACCGTGGTGATCTGGTTGACGATCGCGGCCTCCTTGATGCCCCGCAGCACGAGAAAATGCAGCGCCCAGAGCAGTACCGAGGCGCAGATGATGGAGAGCGGCGTGTTGCCCTCGCCGAACACCGGGAAGAAGTAGCCGAGCGTGCTGAACAGGAGAACGAAGTAGCCGACGTTGCCGAGCCACGCGCTAATCCAGTAGCCCCATGCCGAGCCGAAGCCCATGTAGTCGCCGAAGCCGGCTTTCGCGAAAGCGTAGACGCCGCCGTCGAGTTCGGGCTTGCGTATGGCCAGCGACTGGAACACGAAGGCGAGCATGAGCATGCCGACCGCGGTGATCGCCCAGCCGATCAGCACCGCGCCGGCGTCGGCGCTGGCAGCCATGTTTTGCGGCAGCGAGAAGATACCGCCGCCCACCATCGAGCCCACGACGAGGGCAGTGAGGGCGCCGAGGCGAAGCCTGTTGGCGGCGGCTGGCGTGGCGGCGCTATCGGGCTTGGCAGCGGGCTGAGGCGTGGACGTCGATTCGGACATGCGCGGTCTCCTGTACGAGCCGGTTGGGTCGCAGATCTCGCGCTGCGCGCCAAGCCGTCAATTTGCTTGTGCCTGAATCTGCAGCGCGGATCACATGCCGCGAGAGCGGAACCCGTGCCGCTACGCGCTCAATCTGATATGGGGCGCACAATCTGGCAATAAGACTTTGGTCCGATAGAGGGCGGTGAATCGACGGGAATTAGTCAAATTAAAGGCGTCAATGGATTGCAGTTTTATGACGATCGTTATGCCAGTTGCGTATGGAACAGGCCATGCGCCGGACTTTCCCGGCAAACCAGACATTGCGCGGCGCAAGGTAAATAAGCGGTTCGATCTATTTTGCAGGACAACCGGCATGTGAATCCTGATTTATCTCAAATTAAACCGGGAGGCGAAAATATCGATCGCGCGTAAGTGTTCAATTACATGTTTCGTTCGAAACATTGACAATAATCACAAGGTCTCATTGCGCGCGATGTTAACGGACATCGTCGCCTGCAAATGCGATTGGACACCTTCCCGGATTCCGGCGCCGCGGCGAGTCGAATCCGCGCGCATTACCCGGTTCATGAAGTGGCTGGGCAACGCGCGGGAAGGCGGCCGGTCCGCACGCCATGGCCCATCCGGAAAGTCTCGCGTGGTTTGCAGCGTTTGCGGGCACGAGGGGCGGCGGCCAGGTGATTTCGGCCGTGCCGATTTAGAATGGCGCGCGGGCGCACACCTATGTCCGTCCGTTTTCGCGGCCTCCCATCGTCAACGCATGCCATCGCCTAGCGCTACCGTTCCCATCTCGCTCGTCAACGGCTTTCTCGCCGGCGCGGGCGCCGAGCCTGCCGTGATCCGCCGCTATCTCAACGAGGCGGGCATCGCGCTGGAACTGCTCGCGAGGCCTGGCGGCCGCGTCACGGAAGAGCAGTTCTCCACGCTCTACCAGACGCTCGCCATCGAACTCGACGACGAGATGCCCGGCATCTTCAGCCGGCCGCTGCGCAGCGGCACGCTCAAGTTTCTCTGCCTGAGCCTGCTCGATGCGCGCAACCTCGAAACGGCGCTGCACCGCTTCGACCAGTTCTTCCACATCGTGCTCGACGATTTCCGGCTCGAATCGCGCCGCCAGGGGCTCGTAGCCCAGGTGGCATTACGCGCCAACCCGGCATACGGAGCGATCGGGCCGCTCGGCCAGGAGCTGATGCTCAAGCTCGCGCATGGCGTGTCGTCCTGGCTGATCGGCCAGCGCATTCCGCTCCTGCAAGTCGATTTCGCCTGCGCGCAGCCTCCGCACGCGCTCGATCACCGCTATTTCTTCTCAGGTCCTGTGCGTTTCGGCTGCGAAGCCACGCTGATGCGCTTTAGCGCTGCCTATTTCGACATGCCGATCCGGCAGAGCAAGCGCAACCTGCGCGCGTTTCTCGCGCGCTCGCCCGGCGACTGGATCTTCGAGACCTTCAGTGAGCAGCTCGTGAGCCACAACGTGCGCCAGTACCTGGCTGCGCAACTGCCCGATCTGCCGACCATCGAAGCGGCGGCCGACAGCCTGCACTGTTCGGTGCGCACGCTCTGCCGGCGCCTCGCCGCGGAGGAGACCACGTTCCAGGCGCTCAAGGACGAACTGCGCCGCGACGTGGCGATCCAGCGCCTCACCGACACCCAGGACACGATCGCGGCCATTGGCGGCGATCTGGGTTTCGATGACCCCAGCGCCTTTCACCGCGCCTTTCGCCACTGGACGGGCAGCACGCCTGGCACTTACCGCCGGCGCGGCTGAGCGTCGGCGGGCACAAAGTGACGACGCCCACCCATGAAGGGTGGGCGCGGCAGCCGACAGCGTGGCTAGAATTGTCACCATGTGGTCCGGTTTGGACAGTGGTTTCGCGGCCCATTGGCGCTACGATCCCTCCTGTACTGCCGCAAGGTGGCCACCCAGGCAAGCCTGGCCCGGCGGCGCATCCAATTTGACCCTGAGTGACTGGAAGGACCGATCATGAGCTACAACGCCCCCGTCAAGGACATGCTGTTCGTGCTGAAAGAGCTGGCCGGCATCGACGCCGTCGCGACCCTGCCGGGTTTCGAAGATGCCGGTATCGACACTGCGCAGGCCGTGCTCGACGAGTGCGCGAAGCTCTCGGGCGAAGTCATCGCGCCGCTGAACGTGGAAGGCGACCGCGCGCCCAGCAGCTGGCGCGACGGCGAGGTCACGGCGACGCCTGGCTTTGCAGGGGCGTTCCGCCAGTATGTCGAGGGCGGCTGGCAGGGTCTGCAGCATCCGTCCGAATTCGGCGGCCAGGCGCTGCCCAAGCTGATCGCTACGCCTTGCATCGAAATGCTCAACGCGGCGAACCTCTCGTTCGCGCTGTGCCCGCTGCTTACCGACGGCGCCATCGAGGCGCTGCTTACCGCAGGCAGCGACGAACTGAAGGCGCGCTACGTGCCGAAGCTCATCTCCGGTGACTGGACCGGCACGATGAACCTTACCGAGCCGCAGGCCGGCTCCGACCTGGCGCTGGTGCGCTCGCGCGCCGAACCGCAAGGCGACGGTACGTACAAGGTCTTCGGCACGAAGATCTTCATCACCTGGGGCGAGCACGACATGGCGGAGAACATCGTTCACCTCGTGCTGGCGCGCACGCCGGGCGCGCCCGAAGGCGTGAAAGGCATTTCGCTGTTCGTCGTGCCGAAGTTCCTCGTCAACGAAGACGGTTCGCTCGGCGCGCGCAACGACGTGCATTGCGTTTCGATCGAACACAAGCTCGGCATCAAGGCGAGCCCGACGGCCGTGCTCCAGTACGGCGACCACGGCGGCGCGATCGGCTATCTGGTGGGCGAGGAGAACCGCGGCCTCGAATACATGTTCATCATGATGAACGCGGCGCGCTTTGGCGTGGGCATGCAGGGCGTGGGCGTGGCGGACAGCGCGTACCAGAAGGCGGTGGCGTACGCGAAGGAGCGTGTGCAGAGCCGCCCGGTGGACGGCTCGCTCAAGCAGTCGGCGACCATCATCCATCATCCTGACGTGCGCCGCATGCTCGCCTCGATGCGCGCGATGACCGAGGGCGCTCGCTCGCTCGCGTATGTCGCCGCTGCCTATAGCGACCACGCTCACTACCATGCCGACCCTGAAGTGCGCGCGCGCAATCTCGCGATCTACGAATTCCTCGTGCCGATCGTGAAGGGCTGGAGCACGGAAATGGTCAACGAAGTGACGAGCCTTGGCGTCCAGGTGCATGGCGGCATGGGCTTCATCGAGGAAACGGGGGCGGCCCAGTACTACCGCGACGCGCGCATTCTCGCCATCTACGAAGGCACCACGGCGATCCAGGCAAACGACCTGGTGGGCCGCAAGACGGTGCGCGACGGCGGCGCGGTTGCGAAGGCGCTGCTGGGCGAGATCGCCGGGACTGCTGAAGAACTGGGCCAGACCGGCGGCCCGGCGGCAGCATCGATGCGCGAGCAACTGGAGAAGGGGGCACGCGCACTCGCGAACGTCATCGACTACGTGATTGAGAACGTCAAGCGCGACCCGAACGCGGTGTTCGCGGGCAGCGTGCCGTATCTCAGGCTCGCGGGCATCGTGCTGTGCGGGTGGCAAATGGCGCGCGCGCTGCTCGTCTCGCAACGCGAACTCGCGAACGACCCGGAATTTTACGGCGCGAAAATTGCGATCGCGCAGTTCTACGCCGAGCATATTCTCGCGCAGGCAGGCGGCCTCGAGACGTCGATTCTGGCCGCAAAGGGCGACGCGGGCGTGCTCGCGCTGAGCGAAGCGCAGTTTTGATCGGGCGACTCGAAGCGCTCAGCTAGCAAGCAAGGAAGAAGATATGTCGTCGAGTGATCTGATTGCCCAG
>NZ_BBJH01000039.1 GCF_000739775.1 Paraburkholderia heleia NBRC 101817 | reverse complement strand
TCGAGTAGAATACCCGGCTTGCTGTAGAAGTTGATGTACCCAGGGACCACCTCTCGGCGCCTTGCCGCGGGGTGGTCCTGCGCTCTTTATATTGTCTGGCGGCGCAAGTCCGCCTCGCTCTTTTCAAGGAATCATCATGCAGAACCAAAAAATCCGTATCCGTCTGAAGGCTTTCGACTACCGTCTGATCGACCAGTCGGCTGCTGAAATCGTCGATACGGCGAAGCGCACGGGCGCAATCGTCCGCGGTCCGGTGCCGCTGCCGACGCGTATCCAGCGTTTCGACATCCTGCGTTCGCCGCACGTCAACAAGACGTCGCGCGACCAGCTCGAAATCCGTACGCACCTGCGCCTGATGGACATCGTCGACCCGACGGACAAGACCGTCGACGCGCTGATGAAGCTGGACCTCCCGGCTGGCGTGGACGTCGAAATCAAGCTGCAGTAAGAGCCTCGAGCGCCGCCGGAATCTTCGGGTGGCGCTAAGTCTTTGATTGCTTGCGGAAAACGAGGAAGGACGTTATACTTGACGTCTTTTCGCGCGTTTGCGCAAAAAATCGGTGTGTCCCTTTCGGGTCCGTCTGTCAAAAGCGCCTCGAAAACATGCCGGTACTTTGTAAATTAGCCCCGACCAATCGCAGTCGGGAATGGAGAAAACGATGAGCCTTGGACTCGTAGGTCGCAAGGTTGGCATGACCCGTATCTTCACGGCCGAAGGGGATTCGATTCCCGTGACCGTGCTGGACGTGTCCGACAACCGCGTGACGCAGATCAAGACTGTTGAAACCGACGGCTACACGGCCGTGCAGGTTGCTTTCGGTACTCGCCGCGCATCGCGCGTGACGAAGCCGCTCGCAGGTCATCTCGCCAAAGCTGGCGTTCAAGCCGGTGAAATCCTCAAGGAATTCCAGATCGACGCCGCTAAGGCCGCCGAACTGTCCGCTGGCGCCGTGATCGGTGTGGAACTCTTCGAAGAAGGCCAGAAGATCGACGTGCAAGGCACCTCGATCGGTAAGGGCTACGCCGGTACCATCAAGCGTTACAACTTCGCTTCGGGTCGTGCTTCGCACGGTAACTCGCGCTCGCACAATGTGCCGGGCTCGATCGGTATGGCGCAGGATCCGGGTCGCGTGTTCCCGGGCAAGCGCATGACCGGTCACATGGGTGACGAAACCGTGACGGTGCAAAACCTCGAAATCGCCCGTATCGACGCAGAGCGCAAGCTGCTGCTGGTCAAGGGTGCCGTGCCGGGTGCAAAGGGCGGCAAGGTTTTCGTGACGCCCGCCGTCAAGGCGCGCGCCAAGAAAGGAGCGCAATAATGGAACTGAAGCTCCTGAACGCTAATGGTCAGGAAGGCGCAGCCGTCAACGCGTCGGACGTCGTGTTCGGCCGTGACTACAACGAAGCGCTGATCCACCAGATCGTTGTCGCCTACCAGGCGAACGCGCGCAGCGGTAACCGCGCGCAGAAGGACCGCGAACAGGTCAAGCACACCACCAAGAAGCCGTGGCGTCAGAAGGGTACGGGCCGCGCTCGTGCCGGTATGTCGTCGAGCCCGCTGTGGCGCGGCGGTGGTCGCATCTTCCCGAATTCGCCGGAAGAAAACTTCTCGCACAAGGTCAACAAGAAGATGCATCGCGCAGGTCTCTGCTCGATCTTCTCGCAGCTGGCCCGCGAAGGCCGCATCTCGGTCGTCGAAGAGCTTTCGCTCGAAGCGCCGAAGACGAAGCTGCTGGCCGAAAAGTTCAAGGCCATGGGTCTCGAATCCGTGCTGGTCATCACCGACACGGTCGACGAGAACCTGTATCTCGCGTCGCGCAACCTGCCCCACGTGGCAGTCGTTGAGCCGCG
The DNA here is from genome assembly GCF_000739775.1 of Paraburkholderia heleia NBRC 101817. GTDB lineage: Bacteria > Pseudomonadota > Gammaproteobacteria > Burkholderiales > Burkholderiaceae > Paraburkholderia > Paraburkholderia heleia. The sequence goes on along the minus strand of NZ_BBJH01000039.1, from coordinate 96,537 downwards.
TTTTGCCGACCCGCTCTCGCTGATCTACTTCAAGAAGATCCTGATCACGAAGGCAGCGGTCGCCCAGATCGAGGAGTTGCTGTCATGAGCGAGATTCGCAAGAACGATCATCGTTTGATGCAGGTCCTGCTCGCACCGGTGATCTCCGAAAAGGCGACGCTGGTAGCGGAGAAGAACGAACAAGTCGTCTTCGAAGTCGCGCCGGACGCGAACAAGCAGGAAGTCAAGGCTGCTGTCGAGCTGCTGTTCAAGGTGGAAGTCGAGTCCGTCAACGTGCTGGTCCAGAAGGGCAAGGCCAAGCGCTTTGGCCGCTTCAACGGCAAGCGCAAGGACGTGAAGAAGGCGTATGTCTGCCTGAAGCCCGGCCAGGAAATCAACTTTGAAGCGGAGGCCAAGTAATCATGGCAATCGTGAAAGTTAAGCCGACCTCGCCGGGTCGCCGCGCGATGGTCAAGATCGTCAACAAGGACCTCCATAAGGGCGCGCCGTTTGCGGCACTGCTCGAAAAGAAGTCCTCGACGGCTGGCCGTAACAACAACGGCCGCATCACGACGCGTCACCAGGGTGGCGGTCACAAGCAGCACTACCGTGTGATCGATTTCCGTCGTACGAAGGATGGCATCCCCGCGAAGGTGGAGCGTCTCGAGTATGACCCGAACCGTAGCGCGAACATTGCGCTGGTTCTTTACGCAGACGGCGAGCGCCGCTACATCATCGCGCCGAAGGGCGTGACGGTTGGCACGCAGCTGATGTCGGGTTCGGAAGCGCCGATCCGTGCAGGCAACGCGCTGCCGATCCGCAACATTCCGGTCGGTACGACGATCCACTGCATCGAAATGCTGCCGGGCAAGGGCGCGCAAATGGCGCGTTCGGCCGGTACGTCGGCAATGCTGCTGGCACGTGAAGGCGTCTACGCGCAGGTTCGTCTGCGTTCGGGCGAAATCCGCCGCGTGCACGTCGAATGCCGCGCGACGATCGGTGAAGTCGGCAACGAAGAGCACAGCCTGCGTCAAATCGGTAAGGCTGGCGCGAACCGCTGGCGCGGTATCCGCCCGACGGTCCGCGGCGTTGCAATGAACCCGGTCGACCACCCGCACGGTGGTGGCGAAGGCAAGACTGCGGCTGGTCGCGATCCGGTGAGCCCGTGGGGCACGCCGACGAAGGGCTATCGCACCCGCAGCAACAAGCGCACGACGAGCATGATCGTCCAGCGCCGTCACAAGCGTTAAGGAGTAGGCAATGGCACGTTCTATCAAGAAAGGTCCGTTCTGCGACGCCCATTTGCTGAAGAAGGTTGAGGCGGCTGCAGCATCGCGTGACAAGAAACCGATCAAGACCTGGTCGCGTCGTTCGACGATCCTGCCGGACTTCATCGGCCTGACGATCGCCGTGCACAACGGCCGTCAACACGTTCCGGTGTATGTCACGGAAAACATGGTCGGCCACAAGCTTGGCGAGTTCGCACTGACCCGTACGTTCAAGGGTCACGCGGCCGACAAGAAGGCCAAGAAATAAGGGGCAATCAAGATGGAAGTGAAGGCAATTCATCGCGGTGCCCGCATCTCGGCGCAGAAAACGCGCCTTGTGGCTGACCAGATCCGCGGTCTGCCGGTCGACAAGGCACTGAACGTTCTGACGTTCTCGCCGAAGAAAGCGGCTGGCATCGTGAAAAAGGTTGTGCTCTCGGCGATCGCAAACGCGGAACACAACGAAGGTGCTGACATCGACGAGCTCAAGATCAAGAGCATCTACGTCGACAAGGCAGCTTCGCTGAAGCGTTTCACCGCGCGCGCCAAGGGCCGCGGCAACCGCATCGAGAAGCAATCCTGTCACATCACTGTGACGGTCGGGAATTAAGGAGCCATACGATGGGACAGAAAATTCATCCGACTGGCTTCCGTTTGGCCGTCAGCCGCAATTGGGCTTCGCGCTGGTACGCGAACAACAACAATTTTGCGGCGATGTTGAAGGAAGACATCGGTGTTCGTGAATACCTGAAGAAGAAGCTGAAGAACGCTTCGGTGGGCCGTGTTGTGATCGAGCGTCCGGCAAAGAACGCTCGCATCACGATTTACAGCTCGCGTCCGGGTGTGGTGATCGGCAAGAAGGGCGAGGACATCGAACTCCTCAAGGCCGAACTCCAGAAGCGCATGGGCGTTCCGGTTCACGTGAACATCGAGGAAATCCGCAAGCCGGAAACCGATGCTCAACTGATCGCCGATTCGATCACGCAGCAGCTCGAGCGCCGCATCATGTTCCGTCGCGCAATGAAGCGCGCGATGCAGAACGCAATGCGTCTGGGCGCCCAGGGCATCAAGATCATGAGCGCCGGCCGTCTGAACGGTATCGAAATCGCACGTACCGAGTGGTACCGCGAAGGTCGAGTGCCGCTTCACACGCTGCGTGCCGACATCGACTACGCAACCTCGGAAGCGAAGACGACGTACGGCATCATCGGCGTGAAGGTTTGGGTCTACAAGGGCGACACGCTCGGCCGCAACGACGCACCGGTGGTGGAAGAAGTCGCCGAAGAAAAGCGTCCGCGCCGCAACGCGCGCCCGGGCGATCGTCGTCCGCGCCGTGATGGTGAAGGCGCACCGGGCGCCCGTCGTGGCGCACCGCGCCGTGGCGCCGCCGGCGGTGACGGCAAGAGTGGAGAATAACGATGCTGCAACCGAAACGCAGGAAGTATCGCAAAGAGCAGAAGGGGCGTAACACCGGTATCGCAACGCGCGGCAACGCCGTTTCGTTCGGTGAATATGGTCTGAAGGCTATCGGTCGTGGTCGCCTGACCGCGCGTCAGATTGAAGCGGCGCGTCGTGCAATGACGCGTCACATCAAGCGTGGCGGCCGCATCTGGATCCGTATCTTCCCGGACAAGCCGATCTCGCAAAAGCCGGCGGAAGTGCGTATGGGTAACGGTAAGGGTAACCCTGAGTACTACGTCGCCGAGATTCAGCCGGGCAAGATGCTGTATGAAATGGATGGTGTGTCCGAAGAACTGGCCCGTGAAGCCTTCCGTCTGGCTGCAGCCAAGCTGCCGCTGAAGACGGTCTTCATGGTTCGCCAGCTCGGCGCCTAAGGAGTGATTGATGAAGGCATCTGAACTTCTTCAGAAAGACAAGGCCGCGCTCGACAAAGAGCTGTCGGACCTCTTGAAGGCGCAATTCGGCCTGCGCATGCAACTCGCGACCCAGCAGCTCACGAACACGAGCCAGCTGAAGAAGGTTCGTCGCGACATCGCGCGTGTGCGGACCGTCCTGACTCAGAAGGCGAACCAGAAATGAACGAAAGCGTGAAAACCTCGCTTAAGCGGACGCTGGTCGGCAAGGTCGTCAGCAACAAGATGGACAAGACGGTCACCGTCCTGGTCGAGCGCCGCGTCAAGCACCCGATCTACGGCAAGTACGTCGTGCAGTCGAAGAAGTACCACGCTCACGACGAAGCGAACACGTACAACGAGGGCGACCTCGTTGAAATCCAGGAAACCCGTCCTCTCTCGAAGACGAAGGCCTGGACCGTGTCGAAGCTGATCGAAGCAGCACGCGTCATCTAAAAGTGGCGCAACACCCCGGGGAGCCACTTCCCGGGGTGTAGAAGTAATTGAAATCGCTGAAGATTTCGCTTGCTAGACCAAGATTATCGAGTTATAGTCTTGGTCTTCCCTCTTTATGGGCTTGCTGTTGGCAAAGCGGCAAGTGGAAGTAGGTGGGGAAGCAGATCCGGGCGCCAGTCCGGGTTAGCAAGATTCACCGGAATGCGATGGCCGGTTTCGTTTGCCGTCGCTGCTGTTCTTACCCAAGCAGCTGAGCGGTCGTTCTAGTGGCGGCGCGGCTGACGGGACCAAGACTGACCGGATGTGCCATGGTGGCGCAACCGGATTAAGTTGGGAAAGATAAACCATGATCCAGACCGAAACTCGGCTTGAAGTGGCCGACAACACGGGTGCACGTGAAGTCCTGTGCATCAAGGTGCTCGGCGGCTCGAAGCGTCGTTATGCCAGCATTGGCGACATCATCAAGGTGAGCGTCAAGGAAGCAACGCCGCGTGGGCGCGTGAAGAAGGGCGAAATCTACAACGCTGTTGTGGTTCGCACCGCGAAGGGCGTGCGCCGTCAAGACGGCTCGCTGATCAAGTTCGATGGCAACGCCGCCGTGCTTTTGAATACCAAGCTTGAGCCGATCGGCACCCGCATCTTCGGGCCGGTCACGCGTGAGCTGCGTAGCGAACGATTCATGAAGATCGTTTCGCTCGCGCCGGAAGTGCTGTAAGGAGTCGCGATGAACAAGATTCGCAAGGGTGACGAAGTCATCGTCATCACCGGCAAAGACAAGGGCAAGCGCGGTGTCGTGCTGGCCGTGGGCGAAGAGCGCGTGACCGTCGAAGGCATCAACATTGCCAAGAAGCATGTGAAGCCGAACCCCATGAAGGGTACGACGGGTGGCGTGGAAGCCAGGGCAATGCCGCTGGCTATCTCGAACGTCGCACTGGTCGACGCGAACGGCAAGCCGTCGCGCGTAGGCATCAAGGTCGAAGGGGACAAGAAGGTTCGTTTCCTGAAGACGACCGGTGCTGTCCTGAGCGCCTGACGCTGCGGAGTAAAAAATGGCACGTTTGCAAGAATTTTATAAAGAGAAGGTCGTTCCTGGCCTGATCGAGAAGTTCGGTTACAAGTCGATCATGGAAGTGCCGCGCCTCACCAAGATCACCCTGAACATGGGTGTCGGTGAAGCCGTCGCTGACAAGAAGGTCCTCGAGCACGCCGTTGGCGACCTCACGAAGATCGCCGGCCAGAAGCCGGTCATCACGAAGTCGCGCAAGGCAATCGCGGGCTTCAAGATCCGTGAAGGCTACCCGATCGGCACGATGGTCACGTTGCGCGGCCAGGCCATGTACGAATTCCTCGACCGTTTCGTGACGGTTGCGCTGCCCCGCGTGCGCGACTTCCGCGGCGTGTCGGGCAAGGCGTTCGACGGCCGTGGTAACTACAACATCGGTGTGAAAGAGCAGATCATTTTCCCCGAAATCGACTACGACAAGATCGACGCGCTGCGTGGGCTGAACATCAGCATCACGACGACTGCGAAGACCGACGAAGAAGCAAAGGCACTGCTCGCCGGCTTCAAGTTCCCGTTCAGAAACTGAGGTTACCGTGGCTAAACTGGCACTGATCGAACGTGAAAAGAAGCGCGCTCGTCTGGCAGCGAAATTTGCGCCGAAGCGCGCAGCGCTGAAGGCGATCATCGACGACCAAAGCAAGTCGGAAGAAGAGCGCTACGCAGCTCGCCTCGAACTGCAACAACTGCCCCGCAACTCGAACCCCACCCGCAAGCGTAACCGCTGCGCGATCACGGGTCGTCCGCGTGGCACGTTCCGCAAATTCGGTCTCGCACGTAACAAGATTCGTGAAATCGCGTTCCGTGGTGAGATCCCTGGCGTCACCAAGGCGAGCTGGTAATAGGAGAAACATAAATGAGCATGAGTGATCCTATCGCCGATATGCTGACTCGCATCCGCAATGCGCAGATGGTCGAGAAGGTTTCGGTTGCTATGCCCTCGTCGAAAGTGAAGATTGCGATTGCGCAGGTTCTGAAGGACGAAGGTTATATCGACGACTTCGCGGTGAAGACCGAAGGTGCGAAGTCGGAATTGAACATTGCGTTGAAGTACTACGCTGGCCGTCCCGTTATCGAGCGCCTCGAGCGCGTCTCGAAGCCGGGTCTGCGCGTGTACCGCGGCCGTAACGAAATCCCCCAGGTCATGAACGGCCTTGGCGTGGCGATCGTTTCGACACCGAAGGGTGTGATGACGGACCGCAAGGCGCGCGCTACCGGCGTCGGCGGCGAAGTCATCTGCTACGTCGCTTAAGGCCTAAGGAGAAGAAACATGTCTCGAGTAGGTAAGAGCCCGATCGCGCTGCAAGGCGCAGAAGCGACGCTCAGCGACGAGAAGATTACCGTCAAGGGCCCGCTGGGTACGATTTCGCAAGCTGCGAACCGCCTCGTGAAGGTGGTGAACGACAACGGTACGCTCAAGTTCGAGCCGACCGATGAAAGCCGCGAAGCCAATGCGATGTCGGGCACGATGCGCGCGATTGTCGCGAACATGGTGCAAGGCGTGACGAAGGGTTTCGAGCGCAAGCTGACGCTGGTTGGCGTTGGTTATCGTGCTCAAGCGCAAGGCGACAAGCTGAACCTGTCGCTGGGTTTCTCGCACCCCGTGGTGCACCAGATGCCGGAAGGCGTGAAGGCTGAAACCCCGTCGCAAACGGAAATCGTGATCAAGGGGATCGACAAGCAGAAAGTTGGCCAAACCGCTGCAGAAGTGCGCGGTTATCGCCCGCCTGAGCCCTACAAGGGCAAGGGTGTGCGTTACGCCGACGAGGTTGTGATCCTCAAAGAAACGAAGAAGAAGTAAGGGTGCGCAATCATGGATAAGACTCAATCTCGCCTGCGCCGCGCTCGTCAGACGCGTCTCAAGATCGCTGAGCTGCAGGTCGCGCGTCTGGCCGTGCATCGCACGAACACGCACATCTATGCGCAAGTGTTCTCGCCCTGCGGCACCAAGGTGCTGGCCAGCGCGTCGACGCTCGAAGCCGAAGTGCGTGCGCAACTGGCTGACCAGTCGGGCAAGGGCGGCAACGTCGCCGCTGCCACGCTGATCGGCAAGCGTATCGCAGAAAAGGCCAAGGCAGCCGGCATCGAATCCGTCGCCTTCGACCGCTCGGGTTTCCGCTATCACGGCCGCGTCAAGGCGCTGGCTGATGCTGCGCGCGAAGCCGGGCTCAAGTTCTAAGGAAGGAATTCGTCATGGCAAAGATGCAAGCGAAAGTTCAGGCTGACGAACGCGACGACGGCCTTCGCGAAAAAATGATTTCGGTCAACCGCGTGACCAAGGTCGTGAAGGGTGGCCGTATTCTCGGCTTCGCCGCACTGACCGTGGTTGGCGACGGTGATGGCCGCGTCGGTATGGGCAAGGGCAAGGCGAAGGAAGTGCCGGTCGCTGTCCAGAAGGCGATGGAACAAGCTCGCCGCAACATGTTCAAGGTGCCCCTGAAGAACGGCACCCTGCAACACGAAGTGCACGGCAAGCATGGCGCATCGGTGGTCCTCCTCGCTCCGGCGAAGGACGGTACCGGTGTTATCGCCGGCGGCCCGATGCGCGCAGTGTTCGACGTGATGGGCGTGCAGAACGTCGTGGCCAAGAGCCACGGTTCGACGAACCCGTACAACCTCGTTCGTGCCACGCTGGACGGCCTGCGCAAGCAGTCGACCCCGGCTGACATCGCAGCGAAGCGCGGCAAGTCCGTCGAAGACATTCTGGGCTAAGGGTGGGCACCATGTCTGATAAAACTGTCAAGGTTCAGCTCGTCAAGAGCCTGATTGGGACCCGCGAATCGCACCGTGCCACCGTGCGCGGTCTCGGCCTGCGCCGCCTGAACTCGGTTTCCGAGCTGCAGGACACGCCGGCTGTGCGCGGCATGATCAACAAGGTCTCGTACCTCGTCAAGGTCATCGGCTAAGCGGTCGACCAGGACTCCAGGAGTTGAAAATGGAATTGAATAACCTGAAGCCGGCAGAAGGCGCGAAGCACGCAAAGCGTCGCGTCGGTCGCGGCATCGGCTCCGGCCTCGGCAAGACCGCTGGCCGCGGCCACAAGGGTCAGAAATCGCGTTCGGGCGGCTTCCACAAGGTTGGCTTCGAAGGCGGTCAAATGCCGCTGCAGCGTCGTCTGCCCAAGCGTGGCTTCACCTCGCTGACGAAGGAATTCGTCGGTGAAGTGCGCCTCGCCGACATCGAGAAGCTGCCGGTCGACGAAATCGATCTGCTGGCTCTCAAGCAGGCAGGCCTCGTGGGCGAACTGACCAAAAGCGCGAAGATCATCGCCACCGGCGAGATCAAGCGTAAGGTCGTCGTGAAGGGTCTGGGTGCGACGAAGAATGCGCGTGCTGCGATTGAAGCAGCAGGCGGTTCTTTTGCCGAGTGATTGTGAGTGGTGCGTGCGGGCTTGCCCGCCGTCACTAACATCTGCATCGGAGAAGCTACTTGGCTAACAGCCCGAGTCTCGCAAAAACCGGTCGCAGCGCTCCGAAGTTCGGCGACCTGCGCCGGCGTGCAGTGTTCCTGCTGCTGGCGTTGGTCGTTTATCGTATCGGCGCGCATATTCCGGTTCCGGGTATCGATCCGGACCAACTGGCGAAGCTCTTTCAGAGCCAGTCGGGCGGCATCCTTGGCATGTTCAACATGTTCTCGGGTGGCGCGCTGTCGCGGTTCACGATCTTCGCGCTGGGTGTCATGCCGTATATTTCGGCGTCGATCATCCTGCAGCTGATGGCAATTGTTTCGCCTCAGCTGGAAGCGTTGAAGAAGGAAGGGCAGGCTGGACAACGCAAGATCACGCAGTACACGCGGATCTTCACGGTGGTGCTGGCGACGTTTCAGGCGTTCGGCATCGCGGTCGCGCTGGAAAATCAGCCCGGCCTCGTGATCGATCCGGGCATGGTGTTCCGCTTGACGACGGTCGTGACGCTCGTAACGGGCACGATGTTCCTGATGTGGCTGGGTGAGCAGATCACGGAACGCGGGCTTGGCAACGGTATCTCGATCATCATCTTCGGCGGGATCGCGGCAGGCTTCCCGAATGCGCTCGGTGGTCTTTTCGAACTGGTTCGCACCGGCTCGATGAGCATCATCTCGGCGATCATCGTGGTCGTTCTGATCGCAGCCGTGACGTACCTGGTGGTGTTCATCGAACGCGGCCAGCGCAAGATCCTCGTGAACTATGCGAAGCGTCAGGTCGGTAACAAGATTTACGGCGGGCAGTCGTCCCACCTGCCGCTCAAGCTGAACATGTCGGGTGTGATTCCGCCGATCTTCGCGTCGTCGATCATCCTGTTCCCGGCAACCATCCTGAACTGGTTCAGTTCGGGATCGCGAACCGGCTGGTTTGCGGACACGCTGCACAATGTGGCCGAAGCCCTCAAGCCTGGCCAGCCCGTGTACGTGTTGCTGTATGCGTTGGCGATCGTGTTCTTCTGCTTCTTCTACACCGCACTGGTGTTCAACAGCAGGGAAACGGCCGACAACCTGAAAAAGAGTGGCGCGTTCGTACCTGGCATCCGCCCGGGCGATCAGACGGCACGCTATATCGACCGCATCCTCACGCGTCTGACGCTGGCCGGTGCGATCTATATCGTGTTCGTTTGCCTGCTGCCGGAGTTTCTGGTGCTGCGCTGGAATGTGCCGTTTTATTTTGGTGGAACGTCGCTGCTGATCATTGTCGTCGTCACAATGGACTTCATGGCGCAGGTGCAGTCGTACGTGATGTCGCAACAATATGAATCGCTGCTCAAGAAGGCCAACTTCAAGGGCGGCGGCGTCCCGATGCGTTAAAAGGACCTATGGCCAAAGACGATGTAATCCAGATGCAGGGCGAGGTTATCGAAAACCTCCCCAACGCGACCTTCCGGGTGAAGCTGGAAAACGGCCATGTCGTTCTGGGACATATTTCCGGAAAGATGCGGATGCACTACATCCGCATTCTCCCGGGCGACAAGGTGACGGTTGAGTTGACGCCTTACGATCTGTCGCGTGCGCGGATCGTGTTCCGGGCGAAGTGATTTAGGAAAAAGGGTAATATCATGAAAGTGATGGCATCGGTAAAGCGCATTTGCCGCAACTGCAAAATCATCAAGCGCAACGGCGTCGTTCGCGTGATCTGCAGCTCGGACCCGCGCCACAAGCAGCGCCAAGGCTGATTAGCGCGCTTGCGCTTTTTGTTTGAGGAAAAACAATGGCTCGTATTGCAGGGGTTAACATCCCGAACCACCAGCACACCGAAATCGGCCTGACGGCAATTTTTGGTGTCGGTCGCACGCGTTCGCGCAACATCTGCGTGGCCGCCGGTGTGCCGTTCAACAAGAAGGTCAAGGACCTGAACGACGCGGATCTGGAAAAGCTGCGTGAGGAAGTGGGCAAGTTTGTCGTCGAAGGCGATCTCCGCCGTGAAGTGACGATGAACATCAAGCGCCTGATGGACCTCGGCTGCTACCGCGGCGTGCGCCATCGCAAGGGCCTGCCCCTGCGCGGCCAGCGTACGCGTACCAACGCACGTACGCGTAAGGGTCCGCGCCGCGCAGCACAGTCGCTGAAGAAGTAAGCGGAACTGAAAGTTACAGGAAAACGTAATGGCTAAGGCTTCGAACAACTCCGCGGCGCAACGCGTTCGCAAGAAGGTTAAGAAGAACGTCGCCGAGGGCGTGGTTCACGTTCACGCGTCGTTCAACAACACCATCATCACGATCACCGACCGTCAAGGCAACGCGCTTGCCTGGGCAACCTCGGGCGGTCAGGGCTTCAAGGGTTCGCGTAAGTCGACTCCCTTCGCAGCTCAGGTCGCAGCCGAGTCGGCTGGCCGCGTGGCGATGGAATACGGCGTGAAGAACCTCGAAGTGCGGATCAAGGGCCCCGGTCCTGGCCGCGAATCGGCGGTGCGCGCGCTGCATGGTCTTGGCATCAAGATCACCGCGATCTCCGACGTGACGCCGGTTCCGCACAACGGCTGCCGTCCGCCGAAGCGTCGCCGTATCTAAGGCGTCGCGTTTGCCGTTCGCCTGAGCCGCCGGAAACGGCGACCCAGGCTCTCGGCGTTATTGAATTGACTAAGCCCACCGTTCGGTCCAAAGGGCCGGACTAGCGCGATACCTCCAGGGGTTTCGCGTGATCAATTATCGAAGGAAAGCAACGTGGCACGTTATATCGGCCCGAAGGCCAAGCTGTCCCGCCGTGAAGGCACCGACCTCTTCCTGAAGAGCGCACGCCGCTCGCTCGCCGACAAGTGCAAGCTCGACAGCAAGCCGGGTCAGCACGGCCGCACCTCGGGCGCCCGTACGTCCGACTACGGCACGCAGCTGCGCGAAAAGCAGAAGGTCAAGCGTATCTACGGCGTGCTCGAGCGCCAGTTCCGCCGCTACTTCGCGGAAGCTGACCGTATCAAGGGCAACACCGGCGAAAACCTGCTGAAGCTGCTCGAATCGCGTCTCGACAACGTCGTGTACCGCATGGGCTTCGCATCGACCCGCGCTGAAGCGCGTCAGCTCGTGAGCCACAAGGCTCTCACGCTGAACGGCGTCGTCGCGAACATCCCGTCGATGCAAGTGAAGGCCGGCGACGTCGTCGCGATTCGCGAAAAGGCGAAGAAGCAGGCGCGTATCGTCGAAGCCCTCTCGCTCGCAGAGCAAGGCGGCATGGCGGGTTGGGTGTCGGTCGACGCGAAGAAGTTCGAAGGCACGTTCAAGGGCATGCCTGAGCGCAGCGACATCGCTGGCGACATCAACGAAAGCCTGATCGTCGAATTGTATTCGCGGTAATCGGATTGACGGCCGGGGTAACCTCTGTGCTTCGCGCAGGAGGCAACCTCGGCCGTTTTTTTCAGGTTGTTGCCATCTCAGCCTTATCGGTGTAACGAGCCGAGGGTATTGAAAAGGAAAACCTATGCAAACCAGTTTGTTGAAACCCAAGATCATCGCTGTGGAATCGCTCGGCGACAACCACGCGAAAGTGGTCATGGAGCCGTTCGAACGCGGTTATGGCCATACCTTGGGTAACGCGCTTCGGCGCGTGCTGCTGTCGTCGATGGTGGGCTACGCGCCGACCGAAGTGACGATCGCAGGCGTCGTGCACGAATACTCGACGCTCGATGGTGTGCAAGAGGATGTGGTCAACCTGCTGCTGAACCTGAAGGGTGTCGTTTTCAAGCTGCATAACCGTGACGAAGTGACGGTTACGCTGCGCAAGGAAGGCGAAGGCGTCGTCACCGCTGGCGACATCGAGCTCTCGCACGACTGCGAAGTGATCAACCCGGAACATGTGGTTGCGCATCTGACGAAGGGCGGCAAGCTCGACGTGCAGATCAAGGTCGAAAAGGGCCGCGGCTACGTGCCGGGCAACGTGCGCCGTTACGGCGACGAGTCGGCCAAGATCATCGGCCGTATCGTGCTGGACGCGTCGTTCTCGCCGGTTCGCCGCGTGAGCTACGCCGTGGAAAGCGCGCGTGTCGAACAGCGTACCGACCTCGACAAGCTCGTGATGAACATCGAAACCAACGGCGTGATCTCGCCTGAGGAAGCGATCCGCCAGTCGGCCCGCATTCTCGTGGATCAGCTGTCGGTGTTCGCGGCTCTGGAAGGCACGGAAACGGCCGCGGAAGCGCCTTCGCGCGCACCGCAGATCGACCCGATCCTGCTGCGTCCGGTGGACGATCTCGAACTCACGGTTCGCTCGGCGAACTGCCTGAAGGCCGAGAACATCTACTACATCGGCGATCTGATCCAGCGCACCGAGAACGAGCTGCTCAAGACCCCGAACCTGGGTCGCAAGTCGCTCAACGAGATCAAGGAAGTGCTCGCTTCGCGCGGTCTCACGCTCGGCATGAAGCTCGAAAACTGGCCGCCGGCCGGGTTGGACAAGTAAGTCGACAGGTAAGTAATGTGGTAAAGACGCGGTTTTTCCTTTAAAATCCGCGTCTTGCCTTTTTCACGCACCGGCCCGTGCTTCGTCGAGGTTGCCAAACCCGCGAGGCGATAGAAGAGCTGGACCAAAACTTTGTTTCAAGGAAATTGAAATGCGTCACCGTCATGGTCTGCGGAAACTGAACCGCACGAGCAGCCACCGTCTGGCAATGCTCCGTAACATGTCCAATTCGCTCATCGAGCACGAAGTCATCAAGACGACGCTGCCGAAGGCGAAGGAACTCCGTAAGGTTGTCGAGCCCCTCATCACGCTGGGCAAGAAGCCGTCGCTCGCAAACCGTCGTCTGGCGTTCAACCGCCTGCGCGATCGTGACTCGGTCACGAAGCTGTTCGACGTGCTTGGTCCGCGTTTCGCGAACCGTCCGGGCGGCTACCTGCGTATCCTGAAGTTCGGTTTCCGTGTTGGCGACAACGCGCCGATGGCACTGGTCGAACTGCTCGACCGTCCGGAAGTCGCGGAAGAGAACGTCCAGGAAGCGGAATAAGCCTTCCGTCGCTCGATCCCCGGATTGCGCGGCACACAAAGAAGCCAGGCCTAGCCTGGCTTTTTTGTTTTCGGGTGCGGATTAAAGCGCGTCGAACCGTGTTTGCCGGTTGCGGTTCCCTTTTGCCGCTCGGTGCACGAAAGAAGCCGATCGGCGCCAATGGTACGATTACGTTCTGCCCCGAAGCCCGTTTGCTGTCGCATGCGGGCACCACGCCGGAGTTCGTCGTGACCCTCAATGTGACCCTGATGCTGACTACGGTGCCCGACGAGGGCGCTGCCGAAAAGCTCTCCGCCGGGGCGCTCGCGCAGCGTCTCGCTGCGTGCGTGACGCGCCTTGGCGCCGTGCACTCGCAGTATCACTGGCAGGGCAACGTCGAGTCGGGCAACGAGATCCAGCTGCTCTTCAAGACGAGCCTCGCCCGCGCGGCCGAGCTCGAACAGTTCATCCAGACCCAGCATCCCTACGAGACGCCCGAGATTCTCTCGTGGCAAGCCACGGCGTCGAACGCCTACGGGCAATGGGTCAATGCCGAGACTCAGCGCACCCTTCATGTCTAACCGCTTCGATCGGCGCTCGCGCGCCGCGCCGTACGCCTCGCTGTCCGGCTTTCTCCTGCTCGTCTGCTGTCTGCTGCCAATGCTGTTCGGCGTGTCTGTCGCGCGGGCCGACGACGACTTCCTGCCGCCCGACCAGGCCTTCACGTTCAGCGCGAGCGAAGCGCCGGGCACGATCGACGTGCATTTCAAGATCGCAGACGGCTACTACATGTACCGCGAGCGCTTCGCCTTCGCCGCGCGCAACGGCACGGCGCAGCTCGGCGAGGCGCAGATCCCGCCGGGCCACGTCAAGTTCGATCCGACCTTCCAGAAGAATGTCGAAACCTATCGGGGCGAGCTGACGATCCGCGTGCCGGTGCAAAAGGCGAGCGGTCCGTTCGATCTCGCGGTGACATCGCAGGGCTGTGCCGATGCGGGCATCTGTTATCCGCCTGCGGAACACGTGTTTCACGTGAGCGGAGCGGCTTTGCAGGCCGCTACGGCCGGCCAGCGCCCCGTGCCTGGCGCGGCGACGCCGACGCCCGCGCCCGAGCCGCAAACGAACGCAGCGCCCGCTTCCGGCGACAGCGGGGAGCCCTGGTACGAGCGCGCCACGAGCGCCGATTACGCGCAATCGCTGCTGCAAGGGGGCGGCTTTTTCGCCGTGATCGGCCTGTACTTCGTGGCCGGCATGGTGCTGAGCCTCCTGCCCTGTTCATACCCGATGATCCCGATCCTCTCGGCGATCATCGTCGGTGAGGGCGCCCGCGTCACGCGCTCGCGCGGCTTCGCGCTCTCGCTCGTCTACGTGCTCGGCATGGCGCTCGTCTACACGGTGCTGGGCATTGCCGCAGCGCTGGTCGGCCAGAGCCTTGGCGCATGGCTGCAGAACCCGTGGGTGCTGGGTGTGTTCGCGGTGCTCCTCGCCGCGTTCGCCGTCATGCTGATTGCCGGCTACGATATCGCGCTGCCGCAGCGCTGGCAGGACGGCGCCTCGCGCGCCACCCAGGGCCGTTCCGGCGGCAAGTTCGCCGCAGTCGCCGTGATGGGCGCGCTTTCCGCGCTCGTGGTGGGCGCGTGCATGACCGCGCCGCTCTTCGCGGTGCTGGCGTTCATCGCGCACACGGGCAACGCCGTGCTCGGCGGCGCGGCGCTCTTCGCGATGGGCCTGGGTCTTGGCGTCCCGCTGATGATCCTCGGCCTCGGCGCGGGCTCGCTGTTGCCTCGCGCGGGTGCGTGGATGGACGGCGTGAAGGTGTTCTTCGGCGTCGTGCTGCTCGCGGCCGCGCTGTGGATCGTCTGGCCGGTGCTCGGCGCCACCGCGCAGATGCTGCTCGCCGCCCTCTGGCTGCTGCTCGCGGCCGCCGCGCTTGGCCTCTTCACGCCGAACGCAGGGGGGGGCAACGTCTGGCGGCGCCTCGGGCGTGGCCTCGGTGCGGCGTTCGCGATCTGGGCCGCGACGCTGATCGTCGGTCTTGCGGCGGGCTCGACCGATCCGCTGCGTCCGCTCGCGGTGTTGGCCGCGCGCGTGGGCGGCGCGAGCGATGTTGCCGCAGACGGCGCGGCGCAGTCCGCCGGCGAAGCGAATGCATTGGTCTTCGCACCCGTGCGCTCGCCCGCGCAACTCGACGCGGCGCTCAAGACCGCGGGCAAGCCGTCGATGCTCGACTTCTACGCCGACTGGTGCGTGAGCTGCAAGGAAATGGAGAAGTTCACGTTCAGCGACCCGCGCGTGCAGGCGCGCCTCGCTGAGCTGGGACTCTTGCGCGCCGATGTGACCGCCAACAATTCGGACGATCAGGCACTGCTCAAGCGCTTCGGCCTCTTCGGGCCGCCGGGCATCATCTTCTTCGATACACAAGGGCGCGAAGTGTTGCGCGTCGTCGGCTACGAGAATGCCGACCGGTTCCTCGCGCGCCTCGATCGCATGACGGCGCCGGCGCCGGCGCCGCAGACGCGGCCAGCGCCATCGGCCTGATTGGCGGCATTGCGCGCGCGAGATCGCGCAGCGGCCAAAAAGCAAAAAGGGCACGTCCGCGGACGTGCCCTTTTTCATGCGATGCGGCATGCGGCGCGCCTACTTCTGCGCCCGCAGCAAACGCGCGGCGTCGAGCGCGAAATACGTGAGGATGCCGTCGGCGCCCGCGCGCTTGAACGCGAGCAGCGATTCCATCATCACCTTGTCGTGATCGAGCCAGCCGTTCTGCGCGGCGGCCTTGAGCATGGCGTACTCGCCGCTCACCTGGTACACGTAGGTCGGAAAACGGAATTCGTCCTTCACGCGGCGCACGATATCGAGATACGGCATGCCGGGCTTCACCATCACCATGTCGGCGCCTTCCTCGATGTCGAGGCGCACTTCGCGCAGCGCTTCGTCGGAGTTCGACGGGTCCATCTGGTAGGTCATCTTGTTGCCCTTGCCCAGATTCGACGCCGAGCCCACGGCGTCGCGGAACGGACCGTAGAACGCCGAAGCGTATTTGGCCGAGTACGCCATGATGCGCGTGTGGATGTGGTTCTCGCTTTCGAGCATCTCGCGGATCGCACCGATGCGCCCGTCCATCATGTCCGAAGGCGCGACGATATCGACGCCGGCTTCCGCCTGGGCGCGGGCCTGCGCGACGAGGATCTCGATGGTCTCGTCGTTGATGACGTAGCCGTTCTCGTCGAGCACGCCGTCCTGGCCGTGGCTCGTGTACGGGTCGAGCGCGACGTCGCAAAGCACGCCGAGGTCGGGGAAACGCTTCTTCAGTTCGCGCACGGCGCGCGGAATCACGCCGTCGGGGTTCGTCGCCTCGATGCCATCGGGCGTCTTGAGCGCCGGGTCGACAACGGGGAAGAGCGAAAGCACGGGAATGCCGAGTTCGACGCACTGCTCGGCGACGCCCATCAGCAGATCGATCGACACGCGTTCGACGCCGGGCATCGACGGCACGGCTTCGCGCACGTTGTTGCCCGCAATGACGAATACGGGGTAGATCAGGTCGTTCGTGGTGAGGAGGTTTTCGCGCATCAGACGGCGCGAGAAATCGTCACGTCGCATGCGGCGCGGACGATGATGCGGATAGAAGCTCATGTCGGCGGATATCTTGAAACGGGATGGGTCCCGGAGCGCAGGAAACTTTTCGGGACAATGGTATATCATACCGATCGAGCGAGGCGCCTGGCGCCGAGCTCCCCGCTTCTCCTCCCTGAGCGGGTGCCTGTCGTTTTTCGATAAGGCTGTTTAGCCCGCCGGAAATCACGGCGGGTTTTTTTATGTGCGCCGGAAGGGACTTAGGCCAGGCCCGCGGCGCAGGCCGCAGAGGACGCTTGCACCTGGTGTTGGCTTGACCGGAGCGCTAGTGCGCATACCGCGGCAAATGCCGCGCCGGCCATGCGAAAAGATCTGATGAATGCGCGTGAAAAGCCCGACAGCGTGGGCTCGTAGACGACTGAGGGCCTGCCTGAAGCGACTGGCCCGAGAAGGGTTGTTACGCGTGTGCGTCGGTTTCGCCGACCGATTCCTGCGGCACGATCCAGCTCTCGATCACGGCGTGCGCCTCCTCGAGCCCCACGCGCTTGAGCGCCGAAAAGAGCTGGGCGCTCAGCTTCCCTTCATAGCCTTGCTTGCGGTACTCGTCGAACGCCTTGTGGGTCGTGCGCAGCGCGAGCACGCTTTCCTGACGCGTCAATTTGTCGCACTTCGTAAGGAGTGCGTGGATCGGTTTGCCCGTCGGCGCAAACCATTCGACCATCCGGCGGTCGAGGTCGGTGAGGGGGCGGCGGGCGTCCATCATGAGGATGAGGCCCGACAGCTGCGCGCGCGTTTGCAGATAGAGCGAAAGCAGTTGCTCCCAGTGCGTCTTCGCGGCTTCCGGCACTTCGGCATAGCCGTAGCCGGGCAGGTCGACGAGATAACCCGCGGGTTCGTCGGCGGGGCCGACCGAGAAGTAGTTGATGTGCTGGGTGCGGCCCGGCGTTTTCGAGGCGAAGGCGAGCCGCTTCTGGTTGCACAGCAGATTGATGGCGGTGGATTTGCCGGCGTTCGAACGGCCGGCGAACGCTACCTCGGGCCGCGCCGTGGCGGGCAGGTCGCGCAGATGGTTCACCGTCGTGAAGAAGCGGGCTTGGTGCAGCAGGAAGGCCATCGGAAAAGGACCACAATGTGAAACAACGCGGCGGGAGGGTCGCCGGGCCCGGACGCGCCCGGGATGGATGCTGGAATATCGGGGGCAGGCCCGACTGGCGCCGTAGCGCCTTGCGCGCTATTGTACAATGCGATGGTTTACTGAATACCAGTGAGGCCAGCGCGGGCCTTCGAGGTAGATCGGTCGCTGTCGTCCATTGCAGAACCTGATTCCCACAAGACGAAACAAGGTGCGCGAATGAATCGACTGGGCAAGTGCTTGAAGGTGTTCGAGAGTGCGATAGCGTCAGGTCTTACAGCAGGTTTATTCATGATGGCGGGGCAGGCAAGCGCGGCGGACCAGGGAACGCCGGCCAAGCCCGACATCGCCCGGGGCCAGGCCATTGCCTCGCAGGTGTGCGCGGCCTGCCACGCGGCCGACGGCAACAGCACCGGCGGCGCCTACCCCAAGCTCGCCGGCCAGCACGCCGACTATCTCGTCAAGCAGCTCAAGGACTTCAAGCCACAGCCCGGCGGCAAGCCGGCGGCGCGCGCAAACCCCATCATGGCCGGCTTCGCTGCCGCGCTGTCAGACCAGGATATGATCAACGTCGCAGCCTGGTTCGCCTCCCAGACACCCAAACCCGGCTACGCGCGCGACGCGAAGACCGTGCCGTTCGGCCAGTCGATCTGGCGTGGCGGGATCGCCGACCGGGGCGTGCCGGCCTGTGCGGCCTGCCACGGCCCCACGGGCCAGGGCATTCCGATCCAGTATCCGCGCCTCTCGGGCCAGTGGTCGGACTATATCGTTGCACAACTCAATGCTTTCCAGCAGGGCACGCGTAACAATAACGATCCGATGCGCACGATCGCGCACCGGCTCTCGGACGACGAGATCAAGGCCGTCGCCGATTACGCGGCCGGGCTGCATTGAGCGCAGCAGGGTCGCCGCGCGCTTGATCGGCGGTTTCACGGCGCGGCTGGCCGCAAAACAAGAAAGGGTGAGGGCGTCGTCACGCTGACGGCGCGCCTGCACCCTTTTTTGCTGTCATGCTTGATCGGCAAGAAAGCAGCAAGAGCGAAAACGCGGAGTTTGAATGAGCGTCACCACGCAGGGTTTGCAGTTGAATGTTCGCCAGAAGGCGGTGAAGAGCGCCGTCGAGCTGATCAGTTCGATGCGCTTCGCGATTGCGCTGCTCGTCGTGCTCGCCATTGCGAGCATCATCGGCACGGTGCTCACGCAGGACGATCCGTACCCGAACTACGTCAACCAGTTTGGCCCCTTCTGGGCCGACATCTTCCGCTCGCTGAGCCTCTACACGGTTTACAGCGCGTGGTGGTTCATGACGATCCTCGGCTTTCTCGTGGTGTCGATCTCGCTGTGCGTGATCCGCAACGCGCCGAAGATGCTCGCGGACATGAAGAGCTGGAAGGACAAGGTCCGCGAAGGCAGCCTGCGCGCGTTCCATCACAAGGGCGAGTTCGCGGTGGAGGGCAGCACGCGCGAGCAAACCGCCGCCACGCTCGGCAAGCTGGCGGGGCGCATGGGCTACCGGTTCGTCACGCGCGAGAGCGAAGGCGCCACGCTCATCGCGGCCAAGCGCGGTGCGCTCACGAAGATCGGCTACATCTTCGCGCACCTCGCGATCGTGATCATCTGCCTGGGCGGCCTGCTCGACAGCAATCTGCCGATCAAATTCCAGATGTGGCTCTTCGACAAGACGCCGATCCGCAGCAACGCCGTCATCAACGACATTGCGCCCGAGCACCGGCTCTCGCAGTCGAACCCGACCTTCCGCGGCTACGCCTGGGTGCCCGAGGGCCAGTTCGTCTCCACGGCCATCCTCAACCAGCCCGACGGCTCGCTGATCCAGGACCTGCCGTTCTCCATCCAGCTCAACAAGTTCATCGTCGATTACTACTCGACCGGCATGCCCAAGCTGTTCGCGAGCGACATCGTCGTGATCGACCACAAGACGGGCCAGCGCATTCCGGCGCGCATCGAGGTGAACGAACCGTTCGAGTACGACGGCGTGTCGATTTATCAGTCGAGCTTCCAGGACGGCGGCTCGCAGATGTCGATGACCGCGTGGCCCATGGCGGGCGCGAGCGCAAAGAGCTTCCCGTTCGGCGGCACGATCGGCAATTCCGCGCCGCTCGCGGTGCCCGCCGGCCAGACGGTGCCGGGCGTGGATGGGCAGACGATCGAATTCGCGGACTTCCGCGCGATCAACGTGGAGAACATCTCGAATGGCAGCGGCGCGAACGACGCGCGCGGCGTGGCGCATCAGTCGCTCAAGGAAGCGTTCGACGAGCGCCTCGGCTCAGGTGCGAAGAGCGCGAAGCCGCTCGATCTGCATAACGTCGGGCCCTCCGTGCAGTACAAGGTGCGCGACAAGGACGGCCAGGCGCGCGAGTACAACAACTACATGCTGCCCGTGGATGTGGGCGGCGGCGACCGCATGTTCCTCGCGGGCATGCGCGAGAATCCCGACGATCCGTTCCGCTACCTGCGCATTCCCGCCGACAGCGGCGGCACGCCGAAAGAGTGGATGATGCTGCGCGCGGCCTTCGAGGACCCGGCCTTGCGCGCGCAGGCGGCGAAGCGATTCGCCGCGCGCTCCGTCCCCGATTCGAATCGCGAGCTGCAACAGCATCTCGAGGATAGCGCCGGGCGTGTCTTGAGCCTGTTCGCGGGCTCGGACGCCCCGCAGGCAGGCGCTGCAGGTGCTGCGGGCGGCTTCCAGGCCGTGGCCGCGTTCATCGACAAGTCGGTGCCGAAGGCGCAGCAGGAAAAGGCGGCGAGCCTCCTGCTGCGCATGCTCGAAGGTGCGACGTGGGACCTCTGGCAGCTCGCGCGCGAACAGGCCGGCGAGCCTGACCTGAAGCCCGATGCCGACGCCGCACGCTTCGTCCAGGACTCGATCAACGCGATATCCGACAGCTTCCTGTATGGATCCCCTGTCTATCTACAGCTCGATTCATTCAGACAGGTGCAAGCTTCGGTATTTCAGTTGACGCGCGCGCCAGGCAAGAAAGTCGTGTATCTTGGCAGCCTGTTGCTCGTGCTCGGCATCTTCTCGATGTTCTACGTGCGTGAGCGGCGTCTGTGGTTCTGGCTGAAGGACCGGAAGGGCCAGGACGGTCGGGACCACGGCGTCGATGTCATCATGGCGATGTCGACTGCCCGCCGTACCCTCGACTTCGAGAAGGAGTTCGCCCGCACCCGCGACGCGGTCGGCCGTGCGCTAGGCGCGGCGCCGCAAACGGGCGCCACGAACGATGCGGGCGACACGCACGGCAGCGGCACGGACCGTGCGCCCTGATCCACGCACGTGATTGCAGCCACTCACGATCAACACCGGTAAGCCCATGGACTTGTCTCAGGTTTCCTCCTCCGCGAAGGCTCGCCGCGCCGAACGTGCGCAGGTGGCCAATGCCGCTGCGGCGCACGGCACTGCGAGTGCCCGCGATCCCCTCGCCGACGCCCTGTTCGACGAACGCCCCTTCCTGCGCCGCCTGACGCTAGTGGACTGGCTGTTCGCGCTGGCGCTCGTGGCGGGCGCGGGCTTCGCGCTCTCGCGCTACCACGCGCACATGAACTACTACGACAAGCTGGTGCTCTGCGGCACGACGCCGGCGCTCGTCGTACTGGGCTGGCGCTGGAAGCCGGCGCGGCTGCTCATGGCCGGCATCGCGGTACTCGCGCTGTTAGCGATTCAGATCTATCAGGGCGACCTCGCGCGCGCGGACCAGGCTTTCTTTCTCAAGTACTTCCTCTCCAGCCAGTCGGCGATTCTGTGGATGAGCGCGTTGTTCGTGCTCGCCACGCTGTTCTACTGGATCGGCCTGCTCTCGCGTTCGCCCTCGGGCGGCTCGATCGGCTCGAAGCTCACGTGGGCGGCGGTGCTCATGGGCTTCGTCGGCCTGATGGTGCGCTGGTACGAGTCCTACCTCATCGGCGCGGACGTCGGTCACATTCCCATCTCGAACCTCTACGAAGTGTTCGTGTTGTTCAGCCTCATCACCGCGCTCTTCTATCTGTATTACGAAAAGCACTACAACACGCGGGCGCTCGGTGCGTTCGTGCTGCTGGTGATCAGCGCGGCCGTGGGCTTCCTGATGTGGTACTCGATCTCGCGCGACGCACAGCAGATCCAGCCGCTCGTGCCCGCGCTGCAGAGCTGGTGGATGAAGATCCACGTGCCGGCGAACTTCATCGGCTATGGCAGCTTCGCGCTTTCGGCCATGGTGGGCGTCGCGTACATCGTGAAGGAGCGCGGCGTGCTGGCGGACCGCCTGCCCGCGCTCGAGGTGCTCGACGACGTGATGTACAAGTCGATCGCCGTAGGTTTCGCGTTCTTCACCATCGCGACCATTCTCGGCGCACTGTGGGCGGCGCAGGCCTGGGGCGGCTACTGGAGCTGGGACCCGAAGGAAACCTGGGCGCTGATCGTGTGGCTCAACTACGCGGCCTGGCTGCACATGCGCCTCATGAAGGGCCTGCGCGGCAGCGTGGCGGCCTGGTGGGCCCTCACGGGTCTGCTCGTCACGACCTTCGCGTTCCTTGGCGTGAACATGTTCCTTTCGGGTCTCCACAGCTACGGCAAGCTGTAACCGGATCGGCCCGCAAGACGAATTAACCGTCGGATGCCTCGCGCTCCGACGGTTTTTTTTCGTTCGCCGGGAAGTTTTCTGCGAATGGCGCGTTTGCCCGCTTGAGGCTATCCAGTCGATCCACTTCGTGCGCAGCACGGCAGGACGGGTCGAGATACGATCAATGCGCTGGCGGCGCACGCCACGCGAGAAGCAGGAGCCAAGCGATATGTGGATCAAGCGGAACAGCAGGATCTTGCTCAACGGCGACGACATCCCCGCGAGCGAAATCACGCCGCAAAAGGTGTACGAACAGCGCCGGCGCATTCTGAAGGCGGCGGGCGCGCTCGCGCTCGGCGGGATTGCGGGGCCGTTCGGTGCGGCGCAGGCGTTTGCGGAATACGCGCCCGGCGACCCGAAGGCGCAGAAGCTCGCCGCGCAGACGAACACGAAGTTCGTCGCGCTCGACAAGGTCACGCCCTACAAGGACATCACGACCTATAACAACTTCTACGAGTTCGGCACGGACAAGGGCGATCCGGCGCAAAACGCGCACACGCTGCGGCCGCGCCCGTGGAAGCTGAGCGTCGAGGGCGAGGTGAAGAACCCGAAGGTCTACGACATCGACGAGATCCTCAAGCTCGCGCCGCTCGAAGAGCGCGTGTACCGCCACCGTTGTGTGGAGGGCTGGTCGATCGTCGTGCCGTGGATCGGCGTTTCGCTCTCCGAACTGATTCGCCGCGCACAGCCCACGGGCAATGCGCGCTACGTGCAGTTCATCACGCTCGCCGACCCCTCGCAAATGCCGGGCCTCGCCGAGCCGATTCTCGACTGGCCGTATTCCGAAGGCCTGCGCATGGACGAAGCGATGAATCCGCTCACGCTGCTCACGGTGGGCCTCTACGGCCAGGTGCTGCCGAACCAGAACGGCGCGCCCGTGCGCGTGGTCGTGCCGTGGAAGTATGGCTTCAAGAGTGCGAAGTCACTGGTGAAGATCCGCTTCGTCGAGAACCAGCCGCCCACGAGCTGGAACAAGTACGCGCCAAACGAGTACGGTTTTTATTCGAACGTGAATCCGAACGTCGATCACCCGCGCTGGAGCCAGGCTACGGAGCGGCGCATCGGCGAGGACGGCTTCTTCCAGCCCAAGCGCAAGACGCTCATGTACAACGGCTACGGCGACCTCGTGGCGTCGATGTATCAGGGCATGGATCTGCGCAAGAACTTCTGAGCAACAAGCGTGATGGAGCAAGAGATGGAATCGACGACGACACCGCAGGCCGCCGCGCGCGTGGGGACGGTTCAGGCGCGTCCCGCGCGAAAGGCGGGGGTGGCGAGCGTGACGGGCCCGCGCTGGCTGCCTTGGGCGAAGGTGGCGGTGTTCGTTGCGGCGCTGTATCCGCTCGCGCGCCTCGTGCTGTTCGGCTTCACGGACGGGCTCGGTGCGAATCCGATCGAGTTCATCACGCGCTCCACGGGGCTCTGGACACTGGTGTTCCTGTGCATCACGCTCGCCGTCACGCCGCTGCGCCGCCTCACGGGCTGGAATACGCTGGTCCGCTTTCGGCGCATGCTGGGCCTCTTCGCGTTTTTCTACGCAACGCTGCACTTCACGACCTACATCTGGTTCGACAAGTGGTTCGACGTCGCCGCGATGTTCAAGGACGTGGGCAAGCGGCCGTTCATCACAGTGGGCTTCGCGGCGTTCGTGCTGCTGATTCCGCTTGCCGTGACGTCCACGCGCGCGATGGCGCGCCGGCTGGGACGCCGCTGGCAGACGTTGCATCGGCTCGTCTACGCGATCGGCGTACTGGCGATCCTGCACTTCTGGTGGATGAAGGCAGGTAAGCACGATCTCGTGCTGCCCAAGCTTTACGGGGCGATCATGCTGGCGCTGCTCGGCTGGCGCGTGGCCGTGTGGCTGCTTGCGCGATGGCGCGTCTCGCGCTCGGGTGCGCGCGCCGCGTAGGCGAAATTCACGCCTGGAGAGAACGAAAAAGCGACGCCGCGGCGTCGCTTTTTGCATGGGCGAGCAGACGATAAACTCAGTCCGGCAGCACGCGCTCACTCGCGAACAACTGTGCCACGTTTTCGCGTTCGCGCGCGAGATGCACGCGCTTGCCGTCGACCATCACCTCGGCCGCGCGCGCGCGTGTGTTGTAGTTCGAGCTCATCACGAAGCCGTAGGCGCCCGTGGAGCGGATCGCGAGCACGTCGCCCGGTTCGATTGCCAGCGGGCGAGCGCGGCCCAGCCAGTCGCCGCTTTCGCACACGGGGCCGACCACGTCGTAGGTCTGCGGCGCCGACTGGCGCGCAACGACAGGCTCCATCGCGTGATACGCGTCGTACATGGCGGGGCGCGCGAGGTCGTTCATCGCGGCGTCGACGATCGCGAAGTTCTTTTCCGAGCCTGGCTTCAGGAATTCGACCGTGGTGAGCAGGATGCCCGCATTGCCCACGAGCGAGCGGCCCGGCTCGAAGTACACCTCGCGCGTCTTGCCCGTTTTCGCGCCATACGCTTCGATGCGGTCGAGCACCGTGCGCACGAACTCGCCGATGTCGGGCGGCGTTTCGTCGTCGTAGGTAATGCCGAGGCCGCCGCCTACGTCGATGTGGCGGATGCTCACGCCGTCGGCTTCGATCTGGTCGACGAGTTCGAGCAGCTTGTCGATGGCGTCGAGATACGGCGCGATTTCGGTGATCTGCGAGCCGATGTGGCAGTCGATGCCGACCACGTCGAGGTGCGTCATGGCTGCGGCGGCACGATAGGCCGCGCGCGCTTGTTCGAACGCCACGCCGAACTTGTTCGCTTTCAGACCGGTGGAAATGTAGGGATGCGTTTTCGGATCGACGTCCGGGTTCACGCGCAGCGAAACCGGCGCCTTCCTGCCGAGCTTGCCCGCCACCTCGTTCAGGCGGTCGAGTTCGGGAATCGATTCGACGTTGAAGCACTTCACGCCCGCTTCGAGCGCTTCACGCATTTCGCCGGCGGTCTTGCCGACGCCCGAGAACACCACGTCCTGCGCTTTACCGCCTGCCGCGAGCACGCGGGCGAGCTCGCCCGCCGAAACGATGTCGAAGCCCGCGCCTTCGCGCGCGAACACGTTGAGCACGGCGAGGTTGCTGTTCGCCTTGACCGCGACGTGCACCTTGGCGCGGCGGCCGGCGCAGGCGTCGGCGTAGGCATGCCACGCGGCGGTGAGCGCCGCGCGCGAATACACATAGAGCGGCGTGCCGTACTGTGCGGCGAGATCGGCGGCCGAGACGCCTTCTACGAAGAGCGTGCCGTTATCGCGGTGAAAAGCGGACTGGGTCATGCGAGCGTTTTACTGGGTTGGCGTCGTGCCGGAAGCCGGTTGCGGGCTGCCGGTGGTCGCGGGTGGGGTGCCAAGGTCGGTGTCCGGCGACAGCGAGAGCGGCGTACCCGAGGTGTCCGGAATCATGCCGACGGGTGCCGATGCCGACTCGGTGGCACTCGCGGGCGAGCTTGCAGGCGTCGCGCCGGTTTCCGGCTGCGTGGTTTCGAAATTGGGCTTGGGCGGAAGCGGCGGCACGGTGGGCATGTAAAGCGCGCCGCGCTGGCCGCAGCCTGCGAGCGCGACGGCGCCGATCGCAAAAGCCGCTAGAATCGCGCGGGGCGTCCATGCGCTGGGGGCCGCTGCGCGCGTCCGGGAAATGACACGCATAATTGTCCCTGAATGAATAACCGGTGGAGTTTAGCATGCCAGACAATGACTACCTGAGCCGCGCGGAGGCCGTGCTGGCGGCCGTGGAGCGGGCCGTGGACGAGGCCGAAGCGGACATCGAACTGGAGCGCAGCGGCAACGTCCTGACGCTCGAATTCGAGAATCGCACGAAGATCATCGTGAATCTGCAGCCGCCGATGCGCGAAATCTGGATCGCGGCGAAGGCTGGCGGTTTCCACTATCGCTTCGTCGACGGCGAGTGGCGCGACACGCGCACGGGCACCGAATTCTTCTCGGCGCTCACGGCCTATGCAACGGAGCAGGCGGGCGAGCCGGTGCGGTTTGAACCTTGAACGCGCGAGCGTGAGTTCGTAAAGGAAGCGGGCGCCAGTCGAAAAGACCGGCGCCCGTTTGTCATCGTCATCGCCGCGGCGAGCTTCAGTGCCCGCGGAACAGATTCATGATGTCTTCCTTCTCCTTCGCATTCACGTGCTCCGGGGCGGGCGCGGCGCCCGCATCGTCAGCGTTACCCGCGCCCGATGTGCCGCTCGCCGACGCCTCGAGCGCCGCCTGACTGATGCCCACGGTCGAGACGAAGCCGTGGCCCGGCGTGGCGTCGGCGTAGTAGAGTTCGTCGCCGAGCGTGACGACGCCGTCCGGCATCGCCATCCTGTACTCGGGCACGCCGTTGAGCGCCTTCTGCATGTAGTCGATCCAGACCGGCAGCGCGAGACCGCCGCCCGTTTCCTTGTCGCCGAGGCTGCGCGGATTGTCGTAGCCCATCCAGGCGATCGCGGCCAGCGTGTGCTGATAGCCCGCGAACCACGCGTCGCGCGAGTCGTTGGTCGTGCCGGTCTTGCCGCCCAGGTCGGTGCGCCTGAGGACGTTCGACTTCGCGCCCGTGCCGTGCTGCGCGACGCTCTGCAAGAGGCTGTTCATGATGTAGGCGTTGCGCGGGTCGATCGCGCGCGGCGCGTTCTGCCCGGCCACGAGCGGCTGCGCCTGGGCGACCACCATGCCGCGCTGGTCGGTGACCTCGGCGATCAGATACGGATTCACGCGATACCCGCCGTTGGCGAACACCGAGTAGCCGGCGGCCATCTGCAGGGGCGTGACGAGACCCGCGCCGAGCGCCATCGGCAGATAGGCGGGATGCCGGTCGGCGTCGAAGCCGAAGTGCGTGATGTACTGCTGCGCGTACTTCGTGCCGATGTGGTTGAGGATACGGATCGACACGAGGTTCTTCGACTTCATGAGCGCCGTACGCATGCTCATCGGGCCGTCGAAGCCGCCGCCGTAGTTCTTCGGCTCCCACGGCTGGCCGCCCGTTTCGGCGGCGCTGAAGAAGAGCGGCGCGTCGTTGATGACGGTCGCAGGCCCGAGCCCCTTGTCGAGCGACGCCGAGTAGATGAACGGCTTGAAGCTCGAGCCCGGCTGACGCCACGCCTGGGTGACGTGGTTGAATTTGTTCTTGTTGAAGTCGAAGCCGCCGACGAGCGCGCGGATCGCGCCGTCCTGCGGCACGATCGAGATGAACGCGCCCTCGATTTGCGGCAACTGCGTGATCGACCAGTCGCCCGCGTTGTTGCGCGCGAGGCGGATGATCGCGCCCGGCCGGATTTTCTGCGACGGCTGCGCGCGCGCGGAGAGCGCGAACTGCGCGAAGCGCAGCCCGTCGCCGGTGATGCTCGCGGTGTTGCCGTCCATGAAGGTGGCTTTCACTTCCTTCGGGCTCGCCGCCGTCACCACCGCCGCCACGAGTTCGCCGTTGTCGGGGTGCTCGACGAGCGCGTCGTCGATGGCCTGCTCGCGCTCGTCGCTGTCGGTGGGCAGGTCGATGAACGCCTCGGGCCCGCGATACCCGTGGCGGCGCTCGTAGTCCATCAGCCCCTTGCGCAGCGCGCGATAGGCGACGTCCTGATCGGCGGAGTCGATGGTGGTGACGACGTTCAGTCCGCGCGTGTACGCCTCCTCGTGGTACTGCGCGTACATCATCTGGCGCACCATTTCCGCCACGTACTCGGCGTGGACGCTGAATTCCTTGCCGGTGCCCTTGACGACGAGCGGCTGCGCCGCAGCCTCGTCGTACTGCTGCTGGGCGATGTAGTGCAGTTCGAGCATGCGCTGGAGAATGTACTCCTGGCGCACCTTCGCCCGCTTCGGATTGACGACCGGGTTGTAGGCCGACGGCGCCTTGGGCAGCCCGGCCAGCATCGCGCACTCGGCGAGCGTGAGGTCTTTCAGGTCCTTGCCGAAGTACACGCGCGCGGCGCTCGCGAAGCCGTACGCGCGCTGGCCCAGATAGATCTGATTCATGTACACCTCGAGAATCTGATCCTTCGAGAGCTTCGACTCGATCTTGTAGGCGAGCAGCATCTCGTAAATCTTGCGTGTGTAGGTCTTTTCGCTCGAAAGGAAGAAGTTGCGCGCCACCTGCATGGTGATCGTGCTGGCGCCCTGGGTGGCGTGGCCATTGGTGAGCGCGACGAAGCCCGCGCGCGCGATGCCGGCGAGGTCGACGCCGCCGTGATCGTAGAAGCGCGCGTCTTCGATGGCCAGAATGGCCTTCTTCAGGTTGTCGGGCACGTCCCTGAAATGGACGATGTCGCGCCGCTCCTCGCCGAATTCTCCGATCAGCACGTGGTCGCGCGTGTAGATGCGCAGCGGCACCTTCGGGCGGTAGTCGGTGAGCGCCTCGAGCGACGGCAGGTTGGGCGTCGCCACGACGAGCGCGTAGCCGAGCACCAGTGCCACGCATACCGCGGCGGCGAAGATGAGGCCGAAAAAGGCGATCAGCAGCGTGGCCCACCACGGGCGCTTGCGCCGGCGGGGCGGCTCGGGCGGCGTGGCAGGCGGTACGGACGAAGGAAGCTGATCTTGCATACGAACACCAGAAAAACGGTCCCGCGATTATAGCCGCCGCGCACCCGCGGGCTTTCGGGACGCTTACGTGGACGGCGCGAACGAGCATGCCGCCCGCCGTTTCTGTCGACGCGTCTGCTGACGCTCTTGCTGATATTCGCACTGTAGACGCGGCCCTCGCGCGTGGATAGCGCTCGCGGCGACCGTTGGCCGTTCGGCCGAGTATTCGCGCGCCGCCCGGGTTCGCACAATTTCCCCATCGACGCGCGG
The DNA here is from genome assembly GCF_000739775.1 of Paraburkholderia heleia NBRC 101817. Taxonomy (GTDB): domain Bacteria; phylum Pseudomonadota; class Gammaproteobacteria; order Burkholderiales; family Burkholderiaceae; genus Paraburkholderia; species Paraburkholderia heleia. The sequence goes on along the minus strand of NZ_BBJH01000039.1, from coordinate 67,462 downwards.
CGAACGGTTTGCGGTGCGCGCACACACAGGAGGGATGCGATGGGTTTCGGAAATTCGGTGTTGTTGGGCGCGCGCCGCTTTGCTGCGGGCGTGGATCTAGGCGCGCGCGGGGTCACGCTGGTGGTGTTGAGCCAACGCCTTTTCGGGGCGGGGCCGGTCCGCATCGAATGGCTGGCGAGCGCGCCGCTCGCGCGTGAGGCGCTTGCAGGCGCGGAAATCGTCGACCGGGCGGCCATCGTCGCGGCACTTCGCAGCGTGTTCGGCGAGTTGCCGCGCGCCAGCGCCGCGGCGTCGCTGCGTTGCGCCATGGCGCTGCCCGCGAGCGCGACGCTCGTCGCGACGGTGCCGCTCGCGCGTCTTGCGCCAGCGGGTGCGGTGGACGAGTCGGGCATTCACGCGGCGCTCGAGCCGCTCGTCCTGGCAGAGGCGGAACGCGTGGCGGGCGTGGAGCGTGGCGAACTGGCGGTCGACTGGAGCGTGCAGCCGGCCACGCCGCGCAGCCACGAAGCGCAGGTGACGATCGCGGCGACGGCGCGGCAGCATCTCGAAGTGCGCATCGAATGCGCGGCAATGGCGGGCATCACGCTGTGTGCCCTGGACGGCGAGGCGCACGCCGCGTTACGCGCCATGCGGCACGCGGCGGTGTACGAGCTGCCGCCGCACGAACCCTGGGTGGCGATCTGGGTCGGCCCGGAAGGCTTGCACGGCTGGTTGGTCGCCGACGACTCGGTCATCCGGCACATACGCTTTCCCGCGCTCGAACATGCCGATCTCGTGGAGGCGCTGCGCGACCTCGTCGACGGCGAGCAGGCCGGCTGCGTGCAGGTCTCGGGCGAGCTTGCCATGCTGCGTGGCACGAACTTCACGCTGGCCGACCTCGGCGACGCGCTGGGCGCGCCGGTGCTGCCGTTCGAATGCGCGACGCTGGCCGATGTCGAGTGGCCGCTCGCGGCGACACTGTTGCATGACCCGGGGTGCGCGGTGGCGTTCGGACTCGCGTTGCGCGGGGTGACGGAATGACGCCCGCGCGCGCGATGCGGGTCTTTCCGCGCCGGGCCGTCGGCGGATTCAATCTGCTGCCGTGGCGGCAGCGCGCCATCCGCAGGCGGCTTCGCCGGCACCTGCTCGAATGGGGCGTCGCGGCGCTTGGCGGTGGCGCGTGTGCGCTGGGTATCGTGCTTTGGCAGTGCATCGAACGCAGCGCGCTCGAGGCCCGGCGCGAGGCGCTGGAGCAGCCGATGGCGCAGTGGCGCGCATCGCTTGCCGAGGCGCAGCGCCTCGCGCGGGAGAGCGAAGCGCGCCGCGTCGGCGATCAACTAGCCCGGCAGCACGCGCGGGCCAGGGCACGCTTTTTCGCCCTCGCGGACGCGCTGGCGAGCGACGCAGCGCCGGGCGTCGGCTTGCAACAGCTCGCGCAGTTCGCCGATGAAACCGATCTGCAGGCGAGCGCGGCGGACGCATCGGCAGCCGCCGCCTGGCTCGGACGGCTGCGCTCGCTGCCCGATGTCGAAGCCGTGAGTGTGCGCGAACTCAAGCGCGGCGCGCCGGCCGGCGCTGCACGCGAGCGCGTGTCCGATGGAGAACCGATTCGCGTCGCCGCCCATCTCGTCTGGCAAGGCGCGAGCACTGTGCCGCGGGCCGGCGCACCGCGAGCGCGCGAGTCGTCCCAGGCGTCGAGCGGCGCCGCAGCGAAGGAGGCGGCATGAGCACGATGCCTGCGCACGCTGGACAGGAGCGCGCGCTCGCTGCGGCTCAGTCAGGCGCGGGCAACGCCTCGCGCGGATGGCCGCCGCTGCACGCGTGGAGTCCGCGCCGCCGCCTGGCTGTCGATCTGACGATTGCCGTGCTGGCTCTCGCCACCGCGACCGGCGCCTGTATCGTCGGGGATCCGCTTGGTGTGCATGCAGCGCGCGAGGCGCTGGAAGCCGCTCAAAAGCGCAATGCCGACGCCCGCAAAATGCTGGCGCGTCTGCCCGCGCTGCGCGACGCTGCGGCGCGAACGCCCTGGCGTGCGCCGCGTGCTGGCAATTCCGCCGACGACATTCGCCGCATCTCGCAACTCGCCGCGCAATCGGACCTCGTGCTGCAAGTGCTGGAGCCGGGTATCGCGGGCGGCACGCAAACCGAGGCGTTCCGCTCGATCAAGCTGGTCGCGCAAGGCACCTTCGCGCAACTGCGCCGACTGCTCGAAGGGTTGGCGCGCGAGCCGGCGCTCACGGTGCCATCCGAGCTTGCAATCCGGCGCATCGGAAGCGGGTTGTCGGTCTCGGCAACATTGCATGTATACGATGCGCTTGCGGCTGTGCCGCCGGCGGCAGCGTCTGCCGCAGCGGCGGTTCGCGATCCCTTCGATCCCTTCATGCAGGCGGCTGCGGCCGGGAGGGCGGAAGACGGGTGGCGTCTGGCCGGCATCCTCCAGGATCGGCAGCGTATCCTCGCGCTCGTGGAAACGCCTGATGGCGTCGTAACCGCGCAGGCGGGCGAGGCGATCGGCGACGCTCGCGTGCTGGAAATCGCGCCGGCACGGGTGGTCGTCGCGGCGCGTGGGACGACGCGCGCGCTCGGATGGGCGGAGCCTGCCAAATGAGCGCGCTCGATCGGAACGTTGCTGTCCTCGCCGCGTTGATGGTGAGTGTTGCCGCGTGCGCTGCATGGGCCGCGGCGCCGCCGCCTCGACCTCTGCCTGGGTGGGCGCGTCAGCCGGTTGCGCTCGCGAGCTACGAGGTGCCGCCGTTGCCCGACGGGGCGGGGGAGCCCGCGGCCGGCCAGTGGATCGCCAATCCGTTCACGGGAGGCAGCGATGCCCCTGCGTCCGAAGTCGTACCCGAAGGCGTTTCGCAGGCGCTCGAGGACGGCGACACCGGCATGCCCCACGCCGCCCAGCCTTTGCACGAACCCGGCAGCGAGGCGCCAGCGGTCGGGCCGCTCGAGGGGCCGCCGGTACCCATGCGCGCGCCGATGCGTCTTGGCGACGCCGCGGCAGCCAGCGACGGGCTGCCGCCGGACCGGCCGATTACGCTCAACTTCCAGCGCGCTGAGCTGACGGCCGTTCTGCACGCGTTCGCCCAGTTCACGAAGCTCAATATCGTCGCGAGCGAACGTGCACGCGGCGAGGTGACGTTGCGCCTCGACCGCGTGCCGTGGCGTACCGCGTTCGATCTGCTGCTGGAGGCAAACGGTCTCGCGATGTCGCGCATCGGCGAAGTGATCTGGGTCGCGCCAGCCGCGGAGGTGGCGGCGCGCGAACGGCAGCGTTACGAGGCGCACGCCCGGGCCGCGGAGCTGGAGCCGCTCGCGAGCCGCTCGTTCGAGTTGCAATACGCGCGCGCCGAGGATTTGCGCCGCTTCCTGACCGGCTCGGGCACACAGCGCGCGCTGTCAAAACGCGGCACGGCGGTGGCGGACGCGCGTACGAACCTCCTGTTCGTCACCGACCTGCCGGCGCGGCTCGACCAGATCGGCGAACTCGTGTGGCGGCTCGACGCGCCCGCACGTCAGGTGCTGATCGAGGCGCGCATCGTCGAGGGAGACGAGGGGCTGTCGCGCGAACTGGGCGTGCGTCTTGGCGTGACGCCTGTGAGTGTTGACGGCACGACGGCCCGCGGCTTGACCACCCGAGCCGACGGCACGGTGTACGACCTCGCGGCGGGCCCGATTTCCGGCTTCGAGCCGGCAGGCCTTGGGCTCACGCTACTGGCCGCGCGCGCCACGCGCCTGCTCGACATCCAGTTGAGCGCGCTCGAGGCCGAAGGGCGCGGGCGGGTGGTATCGAGTCCGCGCGTCGTCACCGCCGACCGCACGAAGGCGGTCGTCGAGCAGGGCACCGAGCTGCCTTATCAGGCCAAGGTCGGGCAGGGCGTTTCGGGGGTGCAGTTCCGGCGCGCCAGCCTGAAACTCGAAGTCGAACCGCAGATCACACCCGATGGCCGTGTGATACTCGATCTCGATGTGGCGAAGGACAGTGTCGGCGAGCAAACCGCCGCCGGGCCGGCGATCAACACCAAACACGTGCAGACGCGCGTGGAAATCGAGGACGGCGGGACGGTCTCGATTGGCGGCATCGACGCGACGGATGACCGCGATGATGTGACGCGCGTGCCACTCCTGGGCAAAATACCGGTTCTGGGCGCGCTTTTTTCGCATCGCGCGCGCCGGGATCAGCGCAGCGAACTGGTGGTTTTCATCACGCCGCGTGTCGTGGAGCCGAATTGACCCTCATTGGTCGGGCAAACCGGCTGCCAGCGCGCAGCCGCAGGTTTGCGGGGCCGGAACGACAGGGCCGCAGGCTCGACAACGCCGCCGCTTTGCCAGTAAGCTGCGGCACCAACCTTTCGTAGGAAGTGCTGCAAGTGCGGGACGCAAACGCCAATGTATTTTTCGTAGGGCTCATGGGCGCCGGCAAGACGACCGTGGGCCGGGCGGTCGCGCGCCGGCTGGAGCGTCCGTTCTTCGACTCCGATCACGAGATCGAGGCGCGCACGGGCGCGCGCATCCCGGTGATCTTCGAACTCGAAGGCGAAGCGGGCTTTCGCGACCGCGAGGCACAGATGATCGAAGAGCTCACGGGGCGTGAAGGCATCGTCCTCGCGACCGGCGGCGGCGCGGTGCTGCGGCCCGAAAATCGCGCGGCGCTCAAGGCGCGTGGCTTTGTCGTGTATTTGCGCGCGCATCCGCACGACCTGTGGCTGCGCACGCGGCGCGACAAAAATCGTCCGCTCCTGCAAACCGAAGACCCCAAGGCGCGGCTCGAAGCGCTGTACGAATTGCGCGACCCGCTGTATCGCGAAGTCGCGGACTTCGTGATCGAAACCGGCCGGCCTTCCGTCAACGGACTCGTCAACATGGTGCTGATGCAGCTCGACATGGCCGGCGTCGTGCGGGCCACGGCGCGCGAGTAGCGCGCAGGTCGCGCGGTGATTCGCGCAGAGAGTCGTGAACCAGGCAGTGCATCGGAAACCCAAAAGATTCAGAGCATGATTACCGTCAACGTCGAACTGGGCGAGCGCGCCTATCCCATCCATATCGGCTCCGGCCTGATCGGTCAGACGGCGCTCTTCGCGCCCCATATCGCCGGCAAGTCGGTGACGATCGTGACGAACACCGTCGTCGATCCGCTTTACGGTGAGACGCTGCGCGCCGCGCTCGCGCCGCTCGGCAAGGACGTCAACACGGTGGTGCTGCCCGATGGCGAGGCGCACAAGAACTGGGAAACGCTCAACGAGATCTTCGACGCCCTCCTCACCTCGCGCGCCGACCGCAAGACCACGCTCATCGCGCTGGGCGGCGGTGTGACGGGCGACATGACGGGTTTCGCGGCCGCCTGCTACATGCGCGGCGTGCCGTTCATCCAGGTGCCGACCACGCTGCTTTCGCAGGTCGATTCGTCGGTGGGCGGCAAGACGGGCATCAATCACCCGCTCGGCAAGAACATGATCGGCGCGTTCTACCAGCCGCAGGCCGTGATCGCCGACATCGGCGCGCTCGCCACGCTGCCGGAGCGCGAACTGGCGGCGGGTATTGCCGAGGTCATCAAGACCGGCGCGATTGCCGACGCCGGATTCTTCGACTGGATCGAAGCCAACGTCGAATCGCTCAACCGTTGCGAGCCCGAAGCACTCGTGCACGCGGTCAAGCGCTCGTGCGAGATCAAGGCGTCGGTCGTGGCTGCCGACGAGCGCGAGGGCGGCCTGCGCGCCATCCTCAACTTCGGCCATACGTTCGGCCATGCGATCGAAGCCGGGCTCGGCTACGGCGAGTGGCTGCACGGCGAGGCGGTGGGCTGCGGCATGGTGATGGCGGCGGACCTCTCGGTGCGCATGGGCATGCTCGACGAAGCTTCGCGCGCGCGCCTCGTGCGCGTGGTCGAGGCGGCCAGGCTGCCGGTGCGTGCGCCCGCGCTCGGCGCCGAGCGCTATGTCGAGTTGATGCAGGTCGACAAGAAGGCCGAGGGCGGGGCGATCAAGTTCATCCTGCTCAAACGCTTCGGCGAGACGCACATCGGCCGCGCGCCCGACGAAGCCGTGCAGGCCACGCTTGCCGCCGCGACGCAGAACTGAGGCGGCGCGGCGACAACCCCTTGCGGAGGAACGGTGAGCGACACCCGCAGCGATAACCGCAGTGATCCCCGTAGTGTTCCAGAACTTCGCGACGCGCATGGCGGCGATGCCGGCGCGGCGCTAGTCGCGTCATTCGAGGCGGGCCTCGCGCCTTACGCGGCGCACGCCTCGCGCTCGCGTGGGCGGCGCTATCCCGAGCCGCCGCCCGCTGCGCGCAGCGAGTTCCAGCGCGACCGTGACCGCATCGTCCATTCCACGGCGTTTCGCCGCCTCGAGTACAAGACCCAGGTGTTCGTGAATCACGAGGGCGATCTCTTTCGCACGCGGCTGACGCACAGTCTGGAAGTCGCGCAGATCGCCCGCTCGGTCGCCCGCAACCTGCGCGTGAACGAGGATCTGGTCGAGGCGATCTCGCTCGCCCACGACCTCGGCCATACGCCGTTCGGCCATGCGGGCCAGGACGCGCTCAACGAGTGCATGCGCGAGCACGGTGGCTTCGAGCACAATCTCCAGAGCCTCGCGGTCGTGGACGAGCTCGAAGAGCACTACGGCGCGTTCGACGGCTTGAACCTGTGCTTCGAGACGCGCGAAGGCATTCTCAAGCACTGCTCGCGCGAGCATGCGCGGCATCTGGGCGATCTGGGCGAGCGGTTTTTGCTCGGCCGGCAGCCGTCGATCGAAGCGCAGATCGCCAACATCGCCGACGAAATCGCCTACAACAACCACGATGTCGACGACGGCTTGCGCTCGGGCCTGCTTACCATCGAGCAGCTCGCCGAGGTCGAACTCTGGCAAACGCACTTCGACACCGCGCGTGCCGAATATCCGCAGATCGAGGGCCGCCGGCTGATTCACGAGACGGTGCGGCGCATCATCAACACGCTGATCGTCGATCTCATTGGGCAGACGCGGCGTAATCTCACCGAGTACGCGCCGCAGTCGCTCGACGACGTGCGCGCGGCGCCTGCGCTCGTCGCACACAGCGAGCGCGTGGCCGCGCAGGCGGCGGCGCTCAAGCGCTTCCTGTACCGCAACCTGTACCGCCACTATCGCGTGATGCGCATGGCCAACAAGGCGCGGCGCGTGGTGAAGGGGCTGTTCGAGGCGTTCAGCGAAGACTCGCGCCTGCTGCCGCCTCCGTACCAGACGCAGGACGCCGCCGTGCAGCCGCGGCTGATCGCGCATTACATCGCGGGCATGACCGACCGCTATGCGCTGAAGGAGTACCGCCGTCTCTTCGTCGTCGCCGACGACGTTTGAGAACGTGACTCGCCCCATCTCACTGCCCACCTGCCGGTTTCGGGAGTCCATTTGATCAAGTCCTGGCCGTATCCGCGCGTTGCCGCGCACCGGGGGGGCGGCACGCTCGCGCCCGAGAACACGCTGGCGGGTCTGCGCACCGGCGCGATCTTCGGCCATACGATGGTCGAGTTCGATGCCAAGCTGTCCGTCGACAACGTCGCGTTCCTGCTCCACGACGACACGGTGAACCGCACGTCGAACGGGAACGGCGCCGCGGCGCGCATGCGCTACGCGGAACTCGCCACGCTGGACGCGGGCAGCTGGCGGAATGCGCGTTTTGCGGGCGAGCCGATGCCGACGCTCGCTCAAGTCGCGGCGTGTTGTCGTGAGCTCGGGCTTGCGGCGAACGTCGAGATCAAGCCCTGCACGGGCCGCGACGTGGAGACAGGGCGCATTGTCGGCGCCGAAGCGGCGCGCCTGTGGGAGAACGAGGCGCAGGCAGGCACGCCGCCTTTGCTCTCGTCATTTTCCTGCGCGGCGCTCGAGGCGGCGCGCGACAGTGCGCCGAAACTGCCGCGCGGTCTGCTATTCGAGCGCGTGCCCGCCGACTGGCGCGAGCAAACCGCGGCGCTCGAGTGTGTATCCCTCCATGCCAGCCATCGCCATCTGGACGAGGCGCTCGTCGAGCGCATCAAGTCGGCGGGACTTTTCATCCTCGCCTATACGGTGAACGACCTCGAGCGCGCTCGTCAGTTAGTGAACTGGGGCGTCGATACGGTTTGCACCGACCGTATCGACCTGATCGGGCCGCACGCGCTCGACGCCTGATGCCCAGGGCGCGCGCCGGGATCCCCGTTCAGCGGCGCGCGAGCAGCGCGCCCACTACCAGCGCCACGCCGCCGGCGATCGCGAGGGCCTGCCAGGGATTCCGGTGCACGTAGTCATCCGCCCCGGCGATGGCCGCGTCAGTATGTTCGCGCGCGGCTGCGCGCGCCACTTCGAGCCGCTCGCGGGCGGCGTCCAGACGCTTGCGGATGTCGGCGCGCAGCGCGACGGCATCGGCCTGGGTTCCTTCGCCCAGCGTGTTTTCCAGCTCGGCGAGCAGATCACGCAACTCGTCGGTGATATCGGCGGCGGCGCTGCGGCCGCGGCGCGCGATGCGCCGCGCGTGTCGGCTCGTGCGCGTCCAGGAATCTCCGAGGGCTTCTCGCGTGTTCGGAAAGGCGCTCATGTATGGCTCCGTCGTTGAAAAGTCACAGGTAAAGGGCTCGCCGCAGCGTGCACGAAAAAGGGCGCGGGAGGGCGAGGACCGGAGTGCAAGTATTGCGCAATTCCAGTGCCCGGGACTTGAACGAGCGCAATGAGCCCGGCGCAAACGCCCGCCAGGCGGGGCTTCGCTCACTGGTGACAAAACAGGTGATTACGGGGACAGCACGCTTTTTCACAGAGGCATAGAATCAGGGTAAGCCCATGCGAAAAGCGGGGAAATGACGATGGAGACGTTGAAGCGGGAAAGGCACGCCCAGGCAAGAAACGCCGCCCTTCACCCGACGCCGCAAGGGCGAGACGAAGGCGCGGCGCGAGGCAATGCAGGGCGCCGGTGGGCGTCAGAAGTTGTAGCCCACTTTCAGATAGGTCACGAGCGGGTTCAGGTGAATCTTCGATTCAGCCACTCGCTGGGTGCCGAACTGGTTGTTCAGCGTCGTGTTGTACGTCGCGGTCACGTTGATCGGAATGTACGAGAGCGAGAAACCGGCGAACCAGTGCTTCGTGAAGTTGTAGTTGAAGCCCAGGTTAAACACGGGGGCCCAGGAACGATCCGTCGAAACACTGGTCGGACCCCCAAGCTTCTCCTGTTCGAAGGCGCCATTGGTGATCTTCGCGTCGGTGAACCAGGCGTAGGTCACGCCGACGCCGAGGTAAGGACGGAATTTTGCGTCCGGGCGGTTGAAGTAGTACTTGAACAGCAGCGCGGGACTCCACAGTCTTGCCGAGCCGACCTTGCCGAAGCTGTCGAAGCTGCCGCCGCCGGAAATATCGAACTTCGGCGGAATACCCAGTTCGGCTTCGGTAGCGATGTGGTCGGTGATGTAGTAGCCGAGGGAGAGACCGAGGGTGTCGGCCGTACCGACACTGGCGCCCGTGTTCGGAACGGCCATGTTGACGGGCGCACCGCCGACGCTGTCGATCTTGAGCGGATCGCTGGAGTCCTGCGGCATGAAGCGGAACCAGCCGGTGGTGACGTAGAAAGTGTTTGCGGATTGTGCGTGTGCTGCCGTGAAACTGGCGAGCGCGGCGACCCCTGCCAGCGCCTGTTTTAATTTCATATTAATTGCTCCTCCATGAAAGGCCCGCTCATTATGAACAGAACGTTTGCAACAAACCAGACGCGACCGTTAGAGCTTTTTTACTAGGCGCCGCGAGCTTTCCGCCGAAGCCGCATGCCAGCGAGAACTAGCGCTGGTGGGGCCTGGCGGGTCTGCGGGTATTCACCAACGGAACCAGGAAAATCGAGCATGGCACGGCTTGCACGTCTTTATGTTCCCGATCAGCCACAGCATGTGATCCTGCGCGGACTCGATCAGCAGCCCGCGTTCGTCGATGACCAGGACTACGAACTGTTCATCGACTGCCTGAAGGCCGCGGCGCGCGATCATCATCTGGCTGTGCATGCGTGGGTTTTGATGCCCGGCGCGGTGCAACTGCTCGTCACGCCTTCCGACGAATCCAGCCTGCCCAAGGCAATGCAGGCGGTCGGCCGGCGCTACGTGGCGCATTTCAACCGGCGCTATGCGCGCCGCGGCACGCTCTGGGAAGGGCGCTACCGCGCGACGGTCATCGAGGGCGAGCGCTTCTTCCTGCTGGCGAGCCGCGTCGTCGAGCTCGCGCCGGTGCGCAGCCACCTCGTGACGGCGCCCGAAGACTATCGATGGTCGAGCTACCGGCATCACATCGGTCTCACCGTCGACAGCCTCATCACCGACCATCCGCTTTACTGGGCGCTCGGCAATACGCCGTTCGAGCGTCAGCGCGCGTATCGCGAACTCTGCGAGCAGGCGCTCGACGAACGCGAAACGACGCAGCTCATGCAGGCCACGCTCAAGGGCTGGGTGCTCGGCAGCGACACTTACCGCGATTGGGCGTCGCGCTCGGCGAACCGGCGCGTCTCGCCGCTGCCGCGCGGACGCCCGCGCAAGGTGCGCGAAGCGCCGGGCACGCCCGCGGCAACACCGGGCGCCATTGGCGCGGCAGCCACGGCGAGCGCGGCTTCGACGCCTGCGGCCGGATCAGGGGGGGGCGGCGGTCAGCCGGCGGGTCATGGCGCCACACAATCCGGCCCCCATTCTTCTTCGCACGCTGGGGCCAATCCGGCAGGCTCCGGCTCGACGCATGGAGGCGGTCACGCCGGAAGTGGTTCAGCTACCCCATCGGGTAGTAATCCCGGGGGGGCGGGCGGCCATTCCGGCGGTTCGCAGGGTTCCGGTAGCGGTGATTCCTCCGGTTCGGGTTCGGAACACGACGAGCGCAAGCCGGGCACGGGCACCCACTGATTGCTTTTCGGATCAATTGTTTACGAGATGAACGGCATCTTCGGATGCCGTTTTCTTTTGCCCCAAATTAATGTGTCCCCAATAAAAAAATGTGCGGATGCACCAACGTGATAATTAGGGTCAAATAATCACATTTTATTTGCATCCCCTTGATTCGTCGCGTATATTCGCCTTTCGGCTCTCCTGGGCGCATAACGCGGGAAGCACGTAATACCCCGCGCAACGCCGTACAGCGGTCACGCAAGCGGCGGGAATCAAAGAACACAACGGCTGGCAACAGCCCCACTCTGACGGTGTCCCCATGAACGATCACCAGCAGCGCGCCGCGGTGCCCGCCGCGCAAGGTCTGTATGACCCGCAAAACGAACACGACGCCTGTGGCGTCGGCTTCGTCGCCCATATCAAGGGCAAGAAGAGTCACGAAATCATTCAGCAAGGCCTGAAGATTCTCGAGAACCTCGACCACCGGGGCGCCGTGGGCGCCGACCCGCTGATGGGCGACGGGGCGGGCATCCTGATCCAGATTCCGGACGCGTTCTACCGCGAAGAGATGGCCAAGCAGGGCGTGACGCTGCCGCCGTTCGGCGAGTACGGCGTCGGCATGATCTTCCTGCCGAAGGAACACGCCTCGCGTCTCGCCTGCGAGCAGGAGCTCGAGCGCACGGTGCGCGCCGAAGGCCAGGTCGTGCTGGGCTGGCGCGACGTGCCGGTCGATCACGCCATGCCGATTTCGCCCACGGTGAAGGCGAGCGAGCCGCTGATCCGCCAGATCTTCATCGGCCGCGGCAAGGACGTGATGGTCACGGACGCGCTCGAGCGCAAGCTGTACATCATCCGCAAGACCGCGAGCCACCGCATTCAGGCGCTCAAGCTCAAGCACGGCAAGGAATACTTCGTGCCGTCGTGCTCGGCGCGCACGGTCGTCTACAAGGGCCTGCTGCTGGCCGGCCAGGTTGGCGTGTACTACCGCGACCTGCAGGACGAGCGCGTGGTCTCGGCACTGGCGCTCGTGCACCAGCGTTTCTCGACGAACACGTTCCCGGCGTGGGAGCTGGCACACCCGTACCGCATGATCGCCCACAACGGTGAAATCAACACCGTGAAGGGCAACGTGAACTGGCTGAACGCCCGTACCGGCGCGATCGCCTCGCACGTGCTCGGCGACGACCTGCCCAAGCTCTGGCCGCTGATCTACCCGGGCCAGTCCGACACGGCATCGTTCGACAACTGTCTCGAACTGCTGGTGATGGCAGGCTACCCGCTCGTCCACGCGATGATGATGATGATCCCGGAAGCCTGGGAACAGCACACGCTGATGGACGAGAACCGCAAGGCGTTCTACGAATACCACGCCGCGATGATGGAGCCGTGGGACGGCCCCGCCGCGATCGCGTTCACGGACGGCCGTCAGATCGGCGCGACGCTCGACCGTAACGGTCTGCGTCCGGCGCGCTACATCGTCACGGACGACGACCTCGTCATCATGGCGTCGGAAGCCGGCACGCTGTCGATCCCCGAGTCGAAGATCGTCAAGAAGTGGCGCCTGCAGCCGGGCAAGATGTTCCTGATCGACATGGAACACGGCCGCATCATCGACGACAAGGAACTCAAGGACAACCTCGCCAACGCCAAGCCGTACAAGAGCTGGATCGACGCCGTGCGCATCAAGCTCGACGAGATCGAGCCGAAGGCAGAAGACGTCGCGACCGCGCGCGCCGAAGCGGCTGCGCTGCTCGACCGTCAGCAGGCGTTCGGCTACACGCAGGAAGACCTCAAGTTCCTGATGGCGCCGATGGCGATGTCGGGCGAGGAGGCCGTCGGTTCGATGGGCAACGACTCGCCGCTGGCGGTCATGTCCAACAAGAACAAGACGCTCTACAACTACTTCAAGCAGCTGTTCGCGCAGGTCACGAACCCGCCGATCGACCCGATCCGCGAAAACCTGGTGATGTCGCTCGTGTCGTTCATCGGCCCGAAGCCGAACCTGCTCGACACCAACAACATCAACCCGCCGATGCGTCTCGAAGTGTCGCAGCCGGTGCTCGACTTCAAGGACATCGCGAAGATCCGCGCGATCGAGCAGTACACGGGCGGCAAGTTCAGCAGCTACGAGCTGAACATCTGCTATCCGGTGGCCTGGGGCAAGGAAGGCATCGAAGCGCGTCTCGCGTCGCTGTGCGCGGAAGCCGTCGATGCGGTCAAGTCGGGCTACAACATCCTGATCGTTTCGGACCGCCGCGCGGACCGCGACAACGTCGCGATTCCGGCGCTGCTCGCCACCTCGGCGATCCACTCGCACCTCGTGCAGCACGGTCTGCGCACGAGCACGGGTCTCGTCGTGGAAACCGGTTCGGCGCGCGAAACGCATCACTTCGCGCTGCTCGCGGGCTTCGGCGCGGAAGCCGTGCATCCGTATCTCGCCATGGAAACGCTCGCGCAAATGGCGCAGGGCCTCAAGGGCGACCTGTCGGGCGAGAAGGCCGTCTACAACTTCACCAAGGCAGTGGGCAAGGGCCTGCTCAAGGTGATGTCGAAGATGGGCATCTCCACCTACATGTCGTACACGGGCGCGCAGATTTTCGAAGCCGTCGGCCTGGCTGACGACCTCATCGCCAAGTACTTCACGGGCACGGCCTCGAAGGTGGGCGGCATTGGCCTCTTCGAAGTGGCCGAAGAAGCGATCCGTCTGCACCGCGACGCATTCGGCGACAACCCGGTTCTCGCCAGCATGCTCGACGCGGGCGGCGAATACGCCTACCGCGTGCGCGGCGAAGATCACATGTGGACGCCGGACGCGATCGCCAAGCTCCAGCACTCGGCGCGCAGCAACTCGTACCAGACGTACAAGGAATACGCCCATCTGATCAACGATCAGACGAAGCGCCACATGACCTTCCGCGGTCTGTTCGAATTCCGCCTCGACCCGGCGCGTGCGATCTCGATCGACGACGTCGAGCCGGCCAAGGAAATCGTCAAGCGTTTCGCCACGGGCGCGATGTCGCTCGGCTCGATCTCGACGGAAGCGCACGCCACGCTGGCGGTCGCGATGAACCGCATCGGCGGCAAGTCGAACACGGGTGAAGGCGGCGAAGACGAGAAGCGCTACCGCAACGAACTGCGCGGCATTCCGATCAGGAACGGCGACACGATGCGTTCGATCATCGGCGACGAAGTCGTCAAGGACATCCCGCTGAAGGATGGCGACTCGCTGCGCTCGAAAATCAAGCAGGTGGCGTCGGGCCGCTTCGGCGTGTCGGCGGAGTACCTGTCGTCGGCCGACCAGATCCAGATCAAGATGGCGCAGGGCGCGAAGCCGGGCGAAGGCGGTCAGCTGCCGGGCCACAAGGTTTCGGAATACATCGGCAAGCTGCGTTATTCGGTGCCGGGCGTGGGCCTCATTTCGCCGCCGCCGCACCACGACATCTATTCGATCGAAGACCTGGCGCAGCTGATTCACGATCTGAAGAACGTGAACCCGGTTTCGTCGATCTCGGTGAAGCTGGTCTCGGAAGTGGGCGTGGGCACGGTGGCAGCCGGCGTGGCCAAGGCCAAGGCCGACCACGTCGTGATCGCCGGTCACGACGGCGGCACGGGCGCCTCGCCGCTCTCGTCGCTCAAGCACGCCGGCACGCCGTGGGAACTCGGTCTGGCGGAAACGCAGCAAACCCTGGTGCTGAACCAGTTGCGCGGCCGCATTCGCGTGCAGGCCGACGGCCAGATGAAGACGGGGCGCGACGTGGTGATCGGCGCGCTGCTCGGCGCGGACGAGTTCGGCTTTGCGACGGCGCCGCTCGTCGTCCAGGGCTGCATCATGATGCGCAAGTGCCACCTGAACACCTGCCCGGTCGGCGTCGCGACGCAAGATCCGGTGCTGCGCGCGAAGTTCTCGGGCCAGCCCGAGCACGTCGTCAACTTCTTCTTCTTCATCGCTGAAGAAGTGCGCGAAATCATGGCGCAGCTGGGCATCCGCAAGTTCGACGACCTCGTCGGCCGCGCGGATCTGCTTGACACGCGCCGTGGCGTGGAGCACTGGAAGGCGAAGGGTCTCGACTTCTCGCGCGTGTTCTATCAGCCGCCGGTTGGCGTCGAAGTCGCGAAGAAGCATGTCGACACGCAGGATCACGGTCTGGACCGCGCGCTCGATCACACGCTGATCGAGAAGGCGAAGGCGGCGATCGAGACGGGCGAGCACGTCTCGTTCATCCAGCCGGTGCGTAACGTGAACCGCACGGTCGGCGCGATGCTCTCGGGCGTCGTCGCGAAGAAGTACGGCCACGACGGTCTGCCGGAAGACACGATCCACATCCAGTTGAAGGGTACGGCGGGTCAGAGCTTCGGCGCGTTCCTCGCACGCGGCATCACGCTCGATCTCGTTGGCGACGGTAACGACTATGTCGGCAAGGGCCTCTCGGGCGGCCGCATCATCATCCGTCCGACCAACGACTTCCGCGGCAAGTCCGAAGAAAACATCATCTGCGGCAACACGGTGCTGTACGGCGCGCTCGAAGGCGAGGCCTTCCTGCGCGGCGTGGCGGGCGAGCGTTTCGCGGTGCGTAACTCGGGCGCGACGGCGATCGTCGAAGGCACGGGCGACCACGGCTGCGAATACATGACGGGCGGCACGGTGGTCGTGCTCGGCGAAACGGGCCGTAACTTCGCGGCGGGCATGTCGGGCGGTATCGCCTACGTGTACGACCCGGAAGGCACGTTTGCCGGCAAGTGCAACAAGTCGATGGTCGCGCTCGACCCGGTCCTGCAACAGGCCGAACAGGAGCGCACCGTGGACCGCGCACTGTGGCACGCAGGCCAGACCGACGAAGCGCTGCTCAAGGGACTCGTCGAGCGTCACTTCCAGTTCACGGGCTCGCCGCGCGCCAAGGCGCTGCTCGAAAACTGGGATGCGGCGCGCCGCCAGTTCGTGAAGGTGTTCCCGACGGAATACAGGCGCGCGCTGGGCGAACTCGGCGCGAAGAAGGCGAACCAGGAAGAACTGGCCGCCTGATTCCCGCGACGACGAACTGAACACGACGATGCGCCTGCCGCGCGATGCGGGTTACGACAACCCGGCGCGGCGGCGGGCGCGGTCCCCCTCACTGAATAGATAGATAGACGAGAACCCTATGGGTAAGGCAACCGGCTTTCTCGAGTTCGAGCGCCAGCATGAGGCGTACGAAGCACCGCTCACGCGCGTGAAGCACTACAAGGAATTCGTCGCGGCGCTCTCCGACGCCGACGCGAAGATCCAGGGCGCACGCTGCATGGACTGCGGCATCCCGTTCTGCAACAACGGCTGCCCGGTCAACAACATCATTCCGGACTTCAACGACCTCGTGTTCCGCCAGGACTGGAAGAGCGCGATCGACGTCCTGCATTCCACGAACAATTTTCCCGAGTTCACGGGCCGCATCTGCCCGGCGCCCTGCGAAGCGGCGTGCACGCTCGGCATTAACAACGATCCCGTCGGCATCAAGTCGATCGAGCACGCGATCATCGACAAGGCGTGGACCGAAGGCTGGGTCGCGCCGCAAGTCGCGAAGCACAAGACGGGCAAGAAGGTCGCCGTGGTCGGTTCGGGGCCCGCGGGCCTCGCCGCCGCACAGCAGCTTGCGCGCGCCGGCCACGACGTGACGGTGTTCGAGAAGAACGACCGTATCGGCGGTCTGCTGCGCTACGGCATCCCCGATTTCAAGCTCGAGAAGTGGCTGATCGACCGCCGCATGCGCCAGATGGAAGCCGAAGGCGTGACGTTCCGCACCAACGTGTTCATCGGCCGTAGCGAACTGCCTGCCTACATCGGCAACATGGCGAAGGAAACGATCTCGCCGGAAGAGCTGAAGGACCAGTTCGACGCCGTGGTGATCGCAGGCGGCTCGGAAACGCCGCGTGATCTGCCGGTGCCGGGCCGCGAACTCGAAGGCATTTACTACGCCATGGAGTTCCTGCCGCAGCAGAACAAGGTCAACGCCGGCGACAAGCTGCCGAACCAGCTGCTCGCCAAGGGCAAGCACGTGGTCGTGATCGGCGGCGGCGATACCGGCTCCGACTGCGTGGGCACCTCGAACCGTCACGGCGCGAAGAGCGTCACGCAGTTCGAACTGCTGCCGCAGCCGCCCGAGGAGGAGAACAAGCCGCTCGTGTGGCCGTACTGGCCGATCAAGCTGCGCACGTCGTCGTCGCACGACGAAGGCTGCTCGCGCGACTGGTCGGTCGCGACCAAGCGCCTCGAAGGCAAGAACGGCAAGGTCGAGAAGCTGATCGCCGCGCGCGTGGAGTGGAAGGACGGCAAGATGGTCGAAGTGCCGGGCTCGGAATTCGAAATGAAGGCCGATCTCGTGCTGCTCGCCATGGGCTTCACGCAGCCGGTTTCGCCGGTGCTCGAAGCATTCGGCGTCGAGAAGGATGCGCGCGGCAACGTGCGAGCCTCGACTGAAGGCGAAAAGGCGTACTACACGTCGGTCGACAAGGTCTTCACCGCCGGCGACATGCGCCGCGGCCAGTCGCTCGTGGTGTGGGCGATCCGCGAAGGTCGTCAATGCGCACGTTCCGTCGATGCGTATCTGATGGGCAGCTCGGAGTTGCCGCGTTAAATCCGGTGTGTCCCGCAATAGACGGGGCACATGGGAGACGGCAGGAGACGCAACGACCGAAGCCGGGCACCCGCAAGGGTGACCCGGCTTTTTCACGTGCGTGCCACTCAGGCTGACAGACAGGGTTACCATGACGCGATTGCCCGACCGAACGAGGCCCGCCGATCATGTCCGAAGCCCGCGAGACCGATCGTGACACGCAGCAATGGCGGCGCTGCTTCATCGCGCTTTCGCCCACTGCGGCGTCGCGCGATGCGCTCGCCGCGCTCGACGTGCCGCCCAATGCACGGCGCGTGCCCTATGCGCAACTCCATCTGACAGTGACATTCATCGGCGCGATGTCGTTCGACCAGGGGCGCGCGCTCTCGCGGCGGCTCGCCGAGCACGCGCCGCACATCCCGCCCGCGCAAGTCACGCATATCGAATGCTGGCCGGGACGCGCGCATCCGCGTCTCATGGTGGCCGTGCTCGCGATGTCGGATGCGTTCACTGCGCTCGACTGGCGTGTGCGCTCGCTCATGGGAGACGTGGGATTGCCGCTCGACGCGCGAGCCTTCCGCCCGCACGTGACGCTCGCGCGCTTCGCGCGCGACGCCGTGGGCGCGCCGGCGGCAAGCGGCGGGGAAGCGTTGCCGCCGTTGCGTTTCGAGTCGCTGGTGCTCTATTCGAGCACGCTGGCGAGGCAGGGCGCGCGTTACGAGGCGTTGGCGAGCGTCGCGCTCGATTGAGGCGTCGTCACGCGTCGGCGTCGCTGCCGCCGCTTAGTGGCGGTACCGCGCCAGCGTCAATCCATCGAGATCGATTTCCGGCGAGCGCTGCGTGACGAGGTCCGCGAGCACGCGGCCCGAGCCCATCGACATCGCCCAGCCCGTCGAGCCGTGCCCGACGTTCAGCCACAGGCCATCCACGCCCGACGTGCCGAGCAGCGGCGCGCCGTCCGGCACCATCGGCCGGCGCCCCACCCAGAATTGCGCCGACGAAGGCGTCGCGGCGTGCGGGAACCAGTCGTCGAGCACCTTCATGAGCGTCTGCAGCGCCTGCTCGCGCAGCGTCGCGCGGTGGTCGCCCAGTTCCGCCGTGCCCGCTACACGCAGATACGGCCCGAAGCGCGTGATCGCCGTCTTGAGCGACTCGTCCATGAGCGCGGCGCGCGGGGCCTTCTGCTCGTCGACCACGGGCAGCGTGGCCGAATAGCCTTTCACCGGATACAGCGGCACGCGCACGCCAAGCGGCGCGACGAGCGCCGCGCTCTCCACGCCCAGCGCGACCACCACGGCGTCGGCGGCGAGCGTTTGCGGCGTGGCGTCGGCGGGTTCGCTGCGCTCGGCCGGGCGCAGCACTTCCGCCGGCGCGCGGCGTTGCTCGCGCCGGTCCTTGCGGTTGTTCGCCTTGCCGCGGCCGGGCACGGCACGCACGCGCACGCCGCCGACTTTGCCGCCCGCGGCTTCGAGCGCGAGCACTTCGGTATCGAACAGGAACGTCACGCCTTTCGCCTCGCACACGGCGCGCAGTTCGCGCGTGAAGCGTGCACAGTCGCCGGCCTCGTCGTCTGGCAGATACACGCCGGCCACCGGCTTCGCGCGAGACCAGGCGAGGCCTGGCTCGACCTGCGCGCAGGCGGCGGCATCGAGCTCGCGATAGGCGATGCCCGCGTCGCGCAGCACGCCGAGCGCCGGCTGCGCGAGTTCGAGGTCGTAGTCGCTGCGAAAGAGCTGGAGATACCCCTGGCTACGCCCGTACTCGAACGCGTGCGTGGCGCGAAACGCGTGCAGGCATTCGCGGCTGTAATAGGCAATGCGCTGCATGCGCTGCTTGTTCACGCGAAAGCGCGCGAGATCGCATTCGCGCAGCCAGCGCGCGATCCAGCGCCACTGCGCGACGTCGAGCGTGGGCCGGAAGATGAGAGGCGAGGCAGGCTTGAGCAGGTACTTGATCAGCTTCGCGGGCATGCCGGGCGCGGCCCATGGCGTGACATAGCCGGGCGCGATGACACCGGCATTGCCGAAGCTCGTGCCGAGCGCGACGCCCGGTTCCCGTTCGACGACCGTGACGTCGCAGCCTCGTTCGCTCAGATAGTACGCAGTGGCGACGCCGATCACACCGGCGCCGAGGACGATCGTTTTCATGCCGGGAGTACAACGGGAAGGGGCGGTGGGTATTGCAGCACGTTCGTGCTCATTGTGCAGCGGATCGAGCAGACGGGCGTTCGGCCGCCTCGGCGGGCGTTTCTTCGGTCAGCACCTTGCCCTTTGTTTCGGGCAGGCACAGCGCCGCGACGATCACGAGCAGGTAGCCTGCGCCCGCCACCGCGCCGATCGCTTTCACGAGCGAGGTGGTTTGCGCGAACGTGCCCACGAGAATCGGGAAGAACGAGCCGAGACCGCGCCCGAGGTTGTAGCAGAAGCCCTGGCCCGAGCCGCGAATCGCGTTCGGATAGAGCTCCGAGAGATACGCGCCCACGCCCGCGAAAATGCCCTGCACGACGATGCCGAGCGGGAAGCCGAGCAGGAGCATGGCGGTGTCGGTGATGGGCAGCATCGTGTAGGCCATGCCGAGCGCGAACGAGCCGATGGCGAACAGGATGAACGAGGCGCGCCGTCCGATCTTGTCGCACAGGATCGCGCCGACGATATAGCCCGTGAACGAGCCGACGATCAGCACGATCAGATAGCCGCTCGTGTTGAACACCGAGAGATGGCGCACCGTCTTGAGATAAGTGGGCAGCCAGGTGGTGATTGCGTAGTAGCCGCCGAGCATGCCGGTGCACAGCGCGCTGCCGAGCAGGGTGGTGGCCAGATGCGCGGGCGCGAAGATCTGCATGAAATGGCTTTGCATCGGGCCGCTTTCGCGCGCGCGGCGCGTGGCGACGAACACGTCGGGGTCGCTTACGTTGCGGCGCACATAGAGAATCCAGAGCGCGGGCACGATGCCGATCCAGAAGCATGCGCGCCATGCGTATTCCTCGGGCAGCAGGGCGAAGAAGGCCCAGTAGAGGACGGCGGCCGCGCCCCAGCCGAACGACCAGCTGCTCTGCACCGTGCCCACGGCCTTCGCGCGATGCTGCGGCGAGCGGATCGTTTCGGCCATCATCATCGTGACGACCGTCCATTCGCCGCCAAAGCCGATGCCCTGCAGTGTGCGCGTGGCGAGCAACTGCCAGAACGAATGCGTGAAACCGGAGAGGCAGGTGAAGAGCGCGAAGGTGGCGATGGTCCACTGCAGCACGCGCACGCGGCCGTAGCGGTCGGCGAGGATGCCGGCGAGCCAGCCGCCGATCGCCGACGAAATCAGCGAGCTGGTCGCGATCATGCCGGCCTCGCTCCTGGTCATGCCCCAGGCCGCGATGAGCGTCGGGATCAGGAACGAGTAGATCATGAAGTCGAACGCGTCGACGGCGTAACCGCCGAACCCCGCGTAGAGCGTGCGCCGCTCTCGCGCGTTCAACTCGGTGAACCAGTGAAAGTAGCCCATCGCGTGTCTTCCCCATAGTTGTTGTGCGCGCAACGAACCGGGCGGGCGCGTGCGGCGCTTGCGACCCGGCTGGCGCCGCACGCGTTGGGTGGCGTGTGCGCTTGACGCTGCCGGGCCGCGCGGTGCGCCGCTGCCCGTCTCCGGTATGCTGGAGGGGTATTTTACGGCGCGAAACCGCGCCGAGGCGAGGGACAATTTGGGGCGCCCGCTATCGTTGTATTCCGGCGTTTAGTTCGATAGCGAGCGATCGATGGCGCCCGGTAGCAACCGCACGGCGTTAAAGCGTGAGCCCGCCATCGACATGAATCACCTGGCCGGTGATGTGGCGCGCGGCGTCCGAGAGCAGGAAGGCGATGAGTTCGGCGATATCCGCGGGATCCGCCACGCGGCCGAGCGGCGTTTCCTGCGCCGCACGCTCCCACACCGGCGCGTTTTCCGGCGTGGGGCCCTTGTCCTTGCGCGTATAGCCGGGCGCGACGCAGTTCACGGTCACGCCATGCGGCGCCAGCTCCGCCGCGGCGGTTTTCGCCAGCGATTCGAGCGCGGCCTTCGCGGCGGCCGTGGCTGCGAACGGCGCGCCGGCGCGGTAGCGGTGTGCAACGAATGAACTCAGCGCGACCACGCGGGCGCGCGCCGAGCGCTCCAGCGCCGGTTGCGCGCGTTGCACGAGCGCGGCGAACGCGGCGGGCATGGCGGCGAATGCGCCTTCGAGCGACGCGGCGTCGAGCGCGGCGAGCGTCTGGCGCTGCGCATGCCCGGCGTTGGCCACGAGCTGGTCGAGTGCGCCGAAGTGCGCGAGCGTGGCGTCCACGAGGGCGCCCGCCTCGCCGGCCTGCGCGAGATTGCCGTACGCGACGGCGCAGGTCGAGCCGCGCCGTTCGCATTCGGCGGTAACGGCGGCGAGCCGGGCGCGCGCCGCTTCGTCCGCGCCGCGCGCGTGCAGCATCAACGCCACGCCGGGCGCCGCGATGCGACGCGCGAGCGCCGCGCCGATCCCCGAGCCCGCGCCCGTGACCAGCACGACGCGCACCGCGCTTGCGCTCACGCAGCAACCCGCTCTTCGGGCATGCGCTCGATCTCGAGCGTTTCGTGATGGTAGGCCGCAAGCGACTCGCGGTGCGCGACGCTCACGATCGCCGCCTTGGGCAGGCGCTCCATGAACAGCTTGTAGAGACGGCTTTCGTTGTCGGGGTCGAGCGCGCTCGTCGCTTCGTCGAGGAACAGATAGTCGGGTTTGTGCAGCAGCACGCGCGCGCCCGCAAGGCGTTGCTGCTCGCCCGGCGAGAGCACGCGCGACCAGTGTGCCGATTCGGCGAGACGATCCACGTACTCTTCGAGGCGGCACGCGCGCAGCGCTTCGCGGCAGTCATCGTCGCTGTAGTCGTCGGCGGGCGAGGGGTAGGTGAGCGCCGCCTTGAGCGTGCCGATGGGCAGATAGCTCTGCTGCGGGATGAACATCATGCGCGCATCCACAGGCGCGTCGATCGAACCTTCGCCGAACGGCCAGAGGCCCGCGAGCGCGCGCATCAGCGTGCTCTTGCCCGCGCCCGAAGGCCCGCGCACGAGCCAGCGCGAGCCCGGCTTGATGGCGATGTCGCGCACTTCCGAGAGCGGCATGCCGTTGGGCAGCGAGAGCTTGAGATGCTCGGTGGCCAGCTCGTTGTTGTCGATGAAGTGCAGATTGATGCCGCCGTGCTCGGTGGCGGGCGAGACCGATTCCTTCAGGCGCGGCGAGTGCACCACACGCACGAATTCGCGCAGACGATTCACGGTGGCGCGCCATTCGACCAGCGTGGAGTAACTGTTGATGAACCACGAGAACGAGTCGCTCACGGTACCGAACGCCTGCGAGATCTGCATCAGCACGCCGAACGTGAAGGCGCCCGCGAAGTAGCGCGGCGCCGCCACCACGAGCGGGAAGATGATGGCGATCTGGCCGTAGAAGCTCAGCACGAAGGTGAGGCGCTTCGTGTACTTCATCACGCGCCACCAGTTGTCCTTGATGTGCGCGAAGAGGCCTTGCGCGTTGCCGCGCTCGGTGTCCATGCCGTCGTAGAGGGCGATCTGCTCGGCGTTTTCGCGCAGGCGGATGAGTCCGAAGCGGAAGTCCGCTTCCACCTTTTGTTGCTGATAGTTGATCGACACGAGCGGGTGGCCGACCTTCTGGATCACGAGCGAGCCGAACACGGCATAGAGCGCGGCGGCCCAGACCATGTAGCCCGGAATCGCGAGCGGTTGGCCGCCCAGCGTGACGGTGAGCGCGCCCGCGAGCGTCCACAGGATCGTGACGAACGAGACGAGCGTGACGACCGTGGAGAGCAGGTCGAGCGTGAGCGAGAGCGTGGTCGTGGCGAACGACTGGAGGTCGTCGCTGATCCGCTGGTCGGGGTTGTCGGCGAGGCGGTCGCGCTCGATGCGGTAGAACGCGCCCTTGCCGAGCCACTCGTTCAGGAACCGGGTAGTGAGCCACTGACGCCAGCGAAAGCCGAGCATCTGGCGCAGATAGCGGCCATACACCGCGAGGATGATGAAGCCGAACGCCAGTTCAGTGAAGGTCATCAGCAGCGCCGGGAAGCGCTTGACGTCCTTGGCCTGCAACGCGTTGTAGAACTCCGCGCTCCAGCCGTTCAGGCGCACGTTGATCCACACGACGAGCAGGTTCATCACGATGATCGCGACGAGCAGGCCCCAGGCGATCCATCGTTCCTCGGAGACCCAGTAGGGCTTGATCAGGCTCCACGCGGTGATCTTCTGGTGCTCGTTCTGATCGGGCGTGGCGCGGGCAGGTTGGTTGGTCATGTGGGTCCTGAAGGTGTGGCGGCCCGCTGGGGGCGAGCGCCGTGCGCCGCACGGCGGCAGCGATTTTTGCAGCGATTCTGTCGCCGGGCGCTTAAGTGAGTCTTAATGGGTTGCAGGTGCAGTCAAACCCGGCGCAAGGCGTGGAGACAAAAGCGCACGCCGGCGCCGCCGTAGCGTGGCGCCCATTGTCTCACCGCGCGGGCTTGCGAGGCGAAAGCGGCGGGTTCCGGGCATTGTGCCAGACGAGGCCCCCCGGTTCCGCCGAGGTTTGCGGGCCGCGCGCGTTTTGTGGTCTAATCGACCCTGACGAAACAGGGGTGCTTCACCGGTATGCCGGGCATGCCGCCAGTGAGGCTGAGAGAGACCCTTCGCACCCGATCCGGGTAATACCGGCGCGGGAAGTTTCCAGAAAGTCTTGGCCGGCGCCCAGCCTTTGCAGGGGCGCCAGGATTCCCGCCGGGCTGCGCTTTGGGCGCATGGGTTCGTACGAATTCCTTATCGGGACGTATGGGCCGTCTGCGCCGCATAGCCTCCACGGTCGGCCTTGCCAGCCGGTTTCGTCCTTGGGTACGTCTGCTGCTGCCGTACGGAAAGGATACGATGACCGCCTATTCTCTTTGTTCCCCGATTCTTGTCGCGTTTCTTGTCGCGTTCGCCTTGCGTGACGGAGTGTCGTCATGAGCCCCGCCCGTAACCCCAGTTTGGGCGGCGTGCCCGACTTCGTCGTGCTCGGCGGCGGCCTGAGCGGCCGGCTCGTCGCGTGGCGTCTGGCCGGCGAGGGCCATCGCGTCGCGCTTTACGAGCGCGGCGGCCCCGAAGGCGGCGAGGCTGCGGCCTGGGTCGCGGCGGCCATGCTCGCGCCGCTCGCGGAGGCCGCCGTCGCCGAACTGCTGATTACCGAGCTTGGCGTCGCCTCGCTTGAATCCTGGCCGCGCATTCTGGCCGAGTTGCCGGAGCCCGTGTTCTTCCAGCGCAACGGCACGCTCGTCGTCTGGCATACCGCAGATCGCACCGAAGCGCCGCTCTTCGAGCGCCGCGTGCGCGCCAACGCGCCGCGTTCTCTCGCCGATGCGAACTTCGTTGCGCTCGCCGGTGCCCAGCTCGACGCGGCCGAACCGGCGCTCGCCGGGCGCTTCGCGCGCGGCTGGCTGCTCGAAGGCGAGGGCCAGCTCGACAATCGCCAGGCCTTGGCCGCGCTGGCGGCGGGGCTCGCCGCGCGCGGCGTGGAAACTCACTGGCACACCACGGTCGACGAGGCCAATCTGCCGCCCGCGCGCGTGACGATCGACTGCCGCGGGCTGGGCGCCAAACCCGCGCTGCCGGGGTTGCGCGGCATTCGCGGCGAAGTCGCGCGCGTGCATGCGCCGGGCATCACGCTCACGCGCCCGGTGCGGCTGCTGCATCCGCGCTATCCGCTCTATATCGCGCCCAAGGAACACGATGTCTTCGTGATCGGCGCGACCGAGATCGAAGGCGAGGACCGTTCGCCCGTGAGCGTGCGCTCGGCGCTCGAACTGCTGAGCGCGGCGTTTGCGGTGCATCCGGCGTTCGGCGAGGCGCGCATCCTCGAGTTGAACACGCAGTGCCGCCCGACGCTGCCCGACCATCGCCCGGCGCTCATTTGGGACGGCAAGACCACGCTGCGCGTGAACGGCCTCTATCGGCACGGCTTCATGATCGCGCCGGAAGTCGCCGACGAAGCCGCGCGCTTCGCCCAGGCGCTCCTCGACGCCCGTGTGAGCGATGCCGATTCCTTCGAGTCGCTGCGCCGCGCGTCGCGCTGGGGCGGCATGCTGCACGCGCAGGGCGCGCACGAGCCGGCCTGAAGCCTCACCAGAAACAATCCGCAGTTCGAGAACGTATTTGCCATGGACATTCATATCAACCAGAAGCCGATCACGCTGCCCGAGGGCGCGACTGTCGCCGATGCGCTCGCCGCATTCGGCGCGCGCCCGCCGTTCGCCGTGGCCCTGAACGGCGATTTCGTGGCGCGCACCCAGCATGACGCGCGCTCGCTCCAGGCGGGCGACCGCCTCGACGTCGTGAGCCCGGTGGCCGGCGGCTGAGCTTCGCTCGCCCCAAGCTGCTGGCCGCGCGTCGCCGCTTATTGCACAGGTAGCGAGCGCTTTCACGACACCGCCAAGGATTGCAACCCATGACCGCCCCATCCAACGCCGACGCGCTCACGCTCTACGGCGAAACCTTCGCGAGCCGCGTGCTGCTCGGCACGTCGCGCTATCCGTCGCTGCAGTCGCTCGCCGATTCGATGGCCGCCGCGCGCCCCGGCATGATCACCGTCGCACTGCGCCGCCAGATGAACGACGGCACCGCCGAGGCCGGCTTCTTCGACCTGCTCAAGCGCCACGGCGTGCCGCTCCTGCCGAACACGGCCGGCTGCCTCACCGTCAACGAGGCGGTGACGACGGCGCACATGGCGCGCGAAGTCTTCGAAACCGACTGGATCAAGCTCGAGCTGATCGGCGACGACTACACGCTGCAGCCCGACCCGGTCGGCCTGATCGAGGCCGCGTCGCGTCTCGTGAAGGATGGCTTCAAGGTGCTGCCGTATTGCACCGAGGATCTCGTGATCGGGCGGCGTCTGCTCGACGCCGGTTGCGAGGCGCTCATGCCGTGGGGCGCGCCGATCGGCACCGGCAAGGGCGTGATCAACCCCTACGGCTTGCGCGTGCTGCGCGAGCGCCTGCCCGATGTGCCGCTCATCGTCGATGCGGGCCTCGGCGTGCCTTCGCACGCGTGCCAGGTGATGGAGTGGGGCTTCGACGGCGTGCTGCTCAACACGGCCGTTTCGCAGGCCACGCACCCCGAGGCGATGGCGCGCGCGTTCGCGCTGGGCGTCGAGGCGGGGCGCGCCGCGTATCTCGCCGGACCGATGGCCGAGCGCGAAGCGGCGGTGGCGAGTACGCCCGTGGTCGGCATGCCGTTCTGGCACCAGGATGGAGACAAGCGATGACTGAGACGCTGCGATTGCAGGGCCGCGAACTGTTCTGGCCGCCCGCGGACGAACTCACCGAAACGGCGGAGCGCATCCGCGCGCGCCTGGGCGACTGGCAGCCCACGCATGCGCCGTGGCGCATTTGTCTCACGCCGCCCGACGCGCCCAACGGCGGCGATCTGATCATCGTGACCGATGCGGCGCCGCATCTGGCCAGCATCGCGCGCTGGATGACCGACGGCGCGGGCGTGATCGAAGCCGCGGGCGAAAACCCGAAGGCGGCGCGCGCCACGCTGCATCTGGGCGGCGAGCGTTACGCGCTCGAAGGCGAGTTGGCGGAAGACTGGATCCCGGCGCTGGCGGCGTTCCTCGACTGCGGCTTCGACCCGCACGACGCGCTCGTGCTCGCGCTCGCCTGGCGCGACGGCGACGAGCAGCAGGCCGACGCCTGGCCCGTCGACATCAGGCGCTTTCCGCGCGTGCTGGGCCTGCCCGCCGCGCCCGCGCAGCCGTTCGCGCCGTGTCCCGCGAAGCTTGGCCTGTATCCGGTGCTGCCCACGGCCGAGTGGGTCGAGCGCGTGCTCGACTACGGCGTGAAGACGGTGCAGTTGCGCAGCAAGCAGCCGAAGTCCGCGGCGCTCACGCACGAAATCGAGCGCTGCGTCGCGGCGGGCCGCAAGCACGATGCGCAGCTTTTCATCAACGATCACTGGCAGGAGGCCGTCGCGGCCGGCGCTTATGGCGTGCACCTCGGCCAGGAAGACCTGCGCGAAGCCGACCTCGGCGCGATCGCGGCGGCTGGCGTGCGTCTTGGCCTGTCGACGCACGGCTACTTCGAGATGCTCACGGCGCTTCATTTCCGTCCGAGCTACCTCGCGTGCGGCGCCGTTTTCGCCACCACGACCAAGGCGATGCCCACGGCGCCCCAGGGCCTCGCGCGACTCGCCCGCTACGTGAAGCTGCTGGACGGCGTCGTGCCGATGGTGGCGATCGGCGGCATCGACGGCAACGTGCTGCCCGAGGTCCTTGCGACTGGCGCAGGCAGCGCGGCGGTGGTGCGCGCGGTGACCGAGGCGCCCGACCCGGTTGCTGCGGTTGCTGCATTGCGCAACGCGTTTACGCAATAATGGTCCGCCCTGGCTTCGGGCTGCGCCGCGTGCGCGACCCGGGGCCGAGGGGGCCGCAACCCGCCACAGCGGGCGCTTGCGGCTTACATCAACGGGACGAGGGGCGTCACGGCAGGTTTTCCACGATGGCCCTATAATCCCGCCTTCGTGTAAATGGACTGTCAGCCACGTGCCCTCAACCTCTGAGACCCTACTGGAGCTGCGCGACGTCGACTTCGGCTACGGCGACCGGCTCGTCCTGTCCGGCCTGAACATGCGCTTTCCGCGCGGTCAAGTGGTGGCAGTCATGGGCGGCTCCGGTGGCGGAAAAACGACAGTGCTGCGTCTGATCGGCGGCCTCGTTCGCGCCCAGCGCGGCCAGGTGCTGTTCGGCGGCCAGGACGTCGGCGCGCAATCGCGCGATGGCCTCTATGCCCTGCGCCGCAAGATGGGCATGCTCTTCCAGTTCGGCGCGCTCTTCACCGACATGTCGGTGTTCGAGAACGTCGCCTTCGCCCTGCGCGAGCACACCGATCTGCCCGAAGCGCTGATCCGCGACCTCGTGCTCATGAAGCTCAACGCCGTCGGCCTGCGTGGCGCGCGCGACCTGGCGCCTTCGGAAATTTCCGGCGGCATGGCGCGGCGCGTGGCGCTCGCGCGCGCCATCGCGCTCGACCCCGAACTCATGATGTACGACGAGCCGTTCGCGGGTCTCGACCCGATTTCGCTCGGCATCACCGCGAACCTCATCCGCACGCTCAACGACGTGCTCGGCGCAACCTCGATCCTCGTCACGCACGACGTGCCCGAGTCATTCGCCATCGCCGACTACGTGTACTTCCTGGCGAACGGCCGGGTGCAGGCGCAGGGCACGCCCGACGAGCTGCGCGCCTCGACCGACCCGATCGTGCGCCAGTTCATCGACGGCGCGCCGGACGGCCCGTTCCGGTTCCATTACCCGTCGAACCTGCCGCTCGAAGCGGACTTCGGCATTGGCGGAGGCCGCTCATGATCGGCGCCATCAGTTCGATCGGGCGCACCGTGCTCGAAACGATCGCGCGCGCGGGACATGCCACGCGCTTTTTCGTGCGCCTCGTCCTCGAATTCTTCCCGCTGCTGCGCCGGCCGCGTCTTGTCACGAAGCAGATCCACTTCGTCGGCAATTATTCGCTGTTGATCATTGCCGTGTCGGGCCTGTTCGTGGGCTTCGTGCTCGGGCTGCAGGGGTATTACACGCTCAACCGCTACGGCTCGGAGCAGGCGCTCGGACTGCTGGTCGCGCTCTCGCTCGTGCGCGAGCTCGGGCCCGTCGTCACCGCGCTGCTGTTCGCGGGCCGCGCGGGCACCTCGCTCACGGCCGAGATCGGCCTCATGAAGGCGGGCGAGCAGCTCACGGCCATGGAGATGATGGCGGTGGACCCGGTGCGCGTGGTAGTTGCGCCGCGCATGTGGGCAGGCGTGGTGGCCATGCCGATCCTCGCGGCCATCTTCAGCGCGGTCGGCATTCTGGGTGGCTATGTGGTGGGCGTGCTGCTGATCGGCGTGGACGCCGGCGCCTTCTGGTCGCAAATGCAGGGCGGCGTGGACGTCTGGGCCGACGTGGGCAACGGCGTGATGAAGAGCATCGTGTTCGGCTTCGCCGTGACGTTCACCGCGCTCTATCAGGGCTACGAGGCGAAGCCCACGCCCGAGGGCGTGTCGCGCGCGACTACCAAAACGGTCGTGTACGCGTCGCTCGCGGTGCTCGGCCTCGACTTCCTGCTCACCGCGCTGATGTTCAGCTAAACGGTTCAGCCAAAGACGCCGGGCAGCGGCCCGGCCGCGCGGCGCGTATCTGAGCGCTGCTGCAACGGATTCTCATTGGGATGACGATGAAAAAGAATGCTCTCGACTTCTGGGTCGGCCTGTTTGTGGTGCTGGGCTTTATCGCGCTGCTGTTTCTCGCGCTGAAGGCCGGCAACATGAGTTCGCTGTCGTTCCAGTCCACCTATCCGGTGAAGCTCAAGTTCGACAATATCGGCGGCCTCAAGCCGCGCGCGCCGGTGAAGAGCGCGGGCGTGACCGTGGGCCGCGTGGCTTCGATCGGCTTCGATTCCAACACCTATCAGGCGCTGGTGACGATCAACATCGACCAGCAGTATCAGTTTCCGAAGGATACGTCGGCGAAGATCCTGACGTCGGGCCTGCTCGGTGAGCAGTACATCGGCCTCGAGCCGGGCGGCGATTCGGAAATGCTCAAGGCGGGCGACACCATTTCGATGACGCAGTCGGCCATCGTGCTCGAGAACCTGATCGGACAGTTCCTCTATAGCAAGGCGGCCGATTCGGGCGCCGCGAAGCCGTCCAGCGGCGCGAGCACGGATGCGGCGCCTGCCGCAGCACCCGCGCCCGCACCGGCTGCTTCGGCGGCTCAATAAGAAGGAGAAAAAGAATGACGACCATCCGCATGCGCGCCATTACGCTTGGCGTCGCAGCGCTTGCACTCGGGGGCTGTTCGACGGTGCAGACGCCGTCGAAGGAAGATCCATGGGAAGGTTTCAACCGCACGGTGTACACGTTCAACGACAAGGTCGACACGTACGCGCTCAAGCCGGTGGCGCAGGGCTACGTGAAGGTGACGCCGCAGCCCGTGCGCGACAGCGTGACGAACTTCTTCGCGAACATCGGCGACGTGTACAACGCCGCGAACAACTTCCTGCAGCTGAAGATCACCGATGGTGTCGAGGACATCATGCGAATCGTGATCAACACGGTCTTCGGCGTGGGTGGCCTGTTCGACGTCGCGACGCTCGCGAAGCTGCCCAAGCACAACCAGGACTTCGGCCTCACGCTCGGTCACTATGGCGTGCCGCCCGGCCCGTACCTCGTGCTGCCGCTGTTCGGCCCGAGCACCGTGCGTGACGGCGTGGGCCTCGTGCCCAACTACTTCATCAATCCGCTCACCTATGTGGATCCGGCCGCGCTGTCGTGGGGCCTTTACGGCCTGAACGTGGTGAGCACGCGCGCCAACCTGCTTGGCGCAAGCGACCTGCTCGAAGGCGCGGCGATCGACAAGTACTCGTTCATCCGCAACGCCTATCTGCAGCGCCGTCGCTACCTGCTTTCGGACGGCCGCGCGTCGTCTGACAGCAACCTGCCGGATTACGGCGACGGCGCACCGCTGCCGAAGTACGACGACACCGACGAGGGCGCGGCGGCGCCCGCTTCGGGGGCGGCTGCCGGTGCGGCGGCGCCTGCTTCGGGCACTGCGCCTGCGGCCACGCCGAATGCGGCGAGCACGGTGCCCGCAACCCCCAGCGGCGCAACAACCCCCGCTCCGGCCGCGCTGGAAGGCCCGGCTGGCGCCGCGGCGCCCATGGGCGCGTCGGAAACCACCGTACCGGGCGACCAGATGATCCCGCCCGCGCGCATCGGCTTCCCGAGCATGCTGCGGCTGCACTGAGCGTTGCGCTCCGGCGTGGTGAAGGCCTCGCCGGCGCTTTCGTCTGACATATAGGTGTGAGTAACAAGCAGAAACGCTTGTCGCACTTTGCTGGCAGTTTTCGACACAGCGAGATAGATCTCGCGTGATATCGTTGGCTCCAACGGGGCGATGTCCCCCAACTAGCAGGACTCGATATGAAAAAATTCCTTCTGTACCCGTTTTTCGCCATGTTTCTTTCGTTTGCCGGCGGTGCGTTCGCCCAGACGGTAGACACCAGCAATCCCGACGCGATGGTCCAGACGGTCACGCAGCAGGTCATGAGCCAGATCAAGGGTGACAAGTCCATCCAGTCCGGCGACATCAGCAAGATCACGCAGCTCGTAAACGAAAAGATCCTGCCGTACACCGACTTCCGCCGCACCACGCAGCTCGCGATGGGCCGCAACTGGCGCACGGCCACGCCGGAGCAGCAACAACAGGTCATCGAGCAGTTCAAGACGCTGCTCATCCGCACCTACTCGGGCGCGCTCGCCCAGGTGCGCGACCAGCAGATCCAGTACAAGCCGTTCCGCGCGAACCCGGACGACACCGACGTCGTGGTCCGTTCGACGGTCATGAACGGCGGCCAGCCGATCGAGCTCGACTATCGCCTCTACAAGACGCCGCAAGGCTGGCGCGTGTATGACATCAACGTGCTCGGCGCGTGGCTCATCCAGGCGTACCAGCAGCAGTTCCAGGAAAAGATCCAGCAAGGCGGCGTGGACGGCCTGATTCAGTTCCTCACGCAGCGTAACCAGCAACTCGCATCGGGCAAGGCGACCTCGTGAGCGAACGTTTCGCCACCGGCGCCAACCTGACCCACGAGAGCGCAAAGGCCGCGCTCTCGGCCGGGTTCGCGCAGATTTCGGCGGGCGCCACCGCCGTGGACTGCGCGGCGCTCACCCAGTTCGATTCGTCGGCGCTCGCCGTGCTGATCGCCTGGCAGCGTGCCGCGCGCGAGCGCGGCGCTCCGCTTGCCGTGCTCAATTTGCCCCCCGCGCTCGCCTCTCTCGCGCGCGCCTACGGCGTCGATTCGCTTCTCAACGAGCGACATTGACCCGCGTCGCCTGGCCGAACGATTGCGTTCGAGCGGCACAACGCCGCACAGCCGGGCCGACGCCGTTGCGCCTCCAAGGCCAGGCCGTGCTCTCCGACTTGGCCTATAATCAACCGTTTTTTGGGCGCTGCCTCGGCGCAAAAAGCATCGCTTGCTAGATGAAAAGCGTGCACTGAGACAGCAAAGCCGGCCTCGCAAGCCGTCCCCAATTCCGGTCTTCCCCGCAGCATTGATGCACTCTTGAGCCGCGCCGTTCGTAAACGGGCGGCGTATTAGTCATGCCAGCCATAGAAATCCGTAACGTCAAGAAGCGCTACAAGTCGCTTCAGGCGCTCAAGGGCGTCAGCTTCACGGTCGAAGACGGCGAGTTCTTCGGGCTGCTCGGCCCGAACGGCGCGGGCAAGACGACGCTCATCAGCATTCTTGCCGGCCTCGCGCGCGCGGACGAGGGCTCGATCGCCGTGCGCGGCCACGACGTCGTCGCCGACTACCGCAACGCGCGCCGCAACCTCGGCGTCGTGCCCCAGGAACTGGTGTTCGATCCGTTCTTCACCGTGCGCGAGACGCTGCGCATCCAGTCCGGCTACTTCGGTCTGCGCAATAACGACGCGTGGATCGACGAAGTCATGGCCAATCTCGATCTCACCGAGAAGGCCGACGTGAACATGCGCGCGCTCTCCGGCGGCATGAAGCGCCGCGTGCTCGTGGCGCAAGCGCTCGTGCACCGGCCGCCCGTGATCGTGCTCGACGAACCCACCGCCGGCGTGGACGTGGAACTGCGCCAGACGCTCTGGAAGTTCATCGCGCGCCTGAACCGCGAAGGGCACACCATCGTGCTCACCACGCACTATCTCGAAGAAGCCGAGCAGTTGTGCGACCGCATCGCCATGCTCCGGCGCGGCGAAATGGTCGCGCTCGAGCGCACGAGTGCGCTGCTGCAGCGCTTCGCCGGCACGCAGCTGTTCCTGCGCTTTTCGGAAGGCGTGCTGCCGGGCGAGCTGCGCGCGCTCGAAGTCGATCCGTCCAATGCCAGCGTACATCAGCATCTGCTGCGCCTCGCGAGCTACGACGACGTGGAGCGCATTCTCGCGAAGTGCCGCGCGAATGGCTGCAAGCTCGAGGAAGTGGAAGTGCGCAAGGCCGATCTGGAGGATGTCTTCGTGCAGGTGATGAACGGTCCTGAAGTGGTCGAGGGTCTCGCATGAGCGGTTTCCGTACGCTGTTCTACAAGGAAGTGCTGCGTTTCTGGAAGGTCGCTTTCCAGACCGTACTCGCGCCCGTCATTACCGCGCTGCTCTATCTCACGATCTTCGGCCACGCGCTGCGCGGCCACGTCGAGGTGTATCCGGGCGTGGAGTACACGAGCTTCCTGATTCCCGGCCTCGTGATGATGAGCGTGCTGCAGAACGCCTTCGCGAACAGTTCGTCGTCGTTGATCCAGTCGAAGATCACGGGCAATCTCGTCTTCGTGCTCCTGCCCCCGCTCGCCGCATGGGAGATGTTCGGCGCCTACGTGCTCGCTTCGATCGTGCGCGGCCTCGCCGTCGGCGCGGGCGTGTTCGTCGTGACGATCTGGTTCATTCCGATGAGCTTCGCCGCGCCGTTCTACATCCTCGCTTTCGCGGTGCTCGGCTCGGCGATCCTCGGCACGCTCGGCCTGATCGCCGGGATCTGGGCGGAGAAGTTCGACCAGCTCGCGGCGTTTCAGAACTTTCTCATCATGCCGCTCACGTTCCTTTCGGGCGTGTTCTATTCGACGCATACGCTGCCGCCCCTGTGGCGCGAAGTGTCGCGGCTCAATCCGTTCTTTTACATGATCGATGGCTTCCGCTTCGGGTTCTTCGGCCTGTCCGACATCAACCCGCTCGTGAGCCTGTCGATCGTTTTCGTGTTTTTCGTGGCGCTCGCCACGCTCGCCATGCGTTTGCTCGCGAGCGGGTACAAGCTGCGTCACTAAGCGCACTATCAGGCAGGAGCCATACTCATGTTGCCGACTCCGGAACAGATCAAGCAGTACATCTCGGCAGGGCTCGCGTGCGAGCACCTCGAAGTCGAAGGCGATGGCCAGCACTTCTTCGCGACGATCGTCTCCTCAGCATTCGACGGCAAGCGCTTGATCCAGCGCCATCAGCTCGTCTACGCGGCGCTCGGCGACCGCATGCGCGAGGAAATCCACGCGCTCAGCATGAAGACGCTCACGCCCGCCGAATGGCAGAACGCATAATCTGGAATCCCAGTGCGAATCACCCAGGACATAGACGCCGCCGCGAGCGGCGCAGCTCAACATCAAGCGACCCCGCAAGCCGGCCGCACCGATCAGGAAACCTCAGGCATGGATAAACTCGTCATCGTCGGCGGGCAGAAGCTCGCAGGGGAAGTGGCTGTTTCCGGTGCAAAGAATGCGGCGCTGCCGATTCTCTGCGCAGGCCTTCTGAGCGCGCAACCCGTTCATCTCGACAACGTGCCCGACCTCCAGGACGTGCGCACCACGCTCAAGCTGCTTGGCCAGATGGGCGTGCGCACCGAGCAGCACGGCGCGCGCGTGCAGCTCGACGCCTCGAAGGTGAACAACCTCGTCGCGCCGTATGAGCTCGTGAAGACCATGCGCGCGTCGATCCTCGTGCTCGGGCCGCTCGTCGCGCGCTTCGGCGAAGCGAAGGTGTCGCTGCCGGGCGGCTGCGCGATCGGCGCGCGCCCCGTGGATCAGCACATCAAGGGCCTGCAGGCGATGGGCGCCGAGATCAACATCGAGCACGGCTTCATCGAGGCGCGCGCCAAACGCCTGAAGGGCGCGCGCATCGTCACCGACATGATCACGGTCACCGGCACGGAGAACCTGCTGATGGCCGCCGTGCTGGCCGATGGCGAAACCGTGATCGAGAACGCCGCGCGCGAGCCCGAGGTGGGCGACCTCGCACACCTGCTCGTGGCGATGGGCGCGCAGATCGAAGGCATCGGCACGGACCGCCTCGTCATTCAGGGCGTGGACACGCTCCACGGCGCGCATCACACCGTCATTCCGGACCGGATCGAAGCGGGCACGTTCCTGTGCGCGGTCGCGGCCGCAGGCGGCGACGTCACGCTGCGCCACGTGCGTCCGCATATTCTCGACGCCGTCACCGACAAGCTGCGCGAAGCGGGCGTGACGATCGAAGAGGGCGACGACTGGATGCGCGTGCGCATGCACGAGCGCGCGCGCGCCGTGAACGTGCGCACCTCCGAATACCCCGCGTTCCCGACCGACATGCAGGCGCAGTTCATGGCGCTCAACGCGATCGCGGACGGCACCTCGCAGGTGGTCGAAAACATCTTCGAAAACCGCTTCATGCACGTTCAGGAACTGAACCGCCTGGGCGCCCATATCACGATCGACGGCAAGACGGCGCTCGTCGCCGGCGTCGAGAAGCTCTCTGGCGCGAAGGTGATGGCAACCGACCTGCGCGCCTCGGCGAGCCTCGTGATCGCGGGCCTGTGCGCCGAAGGCGAAACGCTGATCGACCGCATCTATCACCTCGACCGCGGCTACGACCGCATGGAAGAGAAGCTCACGAAGATCGGCGCGAACGTGAAGCGGATCAAGGGGAGCGCGCAATGAGCACGGTCGAGTCCAGGCCCACGCCGGCGGCCGCGGCCAGCGCGCCGCTCACGCTTGCGCTCTCGAAGGGCCGCATCTTCGAGGAAACGATGCCGCTCCTCGCCGCGGCTGGCGTGCATGTGACCGAAGACCCGGAAACCTCGCGCAAGCTGATCCTGCCGACCACCGACCCGAACCTGCGCGTAATCATCGTGCGCGCGACCGACGTGCCGACCTACGTGGAGTACGGCGCGGCCGACTTCGGCGTGGCGGGCAAGGACGTGCTCAACGAGCACGGCGGCGGCGGCCTGTATCAGCCGGTCGACCTCGACATCGCGCGCTGCCGTCTCTCGGTGGCCGTGAAGGGCGGCTTCGATTACGCGAATGCGGTGCGCCAGGGGGCGCGCCTGCGCGTGGCGACCAAGTACACGGAAGCCGCGCGCCAGCACTTCGCGGCCAAGGGCGTGCACGTCGACCTCATCAAGCTGTACGGCTCGATGGAGCTCGCGCCGCTCGTTGGCCTCGCCGATGCGATCGTCGACCTCGTCAGCACGGGCGGCACGCTGCGCGCGAACAATCTGGTCGAGGTGGAAGAGATCATGGAGATCTCGTCGCGCCTCGTCGTGAATCAGGCGGCGCTCAAGCTCAAGCGCGCCGCGCTGCGGCCCATCATCGACGCGTTCGAACGCGCGTCCCGCGGCACGCAGGGGAGCTGACGGAGCAGCAGCAAAGGGCAGGCGCAATGACGCGCCGCCTCGCGCGCCACGCATCTCAAAAGGCGCGGCGCGCACAACGTAACGGATGGATACCAGCATGGCTATCACGATGCGCAAACTCGATTCCAGCGCCTCAGGCTTCAAGCAGGCGCTGCACGCGGTGCTCGCCTTCGAGGCGAGCGAGGACGAGGCCATCGAGCGGTCCGTCGCGCAGATTCTTGCCGACGTGAAGGCGCGCGGCGACGCTGCCGTGGCCGACTACACGAACCGCTTCGACCGTTTGGGCGCGACGAGCGTCGCGGCGCTCGAACTGCCGTTCAGCGAACTCGAAGCGGCGCTGGAGAGCCTCGAGCCCAAGCAGCGCGCGGCACTCGAAGCCGCGGCGGCGCGCGTGCGCGGCTACCACGAGAAGCAGCGCATCGAGTGCGGCTCGCATAGCTGGCAATACACCGAAGCCGACGGCACGGTGCTCGGCCAGAAGGTCACGCCGCTCGATCGCGTGGGCCTTTATGTGCCCGGCGGCAAGGCCGCGTATCCGTCGTCCGTGCTGATGAACGCCATTCCCGCACGGGTCGCGGGCGTGCGCGAAATCATCATGGTCGTGCCCACGCCCGACGGCGTGAAGAACCCGCTCGTGCTGGCGGCGGCGCTGCTCGGCGGCGTCGATCGCGTGTTCACGATCGGCGGTGCGCAGGCCGTCGCGGCGCTCGCGTACGGCACGGATACGATTCCGCCCGTCGACAAGATCTGCGGGCCGGGCAACGCCTATGTCGCTTCGGCCAAGCGCCGCGTGTTCGGCACGGTCGGCATCGACATGATCGCGGGCCCCTCGGAAATCCTCGTGATTTGCGACGGCACGACCGATCCGCGCTGGGTGGCCATGGACCTGTTCTCGCAGGCCGAACACGACGAGCTCGCGCAGTCCATTCTGCTGTGCCCGGACGAAGGCTTCATCAAGCGCGTGGAAGAGGCCATCGACGAACTTCTGCCCGCCATGCCGCGTGCCGAAGTCATTGCCACGTCGCTGACGAACCGCGGCGCGCTCGTGAAGGTGCGCGACATGGCGGAGGCCTGCGCCATCGCCAACGAGATCGCACCGGAGCACCTCGAAATCTCGGCGCTGGAGCCGCAGAAGTGGGGCGCCGAAATCCGCCACGCCGGTGCGATCTTCCTTGGCCGCTACACGAGCGAAAGCCTCGGCGACTACTGCGCGGGGCCGAATCACGTGCTGCCGACGTCTCGTACCGCACGTTTCTCGTCGCCGCTTGGCGTCTATGATTTCATCAAGCGCTCGAGCCTCATCGAGGTGAGCGCGGAAGGCGCGCAGACGCTCGGCGAAATCGCTGCCGAACTGGCCTACGGCGAAGGCCTGCAGGCCCACGCGCGCAGTGCCGAATTCCGCATGAAGCAGGTGTAAGGCGCGCCCGGCAACTGGCGGAAACCGGTTGAATGAGCCGCCGCGCAGCATGGAGACGCTGCGCGGCGGCGAGCCTCGTCAGTGCCGCGGGCGCATGGAGCTGGGTCCGCAGTTTGACCTGTCGTTTGCCCCACACGCAGCAGAGACCACGACGATAACCAGGGCGGCCGCCTCGCCGAGCCGCCCGTGCCGGCGGCCCCGCTTTTTCGCGAGCCGCCTTTCGACATGACGACACCACAAGACATCATCCGTCGCGACGTGCTCGCGATGACGAGTTACCCCGTGCCCGACGCTTCCGGCTTCGTGAAGCTCGACGCCATGGAGAACCCGTTTGCCCTGCCCGCCGACCTTGCCGCAAAACTGGGCGAACGCCTCGCGGCGGTCGCGCTCAACCGCTATCCCGCGCCGCGCCCCGAAGCGCTGATCGCGAAGCTCAAGCACGCGATGCGCGTGCCCGCCGACTGCGACGTGCTGCTCGGCAACGGCTCGGACGAGATCATCAGCATGATCACGATGGCGTGCGCGAAGCCGGGCGCGAAGGTGCTCGCGCCGGTGCCGGGCTTCGTCATGTATGCGATGTCGGCGAAATTCGCGCAGGTGGAGTTCGTGGGCGTGCCGCTCAAGTCCGACTTCACGCTCGACCTCGAGGCGACGCTTGCGGCCATCGCGGAGCACACGCCCGCCGTGATCTGGCTGGCGTACCCGAACAACCCGACGGGCACGCTGTTCGACGACGCCGATATCGAGCGCGTGATCGCGGCGGCTGCGCAGGCAAAGGGCCTCGTGGTGATCGACGAGGCCTACCAGCCGTTCGCGATGCGAAGCTGGATGCCGCGCGCGGGCGAGTTCGACAACGTGGTCGTGATGCGCACGATGTCGAAGCTCGGGCTCGCGGGCATCCGCCTCGGCTATCTGGCCGGGCGTGCGTCGTGGCTCAACGAGTTCGACAAGGTGCGGCCGCCCTACAACGTGAACGTGCTCACGCAGGCTGCGGCCGATCTGCTGCTCGACCATGTCGAGGTGCTCGATGCGCAGGCCGCGCAGCTGCGCGCGCAACGCGCGGCGCTGGCCGCGGAAGTGGCGAAGCTGCCGGGCGCCCAGGTGTTCGAAAGCGCGGGCAATTTCCTGCTCGTGCGCGTGCCCGATGCGGCGGCGGTTTTCGACACGCTGCTGTCCGCCCGGATCCTGATCAAAAACGTGGGTAAAATGCACCCATTGCTTGCGAACTGCGTGCGCCTGACCGTTGGCACCCCCGACGAAAACGCGCAATTGCTCGCTGCCCTGAAGCTCGTGCTCAAGTAGGCCGCCGAATGCTTCGTTCTCCCACTCTCCTGTTACGGGCTGTTTGAAGGAAATTGCCATGCGCGTCGCGCAAGTCGTTCGCAACACCAGCGAAACGCAAATCCGCGTGAAACTGAATCTTGACGGCACCGGCGAGCAAAAGCTCGCGACCGGCGTGCCGTTTCTCGACCACATGCTCGACCAGATCGCACGGCACGGTCTGATCGATCTGGAAGTCGAGGCGCATGGCGATACCCATATCGACGATCACCATACGGTGGAAGACGTCGGCATCACGCTCGGCCAGGCGGTGGCGCAGGCCATTGGCGACAAGAAGGGCATTCGCCGCTACGGCCACGCCTATGTGCCGCTCGACGAAGCGCTCTCGCGCGTCGTGATCGACTTCTCGGGCCGTCCGGGCCTCGAATTCCACGTGCCGTTCACGCGCGCGCGCATCGGCACGTTCGACGTCGACCTGTCGATCGAATTCTTCCGCGGCTTCGTGAACCACGCCGGCGTGACGCTGCACATCGACAATCTGCGCGGCCTCAACGCGCACCACCAGATGGAAACCGTGTTCAAGGCATTCGGCCGTGCGTTGCGCCAGGCCGCCGAACTGGACGAACGTCAGGCGGGCAAGATCCCGTCGACGAAGGGCAGCCTCTAAGCGACGCCTTTTACCGACCAGAAGGCGAGCCGCGCTGCGCACAGCAATGCCTCGGCGTGTCCCGGCAGGACTCCGGGTGCGCCGCGCCGGGGCTGTCGCCCGCATGCGGCATGCGCGCCACATTAGCCATTGGGCTTATGGGCCTGCACGCGCCGACTGGCGTACATTGACGGCTTCGAAGGCAGATCAGGGCACATTGCGGCGCACATGCGCCCACACAGCCAAGGGCAAGGCCTTTTAAGCAGGCCGGATGCGAGATGAAAACTTCAATTGCGATTGTTGATTATGGAATGGGCAACCTGCGTTCGGTGGCCCAGGCGCTGAGGCAGGCCGCGCCGGAAGCCGACGTGGCCATCGTCGAGCGTCCCGAGGCGATCCGTGCTGCCGACCGCGTGGTGCTGCCGGGGCAGGGCGCGATGCCCGACTGCATGCGCAGCCTCGCCGAGTCGGGCCTGCAGGATGCCGTGCTCGAAGCCTCGCGCACGAAGCCGCTCATGGGCGTGTGCGTGGGCGAGCAAATGCTGTTCGACTGGAGCGCGGAAGGCGACACCAAGGGCCTCGGCCTGTTGCCCGGCAAGGTCGTGCGCTTCGATCTGGAAGGCAAGCTGCAGGACGACGGCTCGCGCTTCAAGGTTCCGCAAATGGGCTGGAACCGCGTGCGCCAGGCGCGCGCGCACGCCCTGTGGGCCGGTGTGCCCGACGAAAGCTTCTTCTACTTCGTGCACAGCTACTACGTGGTTCCGGCGGAGGCGGCGCTCACCGTGGGCGAAACGCCGTACGGCGCGGCCTTTACCTCGGCAGTGGCGCGGGATAACATCTTCGCCACCCAATTCCACCCGGAAAAGAGCGCTGCTGCGGGCTTGCGCGTCTATCGCAACTTCGTCCACTGGAACCCCTGATTTCGTGCGTGCGCTGACGTTCGCGGCCGCCTTCGCGCACGAGCGCCGCGGCATTAGATTTGCGTCAGCAAGGCCGCCGAAAGAGTTGTACTAAACTAGCGAAACGGCGTCGGATCGGGCCTTTTTTTCCGCCGGCGCTGCAGACTTCAACCTCATTCCCAGATACACCCGAAGCTATGCTGCTGATTCCGGCCATCGATCTCAAAGACGGTCACTGCGTGCGCCTCAAACAAGGCGATATGGACCAGGCGACGATTTTCTCCGAGGAACCGGCGGCTATGGCCCGACACTGGGTCGAGCGCGGCGCGCGGCGTTTGCACCTCGTCGACCTCAACGGCGCGTTCGCCGGCAAGCCGAAGAACGAAGACGCGATTCGCGAGATCATCCGCGAAGTCGGCGACGAGATCCCCGTGCAGCTCGGCGGCGGCATCCGCGACCTCGACACGATCGAGCGCTATCTCGACGACGGCCTGTCCTATGTGATCATCGGCACCGCCGCCGTGAAGAATCCGGGCTTCCTCCAGGAAGCCTGCACGGCATTCGGGGGCCATATCATCGTGGGCCTCGACGCGAAAGACGGCAAGGTCGCGACGGACGGCTGGAGCAAGCTCACAGGTCACGAAGTCGCGGACCTCGCGCGCAAGTTCGAGGACTATGGCGTCGAGTCGATCATCTACACCGACATCGGCCGGGACGGCATGCTTCAGGGCATCAATATCGAAGCGACGGTGCGCCTCGCGCGCGCGGTGAAGATTCCGATCATCGCCAGCGGCGGGCTTTCCAACCTCGCCGATATCGACGCACTGTGCGAAGTCGAGGACGAAGGCGTGGAAGGCGTGATCTGCGGCCGCGCGATCTATTCGGGCGACCTCGATTTCGCCGCCGCGCAAACGCGCGCAGACAGCCTGCGCGAATCGGACGACGCCTAAGGCGCCGTATGCCGGCCTCCGTCACGGGAGGCCTTTTGTTTTTGGCGCTGCGCCGCCATCTCCATGGAGACTGGCGCTCGCGCCGGATATTTTCGCCTCAGGGCGCAAGGCAAGGCGCAAAGCGCGCGACAATGGGCTGCGGCTGCGCGCCACGCCCGAACCGGGTTCGGCAGCCTTCTCGCGAAAGGTGCTCGCCGCACATACACCGACTGGCAACTTCGGCAAGATCATGGCTCTACCCAAACGCATCATCCCCTGCCTCGACGTGACCGCCGGGCGCGTCGTCAAGGGCGTCAATTTCGTCGAACTGCGCGACGCGGGCGACCCCGTCGAAATCGCGCGCCGCTACGACGACCAGGGCGCCGACGAACTCACCTTCCTCGACATCACCGCGACCTCCGACCAGCGCGACCTGATCCTGCCGATCATCGAGGCGGTGGCTTCGCAGGTCTTCATTCCGCTTACCGTGGGCGGTGGCGTGCGCGCAGTGGCGGACGTGCGGCGCCTGCTCAACGCCGGCGCCGACAAGGTCAGCATGAATTCGTCGGCGGTCGCCGATCCGCAGCTCGTGCGCGATTCCACCGACAAGTACGGCTCGCAGTGCATCGTCGTCGCCATCGACGCGAAGCGTACGTCCGCGCCGGGCGAACCCGCGCGCTGGGAAGTGTTCACACACGGCGGGCGCAAGGCCACGGGCATCGACGCCGTGGAATGGGCGCGCAAGATGGCGGAGCTGGGCGCCGGCGAAATCCTGCTCACGAGCATGGACCGCGACGGCACGAAGAGCGGCTTCGACCTCGACCTCACGCGCGCGGTGTCCGACGCCGTGCCGATTCCCGTAATCGCCTCGGGCGGCGTGGGCGGCCTGCAGGATCTCGCGGACGGCATCGTCAAGGGCCATGCCGACGCCGTGCTGGCGGCGAGCATCTTCCACTATGGCGAACACACGGTGGGCGAGGCGAAGCGCTTCATGGCCGACCAGGGCATTTCGGTGAGGATGTGACGCCATGAGCAACACTCAAACCGCCAAACCCGACAACGACCTCACCAACGCCAGCTGGCTCGACAAGGTCAACTGGGACGCCAACGGCCTCGTGCCGGTGATCGCACAGGAGGCCACGACCGGCGACGTCCTGATGTTCGCGTGGATGAACCGCGAAGCGCTCGCGAAGACGGTCGAACTGCGCCGCGCCGTGTACTTCTCGCGCTCGCGCCAGCGCCTGTGGTTCAAGGGCGAGGAGTCGGGCCACGTGCAGCACGTGCGCGACATCCGCCTCGACTGCGACGAAGACGTCGTGCTGCTCAAGGTCGAGCAGGTCTCGGGCATCGCGTGTCACACGGGCCGCCACTCGTGCTTTTTCCAGCAATTCGAAGGCACCGTCGACGAAGGCCGCTGGGCCGCCGTCGACCCGGTGCTGAAAGACCCCGAACACATCTACAAATGACGCAACTGAACACCCACGACACCCTGCTGCGCCTCGCGGCGGTGATCGACAGCCGCAAGGGCGGCGATCCGGACGCCTCCTACGTCGCGCGCCTCTTTCACAAGGGCGACGACGCGGTGCTCAAGAAGGTCGGCGAAGAGGCGACCGAAGTCGTGCTGGCCGCCAAGGACGTGCGCCAGGGCGGCGCACCGAAGGCGCTGGTCGGCGAGATGGCCGACCTGTGGTTCCATTGCCTCGTCACGCTCTCGCACTTTGATCTGAGTCCCGCCGACGTGCTCGCGGAACTCGAACGCCGCGAAGGCCTTTCGGGGCTCGAGGAAAAGGCGCTGCGCAAGAGCCGCGAGCGCGAAGAGACCGGCGACTGAGGCGCTACGGCGCGCACGGCGCTACACAGAGGGAGATGAACGACATGTCCACGTCTGGCGACTATCCGCCCCCTTCGTACCGCAACGGCGCTGACGCGGACCGGTTGCGCAGCCTGCGGACTTTCACGCACGTGCTGTACGCGCTCTATGCGGTGTACTGGCTGACCGGCGGCATTTCGGTGCTGGTGGCCATCATCCTGAATTACCTCAAACGCGACGAAGCGCTCGGCACGCCCTATGAGCAGCACTTCACGTGGCAAATCCGCACGTTCTGGCTCGGGCTGGCCGGCCACCTGATCGGCGGCGTGCTCATCTTCGTGCTGGTCGGCATTCCAATTTTGTGGGCTGTCGCAATCTGGACGTTGTACCGTATCATCAAAGGCTGGCTGTACTTGTACGACAACAAGCCGCTGCACAATCCGCGCGCCTGGTTCTGAGGGCTGGCGGGGCCACGTGCGGCTTTGCTCACCAGGAGCACCATGAGTCACGACCGCAGCACCTGTCTCTTCTGCAAGATCGCCGATGGCCATATCCCCAGCACGCGGGTGTACGAGGACGACGAATTCGTCGCCTTCCGCGACATCCGGCCTGCAGCCGAAACTCACGTCCTCGTGATTCCGCGCCAGCATATTCCCACCCTTGCCGATTGCGGTGAAAACGACGCCCCGCTGCTTGGTAGAATGTTCGTATTGGTCGCGCGGCTCGCCAAAGAGCTGGGCGTCTCGTACACGGGCGGCGAAACCGGGTTTCGCACGGTGGTGAATACGGGGCCGGGCGGCGGGCAGGAGGTCTACCATCTGCACGCGCATTTGCTGGCCGGACCGCGTCCGTGGCACCGCATGGGCTGAGTGTCGGCGGCGGTGGAAATCGGTATAAATGACGGATGGCGTGGTCTCAGTGAAGCATCGGGCTAAAGGGTCGCACGCCACGTCCATGCAACATCGGACAGGCACAATTTATCGCGCTGCGCAGGCCGCGTGGCGGCGGGGTTAAGGAGAGAGTCAATCATGGGTTCGTTGAGCATTTGGCACTGGCTGATCGTCTTGTTGATCGTTGCGCTCGTCTTCGGCACCAAGAAGCTGCGCAATATCGGTAGCGATCTGGGCGGTGCGGTGAAGGGTTTCAAGGAAGGCATGCGTGAGAGCGAAGGCGCCGGTGCCGACACGCAAAAGCGCGAACTGCCGGCCGACGGCGGTGCAGTCGACGTCGAAGCCAAGGACAAGACACAGCGCTCGAACGACTACCGCTAAAACGCGTGGCGGCCGTTGTTCTCGCCGCCACGGGTTGTTCCGCTTGTTTCCAGCTCGTTTCCACTAAGGCAGCCAAGGCTGACGGAAAACTCCATTCA
This sequence comes from Paraburkholderia heleia NBRC 101817, assembly GCF_000739775.1. Taxonomy (GTDB): domain Bacteria; phylum Pseudomonadota; class Gammaproteobacteria; order Burkholderiales; family Burkholderiaceae; genus Paraburkholderia; species Paraburkholderia heleia. The sequence continues at coordinate 22,536 of NZ_BBJH01000039.1, read as the reverse complement.
TGCTCGATCTCGGTTTAACCAAGATGGCGCTGATCGGCGTCGTCGCGCTGGTCGTTCTCGGGCCGGAGCGGCTGCCGCGGGTCGCACGCACGGCCGGCGCGCTGTTCGGGCGCGCGCAGCGCTATATCAACGACGTCAAGGCGGAAGTCACGCGCGAGATCGAACTCGACGAGTTGCGCCGCATGAAGACCGAGTTCGAAACGGCGGCGCAGAACGTCGAGAAGAACGTTCAGGAGAATCTGCGCAAGCATGAAACCGAATTGAACGACGCGTGGAATGCGGGCACGTCGGTGTCGCCGAGCATCGCAGGCGGAGCGGATCCTGCCAGCCTGGAAGGCGCCGCCGCCAATGTCGTAGAGGGCGTCGCCACGCAATCGGGATGGCGCACCGGCCAGGCGGGCGCGAGCGGTGCCAGGCGCAAGAACTGGCGCGTCAAGCAGAGCGCCGCGCCGGTCTGGTACAAACGCGCCACGCTGCGCCGCACGCGGGTGCAATCGGGCGCTGCGCGCGTGGCGCAGCACACGCCGGCGAGCCTGCGCCGGCCCACCCGGTTCTTCTGACGCGGATCCGCCTTTGCGCACGACCATTTCCAACAGAGGGCCGGTGTGAGCGACCCCCAGCAAAAACTGGAAGAAGGCTCCGAAGAGACCTTCATTTCCCATCTCGTCGAGTTGCGCGACCGTATCATTCGCGCAGGCATCGCTGTGATCGTCGTGTTCCTCGGGCTCGTCTACTGGGCGCCCGACATATTCCGTCTGCTTGCGCGTCCGCTCATGCAGAACCTGCCGCGCGACGGCAAGATGATCGTCACCGACGTGACCGGCTCGTTCTTCGTGCCCATGAAGGTCACGATGCTCGTGGCCTTCGTGATCGCGCTGCCGGTCGTGCTCTACCAGATCTGGGCGTTCGTCGCCCCAGGCCTCTACCAGCACGAAAAGAAGCTCGTCGCCCCGCTCGTGGCGAGCAGCTACACGCTCTTCCTGTGCGGCATGGCGTTCGCGTATTTCGTGGTGTTCCCGACCATTTTCCGCGTGATGGCGCACTACAACGCGCCGCTCGGCGCGGAGATGACGACCGACATCGACAATTACCTAAGCTTCGTGCTCACCATGTTCATCGCGTTCGGCGTGACCTTCGAGGTGCCGATCATCGTCGTGCTGCTCGTGCGCATGGGCGTCGTCACCGTGAAGAAGCTCAAGCAGATCCGGCCCTACGTGATCGTCGGCGCGTTCATCGTCGCGGCCGTGGTGACGCCGCCGGACGTGTTCTCGCAACTCATTCTCGCGCTGCCGCTCATCCTCCTCTATGAGGCCGGCATTATCGCGGCGCGTATCTTCATCGGCACGGGCGAGAAGAAGCCAGCGGACGAGAGTCAGGCGGCGAGCTAGCCCCGCGGGCTCGGCGCAGGAAAGCAAAGGCCGCGAACCCCAGTCAGTTCATTCGCGGCCTTTTGCTTTCCTGCTTGCGGGCAGGGCGCGATGCCCCGCCCGCGCTGTGCAATCAACCGCCGTCGTCGCCTTCGCCGTCTTCCTGAGCCGGCTGCTTCGGCGGCGGCGGGCGCTTGCCGATCAGCACGTCGAGATCCATGTCCTTGTTCTTGCGCACGAGGTGGATCTTCGCGTCGGTGCCCGGCTTGATCTGCGCGATGACGTTCAGAAGGCGCGTGGTGTCGGTGATGGCCTCACCGTTCACCGAGGTCAGGACGTCGCCGGGCTTGATGCCGGCTTTGTCGGCGGGGCCGCCCTGCAGCACGCCCGCGACGATCGCGCCCGACTTCTCCTTTAGCCCGAACGAGTCGGCGATCTCCGGCGTCACATCCTGTGGCTCCACGCCGATCCAGCCGCGCGTGACCGACCCCGAGGTGATGATGCTCTCCAGCACGCTGCGCGCCGTGGAGACGGGGATCGCGAAGCCGATGCCGAGCGAGCCGCCCGAGCGCGAATAGATGGCCGTGTTGATGCCGAGCAGGTTGCCGTTCACGTCGACGAGCGCGCCGCCGGAGTTGCCCGGATTGATCGGCGCATCGGTTTGAATGAAATTCTCGAACGTGTTGATGCCGAGGTGATTGCGGCCCAGCGCGCTGATGATGCCCATGGTGACCGTCTGGCCCACGCCGAACGGGTTGCCGATGGCGAGCACGACGTCGCCCACGCGCGTCTGGTCCATGCGGCCGAGCGTGATGGTGGGCAGGTTCGGCAGATTGATCTTGAGCACCGCGAGATCGGTTTCCGGGTCGATGCCGATCACCTTGGCGTTGGTGGTGCGGCCGTCGGAAAGCGCGATTTCGATCTGGTCCGCGCCGTCGATTACGTGCTGGTTCGTTAGAATGTAACCGTCCGGACTGACAATGACGCCCGAACCGAGGTTGGCGGCAGGCTGCTCCTGCTGTTTCTGATTTTTGTTGCGATCGCCGAAGAAGTAGCGAAATAGCGGATCGTTCTGGCGGGGATCGGGCGGCAGCGACCCATCCTTGCTCGAGAACACGTTCACTACCGCGGGCATGGCCTTCTGGGCGGCGTCCGCATAGGAGCCCTGGGCGGCGCCTGAACCGATGCCTGGCGCCACTTCCCGCAGTGCGACGATCGGTTCGGCAAGCTGCTTGCCGAACTGCCCCTGGTGCTGCAGCCACTGTGGTTTGAGCGTGGCGATGATGAACATCAACGCCAGCAGGACCGTCACCGCCTGGGCGAAGAACAGCCAAAAGCGTCTAAGCATCTGAAGATTAGAGGATTATATGGATCGGATCGAACTGGAATTGTATCTGAACAATCTTCTGGAATCCGCGCGGTTCAAGGACTACTGCCCCAATGGCCTGCAGGTCGAAGGGCGGCGGCGCGTGGAGAAGATCGCCACGGGCGTGACCGCATCGCTCGCCTTCCTCGAAGCCGCGCTCGAGTGGGGCGCCGACGCCGTGCTCGTGCATCACGGCTACTTCTGGAAAAACGAAGCGCCGCAAATTACGGGCCGCAAGTACCGGCGCCTGAAGACGCTGCTCGCCAACGATATCAACCTGTTCGCCTACCATCTGCCGCTCGACAGCCATCCTGAACTGGGCAATAACGCGCAGTTGGGCGCCCGGTTCGGCTGGATCGGCGAACAACGCTTCGGCGATCAGGATCTGGGCTGGATGGCCACGCTGCCCATGCCGATCACGCTCGCGCACTTTACTGCCGAGGTCGAGCAGACGCTCGGCCGCACGCCGCTCGTGCTCGGCGACCCAGACTGGCAACTGCGCCGCGTGGCCTGGTGTACGGGTGCGGCACAAAGTCTCTTCGACGCCGCGATCGAGGCCGGCGCCGACGTCTTCCTCACCGGCGAGATCTCCGAGCCGACCACGCACACCTCTGCGGAAAGCGGCGTGGCGTTCCTCGCTGCGGGCCACCACGCTACCGAGCGCTTCGGTGTGCAGGCAGTGGGCGCGCACCTCTCGGAAGCGTTCAATATCGAGCATCTTTTCATCGATATCGACAATCCCGTTTGATTGGGCATCCGGCGCCAATTGTCGTGATGCAGCATCGTTTTATTCATCGGGCATTTACAAACTGAAAAGAAAGTGGCCCTCTTTTCTGCGGGAAAACCCCGAGATATCAAGGACTTCCGAGGCTTTTTGGAGGACGCCCCTTGTAAATGCCAACTCCATTCGAGCAAACTAGCGTTCGGCAGCACCGCGGGTAAGCTGGCGTGACGGAAAAATCCAACTCAGAAGTGGGGCGATGTGATGCGAGACAACGAGAATGACCGCGTCGACGGCAGCCGCCGAACCTGGCTGATTGCGACGTCCGTAGCAGGTGGCATTGGAGGCGTGGCCACTGTCGTACCCTTCGTAGGTTCCTTTGCACCATCCGAAAAAGCCCGCGCCGCCGGCGCGCCTGTCGAAGTCGACATCACGAATCTGCAGCCCGGCTCGCTCATGACCGTGGCCTGGCGCGGCAAGCCCGTGTGGATCCTGAACCGTACGGATCGCATGATGGCCGACGTGAAGAAAGCCGATCCCGATCTGGCCGACCCGAACTCCGAGCACCCGTTCTCGATGCCGATGCCGGAGTACTGCATGAACGAATACCGTTCGCGCGCCGAGCATCAGAACATTCTCGTGGCCGTGGCCGTCTGCACCCATCTGGGCTGCACGCCCACGCCGCGCTTTCAGGAAGGCCCGCAGCCGAACCTGCCCGACAGCTGGCCGGGCGGTTTCCTGTGCCCGTGCCACGGCTCCACCTACGATCTCTCCGGCCGTGTGTTCAAGAACAAGCCGGCGCCGCAAAACCTCGATATTCCCCGCTACATGTTCGCGTCCCCGACGCAGATCGTGATCGGCCGGGACGAAAAAGGAGAAGCGTGATGGCGACGGGAACCGAAAAGGATGGGGTGGAAACGACCGGGCTGCAAGGCTGGATCGACAAGCGCTTCCCGATGACGGCGAGTTGGCGCGCTCATGCTTCCGAATACTACGCGCCGAAGAATTTCAACTTCTGGTACTTCTTCGGCTCGCTCGCGCTGCTCGTGCTGGTGAACCAGATCGTCACCGGCATTTTCCTCACCATGAACTACAAGCCCGACGCGACGCTTGCGTTCGCGTCGGTCGAGTACATCATGCGCGAGGTGCCGTGGGGCTGGCTGATTCGCTACATGCACTCCACGGGCGCGTCGATGTTCTTCGTGGTCGTGTACCTGCACATGTTCCGCGGGCTGCTGTACGGCTCGTACCGCAAGCCGCGCGAGCTCGTGTGGATCTTCGGCTGCGCGATTTTCCTGTGCCTGATGGCCGAGGCGTTCTTCGGCTATCTGCTGCCGTGGGGCCAGATGTCGTTCTGGGGCGCGCAGGTGATCGTGAACCTGTTCTCGGCGATTCCCTTCATCGGCCCGGACCTCTCGCTGTGGATTCGCGGCGACTACGTGGTGTCGGACGTCACGCTGAACCGCTTCTTCGCGTTCCACGTGATCGCCATTCCGCTGGTGCTGGTCGGGCTCGTGATCTGTCACATCATCGCGCTGCACGAAGTGGGCTCGAACAATCCGGACGGTATCGAGATCAAGGAGAAGAAGGACGCCAACGGCGTGCCGCTCGACGGCATCCCGTTCCATCCGTACTACTCGGTGCACGACTTCATGGGCGTGTGCATCTTCCTGATGGTGTTCGCGGCGATCGTGTTCTTCGCGCCGGAAATGGGCGGCTACTTCCTGGAAGCGAACAATTTCGTGCCGGCCAACCCGCTGCAGACGCCACCCGAAATCGCGCCGGTCTGGTACTTCACGGCGTTCTACGCGATGCTGCGCGCCACCACCGACCCGTTCAAGATCGTGCTGATGATCGTGATCGCGCTGCTCGGGCTGCTCGCGCTGGTGCGCGCCCGCGGCAAATGGCGCGCCGGGCTGCCGGTGCTGGCGGTGCTCGTGATCCTCGCCATGTACTTCACCGAGTCGAAATTCTGGGGCGTGGTGGTGATGGGCACGGCGGTGATCTCGCTGTTCTTCCTGCCGTGGCTGGACCGCTCGCCCGTGAAGTCGATCCGTTACCGGCCGTTCTTCCACAAGGTGTTTCTGGGCATCTTCGTGCTGGCGTTCCTGACGCTCGCGTTCCTCGGCACGAAGCCGCCATCGCCGGCAGCCACGCTGATCGCCCAGATCTGCGCGCTCGTCTATTTCGCTTTCTTCCTCGGCATGCCGTTCTGGACGCCGCTTGGCACCTTCAGGCAGCCGCCCGAGCGCGTGCGGTTCAAGCCCCATTAATCGACGAGCGAGGAAGAAGACATGACGAAAAGATCTCTTTTTTCGACGCTCGTGAAGGTGAGCGTCCGGGCCGGCTTGGCTGCGCTGACGCTCTCATGCGTATTTGGGGTCGGGTCTGCCGCGGCGCAGGAAAACATTCCGCTCGACCGCGCACCCGATAACGGCGAAAATCTTGCTTCGCTGCAACACGGCGCCAAATTGTTTGTAAACTATTGTCTGAATTGCCATAGTGCGAACTTGATGCGCTACAGCCGGTTGCAGGATCTCGGCATTCCGCAGAAGCAAATCGAAGATAATCTGTTGTTTACGACCGACAAGGTCGGCAACACGATGTCCGTCGCGATGCGCCCGGACGACGCGAAGGCGTGGTTCGGCGTGGCGCCGCCGGATCTCTCCGTGGAAGCGCGGGCGAAAGGGCGCGACTGGCTGTACACGTATCTGCGCAGCTTCTACCGCGACGACACGCGGCCGACCGGCTGGAACAATCTGGTGTTCGAAAACGTGAGCATGCCGCACGTGCTGTGGCAGTTGCAGGGCATCCGCACGGCGAAGTTCGAGGACACGACGGACGAGGAAACCGGGGAAAAGGTCCGTCGCTTTGCCGGGTTCCAGCAGGTCACGCCCGGAACGCTCTCGCCGGTGGATTATGATGCCGACGTGGCCGACCTGGTGGCCTACCTCGGCTGGATGGCCGAACCCGAGCAGAAAACCCGCAGGCAGCTTGGCGTGTGGGTGCTCCTGTTCCTCGGCGTCTTGAGCTTTTTCGCGTGGCGATTGAACGCCGCGTACTGGAAAGATATCAAATAGGCACGTCCTGACCGACGTGGGGCCGGTGCGACGAGATGCCGTCTGACGGTTCAGGGACCGTTCGGCGGTTTTTCGCCCGCTGGCCTTTTGGGTTTATTGAGGAAATGTAAATCATGATGGTTCTGTACTCCGGCACTACCTGCCCGTTCTCCCAGCGCTGCCGGCTGGTGTTGTTCGAAAAGGGCATGGACTTCGAAATCCGCGACGTCGACCTGTTCAACAAACCGGAAGACATCGCCGTGATGAATCCGTACGGTCAGGTGCCGATTCTGGTCGAGCGCGACCTGATTCTGTACGAGTCGAACATCATCAACGAGTACATCGACGAGCGCTTCCCGCATCCGCAGCTGATGCCGGCCGACCCGGTCCAGCGCGCCCGCGCGCGTTTGTTCCTGCTCAACTTCGAGAAGGAACTGTTCGTGCACGTGAGCACGCTCGAAAACGAGAAGGGCAAGGCCGCAGAGAAGAACCACGAGAAGGCGCGCCTCGCGATCCGCGACCGCCTCACGCAGCTCGCGCCGATCTTCCTGAAGAACAAGTACATGCTGGGCGAAGAGTTCTCGATGCTCGACGTCGCAATTGCGCCGCTCTTGTGGCGCCTCGACCACTATGGCATCGAGCTGTCGAAGAATGCCGCGCCGCTCATGAAGTATGCCGAGCGCATTTTCAGCCGTCCGGCGTACATCGAAGCGCTGACGCCGTCTGAAAAGGTCATGCGTCGTTAAGCACGCAGTTGGGCATGCAGCTGGGCAGTACCCTGGCGGTTGCAGGTAACAGAGGCGGCGTGCACGGCGTGGGTGTGGATGCCGCCTCGTGAAAGGATTGTTGATGCAAGAGATTTCCACCAAGCCGTATTTGCTGCGCGCGCTGTACGAGTGGTGCACCGACAACGGCTTCACGCCGCATATCGCGGTGCGGGTCGACAACCGCACGCGCGTGCCGCGCCAGTTCGTGCGTGACGGCGAAATCGTGCTGAATATCAGCTTCGAGGCGACGAGCCAGCTGCAGATGGGCAACGAGATGATCGAGTTCCACGCGCGCTTCTCGGGCAAGTCGCACAAGATCGAGGTACCGGTGTCGAACGTGCTCGCGATCTACGCGCGCGAGAACGGCCAGGGCATGGCGTTCCCGGTCGAGTCGCCGCCCGGCGACGCCGACGACGTGCTGTCCTCCGAGGACCACGAAGAAGCCGAAGCGCATGAGGCGCACGCAGTGCGCGAGGCGCCTGCCGAAGAACCCGCTGCGCCGCTCGCGCCTCTTGCTCCGGTTGCGACGCGTGCCGCCGACAAAGATGACGAAGGCGGCAACAAGGGCGGCAAGGGCCACCTCAAGATCGTGAAATGAAGTAGAATAGCGGGCTACGCCGGCTTAGCTCATCTGGTAGAGCAGTTGATTTGTAATCATCAGGTGGCGGGTTCGAGTCCTGCAGCCGGCACCAGTTAAAACAAGGGCTTAGCTTCGGCTAGGCCCTTGCCACATCAGCGGACTGTCAACGGATCGTCAACGGCGAGAGGGCACGCCATGATGAAACATCATCCGCATCCGGGTGAAATTCTGCGCGAGACCGTGTACCTCTCGGTCTCGGTATAGCGGAAGCAGCTGAAAGACTCCGACCGTCCCGCGCTTTCGCGAGTGCTTAATGGCCTGAGAGGCGTTAGCCCGACCCGGCTACGACTTGAATGCGCAGGGGTGAGCACGGCACGGTTCTGGACGAGTCTGCAAAACGAACTTTAGGCATTGGCAGGCAGCGAAGCAGAAACAGCCTAGAGTTCGGCCTCGTGGTGGGGGGGAGCAGCCGATAGCGTTCAAGAAGATTCGATGTGCAATTGGACGATGCTAGGCATGCCATGCTCGTCAGGTGATGTCACCGAGTCGTTCTTCGAGAAGAAGACGGAATTTTGGCAATTCTGTATGCTGCGCCTCTGTCGCTTTAGTCGGCAGCTTTCTTTATACTGTACGTATACACATATAGTATTCCTTCGGCAGTGACGAGGGTAGGGGTATCGACCATGGCGAACGGAAAACTTCTACGACAATTGGTACGCGCGGGTGTCGAGGGCGACCACGAAGCTTTTCGCCGGGCGTCCGAGGCAGTTATCGCCGAGGAAAGAGGGAAGCAGCATCATTTGCTTGCCAACGATCTCGAAAAAGTTCTCTATGGGCGTCCTTCGTCCGCTTCATCGCTTTCGGTCGTCAATCTCAAGAAGTCGGTTCCTTCGGACAAGGAGCGCGGGGTTGACTTGATCGACATTCGGCAGCCGACGCGTGAACTGACCGACTTGGTGGTTAGCGCTGACGTTCGTTCGGCTATCGAGCACATCCTGCTTGAGCACAACCGCGAAGGCGCACTGACGACCTACGGGTTGGAGCCTGCACGGAAGCTACTATTCTTCGGTCCGCCGGGATGCGGCAAAACTCTCACGGCGGAAATAATTGCGACGGAACTTGATTTGCCGCTGGCGATTATTCGTCTGGATGCAGTTATCTCGTCGTACCTCGGAGAGACGGCCGCCAATCTTCGAAAGGTATTCGACTTTGTGGAGGGGCGTCCGGTCGTGGCCCTCTTCGACGAATTTGACGCGTTGGCCAAAGATAGGGGCGACTCCGGAGAGCATGGAGAACTGCGCCGCGTGGTTAATGCAGTGCTCCAAATGATCGATGAGTATCGCGGTAAGAGCGTGCTTATAGCGGCGACAAATCACGAGAATCTACTCGATTCGGCAATTTGGAGACGTTTCGATGAGACTGTCCAATTTGCTAACCCAGATGCCGTGCAGATAAAGGCGCTGTTGCAGAACAAGCTACGTGGCGTCCGGAGGAACTTCGAGCCGTCTGACGTTGCAGTGTCTTCTCGGTTCAAGGGTATGTCTCACGCGGATATCGAGCGCGTTTTGCGTCGGGCGATAAAAGAAATGGTCCTTCAGGGTCGAGAGTTCTTGGAGACCACGCACCTCGATTCTGCGGTCGCTCGTGAGCACAGACGACGCACCACCGGCAAAAGTTGCACAAAGTAGCTTTTTTGCGCATTCTTACGCGGAGACCATCAAACATATAGAACCGCGGGGGCCAAATGCCATATGAGCATCTGCGCGTAGTACGGGATGAGCCGGTAACCTTAAGGAAAAAAAATCGATTTCCTGGCTTTCCGAAGCCAAGCGACGTAAGGCAGCACGGCGTTCAGTTACAGCGCAGTCTAACCGTCGTGACTGAGGCTCCAGCGGAGCCAGGTTTCGACGAGCGTAGGCTCTTGCGTATCGATGTTCTTGAGGGGTTTCGACCGGACGACTTGGAGGTAATTCCCGGGCTCACTGTTGTAAGCCAAGAGGGGCGTTCGGTCGCGCTGCTGTTCAGCACCGAAGACGCGCTCGCGGTGGTGGACCAACGACTTACCGTGCTGGCTCGTGATGGCAATGTTACGTACGCCAACCTACTGCTCGCCATTAGGGGGTTTGATTCCTGGACGCCGGCTGACCGAACGGGGCCTGCGTTAGCACAGCTTGGGTTGCCCGATGAAAATTCGTCGATTGTGGACGTCGAGCTCTGGCCGATCGAGCGTAACGACGAGCGAGTACGTTTGGTCCGCGCGTTTGAGGAATTACTGCGAGCAGAACAGATCGAGACGCTAGATCGGCTCGATAAAGAAAGCCTGCTCATGTTCAAGCTCCGAGCGTCTGCAACGCAGGTAGACGTCTTGTTGCGCTATCGGGATGTGCGGCTAGTTGACTTGCCGCCGAGTTTCCGACTTGAGCTGCAGTCGCTGCAGCTGGACATCAACGATTTGCCCGATCTCGACCCTGTACCGGATGACGCTCCGGGCGTATGCGTTTTGGATACGGGAATTGCGGCGGCCCATCCATTGTTGGCGCCTGCGATTGGGGAAACGGGCAACTTTATAGAGCCGGGCGAGCCAGCAGCGGACGAGGATGGGCATGGTACTCGTGTTGCTGGTCTCGCCTTGTATGGTTCGATGACTGATCTGCTGCCAGATCGCTTTGCACCGCAGTTGCGACTCTTTGCGGGAAAGGTATTCAGCAATGATGGCCAAGATCAAACCCACTTCGTTGAGAAGGCAGTTGAGGATGCTGTTCGGTATTTTCGCGAACAGTATGGCTGCAAGATCTTTTGTCTTGCATATGGCGACGCGAATAAAGTGTACGACGGGAGGCATGTCCGGGGCTTGGCGTACACGCTAGATCGATTGAGCCGCGAACTGAATATCCTGTTTGTTGTACCTACTGGCAATCTTCTCACCGACGAAATACCGGACGATGCATTGCAGACATATCCCGGATATTTGTCGGGTAGTGAATTTCGCCTGCTTGATCCCGCGACTTCAATAAACTCCCTGACCGTCGGGGGACTAGCCGAATTTGAGTTGGATCATCAAGCTCAGCGATTCCCGGAAAGAATCGAGACCACCCCCATAGCAAGACGCAACCAGCCGAGCCCTTTCACGCGAAGTGGCCCTTCGGTCGCCGGAGCTGTCAAGCCGGACTTCGTCGCGTTTGGCGGAAACGTGGCGAGGCATCACCTTCGCAACGGTTTCGCAGGTCAACGTCTTGGCGTGGTTTCAACCTCACGAGATTTTGCCAATGGCAGACTTTTCGATGATGCTCCGGGCACCAGCTTCGCTGCGCCACAAGTAGCGCATCTTGCGGCAACAGTGCTGCGTTTTTTGCCAGACGCTTCTGCGAATATGGTGAGGGCTATACTTGGTGCGCATGCTCGAGTTCCTGGAGAGATTGAGACTCTCCTCGCCGAAGATAACGAGTTGAAGCTCGGCCTTGGCGGATTCGGCCGCGTAGTGACTCGACACCTATTCGAATCTGATGACGATGCCGTTACTTTGGTTGCAGAGGACGCTATCGCCACAGATCATCATCATTTTTACGAGCTGTTGTTGCCGGATGAATTTTGGCAGGGGCGCAAGAGAGCACGAGAGATTTCGGTCGCGTTGGCATACAGCCCGACGGTGAAGACGACCAGAATTGGCTACCGATCTTCAAAACTCAGTTTTAACGTAGTTGAGGCTGAAAGCCTTGAGCAGGTTAGTGGCTGGTTCAACACGAATCGCGTAGCAGCCGCGCGAAAACTGGCTGAGTCAGCGTTTGCCAATATCAATGCGACCACCCGATCAAAGGGCACGTTACAGTGTGCAACATGGACGTATAAAGTATCCAAGGATAGGCGATTGTTCATCGTCGTCACAAGAAAGGATGAGCCATGGAATCCCCGACCGGATATTCCGGAGCCTTACTCTATGGCGGTAACGTTTCGTGACCTCGAAAACGCAGACGCTAACTTGTATGTGCAGGTCCGTCAGCGCTTACGTCAGCGCGAACAGGCGCGTGTTCGCAATGTTCGTTGACCTGATCGGGTCTTTCCAATTGAGTGACGTCGCGAGTTTCAAAGCCGTCAGTGTTTTGATGCGTGGTCGAATTCGGAGTCCGGACGCTCTCCCGATTCGATAGCGAGACAAGGGGGTTGAGCCGGGTAGCCTCCTTTAAGTGATCTGGTGCCAAGTGTGAGTAACGCATCGTCATTTGTAGGCTAGAGTGCCCGAGGATGCGCTGCAACGTCAAAATGTTGCCACCATTCATCATGAAGTGGCTCGCGAAGGTGTGACGGAGTACGTGAGTGAGTTGCCCCTCCGGCAGTTCAATGCACGCATCGCGTACGCCCATGCGGAAGGCGCCCGCAGAATTTTCAAAAATGCGGTCGCCTATGACTTTTGACTTCGATGCCCGAAACGCGAGTATTTCTTCGGCTAGTGCAGGGTCGATCGGCACTGAGCGATTTTTGTCGGTCTTCGTTTGCGTGAAGTGAACGGCATTCCCGCGCAACTGCTGCACTCGGAGGCACTCGGCTTCGCTCCAACGCGCTCCTGTCGCCAAGCACAGCTTGGTAATCAGCAGCGCATCTTGTCTTTTCCGCCGACCGAGGGCGACCAGCAACGCCTCGATTTGATCCGATGTGAGAAAGGACAGCTCCCGTTCGGCTATCCGAAATTGGCGGAGGCGTGCGAGCGGGTTTGCTCCCTGCCAATGACCGAGACGAGCGAGCTCGTTGAAGACGGCTCGCAAATACGCGTGCTCACGATTGACCGTGTTGGCCGTTACGCCCTCGGCGATCCGCGACGCCCTATAAGACGCGAAGTCGTCTGCGCTAAATGCTGTCGCCAACGGGTTGCCTAGCGCAATGCAGACGCGCTGGAGCGTCGGATACGTGCGGGTGTGCCGCAACTGCATTCCATGATGGAGATTCCATAGCTCGATGAGCTCCGACAGTCGCCGCGAGTCTCTGGGTGCAGGCACCCACTCGGGCGCTTGAGCAACCTTCGCCGTGAGCCATGCTTCGTACGCTTTCGCTTCGGCTTGCGTCTTGAGCGTTTTCCGGTAGCGCTTCCCTCCGCGGCCCCCAGGCTGGATATCAACGAGCCAGCCGCTCTTAGTCTTCTTGATGGTCATCTTGTCGAGCGAATAACGCGCCGAAGACCTTGCTGAGCAACGCCTTAGGGTTTTGGAGCAACCGCTTGTCGATCTTCACGGACGAGAGAACGTTATCGAACCAACCGAAGCCGTCCTTCCGTAATTGATCCTCGGCGTCCCGTCGGGCCTTACGGATCGATAGATATTCGGGATCCAGGGCCAGCGGATAGAAATCATGCCGGCCGGATTCGCCGAGTACGCGCATCGCCTTTTCGTACGAAACGTTCGCTGCCGGCGATATCACTTTCTCCATGGCTTGAAGAGCCGCGTCTTGGATTTGTCGCCGACGCAACGCTCGTTGATCGTCGTCGGTCGGTTCACTGTTGCGCGCTGCGATCAGATAGCGAAATTCTCGTGTCGCCCAAGGCTGTTCCACCCCGCGCATAACCGGGTACCCGCTTGCAGCCGTTGCCGGCGCTATGTGGTTCCGTTCGGGATCGGTGATGCCTGTTACGAGCCAGAAGGCGTACTGCGGCCATCTTTGGCTTATGGCCTCAATCATCTCTGCGGTCGGGCGCTGCTTACCGTACCAAAACGACTTCCAAGTATCTGGATGGACATTCGAGATTTCCTCCAGCTCCTTGTAGCGTCGCCGGTTGTCCGTCTCGGCTTCAATGATCGCCTTCATTCGCGTGGCTATGGGGTGCATGTGCATGACCGTTGACAAGAAATCGTTCCGTGACTATAAATCACTAACAGTGGTAATTTACCACTATCACTGGTGATTCTCCAAGGAGCGATTATGGCGTCAATAACCGAAGCGGCAAAGAGCGCGCCGAGCCTTCCGGTGCTTCCACCGGTTCCGATGATGTCGCGCGAGGCCTTCGCCGCGGCGATCGGCCTACCGGTCGGCGTTATCGTCGGGTTCTGCAACAAGGGTTATCTGCCGACGGTAAGTGTAGGGAAGTACAGCCTGATCAACGTCGCGCTCCTTCAGCAACGGTGTCTCGAACAAGGGTTCTCGCTGTGACGTCATCTGCGATGGTCCGAGATCGATCGGCATTTCCTCACCATGCGGGCGGAGTGGTTCGCGTAACCCACAGAACCCGATGGGGATCAGTTCCCGAAGCGTTGTTGGAGGATGACCGCCTAGCACTCGACAGCCGAGCAGTCGCTGCGTGGCTTGCCGTGAAGCCGGCTGGTTGGCAGGTTAGCGTGCAAGCGCTTCGAATTCGGTTGCAGGTCCGTAAGGATCGTTGGCAGCGGATGGCGGGGGAACTGGAAGCTGCCGGCTATCTGATCCGCGAAAAGCGGCAGGGGGCGGGAGGAAAGTGGATATGGAATATCGAGTTCAACCCGGAGCCTCTCGTTGCGCCTACGGCGAACTCCGTAGCCGGATTTTCCGGCTCCGGCGTTTCCGCCTCCGGCGGACCCGCGTACGGCTCAGCCGGCGCCGGTGGAAGCGGCCATAAAGGTTTACCAAGCCAAGACATACCAAAGTCAGTTAACACCACCACTACAACCACCTCGTCGAACGACGTTGTGCGTGGTTGTGAGAGAAGGCTACGAAAGCCCGAAAACATCGAGCCATGCGGCGCCCGCGACTTGATCTTTCCTCCGCAGCTACCACCGAGCGAACGAGCTGCGATCCTGGGTCTTCTCGAGACTCTCGCGAGCACGGAGGCCTGTAGAGCGCAGGAGTTGCTCGACGAACTGGCGGATGCCATCGAGACTAGGGCGATTCGGACCACGCCGCTCAGATGGTTTCGTGCAGTTCTGAGAAAGCTTCATGACGGAAGTTTCGTTCCGCTCGGAGCCGTGCGCGTCAAAGCTCGTCGTGAAGCAAGCGAGCAGCAGCGTATCGCCGAATTGCGGACGAAAGACGGTCCCCGCAGCGATCCACAGATTGCTCGCCCCGCGCTCGACGCCATCAAAGAGATCACCCAGCGGAAGCGAGGAAACAGCCATGCGTAGAGCCATCTCGGCAGCAATTGTGATCGTAACCATCTGCGCGTTTCTCGCTCTTCGCTGGATTCGGCCTGTCGTGAGATGGCCTCTGCTACTGCTATCCGGCGTATCGCTGTTTGTACTTGTGGCGACACTTGTTATCCCCTATCCCGTACCGGTCCGGAATCAGTTGCTGATGGCAACGGTTGGAACCGGCGCACTGGCGCTGACGTATGCCTACGACGCGATTTTGGGCTTTCTGGCCGGGTGCAGCGAGGGGATTCGAGGAGCGTCATGAACCATAGCCAAATGTGCCAACCAGCGGCGGGAGCCGCTATCGAGGGGGAACTCCTCGCCTTTGCAAACAACGACGACATAGTCGCGCGGGAGCGCGACGAAGCGCTTCGATGCCTTGTGCGCTCGTGTATTGCGCAATACAGGCCGACGAAAACTTTCGTCAACGAAAGTGGCGATGTGTCTTGTGTGCTAGGGCAGGAAACACTTTCTTCTAGAAAGTGGGCACGCGGCGGAGCCGTGACATGAAAGAGTACGAGACGATCCGGGCGCGCGTGTCACGAGAAACCAAGCTGAAGTTTGCTGCGGCGGCACAGCGCCACGGTTGTCGAAGCGAAGCGCAACTCCTACGGCTGATGCTGGACAAGGTGTTGCATACCGAAGAGAAACCCGCTTTACCGCCTACGCGGAAGTCGCGGAGCGCAGGGACGCAGGTGAACGTCTTGCTGACCTCCGAAGAGCATCAGCTACTAACGGCAGCGGCTACGGGGGAGGGCCTTCGAAGGACGGAATGGATCGTTAAGCTCATACGGGCGACATTGCTCCGGCAGCCACAGTTCAACCGTGCCGAGGTTGACGCCTTGGCCGAGTCGAGCAGGCAACTTGCGGCGATTGGGAGGAACCTCAATCAGATCGCCCGTACTCTGAACATGGAGCCGAATGCGAGTCGAAGCATGACGGTCGAGCGTGTCGAAACGCTCAGCGCAGAAATCAAGCGGCATTGCGCTCTCGTCGCGGAACTGACGGATGCGAGCATTAGCCGAAGGAGTGCGAAGCCATGAGCAACCGCAAGGTCGAAAAACTCTTCGATACTTTAGGGATACTGGATTCATCGGATTCGGAAGAACTCCGACGACTAACATCGGTTCGCGCCGGACGGCAATCGACCGGGCAAGTGCGGCCTTCGCTTCCTGACCTGCATATGCGCAGTAGCCGGCGCGCTGTTGCCAGCACGGATACGGCGCGAGCGGCGATAGCGCGTGTTGTGCATCGAGCGCCGGAGGCGGTTGTGAAGGTTAGCAGTGTCGCGAAAACGACCGGTCGCGTCTGGGCTCATTTGACGTATATCACTCGAAATGGCCGGCTCACAGCCGAGACGGATAGCGGCCAACAACTCACGTGTCTCGATGATGTGCGCGAGTTGCAGCAGCACTGGTCTGAATGGTGCGGCAAGCGACGCTCGAATGGAAAGCTCACAGTCAATTTGGTGCTGTCGATGCCTGCCGATACGAACGTCGAGCGGTTTACGTCGGCGGTCAGGGAATTTTCGCGAGAAGCGTTCGCGGGGCACGAGTACGTTTTCGCACTCCACACGCCCGATACTGATCCAGATCCACAAGCACCACCGCATCCGCACGCTCATGTATGCGTGAAAGCAGGCTCGGTGGATGGGCAACGACTACTTCACGGGCCGCCTCAGCTTTGGGAGTTTAGGCAACTGTTCGCTCAGAAACTACGTGAACACGGAATTCAGGCCGCAGCTACGCCGAGATCTATCCGCGGCGTTGTCCGCAAGGGAAAACGACAGAACATGTACCACATGTCCAAGAACCGCCAGGACAATCCCTGTCGGTCGAATGTGGAGCTCGCCAAGCTTCGAGCTGCTGCCAATGCCGTACTGACTGGAAAGAGCGCCGATGGCGTATGGGAGGCGGCAGCTGCACGCAGGCATGAAGAAGTGACCAATACGTGGCTGGAACTCGCTGACGCGCTTCGAGCCTCTGGTAAGCCGGGTGACGCGCTTCTGAGCAACGACATTAGACGTTTCGTGAGCAGCGTGCCGGTGCCGATGACAGAGCGGCAGCACACCGCTAGCCGGATGAGGAAGACGAGGGAAGGGCATGATCGTCTCAGTGACGAGAGGCCGAAGGTCGCAAGTGCGGCAGGAACTCATGTGCAGAAGTCGAGGCCGAGCGTGATTCCAACGCGCGATAGTGCGTCAAGGAAAGATGACCATGAGCGTTGAGCTCGTCGCCCTTGCTTGTCTTGCTGCGCCCCAGGTTCTGTTGTTTCGCGCGTCGTTCGAAGCACAACGATGCGCTCTTCGTAGCGGGACGAACGAGCGGTGAGACGCTCCTTCGTCCCTAACCACGACCCACCTGCAAGGAGGTGAATCATGGCTGACATCAATAGTAACGCGTCCCCCGATTTACTCACGTGGTACACGTCGCTTCAGGAGGCCGTCCATGGGATGGGCCAATGCATCGATCTGATGAGGCCGAATCCGATGTACGAGGACCTCGCGGCAATGCTGGGCGTTTTCTACGAGCGCCTGGATCATCTGGTGGTCGAGGGCTTTCCCGCCGTCACGGAGGTTCTGTGATGACCGATAGCGTGGCTCGCCTCGAAACGGCATTGGAGGTGCTCAACTCGATGATCGGATTCATCGTGAGCGAAATAGCGGCGGAGGAAGCAAAGCCTCGGCCTGACGCGAAGATGTTGGCGCGCTTACATATCAAGCGGCAGCTACTCGCCTTTGAGCGACGTACGCTTGATGCATACGACGATGTAGCAATCGAACGCGTATGCCGTGACTACGGCAGCTTTCTGAAGGCCCAGCGTGCCGGCAAAACTTTAGTCAACGAAAGTCCGGCTCGCCGGCAATAGCAAGGAGAGAGCGCCATGACGCTGACAATTTTCGCAAACATCTTCACGCACTTCCAAGCTGCGATTGATGCGTTCCTGAACGCCGCAGTCCAGCGGACGATTACTGCGATGCTGCCTGTAGTAACAACGTGCCTCGGGATCTACTTCATTCTCTATTCTTGGGCGGGCATTCGCGGAAAAGTGCAGGATTGGGGCAATGACATGGTATTCCGGATCATCAAGATAACGCTGATCCTGAGCATCGGCTTTTCCATCGCTGGGTACGGGCAGTACGTGCTCGATCCCGTGCTGAATTTGCCGACAGATCTCACGAGCATCGTTACTGGGCAGACCGCTGACACCGTTGCCGGTCCATCGATCCTCGATCAACAACTGGGTCAGGCATGGTCGCTTGGGAGCGATGCGTTCTCTCGGGGTTCTTTGCTAACCTCTAACGGATTTTCATTCTTCTTTTCGGGGATAGTGTATTACGGGGCTGGGCTCATCATGACCGTCTATGCCGCCTACCTCATCCTGCTCTCAAAGGGCATGTTGACCGTACTGTTGGCTTTTGGTCCGATTTTCATCGGCTGCCTGATTTTCGACGTTACGAAGCGGTTCTTCGATGCGTGGGTAGGTCTGATCGTCAACTACGTTTTCGTCAACGTATTTGCGGTGACAGTGCTGTCGTTCACGTACGTCGCATTTCAGCAGTACATGGATTCGATGACTCCGACCTCCGGCCTCGGCAGTGCGTTGGGTTTGCTGCTGATTGCGATCATCGACGTGCTCGTCATCATGGGTGTTACCCACGTGGCATCTAGCCTCGCCGGAGGTGCGCCGATCGGCACCGGCTTCGGGAACTGGGTCGTATCTTCAGCGACTGGCGGTGCGTCGCGCATCATCGCGCGCGCGGCCGGTCAAGGCTCGAAATGGGCGGGCGGTAAAGCACTGGGTGGTGCGCAAGCTGGCGCGCGCCATGCTATTGGCGCCGGCCAGGCTGCCGCTCGCGCTGCGACGAGTCGATTCCGCATGAACAGCGTCAAGGGTCTATAGGCGCTGGCTAAAATTCCCTTATCTGCTGACCGATATAGAGGACGAAAAATTGAAGAAGCTCTTGGGTATTGTGCTTGGACTACTTGTGGCGATACTTTCCGGCTGCAACAGGAATTCGCCGGATACGCTGGAGGGGATGTACGGCGCGAAGCAAAACGGAAAAGTCGAACCGGTGATCAAGGTGGAAAAGACGGCCGCCGGCTACGTGTTCGATGATTACAGCAATGGAAGCTGGCGATCCGGCTCTGACTTTGCGCAGCCGGTGACCAAGGACGAGTTTGAAAAATTGGTCGGCGGCTCGGTGAACGGTCCATTCATCGGGCTGAAAACGAGGGTCGCCTTGGTGGCAAAGGTCCAGCCCGGTTTTACGGCGGGGAAATTCAAGACCTCCACTGGTTATCTGATGGTGTTCATGTTTGGTCCGGTCGAACTCTCCAAGCTTTAGCGAATACAAGGATGAGGGACTTTGAACACTGGCTCGCGTCCGCGCATCCACGTTCCTTTGATTGCCTCGCGCTCCCGCGCGAGGCCGACGAACGAAACCGAGTATCGTAGAGGCGAGGGCGTGACCCTCGGCGGCAGCTCCCGCCGCAAACGTAGCAACGCGCGTCTAGACCGTCGCTTGGTACGTTACGATACGATTGATACGTTACGTTATGCTATGAAATCGCGATTACCGTCATCTGGAGCTCACGATGTGGGCCACGCGTCTGACGTCGAGCTCGGTCAGAGAGTGGCGGCACGCGCGCGATTCCAGCAAGAGGCCGTGAATTCCTGGCTGGAGTTCCAAAAGACGGGCTTGCACCTCACTGGTGAGGAGGTATGGCGATGGCTAGACACGTGGGGTACCGAGAACGAAAGCACAGTGCCGGAATGTCACAATTAACCGCAGGTGACGCCTATGTGGGCTCCACTGCTGTTACAAGAATGAGGGACTGGTGAATATTGAGAGTGATGGCGTGCTCTACCTCGTAATCTGACTCTGCCAAACGTGTCGCTCGCATAGGACGGCTCACTCTGCGCTGAAGCTTTTCTCAAAGGCCAGCCTCAACTGCTTTGCAGTAACAAGATTTCTCGACCAAAAGCAGACTTCGAGAAACCAATCCCGCTTGGAAAGCCAGGCCAGCAAAGAGTACCAGGCGTGAGCAACCCTTTGACCGTGAAACTCAGAGAGGAATGCCATGCCACGATAATTGACGCGGAATTCGTGCTTCTCGCTTTCTAGGAAGTCGAGGTTCCACCATTTCCCCCACCGAAACACGTCGCTCTTGCGGAGGCCCATTGCCGCTTCGAGGTTATCGAAGGGGTGGCCGTAATCCGACACGTCGCGCGGCAGCGGAATTGGTTCGCCATCTTCATTGATCAGCTCTTTCAATTCGATTCGCACGGTATCGTATGGAACATGGACCATATTGCCCCGGACCTCGACTTGTCGCAGCGGGATGCTTGGGACGGCCGCGACAGTCGGCGTTTCGCCGACGTCGTAAAGGACCACGGTTGATTGATAGCGAAGCGTTTCGAGCGATGCGGTTACGCATAGTGTGACCCGCTTAAACGACCTCCCTTCCTTCGCCTTGATCCATAACGTGCATGCCTCTTGCTTTTTCCCGAGAAACACCTTTCTCCAGTTCACACTGTATGAGAAGTAATCGCCTAGTTCGTCCAGCCAAAGCCCTTTAACGTCCCGATAGGACTTATGCCGTGTGGATAGCTCGTAGGCTGCACGAAACAGGATCTGAGTGACGAGTTCGAGGGGCTTTTTCAGCAAGCTCCAGATTGCCGATACCGTGCTCTTCACTGCGATAGATGCTACGCTGACCGATGGTTCCATTCTTTCGTCTAATGCTGTCCGGTGGCCGATGCCTCGGGTAACGATCAGCCGTGCGTCAACGAGCTGTCAACGCAATAGTTAGCGAACGAGGGCATGAAGTGATCCGTGCGCGACTCCACGCCCGTGTAGTAAGCGATAGTGGCCTATAGTGCCAGTTCACGAGGCATTTGTAATCATCAGGTGGCGGGTTCGAGTCCTGCAGCCGGCACCAATAAAATCAATGGGTTACGTGAATTTCACGTAACCCATTGTGCTTTCTGGGCGTTGAAAAGTACATTTTTGGTACAGTCAGCTTTCAGAACAGCCACATGGCAATCATCGTCAAGACACCTTCCGGCACCTGGAAGGCGGTCATTCGCAAGATCGGCTGGCCGACTACGGCCAAGACTTTCCGCACCAAACACGATGCCGAGGATTGGGCGCGCCGGACCGAAGACGAGATGGTACGGGGCGTCTACCTGTCTCGCCCGCCCTCCGAAAAGCTGACGGTGTCGGCCGCGTTGAAGCGGTACATGGAAGAGGTGTCGGCTACCAAGAAGGCGACCACGCAACGCAGCGAGAAATTCACACGGAGTCACCTCGACGCCTTCTTCGGCAAGTAAGATGTTCCCGCCATTCATCATAAAATGGCTCGCGAACGTGTGACGCAGAACATGCGTAAGTTGCCCTTCAGGCAAGTCAATTTGTGCATCTTCGATTGCCATGCGGAAGGTTCCGGCAGAGTTTTCGAAAAAGCGATCGCCGATAGCTTTCGGCTTTGAGGCGTGGAAAGCTAGTATTTCATCGGCTAACGTACCATCGATGGGCACTGAGCGATTTTTATCAGTCTTTGTTTGCGTGTAGTGCACTGCGTTTCCCCGCAGTTGTTGCATGCGAAGACTCTCGGCTTCGCTCCAACGAGTTCCTGTCGCCAAGCACAGCTTGGTAATCAGTTGCGCATCTTTTCTTTTCCTCCGACCGAGGGCGTTCAGCAATGCCTCGATCTGCTCCGATGTTAGAAAGGATAGCTCTCGTTCGGCGATCCGAAATTGACGGAGGCGTGCTAGCGGGTTTGCTCCAGGCCAATGGCCGAGACGCGCGAGCTCGTTGAAGACGGCTCTCAAATAGGCGTGCTCGCGATTGACGGTGTTTGCCGTGACGCCCTCTGCGATCCTCGACGCCCGATAAGCCGCAAAGTCATCAGCGCTGAATGCTGTCGCTAGCGGGTTGCCTAGCGCAACGCAAATGCGTTGGAGCGTCGGGTACGTGCGCGTATGCCGCAACTGCATTCCGTGATGAAGATTCCATAGTTCGATGAGTTCCGACAGCCGCCGGGAGTCTTTCGGATCGGCTACCCATATCAACGTCACGCGGCATGTCCACGGACTGGATGCTCTTTTGCGCGTCGGGAGATGGTCTGCACGCCTGGCGTCGTTTCCGTTGCCGCGCGGCAAGGTGTTATCCATATGACGTTGACGGCGCTACTGCGCCGCGTGAAAGCCGCCAGCGATACGTCGAAGCGCGTCGTGACGGCGCACGGCTATCGAAGCTCGTTTCGCGATTGGGCCAGCGAAAACGGCTACGCCCGCGACCTTGCCGAGCGGGCGCTCGTCACGCCGTCTCGATGCTGCGATCTCCGGCGTAAGCGTAGTACTTCTCGCCGTCGCAATAGAGGCCACGCGGTTCATAGAGCGCACAGGGCCACGAAGTGAAGTGCGCAACCGAATCATGGACGTGTTCGGCCAGCAGTCCGTCAACGGAGGCCGGCAAGGCGCTTCGGTTATCCCAGGCGTTGAGGATCAGGTCTTCATACGGGGTCCGCTTGCGCGGCTCGGGCGGCGGCCAGTCGCGGTTGCTTGCGGGGCGCACGATGGGGTTATG
>NZ_BBJH01000040.1 GCF_000739775.1 Paraburkholderia heleia NBRC 101817 | reverse complement strand
GGATCGCCCCGGGAATGTGGTCTCGCTCGATGCGAGTGAATCCGCGCCGCGCAAAGAACGTGTGGGCAGACTCATCGTTCGGAATAAGGTAGAGCGCGCGCAGGGATCGCGTTTGAGCTAGCGCAATGGAAGCATCGATAAGACGGGTACCCAGACCGGATGCGCGCAGGTTGTGAGTGAACGGCGAACGAACGCAACAGGGTCACATCGCCGGCTTGTTCCAGTCCCGATATGCAATACGCGATTGACGCGAATCGCGCCACCCCACCCAGAAGGAATCAACCTTCGCCGGCCGTTCAATTTCCCGGTGCCTCGGTACGCGCTTCGAATCCTTCAGGTCTGGAGGGTGACATGCACGTTTCGACCGCCAGTCGCCAGGCCTTAGCGCATTGAGTAAATGGATGAACCTGCCGCTACGTGATCTCAGCCATATCCGGGCCACCACGTCCAGTGCCGCATGCCCGCGTATGGTTCATATGGCCTCATGTGCGCATACCATCGAAGCAAGCACGACCCAGTCCGCATTCGCGGGCGCATGCCCTCTGGCCCACGGGCGATACACCGCGTCCCCCCGTCGGATCGGCGCACCACTCAACGCACACACCGCGCGGCAACGCGCTTTCGTCAGCTTCCATAACTGCGCGCCGTAGCGCCCCAACGTTGCATCGCACCAGCAGACCGACAATAGCGATTCCGAATGGCGTTCGACGATTTCCATATGCGCAGCGCTCGCGTGGTGGTGCGGCCGGCTCGCATGAGAACGTCGAGCCTGATGTCGACAAGGTACAGAGAACGCCCTCGCGTTCGCAAAATCAGCAAGGGACGGCTGCGCCAGCATGGCAAGCGTGTATTGCCATGCGTCATTTCTGATGACATTACCCATGATTTTTTGCTCCCGACGCGGCAGTTCGTTTTTTCTTGCAGCATGGCTTCGTTTTCGATAAGCGAGAAGCTGCGAAACCGTGCGATGGCTGATACGGTGCGGTATCAGGGTATGGCCAGATCGGACTGGCGTGACTCTTCACTTATGAAATCGCTTTGCACAGCGCCCCTGGAGCTGTTGAACAGCCAACTGATCTCACGCGCAAACTCCGGTTTGCACTGGTGATGCGTTCCTGGTAAGTGCGGCTTTATCGGCTTCAACGACAGTGCGCAAATATGTCACGATAAACTCGAGCCACGTTCGCACCCTGGCGTCCATGAAACGGCATGACGCAAACGTTGCATAGACGTTCGTGACGTTAGCCCTGTAGCCAGGCAGGATGTGTATCAGTTCACCGCGCTGCAACCCGTGCACTGCGGTAGAAAGTGGAAGTGCGCCAATGCCCATGCCATCCAGCGTTGCGTTCAGCAGTATCGAGGCCGAGTTCGTCTGTAGCATGCTGCTGGCGCGCATCCGAAAGCTCCGGTTTCCGTCGTCGAGGGTCCACTCGCGAGGACGACAGCCGGCCGCGTCAAGCGCGAGGCATTCATGTTTCGCGAGATCCTCACGGCACAATGGCAGCTGCCTTCCTCTCAGATAGCGCGGGGCGGCACAAAGTACGTTGAATGTGGTCGTGAGGTGGCGTGCAACCTGCCCGGAGTCGGGCAGGCTCGTGGCATTGACGAGCGCGATATCCGCTTCCCCCCGATATAGATCCGGGATGCCACTGGCCAAGGTCAGGGCAATCGATACGGCAGGGTGCTGTCTACGATATATTCGGATTCCTTCAAATATACGAAGATGTGAGATTTCCTCGGATATCGTCACGCGCAGTTCGCCGGCCGCCAATTCCTGCGAGTTCCTGGCTTCGCGTTCCGCTTCGTCCATAGCTGCGAGGATGCGCAACGCGTGGTGCCGATACCGTTCGCCCGATGGCGTCAGTGTCACGACACGCGTGGAGCGATTGAACAGTCGAATGGACAATCGGCTTTCCAGTTCGGAGACAGCTCGGGAAATGGCTCCGGTTGTCAGATTAAGCGCGCGCGCGGTCGCAGAAAAGCTGCGTTGCTCGGCAACCAGCGTGAAGATGCGCATATTCTGTAGCGTGTCCATACGGAAATTTCCTTGATCCTCGAGTTGCGCTGCCACGGGGGGCCGGCCGGTGAGCCGTATGGAAGTCGGCCCGACGAGGTCGCTCCAGAAAGCTCCGGTCAGGTCGTTCTGAAAAACAGTCTTACATTGAATTTACCGCGATCATTGATGTGTGTCAGTCGAATGCGGTCGAAAGGCGACGCCCTTCCAATGAGCACCTAAAGGTCTGAACATAAGGAAGGTCTGCAAAAGACCTCTTCCGTGAGCAGGAAGTTGCCAACGACTTTCGCGAACTGACTCATGAATCATCAGTCAGGTCCTTGCCCGTCCATTTGCAGAGGCGCATAACGGGTCGAGGGCAGGCGAAAGCCAGGCGCCGGCGGACCGTTGGCGCGGCGAAGGATTCGATATGCTGGTGAAGACGGGTAAGCGCCGGTTACTGTGCTTGCCAGCATCCAGGCCCGTCTGCCTTATTAACCTGAAGCTGCTTTTCGCGTGCGTCGGACCTGACGTTCGATTGACCTGCCCCCGGTTCTAGTCCGGACCACAGTTTGAGTCCGAAGTTAAAAACTGCCGGGCTGCTTCATGCGCCCGCGCGAACTGCTCGGGCGTCAGGTAGCCGAGCGAGCTGTGGGGCCGCTCGGTGTTGTACTCGATTCGCCACGATTCAATCAAGCTTCTGGCATGACGCATGGAGACGAACCAGTGCTCGTTCAGGCATTCATCCCGGAAGCGTTCATTGAAACTCTCGATGTAGGCGTTCTCCACTGGCTTGCCGGGCCGGATGAACGAGAGCGTTACACCAGCTTCGTAAGCCCATGCATCCAGGACCTTCCCAGCGAATTCCGGACCGTTGTCGACCGTAATCGAAGCAGGCAAGCCACGCATTTCAGCCAGCCTCTGCAAGACCTGCTTCACGCGAAGGCCGGGCAGCGAGGTGTCCACCTCAATGGCCAGGCATTCCCGGGTGTAGTCGTCGACCACGCTCAGACATCGAAAGCGCCGTCCATGGGCCAGACCATCCGCACGCTCAGATCGGTGCTAGCCTCGGGCTCAATCGTAGCAAAACTACCAATTTTTTCGCCGGCCAAAAGCGGTGCGAGGTAACGCTCCTGTAACGCAGGAGAAGCATGTTCAAGTGCGCG
Source organism: Paraburkholderia heleia NBRC 101817 (assembly GCF_000739775.1). Lineage (GTDB taxonomy): Bacteria > Pseudomonadota > Gammaproteobacteria > Burkholderiales > Burkholderiaceae > Paraburkholderia > Paraburkholderia heleia. The sequence continues at coordinate 90,856 of NZ_BBJH01000040.1, read as the reverse complement.
CCCTGCGAGAATGCAATGAACATCTACAATGGCGGCAACCGAGTTGGAATGGTAAGCGAGTTCTTCAATCATCACCGCTGTAGCAGTCGCGGGATGCTGAAGACCCCTGCCGCCAACGTAACGACTGAAGGTTCCCAAAGTTTGATGAATACGAGCTTCATTCTGATCACATCCCTGATGAAAAGTATTGGCCGTGGCAATGTATCGCAAACGGGAAGTCAGATATGGCGCGACGGCTTCAGCTTGAACCCAGTTATGGCAAGACCCGGGAAGAAGCAGAGGCGAAAGTTCGTAAGAATTACGAACGGTACGCGCAAAAATGGGATGCGACGAAACAGTAGTTTGGGTAGAAGGACGATTCGAGAGGATGTGTTCTACCTGCAACAATATCAATTTACCTCGGACACGTTGGACACCCTGGATACCGCCTTACACAGCAAAGGTTTCAGATGTCCGGGGTAGATGTCCGAGCGTGGACGCGTATCCCCTATCCCGGACAGTAAGCACCGGCTTTGCGCTGATTCAACTGACCAAGGAAAACTTACTCATTATTCAATTCGTATAAGATCGTCGCGGAATTAATTCCCGGAATTAGCTTTTAACATTTTCTGACTGGCCGATTTTTCAGATGGCTCGTAAAATCGCGCTTACGCGCGGGGGCGCGATAGCCAACAAGAAGAGGCGGCATGGGTGCGCAGGACATTATCGGGGCAATAACTGGCGGACTCATCCAGAGTGACCGCCTTGTCAAGCTGGATACTTCACTGGGAAATAACGTCCTGGTGCCCCAGCGCGTCGTCGGTCATTCACGAATTGACTGTCATTTTGAATTCATCGCTGATGTCGTTTCCACGTCTGAGTCCATCGAACTCAAAACGCTGATTGCCCAGCCCGTTACGCTTTGGATTCAGCAGGGCTGACAAGTCTTACCTGCCCCATCATGGATACGTGCATACCGCTCGGCGACTTGGGTCGGATAGTGGTCTCACGAGTTTTCAGATCGGCTTCGCTTCATGGATGCACTTCCTGCGATTTCGCAAGGATGCGCGAATCTGGCAGGACAAACCGGCAGACGCGATTCTCACGGATGTCTTCAAAATGCACCCGCAAGCTCAAGGTGCATTCCGCTTCGCCCTGAGCAAGCCCCTTCCCCACGATCGTTTTGCATGCAGTATGAGGACGACTGGAATTTTGTCTTCCGCATCATGGAAAGTGAAGGCCTGTTCGGCTATTTCGAGCAGGCAGGCGACGGTAAGTCCCACACGCTTATCGTCACGGACAGCCTCGATGCGTTCCCGGCACTTTCGCCACAGACGGTTGAGTTCTACCGTGCAGGCACCAACAGCGAAACCGATGCCCTGGTGCAGTGGTCAGGCACGCGAACACTGCAAAGCACGACGCTGACCACCCGCACCTTTGACTACAAGGCACCCGCCTCGCCTGCCAATCCGAAGGGCACAAACATCTCTACGCTTCCCAAGCAAGGCGATCTGCCCCTGCAGGCCGAAGTCTATGAATACACGGGAGCCTATACCTACGGCACCCAGGACCGGGGCGACCACCTATCGAAGATTCGCATGGAGGAATGGGAATCGCGCGCGAAACGGTTCTTCGGTTCCGGCAGTGTGAGAGCGGCGGACGCCGGCCACTGGTTTGAACTCGACGATCATCCCGAGCATGCCATGGATAGCCAGCAAAACCGGCAGTTCGCCACTATCGAGACCGCGTGGTTCATCGAGAACAACCTGCCGGTTTCCAGCCATGCTGCAGACTATCCGCATAGCCTCAAAGAGAAGCTGGCAGACATCAAAGCCAACCAGACCGGCGAGAAAGTTCAACACACCGATGGCAGCGAAGGCTTCTTTCTTGTCGAGATTGAAGCCCAACGCAAGGCTATCCCCTATCGCAGTCCGTTTGAACATCACAAGCCGGAAATACACTTGCAGTCGGCGATTGTGGTCGGGCCCGCCAATGAAGAGGTCTACACCGATTTGCTGAACCGTATCAAGGTGCGCTTCCACTGGGACAGGCTCAACAACGGTGATGAACGGGCATCGTGCTGGGTGCGTGTCGCCATGACCGATACCGGCGGTGGATATGGCAGCGTGCATGTCCCAAGAATAGGCGAAGAAGTCCTCATCAATTGGGTTGATGGTGATTGCGATAGACCGCTCGTAACAGGCAAGGTCTACAACGGCCAGACGCAACCGCACTGGCATTCCAACGGCTTGCTCTCGGGCTACAAATCGAAGGAATATCAGGGCAGTGGCTATAACCAGATGGTGCTCGATGACTCGACGGGCCAGAGCCGGGTTCAGCTCTACTCGTCCAGCACGAATGCCCAGCTACACCTCGGTTACCTCATCGATCAGTCCGGCAACAACAGAGGAAGTTATCTGGGCAGTGGCTTCGATCTGAAGTCCGACGCTTTCGGTGCCGTGCGAGCGGGCCAAGGCTTGTATGTCACCACCTATCCGGCGACTAGCCAGCAGATGGATGCGAGGCAAACAACCTCTCAACTGGTGAATGCCGAAAGCGTGCTTGAGGCGATGTCGGATGCCAGCACCACGCACCAGGCCGAAAGCCTGAAGGATGGCTATGACTCGCTCAAGTCATTCACCGACGCGACCCAGAACAGCGTATCGGGCTCGTCATCAGGTGGTAAGACCGCAGGCGGCGGAACGGGCAACGCCAATGCATTCAAGCAACCCGTTATGCTGCTTGGTAGTCCATCGGGTATCGCATTGTCAACCCAGCAATCCGTTCACATCGCCAGCGACGCAACGACCAACCTTGTCAGCGGACAGAGCACGCACATCGCAACCGGCAAATCGTTGATTGCGAGCGTCGCCGAAAAGCTTAGCCTCTTCGTGCAGAATGCAGGGATGAAACTGTTTGCGGCCAAGGACAAAGTGGAAATCCAGGCCCACTCTGACAATATCGAACTGACCGCACAGAAGAGCGTAAAGGTGCTGTCTGCAACGGAAAACATTGAAGTTGCGGCCGCGAAAGAAGTCCTGCTGACATCAGGCGGTGCGTATATCCGCGTCAAGGACGGCAACATCGAGATTCACGCGCCAGGCAAGATTGACATCAAAGGTGGACAACATTCGATCGCCGGACCTGCCGCGCAGGGTTATGTGCTCCCGGTTCTGCCGAATTCCGGAGGCAATACACGCTACCATGAGCAATTCCATTTGGTTGACGACGATGGCGAGACGGTGCTTGCGCATACTCGCTACGAAATCGAAAGTGAGTCTGGTATGAAATGGACTGGCTACAGTGACGCCAATGGCTTTGCGCAGCACGTTTTCACTGACGAACCAGAAGCGCTTTCGCTGACCGTATTCCAGGAGGTGGACGATGACGACACAACCGACGAAGCGTAAAGTCCGTGTGCGACATGTTAAGCATGCTTCGGCGACAAACATCAATCAGAAGTCGCTAGTGAAGGCCGTTATTCAGAACGACACGGGCGAATGGGTTCGCCCGGCAACGGGCGACAAATTCTATATCGATGAATCGCCGAAGTTCCCATCTGTAGTGTTTGAAATCAAAACTGATGTGCCTCCACCTTATCAGTGGAAGTGGACGATCGTTTGGGATGCACAGGTGAGTAGCTTGAGAGAGAGTGCGAAACGCGGTAAGAAGCTTCGCACGTTTTCTCAATCAGGTTCTTTTACAAGCAACGAGAAATCGTGGGAAGCCAATCTAAACGACATGATTGTCGGGGGAAAGCTGTCCGTCCAAGTGGCAGCAGGCGCCACCGAATTCCGTCGCACGGTTTTCGTTCTAGGGAAGAATCCAGCGAAAGAGAATGTTGTCTCGTTCATCGCGACAATGCCTAACACATTGGGTTTCGATAAAGTTGTTGAGCAGGAAAGCCACTTCAAGAATTTCATCAACGCAGACAACGAACCGGTGGTCGCGGGTGATCGAGGATACGGTCTGACACAAATGACGAATCCGGCTCCGAGCTATGAGCAAATTTGGAACTGGAAAGAGAACATCAAAGTGGGAGTGAAACTATTCCAAGAGAAGCAGTCTGAAGCGAAGGACGCATTCGGGCATCATCCCTACACTGATGATCAACTCATGCGCGAGACGTTTACCAGATGGAATGGGGGCACCTATTACCAATGGAATTCCGAGACGAAGCAACTTGAACGAAAGAACGTATTGTGTGACCCGACTCAGGGTAACATCGGTTGGAACATGGACAATCCATCCAATGCGGGGCGGACCGCTGATCAATTGCACGAGCGCGACAAAGGTCAATACTCGCAAATGAAGGCGGGACAATCCAAAGAACATCCGTGGACCTATACAGGAATGTGTTATGTCGATCATATCTTCGGCAATTAAGACCGGCGTGCTTGCAGCGGTGTTGATCTGCACAAGCTCGTTAGCGATCGCCGAGACACCGTCGCCCGACGCCGTGAATCTTGAAGGTGGGCGTGTGCTGTTGCAGAAAGGCAGGAAGCTAGTTGAAGTGGATGCGGCTACCAAAAAAGAGCTTCTGCTGCGCTTTCCTGAAAGCGTTAAGCATGCCATCTCGACCGCTTCGAGCATAGGATTTCCGGCAGATCGATCGCACGTCGTTGATGGAAAGGAATACGTGCTTCTTGTCGTCAATCAGTCGTCAAGCGACAATCCGATGGGTTATTGTGGAGCTGGAGAAGAAGGGATGTTGTATGTTCTCCAAATTGAAGGAAATAAGGCAGGTCTACGTTTTTCCTTGCCTGTGCAAAGCTGCCTGAAAAGCGTCGCACTTGATTCCGAAACGGGAACCAAATCGCCATATCTTGCTATCACATGGAACGACGCACCGACAGGCATAAAAATAGCCTGGGAACACGATGCCGAAAAAGGGCGGACTAGCCAGCTCTATCGCTTCAAAGGTGGAACCTTCATTGCGGAGGGCCAATAGTTCGTTATTTGCGATCTAGATTTGAGCGACGACAGGACAATAGCGAGACTGCTGAACCAGGATGTGCATGCCGAATTTTCCCGGACACGTTGGACACCCTGGACACAACCTTATTTATCAAGGGTTTCAGCTGTCCGGCGTAGATGTCCAACGTGATGCGGCTTGACCAGGGTTGGACATCGAAGCTGGTCAATGCTGACTGATGACCTTACCCTTTCCTCATTTCGCAACCAGAAGGGGATTCCAGTTCTTCGCATTCCTACATTCGTGAGCAGTAAATCGAAACTATGAAACGATATCTGATCTTGAGTGGCGACAGAACAACAGCCAACGGCACTGTTCAGGCTACGCCAACCACGATTCAGCTAAGCGGGCAGGATGTTGCACACGAAGGCGATAGCGTGTCCTGCCAAGCCTGCAACACGACGGGCAAAATCCAGTGCGACGGTCCCCGCCAGATGATGAGAGGTGGCCGCGCAAAATCGGACAGCGGGATAAGTGGAACGGCCGGGGCCTGAGCCAGCGATAATGCAGGCAAAGGAACCGGGGAAATGACGAAACGAACCCGACGCACGCACTCAGCGGCGTTCAAAGCGAAAGTGGCCCTGGCGGCTGTCAAGGGGGAGCGCACGCTGGCCGAACTGGCTCAGCAGTTCGACGTGCATCCGAACCAGATCACGGAATGGAAACGGCAGTTGCAGGAGCGTGCGGCCGACGTGTTCGGTTCGGCGGCGCGGTGTCGAGCGAACCGCCGGTAGACGTGACGTCGCTGCACGCCAAGATCGGCCAGCTCACGTTGGAAAATGATTTTTTAAGCGGCGCGCTCAACAAGGCGGGATTGCTGAGCGCAAAGCGATGATTGACCGTAGTCACGCGTTGCCGGTATCGCAGCAAGTCAGGCTTGTCGGTATTGCAAGATCGAGCGCGTATTACCAGGCGCGGCCGCTCAGCGACGACGACCAGCGGTTGATGCGCCGCATCGACGAACTGCATCTGGAGTTCCCGTTTGCCGGTGCGCGGATGCTGGCGCGCCTGTTGCGACGGGAGGGTCACGAAGTCGGCCGTCGCCGCGTGCGTACGCTCATGAAGCGCATGGGTGTGGAAGCGCTGTATTGCAGGCCGAACACGAGCCGACGCAACGCGAAGCACAAGATCTGGCCTTACTTGCTGCGCGGCCTGAAGATCGACCGGGCCAATCAGGCCTGGGCGCTCGACACGACCTATATCCCGATTGCGCGCGGCTTTGTGTATCTGACGGCGGTGGCAGACTGGGCCAGCCGCAAGATCCTCGCGCACCGCGTAGCGATCACGCTGGAGCCCATGTGCACGTTGTTGACGATGACGGCGGCCACTGGGTCATCGAAGCCATCCCACATATCGCCAAAGCGGGATAGCAGTGTCGTTGCCTCGCTCGTTGATTGCACCGTGTTGCGGGCAATCCAGTCACGCACGTCGCCGACCCTGTAGCGAACGGATTTTGGGTTCTTGACGAATTTCGGCCCGTTTCCGCTTACCCGCCACTTCTGCAACGAGGAAACCGATTCGCCCAGCCAGTCGGCCAGCATGGTTTCGTCAATCAGTTTGGACGCGGGCAGGCTGTCCAGATCGACCGGGGCTGGGTTCTTCAGGATAGGGCTAAGCGTTTCCAGCAGCGCAGCAACATGCATCGGCGTCAGCGGTGCATCGGCAGGAAGACTCTTGAGAACGGCGAGGAATTCGGACGGTTGCATCTGCGCGGCGGGCAATCATGGGACACAAGATGATCGCACAACCGCCAGGCCACGCACACCCGAGCGGGTAGCCTAGATGTAGCCTGGAGGGTTTCGCCGAGGCTACAACAGGAAGTTAGAAACTCAGCAAACCCTTGATGGGCTTGGTGGGCCGGGTGGGATTCACATGCCGGCCGCTGAGGCAAGCCCCATAAGGAATTCTCGATTCGACGATGGGCGGCTACCCCCAGATCTACCCCCTGCGGATGGCGGAACAAAATGGATCGAGACACCCGCGTGAAACTACGGCCCGCACCTCTCGGATGCCCTTCGCAGGCTTCGTCGCGTTGTCTCAATTTCGCAACGACCAAATGATTAAGCAGTTATCCGTGGTTCCACGCGGCCAGCGCCGACCGATGCCTAGTTCGGGGCTTCTGCGCTCGCTACAGCGTCGTCATCCGTTTCTGCCGCCGCGTTTTTCGACGTAGACGCAGTCTTCGTCGCAGTCGAATTCCTCGGCCTCCCAGCACGCTTTACCGTGGGAATGGCCCCGGCCACCCCTTTTCTGACCGTGGCTTATCTGGGTACGAGTTTTCTGCCAGCCGTCTTCTTCGCTGTGGACTTCCTTGAGGTCGTCGCCTTAGGCACCGCTTTGCCGCTGCCTTCGATCAGAAATACAGCTCGGTCCTTGGCCTCTACCAGCCATGCCGGTGCGCGGCCCCGTCCGCTCCACGTTGCACCCGTTTCCGGATCGCGATATTTCGGCATCTGCGGCCCGCGAACGTAGTTTCCGGGTTTGCTTGCCCTTTCGGCAGCGCTCATCGGATGCTGCGCACTGGCATCAATCAAAAATCTGTTTCGGTTCTTGGCATTGGCGATCCAGGCCGGCGCACGGCCGCGACCGGTCCACGTCGCTCCGCTCTTCGGATCAACGTACTTTGCCGCACCATTTCCCTTGCCGGCGGCCTTTACTGCGGCCGCGTCCCGGTGTCGATTTCTGCCACCGAGGTGTGACTCAAGATCGGCCAACGTCAGCCCATGCTTTTCCATCAATTCGCCGATCTTGCCAACAACGGCTAATGACTGCTTCTTAACGATTGCTTCTGCTTCCGCCTGCAACCGAACAATCTTTGCCTGGATGTTCTCTAGCGTAGCCATCGCTCTCCCATCGTTGTAACAGTGCCCGCACTATGCCACACCCGGCCACCGGGATGTTAGTGCGGTGGCAAAAACGTCGGATGTGATACTGAGCACTGAGTGCTTCAACGGGAGGCTATCGCGAAACATTTTGTCTATCCCCACTCGATCATCAACAGGTCTCGCAAACCCAAGTAGTGAAAGGGATTCGCTATGATCGACATGGGGCCTTGTCGTCGCTTTTACCGTCGAAAATACATGCTTGTGCCCACCCAGGAAAGGGGGCGATTTGCGAGCGACGTCTCTGGTAGCGAAATCATCAACCGCCTCGAAGCTTACCTCTCTCCTGCTCGCTCGACTACGACGGTCGCGGCATCTTTGGTTGCACTATCGTTCCGGCAGGCCCGCGTCAAATAATGCGTTGCCCGAGGATCACGGGCCTCGGCCACCCGGTAGCCGCACTCTGGCCACCAGACCTGTCGGTACGTTGCGGAATAAATCGAGCGAGCCGTCATGCTGCTTCGCGATACGATCCGCGATAGCGAGGCCGAGTCCGGTGCCGCCGTATTGATCGTTCTGCGCTCCGCGCCGGAACGGCCGCCTGATCAGCGGCAACATGACGTCGGGCACCCCCGGGCCGCGGTCCTTGACGTCGATCGTGACCGCGTCGTTCGTCGCGCTGGTCGCGATCGCGAGGCCAACACGTCCGTGTGCCGCAGCGTTCTGCATCAGGTTCATCAGCAGCCTCTGCATTCCAACAGGCCGAAACGGTACCGGCGGTAAAGCGTCCAGCGATAACGTGAAACTATAGCCGAGCCCTGCGTAATCCGCGGCGAGCTGTTCGATCAGCCCGTTGAGATCGCCCGGCTTCGCAGGCTCCGTGGACCAGCCGCGCGCTAAGTCGATGAACTGCTGGACAATCACTTCGATCTGGTCGAAGAAACGTTCGGCGCTCGCTAGCGGAGCCTCGAACGCCTCCGGGGCGAACAACGCCATGCGCAGCTTCGTGAGCGGTGTACGGATGTCGTGCGAGATGCCGGCCAGCATTTCCGCGCGGGTGACCTCCAGGTCCAGAAGCGTGGCGGCCATCCGGTTAAAGGAGTCGGCGACGACCGCGAGTTCGCGTGGCCCTTCGACCGGCACGGCTTCGGGCCACGCACCCTGCTCAATAGTATCGGCCCCCCGCACAAGCCGCCGCAGCAGCCGTTCCACCGGCCGGTGAATCAGGAAGGCCCCAAGCGCCGGAAACGTCGCGATGCCCAGCAGCAGGCAGATCAGGGTCCACGGCAGATAGCGGCTCGCCGTAGGGCCACCGGAAACGCGGATCCAGTAGTACTGGTCGTGTACGTGCAAACGTGCCCACACGCGGCGCTCGTCGTCATGCTCCCAGCGCACCTGCTCGTCGCGGCCCAGCTCGGCGGAGAGACGCGATGCGAAATAGCTGGCGAGAGGATTGATCGATGTCTCCGATCCTTCATCGGCTGAAGGCACCTCGCTTTGCGAGACGCCGTTGATCGCCTTGAGTTGCGCTTCGCGCTCATCTTCTGGAAGAGCAGACAGGAGCCGCGTCAGCGTACGGATCTGAACCGCCGTGAGTGCCGCCGCGTCGTCGACGCGCGGCCTCTGAATGAAAAACAGGTATACGCCGAACGCGAAGGCCTGACTGACGAGCACGAGCACGATCAGCGCCAGAGCGTTCCTGACGAAAATGGAGCGGAGCCAACCTGACATGACAGTCCCTTGATATTGGCGACGTGGTCGAACGCAGTACTCCTGCGCCCACTGCTTACGCATCGAGCGTCGCCACGAGCATATAGCCGATGCCCCATACAGTGCGGATATAGCGCGGCGTGGATACTTCGACCTCGATGATCTGACGCAGACGTAGCACCTGCACGTCGACGCTTCGTGAGTTCGCGTCATGACTACGCCCACGGGTGCGCTCTATAAGATTTTCGCGACTGACGGGCCGGTTCGGCGTTTCAGCGAGCGCAAACAGCAGGCGCATTTCGGCGGGACCGACCTCCACGATCTTGCCGGCGAACGTCAGTTCCTGAAGATGCGGCTTGAACACATAGTCCCCAAAAGAGAGCGATGCCGTTTTGCGATCGCTGATTGCACCGCCGCGCCCGATCTGCCGTGCAAAGACTTGCTGGCGCCGTAGCATTGCGCGCACGCGCGCGGCGAGTTCGCTTGGCAGAAAAGGCTTGCCCAGATAATCATCCGCACCCATCTCGAGACCCACGATGCGGTCGATCGGGTCACCACGTGCGGTCAGCATCAGAATGGGAACCGTCTGGCCTTGCGCGCGCAACCGCCTACAGACGGACAAACCGTCTTCGCCGGGCATCATGATGTCGAGAATCAGGAGATCGTACGGGTGCCGCTCGAGAAACACGTCGAGCTGGATGCTGTCCTTCACCGTGCGCACTTCGAAACCCTGCCCAGTCAGGAAGCGCTGCAACATGTTACGGATATCGAGGTCGTCGTCCAGCACGAGGATGCGGCCAGGCGGAGTCTTATTCATCGGCTGTGCATCGCTGGACGGGATGGGCAATTGCGTGGCGGCGCGCGGCATCGAGAGTCAACGTTCACTGGCAACGCTGCGCGACGTACTGCTCGATCTGCGCAAGTGTGACGTAGCCCTGACGCGTGCTGTCGATCTCGTCGAAGTATCCGGCCAACAGCGGCAGGCCTGCCTGCGCTTCCGCTCTCGTCAACTTGCCGTCGTGGTCGACGTCTGCCGCGGCGAAACGCGCTTCGAGCTTCAGCGAGATCGTGCTTTGTGCAATGATCGGTGCAGCGGCGAGGATGCCAGGCAGAACGATGCAAGCTCGCGTCACAATTCGCTTCATTTGTTTCTCCGGGTTCGACGAACCGAGTTTCCGGCGTGCCCGCGGTTCAATAGTACGGGACGTAGTAATACGGCGCCGGCGCGTAGATGACCGCTGGTGCCGTCATAACCACGGGGGGACGTGGTACAGGTGGTGCGTCGATCGAATCGCCCTTCGTGATCATGCATTGAGAGTAGGCATTGTCATATTGACGCTGCAAGGCTGCTTCACTGTTGCGATGCTGTCTTAAGCCTGCCGCACTGCCCAGCAACAGGCCGGCTCCGGCGCCGATCGCCGCGCCCGCGCCCGCGTTGCCCGCGCCGGCGCCTATGAGCGCGCCGGCTGCGGCCCCTCCCGCGGCACCCAGCGCAGGAGCGCCAATACCGGAATCCGCAGCCGGGTGCGCGGCAACGACGGGATCGACGACCTGCGCCGCGTAGGCGCGGCAAGCAACATCGTCAGCCTGAAAGGCCTGAATCGATTTGCCGCTGGCGGGCAGCGCCATTACGGTCGGGTAACTGGGCGGCACGACGGCACAGCTGGCGAGTGCCACAGCACCGATAACGGGGAAAGTGAACCGGAGCATTTTCATAGCGTGGCGCCTAGAAGCGGTACGAAGCACCGACCGAACCGAACACAGCGGCGCGATGCTCGACGACCGGACTGTTCGCCGCATCGCCCAGCAGCGAACCCGCGCCGATCGAACTGCGCAACGACCAGCGCGGGTTGAGACGGTGCTCCCAGGCGAGCCTGCCGTCGACGCGTGAGAAACCGGCCGACGGGTGGTAAACCGGCAATCCGGCGGCGCTATTCGCAGCCTGCTCGCTGTCCACGCCGAAATAGGTCTGTTCCGCCGGCCCGTTGCTCCAGACCGTATCCGCAGAGACGGTCACGCGATCGCGCGGTGTGTCGAAAACCGCATAGGACACGCCCAGCGTCACGTGATTACCGTAGCCCGCGTGCGCCGCCTGCAGGAAGCGGATGTCCGCGCTGGCGGGACCGCTATGCCACCGCGCGAACAGGCCGTACTGGAACGACGTGTCGATATCGCCGAGGCCATTGAGTATCGGTGCATCGTCCTGCTTGCGGCCCAGTCCGACGCCGACCAGCAGACCGAAAGTTATGGAGCGCCCAAACGGAAACGCGACACCGCCGTTGAGGTCTTGCAGGAAGAAGCTCCCGTCAAAGGGCAACCCGTGACTCGTCAGCGCAAGCGTCGGCAACGGCAACACACGATACGTCGACGCACCCTGATAACGGGGGAACACGCCCAGGTTGAGACCAACGCTGTTGCCGGGCACCTGTTGTGCCATTGAAGACGTCGAGACCATGAGGAAGGCAGCAGCGCCGAGCGCGGCTGCAACGCCGGAAGAACGGATACGAGAGCGCGACGGCGCCCCCGCCGGCGCCCGGCGGAACATGAAGCGTTGTGAAGACATTCGTGAACCAGATAGAGAGTTATCGTCAGGCCAATGCACGGATCGGATCGGCCACCAGCAGACAGGACGCTTTGCGAATCGAGCGCGAAGGCTTAGTGGACGACCACGACGCCTCGTCTCCAATAGCCATATCCACCGCGGACTACGACCGCTGCCGGATGCGCGGCATAGACCGGAGCAGCCACGATCGCAGGGCCAGCGGCGACCACGGTCGGAGTTGTCACGACCACAGGCGCAGCCACGACCACAGGGGGCGACGCAACTACATAGGCGGGCGCGGGAACCGCGACGGTCGGTACGGCCGCCACCGGTACACTGATACCGATGGCTACGCTGCCGGCCATGGCGGAAGGAACAACGTACACACCAGCGAGACCTACCGCCAGCGCAAGGACAGCACGAAGCTTCATGGCATCTCCAGAACAGATCGACAGATGTCGCAATCGTCAGACGCGACGGTGCTCACACTGTAGATTTGCCAACGACTTCAAGCTGTTCAAAAGTTATGTCAAGGTATGTCAAAGCCACCAGCAAAAGGACGCGTCCACGATCTGCATTGCAGGCTTCCACTGTGGACAGCCAGGCTATTAACGCGATCGTGACATTTTTCACTACTCCCGATCTCCGGGCGCCAGTGGATAGCGGCGACTGCTCAATGTGGAGTCGCGCAGCCGCACGAGCAAAGTGAAGCTCCTCCGCAACAGCCAGGAAGCAACGTAGATGACGGAGTTCCATTCTGGAAACGCCTTCTTTGTGCTATGTCCTCGAACGGGTCGGCGCTAGATGATGAGCCGAGTCTCCACCACCTTCAGATATTGGCGGTTCGCCTGCATCGAGAATGCTTCAACACAATGCCCAAGCACCCCAACGATCAGGAGTGCCAATGCAACCCCCTTTCTTGCAGGAACGTCGATGGATAGCAGGAGCAACGCGATTCCAAGAAGGATCAACGCGGTATAGGCTACCAATCCACCCCTATAGCCCGACTTGACGACACGACTCATGCGAGCAATCTCCTGCTGCTTTATCTCGTGCTCGGTGTGGCCTGAATAGATCTGCTCCGCTTCGTGCACGCGCCTGTTGACCACCATGGAATATCCAAAACCGGCAACGATCTGGAATAGTCCTGCGACTAAAAAGACATGGACCATGCCGCGGGCGAGTGAAACACCCGACGAGGTTCGCCAAAGAACCAGAGCCAGTAATAGCAACACGGCGCCTATCCCCATCGCCAATATGGCCGTATAGCGCTCGCCGGCGTAGTACCCACGAATGAGTTCCATCATTTCGGTTTTCCTTTCGTAATTAACAGTATGTGCTTGCCAAGTCAGCCAATCGCAATGCTCAAGATAGGCAGACATTCCGGTGTCAAAAGTGATACGCAGCACCGAGACCAATGAACACTTGCGTGCGGTCCTACACCACCGGGCTATCGCCGGCAGCGTTCTGGCGCGTGAATAGCTGGTGTGGTGCGGAGGAAGAAGTCGCTCGCTATCGCGCGTCGTTAGCGCATGGCCGACATGATCATTCGATCGAACACGCGATCAGGCAGCCAGCGCCTCAAGAACAGCAGAGGGCCGGCAAGCATTCCGCCGTGATAACGAGGTTTTGGACGTTTGGCCCTTAACGCCTTGACGATCAAATCGCTGATCAGTCGGGCTGGTGGGCTCTTTCGGTCGCCCGATTGCAACTGGCGGAATTTGGCGACGAGGTCCGCATAGACCCCATGACCGGAGTAGCGCTCGGCTTCTTTTGCAGCAATACTGCCCCACTCGGTTTCGATGCCGCCCGGCTCGATGATGACGACATCGATGCCGAACGCGCGAACCTCATTGCGCAATGCGTCGGAATAGCCTTCGAGAGCATGCTTCGACGCGTGGTACCAACCGCCAAGCGGCGTAGCGAATTTGCCGCCGATCGAAGAGATGTTGAAGATCTTCCCGAAGTGTCTGGCGCGCATGTGGGGGAGACAGAGTTGGGTCAGACGAGCAAGGCCAAACAGGTTGGTTTCCAACTGGCGGCGCCCTTCCGCGATCGGCACATCCTCGAGCGCGCCATATTGACCATACCCGGCGTTGTTAATGAGGACGTCCAGACGTCCATGCTCGCCTATGATGCGTTCGACAGTCGCCACCAGTGCAGCGTCGTCGGTGACATCTACGGCCAAGGCCACGCCGCCCGCCGCCTCGATGTCGCTCATGCGCTCCACGCGACGGGCTGCGCCGTAGACGACGTAGCCTTCTGCGATCAGACGCAACGCAAGGTCCTTGCCCATGCCGGAAGATGCACCTGTCACCAGGGCAACAGGCTTGATCTCTGTATTCATATCCCGTCACTTCCATGTTGTTGGCACGATGTGGCGGTCAAGATAATCTGTAGGGAAACCCCACAGTCAAGCGATTTAGATGGTGGTATCTAGAATGGCTTTAGGCTTGGAGAATCGCCATCAAGAGGCATTGACAGAGTAGACACTCTCTTATATAACTCTGTCGAAGGAGGATCTATGGCCAGGCCTTTAAGTGACGAAAAGCGCGCTGCAATCATGGCGGCCGCCACCCGGGTCATTGCGTCCAGGGGGTTGACGGCATCGACGGCAGCGATCGCCAAGGAGGCCGGCGTCTCGAACGGCGCGCTCTTTACCTATTTCAGTACGAAGGCCGACTTGTTGAATCAGCTCTACGTGGAGCTGAAGAGCGAGATGGGCGCAGCGGCAACGAAAGGACTTCCCACGCCGAGTGACCCCCGCAACCAACTCTTTCACCTTTGGCGCAACTGGCTGATGTGGGCGGCATCCAGCCCCGAGAAGCGTCGGGCAATGGCGCAGTTGAATGTATCGGAAGACATCACGCCAGAAAGTCGCAAGGCCGGCCAACAGACCATGGCGGGCGTGGCATCGCTAATCGAGCGAACCCGAAAGGCCGGCTCCATGCGAGATGCATCGCCCGCCTTCGTCGCGGCGCTTCTGGGCTCCATTGCAGACACAACCATCGACTTCATGATCGCCGAACCTGCCAAGGCTGATGAACACTGCGCGACCTCCTTCGAAGTTCTGCGCCGCACGCTCGTCTGATTTTTTTCTCATTAAAAAACTGTCTGATCACGCAATTTATTCTGGCGCACGTACCTCGATGCGACGGATCAAGGAAGCTGTTATATGCCCACTCATGCGTCAACAAGAAACCTCCGAATCCCCGAATTGCTGATCCTCGCGCTCGGCACCTTCACACATGGTGTAGATCGTCACCTTCTGACTGGACTCATGCCGAAGGTCTCTGCCGACCTGCACGTGTCGGCAAGCACGTTCGGTGTGTCGACGGCGGTTTTTGCAGCCGTATTTGCGGTCGCATCTCCGATCGTCGCAGCACTCACCGAAACCTGGGAGCGCCGCCTGCTCCTCGGAGTCAGCATGCTGGCCTTCCTTGCAGGCATCCTGTTCCAGGTGACTGCGATGCAGCTATCTACGCTTCTGATTGGGAGCGCACTTATAGGGCTTAGTGGCACCATCTACCTGCCGACAGCCTATAGCAGCGCCGGTGTCCACAGCACCTCGGCGACGCGCGCACGCTCTCTCGCATTTATTCTGGGAGGCGCATCGCTGGCGCTCGTCGCCGGTGTGCCCCTTGCGATCTGGGTGGGCCAGCACTGGGGCTGGCGGTCATCGCTATGGATTCTCGGCGGATTCGCGCTCGCCGCAACCCTGCCCCTTCCCGCACTGTCACCGCTTCCGGTTCCTCCGAGGCAGCAAGGGCGGTGGCAAATTCTCTTCGATCGCCGAGTCATGAGCGTGATCGGAATCACCGTAGCCGTCATGACGACGAGTTTCACCACGTTCACCTATCTCGCGACGATTCTCCATGCAACATCCAAACTCGTTCCGCTCGCAATGTTCATGCTCGGTGTGGGCGGCGTAGCCGGTGCTGTTGTTGCTCCACTATTGGTGAACTGGCGTGGCGCGCCGGTTGCCACCCTGGTGGCGGTTTGCGGTGCAACGCTAGCGCTTATCGCATTCCAGATCGTCCACGGAACATCGTTCGGCATCCTCGTACCTTTGTTCGCGATCGGCACTTTCAACGCAGTGCTCGTCATCGCCCAGCAGCACCGACTCCTTGCTTTGGTTCCCGAGACGGCAGCCCCCTTCGCGATTGGCCTCGACGGATCCGCGGTCTATCTCGGCGGTGCGTTGGGCGCAGGAATCGGTGGTGCTGTACTTGGAGTGATTGGAGTCAACGGTATCGTGCCCGCATCGATCTTCATAGGTCTTCTGGCGATCACGCTCGCGGCACTTGTGCGCCCCGAAAAATCGTTGCCCGTCACCACAGATGTCGCTAACGCACTGGCCCTGTTGTCGGAGTAACGAGGTAGGCCGTCAATCAGATTCCCGGGTCCGTGGTCATGGACACCTCGCAGCTCATCTCTTCCGATTCTCCTTCAGAACGAAGCACGGAATACCAGCGACCAGGATTTTACGTTTTCGCCCATTTCCAGTGACGTATGAGCGTTGAACAACTGCAGTGCATGGAGATATTCGGTAGACCGGTTTCTATTGTGAACTTCCAAAGCCGTGAGTGCCGCGGTACTCACTAGCGCTCCAATACCGACGCCCTTCAGAAGGCTATTGTTTCTGACAGCACCATACGCAGCGAGACCGAAGCCTGCCGCTGCCATGCTTGCATCCATCGAAATGGTTCTTCCGAAATCGGTCTGCATCTTCTCCAGGTGCTCAAGCTCCTGCTCACGGTAAAGCTCCGGCGCACTATCCAGAAGGTTTTCATACCGGGCATGCCGAGCATCGACCTGAAGCCCATAAATCAGCGAACCTATTCCAGTCATCCCTCCAAAAAGCAGGAATGGCAAACCGAGACCTTTTGCGAAGCGACTTTTTCGACTCTCAAGTACTCCACCGAGTACGATTACAGCAGCGCCGGTCACCTCTGTAGCTGGCAGCGCGCTCTTTTCCGCATCGTAGTACGCGTTTAGCGCATCAAGCATACCGGCCGATGTCGTGTCTTGCCGGACGAAATCAGTAGCGCCTGCTAACGGACGAGATTGCAGTTCAAGCAGACTACCAGAGGTCGGCCCGATCGGAACGCCCGATCCGGTCGCGATCCGGTCGAATGCACCGGCTGTACGACACATGAAAAGAGCCAATACCACCACGACCAGGTAGCTTACTCGTGGAGAAAAGGTACGTGAAATCACCGTCGGTGGCGGCGATCGCCGAGGTTGCCGCGTTGAAATCATGCGTGGCAGATAAGTAAAGGGAAAGACCGCCAATCCGAACGTGAGACAGATCGTGCCGCGCGCGAGATGACGAGGAGCCTAGTACACCGGCGTCTTATCGAGGATGCCGGAGGCATCCCAGAACTCGCATTGGTGGCGGCTCCATGCAGTGCTGTTCATCGCGGCGTCCGCTGTAAAAAGCATTACGTCGTCATGCGCCGTTTGATAAGTCGGCCACGCTGGCAGGAGCTGGCCATCGGCCTTCGCGTCGCCCGGATGGCCGGTGGCAGCGAAGTGTGTCCAATAGGCGATAAGACGATCGGAAATCCTCTGTTCAACCTCCGTCAGCGGAGGACCGGCCTGATCACCCACCTCGCCATGCCCAAACACCAAACCGACTTCGGCCGAGTGAGCGGCTCCATAGTCGAACCCGGCAACAGGAGGCAGAGGGGATCGCGACTGTGGACCGACATAGGCGTACTCATAGGCGTAGACCGGAGAATGCATCGCGATCAGTCGCGTTGCCTTTTGAGTCGCACAAACGCGCTGGCCATCCGTAATCACTGCCGACAGAGCTTGACCAGGCGTGGCATAGTCGTGGGGAGGATAGTGGGTCAGGATGTCCGGCCCTGCTTCTCCAAATTTCCTATTCAATATGCCGGCATAGTCGGCGTCTGACATTGAGGTTAAGGCGAGTCCATGCCGCAACACGGCAAGGATCGAGCCTTCGTCGCGGTTGCCACCCATAATAAGAGGGACATGGGCATAGTCGCCGTCCTTGAAGGACTTGACCATATCGGTCGGCAGGACCGCTCCATCCCATGCAGGCAGAAAGCGGCCCAGAAAACGCAGGGCATTCCCACTCGCGAAATCTTCAGGTTTCCTGGCACGCAGGCATTCCACCGCGGTAGGACCGTCGTTGCATCCCAGCGCCGCTGCGAATTCCTTGCCCCATTCCATAGCCATCTTCGGGCCGGGAATTTCGAGCGCGCAGAAGCCGCTTTGTGAAATCGCCTTCTGGAAGAGCCCTCTGCTGCCAGGCGCGACCATATGCATGCATACCGATTGACCGCCAGCCGACTCGCCCATGATCGTGACGTTATCGGGATTTCCACCGAAGGCGCGAATGTTTCCCTTGACCCAACGCAGTGCGGCCTGCTGATCCAGGAAACCATAGTTACCCGAAGCACCGCGGCTGTCCTCTTTGCCTAACTGGGGAAGGGTCAACCAGCCCAGGGCGCCGAGTCGGTAATTCAGTGTGACAACAACCACATTGCCTCGGGTGGAGATCACGCCTCCGTCGTAGTCGTTAGCTCCGCCAATGATCCATCCACCGCCATAAATCTCGACCATGACTGGCAGATTCCGGGCGTGTAACGGCGCATAGACGTTGAGATAAAGGCAGTCTTCGCTGACCTTCCAGAGATTGTTGCGTGGTTGTTGAATGCACTCACTCGAAGGCTGAGTCGCGTCACGCACGCCGGACCACGCCGAGGCAGGTTGAGGAGGTCGAAACCTCAGCGGGCCAATCGGCGGCGCTGCGTAAGGAATGGCGAGGAATTGATCGTAAGCGCCTTTGGCCGCTCCTTGCACGGCGCCCGATTTCGTCGTCACGATCGGACCAGTTTGGGCATGGACCGGCATAGCGGTGATGAGACCAAAAACAACTGCTAGTCCGGCTGCGAGTCCTCCCAGCCGCGCTATTATTTGACGTGCAGTTTTGAACATTAGAGCCTCCTTCTGCCGACAGGCAGTGTCGGCCCGAATGAAAAACGATACCCGTCCACCGCGAGGGGACCTCGCAGCCAAGCCGACCACTTATGCTTTCGACGCAGTTCCGATGGGGATTTCGCGCAGCGCAGGACGCTCGTACCCATCGGCTTGCATTCAATGCCGAAAGCCAAACGGGTTCGAGACAACAGATGGGCGCAAGCTGAGCTCATTAGCAAAACGGAGCGCAGCCCGCGCGTTGATCATCTTCAGAACTGACGATGCCGATACGGCGAACGTGGCCTACTGTGCCTGGAGCTTGGCGAGGTCTTCCGCGACTTTCTCCAGTCGCTCGTCGGTGACGGCCTTTGGAGCCATAGGCTGTAGCTGCTTCAGGCTCATCGACTTGAATTGTTCGTACATCGGGTTATCGAAGATGCTCCTGCCAGTTTTGGGGTTCTTCAGATCCGCCTCAAGAACCTTCTTGCCTTCGGGATTGGCAGCGATTTGCTCAATTGGCGTATCGAGAGTGAGAGGCTTTGTTTGAGAGAATGCCTGGCCTGCGAAACCAAGGCTGACGCTCATAGCAAACAGGCTCGCCGTGACGATTTTCTTCATGGTGGTGTCCTTTCTTGATTAACCGGCGAGAAAGGTTAAACTGTCGGGAAACCCCACAGTCAAGGGATAAGTTCCATGTTAATCAATGAAATCGCGAAGCTTGCTGGCCTATCCAAGGATGGCATCCGCCACTATGAGGAAATGGGCTTGATCACCTCGACCCCTCGCGAGGCGGGGAGCAGAATCTATCGCGAGTACGATGCATCCGTACTCGACACGATAGAAATGATTCGCGGTGCACAGAGGCTCGGTTTCTCGCTGAAGGAGATCGGCCCTCTCCTAAAAGCCTACAAAAAAAGCCCGCCATCGAAAGAACAAGCGATTAAATTTCTGGAAGCACGCCTTGTCGTCATCCGCGAAAAAATAGCTTCGCTACGAGAGGTGGAAGACTACATCTGCGGCAAGCTGAAGACCCATCAGGAAGGAACGGTGAACAACATAGAAGCACCTCGTTGAAGTCACCCAATGCTAGACCCACGTTGTCGTCCGATCTGCCACGACACTCCTCATGTTCTTAACGGCCTGTGCGAGTTCGTGACCGCTCAGCGTCGCGAGCAGATTGCGCGCAAGGACGACACGCTGCCTGCGATGCTCGGCCAAACCTTGCTCGGCCAGGAAGTCGGCGCGCTCGCGTAGCGCATCCTTCACCTCGGCACCAAAGCCCAAGGCGCCCAGTCCCTTGCCGCCACCGATCAACCGCTGGTCGAGCCAGGTGGCACCGATGACGCGATGACGCGCGCCTGACGCTCAATGGACAGGTGCGACTTTAGTTCCACCGCCGTGCCACCGCCAAGGCGCTGCGCGTCGTATTCGCGTCCCGGGCCAGATCGCCTGGCACACGCCAGACGCCTTCGACTTCGCGCTCCACGATGCCGACGCGACGCAGGGCTTCGAGCTGGCGCATATGCGAGGCCACGATCTCGTGTGGGTCGAGGTCAGGCGCGGCCTGTCCCTGCGCGACGGCCGGATGATGATCGGTGCGGTACCTACCATCGACGGCGAGCGCGGCGATGTTCCGGTCAGCGATGCGCATGTCGGCCGCGCCTTTGACTTCTACCACGGCGCCGGTCGGGTACTGCTCCAGTTCCGACCGCGGCGGTAGCGCGACGTAGTGCGCCTTGCCGTCCGTGCCATCGAGGATCAAATAGCTTTTGTCGTACAGCTCATCGGCCAGCCCCTTGCCGACGACACGGCCCACGATGGCGCGACCGCCATCTACGGCCTGAAACACGACCAGCTCGCGTCGCTGGCCGCTCATGGTGCGGATGATGTCGCCGCGCTCGCCCATTGCACGCCAGCGTGGTTTCGGCATCGGCGTGGACGGCCCAGGTACTGGGCTGCGGTTCGGTCGCCAACCCCATGCGTTGCATGGTGTTGCAAACGGCCGATCAGCACCTGCCGCTGTCGTTGCAGCCCGGGTTCGGCGAAGCGTTCGATCCGAACCCGGCCGTCGTCGCCAACTTCGCGCTGCATAGCACGCGGCATCTCCAGTTCGGCGCTCGGCCCCATCGGATGCTCGCGTTCTTGGCACACCCCACTCGATTGTATTCCATTAACGTCCGTTAAATGATCGTGCGGCATCCGAATATCGGAAAATTGAAAGATGAATAAATGCGAGTCGAAACGTATTGAATTCGATTGTCTCTTCAATATCCGCAATCGATAACAATTTCGTGACATCAATAAGTATCGGCCAAAGGCGAATACACTTTCGATGCTTTCGATGATTTAACAGATAAATAGCTGCTTCGCGCTGGCGCGGACGTCGCCTAAAAGACGACGCGTCGCCATGCTTGCGGGTTTCTTCGATTTGCTTTTTGGCATTTAGCTAATGTCAGCTTGCGCGGGAAAGTTCTATCCTCAACAATCTCGCTCCACGCTCCAACTTATCGAGATGGTCAGCCCACGCTTGCATCATCTTCTTTCGGACAGGAAGATACTCAGCGAAATTATAAGCGCCGCGCACCTCATCTCTTTCGCCGTGTGATAGCTGCCGCTCTATTGCATCCGGGTGCCATCCCAGCTCGTTGAGTAATGTGGATGCAGTGCTGCGGAACCCGTGCCCCGTCATTTCCTCTCGCGTATATCCAAGCCTACGGAGAGCGGCATTCACTGTGTTCTCGCTCATTGGCCGAGAAGCGGTTCTAACACTTGGGAAAAGGTAGCGTCCATGCCCAGTTACCGAGTGAAGATCCCTTAGGATCACTAGCGACTGCGTCGACAGAGGCACGATGTGCTGTTCTCCCATCTTCATCCGGGCGGCAGGGATGCGCCACTCAGCATGGTCTAGGTCGAATTCGGACCACTCTGCCTTTCGAAGCTCGCCCGGACGTACAAAGGTGAGAATCCCGATTAGCAATGCGCATTTCGTTTCAAAGCCGCCTACATAGTCCCGAATCGCGCGCATCAGTGCGCCAACAGCTTTCGGATCCTTGATCGACGCGTAGTGCTGTTTCGGTGCTGGCTTGAGAGCTTCGCGAAGGTCGGCGGTTGGATCGCGGTCTGCTCGCCCGGTTACCACCGCGTAGCGGAAAATCTGGCCGCACTTCTGCAAGGCACGATGTGCCGTATCGATCGCGCCTCGCTTTTCAATCCTCCGTAGCGCCGCTAATAGCTCTACGGCCGTGATCTCAGCGATTGGACGCCCTCCCAGAGAAGGGAACATGTCGCGCTCCAGACGATGCATTATGAGGCTGGCATACTCCACCTCCCATTTGCCTTTCGTCAATTCGAACCACTCTCGCGCAATCACTTCGAAACTGTTCGCTGCGCGATCCTTCGCCGTCGCTTTCTCTGCTTTCCTGGCTTCGCCTGGATCGTAGCCCGCTGCAAGCTTCTTCCGCGCCTCGTCGCGCCGGTCACGGGCATCCTTTAGCGATACGGTCGGATAGACGCCGAGCGCAAGCAGCTTTTCTTTCCCTGCAAAACGGTACTTCATACGCCACAGGCGAGATCCGCTTGGAGTCAGAAGAAGATAGAGACCGCCGGCATCGGACAGCTTGACCGGCTTGACGCCGGGCTTGGCGCCGCGAATAGTAGTATCGGAGAGGGGCATGGGGGTATCTCCTGCCGAGAAGGACGGCATACCCCCAAAACTACCCCCACGAAACTGAGGAAGTCAACAAGTCGCAAAAGCAATCGACGGAGCAGGAAATGGTCTCAAGTGACCACCCAGCAACGGTTTGGGAGATCCGAATGGACCGTCCCGGAAGTTGACGGAATAACGAATGGTGGGCCGGGTGGGGTTCGAACCCACGACGTCCTTTCGGAGGCGGATTATGAGTCCGCTGCCTGCAACCAACACGGCGTCCGGCCCACGAAGCTACGCAGCGTAGCGACAAAACGAAACAACGATGACGTGTCAACAAAAAAGCCCGGTCTACCCAAAGGCCGGGCTTTTCGACGACAGGCCGACATACTACACGAAAGCGAGTCGGCCTGGCCATCTTGCACATGACTTCTGTGCATTAAAGCTAACCAATCTCAATTTCCTTCAAGGAAGGACTTGAGCTTGTCCGAACGGCTCGGGTGACGCAGCTTGCGCAGCGCCTTCGCTTCGATCTGGCGAATGCGCTCGCGCGTCACGTCGAACTGCTTGCCCACTTCTTCGAGCGTGTGATCGGTGCTCATTTCGATACCGAAGCGCATGCGCAGCACCTTCGCCTCGCGCGGCGTGAGCGAGTCGAGCACGTCCTTCACGACGTCGCGCATCGAGGCGTGCAGCGCGGCATCGGCAGGCGCCACCGTGTTGTTGTCCTCGATGAAGTCGCCCAGATGCGAATCGTCGTCGTCGCCGATCGGCGTTTCCATGGAGATCGGCTCCTTCGCGATCTTCATGATCTTGCGGATCTTGTCCTCCGGCATTTCCATCTTCTCGGCAAGCGTTGCCGGATCCGGCTCGAGACCGGTTTCCTGCAGGATCTGCCGCGAAATGCGGTTCATCTTGTTGATCGTTTCGATCATGTGAACCGGAATGCGGATCGTACGCGCCTGGTCCGCGATCGAACGCGTAATGGCCTGGCGGATCCACCACGTCGCGTAGGTCGAGAACTTGTAGCCGCGACGATATTCGAACTTGTCCACCGCCTTCATCAGGCCAATGTTGCCTTCCTGGATCAGGTCGAGGAACTGCAGGCCACGGTTCGTGTATTTCTTCGCAATCGAGATCACGAGACGCAGGTTCGCCTCGGTCATCTCCCGCTTCGCCTGGCGCGCCTTGAGCTCGCCGGCCGCCATCTGGCGGTTGGTCTCCTTCAGATCCTTGAGCGGCAGCACCACGCGCGCCTGCAGATCGAGCAGGCGCTGCTGCTGTTCGCGAATCGCCGGAATGTTGCGCGAAAGAATGCCGCTATACGCATGGCTCTCGCCGACGATCTTCTCCGACCACTCGAGGTCGGTTTCATTGCCCGGGAAACGCGCGATGAACTCCGAGCGCGGCATGCCACACTTGTCCACGACCGTATGCAGAATCTGGCGTTCGACCTGGCGCACTTCGTCCACCTGCGCACGCAGCGTGTCGCACAGGCGCTCGACGGTACGCGCCGTGAAGCGGATCGACATCAGCTCGTTCTGGATGGTTTCCTGCGCCTTGAGGTAGGACTTCGACTTGTAGCCTTCCTTCTCGAACGCGCGGCGCATCTTGTCGAACCATTCGCTGATGAGGGCGAATTTTTCGAGCGAGGCGCGCTTGAGGGCTTCGAGCTGCGCCGCGTTGGCCGTCGCCTGCGCCGCGCCGTCGTCCTCCTCTTCCTCCTCCTCTTCTTCCTCTTCCGCCTCTTCCTCTTCGTCCTCGTTTTCGATCTCTTCCGCTTCCTTCGCGTTGAAGCCGTCGGTGTCTTCGGCGTTCGGATCGATCAGGCCGTCGACGAGCTCGTCCACGCGAATCTCGTCGTTCGCCACGCGCTCGGCCATGGCGAGGATGTCGGCAATGGTGGTCGGGCAGGCGGAGATCGCCATGACCATGTGCTTGAGGCCGTCCTCAATGCGCTTGGCGATTTCGATTTCGCCTTCGCGCGTGAGGAGCTCGACCGTGCCCATTTCGCGCATGTACATACGCACCGGGTCGGTCGTGCGGCCAAATTCGGAGTCGACCGTGGAGAGCGCGACTTCCGCTTCCTCTTCCACTTCGTCGTCCGAAGAAGCGTTGGGCGCGTTGTCGTTGAGCAGCAGCGTTTCGGCGTCGGGCGCCTGCTCGTAGACGGCCACGCCCATGTCGTTGAACGTGCTGATGATGCCTTCGATCGCCTCGGTTTCCGTGAAGTTGTCCGGGAGGTGATCGTTGATTTCCGCATAGGTGAGGAAGCCGCGCTCCTTGCCGAGCTTGATGAGCGCACGCAGCTTCGTGCGGCGCTCCTCAAGCTCCTCGACGGTGCCGGGCTGCGACGACGCGAACGCGTCTTTCAGCAGCGCCTTTTCCTTCGCTCGCCGGTCGCGCGCACGGGTGGTCTTTTCGACCTTGCCCGCGGCGGGGGTGCTGTCTTCGCTCTGGTTTGCGTCGTCATCGACGGGTACTTCATTCAGCTTTTTCGTCATGGAGTTCGCCGTACCGGCTAGTGTCTCGACTCGCGGCTGCTGGACAACAGCCTCTTGAACCGTGGATGCTTGAGCCTCGCGCTCTGCCGCATCGTCCTCGACGGCAGGCACTTCCCTTGCACTTCTCGAACCGGACCGCTTCGTTGCCGGCTGCGTAGCGGCTTTCGCCGCACGTCCAGGCGCTGCTCGCGCAGCCGAAACAGTCATCGACCTCTTCCGGGTAGCCGGTTCAGAACGGTTGGTGGACTCACTGCCCGACGACCGGGCGGAAGAACTGGCAACTGCGGCCTTTGTGACCTTGCTGGTCGGCCCCGTCGAGCCCTTGCCTGTTGCCTTTTTTCCGCCTGTAGTCTTTGCCATTGCCATTCCGCCCCTTGCTGGAAAACTGGACATTCACGGGTTACCCCAACCCATTATGCCCACCCGGAAAAAACAAAAACAAACCGCTGAAAACTTGTTATTTTACCACGCAGTGCAATAATCCCCCCGCGCAGCCCTTCCCCTACAAACCGAGCTGACGTTTCATGTCAGCCCGCGTCTGATTCAGTGACATCAATTCGGCAAGTTCCTCGGGCGTATGGCGCGACTGCCGCGAAAGCGCTTCCAGCCGCTCGCAACAGGCGTCATACCGCATCTTCAGGATTGCCGCCGTCAATTCTTCGCTCACGAGCCGCTCCTGCTCGCGGCGCTCCTCCACCGCAGCGCCATCTTCCGGATTTTTCATCAGCAAATCCCGAACGTTTTCATCATAGTCCAGAATTTCGCGAAAAATCTCCTCGAAGGTTGGAGCATTGGCCCCATTTCTCAGCAGATCCGAAAGGAGCTGAAATTCCGCTGAGTCGCCCAGCGCCCGCGCGTGGGTGGTCACTTCCTCGAACAGTTCGCCGTGGCGCGTCAGTCCGATCAACGCCTTTTCGGCCTCTTCCTCCAGTTGCAGCACGATGCGCGGGTGCATCACGAGGTTGCGCAGCGCCTTGCGCTCGATACCGGTCACCACGTGCCGGTCCTTGCGTGCGGGCGCCTGACGCGCCGCCTGGGCAATGCGCGCGTCGACTTCGCACAGTGCGGCCACTTCCTCGACCGGCACGTCCAGGCGGTCCGCGAACATGTGCATGATCTGCGCCCGCAGGGCGTTCGCCGGCAGCGCCTGCAGCAGCGGCTTCGCGTCGAACAGCGCCCGGGCGCGCCCTTCGGGCTGGTCCAGCTCCTTGTCCGCCAGCACCTCGTTGAGCATGAACTGGGACAGCGGCATGGCCCGCTCGACCTGCTCCGAGAACGCCTCGGCGCCGAATTCGCGCACGTAGCTGTCCGGGTCGTGCTCCTGGGGCAGGAACAGGAAGCGGATCGTGCGGTTGTCGGCCGCGTGCGGCAGGCACGCGTCGAGCGCGCGGCGCGCCGCGCGGCGGCCCGCCGAGTCGCCGTCGAAGCTGAAGATCACCGTGTCGGTCTGACGCATGAGCTTCTGCACGTGGACCGGCGTGCACGCGGTGCCGAGCGTCGCCACGGCGTTCTGGAAACCCAGCTGCGCGAGCGCGACGACGTCCATATATCCCTCGACCACCAGAACATAGCGCTGTTCCCGGATCGCGAGGCGCGCCTCGAACAACCCGTACAGTTCGCTGCCCTTGTTAAATAGCGGCGTTTCCGGAGAATTCAAATACTTGGGCTCGCCGCTGTCCAGCACGCGGCCGCCGAAGCCGATGACCTGACCCTTCACGTTGCGGATCGGGAACATCACGCGGTCGCGGAAACGGTCGTAGCGGCGCGACTGGCCTTGCGCGTCCTGCTTCTCGCTGACGATCACGAGGCCCGCCTCGACCAGCGCATCGTCCCGATAGTGGGTAAACGCAGTTTCGAGGTTCTGCCATCCATCGGGCGCGTAGCCGAGGCCGAAGCGTGCCGCGATTTCGCCCGTGAGCCCGCGCTTCTTGAGGTACTGAATGGCGTTGGTCGCGCTGCGCAGCTCCTTGCGGTAGTAGTCGCAGGCGGTCTGCATGACGTCGGAAAGCGCCGTGGTAACGGCCTTCGAGGCAGCCGGAGCATAGCCGCCCGCCGCGCCGCCGCCACGCATGGGCGAAGGCTCTTGCGGCACGGTCAGGCCGACCGACTGGGCGAGTTCGTTGACGGCCTCGGGGAACGTCAGGCCCGCGTGCTCCATGAGGAAGCCGATGGCGGTGCCGTGCGCACCACAGCCGAAGCAGTGATAGAACTGCTTGGTTGGACTCACCGTGAACGAAGGGCTCTTCTCGTTGTGAAACGGACACAAGCCCATGAAGTTCGCGCCGCCCTTCTTGAGCTGCACGTAGCGACCCACCACGTCGACGATATCGACGCGGTTCAGCAGGTCCTGCAGGAACGAATGCGGAATCATCGAAGCGAGCGCGCTTGGGCAGCCGGGGTTCGCGCGGCCCTATACGTAACATACGCGTGACGTACGGGCCTCGCGGCGTCGCCCTTGGGCCGGGCCGGCGCCGCGTGCGAGCCGGGAGCGCTTACTTCGAGAGCGCGGCTTTGACGAGCCCGGAAACGGCCGTCATGTCGGCGCGCCCGGCCAGCTTCGGCTTGAGCACACCCATCACCTTGCCCATGTCCTGCGGGCCGGCTGCGCCCACCTGGGCGACGGCGGCCTGCACTTCGGCGGCGATTTCGGCGTCCGAGAGCTGCGCAGGCATATAGGCGGTCAGGACGGCCAGTTCGGCGGCTTCCTTCTCGACGAGATCGGTGCGGCCCGCGGCCTCGAACTGGCTGATCGAGTCCTTGCGCTGCTTGATCATCTTGTCGATGACGGCCGTGATGCCCGCGTCGTCGAGCGTCACGCGATCGTCGACTTCACGTTGCTTGATAGCGGCGAGCAGCAGACGAATCGTGGCGAGGCGTTCGCTTTCGCGCGCGCGCATCGCGGTTTTCATGTCGTCGTTGATCTGGTCTTTGAGACTCATCACTCACCTGAAATACGTTGGGGTTGCTGGAATGCAAAAACCCGCCTGGAAACGCTTCCAGGCGGGTTGGCGCAAATTCGACATGGTTGCGACCACACCAGAGGACAGCGGCGGCCGCGTGGCGCGATGAAACCAGAGACCGCGGACCGGCTGTCCACGTCGCCGCGACATTTACGCGAGGCACACGCCGGAACTGCGCGGCCCCGCGCCACGGCTACGCCGGAATCAGTACAGCTTCTTCGGCAACATCTGGCTGCGCAGACGCTTGAAGTGGCGTTTCACCGCCGCCGCCTTCTTGCGCTTGCGTTCAGCCGTGGGCTTCTCGTAGAACTCGCGCGCGCGAAGCTCGGTCAAGAGACCGTTCTTCTCGATCGTGCGCTTGAAGCGGCGCATGGCAACTTCAAAGGGTTCGTTTTCTTTTACGCGGATGGTCGTCATTTTCCAATAACGGATCGGGGGTAAAGAAGATTGAGTATAGCAGTTCCGGGTTGGGGCATCGCGTGCCGGTTTGGGGGGAAACCCCCAATTCCGGCAACCGGACCGAGCGCCGCCGGAGCCTTCCCCGGCGGGGCTGCGCGGCATCAGGCAACGCCCGGCCCGACCAGCAGCAGCGGCACATGCGTGATCTCGATGGCGCGCTGGGCGACGCTGCCGAGCAGCCAGCGCGCGACGCCCCGCCGGCCCTGTGTACCCAGCGCGACCAGATCGGCCTGCCAGTCCTGCGCGTCGCGCAAAACGGTGTGGGCGATGTCGTCGCGCAGGCGCGCGGTGGCCACGAGCGCCGTTTCATAGGCGCGGTCTGACGCGTCGAGCTGCGTATGCGCGCTGGCGAGCGCCTTGCGCCCGAGGTCGGCGAGCGCATCTTCGAGCACCGAGCCCGGCACCGGGTCGCCGGCCACGCTGCTGCGGTCCACGACATAAACCGCGCGTAGAGCGGTTTGCGGTTCGGCCAGACGAAGCGCCGCGTCAATCCCCTGCGCCGAGACCGGACTGCCGTCCGTCGCCAGCAGGATGCGGGCGAGCGGCGCGTGAGCGTTCGCTTCCTCGTACTCCACGGGCACGACCAGCAGCGGACACGGCGCGCAAACCGCGAGCGCGCCCGAAACCGAACCGTCGATCCAGCGCTTCATGCGCCCCTGGTGCCGCGTGCCGACGACGAGCATGTCGGCCTGCCAGTCACGCGCCGCATTGGCTAGCGCAGGCACGACAGCGCCAGCCTCGGCGGAGAGACCGACCACCTGCCCTTCGACCAGGGCGGCTTGTCCGTTGAACGCCGACATCGCCTGTTCGAGCGTGCGCTCGGCGGCGTGGAGAGATTCGTCGCGCACCGCGCCGAGCGCGTCCGACAGCCATGCATCGCCCGCGGTATAAGCGCCGCCGGCATTCCACGCGCCTGGCTGTTCGGCTGCGCACACGACACGGACCTGGGCGTCGCGCGGCACCACACGCGACGCAAAACGCAGTGCCTGCGTCGATGCGCTCGAATCGTCCACCGCGATCATGATTCGCCGCAGTGGCCCGCGCATTTGCCCGCGCATTTGCCCGCGCATTTCCCCGCTATGCTGCTGTTCCTCTCGATTCACGTTGCGTACCTTTTCCTCGTGGTCAGGCGTTCAAGCGTGAACCCAGGGCGCCCAGCCAGCCATGACAGGGGTCAAGCGCGAGAGATTCGGCGATGCATATCGGTCGGGAAATCAGCCTGCGCCCAGCGCATATTGGGCGGCGGCCTCTCCGGCCGCGACGCCCGAGGCCCACGCCCACTGGAAGTTGTAGCCGCCAAGCCAGCCCGTCACATCCACGGCTTCGCCCACGAAATAGAGGCCCGGCACGCGCTGGCTCATCATCGTCGCCGAGGAGAGCTCGCGCGTGTCCACGCCGCCGCGCGTGACTTCGGCCTTCTTGTAGCCTTCGGTGCCCGTGGGCGTGAGCGTCCATTGGGCGAGCCCTTCGCCTATCTTGCGCAGCGTCTTATCGGGCAGATCGGCAATACGCGCGTCGGCCTTCACCTGATGCGCCTCCAGCCACACGTGCGCGAGACGCCCCGGTACCCATTCGGCGAGCAGGTTGCCGATCTGGCGTTTCGTCGCGCCCTTGGCCTCGATCAGCGCCGACGCCGGGTCGTGCCCGGGCAACAGGTTCACGCGGATCGGCTGGCCGGGCTGCCAGAAGCTCGAAATCTGCAGGACGCCAGGACCGGAAAGGCCGCGATGCGTGAAGAGCAGATCTTCGTCGAACGCGCCGCCGGTCTTGCGCTCGCCGGTCGCCACGTGAACTTCGAGCGAGACGCCCGCGAGCGGCACATAGGGCGCCCACTCGTCCTGCGAGAACGTGAGCGGCACGAGCGCGGGGCGCGTGTCGATGAGCTTGTGGCCGAACTGCTTCGCGACGCGATACGCGAAGTCGGTTGCGCCGATCTTCGGGATCGACAGGCCGCCAGTCGCAAGCACGAGCGCTTTCGCGCGTATCTCGCCCTGCGGCGTGCCGAGCGTGAAGCCGGCGCCGTCGGCGTGGCTCACCGCATCCACCGGCAGCGGCCGGCGCCACGCCACCCGGCCCGCGTCGCACTCGGCGCGCAGGACGTCGATGATCGCCTCGCTCGACTGGTCGCAGAACAGCTGGCCCTTGTGCTTTTCGTGCCAGGTCACGCGATGCTGGCGCAGCAGCGCGAGAAAGTCGCGCGGCGTGTAGCGCGCCAGCGCCGAACGGCAGAAATGCGGGTTGTGAGAGAGATAGTTGGCCGGGCTCGCGTGCAGGTTCGTGAAGTTGCAGCGGCCGCCGCCCGAGATGCGGATTTTTTCCGCGAGGCGCGGCGCGTGGTCGATCAGCGCCACGCGGCGGCCCTGCTGGCCCGCCACCGCCGCGCACATCATGCCGGCCGCCCCTGCGCCGATCACGGCGATGTCGAAAGATTCCATGGCGCGCATTCTACCTGCGCGGCGGCGGGGGTTGTCCGCGAGGGCTCCGCTTGCGGCCCTCAACCGGCTTCGACGCGCGCTGCTATACTTTTATGTTCTGTTAATTCTTGATTTCGCGCCGGTTTTTGCGTGCTTGCGCCGCGCAATGCCGTTGCCCTGTCCCATACCATGCTCGTTCTCGGTATCGAAAGCTCCTGCGACGAAACCGGCCTCGCGCTCTACGACAGCGAGCGCGGCCTGCTCGCGCACGCGCTGCACTCGCAGATCGCCATGCACCGCGAGTACGGCGGCGTCGTGCCGGAGCTTGCCTCGCGCGACCATATCCGCCGCGCGCTGCCGCTGCTCGAAGAAGTGCTCGCGAAGAGCGGCGCGGCGAAAAGCGACATCGACGCCATCGCCTTTACGCAAGGCCCCGGCCTCGCGGGCGCGCTGCTCGTGGGCGCGAGCATCGCCAATGCGCTCGCCATGGCCTGGAACCGGCCGACCGTGGGCATTCATCATCTCGAAGGGCACCTGCTTTCGCCGCTGCTGGTCGACGCGCCACCGCCGTTTCCGTTCGTCGCGCTGCTCGTGTCGGGCGGCCATACGCAATTGATGCGCGTGACCGACGTGGGCATATACGAAACCCTCGGCGAAACGCTCGACGACGCCGCCGGCGAAGCCTTCGACAAAACGGCCAAGCTGCTTGGCCTCGGCTACCCTGGCGGCCCGGAAGTCTCGCGCCTCGCGGAGTTCGGCACGCCAGGCGCGGTCGAACTGCCGCGTCCGATGCTGCATTCGGGCGATCTCGACTTCAGCTTCAGCGGCCTCAAAACGGCCGTGCTCACGCAAGTGAAGAAGCTCGGCACGAACCTCTGCGAGCAGGGCAAGGCCGATATCGCGCGCGGTTTCGTCGATGCGGCCGTCGAGGTGCTGGCCGCGAAATCGCTCGCCGCGCTCAAGCGCACGAAAATGAAGCGCCTCGTGGTGGCGGGCGGCGTGGGCGCGAACAAGCAGTTGCGCGAGACGCTTTCGGCGGCGGCGCAAAAGCGCAGCTTCGAGGTGCATTACCCGGACCTGTCGCTGTGCACCGACAACGGCGCGATGATCGCGCTCGCGGGTGCGCTGCGCCTCGCGCGCTGGCCCGAGCAGGCCACGCGCGATTACGCCTTCACCGTGAAGCCGCGCTGGGATTTGTCGTCGCTCGCGCAGCAGTAAGCCGTTTGCCGCCGCAATAGTCAAAGAAGCCGCCCCAGGGGCGGCTTCTTTGTCGACGGCGCAACCAGACGGCCAGACGTTACGCCGCGCGCTTGTCGTGCTCGATCACGGCGTAGGCGCTGTGATTGTGGATCGACTCGAAGTTTTCGGCTTCGAGCGTATAGGCGAGCACGCGCGCATCGGCGTTCAGTCGCACGGCGACGTCGCGCACGAGGTCTTCCACGAACTTGGGGTTCTCATACGCGCGCTCGGTCACGAACTTCTCGTCCGGACGCTTGAGCAAGCCCCACAGCTCGCAGGACGCCTCTTCTTCGGCGATGCGAATGAGGTCCTCCACCGGCAGATCGCCTTCGAACTCGACGTTCATCGTCACGTGCGAGCGCTGGTTGTGCGCGCCGTACTGCGAAATCTTCTTCGAGCACGGGCACAGGCTCGTCACGGGCACGAGCACCTCGAGGAACAGGCGCGTTTGCCCGTTGCGCACGTCGCCCGTGAGCGTCACTTCGTAGTCCAGCAGACTTTCCACGCCCGACACCGGCGCCACTTTCTTCACGAAATACGGGAATGTCACTTCGATGCGGCCCGCCTGCGATTCGAGCTTCGCGAGCATCGCGGCCAGCATTGCGCGGAACGTGGCGGGCTCGAGCGGCGCCTTGCTCTCTTCGAGCAGCGCGACGAAGCGCGACATGTGCGTGCCCTTCTGGTCGGCCGGCAGATGAACGTCGAGATTCCACGTGCCGACGCTCGGCTGGACGTCGCCCGCCCCTGTCTTCACCGTGAGCGGATGGCGCACGGCCTTCACGCCGACGCGCTGGATCACGATCTGACGGGTATCGACGGAGCTTTGGACGTCCGGCATCACGAAGGCCGGGTTCATCTGATTCATGTTCTTATCCTCAAGCCGCGCCGTACGCGGCGCGCAAATAGCAAACGCCGGCATGAGCCGGCGTTTGCTGGCGAAAGCCGGGTAGAAACCCGCCCGCCAGTTCAAATGTGAATTGGGCCGCTGCAAGGCGCGAGGCGCCAGGCAAGCTACGCGATCTCGATCGGCCTCAGGCGACGCGCATCACCGACTTGCCGGACACCGCCTTGTCGAGAAAGCGCTCGCGAATCGAGTTCGCGATCCCTGCTGCGTCGAGTCCACAGCCCGCCAGCAGCTTCGCCGGGTCGCCGTGGTCGATGAAGCGGTCGGGGAGGCCCAATTGTAGTACGGGCTTGATAACCCCACTTTCAAGGAGGGATTCCACGCAGGCCGAACCGGCTCCGCCCATGATGCAGCCTTCCTCGACGGTCACGAGGTAGTCGTGCGTTTCGGCGAGCTGCTTCACGAGGTCCGCATCGAGCGGCTTCACGAAGCGCATGTTCGCCACGGTGGCGTCCAGTTCCTCGGCGGCCTTGAGCGACGGCGCAACCATCGTGCCGAACGCGAGAATCGCGATACGGCTGCCTGCCGGCGCGTTGCTCTCGCGGCGGACTTCGCCCTTGCCCACCGGCAGCGCGGCCATCTGCTTGACGGTCGCCACGCCCGTGCCCGCACCGCGCGGGTAGCGCACGGCCGTCGGGCCGTCCTGCTGCAGCGCCGTGTAGAGCATCTGGCGGGATTCGTTTTCGTCGGACGCCGCCATGATCATCATGTTCGGGATGCAGCGCATGAACGCGAGATCGTACGCGCCCGCGTGCGTCGCACCGTCGGCACCGACGAGGCCCGCGCGGTCGATCGCGAACACGACCGGCAGGTTCTGCAGCGCCACGTCGTGGATCAACTGGTCATACGCGCGCTGCAGGAAGGTCGAGTAGATCGCGACCACGGGCTTCAACCCCTCGGCCGCCAGACCGCCCGCGAACGTCACGGCGTGCTGCTCGGCGATGCCCACGTCGTAGTAGCGGTCCGGGAAGCGCTTTTCGAACTCCACCATGCCCGAGCCTTCGCGCATGGCCGGCGTGATGCCGACCACGCGCTGGTCGAGTTCGGCCGCATCGCACAGCCATTCGCCGAACACCTGCGTGTAGGTCTTCTTGGCGGGCGTCGCCGACGGCTTGATGCCTTCGGCCGGGTTGAACTTGCCGGGACCGTGGTACAGCACCGGGTCGGCTTCGGCGAGCTTGTAGCCCTGGCCTTTCTTCGTCACGACGTGCAGGAACTGCGGGCCGCGCAGTTCCTTGATGTTCTGCAGCGTCGGGATCAGCGAATCCAGGTCGTGGCCGTCGATCGGCCCGATGTAGTTGAAGCCGAATTCCTCGAACAGCGTAGCCGGCACGATCATGCCCTTCGCGTGCTCTTCGAGCTTGCGCGCGAGGTCGAGCACCGGCGGCGCATGGCGCAGCACGCGCTCCACGCCCGCGCGTGCGGCGGCGTAGAAGCGGCCCGACATGAGGCGCGCGAGATGGCGATTGAGCGCGCCGACCGGAGGCGAAATCGACATGTCGTTGTCGTTGAGGATGACGAGCAGCGGGACGTCGTCTTCCACGCCGCCGTTGTTCAGTGCCTCGAAGGCCATGCCGGCCGTCATCGCGCCGTCGCCGATCACGGCGATACCCATGGCGTTCTCGCCCTTGAGCTTGCTCGCGATGGCCATGCCGAGCGCCGCCGAAATCGACGTGCTCGAGTGCGCGGTGCCGAACGTGTCGTACGGCGACTCGTCGCGTTTCGGAAAGCCCGAAATGCCGCCGAGCTGGCGCAGCGTCGACATCTGGTCGCGGCGGCCCGTCAGGATCTTGTGCGGATAGGTCTGATGGCCCACGTCCCAGACGATGCGGTCGCGCGGCGTGTCGAACACGTAGTGCAGCGCGATCGTCAGCTCGACCGTACCGAGGTTGGACGACAGGTGGCCGCCCGTCTGCGAGACGCTCTCGAGAACGAAGGCACGCAGTTCGTCCGCAAGCGGTTGCAACTGGCGGCGATCGAGGCGGCGCAAATCCGCCGGGTCGTCAATGGTTTTCAGCAAGTCGTACATCGTCGTTCCATTGTAGGAAAACTGGCGCTCCCGCACTTTTTTGCACATGACTTCCGTTTCATGCGCGTGGGCGGGTTGCGCGGTCAGCTCACCCGGTTCACCACCAGGTCAGCGAGTTCGGCGAGGCGCTGAGCGCGCGCACCGAACGGTTCGAGCGCCGCGTGCGCGTCGGCGCGCAACTGCTGCGCGAGCGCACGCGAGGCATCAAGACCGATAATCGACACGTAGGTCGGCTTGCCGTCCTTCGCGTCCTTGCCCGCGGTCTTGCCGAGCGTTGCGGAGTCGGCGGTGACGTCGAGAATGTCGTCCACCACCTGAAAAGCGAGGCCCACGGCCGCCGCGTACCTGTCGAGCGCGGCGAGGCTTTCCGCCGAGGGCGTTTCGCCCGCCAGCGCGCCCATGCGGACCGCGGCGCGCAAGAGCGCGCCGGTCTTCAGGCGGTGCATCGTTTCGAGCTGCTCGCGGGTGAGCGAATGGCCTACGCTCGCGAGGTCGATGGCCTGGCCGCCGGCCATGCCGATCGAGCCGCTGGCCAGCGCGAGTTCGCGCACGAGCGAAGCCTGGTGCCGGGCATCGAGCACATCGGAGGTCAGCGTGATGAAGGCTTGCGACTGCAGCGCGTCGCCCACCAGCAGCGCCGTCGGTTCGTCATATTTGACGTGTACGGTGGGTTTGCCGCGACGCATGTCGTCGTCGTCCATGCACGGCATGTCGTCGTGCACGAGCGAGTACACATGGATCATTTCGAGCGCGCAGGCCGCCGCGTCGAGCGCTTCCGGCGTGGCGTCCGTGAGTTCGCCCGCCGCGTGGCACAGAAGCGGACGCACCCGCTTGCCGCCGCCCATCACGGCATAACGCATGGCGTCGTGCAGGGGCGCCGGCAGCACGTCGGCAGCCGGCAAATAGTGATCGAGCGCGCTTTCGACCCGGTCGAGTACCTGCCGGGTCCATTGGTCAAATGTCATAGATCGTCGTCTCCGCCCGCTGCGGAGTCTGTCGTATTGAGAGGCACGGGCCGCAGCGTCTCGCCGTCGAGCACGCGCACCTGTTGTTCAACCTTTTCGAGCTGCTGCTGGCAGAAGCGCACGAGCGCCGCGCCGCGGCGGTAGGCTGCAAGCGATTCTTCCAGGCTCAGGCTGCCGCCTTCCATGCGCGCAACGAGCCCGTCGAGCTCCGCGAGCGCCGCCTCGTAGCTCTCGGGCAGGGCTTCGCCCTCGGCCAGCCCGGCTGCGCTTTCGCCCGCGCCAGCGCGGTCTTTCGTTGCGGATTTCGCCATGAGTCGTCGCCAGAATGAAACAAGGCGGACATTCTACGGCAAAAGGCCCTTTTCGACCCGCTCGCCGGCTTGTGTGCCCTCTCGACCACACGCTCGGGGCCAGTACAAATCGGTTCCAGCAGGCCCGATTACCCGTGCATTTGTCTCATATTTCCTGGATTCCTGCCGTCTTTCCGCTGTAATTTTGGCAAAAATCAGTCACTTAGCTACCCCACGACGGGGTAACCGGGTATAATCGCCGGCTCCCTAAATCGAATCTTCGATGGTTGGGTTGTTCACTGCTTTCACGTCTTCATCGGGAGTGGGAATGTCCAATCTGAGCAATGCATTGCAGCTGAAGTCTATCCACAGCCAGCTGCCAGTCACCGCTTATTTTGACGAAGCGCTACTCAAGCGCGAAATCGACACGCTTTTCCAGAAGGGTCCCCGCTACGTCGGGCACGAACTCATGGTGCCCGAGGCGGGAAACTATTTTGCGCTGCCCGGCGAGAAAGAAGGCCGCGTGCTCGTTCGCAACAAGAGCAACGACATCGAGCTGCTCTCGAACGTGTGCCGGCATCGCCAGGCCATCATGCTAAACGGTCGCGGCACGGCAGACAACATTGTATGTCCGTTGCATCGCTGGACCTATGACCTCAAGGGCGAACTGCTCGGCGCACCGCACTTCGCGGACAAGCCGTGTCTGAACCTGAACAGCTCGCCGCTCCAGAAGTGGAACGGGCTGCTGTTCGAATCCGCGGGCCGCGACGTCGCGCGCGATCTCGCGCGCCTCGGGCCGGCGAAACACCTCGATTTTACGGACTACATGTTCGATCACGTCGAGGTTCACGAGTGCAACTACAACTGGAAGACCTTCATCGAGGTCTATCTGGAAGACTATCACGTCGTGCCGTTCCACCCGGGCCTCGGCAACTTCGTGTCGTGCGACGACCTCCAGTGGGAGTTCGGCGAGTGGTATAGCGTGCAGACGGTCGGCGTGCACAACCGCCTCGGCAAGCCGGGCAGCCCGACGTACCGCAAGTGGCACGACGAGGTCCTGCGTTTTCGCAACGGCGTGCCGCCCGAGTTCGGCGCGATCTGGATGGTGTACTACCCGAATCTCATGATCGAGTGGTATCCGCACGTGCTCGTGGTCTCGTGGCTCATCCCGCAGGGCACGCAGAAAACGACGAACGTCGTCGAGTTCTATTACCCCGAGGAAATCACGCTGTTCGAGCGCGAGTTCGTCGAGGCCGAGCGCGCCGCCTATATGGAAACCGCCATCGAAGACGACGAGATTGCCGAGCGCATGGACGCCGGCCGCCGTGCGCTCTTCGAGCGCGGCGTTTCCGAGGTGGGGCCGTACCAGAGCCCGATGGAAGACGGCATGCAGCACTTCCACGAGTTCCTGCGCCGTGAGCTGGGACCGATCTGACGCGCGGCCAGGCGCGAGCCTCGGGCATCTCGAACGCATCACCGAAAGACGGGCCCCGGCCCGTCTTTTTGTTTAGACTGACGGCACCGGGCCGTCGCATAGCCAGAGATGGCGGCCTTGCACGATTCAAGGAGCCGTCATGCCCCACACGCATCACACCACGCTGATCTCGGCCGCCAATCTGCACGAACGCCTGACCGCCGCGCCGGGCAGCGTGCTGGTCTTCGACTGCCGCTTCGATCTCGCCAACCCCGCCGCGGGCGAGAACGCCTATGCGCTCGGCCATCTGCCCGGCGCCCAATACCTGCATCTGGACCGCGACCTCTCGGGCCCGAAGACGGGCAAGAACGGCCGCCATCCGCTGCCCGACCGCTCGGCGCTCGTCGCCACGCTCTTGCTGCGCGGGCTCAACGAAGGCCAGCAGGTCGTGGCCTACGACGCGCAAGGCGGCGCCTACGCCGCGCGCCTGTGGTGGCTGTTACGCTGGCTCGGCCACGACTCGGTGGCCGTGCTCGACGGCGGCCTCAATGCGTGGGAAGCCGCAGGCTTGCCGCTCGTGCGCGACGTGCCCACGCCCGCGCGCGGCACCTTCAAGGCCGGCGCGCCGCTCCAGGTGACGGTGGACGCGCAGGCCGTCGTCCGCAATCTCGCCACGCACGAACTCACGGTCGTCGACGCGCGCGCCGCCGACCGCTACCGCGGCGAGAACGAAACGATCGATCCGGTGGGCGGCCATATTCCTGGCGCACGCAACCGGTTTTATCAGGACAATCTCGCGCCGGACGGCCGCTTCAAGTCGGCGCATGCGCTGCGCGAGGATTTCATGACGGTGCTGCCGGGCATCACGCCCGAACACGTGGTCCTGCAATGCGGCTCGGGCGTGACCGCCTGCCACAATGCGCTCGCGATGGAGATTGCCGGCCTGCACGGCGCGGCGCTCTACCCCGGTTCGTGGAGCGAGTGGAGCGCCGATCCTTCACGGCCGGTCGCGACGGGTCCCAATCCCTAAGCCGGGAGCCCGGAACGGGGCACGGCGTCACACCACGCCGTGCTCCTTGAACCACGCAATGGCGCGCTTCCAGCCGTCTTGCGCATCGGCCTTGCGATAGCTCGGGCGGTAGTCCGCGAAGAACGCGTGGCCCGCGTCGTTGTACACGACGATCTGCGAGCTGCGTCCACCCTGCGGACCTTGCGCGATGGCGGCCTTCATCTGCTCGAGCGTGTCCTGCGGAATGCTCGTGTCCTGCAAGCCGTACATGGCAAGCACCGGCACCTGCAGCGTGTTCGCGAGATCGAGCGGATTGCTCGGCGCGTTCGCCGTGTGCGGGCCCGCCACGCGCCCATACCACACCACCGCCGCCTTGATGTGCGGGTTGTGCTCCGCATAGAGCCACGCATAGCGCCCGCCCCAGCAAAAGCCGTTCACGCCCACGCGCTTCGTGTCGCCGCCATGCTCGCCTGCCCAGGCAACGGCCGCGTCGATGTCGCCCATCACCTGGGCGTCGGGCACCTTGCTCGCGATGTTGTCGTTGATCTGCTGAATTGTCGGGTACACGGACGCATCGCCCTGGCGCACGAAGAAGTCCGGCGCGATGGCGAGATAGCCGAGCTTCGCGAAGCGGCGGCACACGTCGGCGATATGCTCGTGCACGCCGAAGATCTCGTGAATCACGATGACGACCGGCAAGTGCGTCTTGCCGCGCGGCTGGGCGCGATACGCCGGAATGAGCGTGCCGCCCGACTGGAAGCCGATCTCGCCGGCTTCGAGACCCTCGCTGTCGGTGTGGATGGTTTGCGCGGAAACGGGCAGCACGGCGGCGGCGAATCCGCTGCCGAGCGCCGCCTTGATGAAGGTACGCCGGTTGAACGGCACGTGCGGGACGAGGCTATCGACTTCGGGTTTCAGCATGCAGCGCTCCTTGGAGGTCAAACAGCGGAAACAGGCAGAATAACGCCGCGCCCCGGACGCAAGCGCCGCTCGATGCGGCCGCTCAGTGCAGCTTCACGCGCGGCAGCGTCGTGCGGCGCAGCCAGTGCGCGAAGGTGTCGAGCACCATGCGCGCGTAGCCATGCAGCGCCGCGATGTGCAGCCGGTACAGCGACATGTACATGAAACGGGCAAACAACCCTTCGATCAACATATTCCCGCCGATCAGCCCGCCCATCAGATTGCCGACCGCGCTGAAGTGGCCGAGCGACACCAGTGAGCCGAAGTCGCGATAGGTGAACTCCTCCAGCGGCTTGCCGGCGAGCAGATTCCCGAGTGACTTGAACAGAAAAGTGGCCTGCTGGTGGGCGGCCTGCGCGCGCGGCGGCACACCGCGCTCGTGGCCCGGCCATTCGCAGGCCGCGCAGTCGCCGAGCGCGAAGATGTTGTCGTCGAGTTCCGTTTGCAGCGTACGGCGCACGATCAGCTGGCCGAGCTTGTTCACGGTGAGGCCGTCGAGCCGCGAGAGCACAGCCGGCGCAGTGATGCCCGCCGCCCAGACCGTGAGGTCCGCGCGCAGGTTCTTGCCGCTCGCGGTGCGCACGACGCCAGGCGCCACTTCGATCACGCGTTCGCTCGTCAGCAGCTTCACGCCGAGCTTGTTCAGCAATTCGCCCGTCGCCGAAGACACGCGTTCGGGCAGCGCGGGCAGGATGCGCGGACCCGCCTCGATCAGCACGATGCCCACATCGTGGCGCGGATCGAGCTTGTGCAGCCCATAGGCCGACAGCACCTGGGCGGTGTTGCGCAGTTCGGCAGAGAGCTCGACGCCCGTTGCGCCCGCGCCAATGATCGCCACCTGCACGCGCGGCTCGGCGCCTGCATTCATGACCGGCGCGAGGTCGTCTGCCGTCACCTCCACCGCGATTCTTTCGGGAGCCTGATGTTCGGCGCGCATGCACGCGGCGATCAGGCGCTTGCGAAAGCGCTCGGCCTGCTCGACGGTGTCGAGCGCGATGGAATTCTCGGCCGCGCCCGGCACGCCGAAAAAATGCGTCGTGCTGCCGATGGCGAGCACGAGCGTGTCGTATTCGAGCACGCGCTCGGGCAGCATTTCCGCGCCGTCTTCGTCGAGCACGCGCCCGAGCGTGATGCGCTTCGCCGCGCGGTCGAGCCCGGTCAGCTCGCCCTGCTGGAACTCGAAGCCGTGCCAGCGCGCCTGCGCCGGATATTCGAGCTGATGCGTGAACGGATCCATGCTGCCCGCCGCGACTTCGTGCAGGAGCGGTTTCCAGATATGCGTCGGATTACGGTCGACCAGCGTGATCGATGCCGCCTGCGGCTTGCCCCGCTTCGCGCGCGCCTCGCCGTAACGATCGCCGAGCCGTGTTGCCAGTTCCAGCCCGCCCGCGCCTCCTCCCACAACGATAAAGCGATGCATAGACTCTCCGTGCATGTCGAAAGGCGATAGAAAGGCCGATACATCGACAACATGACGTGCGAGGCACCGGCCTTCGATCAAATCATTGTCGGCTGACGGAGCGCGCGGCGGCAACCCTTGCGGCGCGCATTCGCGACATCACGCACGCAAGGCTTGCCTTATCGCGCGCGCGCAGTTACGTCCTGATTACGTCCTGGTTACGGCTTTTGCGGCACTGCGCATTCAGTATGTACTTAGTCAGCTTCACTAAGCACCTTGATGCGCCTTCAATGCGCCTCCTCCCAGTTTTCGCCCACGCCCACTTCGGCGACGAGCGGCACCTTGAGCTGCGCCACCGAGCACATCAGCTCGGGCAAGCGCTTGCGCACTTCGGCGAGTTCGTCGCCC
Organism: Paraburkholderia heleia NBRC 101817; assembly: GCF_000739775.1. Lineage (GTDB taxonomy): Bacteria > Pseudomonadota > Gammaproteobacteria > Burkholderiales > Burkholderiaceae > Paraburkholderia > Paraburkholderia heleia. Next base: position 49,277 of record NZ_BBJH01000040.1, on the reverse strand, counting down.
GGCACCTCGAGCACGAGTTCATCGTGCACCTGCATGATCATCTTCGTGCCGATCTTGCGTTCGTCGAGCCACTTCTGCACCGCGACCATGGACAGCTTGATGAGATCGGCGGCCGTGCCCTGCATGGGCGCGTTGATGGCGGCGCGCTCGGCGGCCTGGCGGCGCGGGCCGTTGCCGCCGTTGATCTCGGGCAGCCACAGGCGGCGGCCGAACACGGTCTCCACATAGCCGCGCGACTTCGCGTCCATGCGGGTTTCGTCCATATAGCGCGCAACGCCCGGATAGCGGGCGAAATAGCGGTCGATATAGAGCTTCGCTGCGTCGCGCGTGATGCCGAGATTCGATGCGAGCCCGAACGCGCTCATGCCGTAAATCAGGCCGAAATTGATGACCTTGGCGATGCGCCGCTGGTCCGCGCTCACTTCGAGCGGCGTGACGCCGAACACCTCCGAAGCCGTGGCGCGGTGAATGTCGTCGCCGCGTGCGAACGCCGCGAGCAGCGACTCGTCGCCCGAGATATGGGCCATGATGCGCAGTTCGATCTGCGAGTAGTCGGCGGAAACGATCTTGTGCCCCGGCGGCGCGATGAACGCCTCGCGAATGCGCCGGCCTTCGCCGGTGCGCACGGGGATGTTCTGCAGATTCGGATCGTTCGACGCCAGACGGCCCGTGACCGCCACGGCCTGCGCATAGTTCGTGTGCACGCGGCCCGTTTGCGCATTCACCATGCGCGGCAGCTTGTCGGTGTACGTGGACTTGAGCTTGGCAAGACCGCGATGCTCGAGCAGGATCTTGGGCAGCGGATAATCCTCGGCGAGCTTTTGCAGCACCTCTTCGTCGGTGGAAGGCGCGCCGCTGGGCGTCTTCTTCACGACCGGCAGCTGCAGCTTCTCGAAGAAGATCTGGCCGATCTGCTTGGGCGAGCCCAGATTGAATTCGCCGCCCGCGAGCGCGTACGCTTCCTGTTCGAGCGCGATGAGCCGCACGGCAATTTCCGCGCTCTGCTTTTCGAGCCTTTCGGTGTCGATCAGCACGCCGTTGCGCTCCATCTTGCGCAGCACGCGCGAGGTGGGCAATTCGATCTGGCGATAGACGTAATCGAGCCCCTTCTCAGGCGCGATCTGCGGGTAGAGCGCACGATGCAGTTGCAGCGTGACATCGGCGTCTTCGGCGGCGTATTCGGCGGCCTTGTCGAGCGAGACTTCGTCGAAGCCGATCTGCTGCGCGCCCTTGCCCGCCACCTCTTCGTACTTGATCGTCTTGATGCCGAGATGGCGCAGCGCGAGGCTGTCCATGTCGTGGCTGCGATGCGATTCGAGCACATACGATTCGAGCAGCGTGTCGTGCTCCACGCCGTTCAGCTCGATACCGTAGTTCGCGAGCACCTGCTCGTCGTACTTCATGTGCTGGCCGACTTTCTTGTGCTTCTCGCTTTCGAGCCAGGGCTTCAGGCGCGCGAGGACTTCGTCCTGCGGCAGTTGATCGGGCGCGTCCGGGCCGCGATGCGCGAGCGGCAAATAGGCGGCCACGCCAGGTTGCGTCGAAAACGACATGCCGACGAGCTTCGCGACCATCGGGTCGAGCGCCGTGGTCTCGGTGTCGAACGCGGTGAGTTCGGCGGCTTCGATCCTGCTGAGCCACGCGGTGAATTGGTCCCACGTCTGGATCGTTTCGTAATGGCGCGGGGCATCGACGAACAGCGCAGGCTGCACGTTCGCATCTTTTTCGGGCGCGTCGCCTCTGGTTGCGGCGGGCACCGTCTCGCTCTGCTGACTCGCTTCGGTGATTTCGCGCAGCCAGGTCTTGAAGCCATGTCGCGTGAAGATATCGCGCAGTTCTTCGCGCGCTTCGGCGCGCGTGGCGAGCGCGGCTTCGATCGACTCTAGATGCGGCGCGAGATCGCAAGCCGTTTCCACGGTGACGAGCTTTCTCGCCATCGGCAGGAAGTCGAGCGCGTCGCGCAAATAGCCGCCCACGGCACCCTTGATTTCATCCGCGTGGGCGATCACGCCGTCGAGCGAGTCGTATTGCGTGAGCCACTTCACCGCCGTTTTCGGGCCGCACTTGTTCACGCCCGGCACGTTGTCGACGGTGTCGCCGATGAGCGAGAGATAATCGACGATGCGCTCCGGCGGCACGCCGAACTTCGCGATCACGCCTTCGCGATCGAGCGTTTCATTCGTCATCGTGTTGATGAGCGTGACGCGGTCCGTCACGAGCTGCGCGAGGTCCTTGTCGCCCGTGGAAACGATGACCTTCATGCCGAGCTTCTCGGCCTCGCGCGCGAGCGTGCCGATCACGTCGTCGGCCTCCACGCCTTCGATCATCAGGAGCGGCCAGCCGAGCGCGCGCACAGCCGTGTGAATGGGCTCGATTTGTGCAGCGAGCGGCTCGGGCATGGAAGGCCGGTTGGCTTTGTACTCGGGGTACCAGTCGTCGCGGAACGTCTTGCCCTTTGCATCGAACACGCACGCGCTATACTCTGCCGTAACGTCCTTGCGCATGCGACGCAGCATGTTGATGATGCCGTACAGCGCGCCCGTGGGTTCGCCGTCAGGACCGCGCAGATCCGGCATCGCATGGAAGGCCCGATAGAGATAGCTAGAACCGTCGACCAGCAACAGGGTCTTACCTTCCAGCTCATTTTGTAGCTTCGTTTCCACGCGTAGTTCTTCAGGCATTATGGACAAGAGAAAAGTGATTCCGAGTCTGCGTTCACTCGCAGATCAAGAGCGCGCGACGGCCAAGAAGGCCCGCGCATCGTGGCAGATGTTCACGATTATGGCAGAGTTTATCGAGGCGACCGAGTACCTGTCCGAGATCCGGCCAGCGGTCAGCATCTACGGTTCCGCCCGCCTGAAACCGGAGTCGAAGTACTACCAGCTCGCCAGCACCATTGCGCGCAAGGTGTCCGATGCGGGCTTCGCCGTGATCTCCGGCGGCGGCCCCGGCATCATGGAAGCCGCGAACCAGGGCGCGCATGCGGGCAAGTCGCCTTCGGTGGGCCTGAACATCGAGTTGCCGCACGAGCAGTCGGGCAACCAGTGGCAGGACATCTCGCTGCGCTTTCGCCATTTCTTCACGCGCAAGGTCACCTTCGTGAAGAACTCGGACGCCGTGATCGTCATGCCCGGCGGCTTCGGCACGCTCGACGAACTGGCCGAAGTGCTCACGCTCATCCAGACGAAAAAGTCGCGTCACGTGCCCATCATTCTGGTGGGCGCCGAATTCTGGAAGGGCCTGCTCGACTGGTTCCGCTCGGCGCTCGTGCCCATGGGCCTCATCAATCCCGAAGACATGGACTTGATGCAGGTGATCGACGACCCGGACCAGGTGCTCGAAGCCGTTCTCAAGTTCTACGAAGATGCGGATACCGCCGAAGATACCGGCAAGGAGCACCCGGCGCGCCGCGACCGCGACTCCGACGAAGACCGGATGTTCTATCTCTGATGCATCGCTCGCGGCGCGGCGTGCGGATGGCCTGCGGTTCATGTTTTCGCAGGCCTGCGCAGCGCTCGCGCCTTAGCGCATCACTCCCCTCTTGCTTTGCGCGCGGGACGCACCGAGCGGCGCCCGCGTGCTCGCCTGCTCTTCCAGCCAGCGGCAAAACTGCAGGACGAGCGGCGCTTGCGCCATCTCGCGGCGCGCCACCCACCAGTAGCCGCGCGCGTCGAGATGCGGCCCCGCGAGCGGGGTGACGAGGCGCCCCGATGCAAGTTCGTCGTCGAGCAGCGGCAGCGGGCCGAGCGCGACACCAAGACCATCCACGGCGGCCTGCAAGGCCAGATAGAAGTGGTCGAACGACTGCTTCTTGCGGCATTTGGCTTTCACGCCTGCGGCTGCGAGCCAGATGCGCCACGCATCGGGACGCGTGTCCGAATGCAGCAGCACGTGGCGCGCAAGATCGCTCGCCTGATGAATCGGCGCGCGTTTGAGCAGCGCCGGACTGCACACCGGCAGTTCCATCTCGTCCAGAAAATGACCGGACTCGCAGTCGGGCCAGTGGGCCGGACCGCGCCGCACGGCCACGTCGAAGCCTTCGAGCGTCTCGACCGGCGCGTTCGAGGTCGACAGGCGCAACTCGACGTTCGGCGCGAGGCGCTGAAACTGCGAAAGCCGCGGCAGCAGCCATTTCATCGCGAAGGTAGGCAGCGCACTCACGCGCAGCACGTGGACCATGCCCGTGTCGCGCAACTGGCTGGTTGCGCGCGCGATATCGTCGAAGGCCGACTGCACGGCGGCGAGGTAGCGCCGCCCGTCCTCGGTCAGCGCGACCCGCTTGCCGTGCCGGTGAAACACCTGCACGCCGACCCACGCCTCGAGCGCGGCCACCTGCCGGCTGATGGCACCGTGAGTCACATTGAGCTCGCCCGCCGCGGCGGAGAAACTGTTGTGCCGCGCAGCGGCCTCGAACGCGCGCAGCGCAGGAAAGGGAGGAAGGGGACGTACCATGCTTGTGAGTGTAGATCACAAGAGCGCGCCATAGAAATCGTTTTGCCGCGCGCGCGAATGGGCTTAATCTCCGAACTTGCCCCAGAGGTCCCTTCCATTCATGAAACAATCCATCTCATCGGCCGCCGCAGCCGGACATGGCACGGACGACAGCCTGCACACGCCGACGGTACGCGATCTGTTCCTCGGCTTCCTCGCTCTCGGCTTCACGTCGTTTGGCGGCGCACTGCCGCTCGCGCGCCGCACCATCGTCGAGCAGCGCCGCTGGCTGACCGCCAGCGAGTTCACCGACCTGCTCGGCCTCTGCCAGTTCTTGCCGGGCGGCAACGTCATCAATCTCTCGGTCGCGCTCGGCATGCGTTTTCAGGGGTGGCGCGGCGCACTCGCGGGCATCCTCGGCCTGATCGCGGGTCCGTCGCTCGTCGTGATCGGGCTCGGCGTGCTCTACGAGCGCACGCAAGACGACCCGCACGTGCGGCATCTGTTCGTGGGGCTGGCCGCGGCGGCGGCCGGGCTGCTTGTCTCGATGGCCCTGAAAATCGTGCTGCCGCTGCGGCGCGATCCTGCCGCGGCCGTCGTCGCCGCACTCGGCTTCGTGGCCATTGCCGTGCTGCGCACGCCGCTCTTGCCCACCATGCTCGTGCTCACGCCGGTCGGCATCGCGCTCGCCGCCCGCGCGGCGCGCAAGCAAGGAGCCGCGCGATGAGCGCCACACTCGTTGCGCTCGCCGCGATCTTCGGCCAGCTCTCGCTGCTCGCGTTCGGCGGCGGCAACACGATCCTGCCCGAGATGCAGCGTCAGGTCGTCGAGGTCCACCACTGGATGCCGGCGAGCGAGTTCAGCGCGCTATTCGCGCTTGCCCAGGCCGCCCCCGGTCCGAACATGATGGTCGTGACGCTGGTCGGCTGGCACGTGGCCGGCTGGGCAGGCATGCTGGTCGCGTCGATTGCGAAGTTCGGGCCGTCGTCGCTCGTCACGATCGCCGCGCTGCACGCGTGGGATCGCTTCAAGGACCGCCCGTGGCGGCGTATCGCACAGAAGGGGCTCGTGCCGGTGACGGCGGGCCTCGTGGCCGCGAGCGCCGTACTGATCGCCAGAGCCTCCGATCCCTCCTGGATCGCCTGGGCGATTACCGGCGTGTGCGCCGCGCTCGCGTTTCGCACGAAGATTCATCCGCTGTGGCTGCTTGGCGCGGGGAGTCTGATCGGGTTGACGGGGTTCGGGCAATGAGTCGGCGGCGTGCGGCGGCGTGCGAATTCAGGTTTCCTCGATAGTCGCCAGCCACGCCGCACATCTTCCGCCAGGCGCGTCGCAAAGAGCCCGGCCCAGCAGGCCCGCGGGCGGTTGGGCGAGATTGTTCAGCAGTGCGATCAGACCCATGGTCTTGCCGAAGTCCTCAGCGGGAATCAACCGCTGGCGCACGCCGGCGTTCCTGGCAGATCGAGCGAGGACGACAACCGAAACCGGCGGCGCGCCCTGTAGCCAGCCGCCGCCGGTCAATGCACGCTTACTGGAACGCCACCTCCGCGAAGCTGCGCAATTTCCGGCTATGCAGCTTGTGCAGGCCGTTCGTGCGCAGAATCTCCATCGCCTTCACGCCGATCTGCAAATGCTGATCGACCTGTGCGCGATAGAACGAATCGGCCATGCCCGGCAGCTTCAGTTCGCCGTGCAGCGGCTTGTCGGAAACGCACAGCAAGGTGCCGTACGGCACACGAAAGCGGAATCCGTTCGCGGCGATGGTTGCGCTTTCCATGTCGAGCGCGATCGCGCGGCTCTGCGAAAGTCGCTGCACCGGCTCGCGATGATCGCGCAGCTCCCAGTTGCGGTTGTCGACGCTCGCCACCGTCCCCGTGCGCATCACGCGCTTGAGTTCCACGCCGTCGAGCTTCGTGACTTCCGCCACCGCGCGCTCGAGCGCGAGCTGCACTTCGGCGAGCGCCGGAATCGGCACCCACAGCGGCAAATCGGCGTCGAGCACGTGATCCTCGCGCACGTAGCCGTGCGCAAGCACGTAGTCGCCCAGACGCTGCGTGTTGCGCAAGCCCGCGCAGTGGCCGAGCATGATCCACGCATGCGGACGCAGCACGGCAATGTGGTCGGTAATCGTCTTCGCGTTCGAAGGGCCCACGCCGATGTTGATCATCGTGATGCCGCTGCCGTCCGCACGCTTGAGGTGATAGGCCGGCATTTGCGGCAGCCGCGCGGGCGCCGTGCCTTCGTCGTCCTGTTCGCCCAGATTCGCGTTGTAGGTGACCACGTCGCCGGGCTCGACGAACGAGGTGTATTCGCTGCGATAGTTGCGCAGGTCGGCGTCGTCGGTGTGCGCCATCATCGCGCGGCCGAGCTTCACGAATTCGTCGATATAGAACTGGTAGTTCGTGTAGAGCACGTAGTTCTGCACGTGCGTGGGCGACGTGGCCGTGTAGTGCTTGAGCCGATGCAGCGAAAAGTCCACGCGCGGCGCGGTAAAGAGCGCGAGCGGATGCGGCTCGCCCGCCTCCGGCTCGTAGGTGCCGTTCACGATGCGGTCGTCGAGCTGCGCGAGATCGGGCGTATCGAACACATCGCGCATGGCAAAGAGGCGCTCGCGGTCGAGATCGCCTTCGAGGTGGATGCCTTCGGCGAACGCGAAGTGCACGGGAATGGGCTGGTCCGAGACGCCCACTTCGATGGCCACATGATGGTTCTTCGCCAGCAGGCGCAACTGCTCGCGATAGTAATTGCCGAACAGATCGGGCCGCGTGACGGTGGTCTCGAACACGCCGGGGCCCGCCACGAACCCATATGAGCGGCGCGAGTCGATATGCGTGTTGACGTTGGTGCGGATGCGCACGAACGGGTAGCACGCGCGCACGCGGCGCTCGAACGCCTCGCCGCGGCGATAGCGCGCGAACGCGTCGCGCAGGAACGACGTATTCGCTTCGTAGATGCTCGAGAGGCGCGCCACGGCGTCGGCGGCGTCTTCGAAAGATTCGTCCGGGAAGTCGTGCGCCGGCGTCATGAGGGGCCGCAGGTAGTCGTTGTTCATCTTCGTTCGCCTCTCCGTTTGATGGGTCCACATTACCACGGAAGGTGCGACTTTCCGGCGACGAACCTCGCCGCGCCCAGGGCTTTTGCAGCACCGGCTGCGGGCGCCGCGCGCGGCCCGCCGGGCGCGGGCCGCAGCGCCTGCGCGACATGGGGCGAAGCGCCCGGATTTGCTAGAATTGGGGCATCCCATCGGAGAAAGACCATGAAGTCGCACCTTCTTGCCGTCGCCGCAGTGACGTTCGCTTTCAGCGGGGTCGCCATGGCCGCGCCGGCCGACGACGCAAAGACCGCCGTCGAGGCACAATCCGCGCAGTCCGAGAACGAACGCGCGGGCCTGCCCGATCTGGCCGCGATCAACAACCAGCCGGCCGCACGCGTCACCTCGAAGGTCAACATCAACGACGTGCCGCGCGTGCCCAGCTATCACGAAGTGAGCCCGAACGGCACCGAAATCACCGAGTTCCGCGACAAGGGCAAGCCCGTCGAAATCAACGTGCATTCGAACTTCGGCACGCGCTACACGATGAGCGCGAACCCCGACACCTCGCCGCAAGTTCGCAACAACGGCCAGGCCAGCACGCGCCTGCCGTCGATCAACCTGCATTACTGAGCCATCCGGGCGTGCGCATGCCGTTTTGGGGCATGCGCACGCCACCGCCATGTGCGCCGCCCCATAAGCCGGGTCGCCGACATCGCACCTGAGCCGGACACGCCTGCAAGCCCCTCGGGCAGCACCTCGCAGCGTTCGCCGACCCGCCATTACCAATCAACCGACCTTCTTGCATGGCCGTCTTCACCGCTGTCACCGACCAAGCGCTTGCCCAATGGCTGCGCGACTACGATCTCGGCGATGTCGTCGAATTTCGCGGCATCCAGTCCGGCATCGAGAACAGCAACTTCTTCCTGACGACGACGCGCGGCGAATACGTCCTGACTATCTTCGAAAAGCTGACGGCCGAGCAGCTGCCGTTCTACCTCGACCTGATGCGGCACCTCGCCTCGCATCGCGTGCCGGTACCCGACCCCATGCCGCGCCGGGACGGCGCGCTTTTTGGACTGCTGCACGGCAAGCCCGCGGCCATCGTCTCGAAGCTCGAAGGCAAGCCCGAACTCGCGCCCGGCGTGGAGCACTGCGCGGAAGTGGGCCAGATGCTCGCGCGCATGCACCTGGCGGGCCGCGACTACCGCGGCGACCAGCCGAATCTGCGCAGCCTTTCGTGGTGGGAAGAAACGGTGCCGACGGTGCTGCCGTTTCTCGCCGACGCCCAGCGCACGCTCCTCACGAGCGAACTCGACCACCAGCGCGCATTCTTCGGCTCGGCCGACTACGCGGCGCTGCCGGGCGGTCCGTGCCATTGCGACCTGTTCCGCGACAACGCGATGTTCGCGCACTCGCACCCGGCGCCAGGCCACGAAGTCCGGCTGGGCGGCTTTTTCGACTTTTATTTCGCCGGCTGCGACAAGTGGCTCTTCGACGTGGCCGTGACCGTGAACGACTGGTGCGTCGACCTCGCCACGGGCAAGCTCGACACGGCGCGCGCCGACGCGCTGTTGCGCGCCTACCAGACCGTGCGCCCATTCACGCCCGAGGAAACGCGGCACTGGATGGACATGCTGCGCGCAGGCGCGTACCGCTTCTGGGTCTCGCGCCTGTATGATTTCCACCTGCCGCGCTCGGCCGAACTGCTCAAGCCGCACGATCCCGGCCACTTCGAGCGCATCCTGCGCGAGCGCCTCGCCGGCAGCGAGGCCGGCTCCCATCACGCCTTGCCACACCGCCCATGCAACTAATTGAAGTCCCCGCGAAGACGGGCTACGTCTGGTTCCGCCAGGGTATCTGGCTGTTCCGCCGCAATCCGCTCGCGTTTCTCACGCTGTTTTTCGCCTATTTGCTGGCGATGACGCTGATTTCCGCCATCCCCGTGATCGGCGGCGTGCTGCCGCTGCTGTTCGTGCCCGGCGTGGCGGTCGGCTTCATGGCGGCGTGCCGCGACACGATCGCGGGCAAACCGGTGTTCCCGACCATTCTGATCGACGGCTTTCGTTCGTACGGCAACGTCGTGGCGAAGCACCTGCTCGTGCTCGGGGCGATTTACGTGGTGGCGATGTTGCTGGTGCTGGCCGCGTCTGCGTTCGTGGACGGCGGCGCGCTATTGCAGCTGATGACGATCGGCGGCGACCTCGATGCGCAGGCGCTCGCCAGCAGCGACGTGCCGCTTGCGGTGCTTGCTTCGCTGCTCTGCTACGTGCCGGTGTCGATGCTGTTCTGGTTCGCGCCCGTGCTCACGGCATGGCACGACGTGCCGCCCGTGAAGGCCATGTTCTTCAGCATTGTGAGCTGCTGGCGCAACAAGGGCGCATTCACGGTGTACGGGGCGCTGTGGTTCGCGGTCTCGACGGTCGTATCGATCGGCCTGTCGACGCTTCTGCGCACGCTCGGCGCGGGCGACTTCACGGTGGCGATCCTGATGCCCGCGCTCATCATCGTGACGACGATGCTCTATTGCTCGTTCTACGCAACGTACCGCGGCTGCTTCGGCGTGCAGGAAAAGCAGGCCGCCGAGATGCCGGACTCGGGCCGCTGAACGGCGCGGCAGCCGTTCACGCACAGTACGCAAAAACGGCGCCTCGGCGCCGTTTTCATTTCGTTCTGCCCCGTGAGCGGGGCACAGCATTCCTGCTTAGCCGTAGTGGTTCATCCACGACGGGTGGCGCGTGGCCTTCTCGCGATCCATCTTGCGCATGCGGAACTCGAGATCGTAGATGTCGACGGACTGCGCGAGATACGCTTCCTCGCGCTGCTGACGGCGAGCTTCGGCGGTTTCGGAGAGGAACAGGAAAAGACGGCTGAGCAGGTACATGATTTGGCCCTTCTTTGACGGGCACGTGCCCGCGAATCGAATAAGCCGATTATAGGGTAAACCCTGTTAAGGGTAAACACCTAAGTTGCCCGTAGTCGCGTTTAACCAACGTCCTGTGTCAATTCGGCGTCGTAGGCCTCGTCGAAGGCCTCGCGGCGATGAGCCTCGAAAAAGTTCCAGATCAGCGTGCTCGCGTCCGGTCCCGTCGAGGAATGGAACGGTACGGTGTCGTCGCCGCCGCTCCAGGCGTGGTCGAGGTCCGCTACGCGGCACAGCCGCACGACGCTCGCGCCGTCCAGTTCGTAATCCTGCTCGCGATAGCCGTCCTTGAAGGTCTCGCGCGACACGACGCCCTGACGCACGCCACGCGTATCCGCAAGACCGTTCAGGCGCAGCAGTTGCAGCGCGAGCTGTTCCGCGTTGACCGGCGCGACGACGGTGTCCGCGTCGCCCTGCACGACGATCGCCGGCATGCCCGGGTGAATGCGCGCGCCCAATTGGGTATCGACCAGCGCCACCGGATCGTGGTGCACGCCGCGCCGCATCACATCGAGCGCCGTCACGCCAGAACGCGCTTCACCGAAAGCAGGGCCGGAATGCAGTGCGATGGCGGCGAAACGGCTGGGCGAGCGCACTGCGAGCAGCATCGCGAGCCCCGCTCCCGCCGACAGACCCGCCAGATAGACGCGCGAACGGTCGAAGCCGTGCTCCTCGACGAGCGTATCGATCAGCGAAACGATGGATGCCGCTTCGCCGCCGCCCGCCGCATCGCGCGCGTCGTACCAGTGCCAGCATTGGTGCGGGTGCGCGCGTTCCGACTGCTCGGGATACAGCACCGCGAAGCCATGGCGGTCGGCGAGCAGGTTCATGCGGGTGCCTTCGGCGAAGGAGTCCATCGACTGCTTGCAGCCGTGCAGCATCACGACGAGCGGCATGCCCGCCGTCTTGCGCCCCGGCGGCAGATAAAGCCCGTAAGGAAGCGAGCGCCCGACATGCTGGTCGTTCGCCGGTACAAGGTGCTCCGCGCGGTGCCATTCGCCCGCGGCCCAGGCGGCCGCGCGCGGACCCACGCGCGACTCGCGCACCGGCGCGCCGCTCGCGTGCGCCGGTGCGACGTGCCTGGCCGCCTGCCCGGCTGCGGCCTGAGCGGCGCGCCAGATTGCCTGCGGCCGGGGCGTATCGATGCGCGCGCCTTTCAGGGCGTCGCGCGCCGCCCGGGTCTGGATGGCGAGCAGACGTCGCATGCCACCTGCCCATAGCTTCGTCAGATTTTTCGTCATCTATGGCCTCATAAAAGGGTCTGACACATCGTGGCGTTTTGCCGCGATCCGTCATTGTGCAACGCACAATAACATCATTTGGATGACGCTGCAGATCGGAGCGATTCGATTACGCCCGCGTGTGAGTTCTGCGTGTGAGTTCTGCGTGTGCGTTCCATGAGGCACGCCCGGGGTCTATGCGACGCAGCTATACTGGATGCTTGTCTCACACGCGTGTCGGCCAGCCAGCCGGCTCGCGCGTTAAGTCGCCATGAAGCAGGGCTTGGCCCCTGCAACCTCAGGATCCTCTTCAGACAGCCGGCAGCGCGGACTCATGCCAGATTTGCCCATTCACCTTTGGTACTCGATTACCAACCTCGGCGGCGCAGGCCTCACCCTGCCGCTCGCGTTGGCGATCGCGCTGTGGCTGATGGTCGGCTACTCGTGGCGCATGGCGGCGAGCTGGGTGCTGGTGCTCGGTCTGGCGATCGGCCTGGTGACGCTCACCAAGATCGCGTTTCTCGGCTGGGGCGTCGGTGTAAGAGAACTGGATTTCACGGGTATCAGCGGCCACGCCATGCTGTCCACGGCCGTCTATCCCGTCGCGTTTTTCCTGATGCTGCAAGGCGCGCCGTCCTTCGTGCGCGCCGCAGGCGTGACCATCGGCCTCGCAGTGGGGCTCGCGGTCGCGCTCTCGCGCGTGGTGCTCGACGCTCACTCGCCTTCCGAGGCCGTCACGGGCTGTGTGGTCGGGGCGCTCACCGCACTCGTATTTGCGCGCTACTGGTGGCAGGCGCAGGCCCGGCGAATTTCGGCGGCGCTCGTCGCGCTGAGCCTCACGGCGCTGACTGTCGCGTTGCACAACGTCCATGTGCCCACGCATCGCTGGGTCACGAACATCGCGCTCACGGTTTCGGGTCACGACCGGCCCTACGTGCGCGCCAAATGGAAGGCCAACCGCACCAACCGCGCGCCAGTCGCGCCCGTCTCGCAAACCCGCAACGGCCTCACGCAGCCCGCGCAGCGCCACGCCTGAGCCCGCCTGACTGGCGGTCCCCCGCCGCGCGCCGCTCAACCGGCCACGCCTAGCAGCACGCTCGAAGCCTTGAACACGGCCGTCGCCGCTTGCCCTGCGGCGAATCCCAGCGCGTCCACGCTCCCTTCGGTCACGATCGCGGCGATCACGGTGCCGCCCGCCAGCGCGAGCGTCACTTCGGCGTTCACGGCGCCGCGCCGCACCACCTCGATCGTCCCGCTCAGCCGGTTGCGCGCCGAAAGCCGCGCCGCATCCGCCGCGCTCGCGACCAGCACGACCGACGTCGCCTTCACGAGCGCCACCACGGGCGCGCCCGTGGCAAGCCCGAGCGCTTCGGCGCTCTCGTGTGTGGTCGTGGCCACGACGACTGCGCCGCCTGGCAGCGCGATCGACACCTCGTCGTTCACCGCGCCCCGCACGATCGCCGAGACGGTGCCAAAGAGCTGATTGCGCGCGCTCGTGCGCATGGCGAAGCGGCCGAGCACGGCGAGGTCGCGCGCAAACCCGCCAGCGTGTGCGTCGCCGCCTTCGCCCGAAACGGCCCCGAGTGCATGCGCCGCACGCTCGAGAAAGCGCCGATGCTCCTGCTCGATGACGCGAAACGTGTCGACGAGCCGCAGCGCCCGCGGCGTGAGCGTCGTCCCGCCACCGCCCTTGCCGCCCGTCGCGCGCACCACGAGCGCCTCGCCCGCGAGATTGTTCATGGCGTCGATGGCGTCCCAGGCGCCCTTGTAGCTCATGCCGACCGCTTTCGCAGCGCCAGTGATCGAGCCGGTTGCATGGATGGCTTCCAGCAGCGCGATGCGCGCCGCGCCACCCAGCATCTGCTGGCCGGACTGAAACCAGACCGAGCCGCCCAGACCCAGTTCCGGCGCTTCGGCAGGTGTCGATGTATCAGTGAAACCGGCACCGGCGTGGCCGGCTCCGGCGGGCGGGGAGTCAGGTTTCGTGGGATTCATCATGCGCAAAGCAAGCCAGAACAAGACGAAGCAAGCGAGGGTTCGGCGCTCGTCAATCCGCCACCGATTATAAAGACACGCGTCACGCGCCGCGCGGCACCTTCGGCTCGCCCAGTTCGCGCAACAGGCGTTCGCCCTCCTTCGCCGTATAGCGCTTGACGGCCTCGCACCAGCCGCGCGCGAACCCAAGCTGATACGGCTCGGCATCCATGCGCTCGAGATAGCGCAAGGCCACTGCGGCGTCGTTGCCGTCGCCGAGCACGCTCTGCAGCCGCGCGAGCGCGCGCGCTACCTCCACGCGCGTGCGGCGCGACGTGAGCGTAGCGAAGAATTCGATCGTGTAGCGCAAATATTTCGCATTGATGCGCGCGCGATGACGGCTCGCCTCGTCGATGGCCGTGAGCTTTTGCGTGCTCGCGAGCCGCTCGTAGTAGCGCCGCACACGCCGCTTCGCGTGGCGGTGCAGCGAAAACCCGGCGCTGCCGGCGTCGTGCGCGCGCCGCGCGAGCAAGTCGAGCCACTGGAGCCACGCCAGCGCCGCCCGCGCGTAGCGCTGCGAGGCCAGCGCCTCGCGCAGCCGCGCGCGCGCGGCGAGCCGTTGCGCGTTTGCCGCGTCGCGAATCGCGTCCCAGCGCCCCGGCTCGACGTCGGCCGCGGCGAGCGCCGGCAGCGTCGATTCGACGAAGACATCGCGGTCGCGCGCATCGCCGAGCAGGCCGCCGAGCCATTTGAGCTCCGGCTCGATGCGCGCCTCCCAGGTTTCGTCGCACCAGCGCGAGAAGATGCGCATGGCGGTGCGCAGCCGCCGCTGCGACACGCGCATCTGATGGATGAACTCGCCGTTCGTGCTGTTGCGCACGCCCGCGTCATTGCCGAACCACTGCGCGCTGATGTTGCGCCCGATCGCCACGAGCGCGGCCTCGGCCGTGACCGCACCGCCCAGGTCCACGGCTTCGGCCTTGACGGCTTCGGCGTCGCCGGTCACGCTGCCGGCGCCGGCGCGGTCGAGGGCATCGGTCAGGCGCACGAATGCGGGCAGTGCCGCGACGAGGTCGCCGGCACAGGCAAACAGCGCATCGACGATGGGCCGCTCGTCCTCGCCTTCGGGCCAGGGCGCGCTCACGCGCAACTCGTGCAACTCGGGCGGGGGCGCCGCATCCGCGCCGCGAGCGTCCCGAGCCGCCGGTTCTTGCGGCGCTGCCGGCTCCTGCAAGTCTTCGTCGAATGTGAGCAGCACGTCGATGCCGTCGCGCGGCCACTGCCAGCGGCTGCGTGCCGCCACGAGCGTGGCCGACGCAGCGAGATCGTCCGCGCTGCCCAGCGCCTCGCGAAACGGCTCGGGCGCGGCGTCGAAGAGCGCACGCGCGACGCCGTTCGCATCGAGCGCCGCCTCGAAGATCGGTGCGACCACGGTGACCCCAGGCGTATGAGCGCGCCGGCTCGACACGAGGACGCGCTGCGTGCCGCCGTGCGATTCCACCGCCACGCGCCAGCCGAGCCCGCCAAGGACGCCGCCGCGGTCGAAGGCGACCGTCGTCACGCACTCGCGCGCTTCGGGTTGCGCCACGAGCGTCGGCAAAGCCGCGCACAGGCTGGCAGTCTGCTCCGAAGGGCCCGGGTCGGCGTGCGCCCTGGACGCCGTTCCCGTGGCGGAGGCTTTTGCGCTTTTGCTATCCGGCGCTGCCGGAATCACGACATCCAGCACGATTTCCAGAACGCGATCCATGAACGCTCCAGGGTTCTGTGGGCGGGCGCGACGGCTTGAAACAGTGCAAGCGGATGGGAGAGCCAGGGAACTGCGACGACGCGATCGATGGTACACGCGAGCGCGCCTCGATGCCCCAGGTAACGTCCCTGACCCCGCGGGAAGCCGGAGTCTGATGAGGGTCAAGACTGCCAAGACTGGACGGTGGAAAAATAATTACGTTTCAATGGGTCTAATTTTGCCAGTCTGCAAGGAGTATCGAGTGTTCCCAGAGTACAGAGATTTGATTTCGCGCCTCAAGATCCAGGACGAACATTTCGCCCGGATTTTCCATCGTCACAACGAACTCGACCAGCAGATCAAGAACTTGGAGGCGGGTGTCGCGGCTTCGCACGGCACGGAAGTGGAGAAGCTGAAAAAGGAAAAGCTTCAACTCAAGGACTCGCTTTACCTCATCCTCAAAAGGGCGGCAAACGCCTGAAACCTGGCGGCGTCCAGCGTTGGCCGGCAGTTGGCCGGCAGTTGACTGGCGCCGGCCATCGGCGCGCCGGCTTTTGCCTCGGCGCTGCCCTGCCCTTCAAGCCGCGACGACTTCCCTGCGCGCCGTTGCCGCTCGCGCTTCGATGCGCCTGCCTTCTTCGATGCGCCCGCCCTGGATGCGAGTCACTCCGCACGCAGTCCCATCTCCGCACCCGCCGACACCATGCCCAAATCCATTCCCTGCTCCGCTTCCGACACCATCGGCCCCGCCGCACGACTGCCGCTCGTCACGCCGCACAGCGCCGAGTTGCGCACCGTCGACAGTGCCGTCGAATCCTCGAGCGAGGCCATCGCTGGCGCTGTCCACGATCTCGTCGCACGCACCCATGCCGAGGGCAATCCGCCCGCCATGTTGATCGAGTCGATCGCGGCGTTGATGCAAGGCATGTCGCCCGACGAAGCCGCCCGGTTGCGCAGCCTGATCCTCGAAGGCAATCCTGCCGACTGGCGCAACTCGCGCACGCGCCACCCCGACGATGAACTCGCCTCTGGCTGGCGCGAAGGCGGCTATCCGTATCGCAATCTGATGTCGCGGCGCGCCTACGAGCGCCAGAAGTATCGGCTGCAGGTCGAGCTGCTCAAGCTCCAGGCGTGGGTGCGCGAAACGGGTCAGCGCGTGGTGATCCTGTTCGAGGGCCGCGACGCAGCCGGCAAGGGCGGCACGATCAAGCGCTTCATGGAGCATATGAACCCGCGCGGCGCACGCGTCGTCGCGCTCGAAAAACCCACCGAAGTCGAGCGCGGCCAGTGGTATTTCCAGCGCTATGTGCAGCATCTGCCTTCGGCGGGAGAAATCGTGCTGTTCGATCGCTCCTGGTACAACCGCGCGGGCGTCGAGCATGTCATGGGCTTCTGCACGCCCGATGAATATGCCGATTTCATGCAGCAGGCGCCGGCGTTCGAACGGCAGTTGATTCGCAGCGGCATCCATCTGATCAAGTTCTGGTTTTCGGTAAGCCGTGGCGAGCAGCGGCGGCGCTTCAAGGAACGCAAGGTGCACCCGCTCAAGCAATGGAAGCTGAGTCCTGTCGATCTCGCTTCGCTCGACAAGTGGGACGCGTACACGCAGGCGAAAGAGGCGATGTTCTCGCAGACAGACACCGCCGATGCGCCGTGGACGGTCGTTCGCTCCGATTGCAAGAAGCGCGCGCGGCTCAATGCCATGCGATTCGTGCTGCATAAACTGCCCTATGCGAGCCGGGATGCGGAGGCGATTGGGGTGGTCGATCCGTTGCTGGTGAGTCGGGCTCTGTAGGCGGCGTCAGGCTCCGCGCTCAGGTCGCGTACTGTGCCACTCCATTGCCAAACGACCAGTTCTCCCGCGCGACATCCACGAGATTCACGAACACGTCCTCGCGCCTCACCCCCGGATCGCGCGCGAGGTTTTCGGCAATCTGCGCGAACAGTGCCTTCTTCTGATCCTGCCCGCGCGTGTTGTTCACGGCGATCTGAATCATGACCAGATCGTCGCTGCGCTCGACTCCGAGGTAATGCCGCCCGAACACGAAGTTATCGGCATCGTGCTCGGTGATGATCATGAAGATGTCGTCTTCAGGCGCCTTGAACACCTCCATCAGCGCTTGATGAATGCCTTGTGTGAGGGCCTTGCGATACGTGGCGGGCTTGCCTGCGCGAACCGCGATACGGGTGAACGGCATGTCGATCTCCTGTTTAGGCGGGTTTGACATGACATCAGCTTAGGTGCGATCTATCATAATAAACAGGCATAGATAGATATTTCATCCATTTCCATCTGAAATGAAACCACTGGATCTCGACGCCGTGCGCGCCTTCGTGCTCGTCGCCGAACTGCGCAGCTTCACGCGCGCCGCCGACGCCCTCGACACCACGCAATCGGCCGTGAGCCTCAAGCTCAAGCGCCTCGAGGCGCATCTGGGCAAGCAATTGCTCGAACGCACGCCGCGCGTCGTGCGGCTTTCGACGGATGGCCTCACGTTCCTCGCCGCGGCGCGCGACCTGCTGGGCGCACACGAGCGCGCGCTCAGGGCGCTTTCGGGCGACGAGCGGCGCCTCGCGCTTGGTCTGAGCGAGCACGTTGCGGACGCCAACCTGGCCCGCCAGCTCGCCCAGCTTCGCGTTCATGATCCGGGCCTCGTGATCGAACTGCATCTGGGGCTCTCGGCGCAACTGCTTGCACAGTTCGACGAGCGGCGGCTCGATGCCGTCATCGTCCGTCAGGAGGAAGAAGAGGCGCCGCGCGGCGATGCCCGCCGGCTCTTCGGGGAGCCGCTGGTCTGGCTCGCCGCGCCGCAATGGCAATGGCCGCCCGGCGCGGCGCTGCCGCTCGCGCTGCTCGCCGCGCCATGCGCGGTGCGGGCGGCGGCGATTCGCGCGCTCGACGCCGCTGGCGTGGCCTGGACCGAAGTGTTCGTGGGCGGCGGTGTCGCCGCGGTGGGCGCGGCGCTGGCCGCAGGGCTCGCGGTCTCGCCGCTGGCGCGCCGGGTCGCGCCGCGCGAGCTGATCGACGTCGGCGCGCGGCTCGGTTTGCCCGCGCTGCCGGTGTCGCAGGTCCTGCTTCACTCGCGGGTACGCGAAACACGAACCGCGGCAACGCTGCAATTGCTCGTGTCGGGGCTCGGCCCAGGGTAGGGCCTGTTCACGCTAATTACAGGCCCCTGGATGGCGCTCAGCTCAGGATGGGCGGCAACGCGTGCGGCATGGGAATCGCACGCTGGATGCGCGGCGGCGGTGCATCCACCACGAGCTTGTGGCGTGGCACGGGCCGCACGGCGGCGGGCTTCGGCGCGGGGCGCTTTTGCGTGACGGTTTTGGGCGCGGGCACCGCGCCAGAAGCCGGATGATGGGAGCGTGCGGCCGCGTGGGCCTCGCCAGGCGTGTGCCGCTGCGCCGCAGCGTGGTCCTTCGCCGCGTGCGACGGCTTGCCGGCCTTCGCGACATCGCGCGGGGTGCTCGCGTGCGTGGAACCCATCGCGTGCGTATGACGTCCGGCCGTGTGCAAAGCCGCCCCGGCGTGGCCGCCACGCGCTTTGGACACCTGCCCGCCATGCAGCTGTCGCGCAGCCGTCGCGCCCTGCCCTGCATGCGCTCCGGCCGCCTTCCCCTGTCCCCATGCCCAAACCGGCGCGGCAAAAACCATCGCCGCGACCAATATGCCTGCCCGCACCCCGCGTCCCTCCCCAATGCCGTCCCAATGTCCGGCGAGAATTATACCGAGTCAAAACTTGCAATAATCCATATATGGACTAATATCTACTAAAAGTTCAATTCAGGACTCGACCACCATGCCTTCCGCCACTGCTTCCGTCACGCCGTCGCGACGTCCCGGCGCCGAGCCCTCGCTCACCGAAATGTCGGCAGCGGGGCTCAGGGCGTTCTTCCGCATAGCGAGCGACTGGGACCTGAGCGCCGAAGAGCAGATTATTCTGCTCGGCTCGCCGGGCCGATCCACGTTCTTCAAGTGGAAGCAGTCCCCGCAAACCGCCCGGCTCGGCCGCGACACGCTCGAACGCCTTTCGCTGCTGCTCGGCATCTACAAGGCGCTACAGATTCTCCTGCCCCAACCCGCCTCCGCCGACGCCTGGATCAAGCGTCCCAACAGCGCGCCGCCCTTTGGCGGACGGCGCGCGCTCGACCGCATGCTGGCCGGCAACGTCAGCGACCTCGTGGCGGTGCGCCAGTATCTCGACGCAATGCGAGGCGGCTGGGCGTGACGCAAACGAACTGGCAAGACCGCTGGCGCAGCGCGCAGCTCGCGTGGTCGCCCGCGTTCAGGGTGATTCCTACCCGGTTTCCCGCCGTGAACCTGTTCGACCGCGTGGCTTCCGCGGACGACTTCGAGGCGCTTTACGCGCTCGAGGCGCTCACCAACGACCGCCTGCGCACCGAAACCGGCGACCTCGACCTCGTGCCGCGCGAGGAGCGCCGCTTCGGCCCCGGTTACGGGCCGATCATGGCCGCCTTCACGCACTTGAATCCGCAGGGCAGCCGCTTTTCCGACGGCACCTACGGCGTGTTCTACTGCGCGCGCTCGCGCGCGACCGCCGTGGCGGAAACGCGCTACCACTCCGGGCTTTTTCTCGCGGCCACGAACGAGCCGCCCATCCGCCAGCAAATGCGGCTCTATACGGTGATCGCACATGGGGAAGTGATCGATCTGCGCGACGACCCCGCACTCGACCCGGGCGTGCTCTCGCCCGACGACTACACGTCCGGCCAGGCGCTGGGCCGCGCCGCCCGCGAGGCGCGTGCGCCAGGCATTGCGTATCCGTCGGTGCGCGACGAGGGCGGCGAATGTCTCGCCGCCCTCAGCACGACGCTGTTGCGCGCGTGCCATCACGCGGCATATCTGGAATACAACTGGAATGGACACACCGTCGACATGGTGTTCGAGTTGAACCGCATCGTATAACCCGAGCGGCCAACGGGAGACCGGCAGACGCCAGGCCCCTGGCTTCAGGGCAGCACGATCGCGGCCGCGCCGTGCGCGAGCGCTTCGACCTGCGGGACGGACCAGACGCGCGACGTCAGCGCCTCGACCATGGTGAGGCGTCCTTCGGTGATGAACGCTCCGGTGTCGATGAACACCTGCGCGCCGATCTGCCGCACTTCGCGCACCGGCGTATGCCCGCAGAACGTGAGCGAGAGTCCGTGGCGTGTCGGATCGCCTGTACCGAGCACGAGATCGCGGCCCCAAAGCATGCGTTCGCGCACGTCGGAATCGAACTGGCCGCTGTCGAGCGCGGCGTCGTCGCCAAAAAATTCCGCGTGGATGATATTGAAGCGCTTCTCGCCCTCGCCCACCACGCGCGCAAGCGGCAACTGGCGCAGGCGTTGCGCGTAATGCACGAGTTCGGCGTCGGGCACGCTCTGCGCCCAGCCGCCGCCGATGCCGTACCAGCGGTTGCGCGGCATCCGCCCTTCGGCCACGGCGCACAGCGCGTCTTCGTGATTGCCGAGCACGGCGTAGAACCATGGCTTGTCGAGCAGCGCGAGCGCCTGTTCGCACTGCTCGCGCTCGCCCCGGTCAACGAGATCGCCTACCGAAAACAGCCGGTCGCGCGAGGTATCGAACTCGACTTCGCGCAAAAGATAGCGCAACGCCTCCACGCAACCATGCAGGTCGCCTACTACGAAGTCGCGACCTGCAAGGTTGGCGGCATGGTGCTGCACGAGAGCGTCGGGTGTATGCGTCATTACTTCATCATAGCGCTGTGTGAGTGGACCCTATGAGCGCCAAATATCGTAAAAAAATCGATCGCGACAGGCGCGTCACGAGGTAGACCCCATGCAAGCGGCGTGCCTGCTCTCAAAGCATGCGCATTTCCAGATGCGACTGCCGGCGCAAACGCAGCGCAAAGCCCCGTCGCGCCAGCGTTACCGAGGCTGGGCGCGCAGCGCCGCGACCTGGGCAGCCGTGATGGAGGTCTGCGGATTGCCGAACTGATTGATCACGTAGCTGGAAATGGCCGCCACCTGTTCGGTGTTCAATTCATCACCGAATGCCGGCATCAGCACATCGCTGTCCTTTGTTTGACGCCTCACGCCGCCCGAAACCGGCGGCAACGCGCGCAGGTATGCCACGATCGAACGCAGGTCCTCATGTGTCAGATATTGTGTCGAGTGCTGGACCACGTCGGCCACGGGGCCTGCTGCACTGGCGTGGCTCGCGGCAATGCCCGTAGAAAGAGACGAGATCAGCGCGTCGTCGCCCCGGTTGCCGATGCCGCTCGTGCGGTCGGGCGTAATGTTGCAGGCCTGCCAGCCCGCTTGCGTCGCGCCCGAGAAACGGCCGGTCGTCTTGAGGCCCTGCATGAAGTTGCGCGGCGTGTGGCATGCCTCACAATGCGCGAGACCTTCGACGAGATAGGCGCCGCGGTTGAATTCGGCGCTTTGCTTCGGGTCCGGCACGAAGCGGCCTTCGTTGAAGTTGAAGAGATTCCACAAGATCATCAGCCAGCGCTGGTTGAACGGAAAGCGCAACTCGTTCGTGGGCGGCCTGTAATGCACCGGCGCGACCGTACTCAGATATGCGCGGATCGCGAGCACGTCCTGCCCGGTCACGCGCGTGAATTCGACGTAAGGAAACGCGGGATACAGACGCTCGCCGCCCTTGCCGATGCCTTCGTGCAGCGCGCGCATGAAGTCGGTATCGCTCCATCGGCCGATGCCGGTGTCCGGGTCCGGCGTGATGTTCGGCGTATAGATTTTTCCAAACGGTGTGCTGATGGGCAGGCCACCCGCATACGGCCTGCCTGGGTCGGCGGTATGGCACGCTGCGCAGTCGCCTATGCGCGCAAGATAGGCGCCGCGCTTGATGAGCTCGGGCTTGTCCGCATCCGCAATCAGTGTCGACGTGTCGTCGCCGCGCGCCGTGGACATCGGCAGTTCGTCGACGGGACGCGTTTGCGATTCGTGCGAGGCATGCCACGCGATATAGAGCGCAAAGCCGCAGAAAAGCGCGGCCGCGATGGCGGCACGCGCGCGTCTCTCTCGCTCGTGATTCGTAGTGCTCGCGGTGGAGGACTTCACTGTTTTCATTGTCTGGCTCGCATCAAAGCTCGTGGCGCAGCTTGTCGGCCAGCTTCAGCGACGGCGCGTGCCAGTTGCTCCGCTATTCGCCTGCGGGTTTCTGTTTCCAGTAGAACGGCACATCGCGGCAATACGAGGGAATCGTGAGGCGAGTTCCGGCTGATCGGACTCGAGCGCGGCATAAACGCTTGCCGCCGGCGCGGGCGGCGCCCGAAACCCGGCCATACGAAGAACGTTTGCTATCGTCATTCAAGGCTGATCGCTGCATATGCCCCATGGTTGCGCCGGCTGCGAGCGCGCGCCGCCGTGTTGCGCAAGCAATATAGCCTCTGATGGCCCGATAAGACAAACCGAAAGCCCGCATGCCCGGCATAACAGCGAACAGCGCGTCACCCTGGCGGGCCACGCACGGTAGAATCGCCGCAGTCTATTGCCAACCCGCGCCAACCCGCTCCGATTCTCGCCAACCCGCGCCACGCCATGAACTTCATTCCGCTGGTACTGCGCAACCGGCCGCACATGATGATCGCCATCGCCGTGGGCATCGTGCTCGGCGCGCTCGCGCCCGCCTCGATCCGCACTTCCACGCGCGTCCTGCTCGGCTGGGACGCAACGGTGTGGACCTACCTCGTGCTGATCTGGCTGCACATGGTGTTCGCAAACGAGGAGAGCGTGCGCGCGAACGGCCGCCGCGAAGACGAAAACGCGGGCACCGTGCTGTTTCTCATCTGCACCGCAACGGTGGCGAGCATCGTCGCCATCGTCATCGAACTGGGCACGACGAAGGATCTCGACACGGCGTCGAAGGTGCTGCATTCGCTGCTCACGGGACTCACGCTCATCGGGGCATGGTTCCTGATTCCCACCATCTTCACGCTGCACTACGCGCGCCTCTACTACGGCTCCGATCCCGACGAACCCGCCCTCGCGTTTCCCGACAAAAAGCTCGCGCCGAATTACTGGGACTTTCTGTACTTCTCGTTCACGATCGCCTGCGCGTCGCAAACCGCCGATATCGGCCTGCGCGGGCGCAGCGCGCGGCGCGGCGTGCTCGCGCAATCGATCTTGTCGTTCTATTTCAACGTTTCTGTGCTAGGGCTGTGCGTGAACATCGCCGCGAGCATGGTCGGTAGCTGACCCGTTTTTCGCCACTGCAACGGATACCGGCAATCGCCCCCGGTTTCTCCGCCCGGTTCGTCCAGCCTTTGCGTCCAGCCCTTGCGCCCGGCCTTTGCGAACGTGCGCCCCTCGCGCCGCCACGCGCCCAGGTCGCTCATGGGCATGTGCCTTGCTCGACTCCCCGCAAGTCGCCACGCGGCGCAAGCGGTTTGGTTCCGGCCTGCTCTTGCACTACTCTGAACAGGTGCCTGTCCACCCCGCGCAGCGCGGCACGCTCCGGCAGCCCCCGGGCGGCGCGATCGCATCTCGGCTAACCCCGACTTGCATCCCCTTCGCCTGACGTACCTGGAATACGACCGATGGAACCTCCCCACGCCTATGCGCCGCGGATCTACTTCGTCCATTCCGTTCTGGCAGGACCACTCGATGCGTGGCCGGCACACATCGCCCGCGCGGCGTCGCTAGGCTTCGATCACGTCCTGATCGGCGCGCTGTTCGCCTCGGGCGCGTCGGGCGACGACCGCATCGTCGCCGATCACACGCGCCTGAACGCGGCCTTCGGCAGCAAACTTTGCGCAGACGACGCCGTGCGCGAACTCGCGCTCGCGGCACAATCGCGCGGCATCACGCTGCTCGCCGATCTCGTGCTCGATCGCAGCGCCGCCGACGGCGCGCTCTACGCCGCGCATCCCGAATGGTTCCATCCCTTCGAGCCCGAAGACGCACGCCTCGACCCGCGCCACGGCCATCGCGAAGCCAACGTCGCCTATGCCGATTTCGAGCGCGCGAGCGCGCCGCTCATCGCATGGTGGACGGCGCGCGCCATCGCGCTCGTCGAAGCGGGCATCGGCGGCTTTCGTGTGGACTCCCCGCACCGCACGCCGCCCCACGCGCTGCGCGCGATCTTCGATGCCGTGCGCGCACGCTTTCCGCAGACGCGCTGGCTCGCCGCAACGCCTGGCCTGCCGCGCGAGGCGATCACGCACCTCGAAGGTGCGGGCTTCGACGCGGCGTTCTCCTCGCTGCGCTGGTGGGACTTCTCGTCGAGCTGGATGGTCGAGGAACACGCCGCGTTGCGCCGCGTGGGCTCGCCGATAACGTTTCCAGAAGCCCCCTATGGCGCGCGCTACGCGCACGACCAGGAAGGCGCCGCCGATGCGCGCGCGGTCGAGCGCGCCTATCGCCGCATGCTGCGCGCGGCAGCGGCGCTCGGCACCGGCTGGCTCATGCCGATGGGTTTCGAATATGGCGTGGACGAAGCGACCTCGCACAGCGGCAACAGCGCGCAGGCGTGGGAAGCCGCGAAGGCGCGCGCGCCCTTCGATCTGAGCGCCGATGTCGCGCACGCCAACGCGTTGCAGCGCGAAACGTGGACGCTGCAGACCAACGGCGAACTGCGCGCGCTCAATGGCCCCGGCGCCAGCGTCGCGGCGCTCTTGCGCGGCGACCGCGCGGACCTGCGCGATGCGGACGACGCCATCCTCACGCTTGTCAATCCCGCGCTCGCCGCGCCTGTGCGCGTGGACCTCGCGCGCCTGCTTGACGGTGTGCCTGGCGGTTTCACGCGCTTCGCGCCGCTCGACGCCGAGACGCTGCGCAGCGCACGCCTGCCCGCGCCGCGCGACGCGAGCGCGATTCCCGACGCGTTCACGCTGCCCGCCGGCGCATGCTGGATGTTCCGCGCGCTCGCGAGTCCGTACGTGGTGCTCGCGCCGCCCGAAGATCGCGGCAAGGCAGATACGAGCGGCCACAAGAGCGTGCTCGAGGCGATCGCGGCGCCGCGCATCGCCATCGAGAGCACACAGCCCTCGGTCGATCACGGACGCTTCGCCGCGAAGCGCACCGTGGGCGAGCGCTGCGAAGTGCGCGCCGCCATCTTCGCCGAGGGCCACGACCGCATCGACGCCGCCGTGCTCTGGCGCGCCGCCGACGAAACCGCCTGGCACGAGTCGCCAATGGCGCCCGTGCCGCCCGCCGGCACCGACCTGTGGGCGGGCCACATTCCGCTCGATCGCATCGGACGCTACGAGTATGTCGTGATCGCGTGGCGCGACGACTTCGCCTCGCTCGCGGAACATCTGCACAAGAAGCGCGCGGCGAACCAGCCCGTCGATCTGGAACTGGAGGAAGCGAGCCGCCTGTTCGCGCTCGTGCTCGCCACCGCCGAAACATCGGGCACGGGCGACGACGACCAGAAGCGCAGCAACGCAACGCTCGGCGCCATCGTCAAACGCTTCATTGCTGCCGACACCGAAACACGTTGCGCGATCCTCGCCGCGCCATCGACCGCGGCGGCCGTGCGCGCCGCGCGCCACCGCCCATTTCTCTCGCGCGACACGCTCGTGGGTCGCGTGGATGCGGAGCGCGGCGCCGCGCGCTTCGCGAGCTGGTATGAGATCTTCCCGCGCTCGATGAGCGACGACGAATCGCGCCACGGCACCTTCGACGACGTGATCGCGAAGATGCCGCGCATTCGCGAAATGGGCTTCGACGTGCTGTATTTCCCGCCGATCCACCCCATCGGCCTCGCTAACCGCAAGGGGCGCAACAACACGCTCAATGCGCAGCCCGGCGACGTGGGCAGCCCCTATGCGATCGGCGCGGCCGAAGGCGGCCACACCGCCGTGCATCCGCAACTGGGCACGCTCGAGGACTTCTGCCGCATGCTCGCCGCGGCGCACGAGCAAGGCCTCGAAATCGCACTCGATTTCGCGATTCAATGCTCGCCTGACCACCCGTGGCTGAAGGCGCATCCCACCTGGTTCGCATGGCGGCCGGACGGCACGCTGCGCTACGCCGAAAACCCGCCGAAGAAGTACCAGGACATCGTGAATCCCGAGTTCTACGCGCACGACGCGAAGCCTGATTTGTGGCTCGCGCTGCGCGACGCGATCCTGTTCTGGGTGGATACGGGCGTGCGCATTTTCCGCGTGGACAACCCGCACACGAAGCCGCTGCCGTTCTGGGAATGGATGATCGCCGACGTGCGCGCACGCCACCCCGACGTGATCTTCCTCTCCGAAGCCTTCACGCGGCCGCGCCTCATGTACCGGCTCGCCAAGCTCGGCTTCTCGCAGTCGTACACGTACTTCACGTGGCGCGAATCGAAGCGCGATTTCACCGAGTACCTCACGGAACTCACGCAAACCGAGGTGCGCGACTTCTATCGGCCGAACTTCTTCGTCAACACACCCGACATCAATCCGCGCCATTTGCAGACCGGCGCGCGCTCGAGCTTCCTGATCCGCGCGGCGCTGGCCGCGACGCTCTCCGGGCTGTGGGGCGTGTACTGCGGGTTCGAGCTGTGCGAAGGACGCGCCATGCCCAATTCGGAGGAATATCTGGACTCCGAAAAATATCAGCTGCGCGCATGGGACTGGCATCGCCCCGGCAACATCGTCGCGGAGATCGCCGCGCTCAACCGCATCCGGCGCGCCAACCCGGCGCTGCACACGCATCTCGGCATCACGTTCCTCGACGCGCGCAACGACTCGCTGCTCTGCTTCGAGAAGGCCACGCCCGCGCGCGACAACGTGATCGTCGTGGCCATCAATCTCGATGCCTTCGACGAACAGGGCGCCGACTTCGAACTTTCGTGGGCGACGTTCCAGCGTTGGCACCTCGACGACCACGCCCCCCTCAATGTGATCGACGAAATGACGGGCGAGCGCTTCGCGTGGCATGGACGCTGGCAGCACGTGCGGCTCGACCCGCATGCGCGCCCCTTCGCGATCTGGCGCATCGAGCCCGCGAAGGGCCTGCCGCGCGAAGAACCGCTGCCCGAACACGCCGCTGAGTACGATGAGCACATCGAGGGCCATCCCGAACTGGACGCGGACTTCCCGCCCGGAGGAGCGACATGAAACGCGACCCCGCTACGCACGAGCCTGTGGCAACGAACGTGCAGACCGTCACGCGAGACTCGACCGCACACGATCCGCACCACGAGGAACGCGGCACGCAAAGGCGCGGCAAGCCGTCGATGCTTTCCGACGACCCGCTCTGGTACAAGGACGCGATCATCTACCAGGTGCACGTGAAATCGTTCTTCGATTCGAACAACGATGGCGTGGGCGACTTCCCGGGCCTGCTCGCCAAGCTCGACTACATTGCCGGCCTCGGGGTCACCGCGATCTGGCTGCTGCCGTTCTACCCCTCGCCGCGCCGCGACGACGGCTACGACATTGCCGACTATCGCAACGTGCACCCCGACTACGGCCAGCTCGCCGACGTGCGCCGCTTCATCCAGGAAGCGCACGCGCGCGGCATGCGCGTGATCACCGAACTGGTCATCAACCATACCTCGGACCAGCACCCGTGGTTCCAGCGCGCGCGCCGCGCCAAGCCCGGCTCGAATCATCGCAACTACTACGTGTGGTCCGACACGGACCAGAAGTACCTGGGCACGCGCATCATCTTCATCGACACGGAGCCGTCCAACTGGACGCAC
The DNA here is from genome assembly GCF_000739775.1 of Paraburkholderia heleia NBRC 101817. Taxonomy (GTDB): domain Bacteria; phylum Pseudomonadota; class Gammaproteobacteria; order Burkholderiales; family Burkholderiaceae; genus Paraburkholderia; species Paraburkholderia heleia. Next base: position 21,353 of record NZ_BBJH01000040.1, on the reverse strand, counting down.
GACCCCGTGGCGGGCGCGTACTACTGGCACCGGTTCTATTCGCACCAGCCCGACCTGAACTTCGACAATCCGGCCGTGCTGCGCGAAGTGCTGCAGGTCATGCGCTTCTGGCTCGACATGGGCATCGACGGGCTGCGTCTGGACGCCGTGCCCTATCTCGTGGAGCGTGAAGGCACCAACAACGAAAACCTGCCCGAAACGCACGGCATTCTCAAGCGGATCCGTGCGGCCATCGACGAGCACTACCCGAACCGCATGCTGCTGGCCGAAGCGAACCAGTGGCCGGAGGATGTGCAGGAGTACTTCGGCAACGAAGACGAATGCCACATGGCATTCCACTTCCCGCTCATGCCGCGCCTCTACATGGCGATTGCGAGCGAGGACCGCTTCCCGATTCTCGACATCATGAAGCAGACGCCCGACTTGCTGCCGAGCTGCCAGTGGGCGATCTTCCTGCGCAATCACGACGAACTCACGCTCGAAATGGTGACGGACTCCGAGCGCGATTACCTCTGGAACACCTACGCGAGCGACCGGCGCGCGCGCCTGAACCTCGGCATTCGCCGGCGTCTCGCGCCGCTCATGGAACGCGACCGCCGCCGCATCGAACTCATCAACTCGCTGCTGCTCTCCATGCCCGGCACGCCCGTGATCTATTACGGCGACGAACTCGGCATGGGCGACAACATTCACCTGGGCGACCGCGACGGCGTGCGCACGCCGATGCAGTGGTCCTCGGACCGCAATGGCGGCTTCTCGCGTGCCGACCCCGAACAGCTCGTCCTGCCGCCGCTCATGGGCTCGCTCTACGGCTACGACGCCATCAACGTCGAAGCGCAAAGCCGCGATCCGCATTCACTGCTCAACTGGACGCGCCGCATGCTCGCCACGCGCCGCGCAAGGCAGGCGTTCGGGCGCGGCACGATCCGCTTTTTGCGGCCCGCCAACCGCAAGATCCTCGCGTACCTGCGCGAAATGCCCGGCGAGGCGCCGATCCTGTGCGTGGCGAACCTGTCGCGCGCGCCGCAGGCGGTGGAACTCGATCTTTCGGAGTTCGCGGGCATGTCCCCCGTCGAAATGACGGCCGACTCCGTGTTTCCGGCCGTCGGGCAGTTGCCTTATCTGCTGACTTTCCCGCCCTACGGCTTCCTGTGGTTCCTCCTGAGCGCGGGCGATCAGCGACCCTCGTGGAGCCAGCCGACCTCGGAGCAATTGCCCGAGTTCGTGACCGTGGTGATCCGCGAAGGGCAAACCGGGGCGACGCCCGAAAACGTGCGGCTGCTCGAATCGGAAGTGCTGCCGTCGTGGCTCTCGCGTCGCCGCTGGTTCGCCTCCAAGGACAAGCCGCTGCGCTCGGTACGCCTCGCGGCGCTCACGACGATTTATGGCGCAGGCTTCGCGTTCACGGAGATCGAGGCCGAGCTTGCGGATGGCACGAGCGAGCGATACGTCCTCCCGATCGCCATTACGTGGGGCACCGAAATCACCACGCCGCTGCACATTCAGCTCGCACTCTCGCGCGTGCGGCGCGGCCGCACGGTGGGTTATCTCACGGATGCGTTCTCGCTGCCGTGGTTCGCCTACGGCGTGCTGCGCAAGCTGCGCGAGCACGCCTCGGTGCCCACCGTGCAACAGAGCACGATCCGTTTCGAGCCGACGGAGCGCCTCGACGAACTCGACCTCGGCGATACGCCGGAAGTGCGCTGGCTCGCGGCTGAGCAGAGCAACAGCTCGCTCGTGATCGCGGAAACCCTCGTGCTCAAGATCGTGCGCCGCCTGATGGCGGGCGTGCATCCCGAAGCGGAAATGAGCCGCTACCTCACGAAGCTCGGCTACGCAAACACCGCGCCGCTCTACGGCGAAGTCGTGCGCGTCGATCCGGCGGGCGTGCCGCATACGCTCATCATCGTGCAGGGTTTCATCGACAACCAGGGCAACGCGTGGGACTGGGCGCTCGACTATCTGCGCCGCACGATCGACGAACTCGCGCTCGCCGTGGACGACGACACGAGCGTCGACCAGGCGCACGAGGAGGAAGCCGTGCAGGGTTATTGCGCGGTGATCGGCGCCATCGGCAAGCGGCTGGGCGAACTGCACGCGATGCTCTCCAGACCCAGCGACGACGAAGCCTTCGCGCCCGTTGCCGCCACACCCGGCGACGTGCGCGGCTGGATCGCCGACACGAAGGCCATGCTCAACGAAGCGCTCGACATCGTCGCGAAGCACACGGGCGAAGACGAGCAAACGCTCGACGAAGACGCACGCGACCTCGCGCGCAGCCTGATCGACCGGCGCAAGGCGCTCGTCGCGAAGATCGACGAACTCGTGCCCGACGACACCAAGGCCGCCCGCATCCGCATACACGGCGATTTCCACCTTGGCCAGGTCCTGCTCTCCCAGGGCGACGCGTATTTGATCGACTTCGAAGGCGAGCCCGCGCGAGCGCTCGAATACCGGCGCGCCAAGGCCTCGCCGCTGCGCGACGTGGCCGGCCTGCTGCGCTCGCTCTCGTATGCGGGCGCCGCCGCGCAATCGACGCTCGAAAACGCGCCGCAGCAAGTCGTCGATCGCAAGCGTGCCCTGTTCGAGCGCTTCCGCGGCTACGCGGCCGAAGCGTTCCTGAGCCAGTACCGTGCAGCCGTGGCCGAAGGACCTCTCACGCTCGTCGGCGCTTCGCACGAGCAGGCGCTGCTCGACCTGTTCCTGATCGAGAAGGCGGCTTACGAGATCCGCTACGAGGCGGCCAACCGCCCCACGTGGCTGGCGCTGCCGATACGCGGACTCGCGGCGCTGGCGGCGCGCGTGCTCGGACTCACGCCGACGCAGTCCACGCAAGCGCATTCCGGCGGAGGCGGCCATGGTTGAGCGCGTGCCCGAAGCCGGCCTGAATCCCTACGACGCCGACGCACTCGCCGGCGCATACCACTGCGATCCGTTCTCCGTGCTCGGGCTGCACTGGGTGGACGGCGCCCCCTACGTGCGCGCCTGGCTGCCCAACGCCTCGGGCGCAAGCGTCGTGGCGCGCGACCGCGCCCACACGCTCGGCGAACTTTCGCTCGTGCATCCCGCAGGCCTCTATGCAGGACCGCTCGCGGAAGCGGTGCCCTACCGGCTCGTGATCGACTGGCATAACGTGAGCCAGGAAATCGAGGATACCTATTCATTCGGCCCGCAGCTTTCGCACGAAGCGCTGGTGCGTCTCGCAGACGGCGACCCCTACGCGGTGCTCGAATGCCTCGGCGCGCGGCCCTTGACGTGCGACGGCGTACCCGGCGTGCGCTTCGCCGTCTGGGCGCCGAATGCGAAGCGCGTCTCCGTGGTGGGCGACTTCAACGCGTGGGACGGGCGGCGTCACCCCATGCGGCTGCGCCACGAAGCGGGCGTCTGGGAGCTTTTCATTCCGCGTGTGGCGCCCGGCGCGCGCTACAAGTACGAGATACTCGGCGCGCGCGGCGCGGTCCTGCCGCTCAAGGCCGACCCCTGCGCGCTGCAGACGGAATGCCCGCCGGGCACGGCCTCGATCGTCGCGCCCGTCGAGGCCATCGATCACTACGCATGGCGCGATCAGGAATGGCTGCAAACGCGCGCCGAACGGCAGAACGCGCGCGCGGCCATGACGGTCTACGAGGTCCATGCGCCTTCGTGGCTGCCCACGCAAGGCGCCGATGCCCCCGCGCCCGACTGGGGTACGCTTGCCGAGCGCCTGATCCCCTACGCGCAGGGCATGGGCTTCACGCACATCGAATTGCTGCCCGTGGCGGAACACCCGTTTGGCGGCTCATGGGGCTATCAGCCGCTCTCGCAGTTCGCCCCCACCGCGCGTCTCGGCGCGCCGGCGGACTTCGCGGCGTTCGTCGATCGCGCGCACGCAGCGGGGCTTGGCGTGATTCTCGACTGGGTGCCCGCGCATTTTCCGAACGACGCGCACGGTCTCATCGATTTCGACGGCACCGCGCTCTACGAACATGCCGATCCGCGCGAGGGCTATCACCCAGACTGGAACACGATGATCTACAACCTGGGACGCCGCGAGGTGAGCGCGTTCCTCGTCGCGTCGGGCCTTGCGTGGCTCATGCGCTATCACGTGGACGGGCTGCGCGTGGACGCGGTCGCCTCGATGCTCTACCGCGACTATTCGCGCGCGCCAGGCGAGTGGGTGCCCAACATCTATGGCGGCCGCGAAAATCTCGAATCGATTGCGTTTCTCAAGCGCCTCAATCACGAAACGCAGTACGTTCCGCAACGTCCCGGCGTCATCACCATCGCCGAGGAATCCACAGCATGGCCAGGCGTCACGGCCCGCCCCGAGGATGGCGGCCTCGGCTTCCAGTTCAAGTGGAACATGGGCTGGATGCACGACACGCTGCACTACATGCACGAAGACCCCGTTTATCGCCGCTATCACCATCACCTGATGACGTTCGCGATGGTCTACGCGTGGTCCGAACGTTTCGTGCTGCCGCTGTCGCACGACGAAGTGGTGCACGGCAAGGGGTCGCTGCTGGGCAAGATGCCGGGCGACCGCTGGCAGAAGTTCGCGAACCTGCGCGCGTATTTCGGCTTCATGTGGGCGCATCCCGGCAAGAAGCTGCTGTTCATGGGCGGCGAGTTCGGGCAGATGGCCGAATTCGATCACGACGGCACGCCCCACTGGAACCTGCTCGACGACCCGCTGCACCGCGGCGTGCAAACACTCGTGCGCGACCTCAACCGTCTCTACGCGAGCGAGCCCGCGCTCTACACGCTCGACTCGGAACCCGGCGGCTTCGAATGGCTGGTTGCCGACGACAACGAAAACAGCGTGCTCGCATGGCGCCGCGTGGACGGCTCGGGCCGCGAGATCGTGGTGATCTGCAACTTCACGCCGGTGCCGCGCCACGGCTACCGCATCGGCATGCCGCAGCCGGGACAGTGGGAAGAAGCGCTCAACACCGACGCCGAAGTGTACGGCGGCTCGAACATGGGCAACGGGGGCCTCGTCACCACGGAGAGCGTGGTGAGCCACGGCAAGCCGCAGTCGGCCGCCTTCGTCCTGCCGCCGCTCGGCACGCTGATCCTGCGCCTGCGCCGATAGCGAGACACGGCGTGGCGCAGCGGCGCGATTTGATCAGGAACCCGATGCAAAACGAAGAACAACAGATGGAGCATCGTCATGGCGAACGGTCCGCCTGAGCGCCTGCTGCCAGGCTCCCCCTGGCCGCTCGGGGCGACGTGGGACGGCCTCGGCACCAACTTCGCCGTATTCTCGGCCCACGCATGGCGCATCGAGCTGTGCCTCTTCGATCCCACCGGGCGCAAGGAACGCATTCGCTATACCTTGCCCGAATGCACCGACGAGGTGTGGCACGGCTATCTGCCGGGCGCGCATCCCGGCACCGTCTATGGCCTGCGCGCACATGGGCCCTATCAGCCGCATCTGGGGCACCGCTTCAATTCGCACAAGCTGCTGCTGGACCCCTACGCGAAGCAGCTCATCGGCCAGTTCCGCTGGTCGGACACGCTCTATGGCTATCGCGCGCATTCGAACCGCGTGGACCTTTCGATCGACCGGCGCGATTCCGCACCGGCCATGCCCAAGTGCGTGGTCGTGAACGACAACTTCGACTGGTCGCACGACCGGCGGCCCAATACGCCGTGGGGCGACACCGTCATCTACGAGGCGCACCTGCGCGGGCTTTCGATGCAGCGTCACGAGTTGCGCACGCACATACGGGGCACCTTCGCGGGGCTGGCCGCGCCGCGTTTCATCGAGCATCTGCACAAGCTCGGTGTCACTGCCATCGAGATCCTGCCGGTCCACGCGTTTCTCTCCGAGCGCTTTCTGATCGAACGAGGACTGCGCAACTACTGGGGCTACAACGCTGCCGCGTTCTTCGCGCCAGAGCCGGGCTACCTCGTGGGCTACGAAACCGACGAAATGCGCATTGCCGTGCGGCAGCTTCATGCGGCGGGTATCGAAGTCTTTCTCGACGTGGTCTACAACCACACCTGCGAAGGCGGCGAAATGGGCCCCACCGTCTCGTGGCGCGGCCTCGACAACGCCAGCTATTACCGCTGCGTGCCTGGCGACGAGCGCCACTTCATCAACGACACGGGCTGCGGCAACACGCTCGACCTTTCGCATCCGCGCGTACTGCAGATGGTCGCCGACTCGCTGCGCCACTGGACCACGTCATATGGCATCGACGGTTTCCGCTTCGACCTTGGCGTGACGCTCGGGCGCGAGCCCGCGGGCTTCGACCCGAACGGCGGCTTCTTCGACGTGCTGCGCCAGGACCCCGTGCTTTCGCAATGCAAGCTGATTTCCGAGCCGTGGGACGTGGGCCCGGGCGGCTATCAGCTAGGCAACCACCCGCCCGGCTTTTCCGAATGGAACGATCGCTTTCGCGACAGCGTGCGGCGCTACTGGCGCGGCGCACCGGGCCAGCGCGCCGACCTCGCGGCACGCCTGACCGGCAGCGCGGACCTGTTCGACAAGCGCAGGCGCCGGCCTTGGGCGTCGATCAATTTCATCACCTCGCACGACGGCTTCACGCTCGCCGACCTCGTTTCGTACGAGCGCAAGCATAACGAGGCGAACGGCGAAGAGAACCGCGACGGCCACAACGAAAACTGGAGCGCGAACTGGGGCGTGGAAGGCCCCACCGACGACCCGGCCATCCTGGCCACGCGCGCGCGCGTCGCCCGCTCGATGATGGCCACGCTCCTGATCGCGCTCGGCACGCCCATGCTGCTCGCGGGCGACGAGGCCTGCCGCACGCAGCGCGGCAACAACAACGCGTACTGCCAGGACAACGACATTTCGTGGTTCGACTGGGCGCTCGCCGAAACGCCTCAGGGCAAGGCGATGACGCGCTTCGCCGCACGCGTGATCGCGCTGCGCCGCGACCATCCGCTGCTGCGCGAAACGCGCTTTCTGTTCGGCGAGCGCGAACTGATGCCCGGCGTGCACGATATCGACTGGTTCGACGAACGCGGCGAGCCGCTCTCGCCCGAGGCCTGGCACGATCCGGAGGCGAGCGCGTTCACCATGCGGCGCGCGGGAGCGGGACTCCAAGGCCAAATGGAAGTATTGTTGATGATGCTGAACGCCTCGCAGGGCGCGGTGACGTTCGTCGCGCCGGCGCCACGCATGGCATGGGAGGTGCTGCTCGATACCGCGCGGCCCGACGCGGCGCCCTACGCGCGGCCCGACACGACGTACGAGCTGGCGGCGCGCGCGCTCGCCGTGCTCCGTGCCAGCCCGGCGCGTGCCGACACGCACCGGCCAGAGGGCGCGCGCGGCGATGCGCCGACGCCGGACCCGCGCCGCACGCCCGGCGCGTCCGGGACGGGCGCCCCGGCGGGCCCGGACGAAGCCGCTGCTGAATGAGTCAAGGAAGCAAATCAGGAATCCACCATGTCCCCGCTTTCGCACGATCCGCACACCCGCCGGTACATGCATTGCCTGCCGTTCGGCGCGCAACTGATCGGCGCGGCGCACGCACAGCCGCATACGCGCTTTCGCTTCTGGGCGCCGTCGTGTCAATCGGCGCAGGTCGTATTCGAGAACGTGAGAGACGCGCCGCCGCTCGACATGACGCCGAGCGGCAACGGCTGGTTCGAGGCGCAGGCGCCGTGCGGGCCAGGCACGCTGTACCGCTACTGCATCGACGGCCGGCAACGTGTACCCGACCCCGCATCGCGCTTCCAGCCGCAGGGCGTGCACGGGCCGAGCGAAGTGCTCGACCCGCGCGAGTACGCCTGGCAGCATGCGCACTGGCAAGGACGCCCCTGGGAAGAGACGGTGATCTACGAGTTGCACGTGGGCGCGCTGGGCGGATATCAAGGTGTAATGAAACGTCTGCCCGCGCTCGCGGCGCTTGGCGTGACGGCGGTCGAACTCATGCCGCTCAACGACTATCCGGGCGAGCGCGGCTGGGGCTACGACGTCGTGCTGCCCTACGCGCCGCACGCGGCCTATGGCAGTCCTGACGAACTGAAAACGCTCGTCGATACGGCACATGGGCTGGGGCTGCAGATGTTCATCGACGTCGTGTACAACCACTTCGGCCCCGACGGGAACTGGCTTGGCCTCTACGCCAAGCCGTTCTTCCGCCAGGACGCGAAGACGCCGTGGGGCGAAGCACTCGACTTCGACCGTTTCGAAGTGCGCGACTTCTACTGCGACAACGCGCTCTACTGGCTCACGGAATATCGCTTCGACGGTCTGCGCATCGACGCTGCGCACGCGATCGGCAACACCGACTGGCTGCGCGAGCTGGCCGACCACGTGAGGGCACGGGTCGAGCCCGGCCGGCACGTGCACCTCGTGCTCGAAAACGAGCACAACGAGGCCAGGCTGCTCGAATCGCACTTCAGCGCCCAATGGAACGACGACGCGCATCACTGCTTTCACGTGCTGCTGACGGGCGAATCGGAAGGCTACTATCGCGCCTTCAAGGATTCCCCCACCGGCAAACTCGCGCGCGTGCTCGGCGAAGGCTTCGTGTACCAGGGCGACCCGTCGCCCGTACATGCGGGCAAGCCGCGCGGCGAACCGAGCGCGCACCTGCCGCCCACCGCGTTCGTGATGTTCTTGCAGAACCACGACCAGATCGGCAACCGCGCGTTCGGCGACCGGCTGCGCGCGCTGGCCGACGACGACGCCCTGCGCGCCGCCACGGCGATGCTGCTGCTTTCGCCGCAAATTCCGCTGCTCTTCATGGAGGAGGAATACGGCTCGACACAGCCGTTCCAGTTCTTCACGGCCTTCACGGGTCAGCTCGCCGATGCGGTGCGCGAAGGCCGCCGCCGCGAATTCAAGGCGTTCGCCGCGTTCAACGACGAAGCGAGCCGCGCGCGCATTCCCGATCCGAACGATCTGCAGACCTTCCTGAATTCGTCGCCGCTGACCGACGCGCCGCTCGACGGCGAACGGCTCGAATGGATGCACTTCTATCAGTCGGCGCTATGCGTGCGCGCGCATTTGCTCATGCCGCGCCTGCGCCATGCGCGTGCGCTCGGTGCGAGCGTGCTCGCCGACGACGCCGCGAACGGCCTCGCCGCGCTCGTCGCGCGCTGGCGCCTCGACGATGGCGAAACGCTCACCATCGCGCTGAACCTGGGCCGAGACGGGGTGCCGCTCAGTCCGCGGCCCGAGGGCATGGTGATCTTCGAAACGCCGCCGCGTGCGCGCGACCAGGCCGACCATGGCGTGCTGCCCGAGAGCGCGTGCATTGCATGGCTCACCGGCAACGTGCCCGAGTATTCGAGCGGGCACGACGCGCGCGTCGTGCATCGCGAGGAGCCCAACGCATGAGCACCGCGCGCCGCAGCGAAACGCTCGCGACCCTGGCCGCCCGCGCGGGCTTCGAGGTCGAATGGACCGACGCGCACGGCGCCGTGCAGCGCGTGCCCGACAGCACGCTCGCCGCCCTGCTGGAATGCGCGGGCCTGCCTTGCGCCAATGCCACGCAAATCCGCCAGAGCACCTCCGCGCTCAACGCCGAACAGTCGACGCGGCGACTGCCGCCGCTCATCACCGCCGAATACGACAACGCGATCGAGCTGCCGCCTTCGGCGGTACGCGCGGGCAGCCACTATCGTATCGACCTCGAAAGCGGCGAGCATATCGAGGGCCGCTTCACCTCGCCGCGCGGCGAGAGCGCGTTGCTCGCGCCGCTCGCGGAGCCGGGCTACCACACGCTCACCGTCAACGACCATCGCCTGACGATCGCGGTCGCGCCACCGCACTGCCATACCGTCGCCGACGCCTGGCGCGCACGTCACGGTGACAGCGGGACGGTGCCGCCGCTGTGGGGCCTCGCCGCACAATTGTATGGACTCCGGCGCAATGGCGGCGGCGGCATCGGCGACTACACCGCGCTCGCCGCGCTGGCGAGCGAAAGCGCACGGCGCGGCGCGCAGGCGCTCGCGGTGAGCCCGACCCATGCGATGTTCAGCGCCGAGCCGGGCCACTTCAGCCCCTATTCGCCTTCGTCGCGCCTGTGGGTCAATGTCGCGCATATCGATCCCGCCGCGGAATTCGGCGCCAGGGCCGCGCACGACGCGAGCGTGGCCGCGAATGCGCTCGACGCCTGGCGCGAACTCGAGGCCGCGCCGCTCGTGGACTGGCAGCGTGCGTTGCCGCTCAAGCTGAAGGTGCTGCGCGCGCTGTACGAGCGCTTCGACGCCGAAGAGCGCGTGAGCGGCTCGCCGCGTGCCGCCGCCTTCGCCGCGTTCTGCGCACAGGGCGGCGAAGCGCTCGAAGACCACGCGCGTTTCGAAGCGCTGCAGGAAGCCATGCTGCATGGCCCCGGCGGCGAGCGCCACTGGCGCGACTGGCCCGAACCGCTGCGCGACCCGCGCAGCGCCGAGGTGGCGACGTTCGCGCAGGAGCACCGGCGCGAAGTCGAGTTTCACTGCTTCCTGCAATGGCTCGCGGCGCAAGGGCTCTCGGGCGCGCAGCGCAGCGCGCGCGAGGCCGGCATGGCGATCGGCCTCGTCGCCGATCTCGCCGTGGGCTGCGACGGCGCCGGCTCGCACGCGTGGTCGCTGCCGCAGGACATGCTGCAGCGCGTTTCGGTCGGCGCGCCGCCCGACATCTTCAACCAGGCCGGGCAAAGCTGGGGGCTCACGACGTTCTCGCCGCGCGCCATGCACAACAACGGCTTCCGCGCGTTCATCGACATGCTGCGCGCCGCCTTCGCCCATGCGGGCGGCGTGCGCATCGACCATATTCTCGGGCTGCGCCGGCTCTGGCTCGTGCCCGAAGGCGAAAGCGCGCGCCATGGCGCGTATCTGCGCTATCCGTTCGACGATCTCGTCCGGCTCATTGCGCTCGAATCGTGGCGGCATCGCGCAATCGTGATTGGCGAAGACCTCGGCACCGTGCCGCCGGGGCTGCGCGAGCGGCTCGCCGCGCATGGCCTGTATGGCATACGCGTGCTGTGGTTCGAGCACGACGGCAAGGGCTTTCTCGCGCCCGCGCGCTGGGACCCGCATGGCGTCGCGACGACCACCACGCACGATCTGCCGACCGTCGCGGGCTGGTGGAGCGGCGCGGACATCGACTGGCGCAGCCGCATCGGCCAGACGCTCCCGCGCGCCGACGGGCGCGACCCCGTCGCGCTCGACCACGCGCGGCGCGCAACAGATCGCGTCGCGCTCTGGCATGCGCTGCAGCACAGCGGGCTCGCGCCGCGCGACACCGATCCGCCGCCCACCGGCGATCCACCCGTGAACGCCGCGCTCGCCTATGTCGCGGCAACGCGCAGCCCGCTCGTCACCTGCCCGCTCGAAGATCTGCTCGCCTTGTCAGACCAGCCGAATCTGCCCGGCTCGATCGACGAGCATCCGAACTGGCGCCGCCGCCTGCCGCTGCCCGTCGAGACGCTGTTCGCCGATCCGGCCGTCGCCGCGCGCGTCGAAGCCGTCGTACGCGCACGCGAAGCCGTCGCGCGCGCGCCGTCCGGCCCGAGCGCCGATAGCGGCGCGAGCGGCGCCCACTCAACCGCCAGCCCGGCGCCAGGTGCGCCCGAAAAGAAGCCGACGCCATGACACACCCTCGCGCGACGCTGCGCCTGCAGCTCCACCACGGCTTCACATTTGTCGATGCGCTCGCGCAGCTCGACTACTTCGCCGCGCTCGGCGTGAGCCATCTCTATCTTTCCCCCGTCACGACCGCGCAGCCCGGCTCGATGCACGGCTACGACACCGTCGACTATGGGACGGTGAGCGCGGAACTGGGCGGCGAAGGCGCGCTGCGCCGCTTCGCCGCGAAAGTGCATGAGCGCGGCATGGGCATCATCGCCGACTTCGTCCCGAATCACATGGGCGTGGGCGGCGGCCACAACGCCTGGTGGCTGGACATCCTCGAATGGGGACGCCACAGCGCGTACGCGCGCCACTTCGACGTGGACTGGCACTCGCCCGACCCCGCCCTGCGCGGCAAGGTGCTGATGCCGTTTCTCGGCGCACAGTACGGCGAAGAACTCGCCGCGGGCCGCATCGAGCTGAAGTTCGACCCGGCCGCCGCGCGCTTTTACGTGCAGTACGGGCCGCACGTGTGCCCGATCTGCCCGACCGATTACGCGGCGCTGCTGCAGTCCGCGAACCGCGCCGATCTCAACACGCTCGCCGGGCCGTTCCAGGGCCTCACGACCCAGCCCGACGATCAGGCGCGCGCCGCCGCCGGGCGCGACGCGCTGCGCGCGTTCGTCGAGCGGGTCGGCACGGACCCCATCGACTTCGTTCTGGAATCCTATGCAAGCGGCGACCCGGTGCCGCGCGAGCGGCTGCACCGCCTGCTGGAGCGCCAGCACTTCCGGCTCGCGTGGTGGCGCACCGCCACCGACGAGATCAACTGGCGGCGCTTCTTCGACATCACCGCGCTCGCCGGCGTGCGCGTGGAACGTCACGACGTGTTCGAGGCCGTGCACAAGCTCGTGTTTCGCCTCTATGCCGACGGCGTGATCGACGGCCTGCGCATCGACCATATCGACGGGCTCGCGGACCCGCGCGAGTACTGCGAACGTCTGCGGCAGCGGCTTGCTTCGCTGCGCGCCACGCCGCCCTTCATTGTGGTCGAGAAGATCCTTGCGCAAGGCGAAACGCTGCGCGACGACTGGCCCGTGCAAGGCACGACCGGCTACGACTTCATGAACGACGTGGGCGCCTTGCTGCACGATCCCGCGGGCGCCGCGCCGCTCGCCGAAGCGTGGGCCGCCATTGCCGGCGACGACCGGCCGTTCGCGGCCTACGCGCTCGACGCGCGCCGCGAGATGCTGGCCGCCTATCTGCCCGCGGAACTCGACCATGTGACGCGCGCGCTGCACCGCATCGCGCGCGAACTCCCGGCTACGCGCGATACCACCTATGCATCGGTGCATCGCGTGGCCGCGCATCTGGCCATGTACTTCCCGATTTATCGGATCTATCCGGTGAACGGCTTGCGCAGCGCGCTCGACAACCGCTATTTCGATGTGGCGCTCGAAGCCGCGCGACAAGCACTGCCGCGCGCGAGCCTCGCGGCGCTCGATCATGTCGACGGCTGGCTAGGCGGCCGTGCTCCCGACCCGGCCGCGCACAATCCCGGTAGCGCCAGCGCCAGCAGCGGCGGCGCCAGGTCTCCGCGCGCCGCGCCGGCCGGCGCGAACGCGGGCGCGCACGCAGGTGCGGGCAGCAACCCGGCGAATACGTCGCTCAGCCATTCGCTCATTGCACAACGCACGGCGCTCGCGCTGTTCTCGCAGCTCACCGCGCCGCTCGCGGCAAAGGCCACGGAAGACACCGCACTCTACCGCTACGGACGCCTGCTCTCGCGTAACGAAGTGGGCGCGGACCCCGACGATTTCGCGCGCACACCCCACGACTTTCATGCGTCGAACCGGCTGCGCCAGCGCCGCCCTTATGGGCTGCTCGCCACGGCCACGCACGACCACAAGCGCGGCGAGGACGTGCGTGCACGGCTCGCCGTACTGAGCGAGATTGCGCCCGACTGGAGCGCCACGCTGCGCGCCTGGTCGACGCTGAACCAGACGCATCGCCGCAACGACGGGACGGCCGGCGCGGCCTGGTCGCCAGGACCCACTGCCGAGGCGATGCTGTATCAAACGCTGGTGGGCTGCTGGCCGCCCGAACTCGACCCGGGCGACGAGGCGGGCGTGCATGCGCTCGCGGAGCGCGTCTCGACGTGGCTGCTCAAGGCGTTGCGCGAAGCAAAGCTGCGCACGAACTGGCTCTCGCCCGACGAGACCTATGAATCGGAGTGCCAGGCATTTCTCTTCGATATCCTCGCGCCGCAACGGCGTGACGGTTTTTTGCAGGCGCTGGCCGAATTCGTCGCGCGCGTGGCACCTGCGGGCGCGCTCAATACGCTGCTGCAAACGGTGCTGCGGCTCACTTCGCCGGGCGTGCCCGATCTTTATCAGGGCACCGAACTATGGGATTTCAGCCTCGTCGATCCGGATAACCGGCGGCCTGTCGATTACGCCGCCCGCGCGGCCGCGCTCGACGATCAGGCGCCCGCCGCGAAACTGAAGGACTGGCGCAACGCACACGTGAAACTGGCCACGGCGTACCGCCTGCTCGCGCTGCGCTCGCGAGCGCCCGAACTGCTGCGCGAAGGCGAGTATCTGCCGCTCACGGTGAGCGGCCCACAGGCCTCCCATGTGATCGCGTTCGCGCGCCATCACGGCAATGCGTGGGCCGTCGTGGTCGGCACCCGTCTCGCAGCAGGGTTGCTGGATGGCGCCACCCCGCTCGTCGCGCCCGAACGATGGGAAGAGACCACGGTCGAACTGCCCAAAGGGTGTGTGCAAGCCACGCTGCACGACTGGCTCAGCGACGCCGCGCACACGGTGCGCGAAGGCGGCACGCTCGCGCTGCGCGAGGTCCTCGGCGCAATGCCCGTAGCGGTGCTCGCCACACTCGCGCGCAGCTAGGGCGGTTCAGCCTCCTTCATCCTCGAGATCTTTGGGATACACGCGCACGAGTACGATGCGCGGCCCCTTCATCTTCTTCACGACGATGTCGAAGCGGTCGAACGCCACACGCTGCCCTTCGGTGGGCAGATCGTTGAGCGCATGAATCACGAGACCGCCCACCGACTCCGCGCGCCCTTCGTCGATGTCGATGCCGAGCGCCTGCTCCAGCGACACCACGGGCAGGCTGCCGCGGCCCATCAGCGTGCCGTCGTCCATGCGGGTCCAGTCGGTGTCGGCCTGGTGAAATTCGTCGTGAATCTGGCCCACGAGCGCGCCCAGCAGATTGTCGAGCGTGAGAAAGCCGACTGGGCGCGCGTTCTTGTGCCCCACCAGCGCGAAATGCGGCGCGCCCTTGCGAAAGCGGCGAAACAGCGCGAGCGCGGGCGTGTCGGGCCGCACGTACTGCACGGGGCGCACGAACTTGCCGAGATCGCTGAGGGCGTTGCCGGCCTCGCGCGCGAGCAGCAGGTCCTTCAGGTGGATGAGCCCCGCCACGCGCTCGCCCGCGGCGTCCTCGAACAGCGGGTAACGGCTGAAACGATGGCGCGCCACGATCTGCATGTTTTCGCGCAGCGACAGGTCACGGCGCAGTCCCACCATCTCGTGCGTGGGCCGCATGAGGTCGGATATCGTGAGGCGCGAGAAGTCGAGCGAATGGGCGAGCGTGTTCCATTCGTCGGCGCTATAGGCGTTCGCGGCCGGCGCGGGGAGCAGCGGCACCGCGCCGTTTGCCCCTTTTGCCCCTTTTGCCCCTTTTGCGCCGCGCGGCTCGTGCATCGCGTCATGCGCCTCGGCCTGGGCGGCGGCGCGGCGGCTGCGCAGGATCAGCTTGAGTTCGTCGGTCGAATAGTGCGTGTCGTGCCCGTGCTCCGACGCAAGGCCGGCGAGACGCAGCACCGCGTTCGCGCTCGTATTGAGCACCCAGATCGCGGGATACATGGTCCAGTAGAAACCGTAGAGGGGCATGGCCGTCCACAGCGAGATCTCCTCGGCCTGGCGGATGGCCAGCGACTTCGGCGCAAGTTCGCCCACCACGATGTGCAGGAACGAAATGACCGTGAACGCGAACACGAGCGAGATGGCATGCACGAGTTCCGCCGATTGCACGCCTAGCAGCGCGAACACCGGCGCCAGCAGCTGCGCGAACGCCGGCTCGCCGATCCAGCCGAGGCCGAGCGAAGCGAGCGTGATGCCGAGCTGGCATGCGGAAAGATAGGCATCGAGCTGGCCGTGCACCTTGGCGAGCAGGCGGCCACGCAAGCCGTGCTGCTGCGCGAGGGTCTGCACGCGCGTGGCGCGCAGTTTGACGAGGCCGAACTCGGCCGCGACAAAGAAACCGTTGAGGGCAACGAGCAGAAACGCCCCGATGAGGGCGAGAAGCTGGATCAAGACAGATGGCTCCGAGGGACGAAGCGCTCAGTATAAGGGTGCAAGGCGCGCGAAAGGTTCGGGCGAACTCAACCCGGGCCGCCGCTCGTGCGGCGGCCGTTCATGGGCGATCCGGCTCGACCCGCTCACGCGCCGTTCAACGGCACATTCAGCACCAGCACCGTTTCCTCGCCCACGAGAGCCGGCGCCTCGAAGCGTCCGCCATGTGCCTCGGCCACACGGTGGCACAGCGCCAGCACCCAGGCGTAGCGCCCCGCTTCCTGCTGCTCGCTCGCCTGGGCGCGCGCGAACGGCTCCAGCACGTGCGCCAGCGCGTCGTCGGTGAGCGCCGCACGCGTGGCGTGCCACTGCACCTCCAGTTGGGCGGCAGTGGCGCTCGCGCTCGCCGCGAGCGCCACGCTGGCTCCCTGAGCACTGGTTTCCGCCGCAAACACCAGCATCAGCCACAGCGCCTGCGCAAGGCGTTCGCGATCGCCGTCGAGCGTGGCCGCGCCTGTCGTGTCCTGCACGGCGAACGTCACGCCGCGCGCATCGCCGAGCGCGGCCCGCGCGTCATCCACGGCCTCGCCGATCAGCGCCGCGATGGCGAACGGTGCGCGCTCGATACGCAGTTTGCGCGTTTCGGCGCGCGTGGTATCGACGAGCGTTTCGAGCAGCCGGACCTGCTGCTCCACGCCCGTGCGAATGCCGGCCACCGCCCGTTGCGCGGAGGCGTCCGCGTTGTCGATCTTGCGTTCGAGCACGTAAGCCCAGCTGTGGATTGCGTTGAGCGGGCTGCGCAGATCGTGCGAGACGCGCGAGAGCACGTGGTCGCGCATGAACAGCGCTGCCTCGGCGCACAGGCGCGCCGTGCGCTCGGTGCGGTTTTGCGAAGTCGACACCATCTGATTCCTCGTATTTCGCCACTGGCCGGGCGAGCGGTCCCCCATTATAGGCAGCGGGTAGAGAGCAAGCGGCGTGCCCGGCAAGCCGCTGCTCGCCCGGCCCGGCAAAGCGCCTACAATAACGGGTCCAACCTATCCGAATCAGGAGTTTTTCCATGTCTATCGTGACCACCGAATCCGGCCTCAAGTACGAGGACCTGACCGAAGGCACCGGCGCCGAAGCCAAGGCCGGCCAGACCGTCAGCGTGCACTACACCGGCTGGCTGACGGACGGCCAGAAGTTCGATTCGAGCAAGGACCGCAACGACCCGTTCGCCTTCGTGCTGGGCGGCGGCATGGTCATCAGGGGCTGGGACGAAGGCGTGCAGGGCATGAAGGTGGGCGGCGTGCGCAAGCTGACGATTCCGCCGCAACTGGGCTACGGCGTGCGCGGCGCGGGCGGCGTGATTCCGCCGAACGCGACGCTCGTGTTCGAAGTCGAGCTGCTCGACGTGTGACGCCCGCTTGACGCTTCACGGCGCTCGCCTTATTTGCAACCGCAACCGGTCAACATGAATCCGCATCACCACGCTCCCGTCACCGCGCCCGGCGTCGAACTGCGCCGCTACGGCGCGATCGAGGAAACCGATCTGCACGATTTTCACCAGATCGTGCTCGGTCTCGACGGCGAGATGGAGATGACCGTGAACGGCCGGGGCGAGCGCATCGACAGTGGGGCCGCATGGCTCATTCCGGCGGGCGCGCGGCACGACTACATGGGCATCGGCGATAACCGCCAGCTCGTGCTCGACCTGCCCGCGGCAACGCTCGCGGTGCCCGAACGGCTTTTCGACACCGCGCGCGCCGTGCGCCTCGACCCCGCGCTCACGCAGCTCGTGAGCCAGATCGCGCAGCGCGCCGCCGCGGCCACGCCGCCTCGCGACGGCGACGAGCTGCGCGCGCGCCGCTTTCACTGGGACGCCTCGGCGCGCCTGTGCGCGGCATTCATCGCACAAACCGGCGTGGCTGCCGGCGCGCAATTCGGCGCGGCTGCCGGGTTGGACTTTGCCCGTATCGACCGCTGGCTGCGCGCGCATCTCGCGCAGCCGCTGCGCATTGCCGATCTCGCTGCGCACTGCGGCTTCGGCATGCGGCGCTTTCATCAGCTTTTTATCGAAGCGTTCGGCGAGACGCCGCATCGCTACCTGCAGCGTCTGCGGCTCGACACAGCACTCACGCTGCTCGCCGACCCGCGCGCCTCGCTCTCCGATATCGCGCTCGAAGTGGGCTTCGGCGACCAGAGCGCGTTCACGCATGCGTTCACGCGCCGCTTTGGGCTCGCGCCCGGCCAGTGGCGCGCGCTGCCTTCGCACTGAGCGCGCCGGCGCGGCTCAATCGCTCAATCGTCGAAGCGGTACTCCCACGCGGCGCGTGCGCCCACCGTCACGTGCTGGCCCGCTCCCGTCACCACCATCGCGTTCTGGCCGAACGTGAGGCCGCCGTCCACGCGCGGATCGGCGCGAAACCCGGCAAGCGTGTCGAGCGGTTCGGTAGGCCATTGCGCGTCGCGCTCGCCCGTTAGCTGATCGATCGTCGTGATCGGGCAGCGCGCGCAGGGCTTCACGAAGCGCAGCACGATCTCTTCGCCGCCTGAAGCGGATTCGATGGCGAGCGTGTCGATGAAGTCTTCCTCGAACGCGTCGCCCACGTCGCCGACGACGATGTTCGGACGAAAGCGCGCCATTGGCACAGACGGCGCGCCCTTCGCCGCGAGACGCTCGTTGAGTTGCGCGAGCGACGCCTCGCTGGTCACGAGAAGCGGAAAGCCGTCGGCGAATTGCGTGGGCGCGTCTTCGCCGTTCGTCCACTGCTTGCTCGCGAGACGCGTCACGTCGTGCGCGAAGCGCAGCAGGCGCACCGGCACGCCAAGCGCCTGCGTGAACCACTGCGCCGCGTGATCGCCTTCGTCGAGCGCCTCGAAATCATCGTCCCAGACCGAAGCCGGCACGCGCGCCTCGCCGCCGCGCGGCGCGAACGGCAGATGGAGCGCTTCGCGCATGCCTTCCATGGTGAGGCGCACGCCATCGTCGACGAACGCGGGCACGATGCGCGCCATGGCGGCGTACTGGCGCTGTGTGACGAAGCGACCGTTTTCGTCGGCGACCATCCAGTGGCGGTCCCACTCGATGCCCTTCAGGCCGAGCTGCGCATCGTCGAGCGCGATCGCGCCGCACGACTTCACCGGATAGACGAACAACGCACGAACAATGGGCATGTCGAACTCACGGGAAATGAAAAGGAAATGGGCCGGGCGGCGCCCGGCCCACGATGATACAACCGTTGCTTAATTGAGCTTACTGCGCCGCATCGAGCCCGCGCGAGATCGTTGCGCACGTCCTGCACGTTTTCGAGGCCAATGGCGAGGCGGATCAGCCCTTCGGCGACGCCGCCCGCCGCGCGCGCTTCAGGTGTAATGCGGCCGTGCGTCGTCGTAGCTGGGTGCGTGACGGTCGTGCGCGCATCGCCGAGATCGCCGGTGATCGAACAGATCTTCGCGCCCTCGATCACGCACCAGGCGTTCGCGCGCTGCTGCTCCGGCCTATCGCCCCTTACCTGGAACGAGACGATTGCGCCTCTTGGACCTGATCTGCGACAAAAAAATGCGAATCAGCCGTGCAAACGGTCGATGCAACATCGAGGCTAAAGAAGAACTTCTGCTTAAATATGGGGGTTCGTACATCCGGATCTCGTCAACGGTATCGAAGACAGCACGCGCGGCAACCGCACAATCAAGTCGGCGGCTTTCAGCCGGCAGGGCCAAGCTCGCTCGCGGGCACCATCAACAACTGGAAGCTTGCACCGTTCGGGGAAGAATTTATCTTGAAGTCGCCCCACAGTGATGAGTTGGTAAGTCATCGAGGTTTTCCATCATTCACGACGACGGCTGTGTGATTCAGTGCATGACTGACGCCGCAGGAAAGACTGACCTTCAGTGCGCGATTTTTTCTGAAGAGCTCCCGCTTCGAATCGATCCGGATACCGAAGCTTGAGCACTGGCTTGCGCCGTCTTATTGCTCCCCCATTGAACAAGACCGGAGTCCAGGAATACATGGCCACTACCGAACGAGTCATTCAACCCACAATTGCGGAAGACGGGTCCCGTCATTATCAGTCAGTGACCTCGCCGCCGGACGACAGCACGGCGGTGTGCTACATGCACCCTGACCGTGTGATTCCTGTCATCGTCGTGCCCGGGGTCATGGGCACGAATCTGGCCGATCTCCGGGACAATCCGGTTTGGCTTGTCGATAGTTCCGCATCGCTCGTGAAGTGGGCGATTAAGGACGCCTCATTCAGAAAAAAAACGCTAAATCCGTCGACCACTCACGTGTTTGGTGGTGGACAGATTCCCACCGGAACGGCGCTATCCGAGACGGAATTGCGGAGCCGTGGGTGGGGCACCGTCTCCAAAATGTTCTATGGCGACTTCCTGGTTTGGCTGGAAAACGCCTTGAACGATTGCAATGCAGCCGCTGATTATGGCCGCAAAGGCTTGCGTGCTCTATTGATGCAGGAAGTCGTTGCACAGAACCTCGCCAAGCTATCGTATGCCGAAGTCTCCCTTTCGTACAAGTATCACCTTCCCGTTCACGCTGTGGGATATAACTGGCTCCAGTCGAATGCCAAATCGGCAGAATGGCTGGGCTATCAGATTGATAAAATTATTTCGTACTACCGGAAAATTGGCTGGTGCGAAAAAGTCATTCTGGTGACTCATTCGATGGGTGGTCTGGTATCCCGGTATTGTGCCGAGGCTATCCCCGGGTACCGGGAGAAGATTCTTGGTATCGTGCATGGCGTGATGCCTGCGACGGGATCCGCAACGGCGTATCGCCGCGTAAAGGCCGGTACCGAACCTGGCGGGAACGTTGTCAGCTATGGGACCAGCCTGATTTTGGGAAATATGTCGAGCAAGGTGATGCCCGTGTTCGCGCAATCTCCGGGCCCACTTCAATTGTTGCCAAGCCCGGAATATGGTCATGGGTGGCTACAGATTAGGGATGGCGGGCGCTTTTTTTCTTTGCCACAAAAAGGCGATCCGTACAGCGAGATATATACGAAACGTGGCGTGTGGTGGGGCCTCGTTGATCAAGGACTGATGGACCCCGACAAGTCAACCGATTCTGAGCAAAACTGGCTGAGCTACACGAAACTCATTACCGAGCAGGTCGCAAGGTTTCATCGGGCGATCAGCGGAAAATACCATCCGCAAACCTTCGCCTTCTGGGGAGACGACAAGGAACATAAAACGTGGGGCGATGTCGTGTGGAAACGCACACAAGCTTCGTTCCTTTTGAACAGTGATACGTACGACGCCCAGAACAAACCGGTCAATACAGACACCCTGATGGGAACAATCGATGTTGTGGCCGGAAGACTTGGTCCAATGGATGTTCACAAGACCTTTGAACTGCAGGCAGCGGGCGAGAATGGCGACGGTACGGTACCTGTCCGGTCAGGCGCGGCGCCAGCCCGCTACGCGCGTGCCGCTGTCGGCTACTCCGGTGTCGATCACGGTGCTGCGTATACCAAACTGCCTCAACAGAAATTTGCACTGTGGGGAGTTGTGAAA
>NZ_BBJH01000041.1 GCF_000739775.1 Paraburkholderia heleia NBRC 101817 | reverse complement strand
GATCTACACGGGCACGCCCGAAGGCGTGGGCGCCGTGGTCAAGGGCGACCTGATGACGGGCGGCGTGGCGGGGATCGGCGAATTCGCCGTGCGGGTCGTCTGAGCGGCGCGCGCCGCATCACGATTCAAGAGGAGCAAGAGAGGAGCATGAAGCTTTACAGTTATTTCCGCAGTTCGGCGTCGTATCGGGTGCGAATTGCGCTGAATCTGAAGAACCTGTCGTACGAGTATGTTCCGGTCCACCTCGTGCGCGACGGCGGCGAGCAGCTCAAGCCCGCCTACCGTCAGGTGAATCCCGACGCGATCGTGCCGTCGTTCGTCGATGACGAAGGGCACACGCTTCAGCAGTCGCTCGCGATCATCGAGTATCTGGAAGAGACGCATCCCGAGCCGCCGCTGCTGCCGACGTCGCCCGTCGATCGCGCTCACGTGCGCTCGCTCGCGTTGCAGGTGGCTTGCGAGATCCACCCGGTGGACAACCTGCGCGTGCTCAAATACCTCAAGCACACCGTGGGCGCGGACGACGCGACGAAAGACGCGTGGTATCACCACTGGATCGAGACGGGGTTCGCGACGCTCGAACAGCGGCTCGCCAGCGATCCGCGCACCGGCAAGCTCGCTTTCGGCGACACGCCGACCGTCGCCGATCTTTGCATCGTGCCGCAGGTCTACAACGCGAACCGCTTCAAGATCGACACGTCGCGTTATCCGACCATTCAGCGCATCAACGACTACGCGCTCACGCTCGACGCGTTCGCGCGCGCCGCACCGGGCGTGCAGCCGGATACGGAGTGAGCGTCTGATCGGCCAACGCCGGCCGCGCCAATGAAAAAAGGGCGTCGTTCGCGAGAACGACGCCCTTCGTGCATCCAGGTCCTGTTAAAAGCTGGCTTTCAGCTGCCGAGCAGCGCGTCGGCGAATTCTTCGGCCACGAACGGCTGCAGATCTTCGACCTTTTCACCGACACCGATGAAATAGACGGGAATCGGGCGCTGCCGCGCGATGGCGGCGAGAATGCCGCCCTTGGCGGTGCCGTCGAGCTTCGTGACGATCAGGCCGGTGAGGCCGAGCGCGTCGTCGAAGGCCTTGACTTGCGCGAGCGCGTTCTGGCCCGTGTTCGCGTCGATCACGAGCAGCACCTCGTGCGGCGCGCCGTCGAACGCCTTGCCGATCACGCGCTTGACCTTCTTCAACTCGTCCATCAGGTGCAATTGCGTGGGCAGGCGGCCCGCGGTGTCGGCCATCACCACGTCGATACGGCGCGCGCGCGCGGCGCTCACGGCGTCGAAGATCACCGCTGCCGGGTCGCCGCTTTCCTGCTGGACGACCGTCACGTTGTTGCGCTGACCCCAGATGGCGAGCTGTTCGCGCGCGGCGGCGCGGAACGTGTCGCCGGCGGCGAGCAGCACGCTTTGGTCGAAGCTTTGCAGATGCTTGGCGAGCTTGCCGATGCTCGTGGTCTTGCCCGCGCCATTCACGCCGGCGATCATCATCACGAGCGGCTGCGCACGGCCGAGCATGAGCGACTTCTCGAGCGGCTTGAGCAGGCCGATGAGCAGCTCGCGCAGGGCGTTCTTGACCTGCTGCGCGTCGGTCAGGCGCTCGGCGCGCACCTTCTGGCGCAGCGTTTCGAGCAGATATTCGGTCGCGTCGACGCCCGCATCCGACATCAGCAGCGCGGTTTCGAGCTCTTCGTAGAGGTCGTCGTCGATCTTTGCATTGACGAAGATGCTCTGGATGTTCGAGCCGGTTTTCGAAAGCCCCGACCTCAGACGCTTGAGCCACGACTGCTTTGCGGCGGGCTCGAGCGCCGGCGGCGGGACGATTTCGACGGCTTCCGGTTCGTCGTCGCTGTTGGCGGCGTCGGCCTGCTGCGGCTTGACCGGTGCAGTCGCGGCCAGTGGAGCGGACGGCGCGGGTGACGCAGGCGACGGTTCGTGCGCCGCGCCGGCGGGCGCTTCAACGGCCTCGTCGGGCGCCTCGAGGGTGGCTTCGTTCTGCGCGTTCTCGGCCGGCGCGTTCTCGGCGTCCTTCGAGCCGCGGAATCGTTTGAAGAAACTGAACATGGTCTGGGGTGGGTCAGGCGCGCTGCGGGTCGGACCGAGGGGCGGTCAACGACAGCATGGGAAGCGGTAACGCGCGGAAAACATGGCATTTTATCAGGCGCGCCCCCTGGAGTCGCTGCGGCATCGCCGTAGGGGCGTGGCGGCGCGCGCGAGGCACCTGCGCGCCCCTGTGGTAACGTGCGCGCATTGGAGGGGCGCGATGCGAAAGCGTCGAGTTCCCCAGTCGAGTTCCGCCGGCAAGTTGACTGCCGACGGTCAAATGCACGCAGCCGTACGACCCAACGCATGACCCGTTCCTCACCTTCACGTGGCCAAGGCGGCCGCGCCCATCAGTCCGATCCGCGCGCACGCAGCGGTGGCGGCGCACACACGATCCGCATCATTGGCGGCGACTGGAAGCGCACGCCGCTGCCGGTGCTCGACCTCGACGGTCTGCGCCCGACCCCAGACCGCGTGCGCGAAACGCTCTTCAACTGGCTCGGCCAGCGTCTCGACGGCCTGCGCTGCCTCGACCTCTTCGCGGGCAGCGGCGGTCTCGGCTTCGAGGCGGCCTCGCGCGGCGCCGCGCGCGTCGTGATGGTGGAGCGCAGCGCGCGCGCGGCCGCGCAGCTGCGCGCGAACCAGGCGCGCCTTGGCGCACGCATGGTCGAAATCGCGGAAGCCGATGCACTGCGCCTCGCGGCCAATCTCGCGCCAGGCTCGTTCGATGTGGTGTTCCTCGATCCCCCGTTCGGCGACACTGCGTTGCTCGAGCGTTCGCTCGAACTGGCCGCGCCGCTCGTCGCCCGGGACGGCCGGCTTTACGTGGAGTCGGGCGAGCCCGTCGATCCGGCCGCGCGGCCCGCGCTGGCAGGCTGGAGCGTGGTGCGCGAGGGCCGGGCGGGTGCGGTTCACTATCATTTGCTGCAGCGCGAAAATGAGGAATAATGCGCGTTCGATAAGAAGCGGCGGGCGGCCTGGCCGTCACGCACGCACGTGTGCATGCGTCGCCACGGGACTGCATTGCGCCCCATTTCCGTTGAGAGGAGAAGCCTCATGGTAGTCGCCGTGTACCCCGGTACCTTCGATCCGCTCACGCGCGGCCACGAAGATCTCGTGCGGCGCGCGTCGAGCATTTTCGACACGCTGGTAGTCGGCGTTGCGGACAGCCGCAACAAGAAGCCTTTCTTCTCGCTCACCGAGCGGCTCGAGATTGCCCACGAGGTGCTCGGCCACTATCCGAACGTGCAGGTCATGAGCTTCAAGGGGCTGCTGAAAGACTTCGTGCGCACCAACAACGCACGCGTGATCGTGCGGGGCCTGCGCGCCGTGTCGGACTTCGAGTACGAATTTCAGATGGCCGGCATGAACCGCTACCTGCTGCCCGACGTCGAGACGATGTTCATGACGCCTTCGGACCAGTATCAGTTCATTTCGGGCACCATCGTGCGCGAAATTGCCCAATTGGGCGGCGATGTGAGCAAGTTCGTGTTTCCGTCCGTGGAGAAGCGCCTGCAGGACAAGGTCACCTCGATGGGCGGCCCGGTTACGAACGTGTGAAGGCGCGGCGAAAGCAGCGTAAACTATGAGGCTCAGCAACGTATGAGCCGGCCTTCGCGCCGGCAGGAAGTGAGAACAGCATGGCCCTGATGATTACCGACGAGTGCATCAATTGCGACGTGTGCGAGCCCGAGTGCCCGAACGACGCGATCTCGATGGGCCCGGAAATCTACGTGATCGACCCGAACAAGTGCACCGAATGTGTCGGCCATTTCGATGAGCCGCAGTGCATCCAGGTGTGCCCGGTGGAATGCATTCCCAAGGACCCGGAGCACGTCGAGTCCCCCGAGCAATTGATGCAGAAGTATCACGCGCTGACGGCGGCGAAGAACAACGCCTGAACCGCTGGATCCTTCGGAAATAAAAAAACGCGCCAACTGGCGCGTTTTTTATTCCATCTTGCCGTCTTCTTACGCGAGGATCGCCTTCAACGCATCGACAAGCGTGTCGCACTCGGCATCGGTGCCGATCGAAATGCGCAGATGCTGGTTCACGCGCGGCGCGTTGAAATGGCGCACGAAGATCTCTTTTTCGCGCAATCCGGCCGCAATGGCTGCCGCGTCGTGCGCGGGATGCTTCGCAAACACGAAGTTCGCCGCCGAAGGCACCACGTCGAAGCCAAGCGCCGTGAGCGCGGCCGTCAGGCGCTCGCGGCTCGCAATCACGCGCTCGCTGGTGGTCCTGAGCCACTCGCCGTCTTCGTAAGCGGCGGTCGCGGCGGCTTGCGCGAGGCGGTCGAGCGGGTACGAGTTGAAGCTGTCCTTGACGCGGTTGAGCGCGTCGATGAGATCGGGGTGGCCGAACGCAAAGCCCACGCGCATACCGGCGAGCGAGCGCGATTTCGAGGTCGTGTGCACGACCAGCAGGTTCGGATAGCGGTCGATCAGCGCGATCGCCGATTCGGCGCCGAAATCCACATACGCTTCGTCGATCACCACCACGGATTCCATGTTCGCCGCGACGAGCCGCTCGATTTCCGCGAGCGGCAGCGCGTGGCCCGTGGGCGCATTCGGATTCGGGAAGATCACGCCGCCATTGGGCTGGCGGTAATCGTCGACGCGAATCGTGAACTGCCCGGTGAGGGGCACAGTGCGGTACTCGACTTCGTAGAGCCGCGCGTAGGTCGGGTAGAAGCTGTAGGTAATGTCGGGAAAGAGGATCGGCTTGTCGTGCTTGAGCAACGCATGGAACGCGTGAGCGAGCACCTCGTCCGAGCCGTTGCCGACGAACACCTGCTCCGCGCGGATGCCGTGATGCGCAGCCACGGCCGCGCGCAGACGCTTCGCGACGGGGTCGGGATAGCGGCGCAGCGACTCGCCCGTCTCGCCCAGCTCGTGGCGGATCGCCTCGAGCACGCGCGGGGAGGGCGCATACGGATTCTCGTTGGTGTTGAGCTTGACCGGCTTCGCGAGCGCGGGCTGTTCGCCCGGCACATAGGGCACGAGGCGGTTGACGATGTCACTCCAGTAACGACTCAAGACGCTCTCCTTGTTTCAACCATTGCGATGCAGCTGCATCACCGCACGTTCGGCCTCGCCCTTCACGAACGTCGGCATCACCGCGAGCGCGCGTTCGATCGAGGCGTCGATCGCCTCCTGCTCCTCGCGGCGCGGCGGCTTGAGCACGAAGTTCGCGACGTCGGGCTTCGCACCGGCGCGCGCGCCCTCGGGAATCAGGTCGCGCGGATGGCCGATGCCGATGCGCAGCCGCCAGTACTGCTGCGTCGACAAATGCGCGGAGATGTCCTTCAAACCGTTGTGGCCGCCACTGCCGCCGCCGAGCTTGAGCTTGATGGTGCCGGGCGGCAGATCGAGCTCGTCGTGCGCGACGAGGATCTCATCGGGCAGGATCTTGAAGAAGGCCGCGAGTGCGACGACCGATTGCCCCGAGCGGTTCATATAGGTCTGCGGTTCGAGCAGATGCACTTCCTCGCCGTAGAGGCGCGCCTTTGCATAGTGGCCGTGGAAGCGCCGCTCGTCGCGCAGCGTCGTGCCGGCTTCGCGCGCGAGCTGGTCCACGAGCCAGAAGCCCGCGTTGTGGCGCGTCGCCGTGTATTCGGCGCCCGGATTGCCGAGCCCGACGATCAACCTGATCATTGTGGTGTTCCGCTTGCGTAAACCGATGAACTGACCCGCAAGTGTACGAAAAAGTGCGAAAAAAAACCCGCCGGGGCGAACCGCGGCGGGTCACGTCGTCCGTTTCAGGGAAACGGATCGAGAGGATCGGCTCGTTGAAGCCGCTGCGCTTACTCAGCAGCCGGTGCTTCTTCGCCTTCGGCTGCCGCCTGGGCGCCAGCCGGCACGGGTGCCGACGCAACGACCGGGTTTTCCGCTTCCACGTGCGGGACGAGCGTCACGCCGGCGGGCAGCGTGATGTCCTTGGCGTGCAGCGACTGGCCAGCTTCGATCCTGGCGAGGTCGACTTCGAGGAATTCCGGCAGTTGGCCCGGCAGGCACTGGACTTCGATTTCAGCCAGAACGTGCGAGATGATCGCGCCGCCCAGCTTCACAGCCGGGTTGGTTTCCTGGTTCATGAAGTGCAGGGGCACCTTCGTGTGGATCTTCTTGCTCGGATCCACGCGCTGGAAGTCCACGTGCAGCACGAGCTGACGGAACGGGTGATATTGCACGTCGCGCAGCAGCACTTGCTGCGACTTGCCGGCCACTTCGAGGTCGAGGATCGACGAGTGGAAGGCTTCCTTCTTGAGGGCGTGCCACAGCGCGTTGTGATCGATTTCGATCAGTTGCGGCTCGGCGCCGACACCGTACACGATGCCAGGGGTCTTGCCGGCATTGCGCAGGCGGCGGCTCGCACCCGTACCTTGCAGGTTACGCTCGAAAGCGATGACTTTCATTTGATTCTCCAATGCACTGCCCGCGACCAGGCAGTAAAACGGGGCCTTTTCAGCAGAATGCCCGCCTTCGGGCCCCCGGCGATGCAGCGCGAACCATCGTCCGTTCGCGCCGATTACGTGCAAAAGCGCGGCGTCCTTGCGAACACCGCGCCTTGCGCGTCAATTCTTGTCAGCTTTCCGCGAAGAGCGACATGACCGAGTCGCCGCGACGGATCCGCGAGAACGTTTCGGCGAGAAGTCCTGCGCTCGTGAGCGAGCGGATCTTCGGGCACGAACGCGCTTCGGCGCCCAGTGGAATCGTGTCGGTTACGACGAGTTCGTCCAGAGCCGAGCCGGCGATACGCTCGCCCGCGCCACCCGAGAGAACCGGGTGCGTGGCGTAAGCGAAAACCTTCTTCGCGCCGCGTTCCTTCAGCACTTGCGCTGCCTTGCAGAGCGTGCCGGCGGTGTCGACCATGTCGTCCATGATCACGCAGGTGCGGCCTTCGACTTCACCGATGATGTTCATCACTTCGGCGACGTTCGCCTTCGGACGACGCTTGTCGATGATGGCGAGATCGCAGTTCAGCTGCTTGGCGAGCGCGCGGGCGCGCACCACGCCGCCGACGTCCGGCGAAACGACCAGCAGGTTCTCGTAATTCTGCTTGCGCAGATCGCCGAGCAGCACGGGCGTGGCGTAGATGTTGTCGACGGGAATATCGAAGAAGCCCTGAATCTGGTCGGCGTGCAGATCCATCGTGATGATCCGCTCGACGCCGGCGATTTCCAGCATGTTCGCCACGACCTTCGCCGAGATGGCGACGCGCGCCGAACGGGGGCGGCGGTCTTGACGGGCATAGCCGAAATAGGGAATGGCTGCGGTGATCCGGCCTGCGGATGCGCGCTTGAGCGCATCGACCATGATCATCAGTTCCATCAGGTTGTCGTTGGTCGGCGCGCAAGTCGACTGAAGGACGAAGACGTCCTTGCCGCGCACGTTTTCCTGGATTTCGACCTGGATTTCACCGTCGGAAAAGCGGCTAACCATAGCCTTGCCGAGGGGAATACCGAGGATCTTGACGACTTCCTGGGCAAGCGCGGGATTTGCGTTGCCAGTAAAAACCATCAGGCCGTCATGGCTGCTCATCATGCACCTGCTGCGGACTTTGAGGGGGCGAGAGGAACTACTTGGGCGAACTGCCCTGGGTAACCCACAGAGCGAACTGCCTTGAATTTTTGGCAGGGGAGGAAGGACTCGAACCCTCGCATGCCGGAATCAAAATCCGGTGCCTTAACCAACTTGGCGACTCCCCTACACTCAACTTTGAGCCTGGCTGACCGGTAGGTCGATCAACCACGCAAAACTATGCCGCGAAAGCGAAGAGTGGATGCGTATCCAGACTCGAGGCTACCGCGCTCCTCCAGTCCGGTTGTTCCGCAAGCAGTCTGGCTTGTGCCGATTCTGCTTCGTACCGACTGGCGAATGCTGCAAAAACGCTGGCACCCGATCCGGTCATCCGCGCGGGTGCGATGCTGTTCGAGACACCCTCGAACCATCGAAGCACCTGCGCTACTTCCGTGTATTTTCCTGCGACAACCGCCTGCATATCGTTATGACCGAAGCTGTCTGGCCATCCGATTAGCGCTGCTTGCTGTGCAAGAAAGACTGCTATTTTGCAGGTCTTTGTGTCCCTTGTCAATGACCTTTCCGAAAAAATCTCGGCAGTCGGAACATGAACCCGCGGCGTCACGACCAAAAAATGACGCGGGGGCAATTGTACAGCCTCGAGGGCTTCGCCAACACCCTCCGCGAACGCATTTTTTCCGAACACGAAGAAGGGCACATCCGCGCCCAGCTTGAGCGCGAGCGCCTGCAATTCCTCGCGCTGCAGGTGGAGCTTCCAGAGGCGGTTGAGCGCGAGCAGCGTCGTGGCTGCGTCGGAGCTGCCGCCGCCGAGACCCGCGCCCATCGGCAGACGCTTTTCGATATCGATCTCGACGCCCTCGCTCGTGCCCGTATGTTGCTTGAGCAGCGTCGCGGCACGCACGGTGAGGTCGTGCTCGGCCGGCACGCCTTCCACTTCCACGGTGCGCGTGATACGGCCGTCGTGGCGGCGCGTGAAATGCAGCGTGTCGCCCCAGTCGAGCAACTGGAACACGGTCTGCAGATCGTGATAGCCATTGGGACGGCGGCCCGTGATGTGCAGGAAGAGATTGAGTTTCGCGGGCGCTAGGCAGTCGCGCAGCGAGTCCTGGGTTTCGATCATGATGCTCTTGGGGCGATGCCCTGGATTCCGGCCGGCGCCTGCCGGCCGGATATTGCCGATGAGAGGCGGGAGTTGAACAGTCCGCGGCCCGCTTACTGGTCAAGCACGAGCTTGATCTGGAGCGGCGGGACTTCACGCGTGAGATTGACGCGCTTCACGCCAGTGGCCGGCGCGTCCGCGTAGGCGACGTAATCGATGGTCCAGCCGTCCTGCTCGATCTGCGAAAGCCGCTGCGGATTCTGCGGGTCGGGCGTGGTGCGCGCGTGCGACGTGGGCGCGACCGAAGGCTGCAGCCAGTAGCGCAGCCCTTCCACGGGCAGCGCGAAGCCGAGCGCCTGCTGCATGAGCGTGCTCACGTTGTCGGCCGTGAGCGGCTGGCGGTTAGGCAGTTCCAGCGTGGCTTGCGACGGTGCGGAGGTGACGAGCGCGAGTGTCTGGCCGAGCGGATTGAGCAGTTGCAGCGTCACCGTCGAATCGGTCTCGTGCCAGTCGAAGTTGCCGTATGCATTGCGCTGCTGGCCGTTCTGGTCGACGTACTGCACGGCGAAGCGGCCATGATAGGCGCGGTTCGTCTGCGTAGTGAGCGAGGTCGTGGCGTTCGAGGTGGACGGCTCGCGCGGCGGTTGCGTCGCGCAGCCCGCGAGTACGAGGAGCGCAGCCGCCGCTGCGCTGAGCGACGCGCGCCGTACGAGGCGGGCGGCGCGCGCAGCGGGGAGGGCCTTGGGGGAAAACGAAGTGAAAAAATCTGCCATCAGAGATCGTTGACCTGGAGGCGCTTGAGCGTCTTCAGGAGCGTGTCGTTGTCGGGTTCGAGCTTGCGGGCCTCGCGCCACGCGGCGCGCGCGCCGTCCTGGTCGCCGTTTTTCCAGAGCACTTCGCCAAGGTGCGCGCCAATTTCCGCGTTCGGCTGGAGACTGTAGGCCTTGCGCAGGAGCTTGATCGCGTCGGCATTGTCGCCCAGGCGGTATTTCACCCAGCCCACGCTGTCCATGATGAACGCGTCGTCCGGTGCGAGCGACGAGGCTTTTTCCACCAGCTTGTCGGCTTCCTGCAGGCGCTGATTGCGGTCCGCGAGCGAGTATCCGAGGGCGTTGTAGGCCTGCGGATTGTCGGGCTGCGTCTTGATCAGCTTGCGCAGCTGCGCTTCCATGACGTCATATTGGCCGGTCTTTTCCGCAGCCATGGCGTAGTCATAGGTGAGGTCCGGGTCGTCCGGGAAGTCGGAGGTCGCCTTCGCAAGGCGTGCCTCGGCCTCCGGGTAGCGCTTCGCGTCGAACAGGATCGCGGCGTCGGTGCGCGCGATCAGCGCCTGGTCGCGCGGATCGTCGGCCTGAATGCTCGCGAGCTGACGGCGCGCGTCGTCGGTTTTGCCTTCCTTGTCCAGGATCTGCGCGCGCGTGATCTGGGCCGGCACGTACTGCTGGCTGTTCGGCTGGATCTTGTCGAGCCACTTTTGCGCGCCGGCGTCGTCCTTCTGCTCGACCGACAGTTGCGCGAGATAGATATAGGCCTGACCGGGGTCGGCGGCCGGATTCTTCTCGGCAATCTGTGCGTATTGCGTCAGATACTTCTGTGCCGCGTCGAACTTCTTTTGCTGCACGCTGATGAGCGCGAGCGCCATGAGCGGCATCAGGTCGTTCGAGTTGTCCTTGTGCAGGATCTCGAACTGCTTCTGCGCGTCGTCGAGGCGGTCGGCGGCGAGATAGGTCTGTGCGAGCGCGAGACGGCCTTCGCGCGACTTCGGGTTCTGCTGGACGTACTTTTCGATCGACGCAATGCCTTCGGCGCGCTCCTCCGGCCCCATCTGGGCGAGCATCAGCGCAGCGGGAAGGTAGTCGGGCTTGAGCGTGAGCGCCTGTTCGAACGACTTGCGCGCGCCGGGCACGTCGTCGGCGAGCAGTTGCTGGCGGCCGATCGCGAGCTGTGCCTCGGGACGGTTCAGGTCGTCCTTGAGCAGCGCTTTGAGCACATTCAGGCCGCCCACGCGATTGGGGCCGCGCGAAAGCAGAAGCTGCAGCGAGAGGATGGCCTGGCCGCGGCTGTCGGCGGGTACTTTCGCCAGTTCGCGCGCGAGCAGCGGCTGGGCGTCGTCGGGCTTGCCGGCGAGCACGAGCAGCGAAGCGTCGAGTTGCGCCGCGCGTTCGGAGTCGGGCGCGTACTGCTGCCAGAGCTGGACCGCGGTCAAGGCGTCGGACGGGCTTTGCGCCGCGAGCGCGATTTCGGTCGCGCGCTGCGCCATGCGCGGGTCGTGCGTGTCGCGCGCGAGCGCGAGATACGTTTGAAAGGCGGGGGCAGGCTGGTCGCGCTGCAGCGCGATTTCCGCGGCGAGCACCTGGAAGACGATCTGGCTCGACAGCGCAACGCCCGGCAGGTCCTTCTTCTCGTCAGGCGAGGCGGGGCCGAAAGCGTCCGGCATGGTGACGGAAGTGTCGTCCGTGTCGGGGGACGGATCCTGCGCATACGCGCTCGACGTGGTCAACGCCCAGGCGGCGAGAACCGCGGCGCCGACGAGGCGGCGCGCGAAGGCGGCAGGCACGCGCGGCGTCGCGGGACGCTTCGCGAACAGCTTAACGAAAGACAGTTCCATGGAATTCCGTCGAATGTTTCGGTCGATTGTAACGCGCTGGCTACAATACGCGCACAACGCGCACACACGTTACGCAAGTTGCAGACCAACCCGGACCAGCATCCGAACCAGGCCGCCAGACATGCCAGAGTTGCCAGAAGTCGAGGTTACCCGAAGGGGGATCGAACCGTGGGTCGCGGGCCGCCGCGTCGAGCGTGTGGAGGTGCGCAACCCCGCATTGCGCTGGCCCGTGCCTGCCACGCTCGCCCGTACGCTGCGCGGCCGCACGATACGTTCGGTCGGCCGGCGCGGCAAATATTTGCTGTTCGAGGTCGACGAGGGCTGGTTCATCGTGCACCTCGGCATGACCGGCACGCTGCGCGTGCTGCGCAATCTGCCGAAGCCGCCTGCCGCGCAGAAGCACGATCACGTCGACTGGTTCTTCGACGACTTCACGCTGCGCTTTCGCGACCCGCGCCGTTTCGGCGCCGTGCTCTGGCACCCGCGCGAGGCCGGCGACGTGCTCGGCCATCCGCTGCTGGCGGGGCTCGGCATCGAGCCGTTCGCGCCGGCCTTCGACGGCGCGCTGCTCTTTCGCGAGACCCGCGGCCGCAAGGTCGCCGTCAAGCAGGCGCTTCTCGCGGGCGATATCGTGGTGGGCGTTGGCAATATCTACGCTTCGGAGAGCTTGTTTCGCGCCGGCATCCGGCCGACGACACCGGCGGGCCGCGTCTCGCTCGCGCGTTACGAACTGCTCGCGGATGCCGTGCGCGCCGTGCTCGCCTCGGCCATCGAGAAGGGCGGCAGCACGCTGCGCGACTTCGTCGGCAGTAACGGCGAAAGCGGCTATTTCCAGCTCGAATATTTCGTTTATGACCGCGCAGGCCAACCCTGCCGCGTGTGCGGCACGCCGATCAAACAGATCGTGCAGGGCCAGCGTTCCACTTATTTCTGTCCGCGCTGCCAGCGTTGAGCGCCAGGCTTATCCATGTACCGAACTTCGCCCACTTCCGCGCCGCTGCCGGCTGGCGCGTATCCCGCCGAGCTGCTCACCGGTTTCGCGCCGCGCCTGATCGCGTGGCAGCGCGAGCATGGCCGTCACGACCTGCCGTGGCAGAACACGCGCGACCCGTACCGCATCTGGCTCTCGGAAATCATGCTGCAGCAGACCCAGGTCTCGACCGTGATTCCGTACTACGCGCGTTTTCTCGAGCGCTTTCCCACGGTCGAGGCGCTCGCCGCCGCGCCCGACGACGACGTGATGGCGCTCTGGGCCGGCCTCGGCTATTACTCGCGCGCGCGCAATCTGCACCGCTGCGCGCAGGTCGTGGCCGATACCTGCGGCGGCAAGTTTCCTTCGACGGTCGAGGCGCTCGCGGAGTTGCCCGGTATCGGCCGTTCGACGGCGGCGGCGATCGCGTCGTTCGCGTTCGGCGCGCGCGAGACGATTCTCGACGGCAACGTGAAACGCGTGCTCGCGCGCGTGTTCGGCGTGGAAGGCTTTCCTGGCGAAAAGCGCATCGAGAACGCGATGTGGACGCTCGCCGAAACGCTCGTGCCGGGTCCCGAAGCGAGCGACGCCGACGTGAGCGCATACACGCAAGGCTTGATGGATCTTGGCGCGACGCTGTGCGGGCGCGGCAAGCCCGACTGCGAGCGCTGCCCGTTCTCCGACGACTGCGTGGCGAAGACGACGGGACGTCAGCGCTCACTGCCCGCCGCGCGCCCGAAGAAGGCCGTGCCTACGCGGCGCACGTGGATGCTCGTGCTGCTCGACGGCGATGCCGTCATGCTGGAGAAGCGCCCGCCGTCGGGCATCTGGGGCGGATTGTGGAGCTTGCCCGAAGCCGCGGACGAACCCGCGCTCGCCGAGCGCGCGCGAGACTTCGGCGTGACGCGGGAGGGCGCGGCGTCGAGCTCCGCGCTCATGCCGCTCACGCATACGTTCACGCACTTCAAGCTCGACATCGAGCCGCGCGTGATCGAACTCAAGCCCAATGCCGCGCCGCCCGAAGCCAACGATGGGCAGACTGCATGGGTGCCGCTCGGCAAGATCGACGCGTATGGCGTGCCCGCGCCGGTGCGCAAGCTGCTCGACGGTTTGCGTGGACCGCTGATCTGAGTCGGCGGGCAAGCGGCATCAACGCTGCATCAAAGCAGCTGATGCTGCTGCATGTAGTGATGCACGATTTCGATACGTGCGCCCGCGTCGTTCAACTCCATGAGCTTCTGACGCGCGCGCAGCGCGATCGGCAGCACCTCGGCCAGACGGTTCGATACCCACGAGGGATCGTCGAAGCGGAACGGCTCGGCGAACGGCAGGCTCGCGGGGTCGCGCTCGCGGATCGTCGCGATGATGCGCTCGAGCACTTCCGCACACGCGCCGAATTGCGCGAGCTGTTTGCCGCCTTCCAGCGGAATGTCTTCGGGGATCAGCTCGGCCATGCCTACGAGCAGGCCGTCGGCTTCCACGCGATGCGAGAGCAGGTGAAAGCGCTGCGTGCCGTGAGCCCGGATGTGCAGCATGCCGACGGTCTCGACATCGCATTGCTCGATGAGCGCGAGGCAGCCGACGGATTCGGGTACGGCAGTCGTCTCGTCGGGCTGGGCGACTTCCGCGCCGCTTTTGAGCAGGCACACGCCGAACGGCGTGTGCTCGCGCAGGCACTCGCTCGCCATGTCCAGGTATCGCGCTTCGAAGATCTTGAGCGGCAGCAGGCCGCCCGGAAACAGCACCGTATGCAGCGGGAACAACGGCAAATCGGCAAGCACGGCAGGAGACGAGGACATGGCGCAACGCTTTCGGTTAAGGGCCGCGCGATGCGCAGCCGGTTAGGCGATCAGCCGTGACGACTCTCCGACATCGAGAGGCGCGTCGCGGTGACGCACGATAACGTTCGACTCGCCGGCAAAGCGCGTGGCGAGTGTCTGGGCGATGTACACCGATCGATGCTGTCCGCCCGTGCAGCCAATCGCAACGGTGAGATAGCTGCGGTTGTCGGCACGAAAATGCGGCAGCCACTTCGCGACGAACGCGTAGACATCGTCGATCATTGCATGGACGGCCGGCTGCGCATCCAGAAAGTCGATGACAGGCTGATCGAGCCCGGTGAGCGGCCGCAGGCGGGCGTCGTAATGCGGGTTCGGCAGCGTGCGCACGTCGAACACGAGGTCTGCGTCGAGCGGCACCCCGCGCTTGAAGCCGAACGATTCGAAGGTGAGCATGAGCGAGCCGCGCTCGCCTTCGACGAACACCTTCACCCACTGGCGCAGCGCATTGGCGCTGAGATTGCTCGTGTCGACCTGATGGCCGAATTCGGCGAGGTTCGAAACGAGTTCGCGCTCGTGCTCGATCGCTTCTTCGAGCGACTTGAGCATGCCAACGTTTGCGTCGTGCGCGGCGGAGCCCGAAAGGGGATGGCGGCGCCGCGTTTCCGAGAAGCGCTGGATGAGCGACTGCGTGCTCGCATTGAGAAAGAGCACGCGCACGTCGTGGCGAAGCGCCAGGTCGCGGATCATCTCCGGCATGTCGTCGAACGACGAACTCGAGCGCGCATCGATCGCGACGGCGAGGCGTTCGTAGCCGTCGTCGCTGAGATATTGGGCGAGTTGCGGTAGAAAGCGCGGCGGCAGATTGTCGACGCAATAGTAGCCGACGTCTTCGAGCGCATTGAGCGCCACTGACTTGCCGGAGCCCGAAATGCCGGTGATCAGGATGATACGCATGGGAGAGTCGATGAACCCGTTTGGGTCATCATAGCATCCGGGCCGCGCGCCTGTACTGGCTCTCCGGGCCGCAGGCGCTCGTTTCGAAGGCGCGCGCGCCGTGCTGCGCGCGCCTCGCCGGCCGCGCCTCGCCGGCCGCGCCGCTTCGGGCGTCAGATCAGCTTGCCGGGAAACTGGCTGTCGGGGTCCTGCATGGCGAGACGCTGGCGGTCCATGAAGTCGCGCAGGGTGTCGATGCCGCGCAACTGCAGGATCGTGTTGCGCACGGCGGCCTCGACCAGCACGGCGAGGTTGCGGCCCGCGGCCACCTGGATCGTGACCTTGCTGATGGGCAGGCCGAGCACGTCGACGGTCTGGCTCTCCAGCGGCAGACGCTGGAACTCGCCGTCCGGGCGTCGCACGAGCTGCACGATGAGCTTGAGCTTCATCTTCCGGCGCACGGCCGTTTCACCGAAGATCGTCTTGATGTCGAGCAGGCCGAGGCCGCGCACTTCTAGCAGGTTCTGCAAGAGCGGCGGGCAGCGACCCTCGACGAAATCGGGGCCGAGGCGCACGAAATCCACGGCATCGTCGGCCACGAGGCCATGGCCGCGGCTGATCAGCTCCAGACCGAGCTCGCTCTTGCCGAGACCCGAGTCGCCCGTGAGCAGCACGCCCATGCCGAGAATGTCGAGAAACACGCCGTGCAGCGTCGCGCGCGGCGCGAGAATGCGCGACATGTAGAGGCGCAGGCTGTCGATGACGGTGGCGGCCGACATCGGCGTGGTGAAGAGCGGCGTGGAAGAACGCGTACAACGCAGCACCAGTTCGGGGGGCGCGGTCATGCCGTCGGCAACCACGAGGAACGGCGGTTCGAGCGCGATCAGCTCGGCCATGTGGCGCGAGCGGTCTTCGTCGGTCTGGCGCTGGTAGTAGTGGATTTCGGCGTCGCCGAGCACCTGGATGCGGTTCGGGTGGATCAGGTTCAGGTGGCCGACGAGGTCCGCGCTCGCCGTGGCCGTGGCCACCGTCTCGGTCGAAAAGCCGCGTTCCCAGCCTTCGTGCCCCGTCAGCCAGCTGAGTTTCAGCGTGGTGGCGTTGTCGTCGAAGATGCTTTGGGCGTTGATGCTGGAAGTGTCCATGAGTCGGTGACTCCGCGAGATGACTCGCTTAACGACTGACTGAATTGCTGGCTAAATAAACCACGCGACCTGGATGATTAACGGTTGCCGGCGCCCCGCGCTTCACCCTCCGCAACGAGCGTCGAGCGCGCTGTTGGGCCGTGCTTCGCGCGACCGGGCTCCGCAAGACGCCGCACGTTACATCAAGGTTGCCACTGGGTGAGCAGGCGATGCAACGTTTCGCGGTCTTCTTCCGTATGGAGCCGCTCACGCGTTTCGCGATCCGACAGCAGTTGTGCGATCTCGGACAGGATTTCAAGATGCTGCTGCGTCGCCTGTTCGGGCACGAGCAGGAAGATCAGGAGCGAGACGGGCTGACCGTCCGGCGCTTCGAAGGCGATTGGCTCGGCGAGGCGCACGAAGGCGGCCTGCGGCTGCTTCAGGCCCTTGATGCGGCCGTGCGGGATCGCGACGCCTTCGCCGAGGCCCGTGGAGCCGAGACGCTCGCGCGCGAAAAGATTATCGGTAACCGTGCTGCGGGCGATGCCGTTCTGGTTTTCGAAGATCAGGCCAGCCTGTTCGAAGACGCGTTTCTTGCTGGTGACGGACAGGCCGACGACGACGTTCTCGATGGGAAGTATTTTGGCTAAACGATTCATGTTGGCAGGCGAAAACGTGGCCTGAATGCTCCACACCCCGACAGCTGACCGCTTTGGCGGAAGCTTTGGATCTGGCGACGAAGCCCGGTACCGGGACCGTGGGGACCTGTTGGCGCGTTAGACCCCGTAATACGACTGGACCATTATAGAACAAGCGTCCACCCCGATGGTGCGATGCGCCACGCATGAGCGCAACCCTCGTTGCCCGGTTGCACCCAGCGGTAAAACCCTGCATTGGACCTGCTCACGAAAAAGCCGCCCGGTTCGGGCGGCTTCGCTTCGAGGGGCGGAGGATCAACTATCGACTCCAGCCCCGGTTCATGGCGTGAATCGCCACAGACGACATTGTGGGATCACTGCGGCGGGATTTCGATGATGGGCGCAGGCTGGTGCTTGATCGCCTCATGTTGATGTCCCTGCACGCGGTCCTTGTGACGTACGACCTGGCGGTCGAGCTTGTCGACCACGAGATCGATGGCGGCGTACATGTCGCCGTTCGCGCTCTCCACAAATATGTCCTTGCCTTTCAGATGAAGGTTCACTTCGACCTTCTGTCTCTTATCCTTTTCCTTATGGTTGTCGACCGAGAGGACCACATTGCCATCGATTACCTGATCGAAATGTCTTAGCACCCTGTCCAGTTTGGTGATCACGTATTCTCGCAACGCTGGCGTTACTTCGAGATGGTGTCCACTGATCTTCAGATTCATAGTGCTTCTCCAGGCTAATGGCCGCGTAACGCGTGAAGTGCGGCAATGCCGGTCGACTGTCTGCCTGTGCGCGGCTCCCCGAAAAGGCCTGCGACGGCGGGCTAACTCGGCCGGCCATGTCCGCCAACGGGCGTAGCGGCCGGAAAACGCCTGCTCCGTAAAAGCCGGAACAGGCTAAAGAGACTTGCGCAGATTGACCGCTGGAATCTTCAGTGCCTCGCGATACTTCGCAACGGTGCGTCGCGCGACCACGAAACCCTGTTCCGCCAGCAGTTCGGCGATGCGGCTGTCTGAAAGAGGGGATTTGGTGTTCTCGGCTCCTATGAGTTGCTTGATGAGGGCGCGGATGGCGGTGGACGATGCAGCGCCGCCGGTGTCCGTCGATACATGCGATCCGAAGAAGTACTTAAATTCAAGTGTCCCGAATGGAGTCAGCATGTATTTACCGGTTGTCACACGCGAGACAGTAGATTCGTGTAGGCCCAGCGTATCAGCAATCTCCCTCAAAACCAAGGGGCGCATGGCGATTTCGCCGTGCACGAAAAAGTTCTTCTGGCGCTCGACGATAGCCTGCGCGACACGCAGGATCGTCTCGAAGCGCTGCTGGATGTTCTTGATGAGCCAGCGCGCTTCCTGCAGTTGCTGGCGCAGCGAACCGCTGCCCGGATCGCCGCGGTTGTTGCGCAGGATATTCGCGTACAGGTGGTTGATGCGCAGCTTCGGCACCACCTCGGGGTTCAGTTCCGCATGCCAGTTCTGGCCGGTCTTCTTCACGATGATGTCCGGCACCACGTAATCGGCTTCGGCCTTGCCATACGACGCACCCGGGAACGGTTCGAGCGAACGGATCAGCGCATGCGCCTCACGCAGCTCGTCGTCGCCGGTCTTCAGTTGCTTGCGCAACCGCGTGAAGTCGCGCGCGGCGAGCAGTTCGAGATGGTTCGACACGATCTCGAGCGCGAGCGTGCGCGTGGGCGACGACTTGACGCGCAGCAACTGTAGCTTGAGGCACTCGGAGGCCGAGCGCGCGCCCACGCCCGCGGGGTCGAAGCTGTGCAGCAGCGCTAGCGCCGCATTGAGTTCGTCGGCGTCGACTTCGAGTTCTTCGGGAATGTCGGCAAGAATTTCCTCGCACGTCGCGCTGAGGTAGCCGTCTTCGTCGAGCGATTCGATCAGGAAGGTGATCAGCGCGCGGTCGCGCTGGCTCGCGTTCGTTTCGCGCAGCTGCGCCATGAGATGGTCGCGCAGCGTCGTGGTCGATTCGTGGATCTGCAGCGGCGGCAGGTCGTCGTCGTCGGAGGCGTTGCCCGAGCGGCCGTAGTCGTCCAGGTTCCACTGGCTTGCGTCGCCGTTCGCGTCGCCGCCGAGGCCGTCGTATTCATCCACGCCTCGCGGCTCGCTCTCGCTGTTCTCGCCGCTGCCGTTGGACGCCGAGGTGGCGCTGTTCGCGCCCTGCATCGGCTCGGCGCCCGAGGGCGTGGGCGGCTGCGCGATGACCGAGCCGTCCGCGGCCACGCGCAGCGGGCTCGCGATCCAGTCGTCCTCGTTCTCGAGCAGCGGGTTCTGCGAGATCGCAGTCGCGACCTCCTGCTGCAGTTCGAGCGTCGACAGCTGCAGCAGCCGGATCGACTGTTGCAGTTGTGGCGTGAGCGCAAGATGCTGCGAGAGGCGGAGTTGGAGGCTGGCTTTCATGGCGGTGTGCGGACCATTGTAAAGAGTTTGCCACGCGGACGAAACCACGGGGCATTCGCAAAAACGAGCGTGCGCCGCGCCGGTGCGTGCCCGGAATTTGGTGCGCAAACAGGGACGCTGCCCGGCCTGCCATGCACCGTTTTGGGGGCAAGGTCGATACCGCGGAGTTACACGGGAAAACGCGAAAGATGAGGCCGGAAAAACGCGAAAGCGGATCGCGTGCGCCCGGGTGGGCGCTGCGGGACTGCGGTGAACGGGCGCGCGAGGCGCGCCCGGGGGCTTACATGCGGAAGTGCTCGCCGAGATAAACGCGGCGCACGTTCTCGTTCTCGATGATCTCGCCGGGTGCGCCGGCCGCAAGCACGGTGCCGTCGCTGATGATGTACGCGTGATCGCAGATGCCGAGCGTCTCCCGCACGTTGTGGTCGGTGATCAGCACGCCGATGTTGCGCTGCTTGAGGAACTTCACGATCTTCTGGATTTCCAGCACGGCGATCGGGTCGACGCCCGCGAACGGCTCGTCGAGCAGGATGAAGCTCGGATCCGTTGCGAGCGCGCGCGCGATTTCGACGCGCCGGCGCTCGCCGCCCGAGAGCGACAGCGCCGGATTCTCGCGCAGATGCGCGATTTGAAGCTCTTCGAGCAGCGCTTCGGTGCGCTCGGTGATGATGTCTTTCGACAGACGTTTGCCGTTGCCGTCCACCTGTAGCTCGAGGACCGCGCGGATGTTCTCCTCGACGGTGAGCTTGCGGAACACCGAAGCTTCCTGGGGCAGATACGAGAGCCCGAGCGCCGCGCGCTTGTGGATGGGCAGAAGGCTGATGGACTGGCCGTCGAGGTCGATCTCGCCGGCGTCGAGCGGCACGAGGCCCACGATCATGTAGAACGACGTGGTCTTGCCCGCGCCGTTGGGGCCGAGCAGCCCGACCACTTCGCCGCTTTTTACGTCGAGCGACACGTCCTTGACGACGGTGCGCGAGCCGTAGCGCTTCTTCAGGTTGCGCACGACGAGCGTGCTAGTCTTGCCGGCCAGCTGGCGGCCGTAGCTTTGGGGGGCGGTGACGGTATTCACTGTGGCGGCGCTTCCTGCAGCTTGGTGGACGGCGTAAGTGCGGCCGGGGCGCCGGCGGGCGGCTGTGCGCCAGTGGTGGTGTTGCGCGGCGAAAGCATCGCGCGAACGCGGCCGCCGGGGTTGCCGGGACCTGCGACGTCCTTTCCGGAGCGCGCCGTATAGAAGTCGTTCTGGCCGTCGTACGTGACGACGCTGCCATGCACCTGATCCATTACCGTCGACAGACCCTGCAGGCGGCGCACCGTGGCGCGCGTCGTGAGCGTGGTGAGGTCCTGCTTGCCGTCGTAGTCGATGCGCTCGGCCGTGCCGTCGACGTACTCGTCGAGGCCTTCGCGCTTCTGGCGGAAGTAGGCGAGCCGGTCGGCGGGCGTGCCCGGCGCGACGGTGCCGGTCGCGAACTGGTAGCCCTGCGGGTCCTGCGTGACGACGAGCTTGTCGGCCTTGATGAGGATCGTGCCCTTGGTGGCGACCACGTGGCCGGTGAAGACGGTCTGCTGCTTCAGATCGTCATAGGTCATGTTGTCCGCTTCGATATTGAGCGGCTTGTCCTTGTCGGCGCGCTCGGCGTGGGCCGCGGGCGTGAGGCCGGCGAACAGCAGCGCGCTGGCGAGCGCCATCAGCGCCGCGCAGCGTGTGCGGCGCGCGTCGGGCGAACGGCCGTTCAGTGGACGGGGAAGCGAATCGTTCATGCAATCGTGCCTTGCGTGGACGGCCCGGCGTTCAGGACGAGCCGCCGGAGTCGGCCGGGGCGATGGCTCCCCGGACGTTGCCGAAGAGCTGGATGACCCGGGAGACATTGTTGTAGTTCATGCCGCTGGTGGCCGTCATGACCGACTGGCCGCGTCGAAGTTTAACCGGCTTTTCGGTCAGGATCACATCGTCGTTCACGAGCACTTTGAAATGCTCGGAATCAGCCTGCATTTCGGGGTCGCCGGCGCCGGCCGCGCGCAGAATGCGCGCGTTGTCGTACAGGTTGACGATCGAGGCGTCGGCGTTGACCGTGCCGCGCAGCCCGGTGGCCGTGACGATCGGCTTGCCGGGCTGGAATGCGCGCACGGCCGGGTTCGTGAGGTCGCTATTCTCGTCGTCCTCGTAGTGAACCATGTGCGTGGCCGTGAGCCGATACTGCGTGGCGCCCGACTGGTCGAGCTCGGACACCGAGAAGTTGTCGGCGAAATAGTCGGGCGTATGCGTGAGCGGACGCGGCGCCGCCTCCTTCTCGCGCGGCTGGACGGCCTGCAGCAGCCACCACGTGAAACCGGCGAGCGCGGCGACGCACACGAGCGGTACGAGCGAAGTGAGGCGGAACTTCTGGTTCATCGCGGCATCCCGGCGAGCGGCGCGCAGGCCGCGGCGAGCATGGCGTCGTAACGGTTCTGCGCGCGCAGGATCAGGTCGGTGACTTCGCGCACGGCGCCGTGGCCGCCCACCTTGTCGGACACCCAGTGGGCGCGCGAGAGCACGTCGGGATGGGCGTTCGCGGGCGCGGCAGCGAAGCCGCACTGGAGCATGACGCCGAGGTCGGGCCAGTCGTCGCCCATGTAGCCGCACGCTTCGGGCGCAATGCCGGTTTGCGAGAGCAGTTCGGCGAACGCGACGCGCTTGTCTTCTACGCCTTGCCACAGATGCGTGATCTTCAGTTCCTTCGCGCGCACGGCGACGGTCTCCGAGCGGCGCCCCGTGATGATGGCCGTGTCGATGCCGGCTTCGCGCAGCAGCTTCGCGCCGTGGCCGTCGAGCGAGTTGAACGCCTTCATCGTGTCGCCCGCGCCGGTGAAGAGCAGGCCGCCATCGGTGAGCACACCGTCGATGTCGAAAATCATGAGACGCACGCGCGCGGCGCGCGCGGTTGCGTCGAGTGGGCTAGCCATCAGATCACCTTCTTGGAGAACAGGTCGTGCATGTTGAGGGCGCCGATCAGCGAGCCCTCGGCATCGACAACCAGCATCTGATTGATGCGATGGCGCTCCATCAGTTCCACGGCTTCGACGGCAAGCTGGTCCGGGCCGATGGTGCGCGGGGCTTTCGTCATGACCTGCGCGATCGGCAGTTCGCGGAAATCGCCCACGCGCTCGAGCACGCGGCGCAGGTCGCCGTCCGTGAAAATGCCCTGCACATGGTCGTCGGCGTTGACGATCGCCGTCATGCCCATGCGTTTGGCCGTGAGCTGGAAAAGGGCGTCGCGCACGGTGACGTCGTCGCGCACCTTCGGAATTTCGTCGCCCGTGCGCATCACGTCGCGCACGTAGGTCAAGAGGCGCCGGCCGAGCGCGCCGCCCGGATGCGAGCGCGCGAAGTCGTCGGCGCCGAAGCCGCGTGCGTCGAGCACCGCGACCGCGAGCGCGTCGGAGAGCGCGAGCGCCGCTGTCGTGCTGGCGGTGGGCGCGAGGTTCAGCGAGCAGGCTTCCTTCTCCACGCCGGCGTCCAGATGCACATCGGAGAGCTGGCCGAGCGTCGACTGCGGCCGACTGCCCGTCATGCCGATGAGTTTCGCGCCAATGCGTTTGACGAGCGGCAGGATCGCCACGAGTTCTTCGGATTCACCGGAGTTCGACAGCCCGATGAAGACGTCGTCGGCAGTGACCATGCCGAGGTCGCCATGGCTCGCTTCCGCAGGATGCACGAAGAACGCGGGGGTGCCCGTGGAGGCCAGCGTGGCCGCGAGCTTGCGGGCAATGTGG
Organism: Paraburkholderia heleia NBRC 101817; assembly: GCF_000739775.1. Lineage (GTDB taxonomy): Bacteria > Pseudomonadota > Gammaproteobacteria > Burkholderiales > Burkholderiaceae > Paraburkholderia > Paraburkholderia heleia. The sequence continues at coordinate 22,887 of NZ_BBJH01000041.1, read as the reverse complement.
CCCGATTTGCCGATGCCGGAGACGACCACGCGTCCGCGGCAGCTGAGGATGAGGTCGACCGCGCCGACGAAGTTGTCGTCGAGCCGGTCGCGAAGCCCGCGCACGGCGTCCGCTTCGATGTCGAGCACGTTGCGAGCGAGCTTCAGCGCCCGGTCGCCATTGATTTTCGCTATCATCCGCGGAGTATAGCAAAGGCGTCTGCGCGCCGCGCCAGCGCCCCCAGCGCCCAAACCCCGTGCGTGCGCCGCCGGACTTGCCGACACGCGTGTCTCCGTAGCCCTTCCCATTTAGCCCGTTATTCATGTAAACAGGCCCTAGCCGCCTTTGCGTCGATCATCGGCACGGCGCGGGGCAGAATTTGCATCGCCGCGCATGCAGACCGCGGCCGACGAACGAGGACGCTTCACACGATGATCTCCCCGCTGGAAATGACGTTGTTCCTGTTGCTCGCCTCGGTGGTTGGCGTCGTGTTGTTTCGTTATCTGAATCTGCCGCCGATGCTCGGCTACCTCACGGTGGGCATTCTGGTGGGCCCGCGCTCGCTCGGCATCGTGCCGGACACGCATGGCGCACAGAACCTGGCCGAGTTCGGCGTGGTGTTCCTGATGTTCTCCATCGGCCTCGAGTTCTCGCTCTCGAAGCTGCGCGCCATGCGCCACGCCGTGTTCGGCCTCGGGCTCTCGCAGGTGCTCGGCACGATCGTGGTGGCGCTCCTGCTCGGTCTCGTGCTGGAGCCGTGGGTGCATATCACGTGGCAGGGCTGCGTGGCGCTGGGCGGCGCGCTCGCCATGTCGTCCACGGCCATTGTCAGCAAGATGCTCTCCGAGCGGCTCGAGATCGAATCGGAGCATGGCCGCAATATTCTGGGCGTGCTGCTGTTCCAGGATCTGGCCGTGGTGCCCCTTCTCATCGTGATCGCGGCGTTCGGCGGCTCGGGGGCGTCGCTCGTCGAGTCGCTCGGCACCGCCGCCGTGAAGATCGTGCTCGCGCTCGGCATTCTGCTCATCGTCGGGCAGAAGTTCATGACGCGCTGGTTCAACGTGGTCGCGCGCCGCCGCTCGCAGGAGCTGTTCGTGCTCAACGTGCTGCTCGTCACGCTGGGGGCCGCGTTCATCACCGACAAGTTCGGCCTCTCGCTCGCGCTCGGCGCCTTCATCGCGGGCATGCTGATCGCCGAAACGCCTTATAGGCACCAGGTGGAAGAGGACATCAAGCCGTTTCGCGACGTGCTGCTCGGCCTCTTCTTCGTGACCACGGGCATGCTGCTCAACCCGCACGTGATCTGGCAGCACCCCTTCATGGTGGCGGCGTTCTTCCTCGGGCCGGTCGTGCTCAAGGCCGTGCTCATCACCGCGCTCACGCGCATCTTCGGCGCGTCGCCGGGCGTGGCCATGCGCACGGGTCTCGGCCTCGCGCAGGCCGGCGAATTCGGCTTCGTCCTGCTGAACCTCATTCTCGACAAGCATCTGGTCGACGCCACGCTGCTCCAGGCGATCCTCGCGGCGATGCTGCTGTCGATGCTCGCCGCGCCGTTCCTGATCCAGAACGCCGACCGCATCGTGCTGCGCCTGTCCTCGACGGAATGGATGCAGCAGTCGCTGATGATGACGCGCATCGCCACGCAAAGCATCAAGCAAAGCGGCCATGTGATCGTGTGCGGATACGGCCGCGCGGGGCAGAACCTCGCGCGCATGCTCGAATACGAAGGCCTTTCGTACGTCGCGCTCGACCTCGACCCCGACCGCGTCGCGGCGGCTGCGGCGGCGGGCGAGTCGGTGGTGTTCGGCGACGCGGCGCGGCGCGAATCGCTCGTCGCGGCGGGCATCCACCGCGCGGCCGCGGTGGCGATCACGTATGCCAACACGCAATCGGCGTTTCGCGTGCTCCATCACATTCACGAGCTGGAGCCTACCTTGCCCGTGATCGTGCGCACGGTGGACGACGCCGATCTCGAACGCCTGCTCGCCGCGGGCGCGACCGAAGTGATTCCGGAGATCGTGGAAGGCAGCCTGATGCTCGCCTCGCACATGCTGGTGCTGATGGGCGTGCCGATGCGGCGCGTGGTGCGCCGCGTGGAGGAACTGCGCGACGAGCGCTACAGCCTCCTGCGCGGCTACTTCCACGGCACCGACGATGTGGGCGAGGACGGTCACGAGCAGGTGCGGCTACAATCCGTTCCGGTCGACGAGCGCGCCGACGCCGTGGGCCGCACGCTCGCTGAGCTGGGCCTGTACGAGCTCGGCGTCGAGGTGACGGCGATCCGCCGCCACGGCATTCGCGGCGTGGAGCCGGACCCATCGACCAGGCTGCGCGAGGCCGACATCGTCGTGCTGCGCGGTTTGCCCGAGCAGCTCGCGCAGGCCGAGGAGCGGCTTTCGCGGCATCGCAAGCCGGGCGCGGCCGGCGCGGGCGCGGCGGCGGCCTGATACGCCGTTGTTGTTGGCGCGATTCGTTGGCGCGATCGCGAGACCGCGCCGAGGGTCCCGCCCCGTTTAAGCAGTTCTGCTGTTCTTATCGAGTCACTACCCGGAGAAACCATGTCCCACGCACCTGCGAACCCGAGCGCTGAATCCGCCCAGTTCGTGAACAGCCTGATCCGCACGGTGTCCGACTGGCCTCAGCCGGGAGTGCAGTTCCGCGATATCACGCCGCTCATCGGCGATCCGAAGGGCCTGCGCGTGCTGATCGACCTGTTCGTCGAGCGCTATGTCGACGCGAAGCTCGACTACGTGGCAGGGCTCGACGCGCGCGGGTTCATCATCGGGCCGATCGTCGCGTATGAGCTGAACGTGGGCTTCATTCCGATCCGCAAGATCGGCAAGCTGCCGTACAGGACCGTTTCCGAGACCTACAAGCTCGAATATGGCGAAGCGACCGTCGAGGTTCACGAGGACGCCTGCGGCAAGGGCGACCGCGTCGTGATCGTCGACGACCTGATCGCCACCGGCGGCACCATGATGGCCGGCAAGCTGCTGCTCGAGCGCCTCGGCGCGAGCGTGGTGGAAGGCGCCGCCATCATCGACCTCCCGGATCTGGGCGGCTCGAAGCTGCTCACCGATGCCGGCTTGCCGCTCTTCACCGTGACCGCCTTCGGCGGGCACTGAAACCCGCAACGCACACCGCCACGAGTCGATCTCATGCCCAATTTCGCGCTCTTTCTCGCCACCTCCATTGCCATCACGTTCGCGCCCGGCCCCGACAATCTCCAGGTGCTCGCGCGCGGCATTTCGCAAGGCCGCGCCGCCGGTCTCGTCGCCGCGCTCGGTTTTGCCGCGGGTGTGACGTTCCACACCACGCTCGCTGCGCTCGGCGTGGCCGCCGTGCTGCGCTCGTCGCCGCTCGCGTTCCAGATCCTCAAGCTCGCCGGCGCCGCGTACCTCGTGTGGATCGGCGTGAAGGCGCTGCGCAGCCAGGGTCTCGCGGCTGCCGGCGACAGGCCGCGTCAGCCGCTCTCCGCGATCTTTCGTCAGAGCGTGCTCGGCAACATCATGAACCCGAAGGTGACGCTGTTCTTCGTCGTGTTCCTGCCGCAGTTCGTCGACCCGCATGGCGCGCAGCACGTCACGCTGCAGATGCTCGAGCTCGGCCTCGTATTCATGGCGCAGACGGTCGTGGTGTTCTCCCTCTTCGGGCTGTGCGCGGGCACGATCGGCGGCTGGCTCAAGCGCCGCCCGCGCGCGGGCGTGTGGCTCGACCGCCTCGCCGGCGTCACCTTCATCGCCATCGGCATTCGCGTCGCCTTGCGCGACTGATTTACGGAGTCCTGATCGATGACCTTGCCTTGCATTACCGACGCGCGGCGTTTCGATGTCGGCGCGCATCTGCCGTTTCATATCGGCGACGAGCGCGTGGGCTGGATACGCGAGAACGACGTGGCGCTTCTCGCACGCTGGCCCGACGTGTTCGAGATCGACGGCGATGCGCAGAGCGCACGCGTGACGCTCGCCCCGCATTTCGATAGTGTCGATGCACGCAGCGCGGCGCTCAGCTCGGTGATCGGCGCACTCGCGGCGGAAGGGCACATTCCGGGCTGGCGCAACGAAACCTACGCGATCCGCAATGCGTTCGACGCGCCGCCGCTCGCCTTTATCGAACGCGCGGCCTCGCGCTTCTTCGGCACCATGACGTACGCGGTGCATCTGAACGGCGTCGTAGAATACGCGGATCCGGCGGCGCCCGGCGCGCCGCAACTATGGATCGCGCGGCGCAGCGACACCAAGGCCACCGACCCCGGCATGCTGGACAACGTCGTGGCGGGCGGGATCGGCTGGGGCTTCGGCATCGAGGCCACGCTCGTGAAGGAGTGCTGGGAAGAGGCGGGCATTGCGGAAGAGCTGGCGCGCGAGGCGCGCGCGGGCCGTACCGTGCATGTGCTGCAGTCGCTGCCGGAAGGCACGCAGGCCGAGCAGATCTTCGTCTACGATCTCGCGCTCCCGGCCGACTTCGTGCCGCACAACCAGGACGGCGAAGTGGGCGAGCATCGCCTCGCGCGCATCGACGAGGCCGCGCGCTGGATCGAGGAGGGCGCAATGACGGTGGACGCGAGCCTCGCGACGCTCGACTGCCTGCTGCGCCGCCGATGGATAGACGAAGACGCGTGCGAGGGCATTGCCGTGATCTTTGAACCGCCGACGCTGTGAAAGGGCGCCGGTTTTTTGGGCAAAGCCCAAAGCCCTTTTAGAAACACCAGGTATTGACGGGAGTTACCAGGGTCATGTCGACCGATCACAGCTTCATCCTCAAACTGTCGTGCGCCGACCGGCCCGGTATCGTGCACGCCGTGTCGGGCTTTCTGTTCGAGCGCGGCAGCAATATTCTCGACTCGGCCCAGTTCGGCGACAGCCATACGGGCGAGTTCTTCATGCGCGTGCACTTCCAGCAAGTGGGCGGCGACCCCGGCCTCGACGGCCTGCGCAGCGCGTTCGATCCGCTCGCCCAGGAGTTCGGCATGCGCTGGGAACTGCATGACGCGAACGTGAAGCCGCGCGTCGTCATCATGGTCTCGAAGATCGGCCATTGCCTGAACGACCTGCTGTTCCGTTATCGCACCGGCCAATTGCCTATCGAGATTCCCGCGATCATCTCGAATCACAAGGACTTCTATCAGCTCGCCGCGAGCTACAATGTTCCGTTCCATCACTTCCCGCTGCTCGGCGGTACCGAGGCCGACAAGACCGCGCAGGAAGCGCGCGTGCTCGAAGTGGTGAACCGCGAAAGCGCCGATCTCGTGGTGCTCGCGCGCTACATGCAGATCCTCTCGCCGCAGCTTTGCAAAGCGCTCGAAGGCCGCGCGATCAACATCCATCATTCGTTCCTGCCGAGCTTTAAGGGCGCGAAGCCGTATTACCAGGCATTCGATCGCGGCGTGAAGCTGATTGGCGCAACCGCGCACTATGTGACGTCCGATCTCGACGAAGGCCCGATCATCGAGCAGGAAGTCGAGCGCGTGGATCACAACATGACGCCGGACCAGCTCACCGCCATTGGCCGCGACGTGGAGTGCGTGACGCTCGCGCGCGCGGTGAAGTGGCACGTGGAGCATCGCATCGTGCTCAACGGGCACAAGACGGTCGTGTTCCGCTGATCGCTTGTTGGTCGAATGCGACATCATGCCGTAGCGTGTTTCAAAACACGCTACGGCTTTTCGAACTAATCTTATTGTTCTCCGGCACATTCGCATACATGCGATTTTTTTCGCGCCAACTCATTCCTGCGGTACTACTCCTTAAGTTCTAGCGGCGCATCGTCGCGCACTCCCTGTGGAGAATAGTCCGCCCCTTTCGTCTTTCCTACTCTTGTCACGTCAACTAAACGACAAGAGGGAAATTCATGAAAGCCGCCCTATCCCCGCAGGCGGAACCTGTCGCCGATAGCCGTGCCTGGCGCGTGCTGGGTTCGAGCACCTTCGCGTTCACGATCTGCTTTGCCGTCTGGATGATGTTCGCGATCCTCGGCATTCCGCTCAAAAAACAGCTTCACCTCACCGATACCGAATTCGGCCTGATTGCCGCGATGCCCGTGCTCACCGGCTCGCTCGCCCGCGTGCCGCTCGGCATCTGGACCGACCGCTTCGGCGGGCGCATCGTCTTCTTCATCACGATGCTCGTGACCGTCGTGCCGATCTGGCTCGTCTCGTACGCGACGCAACTGTGGCAATTCCTCGCGCTCGGCCTGTTCGTGGGGTTCGCCGGCGCATCGTTCTCGGTCGGCACGCCCTATGTCGCGCGCTGGTTTCCGAAGTCGCGCCAGGGGTTCGCCATGGGCATCTTCGGCGCGGGCAATTCGGGCGCCGCGCTCAACAAGTTCGTGGCGCCGGTGCTGATCGTCGCGGCCGGCACGTGGACCATCGTGCCGAAGGTCTACGCGGTCGCCATGCTCGCCACCGCGCTGCTGTTCTGGATCTTCTCCGCGAGCAACCCGGCGCACCGCGTGCCCGGCAAGGGGAGCGTAGCGGACCCGATGCGCGTGCTCGCCGACCCGCGCGTGCTGCGCTATGCGCAGTACTACTCGGTGGTGTTCGGCGGCTATGTCGGTCTGTCGCTGTGGATGCCGCAGTACTACGTGAACCAGTACGGCTTCGGCATCGAGCAGGCCGCGTTTCTCGCCGCGTGCTTCTCGCTGCCCGGCGGCGTGCTGCGTGCGGCAGGCGGCTGGCTCTCCGACCGCTACGGCGCCTATCGCACGACGTGGGCGGTGATGTGGGTCGCGCTCGCGTGCTTCTTCCTGCTGAGCTACCCGCCGACCGACTTCACGATCCACAGCGCGCATGGCCCGCTCGGGCTGCATATCAGCACGGGACCGGTGTTCTACACGGTTCTGATGTTCGTCGTCGGCATTGCGATGGCGGTGGGCAAGGCCTCGGTCTTCAAGTTCATCGGCGACGAGTACACCGACAACATCGGCGCCGTCTCCGGCGTCGTGGGGCTGGCGGGCGGTCTCGCCGGCTTCGTGCTGCCGATCCTGTTCGGCCTGCTCGTCGACCTCACGGGCGTGCGCACCACCTGCTTCATGCTGATGTTCGGCGCCACCGCGGTGAGCCTGCTGTTCATGCATTTCTCGTTCCGCCCCGAAGCCCTTGCGTATGGCAGCGCGAGGCTTGCGCGCAAGCCAGGCGGCGCGACGCCGGCTTTGAAGGAAACCACGTACTCCGAATGATTCAGCTCGCGCCGCGCGTGCGGCGCCTAACCTGCGAACACAATCATGTCCAAATATCTCCTGACCCAATGGGAGCCCGAGAACACCGGGTTCTGGCAGGCTTCCGGCGAGCAGATCGCCACCCGTAACCTGTGGATTTCGATTCCCGCGCTGATGCTGGCGTTCGTGGTGTGGTCGCTATGGAGCGTCACGGTCGTCAATCTCGACAAGGGCGGCTTTCACTTCACAAAGAACGAACTCTTCTGGCTCACGGCGCTGCCCGCGCTTTCGGGCGCCACGCTGCGCATCTTCTATTCGTTTCTCGTGCCGATCTTCGGCGGACGACGCTTCACGGCGATCTCCACGGCGAGCCTCCTGATCCCGGCCTTCGGCATGGGCTTCGCACTGCGCGATCCGTCCACCCCGTATTCCACGCTGCTCGTGCTCGCCCTGCTGTGCGGTCTTGGCGGCGCGAACTTCAGCTCGTCGATGGCGAACATCAGCTTCTTCTTCCCGAAGGCGCGCAAGGGTTTCGCCACCGGCCTCAACGCGGGCATCGGCAACCTCGGTGTTTCGCTCGTGCAGTTCGTCACGCCGATCGTCATCTCGACGGCCGTGTTCGCGGGCCTGCTCGGCGACGGCCAGACTTACGTGAAGGACGGCGTCGAGCACAGCATCTGGCTGCAGAATGCAGGCTTCGTGTGGATTCCGCTCATCGTCGTCTCTTCGTTTGCCGCATGGTTCGGCATGAACGACATCGCCGATGCGAAGGCTTCGTTCCGCGAGCAGGCCGTGATATTCCGCCGCGCGCACAACTGGATCATGTGCTTTCTCTATGTCGGCACGTTCGGCTCGTTCATCGGTTTCTCGGCCGGCCTCGCGCTTCTCACGAAGGCGGAGTTTCCCGCCATCAATCCGACTGCCTGGGCCTTCCTCGGGCCGCTCGCCGGCGCGCTCACGCGCCCCGTCGGCGGCTGGATCTCGGACAAGCTCGGCGGCGCGCGCGTCACGCTCTGGACCTTCCTCGCGATGATCGTCGCGGTGACGGGCGTGATCGCGTTCCTGCCGGGCGGCGCGCTGGGCGGCGCACAGGGCAGCTTCGCCGGCTTCCTCGCGATGTTCGTCGTGCTGTTCGCGCTCACCGGCATCGGCAACGGCTCGACTTTCCGCATGATTCCCGTGATCTTCCTGACGCACCATCAACGCGCCGCGAAGGGCGAGGGCGAGGGCTCGCAGCGCGGCGCGCTCGCAGAAGCGGGCAAGGAGTCGGCGGCGGTGCTCGGCTTCGCAGGCGCAATGGGTGCGTACGGCGGCTTCTTCATTCCGAAGAGCTTTGGCTCGTCGCTCGAAATGACCGGCTCGCCGGTCGGCGCGCTCGTGTGCTTCATCGGCTTCTATGTGGTGTGCGCGGCGGTGACGTGGTTCTTCTATGCGCGCCGCAACGCGTCCACCCCTTGCTGAACCGGATTAGTCCTTTGGGAGTAGTGCGAACTCTCCCGTTGATGAATGGGCAGACATGCGTCTGCCCGCCATACTCGGAACGACACGAGCGCCAGGCGCCCCGCTTGCAACGCAAGCGGGCGGCGACCGGCGCGATCGATCGATTCCAGCAGCAGTCCCGGAGAACCTGATGAGTTATTTTCTGGACCGGTTGAAGTTCATGTCGCGCGTGAAGTCGACGTTTTCGAAGGGTCACGGCGCGGTGGTGAACGAGGACCGCAAGTGGGAAGACGGCTATCGCAGCCGCTGGCAGCACGACAAGATCGTGCGCTCGACCCACGGCGTGAACTGCACGGGCTCGTGCTCGTGGAAGGTTTACGTGAAGAACGGCCTGATCACGTGGGAAACGCAACAGACCGACTATCCGCGCACACGCGCCGACCTGCCCAATCACGAACCGCGCGGCTGCCCGCGTGGCGCGTCGTATAGCTGGTACGTGTATTCGGCGCAGCGCGTGAAGTACCCGATGATCCGAGGACGCCTGATCGAGATGTGGCGCGAGGCGCGCAAGACGCTCGAGCCGGTCGAGGCATGGGCTTCGATCGTCGAGGATCCGAACAAGGCGGCACACTACAAGCGCGCGCGCGGCCAGGGCGGCTTCGTGCGCGCCGGCTGGGACACGGCCACCGAGATGATCGCGGCGGCCAACGCCTACACCATCGGCAAGTACGGTCCCGACCGCGTGGTGGGCTTCTCGCCCATTCCGGCCATGTCGATGGTCTCGTACGCCGCGGGCGCGCGTTATCTGAGCCTGATCGGCGGCGCGTGTCTCTCGTTCTACGACTGGTATTGCGACTTGCCGCCTTCCTCGCCGCAGGTGTGGGGCGAGCAGACCGACGTGCCCGAATCGGCCGACTGGTACAACGCCACGTATCTCATGGTGTGGGGCTCGAACGTGCCGCAAACGCGCACGCCCGACGCCCACTTCTACACCGAGGTCCGCTACAAGGGCACGAAGACGGTTGCGGTGTCGTCGGACTTCGGCGAGATGGTGAAGTTCGGCGATATCTGGCTCGCGCCGAAGCAGGGCACCGACGCGGCGCTCGCGCTCGCGATGGGTCACGTGGTGCTCAAGGAGTTTCACGCCACCGCCAGGTCCACGTACTTCCGCGATTACGTGAAGCAGTACACCGACATGCCGATGCTCGTCACGCTTGCGAGGCGCGATGGCGCGCTCGTGCCGGACCAGTTCCTGCGCGCGTCGCAACTCGCCGCGAATCTCGACGAAGCGAACAACCCGCAGTGGAAGACGCTCGCCATCGATTCGGCCACGGGCGACATCGTTGCGCCGAACGGCTCGATCGGCTTCCGCTGGGGCGAGGGCGAGCACGACGGCGGCAAGAAGGTGGGCCGCTGGAACCTCGAAATGAAGGACGGCGGCAGCGGCCGCCCAATCGATCCGCGCCTTTCGCTCGTCGATCAGCACGACGAAGTGGTCGAGGTGGGCTTCCCGTACTTCGGCGGCGAACATGGCGCGCTGCTCGCGCGCCGCGTGCCCGCGAAGCGCGTGGCGCTGGCGGACGGCACGCACGTGCTGGTCGCCACCGTCTACGACCTGCAGATGGCCAACTATGGTGTCGACCAGGGCCTGGGCGGCCCGAACGTCGCGTCCTCGTATGACGACGACGTGCCCGGCACGCCCGCATGGCAGGAGAAGCACACCACGGTGCCGCGCAAGCTCGTGATCCAGGTGGCGCGCGAATTTGCCGACAACGCCGACCGCACGCGCGGCAAGAGCATGGTGATCGTGGGCGCGGCGCTCAATCACTGGTACCACAACGACATGATCTACCGCGGCATCATCAATCTGCTGATGATGTGCGGCTGTGTCGGCCAGAGCGGCGGCGGCTGGGCGCACTACGTGGGCCAGGAAAAGCTGCGTCCGCAATTCGGCTGGGCGCCGCTCGCGTTCGCGCTCGACTGGTCGCGCCCGCCGCGCCAGATGAACGGCACGTCGTTCTTCTACAACCACACGAGCCAGTGGCGTCACGAGAAGGTCGGCCTGGACGAGATTCTCGGCCCGGGCGCGGACCGCGAACGCTACAGGAACTTGTCGATGCTCGACCTCAATGCGAAGTCCGAGCGCATGGGCTGGCTGCCTTCGGCGCCGCAACTGGGCGCCAATCCGCTCGACGTGGTGGACGCCGCGCAGCGCGCGGGCGTGCCGCCGGTGCAATACACCGTCGATCAGCTGAAGTCGGGCGCATTGAATTTCGCCTGCGACGACCCCGACAATCCCGCGAACTTCCCGCGCAACATGTTCGTGTGGCGCTCGAACATCCTCGGTAGCTCGGGCAAGGGTCACGAGTACTTCCTGAAGTATCTGCTCGGCACGCAGAACGCGCTCTTCGGCGACGAAGCCGACGCGATCAAGCCTTCCGAAGTGAACGTGCGCGAAGCGGCCGAAGGCAAGCTCGACCTGCTTACGGTGCTCGACTTCCGCATGAGCACGACGTGCCTTTACGGCGACATCGTGCTGCCCTCGGCCACGTGGTACGAGAAGGACGATCTCAACACGTCGGACATGCACCCGTTCATCCACCCGCTTTCGGAGGCGGTGCAGCCGCTGTGGGAAAGCAAGACCGACTGGGAGATCTACAAGGCCATCGCGAAGAAGTTTGCGGAGATCGGCGGCGCGCATCTGGGCAAGCGCACGGACCTCGTGTGCACGCCGCTCATGCACGACACGCCGGGCGAACTCGGCCAGGCGTTCGAGCCAAAGGACTGGCGTCTTGGCGAATGCGATCTCGTCCCGGGCAAGACCGCGCCCTCGATGACGCTCGTGGAGCGCGATTATCGCGAGATCTACAACAAGTTCACCTCCGTCGGGCCGCTGCTCGAAAAGCTGGGCAACGGCGGCAAGGGCATCAACTGGAACACCGTGCACGAGGTGGGCGAGTTCGCGCAGCTCACGGGCATCCAGCAGAACCGCGGCGCGGCCGAAGGACGCCCGCGTCTGGAAACGGCCATCGACGCCGCCGAGATGATCCTCACCTTCGCGCCGGAAACCAACGGCCACGTAGCGGTGAAGGCGTGGGACGCGCTCTCGAAGATCACGGGCCGCGATCACGCGCATCTGGCCGAAGGTCGCGAGCACGACAAGATCCGCTTTCGCGACGTGCAGGCGCAGCCGCGCAAGATCATCTCCGCGCCTACGTGGTCGGGGCTCGAATCGGAGGAGGTGAGCTACAACGCCGGCTACACGAACGTGCACGAGCTGATTCCCTGGCGCACGCTCACGGGCCGTCAGCAGTTCTATCAGGATCACCGCTGGATGCTCGACTTCGGTGAGGGCTTCTGTAACTACAAGCCCGCCATCGACACGAAGACGACCTCGCCGATGCTCGGCGCGAAACCCAACGGCGAGCACGAACTCGTGCTGAACTGGATCACGCCGCACCAGAAGTGGGGCATCCACTCCACCTACACGGACAACCTGCGCATGCTCACGCTTTCGCGTGGCGGCCCGCACGTCTGGGTGTCGGAAGCCGAGGCGAAGGAAGCGGGGCTCGTCGATAACGACTGGGTCGAAGTGTTCAACGTGAACGGCACGCTCACCGCGCGCGTCGTGGTGAGCCAGCGCGTGCCGCGCGGCATGTGCCTCATGTATCACGCACAGGAAAAGATCATCAACGTGCCGGGCGCCGAAACGAGCGGCATGCGCGGCGGCATTCACAACTCGGTCACCCGCACGGTGCTCAAGCCCACGCACATGATCGGCGGCTACGCGCAACTGGCGTATGGCTTCAACTACTACGGCACCGTCGGCAGCAATCGCGACGAGTACGTGATCGTGCGCAAGATGAGGAAGGTCGAGTGGCTGGAAGGCCCGATGAAGGAAGGAGCCGCATCATGAAAATCCGCGCCCAGGTGGCGATGGTCCTGAACCTCGACAAGTGCATCGGCTGCCATACGTGCTCCGTCACGTGCAAGAACGTGTGGACGTCGCGCGACGGCGTCGAGTACGCGTGGTTCAACAACGTCGAGACGAAGCCCGGCATCGGCTATCCGAAGGAATGGGAGAACCAGGAGAAGTGGAACGGCGGCTGGGTCCGCAACCCGAACGGCAAGATCGAACCGCGCCAGGGCCCGAAGCTCAAGGTGCTGGCCAACCTGTTCGCGAACCCGAACCTGCCTGGCATCGACGACTACTACGAACCGTTTACGTACGACTACGAGCATTTGCAGAAGGCGCGCCTCTCGCAGACGCCGCCCACCGCGCGCCCCGTGTCGGTCATCACCGGCAAGAAGATGGAGAAGATCCATTGGGGGCCCAACTGGGAGGACGACCTGGGCGGCGAGTTCGCCTCGCGCAGCCGCGACAAGCTGTTCGAGAACGTGCAGAAGGAGATGTACTCGAGCTTCGAGAACACTTTCATGATGTATCTGCCGCGCCTGTGCGAGCACTGCCTGAATCCCGCGTGCGTCGCGTCGTGCCCCTCGGGCTCGGTGTACAAGCGCGAAGACGACGGCATCGTGCTCGTCGACCAGGACAAGTGCCGTGGCTGGCGCATGTGCATCTCGGGTTGCCCGTACAAGAAGATGTACTTCAACTGGAAGAGCGGCAAGGCCGAGAAGTGCATCTTCTGCTATCCGCGCATCGAGGCGGGGCAGCCTACCGTCTGCTCGGAAACGTGCGTGGGCCGCATCCGCTATCTGGGCGTGATGCTGTACGACGCGGACCGCATCAGCGAGGCGGCCTCGGTTGAATCGACGCAGGACCTGTATCAGTCCCAGCTCGACGTGTTCCTCGATCCGCACGACCCGGAGGTGCGGCGCGAGGCACTCAAGCAGGGCGTGCCTCAGAGCTGGCTCGACGCCGCCGTGCGTTCGCCCGTGTACCGCATGGCGGTCGAGTGGAAGATCGCGTTCCCGCTGCACCCCGAGTACCGCACGCTGCCGATGGTCTGGTACGTGCCGCCGCTTTCGCCGATCCAGTCGGCCGCGGACGCGGGCCATATCGGCATGGACGGCGTGATTCCCGACGTGGCGAGCCTGCGCATTCCCATGCGCTATCTCGCCAACCTGCTCACCGCCGGCGACGAAAAGCCCGTGATTTCGGCGCTCAACCGCATGCTGGCGATGCGCGCCTACAAGCGCACCCAGACCGTGGACGGCGTGAACGACGACGCGCTTCTCGCGCGCGCGGGCCTTACGCCCGGGCAGGTCGAGGACATGTACCGCACCATGGCGATCGCGAACTACGAGGACCGCTTCGTCGTGCCGTCGTCGCACAAGGAAATGGTCGAAGACTCGTTCAACGAGAAGGGCAGTTGCGGCTTCTCGTTCGGCAACGGGTGTTCGGGCGGCGTCTCCGAGGGGTCGCTGTTCGGCTCGAAGGTCGAAGGCAGCGTGGTGTATGTCGATATGCCGAAGTCGCGTCGCAAGACGCCGTCCGAAGCCTGAGCGGGAGGACACCATCATGTCGATTTATCCGGTCCTCTCTGCGCTGCTCGATTATCCCGAGCAGCCCTTGCGCGACGCACTCGACGAGATCGAAGCCGCGCTCGCAGCCCTGCCGAACGGCGCATTCGCGGTGCGCGAACTGGCACCGCTCATCGCGGCGCTGCGCGAGCGCTCGCTCGTCGAGTCGCAGGAAACGTACGTGGCCACCTTCGACCGCAATCCGCGCCACTCGCTGCATCTGTTCGAGCACGTGCACGGCGAGAGCCGCGCGCGCGGCCAGGCGATGGTCGATCTGCTCGACGAGTACCGCAATCATGGCCTCGACGTCGCGACGAGCGAACTGCCCGACTACGTGCCGCTCTTTCTCGAAGTGCTCGGCCTGATTGGCGAGGAAGAGGCGGCCGTACTGCTCGGCGAGGCGATTCACGTACTCGCGGCGCTCGGCAATCAGCTCGAGAAGAGTGAAAGTCCTTACGCGGGCATTTTCACGGTGCTGTGCGGGCTGACCGATGTCGAGCCGCTGCCGCTCGTGGGCGCGCCCGTGCGCGACATGGACGAGGCGCTCGAACGCTTCGGCACCGGCGCGGACGGGGTGGAGCCGCTCATCCACGCGTTCGGCGCGAGCCATTCGCCGCAGGTCGTGCAGTTCCACCCGCGAGCGCAGTTTGCCGCGGCCACCGCGACTGCTTCGGCTACCCACGCGGCCAACTACGCGGCCAACTACGCGGCTGCCTGCGCGGCTGCCCGCGCAAAGGAATCGCCATGAACACGTTCAATCAGTTTCTGTTCGGCATCTATCCGTATATTGCCGCCGCCATTTTCCTGTTCGGCAGTCTCGCGCGCTTCGAGCGCGAGCAGTACACGTGGAAGGCGGACAGTTCGCAGTTGCTCTATCGCGGCCATTTGCGGCTCGGCAATATTCTTTTCCACCTCGGCGTGCTCGGGCTTTTCTTCGGGCATCTGTTCGGTCTGCTCACGCCCGTCGCCGTGTGGGACTGGCTTGGCGTGCCGCACGCGGTCAAGCAGGTCGTGGCGATGGTCGCGGGCGGCGTGATGGGCTCGATGTGCCTGGTGGGCCTTGCGATCCTGCTGCACCGGCGGCTTTCGAACGCGCGCGTGTCGGCCGTGACGCGCGTGGGCGACAAGGTGCTGCTGTTGTGGCTGCTCGTCACGCTGCTGCTCGGGCTTGCCACCATCGGCGAATCGGCGACACATATGGACGGCGCGATGATGGTGCGGCTGATGACCTGGGCGCAGCACATCGTCACGTTCCGCGGCGACGCCGCGAGCTACGTGGCAGACGCACCGCTCATCTTCCGCATGCACCTCTTCATGGGCATGACGCTGTTCGTGATCTTCCCGTTCACGCGGCTCGTGCACGTGTGGAGCGGGTTCGCCTCGATCGCCTATCTCTCGCGCGCCTGGCAGCTCGTGCGCAGCCGCTAGCGGCCAGCGTTCGCCGCTTGCCTCTGAAGTTTGCCTCCGGACGGTCGTGGGGATGGCCGTCCTTCGCGGGGAGCGAGCACACTCGCATTCCCCGCTTTTTTCCCATGCGCACAGGGCAGGGGGCGGTGCAACGGGGTTCGCCGGGACTCGCCCCCGGGGGAGGCAGGTGAACTGGCGCATAGTGTCACAGTTGGCTGTGCAGACCGCGACATAGTGCGCAATCGGCTGCGCTCCGTCAGATAATGTCGATATAGGCGCCGTCGTTTCGGCGCAGCCGATTCCCGGTCCCGGCCATGACTCCGTCTTCCGATTCCGCAACCGCATCTGCCGCATCTGCCGGCGCGCAGGAAGCGCCGTTCCCGAAGCGCCTCTCCACGCGCATCGTCGTGCTCTCTACGGTCGCGCTCGCGCTCGTGCTCGCGATGATCAGCGGCACGCTCTGGCTCTCCTGGCAGCTCGAAGGCGGCGGCGCCGCGATCAACGACGCGGGCAGCCTGCGCATGCGCGCGAACGCCGTGGCGATCGCGCTGTGGGAAGCCCGCACCGGCCAGCCCTCGCAAGTCGAGGCCCAGATGCGCCAGCTCGACGAGACGCTGCGCGAACTGCGCGACGGCGATTCGGCGCGGCCGCTCTTTCTTCCCGCCGACGCCGGCATCCACGCCCAGTTCGAACGCGTCGCGGCAGCCTGGAACGAAACGCTCAGGCCCGCTGCGCTGAGCGAACTCGCCGCCAGCGGGGGCGAGCCCTCGAGGTACATCGGCCTGCTGCCCGGCTTCGTCGACGAGGCCAACAGCCTCGTTAGCCTGATCGAGCGCGAGAACGCGCGCAAGACCGCGTGGCTGCGCATTTCGCAGGTCGCGCTTGCGGCGCTGTCGTGCGTCGGCACGATGGCGATCGTCTATCTGCTTTACCAGTGGTTCGTGGCGCCCGTGCAGCGCTTGCAGGACGGGCTCGCGCGCATCGAGGCGCGCGAGTTCGACACACGCTTGCCGGTCGAAACGTACGACGAGTTCGGTCATCTCACGCAAGGGTTCAACCGCATGGTCGCGGAGCTGCAGGCGCTGTACCAGGACCTTGCCGAGCGCGTGGACGCCAAGACCGCGCAGCTGGCGGCGCAAAACCGCGAACTCGCCACGCTCTACGAGATGGCGGCGTTTCTCAACACGCCGGGATCGGCGGAAAGCCTGTGCCACGATTTCCTCACGCGTGTCATGCGTGAATTCGACGCCGACGGCGGCACGGTGCGCGTCGTTTCGCCCGATGACGGCAATCTGCATCTGCTCGTCTCGGCAGGCATGCCCGAATCGATCACGCGCGCGGAACAGTGCATGCCGGCGGCGGACTGTGCATGCGGCAGCGCCACGGCCGAGGCGCCGGTCGTATTCGGCCTGATGGCGCAGCCAGGCGCGCGCGCGGCCGGAAGCGGCCACAGTGGCGAATGCAGCCATGGCGGCGCTTTCACGCAGCGCTGCCTGAAGGCGGGTTTCGTGAGCGTCGCGGTGTCGGCCATCGTCGCGCAGAACGAGACGCTCGGCACGTTCTCGCTGCACTTCCGGCGCGAGCGGGAGGTGCCGCCGTCGGGCGTCCAGCTGCTCCAGACGCTCGGCCGCCATCTCGGCGTCGCGCTCATGAACCGGCGGCTCGTGGCGCTCGGGCGCCAGCTCGCCGTGTCCGAGGAGCGCAATCTCGTCGCTCAGGGGCTGCACGACAGCATCGCGCAAGGCTTGAGCTTTCTGAAGATGCAGGTGCACCTGCTGGATGGGGCGGCGCAGCAAGGCGACCTCGACGAGATTCGCGAGATCGTGCCGCTTCTCGCGGGCGGCGTGGAGGAAAGCTACGACGACGTGCGCGAACTGCTGCTGAATTTCCGCACGAAGCTCGGCCCGGGCAAGCTGCGGCTCGCCGTGGAGGACACCGTGGCGCGCTTTCGCCGCCAGTCGGACGCGGAGCTGACGCTCGACTATCGCGACGAAGACGGGCCGCCGCTGCCGCCCGACCAGCAGCTGCAGGTGCTCTTCGTGCTGCAGGAGGCGCTCTCGAATGCGCGCAAGCATGCGGAGGCGCTGCACGTGCAGGTGAGCGTCGTGAACGCCCGCGACTTCCGCCTGACGATCGAAGACGACGGCGTGGGCTACGATCCCGCCGATATCGCATCGCGCGGCGAATCGCATGTAGGCTTTCACATCATGCATGAGCGCGCGCGGCGCCTTGCCGCCGTGCTCACGCTGCAGAGCACGCCGGGTCGCGGCGCGCGCGTCGAACTCGTGTTGCCCGCCGCGAGCCGCATGGCCGCGTGAATGCGGCCAATGAACCTCGCCGATGGCGTTACGACCAGAATCAGAAGACATCGCGACAAGACAACGATCCTCATGACCATCCGCATCCTGCTCATCGACGACCACACGCTCTTTCGCTCGGGCGTCAGCGCGCTCCTGCAGCGCCAGCCCGACCTGGAAGTGGTGGGCGAGGCGTCGGACGGCGTGGAAGGCGTCAAGCGCGCGAAGCAGCATTTGCCCGACGTCATCCTGCTCGACCTGAACATGCCGGGCCTTTCCGGGCTCGAAACGCTGCAGCTGCTGGTGGAAGACTTGCCGGACACGGCGGTCGTGATGCTCACCGTCTCCGAGGAGGCCGACGAACTCACCGCCGCGATGCGCGCGGGCGCGCGTGGCTTCCTGCTCAAGAGCATCGACGCCGACGCGCTCGTGGCGGCGATCCGCAAGGCCGCGAGCGGCCAGCCGGTCATTACCGAGCACATGACGGCTAAGCTCGTGGAGCAGATGCGCAAGCCCGTACAGTCGACCAGCGCGACCGGCACGACCGGTGCCGCGCGCGCGAGCGCAGAGACGCTCACGGCGCGCGAGCGCGACATCGTGCGCGAACTGGCGCGCGGCGCGAGCAACAAGGAGATCGCACGCGCGCTCGACCTGGCGGAGAGCACGGTGAAGATTCACGTGCGCAACATTCTGCGCAAGCTGGGTCTCACGAGCCGCGTGCAGGTGGCGATCTATGCCATGGGGCACGACGGCATGGCCGACGAGCCCGGCGAGCCGCGCGGGCGCTGAGGGCCGCGCGCGGGCTCGGAAGAAAGCGGGTCAGACGAGCCGCAGATAGATCAGTTCGCGCTTGATATACGCGTAGAAAATCGGCGCGGCGATCACGCCTTGAATGCCGAACGCGGCTTCCATCACGAGCATGGCGACGAGCAGCTCCCACGTGCGCGCCTCGATCTGGCCGCCCACGATGCGCGCGTTCAGGAAGTATTCGAGCTTGTGGATCAGGATGAGGAACACGAGCGCCGTGACCGCCGCGGGCAGGCTCACGGTGAGCGCGATGGCGACGATCAGCGTGTTCGAGATCAGGTTGCCGATCACGGGCAGCAGGCCCACCACGAAGGTCACCACGACCAGCATCTTCGCGAGCGGCAGCGGCGCGTGAAACAGCGGCAGCGCGAGCAGGAGGAAGAGGCCGGTGAACACCGTGTTGATGGCCGAAATCTTTACCTGCGCGAACACGATGCGGCGGAACGCGTCGGCGAAACGGGACACGCGCGCGACGAACGCCGTGGAAAGCGGCAGCCGCGTGGCGTTCTTCTGCGCACCAATGGCGATGATCGCGCCGATGATCATGCCGATCACGATATGCCCCAGGATGCGCGCCGCGTTCTTGCCGCCCTGGCCGAGCTGTGTGGCGTGCTCGTGCATGAGCGCGAGCGCCTTGAGCTTCATCTGGGCGACGTCCACGGGCAGATAGGCGGCGATCGACTCGGGAATGCGCCCGCGCGCCTGGTCGACGAACGCCATCATCTGCGCCATGACCTTCTGCACGCTCGGCACGTCGCTTTCGAACTGCTCGATGACGCCCACGGTGAGCCCCGTGAGCACGCCCACGATCACGATGGAAACCAGCACCACGGAGAGCCAGCGTGCGCGGCTGCTCGACATGCGCCGCTCGATGAGCGGCGAAATGGTATGAACGAGCTGGAAGACGAGCATGCCCGCCAGCAGGGCACCCAGCAGATTCAGGCGCAGCACCGCCAGCATGCCGGCGAGCGCGGCCACATAGCTGCCGATTTCCACCGCCGAAAGCTTCGGCAGGCTCATGTCGCTCGTGAGCCTGACCGGCCGTGGCCGCAGGTCGCGCACCTGTTTATCTTCGGTCGCTTCGTTGCGCTTGACCATGTTGGGTGTATCCCGTCTCCAGACTTCAGGGGGCGCACGCGCCCCCGACCCGTTGTTGCTGCAGCTATTTCTACTGCTAAATTTCCTGCCCGGTCGTCAGCGCGCCTGGCGGGTCATTTGCCCGAGGCCGTGTCCAGCGCGGCGATCTGGCGCTTGAGCAGCGGCGCGAGATAGCGCCCCGTGAAGCTTGCCTTCGACCTGGCCACCTGTTCGGGCGTCCCCTGGGCCACGATCTGGCCGCCGCCCGCGCCGCCTTCCGGTCCCATGTCCACGACCCAGTCGGCGGTTTTGATGACATCGAGATTATGCTCGATGATGACCACCGTGTTGCCCTGATCTCGAAGCCGGTGAATCACTTCCAGCAAAAGCGCGATGTCGTGGAAGTGCAGGCCCGTGGTCGGCTCGTCGAGTATATACAGCGTGCGGCCCGTGTCCCGCTTGGAAAGTTCGAGCGAAAGCTTCACGCGCTGCGCCTCGCCGCCCGAGAGCGTGGTGGCCGACTGGCCGAGGCGGATGTAGCCGAGGCCCACGTCCAGCAGCGTCTTGAGCTTGCGCGCCACCACCGGCACCGCCTTGAAGAACTCGTAGGCGGCTTCCACCGTCATGTCGAGCACCTCGCTGATGTTCCGGCCCTTGTATTGAATCTCCAGCGTTTCGCGGTTGTAGCGCTTGCCGTGGCAGACGTCGCAGGGCACGTACACGTCGGGCAGGAAGTGCATTTCCACCTTGAGCACGCCGTCGCCCTGGCAGCTTTCGCAGCGCCCGCCCTTCACGTTGAACGAGAAGCGGCCCGATTCGTAGCCGCGCTCCTTGGCGGCCGGCACGCCCGCGAACAGCTCGCGGATGGGCGTGAAGAGGCCCGTGTAGGTGGCCGGGTTCGAGCGCGGCGTGCGCCCGATCGGCGACTGGTCGACGTTGATGACCTTGTCGAAGTGCTCGAGGCCCTCGATCGCCTCGAACGGCGCCGGTTCGGCCGACGATCCATACAGATGCTGCGACACGGCGTGATAAAGCGTGTCGTTGATGAGCGTGGACTTGCCCGAGCCCGAGACGCCCGTCACGCAGGTCAAAAGACCGACGGGCAGGTCGAGCGTCACATGCTTGAGGTTGTTGCCGTGGGCCTCGACGATGCGCAGGCGGCGCTCGCCGGGCTCGATGCGCTCGTCGGGGTAGTCGATGCGGCGCGCGCCCGAGAGGTACTGGCCCGTCATCGAGGCCGGGTCGCGCTCGACTTCGCCGGGCGTGCCCTGCGAGATCACCATGCCGCCGTGCTCGCCCGCGCCCGGGCCCATGTCGACCACGTAGTCGGCCATGCGGATCATGTCCTCGTCGTGCTCGACGACGATCACCGAATTGCCGAGGTCGCGCAGATGCTTGAGCGTGGCGATGAGGCGGTCGTTGTCGCGCTGGTGCAGGCCGATGGACGGCTCGTCGAGCACGTACATCACCCCTGTCAGGCCCGAGCCGATCTGCGAGGCGAGGCGGATGCGCTGCGCCTCGCCGCCGGAAAGCGTCTCGGCGCTGCGCTCGAGCGAGAGATAGTCGAGCCCGACGTTGTTGAGGAACATGAGGCGCGCGACGATCTCCTTGACCACCTTGTCGGCGATCTCGCGCTTGGCGCCTTCGAGACGCAGTGTCTGGAAGTAGCCGAGCGTGTCGCGCAGCGGCCAGCCGCTCACTTCATAGATGGCGCGCGCCTCTTCCCCCGCGCCGATGCGCACGAAGCGCGCTTCGCGGCGCAGGCGCGTGCCTTCGCAGTGGGGGCAGGCCTGGTTGTTCTGGTACTTCGAAAGCTCCTCGCGCACGGCGGCCGAGTCGGTCTCGCGGTAGCGGCGCTCCAGGTTCGGGATGATCCCTTCAAAGACATGCTCGCGCACCGAAGTGCGGCCGCGCTCGTTGATGTACGAGAACGGAATTTCCTGCTTGCCCGAGCCGTAGAGCAGGATCTTGCGCACTTTCTCGGGCAGGTCCTCGAACGCGGTGTCGATGTCGAAGTCGTAGAACGCCGCGAGGCTCTGCAGCATCTGGAAGTAGAACTGGTTGCGCCGGTCCCAGCCCTTCACGGCGCCCGCCGCGAGCGAGAGTGACGGGTGCGCGACCACGCGCTTCGGATCGAAGAACGTGATCTGGCCCAAACCGTCGCACTCGGGGCACGCACCCATCGGGTTGTTGAACGAGAAGAGGCGCGGCTCCAGCTCCGGCAGCGAATACGAGCAGATCGGGCAGGCGAACTTCGAGCTGAAGAGATGCTCGCGGTTCGTGTCCATTTCGAGCGCGACGGCGCGGCCGTCGGCCAGACGCAGCGCGGTTTCGAACGACTCCGCGAGGCGCTGCTTCATGTCGGGGCGCACCTTCAGGCGGTCCACCACGACGTCGATCGTGTGGCGCTCGCTCTTCTTGAGCTTGGGCAGCGACTCCACCTCGTAGATTTTCGCTTCCCCTTCGTTGGCCGTGCCGCCGCCCGAGCGCACCCGAAAACGCACGAAACCCTGTGCCTGCATGTCGTCGAAGAGCTCGGCGTGTTCGCCCTTGCGGTCCGCGATCACGGGCGCGAGGATCATCAGCTTCGTTTCTTCGGGCAGGGCGAGCGCGGCGTCCACCATCTGCGAGACGCTTTGCGACTCCAGCGGAATCTCGTGATCCGGGCAGTAGGGCGTGCCGATGCGCGCGTAAAGCAGCCGCAGGTAGTCGTGGATCTCGGTGACGGTGCCGACGGTAGAGCGCGGATTGTGCGACGTGGCCTTCTGCTCGATGGAAATAGCGGGCGACAGACCCTCGATCAGGTCGACGTCGGGCTTCTCCATGAGCTGCAGGAACTGGCGCGCGTAGGCCGAGAGGCTTTCCACGTAGCGGCGCTGGCCTTCCGCGTAGAGCGTGTCGAATGCCAGCGAGGACTTGCCCGAGCCCGACAGCCCGGTGATCACCACGAGCTGGTGGCGCGGCAGGTCCAGATTGACGTTCTTCAGGTTGTGGGTTCGGGCCCCACGGATACGGATCTGTTCCATGAACCTGCGGGAGAAAGGAAAACCAAACCTGCTACTATAACGACTTTTCCAGACCGCCGTTACGGCTTGCTGACGGTCTTTGAAAGGGCCCGGAGCGGCAAGTGCAAGGGCCTCGAAAGAGGCGCGTCAGGGAGCGTCCCGGTCAACGAACGTGCGGGCACTTGCGGTCCAAACACATAACGCTCCGATGTCCTCCAATTCACCCGCTACCTCCT
>NZ_BBJH01000042.1 GCF_000739775.1 Paraburkholderia heleia NBRC 101817 | reverse complement strand
CGACGCGGCTTCGGCCCCGGCAGCCGCCGCAAGCGCCCCAGCCGACGCATCGGCCGCCGCCGCAGCCGCCGCGCCCGCCGCACCGACCGCGCCGTTCTCGGTCGATTCGTCGAAGATCAACTCGGGCGACACCGCGTGGATGCTGACCTCCACCGCGCTCGTGCTGTTCATGACGATCCCGGGCCTCGCGCTCTTCTACGGCGGCATGGTCCGCAAGAAGAACGTGCTCGCGACGCTCATGCAGAGCTTCGCGATCACCTGCGTCGTCACCGTGATCTGGACGGTGGTCGGCTACTCGATCGCGTTCACGCCGGGCGGCTCGTTCATCGGCGGCTTCTCGCGCGTCTTCCTTGAGGGCATGAACTACATCAAGGGCGACAAGGCGACGACGCTCACCGTGAGCCACCTCGCGCCGACCATTCCCGAAACCGTGTACTTCGTCTATCAGATGACGTTCGCGATCATCACGCCGGCGCTCATCACCGGTGCGTTCGCCGACCGCATGAAGTTCTCGGCGATGCTCGTGTTCATGTCGCTGTGGTCGATCATCGTCTACTCGCCGATCGCGCACATGGTGTGGGAGCCGACGGGCTGGCTCGCCAGCGCCGGCATCCTCGACTTCGCGGGCGGCACGGTCGTGCACATCAACGCCGGTATCGCAGGCCTCGTGTGCTGTATCGTCCTCGGCAAGCGTGTGGGTTATGGGCGCGAAGTGATGGCGCCGCACAACCTCGTTCTCACGCTGACGGGCGCTGCCATGCTGTGGGTGGGCTGGTTCGGCTTCAACGCGGGTTCGGCGGTCGCGGCTGACGGACGTGCCGGCTTCGCGATGCTCACGACGCAAGTCGCTACCGCCTGCGCCGCACTCGGCTGGATGTTCGCGGAGTGGATCGCCAAGGGCAAGCCGTCGGTGCTCGGCATCGCTTCGGGCGCCGTGGCGGGTCTCGTGGCCGTGACGCCGGCATCGGGCTTCGTCGGCGTGCTGGGCGCGATCGTGATCGGCGTGGTGGCGGGCGTGGTCTGCTTCTGGTCGGCGACGTGGCTCAAGCACAAGTTCAACTATGACGACTCGCTCGACGCGTTCGGCGTGCACGGCATCGGCGGCATCATCGGCGCCATCCTGACGGGTGTGTTCGCGGTCAAGGACATCGGCGGCGCCGACGGCAGCGTGATCCTGCAGATCAAGGGCGTGCTCACGACCCTCATCTACAGCGGCGTGGTGAGCTTCGTCCTGCTGAAGGTGATCGACATGGTGATGGGCCTGCGCGTTTCGGAAGAAGAAGAGCGCGAAGGTCTCGACGTGGTTCTGCATGGCGAGCGCGTGGAATAAGCGCGCCGCGTTCGATGGTTTGATCTGTTAGGGCAGCAAGCAGCGACCTGGGCCCGCCGTTTTCGGCGGGCCCTTTTCTTTGCGCGCGCCGGGTGTGGGCCTTGCTCTCGCGTCAGCGAGGGGGAATAAGCGCCGTCGTCCGCGCGTTCGCATAGTGCCCCTTCAATCCGTGTGCCCAATTGCGCCGGCCGGCGCGCTCGGTCCAGAATGGATATCCGGCGTGAATATCCGCGTGCGCGGAACGCTCGATTGACCCTACCGCGCCCAGGGATTTCATGACGGGGATCCACGAGGGCAATCCCGTCTTGCAACTGGCGCAATCGTCCCCAGATGAACGACCGGTTTCCCTACAATCAAAGCATTTCGTCCGCGAGTCACCCCTTATGGTCCCGCATCTGGTCACGGCGTTGAACGGCCCGCTCCTCGAACTGGAGCAGCGCATCCTCGACGCGACGCCGGCCATCGAACGCTGGTTCCGCCTCGAATGGCAGGAACACACGCCGCCGTTCTACGCTTCGGTCGACCTGCGCAACGCCGGTTTCAAGCTCGCGCCTGTCGATACCAACCTTTTTCCCGGCGCTTTCCACTGCTTGCCGCAGGAAGTGCTGCCGCTCGCCGTGCAGGCGGCCATGGCCGCCATCGAAAAGATCTGCCCGGACGCCAAGAACCTGCTGGTGATTCCGGAGATGCACACGCGCAACGCGTTCTATCTGGAGAACGTCGCGCGCCTCGCCACGATCATGCGCCAGGCGGGCCTGAACGTGCGCTTCGGCACGCTCGACGACACGATCGCCGGGCCGGTCACGATCTCGCTCGCGGACGGCCAGAAGATCGTGCTCGAACCGCTCGAGCGGTCGCAGCGGCGCCTCGGCCTGAAGAACTTCGACCCGTGCTCGATCCTGCTGAACAACGATCTTTCGGCCGGCATTCCGGCTGTGCTCGAAAACCTGCACGAGCAGTACGTGCTGCCGCCGTTGCACGCGGGCTGGGCGGTGCGCCGCAAGTCCACGCACTTCTCGTGCTACGACGATGTGGCGAAGAAGTTCGCGAAGATGGTGGGCGTGGACCCGTGGATGATCAATCCGTACTTCGCGCACGTGGAAGGCGTGGACTTCGAGGCGCGCACGGGCGAGGAGCCACTCGCGAGCGCCATCGACGTGGTGCTCAAGAAGATCGCGAAGAAGTACCGCGAGTACGGCATCACCGAAAAGCCCTATGTCGTCATCAAGTCCGATGCCGGCACGGACGGCCGCGGCGTGATGACCGTGCACGACGCCTCGGAGGTCGCCGCACTCACGAAGCGCGAACGTGCGAAGATGTCGGCCACGAAGGACGGGCTCGAAGTGCACGACGTGATCGTGCAGGAAGGCGTCTACACGTTCGAGCATATCGGCGACGAAGTGGCCGAGCCGGTCGTGTACATGATCGACCGCTATGTGGTGGGCGGCTTCTATCGCGCGCACGGCAGCCGCGAGCGCGACCAGAACCTGAACGCGCCGGGCATGCACTACGTGCCGCTCGGCTTCGAGCACACGGCGCTGCCCGACACGCGCGCGAAAGCGGGCGCGGCGCCGCCGAACCGCTTTTACATGTACGGCGTGGTGGCGCGGCTCGGCTTGCTGGCGGCCTCGGTCGAACTGGAGAAGACCGACCCCGAGGCGATCCAGGTCTGATCCGGCCGTCATCATTCACACAATCGAACGCAGCGCCCGCCACCGTGCGGGCGTTGCCGTCATGAAAGCAGGCACCGCACCCGGCGCCATGCAGTGACAAGACAGCGACAAGACAGGGACAAGGCAGGGACGATATGGACATTCTCTTCATCGCCGATCCGCTCGAGCGGTTCAAGATCTATAAGGACTCGACCTACGCGATGATGGCCGAGGCCGCGCAGCGCGGCCACAGGCTCTTCGCGTGCGAGCCTCAGCACCTCGCATGGGTGAACGGCCAGGTGGAGGCCGACGTGCGGCGCTTTACGATCGTCGGCGATACGGCGGACCTGCATCGCGAAACCTGGTTCGAAGCCACGGCCGATTCGCGCGCGCTCACCGGCTTCGACGCCGTCGTCATGCGCAAGGACCCGCCGTTCGACATGGAGTACGTCACGTCGACATGGCTGCTGGAGATCGCCGAGCGCGCGGGCGCGAAGATCTTCAACAAGCCGCAGTCGATTCGCGACCACTCGGAAAAGCTCGCCATCGGCGAATTTCCGCAGTTCGTCGCCCCTACGCTCGTGACGCGCAGCGCGGCGCGCCTGCGCAAGTTCCATGAAGAGCACCAGGACGTGATCCTCAAGCCTCTCGACGGCATGGGCGGCATGGGTGTGTTCCGCGTGAAGGCGGACGGCATGAACCTCGGCTCGATCATCGAGATGTTGAGTCACGACGGGGCGCGCAGCGTGATGGCGCAGAAGTTCATCCCCGAAATCAAGGCCGGCGACAAGCGCATTCTGCTGATCGGGGGCGAGCCGGTGCCGTTTTCGCTCGCGCGTATTCCTCAGGGCAATGAAGTGCGCGGCAATCTGGCGGCGGGCGGACTTGGCGTCGCGCAGCCGCTCACCGGGCGCGACATGGAGATCGCCCGGGCGCTCGGCCCGACGCTCGCGGCACGGGGCCTGCTGCTCGTAGGGCTCGACGCCATCGGCGACTGGCTCACCGAGGTCAATGTCACGAGTCCGACGTGTTTTCGCGAAATCATGGAGCAGACGGGCTTCGACGTGGCCGCCATGTTCATCGACGCGCTGGAACGCGCGGCGGCTTGAAGTCGGCTTGAAGCTGGCCTGAGTCTGGCGCGAATCTGGCTTGGATCCTTGGGCCGGCGTGCAGTTGAAGTCCGCACCTGGCGCGCGGACTTGAAAGCCGCATATATGGCTACATTTGCCGGATGTGGGGGCCTTGCAGGGCAGGCGCCCCATCGAGACCCGGGC
This sequence comes from Paraburkholderia heleia NBRC 101817, assembly GCF_000739775.1. Lineage (GTDB taxonomy): Bacteria > Pseudomonadota > Gammaproteobacteria > Burkholderiales > Burkholderiaceae > Paraburkholderia > Paraburkholderia heleia. The sequence goes on along the minus strand of NZ_BBJH01000042.1, from coordinate 42,291 downwards.
TGGCGGGCAGTTTCGGACCACGAAAGGTCGAGCGGGCGCACCGGGCGTGTGAATGACGTGCGACATCTGTCGACGCTGTGAGCAGAACCGCCTCGCGTGCGCGAAAATGACCCTGCTACAATGCCGCGAGCCCGCGTTCGGGGCTGGCAAGCCGGCGTCGTCAAGACGCCCTCGCTGCCGCGCGGCGCGTGTTCCGACCCTGCGAGCTCACGGCTGGCTGCGGGGTCGGCGCTGCGGGACGCGATCTACGGGTCGTCCGAGCATCAACCGGAGCCGTTTTTGCAGTCAGGCTGATATGAACTACCCCCAACGCGCCCCGCGGTCGCTGCCCCCCGAAGGGGTGTCAGTACGCCTGGGGCGGCCCGGCGAGTACTGACATGGCAGGGATTCTGATCATTGCGCACGCACCGCTCGCCACGGCGCTACGCGAGTGCATCGCGCATATCTATGGCGGTTGTCCGGCGCGCATCGGCGCGCTCGACGTGCTCCCCGACAGCGACCCGGCTGAAGTGGTCGCCAAGGCGCATTCGGAAATCGAGCGCCTGCGCGAAGACAACGGCGCGCTCGTGTTGACCGACATGTTCGGCGCCACGCCTTCGAACATCGCGGCGCGGCTTGCCACGGTACCCGAGGTGCGCGTGCTGGCCGGCGTGAATCTGCCGATGCTGGTGCGTGCCGTGTGCTACCGGGCAACGCCGCTCGACACGCTCGTCGAAAAGGCGCTGGCCGGCGCAAGCAAGGGCGTGCAGACCATCGGCCCGACCATGCCGCCCGTTGCGAGCGCGAGCGAATGCGGCTGCCCGCCCGCGCCCTGCACCGAAGCCACTACCGACGCGACAAAGCAGGCCGCGAATCCGAATCCGCTAGCCGGCCAGAGCGCGGGCGAGCCCGCCGCCGCGACGCGGGGCGCGGCTTGCACCGGCGGCGTCGCGGCCGGCGTGTTCAGGCCGGCTGGCAGCACCTGAACCGGCGGCGCGCCAGCGAAAGCCAACCACAAGGCACAGCGAAACAATCCAGTCACACTTCCACACACCGCGTCCGGATCGACCTATGCTGCAACAAGAAACGACCATCGTGAACAAACTTGGCCTGCACGCGCGGGCGTCGGCGAAGCTGACTCAGCTCGCAGGCAACTATCAGTCGGAAATCTGGATGAGCCGCAACGGCCGCCGCATCAACGCCAAGAGCATCATGGGGGTCATGATGCTGGCGGCAGGCATCGGCAGCACGGTGATGATCGAAACCGAAGGTCCGGACGAGGCCGACGCCATGAGCGCGCTGCTCAAGCTGATCGCCGACAAGTTTGGCGAAGGCCAGTAAGACGCGCGCGGTCATTGCGCCTTGCCCGGAACGCCGCGGTTTACCGCGGCGTTTTTGTTTGTGGGTACTGACTGCTGCACAAGGCCGCAGGCATACGCGAACAGGTGCGCGTGGCCACATTCCGCCGCGCTGGAATTTATAATCATCGCCGGGGTCTGAGAGAGCGCATTGCAGCGGTTTGCCGCAGCATCAAATAACCAGAGGAGGTGCGCGTGCCGTTCACGCTGCATGGAATTCCCGTATCACGCGGTATAGCCATTGGGCGAGCGTATCTGATCGCCCCGGCTGCGCTCGACGTCGACCATTACCTCATCGAGCACGCGCAGATCGAAGACGAAATCGAGCGCTTTCGCGCGGCGCTCCAGGCCGTGGAGCAGGAGCTCGATGCGCTGCGCGCCGACCTCGCCGCCGACGCGCCTTCCGAAATGGGCGCGTTTATCGGCGTTCACCTCATGATCCTGAACGACGTGATGCTCGTGCAGGAGACCATCGATCTCATCCGCACGCGCCGCTTCAATGTGGAGTGGGCGCTTACCGAACAGCTCGAACGCCTCTCGCGTCACTTCGACGACGTAGAGGACGAGTACCTGCGCGAGCGCAAGGCCGATATCGAGCAGGTCGTGGAGCGCGTGCTGAAGTCGCTCGCGGGCGCCATGCCCCCTTCGCTGCACGGCGGCTGCGACGAGATGATCGTCGTCGCGCACGACATCGCGCCGGCCGACATGCTGCAGTTCAAGGGGCAGACCTTCCAGGGCTTCGTCACCGATCTGGGCGGACGCACCTCGCACACGGCGATCGTCGCGCGCAGCCTCGGCATTCCGGCGGCGGTGGGCGTGCAGCAGGCGAGCGCGCTGATCCGCCAGGACGATCTCATCATCGTCGACGGCGACCACGGCATCGTGATCGTCGATCCCGCGCCCATCGTGCTGGAGGAGTACACCTACCGGCAAAGCGAGATGGCGCTCGAGCGGCGCAAGCTGCAGCGCCTGAAGTTCTCGCCTACGCAAACGCTGTGCGGCACGAAGATCCAGCTGTACGCGAACATCGAGCTGCCCGACGACGCACAATCCGCGCTCGACTCGGGCGCGACGGGCGTGGGCCTCTTTCGCACCGAGTTCCTGTTCATGAACCACAAGAACCACTTGCCGGAGGAGGAAGAGCAGTTCGCCGCCTACCGCCGCGCGGTGGAGCTCATGAACGGGCTGCCCGTGACGATCCGCACGATCGACGTGGGCGCGGACAAACCGCTCGACGCCATGAATGCGGGCGACGGTTACGAGACGGCCGCGAACCCGGCGCTCGGCCTGCGCGCGATCCGCTGGAGCCTGTCCGAGCCGCAGATGTTCCTCACGCAGCTGCGGGCGATCCTGCGCGCCTCGGCGTTCGGTTCGGTCAAGATCCTGATTCCGATGCTCGCGCACGCGCAGCAGATCGACCAGACGCTCGACCTGATCCGCGAGGCGAAGCGTCAGCTCGACGACGCCGGCCTCGCCTACGATCCCAACATCCAGGTCGGCGCGATGATCGAGATTCCGGCGGCCGCGCTCGCCTTGCCGATGTTCCTGCGCCGGCTCGACTTCCTCTCGATCGGCACCAACGACCTGATTCAGTACGCGCTTGCCATCGACCGCGCCGACAACGCGGTGGCCGACCTGTACGATCCGCTGCATCCGGCCGTGCTGCAGCTGATCGCGCAGACCTTGCGCGAGGCGAAGCGCGCGGGCGTGCCGGTTTCGGTGTGCGGGGAGATGGCGGGCGACCCGTCGTTTACGCGTTTGCTGCTCGGCATGGGTCTCACCGAGTTCTCGATGCACCCGAGCCAGCTGCTCGTGGTGAAGCAGGAGATCCTGCGCTCGCAGCTCAAGACACTGGAAAAGCCGGTGGCCGAGGTGCTGGCCGCTTACGAGCCCGAGGAACTGCAGGCCGCGCTGCAGCGCGTGACGCAGGCCTGAGCGCTCACCTGCCCATCCGTATAAGGCAAAAAGAAGCCCCGGCATGACCGGGGCTTCTTTTTGCCTTGGCTCGCGCGGGCTTCAGGCGTGCCGGTGACGCTCGCCGCACACCGGGCAATCCGGCTGCCGCGCCACGCGCATCGTGTTCCACTCCATGCGCAGCGAGTCGAGCATCATGAGCCGCCCGACGAGCGTCGCACCGATGCCGCCGATCACGCGCAGCGCCTCGGCCGCCTGCATCGCGCCGATGATGCCCACGGTGGGCGCGAACACGCCCATCGTCGAGCACGCCACTTCCTCGAATGGCTGATCCTCGGGAAACACGCAGGCGTAGCAGGGCGAGGCGTCGTCGCGCAAGTCGAACGTGCTGATCTGTCCGTCGAAACGCAACGCCGCGCCCGAGACGAGCGGCACGCCGTGCTTCACGCACGCGCGGTTGATGGCGTGGCGCGTGGCGAAGTTGTCGGTGCAGTCGAGCACGACCGTCGCGCCCGGCACCTGCGCGTCGAGCCACGCATCGTCGATGCGCGTTTGCAGCGCGTTCACCTTCACCTCGGGATTCAGACGCGCGATGGCGTCGCGGCCCGACTCGACCTTCGCGCGGCCGACCGACGCCGTCTCGTGCATGATCTGCCGCTGCAGGTTGGTGAGGTCGACGGTGTCGTTGTCGACGAGCGTGAGCGTGCCCACGCCCGAGGCCGCGAGATACATCGCCGCTGGAGACCCCAGGCCACCCGCGCCCACGACGATCGCGTGCGCGTCGAGAAAGCGCTGCTGCGCCTCGATGCCGATCTCGTCGACGAGGATATGGCGGGAATAGCGAAGGAGTTGGTCGTCGTTCATCGCGATGCGCTGGTTCGATGGCGCCGCGATGGACCTCGAGAGCCTGGGTGGCCCCGAATGGGAAAGCGCGCGCCGGGGAAAGGCAATGCCGTTATTGTAACGACGCCGGCGGCTGGAGGAGGGAAGCCTCGCGACCGGCGCACGGGGCGCGCGGATCGCGAGGCGGTACGGCGTGTGTTACTTCGCCGGAGCCGGAGCGGAGGCCGGCGCGGCAGCGGAGCCCGGAGCCGGCGCCATGATGAGGGCGCCCGGCTTCACGGCGATCGGCGCGGAAGCCGAGGTAGGCGGCTTCTGCCCCGCGAGGCGGCGCTCCATCGGCGACTTCGATTCGACCACCGGCTTGCCCTGGAGCTTGTTCAGCGCTTGCTGGAGCATGAAGTCGTCGGCGGAACCGAACTCGACCGGCTTGCGCTCGCGGTCCTTCTGGCGCTGCTCCGGCGTCTTCTTGTCGTTCTGTTCCTCGAGTTGGCGCAGCATGTCCATGCGCTCCTGCTCGCGCACTTCCTGCTCCTTCTTCTCGTCCGGGTCCTGCGTGTTGGCGAGGTGGTTCTGGTAGTCCACTTCGCGCGTGACGAGCGCGTCGTCCGGATCGCCGTCGGCGTACTGGTCGACCGCGATGTCAGGACGGATGCCCTTGTTCTGGATCGAGCGGCCGCTCGGCGTGTAGTAGTACGCCGTGGTCAGGCGCAGCGCGGTGTCGGCCGTCATCGGGCGCACCGTTTGCACCGAACCCTTGCCGAACGTCGTCTTGCCGACGATGAGCGCGCGCTTCGAGTCCTGCAGCGCACCCGCCACGATTTCCGAGGCCGACGCCGAGTAGGCGTTGGTCAGCACGACCATCGGCACGGTCTTGAACTCGGCCGCTTCGCCCTTGAGCGGGTCGCCGTCGAACGACGGCAGGCGGTAGTTCTCGTAGGTATCGCGATAGACCTGCTTCGAGTCCGGGATCTGGCCGTTCGTCGAGACGACGACCGAATCCGGCGGCAGGAACGCGCCCGCCACGCCCACGGCGCTTTGCAGCAGGCCGCCGCCGTTGTTGCGCAGGTCGAGGATGATGCCCTTGAGGTTCGGCTCCTGGCGCGCGATATCTTGCAGCTTGGCGGCGAGGTCGGGGACCGTGCGCTCCTGGAAGCTCGTGATGCGGATATACGCGTAGCCCGGCTGCAGGATCTTCGACTTCACGCTCTGCACCTTGATGATGGCGCGCGTGATGGTGAGCGGGAAGGTGCGGTCGTCGGTCTTGCGGAAGATCGTGAGCGTGACCTTGGTGCCGGGGTCGCCGCGCATCTGCTTGACGGCCTGGTCGAGCGTCATGCCGCGCACCGGCTTGTCGTTGATACGCGTGATGAGGTCGCCCGGACGGATGCCGGCACGGTATGCGGGCGTGTCTTCGATCGGCGAGATGACCTTGATCAGGCCGTCTTCCGACGAGATTTCGATACCGAGGCCCGCGAAGCGACCTTTGGTCTGCTCCTGGAGCTCCTGGTAATCGGTCTTGTCGAGATACGACGAGTGCGGGTCGAGGCTCGACACCATGCCCTTGATGGCGGCGGTGAGGAGCTTCTTGTCGTCCACCGGCACGACATACTCATGCTTGATTTGACCGAAAACTTCGGCGAAGAGCCTCAGCTGGTCGAGCGGCAGCGGCTCTACGACCGTCTGCTGGGTTTGCTGCGCCTCGGCGGAGATCTGCAGGGTGGCAAATACGCCGGTCGCGAGGCCAGCGGCGATCAGGCCGATGTTTTTCAGGTTCTTTCGCATAGAGTATGTTGCGTGCGGTCGAAAAGGCGCGTGGCAGCGTCTATTGGAAAAGCGACGGACAAGTATAACTGCACACCCGCCGTGGCTGTGTATATGGCGCGTGCGATGGCACTAAGACAGTGCTGCTCGCGCCTGGTTCGCAAACCGTGTGCCGTAATTTCGGTTCTGGCGCGATGCTGGCAGGGCGCTGGCAATCTTGCCAGCCAGGCCCGAAAACAAGGCAGAAAAGGGGAATGTGCAACGAATTTCCGGCGCGGCCAGGGTGGCCGGGGCGAACCTGCATGGCTGCGTGTGGCCCGCAGGGCTCGTCCACGCACAGCCGCCGGCCGACGGACCGGCGGCTGCCTGAATCGACAAGGCGCGGCCAAGGGGGGCGGCCGATGCCGGGCGGCGCCGGCGCCAGGCGTTAGCCCGCCTTCTTGCCCTGGTTCGCCACGGCGGCCTGCGCCTTCGCGATGGCTTCGGCGTCGCCCAGATAGTAGTGCTTGATGGGCTCGAGGTTCTCGTCCAGCTCATAGACGAGCGGCACGCCGTTCGGGATGTTCAGGCCGACGATGTCGTTATCCGAAATGTCGTCGAGGTACTTCACGAGCGCGCGGATCGAATTGCCGTGCGCGGCGATCACCACCTTCTTGCCCGCCTTGATGGCCGGTGCGATCGACTCGTTCCAGATCGGCAGCACGCGCGCGACCGTGTCCTTCAGGCACTCGGTGAGCGGCAGCTCCTCGCGCGGCACCTTGGCGTAACGCGGGTCGTTGTACGACGTGCGCGCATCGGTCGGCTCGAGCGCCGGGGGCGGCGTGTCGTAGCTGCGGCGCCAGACCAGCACTTGCTCGTCGCCGAACTTCGCCGCCGTTTCGGCCTTGTTCAGGCCCGAAAGCGCACCGTAGTGACGCTCGTTCAGGCGCCACGAGTGGACGACGGGCAGGTACATCTGATCCATCTGGTCCTGCACGTGCCAGAGCGTGCGGATCGCGCGCTTGAGCACCGAGGTGTAGGCGATATCGAACGTGTAGCCGGACTCCTTGAGCAGCTGGCCTGCCTGCTGCGCTTCGCGGTTGCCCTGCTCGGTGAGGTCGACGTCCACCCAGCCGGTGAAGCGGTTTTCCTTGTTCCACGTCGATTCGCCGTGGCGGATGAGTACGAGTTTGTACATGAGGATGCCGGTCGGTAGTGAAGGAAGCGGTAATCGGGGACGGGAGGCACACCGCGGCGGCGGCGCAAAGGCGGCGCCATGGCGGTGGTCCGGTCCGGCAGGCTGCACGCCCGGGCTGGGGGGCGGTAACCCTGCGACAAACGGTTATTTTATAATGAGCGGATTGTCCGAATCCGATTTCGCACGATTTCTCCGACTTTCCCTTTTTCCGGCGGACCCTCCGTGACGTTCTTCACCAACTACATCAACCTTGTACTCATCGCGATCGTCCTCATCTCGGGAGGGTTGCTCCTGTGGCCGACGCTCAAGCGCGGCGGGCGCGGCGGGGTGTCCACCGCCGAGGCGACGCAGCTCATCAACCGCCGCAACGCGGTGGTGGTCGACCTGCGTCCCGCGGGTGAATTCGCGAAGGGTCATCTGCCCTCGGCGCGCCAGGTTGAGTTTGGCGAACTCGAGACGAAGATCGGCCAGCTCGTGAAAAACAAGAGCAACCCGGTGTTGCTGGTCTGCCAGACGGGCCAGCAGTCGCACAAGGCGCTGCGCCTCGTGAAGGACGCCGGTTTTGCCGAAGTCCACGTGCTGGACGGCGGCGTGAACGCCTGGCAGCAGGCCGGAATGCCGGTCGTGAAACAAGGAGGTTCGAAGTGAGCAAAGTGGTCATGTACAGCACCCAGGTGTGCCCGTATTGCCAGATGGCCGAGCGTCTTTTAAAGTCGCGCGGCGTCGAACACATCGAGAAAGTGCTGATCGACCGGGACCCGGCGCGGCGCGAAGAGATGATGACGCGCACCGGCCGGCGTACCGTGCCGCAGGTTTTCATCGGCGAGACGCACGTGGGCGGTTACGATGACCTCTCCGCGCTCGACCGCGCGGGCGGCTTGATGCCGCTGCTCGAAGCCGCCTGAGGTTGACAGGCAGCGGGTCCAGGCTGGTTCAAAGCCTGAGTCAAAGCCTGAGTCAAAGCCTGATTTGCAGCCCGATAGCCGTGCGGCCCCGGTCCGCGGGCGGGCTGCGCAGCGTGACGTAGCGACGCAGGGTTTCGGCCCGCGCGAGCCTGGTGAGGCTTGCGCGGGCCTGTTGCCGTTCATTGCCGTAACGCGGCGCATTGTCGGGACTCCGGGATGCCACGATAATGCCGCCGCGATCCATTCAATCAGGGAAGCCATACACCATGTCTGACGAGAACAACCAGCCGTTCTTCAATATCCAGCGCATCTACCTCAAGGACATGTCGCTCGAGCAGCCGAATTCGCCGGCCATCTTCCTTGAGCAGGACATGCCTTCGGTCGAAGTGGAAGTCGACGTCAAGGCCGAGCGCCTCGCCGAATCGGTGTTCGAGATCATCGTTACCGGCACCGTCACGGCCAAGGTCAAGGACAAGGTTGCGTTCCTGATCGAAGCCAAGCAAGCCGGCATTTTCGACATCCGCAACATCCCGGCCGAACAGGTCGATCCGCTCGTCGGCATCGCCTGCCCGACCATCCTGTTCCCGTACCTGCGCTCGAACATCGCCGACGCGATCACGCGTGCGGGCTTCCCGCCGATCCACCTGGCGGAAATCAACTTCCAGGCGCTCTACGAGCAACGCCTGCAGCAACTCGCCCAGCAGGACGGCGCGAGCAGCGCAACGCACTAACCATACGTTGATCGTTTCCACGAACTACCGGTGCGGAGTATGGGAATGAACATCGCCGTTCTCGGCGCCGGAGCGTGGGGCACCGCGCTGGCAGGGCATCTCGCCCAGGCGCATCACACGGTGTTGTGGGCGCGCGATGGCGCGCTCGTCGACACCCTGCGCAAGACGCACGAAAACGCCCGCTACCTCGCGGGCGTCGCGCTGCCTAAAACTCTCCAGTACGAAACGGATCTCGCCGCCGCGCTCGACCATGCGTCGGGCGAGGCGGATCTCGTCGTGCTCGCCACGCCCGTGGCGGGCCTGCGCGACATGCTCTGCACGCTGCGCGACATGGGCCGGGTGCCTGCGCACTTCGTCTGGCTCTGCAAGGGCTTCGAAGCGCAAACCCAGTTGATGCCGCACCAGGTCGTGGCGGCCGAACTGCCAGGCCACGCGAGCAACGGCGTGCTTTCGGGGCCGAGCTTCGCGCGCGAAGTCGGCGAGGGCCTGCCCGTCGCGTTGACGGTGGCGAGCGCCTCCGCCGCTTGCCGCGAGCGCACGCTCGCGGCATTCCATCACCGCGCGATGCGCATCTATACAGGCGACGACGTGGTCGGCGTGGAAGTGGGCGGCGCGGTCAAGAACGTGCTCGCGATCGCGACCGGCATCTCGGATGGCCTCGGCCTCGGCCTGAATGCACGCGCGGCGCTCATCACGCGCGGCCTCGCCGAAATGACGCGCCTTGGCGTCACACTCGGCGGGCGCGCCGAGACTTTCACGGGACTGACCGGCCTCGGCGACCTCATCCTCACCGCCACGGGCGACCTCTCGCGCAACCGCACCGTGGGCAAGCAGCTCGCGAGCGGCCGCACGCTCGACGACATCCTCGGCGCGCTCGGCCACGTGGCCGAAGGCGTGCGCTGTGCGCAGGCCGTACTGGCGCTCGCGCGCGCACATGGCATCGAAATGCCGATCACCCAGGCGGTATGCGCCGTGCTGTTCGACGGTGTCGCGCCGCGCGACGCCGTGAGCGCGCTGCTGCGGCGCGACGCGAAGGCGGAGTAGGACGCTTCGGTCCTGCTGCGCGTTGCGTGAAGTACGCCCGCTCTGCGTGGGATTGGAGCAAGCAATAAAGCGCCAGCTCCCGAGAGCAAGGAGGACCGTATGCTGATCATCGGAAATTGCCGCATCGAAGCGCAGGCCGTCGACATCACCACGCTGAAGGTCGACGCGATCGTCAACGCCGCGAACGAATCGTTGCTCGGCGGCGGCGGCGTGGACGGCGCGATCCATCGCGCCGCCGGGCCGCACCTGCTGCGCGAGTGCGAGACGCTGAACGGCTGCCCGACCGGCGACGCCAAAATCACCGGCGGCTACCGCCTTCCCGCGAAACACGTCATCCATACCGTGGGCCCCGTCTGGTACGGCGGCGGCCGCGACGAGGCGCATCTGCTCGCTTCCTGCTACCGGCGCTCGCTCGAGTGCGCGCGCGAGGCCGGCGTGACGAGCATCGCGTTTCCGGCAATCAGTTGCGGCGTCTACCGTTTTCCCGCTGATGACGCGGTGACGATTGCCGTCGCGACCGTGATCGACGCGTCACCCCAATACCCCACGCTCGAGCAGGTGATCTTCGCGTGCTTCGATAACGCGATGCTCACGCGCTACGAGCGTGAGCTTGCGGCGCGCGGCAAGGCGTGACGACGCACTCGCCTCATTCGCCGCCTTCGAAACCCGCCTGACGCCACGCTTCGAACACCACGACGGCGACCGTGTTCGAAAGATTCAGGCTGCGATTGCCGGGCCGCATCGGCAGGCGCACGCGCTGTGGCGTCTCGAAGCGCGCGAGCACCGCGTCGGGCAGGCCGCGCGTTTCCGCGCCGAACACGAACCAGTCGCCGGGCTGGAACGCATGCGCATGAAAACGGCCCGATCCGCGCGTCGTGAACGCGAACATGCGTGACGGGTCGGGTGCTTCCCTGGCGATGAAGGCGTCCCAGTCGGCGTGCACGTGCATCTGCGCGTACTCGTGGTAATCGAGGCCCGCGCGGCGCATTTTCGCGTCGTCCAGAGGAAAGCCGAGCGGCTCGATCAAATGAAGCCGCGCACCCGTGTTCGCGCACAGGCGGATCACGTTGCCGGTGTTCGGCGGAATTTCGGGTTCGACGAGAACGACGTTGAACATGACGATGAAACTCTCTCGATGTCTTGAACAGGGTGGGGCCGATCAGTCCTTCGGCGTGCGCAGCGCGACGTAATTCGTCACGCGCCGTGCGCCTGCCGCCTTGAGCGTATTCGCGAGCGCGTCGAGCGTGGCGCCCGAGGTCATCACGTCGTCGACCACGCCCACGTGCTGGCCGCTGAGCCCCCGCGTGAGCGCAAACGCGCGGCCGACATTGCGGCGGCGCGTCTCGCGATCGAGCTTCGATTGCGGCGCCGTATGCAGGATGCGTCGTACGAGCGTGGCGTCCGCGTGCGTGCCCAACCGGCGCGCGAGCGGCCGCGCGATCTGCCACGCCTGGTTATAGCCGCGCTCGATGAGGCGCTCGCGCGAGAGCGGCACCGGCACGACGATCTCCGGCATGCCGTGCTCATCGCGCAAATCCTCGGCGGCCAGCGCGAGACGTCGCGCAAATTCCTCGCCGAGCGCGAGGCGCGCGCGAAACTTCAGGCCCCGCGCGAGCAGGTCGAGCGGCGCGCGATAATCGGCGAGCGCGAGCGTGGCATCGAATGCGGGCGGCGCGTCGGCGCAGGCCTCGCAGCGATAGCGTGCGCGTCCCGCTGCACCGCGCCTGTGCGAGAGCGGCATGGCGCAAACCGTGCAGCGCAGGCGCGGCTCATTCCAGTACGCGGCATCGCAGCGCACGCAGAGCGTGGCTCGCGACAAATTGCCGCATAATGGGCACAGGTTGGGCAGCACGAAGTGGGCAAGCCGTGACGGCAGCCCCCGCGCTTTTCGACAAACACGCGCAGCGCCCGCAAGACGAGTGCGGAGCGAAGCGGGTGGTGTGACACGCGCTCGGTTGCGGGTCTCACACGAAGAAGGGCGCGGTGGCATTGAAGGACGGCCCGTGCAGCGGGCTCGCGTGACTGAAAGGAAAGGAGTGAGCGAGTATACTTCGCAGACTTCGCCAATACGACCGACATGTCCCCGTCTCCCGCAAGAACTGGCCGTCCGGACTATGACACCCGGCACCTTCGGCGCATCTTCGATCGCCGTGCGGCGACTTTCGACGACGTTGCCTTCCTGCCGCGCGAAATCGCGCAACGCATGCGCGAGCGCCTCGAGTACATCAAGGTGAAACCCGCGGCCGTGCTCGACATCGCGTGCGGCCAGGGCGACGACCTGCCCGGCTTGCGCGAGCGCTTTCCCGAAGCGCCGGTGTTCGGCACCGATCTCTCCCTCGGCATGCTGCGTCATGCCCGCGAGCACGACGCCCCCGACACGAGCTGGCGGCGTTTTCTGCCCGCCTCGGTTGGCCGCGCGCTCGGCTCGCGCGGCCCGCGTGTCGCGCAGGCCGACTTTGCCGAACTGCCGTTCGCGCACGGCGCGTTCGAACTGCTGTGGTCGAATCTCGCACTGCATTGGCATCCGCGTCCCGACCTCGTGTTCGGCGAGTGGCAGCGCGTGCTCAGGGTCAACGGCCTGCTCATGTTCAGCACGCTCGGGCCTGACACGCTCAAGGAACTGCGCGGCGCGTTCGCCGAAGTCGAGGCCGCGCACGGTGTGCCGGCGCGCGCACACGTCATCGATTTCGTCGACATGCACGATCTGGGCGACATGCTTGTCGAGAACGGTTTCGAAATTCCGGTGATGGACCAGGAAACGCTCACCATCACCTACAAGACGCCGGAGAAACTGCTCGCCGACGTGCGCCGCTGGGGCGCGTATCCGTTCGCGCGCAACGGCGACAGCGAGGGTGAGAGCGGCGGCACGCACGGCGCGCGGCGCCTGCACCGCGCGCTCGTGGCCGCGCTCGAGGCGCGCCGCTGCACGGACGGTCCGCACGCGGGCACGATCCCGCTGACCTTCGAGATCATCTACGGTCACGCGTGGAAGGCCGTGCCGCGCACGACCGCGGAAGGCCATGGCATCGTGCGCATCGAGGACATCGGGCGGGGTCCGGCAAGGAATCGGTAACGTGGTAAGGGGGCTTTCGTTATGCCTGAAATTAGCGCCTGAAAAGCCCCGGAAAAATGCTCGAAAAATCGCCGTAAGGCCCGTCTGGCATGGCTTCTCGGGCAATAGAGGCTTGCTTGTTAGGGCTGGGGATCGCGCCTATAATGCGTCAGTTTGCTGCACGGAAGGGTCCCCAAAATCCATTGTGGCAAGTCCAGATGTTCCCGTAGTTGTGCGAGGCGCGACGCGGCGATAGTCTGGCGAGGTTGCAAGTGGGGGAAGCGAGCGATGCAGGCGTCCGATCTGCTGGCGAGTCCGGAGCCGGTCCTGAAAGACTGGACCATGAAGCGCAACTGTTCGGTTTCGCCCAGGCAATTCGTGTTCTTCTATGTGTCGCTGGCGCTGGTTTCCATCGCGATCGCCGTTCTGTTGTTGATCCACGGCGCCTGGCTGGTTTTGCCGTTTACCGGTATCGATCTGTTGGTAGTAGGCGGCGCTTTTGTCATTTATGCGCGCCATGCTGTCGATTACGAACGTATCAGGCTTTATCCGAACCGGCTGGTGATCGAACAGATGAGCGCGGACGTGCTCACGCAGTTCGAATTCAATCCCCGCTGGGTCCGGGTCGAACCGGGCGCGACCCCACGCGACCCGGTGCGTCTCGTGTCCCGCGGCCAGGCGGTCGCTGTCGGGTTGCATCTGCCGCAATATCGGCGTGCGCAGTTCGCGCGGGAACTGCGTGCCTGGCTTGCGCGCGCGCTTTGATGCGCGGTGCGTGAACTTGCTGGTTGGCGGCATGAGCGTCCCAGGGGGCGCCCTGGTTGCAAAACCTTCCTGCGGGGTCGAGGGTTTGAATGGAAATTATGGGTAAGGAAGCTATGAAAACAATCAAGCGAGCCCTCCAGGGCGTGCTGGCGTGCAGCGGATTCCTCGTCGCCGGCGCGGCACTCGCAGTTGGAGACAGCCCAGGCGGCCCTGCGGTGAACGAGATCAATTTCCAGCCGCCCGTCACGCGCATCGCCGAAGAGCTCTACAGCCTCCACATGATGATGCTGCTCTTGTGCGCCGTGATTTTCGTCGGCGTGTTCGGCGTCATGTTCTATTCGATCTACGCGCACCGTAAATCGAAGGGCCACAAGGCTGCTCACTTCCACGAGAGCACCACGGTCGAAATCATCTGGACGGTGGTGCCGTTCATCATCGTCGTGCTGATGGCGCTGCCCGCCACCAAGGCCGTCGTCGCGATGAAGGACACCTCCAACGCCGACCTCACCGTGAAGGTCACGGGCTACCAGTGGAAATGGGGCTACGACTACGTGAAGGGGCCAGGCGAGGGCATCAACTTCCTCTCCACGCTCAGCACGCCGCGCTCCGAGGTGAACAACCGCGTGCCGATCACCGATACGTACCTGCAGGAAGTCGACAATCCGCTCGTCGTGCCGGTCAACAAGAAGATCCGCATCATCACCACGGCCAACGACGTCGTGCACTCGTGGTACGTGCCCGCGTTCGGCGTGAAGCAGGACGCGATTCCGGGCTTCGTGCGCGACACGTGGTTCAAGGCCGACAAGGTCGGCACCTATCGCGGCTTCTGTACCGAGCTGTGCGGCAAGGAGCACGCGTTCATGCCGGTCGTCGTCGAGGTGCTTTCCGACGAGGACTACGCGAAGTGGGTCGATACGCAAAAGGCGAAGATGGCCGCCGCCAGCGACGACCCGAACAAGACCTACACGCTGGCCGAGCTCAAGGAGCGCGGCGAGAAGGTCTACATGTCGAACTGCGCAGTGTGCCACCAGCCCACCGGCAAGGGCGCGGGCGCGTTCCCCGCGCTCGACGGCAGCAAGATCGCCAACGGGCCGATCGCCGGGCACGTGAGCATCGTCCTGCACGGCAAGAACGCCATGCCTTCGTGGGCGCCCACGCTGAACGACGTCGAAATCGCATCGGTCATCACGTTCGAGCGCAATTCGTGGGGCAACCATACCGGCGACATTCTGCAGCCGCGCCAGGTGGCCGACGCGCGTAACGGCAAGATGCCCGAAGGCGGCGACCATACCGCCGCGGCGGGTGCGGGTGGTGCGAGCGGCGCAGCCGCGGCAAGCGGTGCGCCGGAGGCTGGCGGCGCGGCCGAAGCGAGCGCGGCAAGTGGGGCGGCCCCCGCGAGCGGCGCGGACCAGGCATCGGGCGCGGCGGCGCCGGGCGCAGCCGCGTTGCCGGCTAGCGTCTACTTCGAAGTGGGCAAGAGCACGCTGCCCGCCGACGCGAAGGACGCCATCCAGGCGGCAGCCGACTACGCGAAGGCGCATCCGGACGCGAAGTTCGCGCTGTCGGGCTACACCGATGCGAGCGGCAACGCCAGCACGAACGCCGACCTCGCGAGGCGCCGGGCGCAAGCGGTACGCGACGCGCTGAAGGCGGCAGGCATCGCCGAAGACCACATCATTCTGAAGAAGCCGGAAACGATCACGGGCGGCGCGAAAGCGAGGGAAGCGCGCCGGGTGGAGATCAGCGCGGCGGCCTGAGCGGGCCGGTGCGGGAAGGGCAGGCAGCGGCAGGCGCAGGACAGGCGCTGCGCGAGCATAGAACAAGCAGGCAAACGCCGCAGCAAGAGACACAAAGCAATTCGCTTCCGCAGTTAAATTGCATGGGGCCGGAGTCAGGCGTGAAAGCGCCAACCCCGGGCCGACAGGAGATAAGTCATGTCTAGCATCGGACACGATGTAGCTGGAGGGCACGGCCACGTGCACGGCGACCACGCGCACGCCACGCCCCACGGCTGGCGCCGCTGGCTGCTAGCGACGAACCACAAGGACATCGGAACGCTGTATCTGCTCTTCTCGTTCGTGATGTTCCTCTCGGGCGGCGTCATGGCGCTCGCCATTCGTGCGGAGCTGTTCGAGCCGGGCATGCAGATCATGCGCCCCGAGTTCTTCAACCAGCTCACCACGATGCACGGTCTCATCATGGTGTTCGGCGCGATCATGCCGGCCTTCGTGGGCTTCGCGAACTGGATGATTCCACTGCAGATCGGCGCTTCGGACATGGCGTTCGCGCGCATGAACAACTTCAGCTTCTGGCTGCTGCCCGCCGCCGCGTGTCTGCTGGTCGGCTCGTTCTTCGCACCGGGCGGCGCGACCGCCGCGGGCTGGACGCTCTATGCGCCGCTCTCCACGCAGATGGGCCCGGGCATGGACTTCGCGATCTTCGCGGTGCACATCATGGGCGCCTCGTCGATCATGGGCGGCATCAACATCGTCGTGACCATCCTGAACCTGCGCGCGCCGGGCATGACGCTCATGAAGATGCCGATGTTCGTGTGGACGTGGCTCATCACCGCCTACCTGCTGATCGCCGTGATGCCGGTGCTCGCGGGCGCGATCACGATGCTGCTGTTCGACCGCCACTTCGGCACGAGCTTCTTCAACGCTGCCGGCGGCGGCGACCCGGTCATGTACCAGCACATCTTCTGGTTCTTCGGGCACCCCGAGGTCTACATCATGATCTTGCCGGCGTTCGGGATCGTCTCGCAGGTCATTCCGGCGTTCTCGCGCAAGCCGCTGTTCGGCTATAGCTCGATGGTGTACGCCACGGCATCGATTGCGATTCTCTCGTTCATGGTCTGGGCGCACCACATGTTCGCGACCGGCATGCCGGTCACGGGCCAGCTCTTCTTCATGTACGCGACCATGCTGATCGCCGTGCCGACGGGCGTGAAGGTGTTCAACTGGGTCGCCACCATGTGGCGCGGCTCGCTCACCTTCGAAACGCCGATGCTGTGGGCGGTCGGGTTCCTGATCGTGTTCACGTTCGGCGGTCTCTCGGGCCTCATGCTCGCCATGGCGCCGCTCGACATCCAGTATCACGGCACCTACTTCGTGGTGGCGCACTTCCATTACGTGCTGGTGGCCGGATCATTATTCGCGTTGTTCGCAGGGTGGTATTACTGGTCTCCCAAATGGACCGGCTGGATGTACAACGAGACACGCGGCAAGATCCACTTCTGGTGCTCGCTTGTCTTCTTCAATCTCGCCTTCCTGCCGATGCACTTCGTCGGCCTCGCCGGCATGCCGCGCCGCTATGCCGACTATCCCGCCCAGTTCACCGACTGGAACCAGGTGATCTCGATCGGCGCCTTCGGCTTCGGACTTTCTCAGGTGTACTTCCTGTTTGCCGTGGCGCTGCCCGCCTATCGCGGCGGCGGCGAACTGGAGAAGGCCAGCGACAAGCCGTGGGACGGTGCGACGGGCCTCGAGTGGACCGTGCCGAGCCCGGCGCCGTTCCACACGTTCGAGAATCCGCCGACGGTCGAGTGAGCCGCTGAGCCTGCCGTTGAGCCTGTGGCGTCCGGCTGTGCGCAGCCGGACGCGAACGAAGTCCGCGGTCTTCACGCAGTCTTCATCGGAGCACGTACGAGAGGCCATTCACGATGCAAGGAGAAGCCGCGGCGAGCCGCGTTGAACGCATGACCCGGGATCCACAAAAAAGACGCACGCCCGAGCAGATCCGCGCGGGCAATCTGCGGCTCGGCCTCATTCTGTTGGCCGTCGTAGTCGGTTTCTTTGTGGCTGCCGTCGTCAAGCAGGTGTATTTCCCCGGCCACTGACGCGCAGCGCGTTTGCCGGAAGATCGTTCGAGGAAGTCCGATGTCCACGCAAGCGGGAAATGATCGCGCGTTCAACCGGTCGATGCTCATCAAGCTCGTCGTCGTGGCGCTGCTGATGTTCGGATTCGGCTTTGCGCTCGTGCCGATGTATCGCGCGATCTGCCAGGTCACCGGCATCAACAACCTGGTGCAGCGCGACGCCACCGAGCGCGAGGCGCGCAACACGCAGGTGGACATGACGCGCACGATCTCCGTGGAGTTCGACGCGAACGCACGCGGGCTGCTCGGTTTCAAGCCGGAGCAAGCGAGCCTCGACGTGCATCCGGGCGAAGTCATGACGGTGATGTACGACATTTCGAACAACGAAGGACGCACGATCGACGCGCAGGCCATTCCGAGCTACGCGCCGAAGCAGGCGACGGAGTACTTCCGCAAGATCGAGTGTTTCTGCTTCACGCAGCAGGTCCTGAAGGCGAACGAGACGAAGCGCATGCCGGTGGTGTTCGTGATCGACCCGAAGCTGCCGAAGGACGTGAAGACGATCACGCTGTCGTACACGTTCTTCGAACTGAACAAGCCGGCCGTGCCGCCGCCGCCGAAGCAGTCGGCGGGCGCATGAGGCTTCGGCGCCGGGATCAACGAGGCCAGGAGGCGAAAGGCGCATGAGCGACGAACGCGGCGGTGCAGGGCCGGCGAAGAAGAAGGGCGGCATCCTGCAGGTGATGAAAGCGGTGGCGTGGTCCTTTCTCGGCGTGCGCAAGCGCGCCGACCTCGAAGACGACGCCGCGAACCTGCACCCTGTGCAGTTGATCATCGCGGGCATCGTCGGTGCGGTGCTGTTCATCGTCGTGCTGCTGCTGATCGTGCACGCGGTGGTGGGATGAGCTTTTCGCGCGCCACGCCGCGCGCGATGCAGTGAATAACGAGGACACACCCGGATCAATGCGGCCGGCGAAGTCCGGAGCAACTGGAAACTGGAGAAACTGGCATGAGCGGCCAAAACGATAGCCCGTACTACTTCGTACCGCACCCGTCGCGGCACCCGATCAGCGCGTCCATTGGGCTTCTGGTCATGCTCGCGTCGCTCGCTTCGTGGATCAACGGCGAGTCGTGGGCGCCGATCGGCGTGCTCGCCGGCCTGCTATGGCTGCTCTTCACGCTGTGGCACTGGTTCGGCGACGCCATCGCCGAATCCGAGGGCGGCATGTACGGCAAGCGTGTCGACGTGTCATACCGGTGGAGCATGAGCTGGTTCATCTTCTCGGAAGTGATGTTCTTCGGCGCGTTCTTCGGCGCGCTCTTCTACGCACGCGCGATCGCCCTGCATCAGCTCGGCAGCCTCGACTACAAGCTGATCTGGCCGGACTTCTCGGCCGTCTGGCCGAACAACGGTCCCGCGGCGCTGGTCTCGCACTTCCGCTCGATGACGCCGTGGCCCGTGCCGACCATCAACACGGCGCTGCTGCTTTCCTCGGGCGCGACGCTCACGGTTTCGCACCACGCGCTGCGCGACAACCATCGCTCGAAGGCCATCGCCTGGCTCGCCGCGACGATCGTGCTGGGAGTGTGCTTCCTCTTCCTGCAGGCGTTCGAATACATCCACGCTTACAACGAACTGAACCTCACGCTCGCCTCGGGCATCTACGGTTCGACGTTCTTCCTGCTCACGGGCTTCCACGGCTTCCACGTGTTCCTGGGCGGCACGATGCTGACTGTCGTGATGATCCGGCTCATTCGCGGCCACTTCACCGCGGAGCATCACTTCGCATTCGAAGGCGCGGCATGGTACTGGCACTTCGTTGACGTGGTGTGGCTCGGCCTCTACGTCGTCGTGTACTGGCTGTGATGCAGGGGTGCGCCGCGCGCATCGCGGCGCGTGAGACGCGAATGAAACCAGGCGCCGCCCGACCTCGTCGGCGCGGCGCCTTGTGTTTTCCGCAATGGGGTTTGCGCGGCGGTGTCCGGTGATGGCCAGCCGCGCTCAGCGGCCGTAAGGAATCCCGGTGGACTGGATCCAGCCCATCCAGTGCGCGAACAGGATGAACAGGAATAGCGAAATGGAAAGTCCCACGCGCGTGGCGAGCGACCAGACCATCCGCTTGGTGCGGCCCCGGTCGTGCATCATGAAGTAGAGCGCGGAGATCATGCTCGCGATGATCAGCGCGAACGCAACGGGGACGAGTATGTGCATGAAGTTCACGGAATTTGGCATGCCTGAAAACGTCTGTCTCATTATCGCACCACGCTGGGTGGCGCGGGGCTCGACCACCGGTCTCTCACGCATCGGACGTGCCCAATGAAAATCCGGCTCGTCCCCACGCTGCTGATCCTGATCGTGATGGCCGTGACGATCCGGCTCGGCTTCTGGCAGCGCGACCGCGCGCATCAGAAGGAGGCGCTGCAGGCGCAAATCACGCAGTACGAATCGTCTGCGCCGCTACCGGTGGGCGCCGCTCCGCTCGCGCTGAAGGACATCGAGTTCCATCGTGTGCGGGCGACGGGCACCTTCCTGCCCGGGCGCGTGGTGTACCTCGACAATCGTCCGTATAACGATCAGCCGGGTTTTTATGTCGTGATGCCGTTTAAACTCGAAGGCGGCGGCTACGTGCTGGTCAATCGCGGCTGGCTGCCGCGCAACATCGCCGACCGCGCCGCGATCGCGCCCTATGTCACGCCGCCTGGGCCGGTCGTCGTGGAGGGCATTGCGCGCGCGGACGCCTCGCGCGCGTTCGAACTCGGTGCGGGCGGCTCTGCAGCGCATCAGAAGATACGGCAGAATCTCGGCGTCGCTTCCTACGCTGAGGAAACCGGGTTGCCGCTGCAACCGTTCGTGATCCAGCAAACCGGCTTCGTGCCGGCCTTCAAGGACGGGCTCGTGCGCGATTGGCCGGTGCCGGATACGGACGTCGAGCGCAACTACGGCTACATGCTCCAGTGGTGGGGCATGGCGCTCGCGGCCCTCGGTTTCGGCCTGTTTGCGGCCCGTAAAGCTGCGAAAAACGCTGCGGATAGCGCTGCGACAAAAGCGCGCACCGAAGGCAAAGCCGGGCGGCACGGCGAAGCGCCCGGAAGGCAAGACACAGGCAGCGCGAAGGACGCCTGATGATCCATCGGACGAATCAATCGCATCTCTACATGATCCGGACAAGGGCGCTGCGCCTGCAGCACATGGACAACTGAAAGCGACAGAAGCGAGGTTACCCGAGAGTGTCGACGCAATCCCCCCGTTCCGCCCAGGTCGCGCAGCCGGCCGCCACGCCCGCGCAGAAGGACGCGCACAAGAACGCAAAGCGGCGCGGCCGCTGGACGCTCGTCATCATCATGCTCATCTGCGGCGCGCCGATCGCGATCTCGTACTTTACGTACTACGTGATCAAGCCGAAGGGCGGCACGACGAGCTATGGCGCGCTCATCGAGCCGCAGCGGCCCATTCCCGGCGCGCTCATGGTGACGGGCGACGACGGTCACGAGGTGCCGCTCGCCTCGTTCAAGGGCCGCTGGCTGATGATCTCGGTGAACGGCGGCGACTGCGGCGAAGCCTGCGTGACGAAGCTCTATTTCATGCGCCAGGTGCGCGCGACGCAGGGCCCGGAGCGCGAGCGCATCGTCACGGTCTGGCTGCGCACCGACGACGCAGGCGTCCCCGCGAAGGTGAAGGGCGCCTACGCGGACACGCGCATGCTGCGCGCCGATCCGGTCGCCGTCGCCGCGTGGCTGCCCGCCACGCCGACGACGAAAGATACCGACCACATCTATCTGGTCGATCCGAACGGCAATCTGATGATGCGATTCCCGGCACACGCCGACCCGTCGAAAATCAAACAAGACGTCACTAAACTGCTCAAGTGGTCCCGCATCGGTTAAGGTGCGCAGCGCGAGTTTGACAGAGAAGAGTAAGAGAGATGTTTATCCTGGAGCTGGGCCTGATTGGCCTGTGCATCGCGTTGCTGCCGCTCTCGTGGGTCTGGGTGAAGGCCGACGACGACAAGTTTCGCAAGCTCGTGTGGCTCACGACGTTCATGACGCTCGACCTCGTGATGTTCGGCGGCTTCACGCGCCTGACCGACTCGGGCCTCGGCTGTCCTGACTGGCCGGGCTGCTATGGCACGTCCTCGCCGTTTATCGCGCATGCGCAGATTGCCGCGGCGCATCTCGCCATGCCGAGCGGCCCCGTGAGCATGACGAAGGCGTGGATCGAGATGATCCACCGCTATTTCGCCATGGCGATCGGTGTCCTGATCATCGCGCAGATGGCGATCGCCTGGCGCGCGCGCATCAAGCGCCTGCCGCTGCATGTGTCGCCGTGGTGGCCTACCGCGCTGCTCGGGCTGATCCTCGTGCAGGGCGTGTTCGGCGCGTGGACGGTGACGATGAAACTGCAGCCCGTCATCGTCACCACGCACCTCCTGCTCGGCCTCACGCTGCTTGGCTCGCTCGCGTGGCTCGGCGCGCGCATGACGCCGCTGCCCGCATACGAGCCCGATGCCGCGCGCTGGCGCGTGGCCGCGCTGGCGGCGCTTGGGCTGCTCGTTTTGCAGATCGCGCTGGGCGGCTGGGTGAGCACGAACTACGCGGTGCTCGCCTGCACCGACTTCCCGACCTGCAACGGCGCGTGGATTCCGCCGATGGATTTCCATCACGGCTTCCACCTGTGGCGCGCGCTCGGCATGGACGGCAACGGCGACGTGATCACGCAGGACGCGCTCGTCGCGATCCACTGGACGCACCGTACGTTCGCGTTCGTGGTGATCGCTTATCTGGTATGGTTCGCCCTCAAGTTGCGACGCTATGTCTCGCTGCGACGCCCGGCAAACTGGATCATTATCGTCATCTTTATCCAGTTTTTGACTGGGCTTTCCAACATCGTGCTGCAGTGGCCGCTGCCCGTCGCAGTGGCGCACAACGGTGGCGCGGCGATCCTGCTGCTTTTGGTCGTCGTGCTAAACTTTCGAATTGCTTGTAGCCGCCCCGGCCGCGCCGTTCTCCCAGCGCGCGACACCGCTGCGGTGTGATCCCGCCCTATGGAAAGTACAACCCTATCCCAAAATCCTGGCAGGCCCGGTAGCCGGATTTCCCAATATCTCGCGCTCACCAAGCCGCGCGTCACGCAACTCGCCGTGTTTTGCGCCGTCATCGGCATGTTCCTCGCCGTGCCGGGCATGGTGCCCTGGAAGCAGCTGATCGGCGGCACCGTCGGCATCTGGCTCACGGCCGGTGCGGCTTTCGCGATCAACTGTCTGGTCGAGCAAAAGGTGGATGCGCGCATGCGTCGCACTGCCTGGCGTCCTTCGGCGCGCGGCGAGATCACGAGCACCCAGATCCTGATCTTCTCGGCGGTGATCGGCGGCCTCGGCATGTGGGTGCTGTACACGTTCACCAATCCGCTCACCAT
Organism: Paraburkholderia heleia NBRC 101817; assembly: GCF_000739775.1. Taxonomy (GTDB): domain Bacteria; phylum Pseudomonadota; class Gammaproteobacteria; order Burkholderiales; family Burkholderiaceae; genus Paraburkholderia; species Paraburkholderia heleia. The sequence goes on along the minus strand of NZ_BBJH01000042.1, from coordinate 19,532 downwards.
GTGGCTCACGGTCGCGACCTTCATTGGCTACGCGATCATCTACACGCTGCTGCTCAAGCCGGCCACGCCGCAGAACATCGTGATCGGCGGCGCCTCGGGCGCCATGCCGCCGGCGCTCGGCTGGGCCGCGGTGACTGGCCACGTGCCCGGCGACGCCTGGATTCTCGTGCTCATCATTTTCGTGTGGACGCCGCCGCACTTCTGGGCGCTCGCGCTCTACCGCCGCAAGGACTACGAAAACGCGGGCCTGCCGATGCTCCCGAATACCCACGGCGAAAAGTACACGCGTCTGCACATCCTGCTCTACACCGTGATCCTCTTCGCGGTCACGCTGATGCCGTACATCTCGGGCATGAGCGGCGTGCTGTATCTGGCTGCGGCCGTGCTGCTCGGCGCTGTGTTCCTCGCCTACGCCTGGAAGATCTACGTCGAGTATTCCGATGCACTGGCGCGCAAGACTTTCCGCTATTCGATCGTCTACCTCTCGTTGCTGTTCGTGGCGCTGCTCGTCGATCATTACGTGCATGCGCTCATCGCGGCGTAACGACATGGCCCACCGCACGCTTGCGCGCCTGGCGCGCGCCACGGTCGTCGCGCTTGCCGCTGCAGGCGCACTCGGCGGCACGCTGGTTCTCGAGGGCTGCGGCCAGCAGCCGCCCTCGTTCTCGAACCTCGACATCACCGGCAATACGCAGTTCGGCAAGGACTTCGCATTGCCCGACACCAGCGGCAAGACGCGCACGCTCGCCGACTTCAAGGACAAGGTGGTCGTGCTGTTCTTCGGTTACACGCACTGTCCGGACGTTTGCCCGACCACCATGGCCGAGCTTTCGCAGGCGCTCCAGCAGTTGGGACCCGATGCGGCGAAGCGCGTGCAGGTGCTGTTCGTCACCGTCGATCCCGAGCGCGACACGCCGCAGATCCTGAGCCAGTACACGGCCGCGTTCAATCCGGCCTTCATTGGGCTGCGCCCGGCCAGCGAGGACCAGCTCAAGCAGGTGGCGAAGGATTTCCGCGTGTACTACGCGAAGGTTCCCGGCAACACGCCGGATAGCTACACGATGGACCACACCGCGGCGAGCTACGTGTTCGACACGACCGGCAAGCTGCGCCTCTTTGCGCGCGACGGGCAGGGCGTCACGCCCTGGCTGCACGATCTGAAGATCCTCCTCGGCTTGAATCCCGACTAAGGGACGCCCGGCGTGTTCGCCTCGAGAGGCGAACACGTGCCGCGCGCTTCAAGGCTGCGCGGGCATACCAGTATGCGAATTCATTATTTCCGGCAACCGGTTCCATATGAGACGATTTATATCGTCCGGCAGACGGCGCACAACGCCGCGGAATCGGAGCAACACCAAAACCACGCAGGAACATCATCTTCATGCAGCGCAGAAATCTGATTAAAGCACTCCTCGCCGGCGTAGCCGCCACCACGCTTGCAGCCAGCCTCGGCGCACGCGCCGACGACCAGGTCATCAAGGTCGGCACCGTTGCAGGTCCGGACGCGCAAGTCTGGGCCGTCGTCCAGAAGGTTGCCAGGCGCGAAGGCCTGAACGTCAAGGTCGTCGAATTCAACGACTACGTGCAGCCGAACGCCGCGCTCGACGCCGGCGACCTCGACGCCAACAGCTTCCAGACCGGCCCGTATCTCGACAGCCAGATCAAGCAGCGCGGCTACAAGCTCGTGAACGCGGGCCTCACGTACATCTCGCCCATTGGCGTGTACTCGAAAAAGCTCAAATCCCTGAACGAGCTGCCGCAGGGCGCGAAGGTCGCCGTGCCGAACGACCCGTCGAACGAAAACCGCGCGCTGCTGCTCCTGCAAAGCAAGGGCCTGATCAAGTTGCGCGCTGGCGCGGGCACCAACGGCAATAACGCGACGCCGCTCGACGTCGCCGAAAACCAGAAGAAGATCAAGCTCGTCGAACTCGACGCCGCACAGCTGCCGCGCGCGCTCGGCGACGTGGACGCCGCCGTGATCAACACGAACTACGCACTCGCGGCCGGCCTGCAGCCGACCAAAGACGCCATCGCAATCGAGGACATTCACAGCCCGTACGCGAATCTGATCGCCGTTCGCACCCAGGACAAGGACAAGCCGTGGGTGAAGAAGCTGGTTGCCGCGTACCAGTCGGAAGACGTGCGCCAGTTCATCAAGAACGAGTTCAAGGGCTCGATGGTTCCGTCGTTCTAAGGGACCTTCGAGAAGCGGCAGCCTGCGTCCAATCGACGCAAGAACCAGCAGGACCCGAACGCCGTGGCGAGCGCCACGGCGTTTTTTATTGCGCGTGCACTGCACTATCGGGATCCACGCGTTCTGTCCTGCCGAAGTCGCGTCCTGGTCCTATGGCGGTCCTACGGTGGGCTATGTCAAATAACCTGTTGATGCCGCCTTGATCCCATCGTGGTGCCTCTCCAGGGTAAATCCTGATATCGGATTGCCTCTCACCGGAGCGTTGTATTGTCGTGTAATAGATTGATTTTTAAGGATATTTTTTAGTGCTCCGAGGCAGGGCGGCACCTGTTGACTGGTCTTATTGTGGTTATATAATGGGCTCGCATTCGCACCGGACCAATCTGCACAACCGGCACTGCCGCGTAGCATGCCCGTCCGGCCCCTCCACGATCGTCCAACCGCTGCCGCCAAGTCCATGGAAACCCGTTGGTCTGCCCTGATGCCCGATGCGCGCAATGTGACGCCGCTCTATCTGCAGCTGGCGCGCAACCTTGCCACGGCCATTCACTGCGGCGTGTGGTCGGCCGGCGAGGCGCTGCCGTCGGAGCGCACCCTGTCGGACGCCATCGGCGTGTCGCGCATCACCGCGCGCAAGGCGATCGAGCTGCTCGTGGAACAGGGGCTGATCCGGCGCGCGCGCGGCGCGGGCAGCTTCATCACGCCGCGCGTGGAAGATCCGCTTTCGCGCCTCACGGGCTTCACGAAGAAAATGGAGCAGCGCGGCTTCACGCCCGACTCGGTGTGGCTCGCGCGCGAGGTGCGGCCCGCGCATCGCGAGGAGATCGTGCAGCTCGGCCTCTCGCCGGGCGCTTCGGTCGCGAGCCTGCGCCGCCTGCGGCGCGCCGACGGCACCGTGATGGCGGTCGAGCATTCGGCGCTGCCGGTATCGATCGTGCCGGAACCGCAAGCCATCGAGGGCTCGCTGTATGCGTATCTGGAGCAGCGCCGCGTACCCGTGGTGCGCGCCCTGCAGCACTTTCGCGCGGTCAACGCGACGGGCGAGATCGCCGCGCTGATGGGCGTCGAGCCGCGCGCCGCGCTGCTCGTCATCACGCGCGTGGGCTTTTCCGCCGATCAGCGCGCCATCGAGCTGACCGACACCTATTGCCGCGACGGCTATTACGACTTCGTTGCGGAGCTGCGCCAGTGAGCCCCGCCGCAGTCTCTCTCATGCACGTCACCGAAACGTCCTACCGCGCTTCGATGCGCCTCATCGGAAAACTCTCATGCTGAGCGGAAACATACTCACCCCTGAAGGCTGGATCCACGGCACGCTGTCGTTCGAGAACGGACGCATCACCGCGATCACGGGCGGGGCCACCGATCCGGCGAAGAACGACGCGCCCTACATCCTGCCGGGCTTCATCGACCTGCACGTGCATGGCGGCGGCGGCGCCGACGTAATGGAAGCCGGCGACGCGATCGAAACCATCGCGCGCACCCATGCCCGTTACGGCACCACGAGCCTGCTCGCCACCACCATGACCGCCCCGCGCGACGAACTGATGAACGTGGTCGCGGGCCTCGGCCACGTCACGCGCAACCGCACGGCGGGCGGCGCACGCGTGCTGGGCGTGCACCTCGAAGGTCCGTACATCAATCCGGGCAAGCTCGGCGCGCAGCCCGACGCCGCCGTTTCGGCCGTGCTCGACGAAGTGCTCAAGTACCTCTCGATCGCGCCGATTCGCGTGGTGACCGTGGCGCCCGAGATTGCGGGCCATATCGAGATCATCGGCGAGATGGCGGCGCGCGGCGTGCGCGTGCAGATCGGCCACTCGCTCGCGACCTACGACGACGCCGTGGCCGCGCTCAAGCACGGCGCCTGCGGCTTCACGCATCTCTTCAACGCGATGTCGCCGCTGCATCATCGTAATCCGGGCGTGGTCGGCGCGGCGCTCGCGCATGCCGAGTACGCGGAGATCATTCCGGACCTGCTGCACGTGCATCCCGGTGCGATCCGCGCCGCGCTGCGCGCCATTCCGCGCCTGTATGTGGTGACCGACAGCACCTCGGCCACCGGCATGCCCGACGGCGAATACCGCCTCGGCAGCCAGCACGTGACGAAATGCCTTGGCGGCGTGCGCCTCGCCGACGGCACGCTCGCGGGCAGCACCCTCACCATGGACCAGGCGCTGCGCAATCTCGTCTCGATCGGCCTGCCGATCGCGGACGTGTCCGCGCGCCTGTCGCGCTATGCCGCCGACTACCTCGGCATCGAAGACCGTGGCCGCCTCGCGCGCGGCGCATGGGCCGATGTCAACGTGTTCGATCGCGAGCTGGCGCTCACCGCGACCTATGTCGAAGGAGAATCGATTGTCGAATATGCTTAAGGAAGCGCTGGCCTCGGCCGGCGTCGTCGCCGCGCAGCTCGCGGACACCTCGCGCGTCGAGGCGCTCGCCCGCGCGCTGGCGGATGAACCGCGCCACGTCGCGCTCACCGTCGCGCGCGGCAGTTCGGACCACGCGGCGAGCTACTTCGCTGCGCTCACCATGAGCCGCATCGGCGTACCGGTGGCCACGCTGCCGATGTCGATCGCGACGCTCCAGCAGGCGCCCTTACGTGTGCGCGGCCAGTTTGCCCTTGCTTTCTCCCAATCAGGTAGGAGTCCTGACCTCGTCGCGACGATCAGGGCGCTGCGCGAAGCCGGCGCGCTGACGGCGGCGATGGTCAACGTCGCGGGCTCGCCGCTCGCCGAAGCCGCCGGCACGGAGCTGCCGCTCCTCGCCGGTCCCGAGCTGAGCGTGGCGGCAACCAAGAGCTATATCGCGATGCTCGCGATGTCGGCGCAGCTCGTCGGCTTCTGGCAGCGCGACGCCGCGTTCCTCGACGCGGTGCGCGCGCTGCCCGACGCGCTCGATCGCGCGGGCACGCTCGACTGGTCGAAGGCCGTCGAGGAATTGCGCGACGTAAGCCAGATGATCGTTATCGGCCGTGGTCCGGGCCTTGCCGTTGCGCAGGAGGCCGCGCTCAAGCTCAAGGAAACCTCGGGCATTCAGGCCGAAGCGTTTTCGAGCGCCGAAGTGCGCCACGGCCCGATGGAGCTGATCGACCGCGATTATCCGCTGCTCGTGTTCGCCCCGCGCGGGCCGGAGCAGGCGGGTCTGATCGAGTTTGCGCGCGACATGGAAAAGCGCGGTGCGCGCGTGCTGCTCGCGGCGCCCGCCGACGTGGCCGGCGCCGCGCTGCCGCTCGAAACGGCTGCCGATGCGGCACTCGATCCCATCGCGGCCATTTTGTCGTTCTACGTCATGGCGGCCGGCCTCGCCGCCGCGCGCGGCCGCAATCCGGACGAGCCGCGTTACCTGAACAAAGTCACCGAAACCCACTAGATTGGAAAGCGAATGGAACGCATCGAGGAGTCTCGCCTGATGGATCCGCATACTCGCGTCGAGGGGCAAATCGTATTGGCCTCTCCGCTCACCGGGCCGGTCGTGCCGCTCGCGTCGGTGCCCGATCCGGTGTTCTCGGAAGGGTTGTTCGGCGACGGGATCGGCGTCGATCCGCTCGTCGGCCGTGTCGTCGCGCCGTGCGACGGCATCGTCGTGCATCTCGCGCGCACGGGCCACGCGGTCACGCTGCAATCGGCAGAAGGCGCACAGGTGCTCGTTCACGTCGGCATCGACACCGTCGAGCTGAACGGCAAGGGCTTCACGCCAAAGGTCACGCAGGGCGCGCAGGTGCGTCTCGGCGACACGTTGATCGAGTTCGATCTCGACGTGGTGGCGTGCAATGCGCCGAGCCTCGTTTCGGTCGTCGCAATCGCCAATTCGGATGCATTCGAAGTGATCGGGCGCGCGGGCGCGGGGCACGTCGAAGCGGGCAAGTCCGCACTGCTCGTGCTGCGCGTGCGTGACGGTGCTCAGGTCGCGCCCGCCCACGAATTGATCGCAAACGAAGTGCGCCGCAGCATCACGCTCACGCATGCGGGCGGCCTCCATGCGCGGCCGGCGGCACGGGCCCGCGAAGCGGTGCGCGGCATCGATGCGCGCGTCGAGGTCCGCTTTGGCGAACGCAAGTCCGCGATCGAGAGCGTCGTCGGCCTGCTCGGCCTCGGCGCGGGCGAGGGCGCGACCATCGAGCTCGTCGGCATCGGCCTCGAGGCGCAGCGCGCCGTGGACGCCGTAGCGAACGAACTTTTGCGCGACGCGCCCGGTGAGGGCGGCGCGGCAAGTGAATTGCCGGCGCGGCAGCAGTCGCCCGCACCCGTGATGCAGGAAGCCGCGGTCGACGTGGCGTCGTCCGCCGAGCCGGGCGTACTCGCGGGCGTGTGCGCGGCGCCGGGCGTCGCGGTGGGCAAGCTGGTGCGCTGGGACGAAGCCGAACTCACGCCGCCCGAACTCGCGAGCGGCACGTCGGCCGCGGAAAGCCGTCTGCTCGACAAGGCGATCGCGGCTGTCGACGCCGAGCTGAATCAGAGCGTGCGTACGGCTTCGCAGCGCGGCGCGATCGGCGAGGCGGGCATTTTCACGATGCACCGCGTGCTGCTCGAAGACCCGACGCTCGTCGACGCCGCGCGCGACGCGATCAGCCTCGGCAAGAGCGCGGGCTACGCGTGGCGCGAGGCGATCCGCGCACAGGCCGCGGTGCTCGGCCAAGTGGACGATGCGCTGCTCGCGGAGCGCGCCGCCGACCTGCGCGACCTCGAAAAGCGCGTGCTGCGCGCGCTCGGTCCGTCGAACTCGGCCGCGCGCACGCTGCCCGAAGAAGCCGTGCTCGCCGCCGACGAATTCACGCCGTCCGATCTCGCCTCGCTCGACCGCAAGCGCGTGATGGCGCTCGTGATGGCGCGCGGCGGCGCGACCTCGCACGCCGCGATCATCGCGCGCCAGGCCGGCATTCCAGCGCTCGTCGCGCTCGGCGACGCGCTTCATGCGGTGCCCGAGGGCACCGAAGTCGTCGTCGATGCGGGTGCAGGCCGCTTTGCGTACACGCCGAGCGCGCTCGACATCGAGCGTGCGCGCAGCGAGAAGCAGCGCCTCGCCGGCGTGCGCGAAGCGAACCGGCGCACATCGCACGAGGCCGCAGCCACGCGCGACGGCCACGCGGTGGAAGTCGCCGCCAACATCGCGACGCTGGAAGACGCCAACACGGCGGTGGAAAACGGCGCGGACGCCGTGGGCCTGCTGCGCACGGAGCTGCTTTTCATCCATCGCCAGGCCGCGCCGACGGTGGAGGAACATCTTCAGAGCTACCAGGCCATCACGGATGCACTTGCGGGCCGCACGGCGATCATCCGCACGCTCGACGTGGGCGCGGACAAGGAAGTCGACTATCTCACGCTGCCGCCGGAGCCGAATCCGGCGCTGGGTCTGCGCGGCATCCGCCTCGCGCAGGTGCGGCCCGATCTGCTGGACGACCAGTTGCGCGGACTCGTCGCCGTGAAGCCGGCGGGCAAGGTGCGCATCCTGCTGCCGATGGTGACCGACGTGGGCGAGCTCGTGCGTTTGCGCGAGCGCATCGATGCATTCGCACGCGAAGCGGGCCGCACTCAGCCGATCGAGGTGGGCGTGATGATCGAGGTGCCCTCCGCAGCCCTGCTCGCGGACCAGCTCGCGCGTCACGCCGATTTCCTCTCGATCGGCACCAACGACCTCACGCAGTACACGCTCGCGATGGACCGTTGCCGGCCTGACCTCGCGGCGCAAGCCGACGGTCTGCACCCGGCCGTGCTGCGTCTCGTGGCGGCGGCGGTCGAGGGCGCGAACAAGCACGGCAAGTGGGTCGGCGTGTGCGGCGCGCTGGCGGGCGATCCGCTCGCGGTGCCGTTGCTCGTCGGCCTCGGCGTGACGGAGCTTTCCGTCGATCCGGTTTCGGTGCCGTCGATCAAGGCGCGCGTGCGCAAGCTCGACTACAACGACTGTCGCCAGCGTGCGCAGAACGCGCTCGCGCTCGAATCGGCGCAAGCCGTGCGTGCGGCGAGCCGCGAGAGCTGGCCGCTCGATTAATGGTTTCTGTTTCACCCACCTCAAGCAATCCCTGGAAACACGCCGGCGCGCGCAGCGATCGCGCGCCGGCTTCTCTCACCCACGCACGTCAAGCAAGAGATAGAGACTGGAGGCAGTTCAATGGATGGCAATCCGTTTCTCAAGATACAAAGCCTCGGCCGCGCGCTGATGCTTCCCATCGCAGTGCTGCCGGTCGCCGGCATCCTGCTTCGCTTCGGCCAGGCCGACATGCTCAACATCAAGATCATCGCCGATGCGGGCGGCGCGATCTTCGATAACCTGCCGTTGCTGTTTGCGATCGGCATTGCAGTGGGCTTCGCGAAAGATAACAACGGCGTGGCCGGCCTCGCGGGCGCGCTGGGCTATCTGGTCCAGACCGCCGTGATGAAGGACATCAACGACAAGCTCAACATGGGCGTGCTGTCGGGTGTGGTGGCCGGTGTCGTCGCGGGCATGCTGTACAACCGCTTCAAGGACATCAAGCTGCCCGAGTTCCTCGCGTTCTTCGGCGGCAAACGCTTCGTGCCGATCGTCACGGGGCTCACGTGTCTGGCGCTCGGCATCGTGTTCGGCTACGTGTGGGGGCCGGTGCAGGGCGTGATCGACACCGCCGGCCACTGGCTCACCACGGCGGGCGCGATCGGCACTTTCGTGTACGGCTTGCTCAACCGGCTTCTGCTTGTCACGGGCCTGCACCACATCCTCAACTCGCTCGTGTGGTTCGTGTTCGGCTCGTTCACGCCGGCAGCCGGCGGCGCGGCCGTCACGGGCGACCTGCACCGCTTCTTCGCGGGCGACCCCACGGCGGGCAGCTTCATGGCCGGCTTCTTCCCGGTGATGATGTTCGGCCTGCCGGCAGCGTGCCTCGCGATGCTGCACGAAGCACCGAAGGACAAGCGCGCGATGGTCGGCGGCCTGCTGTTTTCGATGGCGCTCACCTCGTTCCTCACGGGCGTGACGGAGCCGATCGAGTTCACCTTCATGTTCCTCGCTCCGGTGCTCTACGCGATCCACGCGGTGCTCACGGGGCTGTCGCTGGCGATCTGCTCGCTGCTCGACATCAAGCTCGGCTTCACCTTCTCGGCGGGCGCGATCGACTACGTGCTGAACTACGGGCTTTCCACGCATGGCTGGTATGCCATTCCGCTCGGCGCGGTCTATGCGGTCGTGTACTACGGGCTGTTCCGGTTCTTCATCCGCCGCTTCAATCTGCCTACACCGGGCCGTGAAGCCTCGGCGGGCGATACGGCAATCGCCTCGTCGATGTCGGGCGTGGCGGTCGCGGCTGGCGGCTCGGCAACGGCATCGCTCTCGCGTGCGGCGCGCTACATCGATGCGCTGGGCGGCGCGGGCAACCTCAAGGTGGTCGATGCCTGCACGACGCGTCTGCGTCTCACGGTGGCCGATCCGACGCATGTTTCGGAGCCGGCATTGAAGGCAATCGGCGCACGCGGCGTGCTCAAGCGCGGCGGCGAAAGCGTGCAGGTCGTCATCGGGCCGGAAGCGGACATCATCGCCGATGAGATTCGCGGCGAGATCGCACGCGGCGGTGCCGCGGCGGGCAAGGCGGCTCCCGCGGCGCAGCCAGCGGGTCAGGCCACTCAGGCCACTCAGGCCACTCAGGCCACTCAGGCCACTCAGGCCACTCAGGCGAAGGCGGATCTCGCACAGGGCCCGCTCGATCCGACTCCGTCGCGCTGGCTGGCGGTGTTCGGCGGCGTCGCCAACATCGTCTCGCTCGACGCGGTGGCGGCCACGCGCCTGCGCGTGATCGTGCGCGACCCGGCGGCCGTGGATCGCGAGAAGCTCGGCGCGCTCGACGTGGTGTGGACTTCGGCGGATACGCTGCACATCGTGGTCGGCGCCGCCGCGCCGCGTTATGCACGTGAACTGGCGCTTCAGCCGGCGTAATCGATTGGCTGTAAGTCAATAAAAGACGCCGCGGCACATGCCGCGGCGTCTTTGTTTCCGGCGCCTGCGAATTGCTGCGACGCTCAGTACAACGTATGGTGGTTGTCCCGTATCGCGTCGGCGGTGATCTTGCCGCGCATGACGCGATAGACCCATGCCGTGTAGCCGAGCACGATCGGCAGGAAAATGACGACGGCCACCAGCATGATCTCGAGCGTCATCTTGCTCGAGGTCGCGTCCCAGACCGTGAGGCTCGAACGGGGATCGAGCGACGAGGGCATGATGAACGGGAACATCGAAAAGCCGGCAGTCAGAATCACGCCGACGATCTGCAGCGCCGTGCCCAGGAACGCGAGCCGCTCGAAGCGCGAGCCCGCGAGTGCGAACGCGAGCACGCCGCCGAGCACGCCCACGGCAGGCGCGAGCGCCATCCACGGATAGAGCCCGTAGTTCGCGAGCCAGAGCCCGGGCCCCGATTCGACGCTTTTCAGGAGCGGGTTGGCCACCGTGTCGAGCGGCGCGGGCGACGTGATCGTATAGCCGCCGATGAGCGTCGCCACGAGCGCGCCCGCTATGAGGAACAACACGATCGTGAGCGCCGAGAAGAGGCGCAGCGCCTTCGAGGCGCGCATGGCGACGACGCCATCGCTTTTCATCTTCAGGAACGCCGCGCCGTGCGCGGTGAGCATGCAAAGACTCACGAGCCCGCAGACCAGTGCGAATGGATTGAGGAGTGCGAAGAAGCTGCCGTGGTACGTCACACGCAGGTCCGTGTCGTAGGCGAACGGCACGCCCTGGAGCAGATTGCCGAACGCTACGCCGAACACGAGCGCGGGCACGAAGCCACCGATGAAGAGGCCGCAGTCCCAGCCCTGGCGCCATCTCACGTCCACGCGTTTGCCGCGATAGTCGAAGCCCACGGGCCGGAAAAACAGCGAGAAGAGCACGAGCAGCATGGCGAAGTAGAAGCCCGAGAACGACGCCGCATAGGCGAGCGGCCAGGCGGCGAACATCGCGCCGCCCGCGGTGATGAACCAGACCTGGTTGCCTTCCCACGTCGCCCCCACCGTATTGATGACGATGCGGCGTTCCTCGTCGGTCTTGCCGACAAAGGGCAGGAGCACGGCCGCGCCCATGTCGAAGCCGTCGGTGACGGCAAAGCCGATCAGCAGCACGCCGATCAGCACCCACCAGATCAGCTTGAGCGTTGCGTAGTCCATGGCATATTTCCTCGCGTCTTTCGTTGTCTGGCCGCGATCACGAAACCTTGCCGCCGGTCGCAAGCGCGGCCGTCTGCTCATGGAAGTAGCGGCCGGTATGCAGCGACGAAGGCCCGAGGCGCGCGTACTTGAACATCAGCGTGATTTCGATGATGAAGAGCAGCGTGTAGAAGATCACGAAGCCCGCGATGCTCAGCATCACGTCGCCGGGTGCGAGGCTCGAAGCCGAAAGCCGCGTGGGCAGCACTTCCGCAATGGTCCACGGCTGGCGGCCCAGTTCCGCGACGACCCAGCCGAACTCGGCGGCGAGCCACGGTAGCGGGATCGCTACCAGCGCCCAGCCCAGGAACCAGCGGCGGTTGTCCTTGAGCAGCGAGCGCTGCGCACAGAACCAGAAGGCGAGCACGAAGGTCACGAGAAAGAGGATGCCGAGACCCACCATCACGCGGAACGACCAGAACACGGCTGCGACGGGTGGGATCGCCGTTCGCGACGCGGCCCGAACCTGCGCGGAAGTCGCGTCGACCACGTTCGGCGTGAACTGCCGCAGGAGCAGGCCGTAGCCGAGATCGGCCTTGTGCGCCTCGAACACGTCGCGCGTTTCGGTGTCGGCGGTGCCTTCCTTCATCTTTTGCAGTGCGGCGTAGGCGAGCATGCCGTTGCGGATGCGCACTTCGGCGCGGCCCATCAGGTCTTTCAGGCCGATCACGGGCGTGTCGATCGAGCGCGTGGCGATGATGCCCATCAGCCACGGAATGCGGATCGCGTAGTCGGTACGCTCCTCCCTCTGGTTCGGCAGGCCGAACAGCGTGAATGGCGCGGGAGCGGGCGCGGTGTCCCATTCGGCCTCGATGGCGGCGAGTTTGACCTGCTGCACCGCGCCGTCGGTATAGCCCGATTCGTCGCCGAGGATCAGGACGCACAGCGTGGACGCAAGGCCGAAGCCCGCGGCGATCGCGTACGAGCGCAACGCGAACTCGACGTCGCGCCGGCGCAGCAGGTACCACGACGAAATGCCGAGCACGAACATCGAGGCCGTCACGTAGCCGGCTGAAACCGTATGCACGAACTTCACCTGCGCGACGGGGTTGAAAATCACCGCGAACAGGCTGGTGAGTTCCATGCGCATGGTTTCATAGTTGAACGACGCGCCCACGGGGTTCTGCATCCAGCCGTTGGCGATGAGAATCCACAGCGCCGAGAGGTTCGAGCCGAGCGCGACGAGAAACGTGGTAAAGAGGTGCGCGCCTTTCGACAGGCGATTCCAGCCGAAAAAGAACAGCCCGACGAAGGTCGATTCGAGGAAGAACGCCGCGAGCCCTTCGACGGCGAGCGGCACGCCGAAAATATCACCCACGTAATGCGAGTAGTACGACCAGTTGGTGCCGAACTGGAACTCCATCGTGAGGCCGGTGGTGACGCCCATCGCGAAGTTGATGGCGAACAGCTTGCCCCAGAACAGCGTCATGTCCTTGTAGATCTCCTTGCCGGTCATCACATAGACGGACTCCATGATGACGAGCATCCACGAGAGGCCGAGCGTGAGGGGCACGAACAGGAAGTGGTAGAGCGCGGTGATGGCGAACTGAAGACGCGAGAGTTCCACCGATTCAATCGTGGGCATGACGGTCTCCTTGTGGCGGCGGCATGGTCTGATGTTGGGGCACGGACGGCTTGGGCGCCGTCGACATGGGCACAGCCAGGATGGCCTGCGCGACGGCGGCCGGCGGCATGTTCATGTCTTGCGCCTGCGGGTGATTGAAGAACGCGTATTTGAGCGCCACCAGGAGGACGAGCTTGACGGCGAGAACGAGGGCAATATCGCGCGCGAAGGTGGGGCCGCGCATCCACTGGAGGATGCGCGCGCGTAGCAACGACGGCTGGCGTTGACCGGATGCCGGGAACATGACGACGGATGCCCATGAACGTGTGACGAGGCTGGACCGCGGCGCGGTCTCTGGCTCACCACCTCGAAATCATCTTAGGGCGGAATCAGCGAGGCCGGTGCGAACGTGCGCAGCTTTCGCGGACACAAAAGAAAAACCCCGTTCGCAGGAACGGGGTTTCCGGTTTGGCGCTCAGTGCCGGCGACGCTTACGTGTAGTCGGCGAGCGCGGTGCGCATCTTCTTCATGGCGCTCGCCTCGATCTGGCGAATGCGCTCGGCCGAAACGCCGAACTCGTCGGCCAGTTCGTGTAGGGTCGAGCCGCCCGAACCGTCGTCGTCCACGTTGAGCCAGCGCGCCTCGATAATGCGGCGGCTGCGTGCGTCGAGCGCTTCCAGCGCGCTCGCAATGCCGTCCGACTGCAGGCGGTCGCGCGAACGTGCGGCGAGCACGGCGCTCGGCTCGCTGTGCGAGTCGGCAAGCCAGGCGATCGGGGCGAACGATTCCTCGCCGTCTTCGGTCTGCCCTTCGAGCGCGATGTCGGCACCCGAGAGGCGCGTTTCCATTTCCACGACCTCTTCGCGCTTCACGTTCAGCTCCTGCGCGAGGCCGTCGATTTCCTCCGGCGTGAACGACTGCAGGCCCTGCTTGTGGCTGCGCAGGTTGAAGAACAGCTTGCGCTGTGCCTTGGTCGTGGCGACCTTCACCATGCGCCAGTTGCGCAGGATGTACTCGTGGATCTCAGCCTTGATCCAGTGCATCGCGTACGACACGAGGCGCACGTTCTGCTCGGGGTCGAAGCGCTTCACGGCCTTCATCAGGCCGATGTTGCCTTCCTGGATCAGGTCGGCATGCGGCAGGCCATAGCCGAGGTAATTACGCGCGATCGACACCACGAGACGCAGGTGCGACAGCACCAGGCGGCGCGCGCCTTCAAGATTGTTCTGCTCGCGAAACTCGGTCGCGAACTGTCGCTCTTCTTGCGGCGTCAGCATCGGGATCCGGTTCACGGCCTGAATGTAGGCGTCGATGTTGCCCAGCTGGCCGGGCAACAGGGAAGCATTCGCGAGCGCCAATGAGCCCCCGGCCTTGGCCGACGACGGGCTCAGCGTACTCGGAAGGGTCATGGTCATTGCGTTGCTCACGTAGCGAACTCCTCAGGAATCTTGCAAAAGTCGGACACCGACTCCACGGTGGATGTTAGCACTCTGAATTCCCGAGTGCTAATACTTGGAGTCTGTAGGGGCTTCAGGGTTCCTTTATCTCTATCGAAATGGTTGTATCGATAGATTACACTAAACGCCGGCCGTCAAGCAGGGCGGGGCCTGGCGTCCGGCACAAGCCCGCACAGGGGGCGAGCCGAAGGAACATTCTAGAACGGGACAGCAGTCCGGCGCGAGGGCGCGGGGAATAAAGGGTGGAATCAACGACGCTTGGAGGGCCGCGGAGCGCCCCGGACCTTGCCGCGAAATCCGACAAATAGACATCGGACAAAGGCGCAAGTGCTGCGCTGCGACATCCGGGCGCGGCCGCAAGGTGTCGTTATCGACACGCGCCGTTTTCGTCCGGCGCGTGGCGTATGCGCCATACATGGAGGCGATGTCTTTGATCGCAAGTATCCTTGCGCCAAAACCTGGTATAAATTTCAGCCAGACGTATGCAGAAAATCTTCGGCGTAGATCCGCGCGTTCAGGCGCGGGCCGACGCGCAAGGGGTTCGAGCGATGGCGGCAAAACTAATCGATGCGATTCGCGGACTTGAGCGCGAGCGCTTTCGCGCGATGGTCGACGGCGACGGCACGTCGCTGGACCAGCTGCTGTCCGATCATGCGACCTTCGTGCATACCAACGGCAAACGCGAGACCAAGCAGCAGTTCATCGAGGCGATCACGGCAGGTCGCCGCCGCTACCGCCAGATCGAGATCCAGTCGCAGGACGTGCTGCATGCGGGCAACGAGGCCTGCGTGGTCTCCGGCCGCGTACTCATCGAGATGGAAGCGAACAACGGTGCGCTGCTCTTTCCGATTGCCTATACGGCGATCCAGACGCAGGAAGGGGGACACTGGCGGCTGCTCGCATGGCAGGCGACGCGTTGCGCGATCGAGTGACGACCGGTAAGTCCACTCGCTGAAGCGCCGCGTGAGCGCTTCAGGCGCACGCCGGCGGCCCGTTTTGCCGCCGGCGCTCAACGATGCTGCCGATTTCCCTGCTGAAACTCACACTGCTTCGCGCACCTCGCGCACCTCGCGCACCTCGCGCACCTCGCGCACCTCGCGCGGCAGGCGTCAGGCCGCCGCGCGCCGATCCACTTGCGGCCAGACCGCGCGATTCACCGCACTGACCACCGCCGCGATGCACGCATGGGCCGCGTCTTCGCCCACGCCCACGCCGTGGCGCAACGGCTGGCCGCCCACGCGCGCGCCGACGAACACGGCCGTGCCGCCCTGCGAGGTGCGTGCGGTCTCGAACGACGCGATTTCGATGCGCTCGCCGGCCATCGACGCGATGGCGCCGGCCACGGCTTGCGCATGCGCTTCGTCGCTGCCCGCGGCAGCCGGCATGGCCACTTCACGGCCTTCCCAGCGCACCCGGCCGGACCCGGCGCTGGCGGCCGGCCCGCGCGTTTCGAAGTACTCACGCGCGAACAGTGCGCAGACGGCATCGCCCGTGATTTCCTCGCCCGACGTATCGGCGACGATCTGCACGGCGTGGCTGAACTCGATCTGCACGCGGCGCGGCGGCGTGAAGCCCATGCCGCGTTCGAGCAGATAGGTGGCGCCACCCTTGCCCGACTGGCTGTTCACGCGGATCACCGCGTCATAGCTGCGGCCGAGGTCGGCGGGATCGATCGGGAGATAGGGCACTTCCCAGACTGCGCTGGGCTGCTGCTGCGCGAAGCCCTTGCGGATCGCATCCTGATGCGAGCCTGAGAATGCCGTGAACACGAGGTCGCCCGCGTACGGATGGCGCGGATGCACGGGGAGCTGGTTGCAGCGCTCGACCACGCGGCGCACGGCGTCGATATCGGAAAAGTCGAGGCCCGGGTCGATGCCCTGGGTGTAGAGGTTCATCGCGAGCGTGACGAGATCGACGTTGCCGGTGCGCTCGCCGTTGCCGAAGAGGCAGCCTTCGATACGGTCCGCGCCAGCGAGCAGCGCCATTTCGGCGGCGGCCACCGCCGTGCCGCGGTCGTTATGCGGGTGCACCGAAAGCACGATGCTGTCGCGGTACGCGAGATTGCGGTCCATCCACTCGATCTGGTCGGCGTAGACGTTGGGCATCGCCGCTTCGACCGTCGCCGGAAGATTCACGATCATCTTGTGATCGCGCGTCGGGCGCCACGTCTGGGCCACCGCGTCGCAGACTTCGCGCGCGAAGGTCAGCTCGGTCATGCTGAACGTTTCGGGCGAATATTGGTACGTCCAGTGTGTTTGCGGGTTTTTGTCGGCATGTTCGCGGATGATGCGCGTGCCTTCGACCGCGAGCGCTTTCACTTCGTCCCTGGACTGGCCGAACACGATCTTGCGGAACGACGGGCAGATCGCGTTGTAGAGGTGGACGATGGCGCGCGGCACGCCTTCGAGCGCCTCGAACGTGCGGGCGATCAATTCTTCGCGCGACTGCACGAGCACCTCGATCGTCACATCGTCGGGAATGCGCTTTTCGTCGATCAGCTTGCGCACGAAATCGAAGTCGGTCTGCGAAGCGGACGGAAAGCCGACTTCGATTTCCTTGAACCCGATAGCGACGAGCATTTCGAAGAATTCGGTCTTCTGCTCGATGCTCATCGGCTCGATCAGCGACTGGTTGCCGTCGCGCAGATCGGTGCTCATCCAGACCGGCGCGCGCTCGACGGTGCGCGTCGGCCATTTGCGGCCGTTCAAACGGATGGCGGGAAAGGGGCGGTACTTCTCGGCGGGATTACGCAACATGACGAGCCTCGTTCTTCATGGTGTCGTTTGCGATGGCGGTCGGCAGCGAGCGGTTGGCGGGCTGGCGACGGAGCACGATGCGCGAAGCTTCACGCGTGCGGGCGGCAACCTCGGACGCGAAGAAGACGGCCACGGTGACGGCGGTAACCGGCGCGGCGAAAGCGGACGTGAACGATGCCCATGCAACGTGCATTTTGACCTCGCGACTCGTCCGAACGGTAAGCGGACGAATGCAGACGACAGGTTGTAGAGATACTGCGGATTTGGGGTACTGCGAAAACAGCTTTGGGAGGACCGCGGTGACCGGAGGGGTGGTCGTTGCGGCGCTACACCAGCTTTAGGCTAGGCGTAGCGATAGGGCCGATAGTCGGCCGAGGGTAATTCGGAGGGTGTTCGGGTAAGAACGCATCTGCCCAATGTAAATCAGGGCGGATGCGCGTGTCAACCGCGAATCGCAGATTGGCCGCGTGAAGACGCGTGGAGGATGGCGGGCGTTGCGTGCCGATGCGGTGGCGGAAGGCACGCGTCGCCCGCCCCGCGCGGCTTTCGGCGGCCTGGGCGCGCGGCTTGTGGTTCGAGGCGTCAGCGCTTCGCGATGCGCCTGATCGTCTCGATCTGGCGCGTGATCGCCTCCGGCACCGGCGCTTCGCCGCGCAACACGGCTTCGATCCAGGCTGCTGTAGTGGGGGCGTCGCGGCCTTCGGGGAGATCGACTTCGGGCGCGCCGGGCGACGAGCGCTCCGGTTCGACCAGCGTTTCGCAGATGCCGTCGTGCAGCCAGTCGACCTGCACCTGGCGGCGGGTGTCGGCGACGGCCTCTCCCTCGGTGCCGCGCGCAAGCAACGCGCCGCCCACTGCCGCTTCCGGATGCGCCGCGAAGAGGGCGCTCAGGCTTTCGCGATACGGCGGGTGCGTGTAGTTCACGAGACGCAGGCCCGGCTCCGCGAACGGCTGCAGCAGCTTCACGAGCGTATGCGTGGAGTTGCGCACGCCCATGCGCCGGCGCATCGAGAGCAGGCGCGCGAGTTTGGGCGCAAGCGTTTCTATCGATGAAAACGCCACGCGGCCCGCTGCCAGTTGCGCCTCGATTTCGGCGTGATCGTGTGCTTCGGGCCGATTCAGCGCCGCGAAGATTTCCGCGCTCGTGACGCGGCCCGGATCGGTGACGACGCCATGCACGAGCGTAGGCACGCCTTCGCGCGCGAGCAGCAGGGCGAGCAGCGGCACGAGATTCGGCTGCTTGCGCGCGCCGTTGTAGCTTGGGATCGACACAGGCCGATAGTCGCCTCGCGGCACCGCGAGCGGCGCGAACGAGGCGTGCGCCGCACAGAGCATGGCGGCCAGTTCATCCGCCGTCTCGCCCTTGAGGCGGTAGGCGAGCAGCACCGCGCCAAGCTCCAGTTCGGGCACGCGGCCGTCGAGCATGGCGGCGTAGAGGGCGTGCGTGTCTGCGGACGAGAGCGAGCGGGCGCCGTGCGGTCCGCGGCCGATCTCCTTGATAAAGCGGGCACACGGGAAGATGTCGGTGGAGTCGGCGGTGGTCATGGGCGAGCGCGGTTCGTTCGGCGGCGTGCGGCGGGCCGCCGTCATACTGGAATGGGGGATGCGGGAAGTATCGCACGAGCACGCCGCACCTTGCCTCGCCTCGTCGGCCGCGCCTGACCGGCCGCGCCTGACCGGCCGTCCTCACCGGCCGTGCCCGTCCAGCCGCCTGAAGGCTCCTCCGCGCACGCCCACCGCTGCGCGTTACACTCGCGATTGTTCCGACGGCGCAAGCCGTGCGATCTACACAGGCCCGCGTGCCTCGCGCACGCCCATCACAAAGACGGAGAACTCCATGACGTACGTATTCGAACCGGCGGTGCTCGCTTCGGTGCCGGTGGCCGGCAGCGACACGCGTTTCCCGGTGCGGCGCATTTACTGTGTTGGCCGCAACTACGAAGCGCATGCGCGCGAGATGGGCCACGATCCGAACCGTGAACCGCCGTTCTTCTTCTCCAAACCCGCCGACGCGGTGCTTTACGTTGCACCCGGCTCGACCGCCGAATTTCCCTATCCCGCGCAGTCGCAGAACGTGCACTTCGAGATGGAACTCGTCGCGGCCATCGGCAAGGGCGGCAGGGACATTCCGGTCGCGGACGCACTCGACCACGTGTATGGCTACGCGCTCGGCCTCGACATGACGCGCCGCGACTTGCAGGGCGAGGCGAAGAAGCTCGGTCGTCCGTGGGATACGGCCAAGGGCTTCGACCATTCGGCGCCCATCGGCCCGATCCATCCGGTTGCGAAGATCGGCCATCTCGAGAAGGGCGACATCTGGCTCGCGGTCAACGGCGAAGAGAAGCAGCGCTCGGACATCTCGCAGATGATCTGGCCGGTAGCCGACACGATCGCGTTCCTTTC
>NZ_BBJH01000043.1 GCF_000739775.1 Paraburkholderia heleia NBRC 101817 | reverse complement strand
GCAAGCGCCGCACGCCGAGCCTGCCGCGACGCGGGACCGCGCGGCGCGGGGCGGCAGCGCGGCGCGCGCACTGGAAGCCATCGGCATCCGCAAACGCTATGGCAAGCACGAAGTGCTCAAGGGCATCGATTTGACGGTGCACGCGGGAGAAGTCGTGTCGATCATCGGCCCGTCAGGCTCGGGCAAGACGTCGCTCATTCGCACGCTGAATGGCCTCGAAACGCTCGACGACGGCGAAGTGCGCCTGCATGCCAAGGCCTTCCTGTGGCCGCCGCACGCGAAGCATGGCAAGGTGCCGCATGCCCAGTACATGCGCGGGATTCTCGATATCGGCATGGTGTTTCAGAGCTTCAATCTGTTTCCACATCAGACCGTGCTTCAGAATGTGACGCTCGCGCCGCGCTATCACGGGCGTCAAAACGGCGCGTCGCTCGACGAGGCGAGCATGCGTCTGCTGGCGAAGGTGGGCATGGCCGCGCATGCGCACAAGTATCCGCATCAATTGTCGGGCGGGCAGCAGCAGCGCGTGGCGATCGCGCGGGCGCTGGCGATGCAGCCTTCGATCGTCCTGTTCGACGAACCAACCTCGGCGCTCGATCCGGAACTGGTCAGCGAAGTGCTCAAGGTCATCGAAGAACTCGCGCGCGAAGGCATGACCATGATTATCGTCACCCATGAAATCAACTTTGCGTTCCGCATTTCCGACCGCATCGTGTTCATGGAATCGGGCAAGATCGTCAACGATGCGCCGCCGCACGAACTGGCAGTGCTCGACAAGACTTCGCGAATCGCCGGCTTCCTCAAAGACGTTCACCTCGCATGAAAGCCCATATGCCTAACGCTACCCCGGCTGCAACCGCCCCCGCTGACCAGGAGTCCGCGCAATCGGTCACCGACCGTATCCTGTCGACGATCCGCGACGAGATCATCGAAGGCAAATTGCCGCCCGGCACCGCGCTCGTCGAGAGCGATCTCACGCAGGCGCACGACGTTTCGCGCAATACGCTGCGTGAGGCGCTGCGGCTCTTGTGCCGCGAAGGGCTTGCGGTGCACTACCGGCATCGCGGCGTGATCGTGCGCACCTTGACACGCCACGACGTGCGCGACATCTACCGGGTGCGGCGCACGCTCGAACTTCAGGCCCTGATGCGCGAAGCCCCGATCGAGGAAGACGAAATCGCGACGATGCACGACGCGGTCGTGCGTGCGCAGGCGGCGGCGGAGGCAGGCGACTGGCGCAGCGTCGGCACCTATAGCTTGCTGTTTCACCGCCGCATCGTGCAATTGCTCGCCAGCGCGCTGTTTGACGCCTTCTTCACGACGATACTCGCGCAACTGCGTCTGGTGTTCGCATCGGCCCCCGACGAGCGGCGCTTCCAGCGCCCCTGGATCGAAAAGGACCAGCAGATTCTGGAGCTGATCACGAGCGGCCGCATGACGGAAGCCCGCGCCGCGCTCGCCGATTACCTGACGCAATCGGAGCATGCACTGCTCGATTACCTTTGATTCGTGGACGTGCGGCGGTGTTGCCGCGCGCCATGCGTCCATCATCGATCTGTTCACCCGCTAACCTGCAAACGGGCGAGGGCGTTTGGTGAGCGCATCCCGTTCGTGCATTCAATAAGGAATATTAATCATGTTGAATTACCCTGCCGCCTATCAATCCACGAAGGGTTCTGCGCTCGATCCCGACCGCGCGTTCTATCGGCGCATTGCCTCGGAGCACGAGACGCGCACGCTGGTCGAATCGTTCGTGGTGCCCATCCGCTCGGGGCAGGCATGGACGGTTCCGGCCGGTCACGTGTTCCGGATCGTCACGATCGAAGGTCCGCAAGTCGCCGACCTGAACATGTGGAACCTGCACAACCCGCGCGAGCGCATGTGGGCCTCGCGCACGCGCCAGTTGCAACAGGCGCACGTCAGCACCTTCGATCGCCTGTGGTCGACGCTGCCGTTCCTGCGCCCGATGGTGACGATCACCGACGACAGTCTCGCCGACTACGGCGTCGACGAGCACGGTGGCCGCGTTCACGATCTGCTCGGCACGCGCTGCGACCCGTACGTGAACCGCATGCTGACCGGGGAGGATTTTCATTTCCACTGCCACTCGAACCTGACGCGGGCAATCGCGCCTTATGGCTTGACCGAATACGACGTGCACGACGTGCTGAACGTGTTCCAGTGCACCGGGTTGAATCTCGAAGACAAGTACTTCATGAAAGCCTGCCCGGCGAAGAAGGGCGATTACCTCGAATTTTTCGCGGAAATCGACCTGCTGTGCGCGCTCTCCACCTGCCCGGGCGGCGATCTGTCGTTGCCGATGTGGGGGCCGGACGCGCGCGATCCGCTGGAGGTATGCCGACCGCTCGGCATCGAGATCTACCGGCTCGCACCGCAGATGCTGGAGGGGTGGACACCGCCCGCGGTTGCCGCGTACAACGGACAGCACGGCATGACATTGTCCCAGCCGCAATGGAAGTGCGGCTGCTGACCACGGCTGCGCACACGGTCGGTGTCAGCTGACGCGTTTCGCAGACAGGGGGCCAGGCGGAACAGCGCTGGCGTTTGGGTCTTGCACGGAGTGATGGCGTCTGCGTCCTTTCCCGTCTGCCCATCGTTGAAGGAGATGACGTGTTCCGCCCTCACAATGCCCGGTTGATGTTTCTCGCGGCCTGGACGCACCCATTCCAGATCTTCGTTGACGTGTACCAGGCCCGCACACAGTGCGGGCTGTTTGTCGCAGTCTTTACACGGAGGACGCGGGCACGCTGCGGTTTGAAAGCATCAACAAACAATATGCTTTCATTATTATTTCAATAACAAGACATTTTTCGTGGTTTGAAGTATTTGCTAAAGAATGCCCTTTGTATGCCGTCAATAAAAGCATTCCAGAAATGAATATAAGGCGTCGGGGGTTAGCACATGCAAGTTTCGATCAAATCGCGACTCGCGCTGGCGATGGGGTTGCTTTCCGTGTTGCTGCTCGTCATCGGTGGGCTCGGCATTGCCGGGATGACGAGCAGCAACGACGCGAACCGCGACACCTTCAGCGACAAGCTGCCGAGCGCGACCCTTATCGGGGATGCCGAAATCGACCTGCAGCGCGAACGTTCGGCGCTGTTCCGCGCGGCGCTGAACCCGTCCGCGCCGGGCCTGAGCGGCATCATCACGCACTCGCGCGACTACCGCACCGAGGCGCGTGCGTCACTCGACAACTACATGAAGCTGCCGCGCACGCCCGAGGAAGACCGGTTGGCGCGCGACCTGATCCAGCGACGCAATGCGATGGACGAGGGGCTCGACGCATTCGGCAACGCGTTGATCGGCGGCGACGGCGGCAGCGTCATGAAGGCCGCGCTTTTGAACAACGACCTGTATGCCGCGTATCACGCCGCGAGCGCGAAGCTGCGCGAGTATCAATACTCGACCGCCAAGCAAGGTTTCGGCGAGCAGGAGCATACGTTTGCGCTGTTTCGCCTCATCACGATCGTCGCGATGGGGGTCGGCGTCATCACCGCGATCGGCAGCTTCGTGAACTTGCGCCGGGCGATTGCGCGGCCGCTTGGCGATGCGCTGTCGCACTTCGACCGGATCGCGCAAGGTGATCTTACGCGCTCGGTTCACGTCAAGGCGCGCGACGAGATGGGCCAGTTGCTGCAAGGCATCGCGAACATGCAGGAGCGCCTGCTGCAAACCGTGCGCAACGTCCGCAGCGGCAGCGAAGCGATTGCCACCGCGACGCGTGAGATGGCGGCCGGCAACGTCGATCTGTCCGCGCGCACCGAAGAGCAGGCGGCTTCGCTGCAGGAAACGGCGGCGAGCATGGAAGAGCTGACGTCGACGGTCAAGCACAACGCGGACAACGCACAGCAGGCGAGCCAACTGGCCGCGACCGCGCGCCACGTGACGCTCGAAGGCAACGAGATTGTGAGCCAGGTCGTCGATACCATGACCGGCATCGGCGACAGCTCCGGCAAGATTGCCGAGATCACGAGCATCATCGAAGGGATCGCGTTCCAGACGAACATCCTCGCGCTGAACGCCGCCGTCGAAGCGGCGCGCGCCGGCGAACACGGGCGCGGCTTCGCGGTGGTCGCGTCCGAGGTGCGCTCGCTCGCCCAGCGTTCGAGCGTCGCCGCGAAGGAGATCAAGGATCTGATCGGCACGTCGGTGGACCGTGTACGCACCGGCACCGAACTCGTCGCGCGCGCGGGCAGCACGATGGAGCAGATCAGCCAGTCGATCGGGCGTGTGCATGACATCGTCGGCGAAATCGCAGCCGCCTCGCATGAACAAAGCCGCGGCATCGAACAGGTGAATCAGGCCGTCTCGCAGATGGACCACGTCACGCAGCAGAATGCGGCGCTCGTCGAACAGGCGGCAGCGGCGGCCGCTTCGCTCGAGGAGCAGGCGGGCCGTCTGCGCACGGCGGTGGTGAGCTTCAAGGTCGAACAGGGCGGCAACGCGGGCACCGCGACGCCGGCGGCGCAGCGCCTGACGCGTCCCGTTGCGGCTGCGGCGCCGGCTCGCGTCGGCGGGGCATCGTCATCTTCGACTGCCGCAGCGCCGCGTGCCGCGCGCCGCGCGCCGTCCGCCGCTGCGGCTGCGGGTTCCGCTGCCGCCGCTGCCAAGGTGGGGGCCGTCGAGCCGGCACATGCCGCTGCGACGGCCGCGGCCGACTCGGCTGCAGCGCCCGTCGCCAGCGCGTCGGCCCGGCACGACGACGACTGGACCACCTTCTAGGCTGCGCGATCGGCGTGGCGATTTTCGCGCGACGCACGCTGCGATCCAGCGTGGGTCGCGTGCCTCGTTGCGGCGCGCAACCCACGCGCACCGTTCGCATAACACACGTCGGCCATGTACCGGTGCGTTTCTCTTTCTTCTTCCGTTGACGGCCCTCTCGATCCAATGAAAAACGATGACCAGGCACGCAGAAAATTTCTGCGTCAGGTATTCACGATCCTTCCCGCTACCGCCATCGCGCCCGTGATCGTCACGCAGGAGGGCTGTACGCCGTCGCAGGCGACGGACAACGCGAGTGCCGCGAGCACCGCACCGGTCACGAGCGCCAACGCCGCGGCCGCTACCGCCCAATATTTGCCGACTTTCTTCACCGCCGCGGAATGGGACTTCTTGCACGCGGCCGTCGACGAGCTGATTCCGGCCGACAGCACAGGCGCCGGCGCGCTCGAAGCCGGCGTGCCGGAATTCATCGACCGCCAGATGGAGACGCCTTACGGTCACGGCCGGCTGTGGTACATGCACGGGCCGTTTCATCCGGAAGCGGTGCCCGAGCTCGGTTATCAGCTCGGCCTCGTGCCGCGCGATGTGTACCGGCATGGCATCGAAGGGTGCAACGCGGCATGCGTGCGCGATCACGGCAAGGTGTTTGCGCAATTGCCGCGTGAGACGCGCGTCCAGGTGCTCGAGCAGCTCGAAGCGGGCAAGCTGCATCTCGATGCGGTGCCGCCGAAGCTCTTCTTCAGCACGCTGCTGAAGAACACGAAGGAAGGTTATTTCGCCGACCCGATGTACGGCGGCAACAGGCACATGGCCGGCTGGAAAATGATCGGCTTTCCCGGCGCGCGCGCGGACTACGCGGATTGGGTCGAGCAGCCGGGCGTCAAGTACCCGCTCGGTCCGGTGTCGATTCTCGGGGAGCAGGCATAAGATGGCGATCAAGAAAGACAAAGTCGATGCGGTGATGGTCGGGTTCGGCTGGACCGGCGCGATCATGGCGATGGAAATGGCCGAAGCGGGTCTCAACGTGCTCGCGCTCGAGCGCGGCGAAATGCAGGACACCGCGAACACCGCGAAGTATCCGAACATCGCGGACGAGCTGTCGTATGCGATTCGCGGCAAGTTGTATCAGGATCTGTCCAAGGAGACACTGACCTTCCGCCACACGACGGACGGGCTCGCCGTGCCGTACCGGCAGCATGGTGCGATGTTGCTCGGCAACGGGGTCGGCGGCGCCGGGTTCCACTGGAACGGCCTCACGTGGCGTCCGAACGCCTCGGACCTGCAATTGCGCAGCCATTACGAACAGCGCTACGGCAAGTCGTTCATCCCCGACGGCATGACCATTCAGGATTTCGGCGTCACCTATGACGAGCTCGAGCCGTACTTCACGCGTTTCGACGACGTGGCCGGCATCTCGGGCAAGGCCGGCAACCTGAACGGCAATATCGTGCCGGGCGGCAACCGTCACGAATCGTGGCGCAGCAAGGAGTACCCGAACCCCGCGCTGAAAGACGTCTACGGCGCGCAGCTGTTCGCGCGTGCCGCACGCGAACTCGGGTACGAGCCGTTCCCGATTCCAGCCGCCAACGTGTCGGCGCCGTATACGAACCCGTACGGCGTACGTCTCGGGCCGTGCAATTTCTGCGGCTTCTGCGAAGACTTCGGCTGCTACATGTATTCGAAGTCGTCGCCGCAGACCACGATTCATCCGGCGCTGTTCCAGAAGAAGAACTTTGAGCTGCGCACGCGCTGCCAGGTGGTGCGCGTCAATCGCGATGCGAGCGGCAAGGTCGCAACGGGCGTGACGTACATCGACGCACAAGGCCGCGAGGTCGAGCAGCCGGCCGATATCGTCGTGCTGAGCGCGTTCCAGATGCACAACGTGCGGCTGCTGCTGCTCTCGGGCATCGGTCAGCCTTACGATCCGGCGACCGGCGAAGGCGTGGTCGGCCGCAACTTCGCGTATCAGATGAACGGCGGCGTCAACGCGTTCCTGCCGAAGGGCACGCAACTGAATCCGTTCATCGGCGCGGGCGGCGGCGGGCAATCGATCGACGACTTCAACGGCGATAACTTCGATCACGGTCCGCTCGGTTTCATCGGCGGGGCGAACGTGCGCCATAACCGCACCGGCGGCCGTCCGATCGGGCAAGCCGGCGTGCCGAAGGGCACGAAGGGCTGGGGCAGCGGATGGAAGGCGGCGGTGCAGGACAGCTATCAACGGATGATGACGATCGTGGCCCAGGGTTCGGTGATGTCCTATCGCGACAATTACCTGAGCCTCGATCCGAACTACAAGGACGCCTATGGCCAGCCGCTGTTGCGCGTCACGTTCGACTGGCACGAGAACGAGTTGAAGATGACGCAGTACACGGTTGGGCAGGCCGAACGCGTCGCGCGCGTCCTGACCGATCACGTCGACGTGAACGCGCGTAAGCTGGGCTCGCACTTCGACACGCGCGTCTATCAGAGCACGCACACGACCGGCGGCGCTGTGATGGGCGCCGATCCGAAAACGAGCGTCGTGAACCGGTATCTGCAGAGCTGGGACGTGCACAACGTATTCGTCGTGGGCGCATCGGCGTTCCCGCAGAACTTCGGCTACAACCCGACCGGGCTGGTCGGCGCGCTCAGCTACTGGGCCGCGCGCGCGATCCGCGAACAATATCTGAAGAACCCCGGCCCGATGGTGCAAGCATGAGAAACGCACTCACGATACTTCGTTCCTGTGCGGCGGTGGCCGTTGCATTCACGCTATTTGCCGGGCCGAACGCGCTCGCGCTCGCGGCCTCCTCCGGTGCTGCCGGCGTAGCGGCTGACGGCGACGGCGCGGCGCTCGTCAAACGCGGCGAGTACCTCGCGCGCGTCGCCGACTGTGCTGCATGCCATACGGCGAAGGGCGGCCAGCCGTTCGCGGGCGGCCTGCCGCTGCAGACGCCGATCGGCGCGGTCTATTCGACCAATATCACGCCCGATGCCGACACCGGCATCGGCCGCTACACGTATGCGGATTTCGATAAGGCGTTGCGGCATGGCGTGGCGAAGGCCGGCTATACGCTGTATCCGGCGATGCCGTATCCGTCGTACGCGCGCATCCAGCCCGATGACGTGAAGGCGCTGTACGCGTACTTCATGCACGGCGTCGCGGCGGTTCATCAGCCGCGCACGCCGAACGGCATTCGCTGGCCGCTGTCGATGCGCTGGCCGCTCGCGCTGTGGCGCACCGCATTCGCGCCGGACGTCGCGATCGCCACGAACGCGCAAGCGGCCGATGGCGATACGGTCTCGCTCGAACGCGGTCGATATCTGGTCGAAGGTCTTGGCCATTGCGGCGCGTGTCATACGTCACGCGGCATGTTGCTGCAGGAAAAAGCGCTGACCGATCACGGCGGCCCGGCGTTCCTGCAAGGCGGTGTGGTCGAGCAGTGGTTCGCGAACAATCTGCGCGATGACCGGGTGGATGGACTTGGCGACTGGAGCCGCGACGACATCGTCGCGTTCCTGAAGGCGGGCCGCGACGCGCATTCGGCTGCGTTCGGCGAGATGCGCGACGTCGTGATCGACAGCACGCAATACATGAGCGATGCGGATCTCGGCTCGATCGCCGACTATCTGCAATCACTCGCGCCGGCACGGCAGCATGCGTCGCTTGTGTACTCGGATGCGGTGGCGCTGGCGTTGCATGCGGGCCATCCGGACTCGCCCGGCGCGCGGACCTTTCTGGACAACTGCGCGGCGTGCCATCGTTCGGACGGCAACGGCTATGAAGGTGTCTTTCCGAGGCTCGCGCTGAGTTCGACCGTGAACGCGCAGGACCCGACCTCGCTGATCAGCCTCGTGCTGCACGGCGCGTCGATGCCGGGCACGAAGACCGCGCCGACCGTGTTTACGATGCCCGCGTTCGGCCAGCGCCTGAACGACCAGCAGGTCGCGGACGTCGTCACGTTCATTCGCGGCGCGTGGGGCAATCAGGCGCCGGCCGTCGACGCCGACGCGGTACGGCGGATTCGCAACAGCAGTCATTGATGCATGTTGCATGCCACGCGGAAAAACGTGCGGCGTTTCCCGGCGGCTAAGCGTTAGTCTGATGCTCGTCGCTAGACAGATCTTCTACGTCCCGGAATTTCAGAGCCTCGTACGCGACGAAGGCGTAAGCGTTCCTGAGGCGCTCCAGGCGGCGGCCCGCAACCGCCTGCGCCCTATCGCCATGACGACCATTGCCGCGATCCTCGCGCTCCTGCCGTTCGCGTTCGCGCTGGGCCAGGGCGCCGCGATGCAGCCGCCGCTCGCGGTGGCGATCATCTCAGGCCTGATCGCGCGGATGCCGCTGGTGCTGCTGGGCGCGAGCAAGACCGACGTGCCTGGTGACAAATAAATCTTCGATTGAAAGAATCGCCGTCCAACTGTTAAAAATGGGCCGCCGAAGTCTTCGCCATTAGGGAGACGCGGCGGCCACACGCCGTTAGCAGCGATTCCTCGAACACGTTATGAGGCGGTGTTCGTGCCATCACACAGGCTGTTCCGTCATCGAAGTCTCAAGTCGAAAGATTCTGAAAACAAGCTCCGCTTTCAAAAAACTCTGTTGTTCGCCAGCAAAAGCCGCAATTGGTCTTCGTCGGGCCTTGCCTTGACGCTGAGGGTTGAATCTGGTTTGCGAAGGTCCATTCGACCCGCGTTTTCACACAGCCCCGGCCAACAAGAGACGATCGAGCACGTTCCAGGGCATTCAGCGCTATGGCAAACAACGGGCCTTGGATCTCTGGCGACAAAGCTGCGAACGGCTCGACGGTGAGATTGTGCAGCGAGAGGTTCCTCGCACTCCGACTCCATCACCACACTGCCCGTTAGCGTGACCTGGCGGCATCGTTACGCGCCCTCGGGTTACGAAAGGTTACGTAGAGTAGCCTTCGTAAAAATTAGTAAGTATCCGCGCTGAGGCGCCGAACGGCTCGGCCGACGTGGCTGCTATGCTTCATTCAGTCGTCCAGTTCTGCCTTGTTTTGCCCGCGTAACCCGAAAACGGACGTCTGAATCCCGCTTCACAGACCCGCAGGCGCGCACTTCGATAGCCTCGTGATCATGTGTTGCAAGTCAGGAACAGTGACGATGGTGGGCGTTTTTGTCCGAGTGCCGAAAGCTTGTCGCACTCTGGCGGTCCCTTTTCGTCGAAGCTGGTCAACGCGCGACAAACCAATGCCCCCACTCCTTACCAAGGTCGACGTCTCTAAGGCAGCCCGGGTTCAGCTTCGCCCAATCGAGATGTCCGACGCCCAAAGGATATTCGAAATCTGGTCCGATCACGAAGTGATGCGCTTCTACGACATAGCGCCGCTAAACAGCATCGACGATGCCCGGCTGCTTGTCTCCGCCATGGTTAAGGAGCTGGCTGAAGGAATGAGCGTGCGCTGGGCAATCGTGTCGAAATGCAGCATGCGTTTCATTGGATCATGCGGGTTTAGATTCGACTCCAGGTTCTATTCAGCAAGTATTAGCTTCGAATTGGAACGTCATTCATGGCGACAGGGATTGATGCGCGAAGCTCTAAACGCGGCGATTACGCATGCATATGACCACTGGCATATCAACCGTATCCAGGCGGTAACGAGCCTCGACAATCACGCCTCGATCGGACTGCTAAGAAGCTTGGGATTTGTGGAGGAAGGTGTAATGCGGCAATGGGGCTACTGGAAGGATGCATTTCACGACGTCCACCTTTTCTCCCGGATCAGGGCGGATCAACGGGCAATGCAGACATCACCGCCTGCGTGAGGTCACACATGCTGACGGTTGCGCGCAGGCTGTTCTGGTGTGATGCTCACTCTACAGGTTCAGTTCATTGCGATAAGTGTCAACCAATGGATCGGGCTCGGTGCTTCAGCACCGTCACCGGATGCGAACCGACTCGTCGCCCAACCGAATGTCCATATCCCGGCAGGGTCCGGCGCGCTCCGCGGAGCTGGATCGGTGACGCTTGTGGGTCGTGAAAGGCCACATAGGTCAGCCTGTCTACCCCTTCATGTGGCGACACTGCCCCCAGACTGGAATTGGGTTCATGCGCGCGGTCACGATCCCGCCGATTTGGCCAACGCTTCGGCCGCATTGCCGACGCGTTTCAAAAAGCGGCGGCGATACCAGAACGTCCACAGCATCAGCGCGCCATAGACAACATAGCCCACCGCTGCCGACACCGTGGCGGGCTCCGGTTTGCCGGCCCACGTCCAGACTATCCAGCAGCGCAGCCCGTTCTCCGCGATGAGGCCGACGCCCCAGACGACCGTCATCCGGCGGATCATCGCGACGAGGCCTGGGCGCTCGCGCCAGTGCTGCTCGAATTCGGCCGCGCCCTCGCGGTTCTTCCGCGTGACCTTCGAGCGCGCGAGGTAGAACACGAGCGGGCGTGGCAGCAAGAGCGAGAGCAGGAACACGATGCCGATCGAGCCTGAGATCATTGGCGCCTCGACCGCGTGCTCCAGCGGCGCGCGCCCGAGCAGCGTCAGCGCGAGCGACAGCGTGATGCTGACGAGCGCCAGCGCGGAGAGCGCATCGAAGTGCCGCAAGCGGATATAGTCGTAGGCCATCCAGGCGAGGGGCGGCAGTGCCGACGCCGCGAGCGCCTGCAGGTAGCCCCAGTGCGGCAGCGCCAGCCGATACGCGAGCCACGGCAGCAGCACGTTGATGCAAAGGGCGGACAGATAGCGGAACGGGTGCTTCATGCGATCGATGTCCCGTGATGGATACCGGCGCCGCTCGCCGGCAGGATGCCTGCCTCGATGCGCTTATTGTCCGGCATCCGGCGCGCGAGCCATAGCGCGGTGCATAAGCGTCTCGGCCAAACACGATACATGATCCGTTACATGTGCAACGTCGATGAGGTCCTTAACGGGAAAGGAAGGATTGCGTGTTCCCATCTTCCGTGGCGCCGGACGCTTGACGAACGCGGCGCCGACTCGCGCGCGCCCCGAAGTCCTGGATAGTCCGTGTTGCCGCCTCCCGCGGCGCGTCGGCGGCGGCATTTCGGTCGCGCGGAAGATCTGCTGGCCAACCCTTTGTGTGACGCTCGATTGCGGTTCGCGGTATGCCAACCTCCTTCGTCTCTGAGCAAATATTTGTGCGCGCTGGGACAAGTACGCGGAATTTCGACTATCTACCCTTGCGCTGGTGCGATGCAACAAGGCGTACATGGTGTGGGCCATTGACATCTGCCGCTCAGGGAGTTCCGGGATGTATACCAATCTTGTCGATCACGGGCATGGCGTGCTGCGCGCAGGCGGTCTTGCCCGCCGCTGGCGCGAGCTGGTTCTTGGCGCCCTCAGTCTGCTGGCGCTGCTGATCTCGGGTCACGCACAGGCCGCCGCGCCGGCGCCTGCCGAATGCGAGGCGCTTCAGGCGAAATATCCGCAATTCAAGGGCAAGACGCTAGTCAACGCGATCAACCCGCACACGCCGGGCTATGAAGCGCTGGACCCGAACGACCCGAGTAAATACATCGGCTTCGACATCGATCTCGGCGAGGCGATCGGCAACTGTCTCGGCTTCAAGATGGCGTACAAGCCTGTCTCGTTTGCGGCGCTGCTGACCACGCTGCAAAGCGGCCAGGCCGACATCGTGATCTCCGACATCTATGCGACCGAAGAGCGCGCGAAGGCGGCGGATTTCATCACCTATTCGAAAGTGTTCGACGGTGTGCTCGTCGCGAAGGGAAATCCGAAGAAGATCAGCGGGATCAATCCGACAATGTGCGGCACGACCGCTGCGGAGAACACCGGCTACGTCGAAGTGCCGCTGATCCAGAATCTTGCGCCGGTCTGCAAGGCGGCGAACAAGCCGGAAGCGGCCGTGCAGCTGTATGACAACAACGCGAACGCGATCCAGGCGATTCTCGCCGGCCGTGCCGACACGTATATCAACGACGTGAACACGGTGGACCAGGCGGTCAAGGCGTATCCGAACCAACTCGAAAAGGCCAGCGCGGTGACGCTGCCGTATTCGATCGGTATCGGCGTTCCGAAAACCAATCCCGCAATGCGTGCAGCCGTAATGGCAGCGCTCGTCGCGATCCAGAAGGCCGGCATCCAGACCGCCTTGCTGAAGAAGTGGTCGCTCGGTGTTGATAACCTCGAAACCCCCAAGCTGATTGCCTCGAACTGATGAATTTGTTTCTG
This sequence comes from Paraburkholderia heleia NBRC 101817, assembly GCF_000739775.1. Taxonomy (GTDB): domain Bacteria; phylum Pseudomonadota; class Gammaproteobacteria; order Burkholderiales; family Burkholderiaceae; genus Paraburkholderia; species Paraburkholderia heleia. Next base: position 74,840 of record NZ_BBJH01000043.1, on the reverse strand, counting down.
CACTATCTCGGCCTGCCGTATCTGCTGAGCGGCATCGGTTTTACGATCGCAGTCACGGCCCTCGGGCTCGCGGGCGGCCTGGTCGTGGGACTGGTGCTCGCGAGCATGCAACTGAGCAAGGTGGGACCGCTTGCCGCCATCGCGCGCGGCTACACAGTGATTTTTCGTGGTACGCCGCTGATTCTGCAACTCGTGTTCGCGTATGACGCGCTGCCGCACATCGGGCTCAAGTTGAGCGCGATGGGCGCAGCGGGTCTCGCGCTCGCGGCGAACGAGGGGCCATTCATCGCGGAGATCCTGCGCGCCGGCGTGCTCGGCGTCGACCGCGGGCAGCTGCTCGCCGGGCAGGCGCTCGGTATGACACCGGCTGTGCTGCTGCGCCGCGTGATCGCGCCGCAGGCCATCCGCACGATGATACCGGCGCTCGGGAACGAGTCGGTCAGTGCGTTGAAGAACTCGTCTCTGGCCTCCGTGATCGCGGTCGACGAGCTGACCTTACGCAGCACCCAGCTTGCGTCGTCGACGTTCGACTTCTTTTCGATCTTCTTCGCGTCCGGGCTGATGTATCTCGTGCTGACAGGCATGATCGCAGCAATTCAGTTGTTCGCCGAAACCGCGCTCGATCTCGATCGCAGGCCGTCCGGGCGTTTCGCACGGCTGCTGCCGTGGCGCCGTGACGGGATTGCGGCGAACTCGCCCGGCGCGGGCCCGGCGGCACCCGTCGATGCGCTGTTCCAACCGGCGCCGTCGCCCACGCCCGACGCGGTTGACATTCAGGCAGAGCGCGCGCAGCGTTACGCGGCCCTTCAAAAGCAGAGCGCGACCGTGCAGGTGAAGGGGCTGAGCAAGCGTTACGGCGGGCAGACGGTACTCGACGGTTTCGACCTCACGGTCCGCTTCGGCGAGGTGATTGCGCTCCTCGGGCCGAGCGGATCGGGCAAAAGCACGCTGCTGCGCTGTATCAATCACCTGGAGCAGTGGGATTCGGGGGAAATCCGCATCTCCGGCAAGCGCCTCGGTTTCCGGGTCGATGGCCGGCAGATGAACCAGGGCGATATCGCCAATGAACGTGCGCGTGCCGGCGTCGGCATGGTGTTCCAGCATTTCAACCTGTTCAGTCATCTGACAGCGTGCGAGAACATCGCGGGGCCGCTGCGCTGGGTGCACGGCATGGCGCCCGCCGACGCCGCGCACCGCGCGCGTGAACTGCTCGAACGCGTCGGCCTTGGTCATCGCGCCGATGCGTTGCCGCGCCATCTGTCCGGTGGCCAACAGCAGCGCGTCGCTATCGCCCGTGCGCTTGCGCCCAACCCTCGCGTGCTGCTACTCGACGAACCGACGTCCGCGCTCGACCCCGAACTCGTCGGCGAAGTACTCGACGTCATCCGGCGGCTCGTGGACGAAGGCGGTCTGACGATGATCATCTCAACGCACCAGTTGCGCTTCGCCCATCAGGTCGCCGATCGCGTCGTGTTCATGAGCGGCGGCGCGGTGGTCGAACAGGGGCCTGCGCATGAAGTGCTCACACACCCGCGCCACCCGTTGACGGCGCGATTCCTGAGCGTGATGGGCGCCGACGACCGACTCGAAGTCGCATCGTGAAAGCACGCGCGCCATTCAGCATTGCCGGCGCCTTTGCGCCCGGCACCTTACGAGGTTCGAACAACCATGAAGCACCATACTCTCCCCGTGTCGCCCGAGACGGTTCATTGGGGTTACTTCAGCAAAAAAGTCGAGCCCGCATTGATGGTGCGCTCTGGCGACCGGATCACGATCGAGACGCTGACACACCATGCGAACGACGATCACGAACGGATGGTCGCGGGAGACCCCGGCGCCGAAAGCATCTTCCACTGGACCCGGGAGCACAAGGCCATGCCGCGTCGCGGCGCCGGGAAAACCGATGGACCCTTTACGCCAGGTTCCGGCGAAGGCGTCGGCGTACATCTGCTGACCGGGCCGGTTGCGATTGAAGGGGCCGAGCCCGGCGATGTGCTCGAAGTGCGGATTCTCGACGTACGGCCGAGGCCGAGCTGCAATGCCTGTTATCGAGGCCGTTGTTTCGGTTCGAACGTCGCGGCATCCTGGGGCTTTCACTATCACGATCTGGTCGAGGAGCCGAAGCCGCGTGAAGTGGTGACGATCTTCGAGCTCGATACCTCCGGCGAGCCGTTCGCCCGTGCGGTCTACAACTACGTGTGGACGCCGCAGACCGATCCGGACGGCATCGTTCATGCGATGATCGATTATCCGGGCGTGAAGGTCGATCATTCGCTGGTCAGCAAGCGCGAGAACATCCTGTCGAACGTGAAGGTGCCGGCCAGGTTGCATTTCGGCACGATGGGGCTGGCGCCTACGGAGGCCGACTACGTCAGCTCCAATCCACCCAGCTACACTGGCGGCAATATCGACGACTGGCGTGTCGGCAAGGGGGCGCGGATGTACTACCCGGTTGCGGTCGAAGGCGCATTCTTTTCGGTCGGCGATCCGCATGCGGCTCAAGGCGACAGCGAGCTCGGCGGTACTGCGATCGAGACCTCGCTGACCGGGGACTTCGAGTTCGTTCTGCACAAGAAGAACGACCTGGGCGGCACGATCCTCGAAGGCCTCACGCACCCGATGCTGGAAACCGACGACCAATGGTCGGTGTACGGCTTCACCTTCCCGAACTACCTGGCGGAGCTCGGGCCGGCTGGACAGATCGAGGTGGCACAGCACTCCAGCCTCGACAAGGCGATGCGCGACGCGTTCCGCAAGCTGCGCCGGTTCCTGATGACCGTACACAGGCTGAGCGAGGACGAGGCCATCGCGCTGATGTCGGTCGCCGCGGATTTCGGTGTCACGCAAGTCGTCGACGGCAACTGGGGCGTGCACGGCTCGATTCGCAAGAACGTCTTCGTCGGCGGCGCGGCGGGCTGAGCGTTCCCGTGCGGGCTGCGGGGTGCTGCGAAGCCCACGTGGGCCGGCGTGCCGGATGCGTCGGCACGGTGCATATGCGCGCTGCTGGTGCGGCCTCGCGCACGACTGCGGCGGCTTCTCGCGCGCTGCCTCTCAGGGCCGGCGCGTCGATGCAGTCGACGCGTGATGGCGCGAATATTGCTCACCGATGCTTCGCCCGTCTCCCCGAATCCATCCATGGAGCGGGCGCCCTGCGACGCGCTCGCGCCGCAGGTATCGGCCCTGGAGTCCACTTGGATCTGCTGCGCTTCACTACCGAATCCTATCCGGAAGTCGAACGGCTTCGCGCCTGGCGGGAAGCGCTCGGCACGATGGGATGGCGTAGCGGCGCGATGCCTGCTGCACGGTTGTTGCACGGCACGATCCAGGCGCAGCGGTCGGTTGGGGGCTTCGATCTGAGCTTGCTGGCGTCTGTTGCGCAAACGCTCGAGCCGAATGCTGCCGGCGGCGACAGCGTGCTGATCGTGCTGCACCTTGACGGCGCGGCGACGCTGCTCGCCGACGGCCGGCGTCAGCCCCTGACGTTGAACGACCTCGTCTATCTGCCGTCACGCGAGGCTGGCTCGCTGGTTTTCAGCACGGATTTCCGCGCCTTTATCGTGCGTATTCCGCGTACGGCGATCAGAGGGCGGCTGCTTGCGCCGTCGTCGATGTGTGCCGGTCGGATCGCCGGCGATGCCGGCGTCGGACACGTGTTTTCCGGTTTTCTGGCGGCACTGGCGGAAAGCGTGGAGACGTTGTCGGCCAGCGAGCTGCGTCCGCTTGAACTCGCGCTGATCGAGTTCCTGGTCGCGATTCTCGCCGTGCATCAGCGCGAAACGCCGATCAGCGGGCTGACATCGTCTCAGGCGGCGATATTCTCGCGCGTGTGCCGCAGTATCGATGAACGGCTCAGTGATCCGAAAATCAGTCTCGCGCTGCTCGCCACAGAAGAGCGCGTCTCACAGCGCTACCTGCAAAAGCTGTTCGAATCCGCCGGCCAGAGCTTCTCCACTTATTTGCGGCTGCGCCGCCTCGAACGTTGCAGGGCCGAACTGGTCGATCCGCTACACGAAAAGATGTCGATTTCGGATATCTGTTTCCGCTGGGGCTTCAACGATCCCGCGCATTTCAGCCGTGCGTTTCGCGAGCAGTATCACACCTCGCCGCGCGCCTTCCGTAACGAAGCGAGCCTGGATCTGGCCCGGCATCTGGTGCAGCGCATTTCGCGCGGACAGCCGTTCAACACGGAGGCGCTGCTGCGCCATGCGCAAGCCGCGGCGCAGGCCAGCGCGCAAGCGTTGCCGCGGGAAGCAACGCTCGACGATGCCAGTACGGTCGTGGCCAGTCCCACGGTCGAGATGCGGGCCAGGCCCACAAGGGGCGTCGCCCGCCGGCCCGGCAAGTCGTGCCACCACCTGTTGCGTGCGACGGCCAACACGGTGCACTGGGGTTTTTTTTCGCATGACCTGAAGCCGGTGCTCGAAGTCGACAGCGGCGATACCGTGACGATAGAGACGCTGACGCAGCATGCGTCGGACGACTGGGCGCGCATGATTGCCGGTGATCCAGGCGCCGAAAGCGTGTTCCACTGGACCGCAGAGCGCAAGAACGTGAACCGGCGCGGTGCCGGACCGATCGATGCATCGATCTACGGACGCGGCGCCGGTGAAGGGTTTGGCGTGCATATCTGCACCGGTCCGATCGCGGTACGCGGCGCCGAACCGGGCGATGTACTGGAAGTCAGGATTCTCGATGTCCATCCGCGGCGCTGCGCGAATCCGCAATTCAGCGGGCGCGCGTTTGGCAGCAACGCGGCCGCGTGGTGGGGCTTCCATTACCGCGAGCTGTTGACCGAGCCTAAACCGCGAGAAGTTGTGACGATTTACGAGCTCGACGCCGAGCCGCAGCCGCACGACGGTCCGCCATATGCGCGTGCGGTCTACAACTACCGCTGGACGCCGCAGCGCGATCCGTTCGGTGTGGTGCATCCGACCATCGATTATCCGGGCGTGCCCGTAGACCATTCGACAGTCGAGGAAAATTACGGGATCCTGAAGGGTGTCAAGATTCCCGTGCGCCCGCATTTCGGCCTGATTGCAGTCGCGCCGCAGCAGGACGGCCTCATCGATTCGATCCCGCCGTCTGCGTTCGGCGGCAACCTGGACAACTGGCGCGTTGCGCAGGGCGCGAGCGTCTATCTGCCGATTGGCGTAACCGGCGCGTTGCTGTCAGTCGGGGATCCGCACGCGTCGCAGGGCGATTCGGAACTGTGTGGGACCGCGATCGAATGCTCGCTGACCGGCGATTTCCAACTTGTGCTGCACAAGAGAGCAACGCTTGCCGGTCGACCCTACGCGGACCTCACGTATCCGCTCGTCGAAACCCCCGAAGAGTGGGTGCTGCACGGTTTCAGCCATGCAAACTATCTGACTGAATTCGGCACGCACGCGCAAAGCAAGGTCTACGAGAAGCCGACACTCGACCTCGCGATGCGCGACGCGTTCATCAAGACGCGCCGCTTTCTGATGACGACCAGGGGTCTCACCGAAGACGAAGCAATCTCGTTGATGTCGGTTGCGGTCGACTTCGGCGTGACACAGGTTGTCGACGGCAACTGGGGGATGCACGCGATTATCCGCAAGGCCTTGTTCGCGGATTAATGATTTTGTGACATGCGCTATGGTGCCGCCTGGCGTAGTGCGCATACGACGCTTTCTTTGTTCATGGAGTTACGGTAGATGGATTTATCAACGAGATTCTGGATGATTGAGGGTGCGCCCACGCCAGTCGGTCCCTTTTCACACGCAACCGAGCAGCACGGGTGGGTGTTCCTCACGGGCCAGATGCCGACATCGCCGGATGACGACAACGCTCCGCTTCCCGATGGTGTTGAAGCACAGACCACCCGCGTGATGGACAATCTGGTTCTCGTGTTAAAGGGGATGGGGCTTGGGCTCGAAGATGTTGTCTCCGTGCGGATCTTTCTGACCGAATTCAAACGAGATTACGCGACGATGAACGCGGTCTATGCTGCCTATTTCCCGCCTGAGAAATTGCCGGCGCGGACCTGCATCGGCGTGACTGGATTGGCGCGCGACGCGCTCGTCGAAATTGACTTTGTTGCTTATAGGCAGACGTAGACGTCACGGGTGAAATCCCGGTTTTCCAGTTCTGCCACGCGCAGGATGCACGCGCCGCCGCCGCCGGTATCGCGCTCTGCTCCGGCGCGGGGTTCGACATCGTCCCCACCGATAGCCTTGCTGCGGCGCTGAAGGCACGGATGGCCGATGCAACGCAGATCGACCTCGCCTTTTCGTTCGGAACGAAGCTGAGCATCGGAACGGCGAAAACCATCCTTGGGTCCGCCGCGAGCGGCGGGCTCGTCCGGCGCAATCCTCGCCTCGTCATCGAGCAAGGGCCGCTCGGGGTGCACGAACAGCCACAGCAGCGCACCGCAGGCGGCCGCCGCGCCTGTCACGATCATGCCGCTTGCCCAGCTATGCGTGACCTTGACGACCAAAGCCAGCGTCATGGGGCCCGCGACGTTCGAGAGGGCCCCCCACACGTTCGTCCAGCCGGACATGACACCGGCAAACGCGCGCCCGAGATCCTGCGTGGCAGACCACACGACTACCTGCACGAACCCCACCGCCGCAAAGGACAGGCACAGCAAGCCGATCACCATCGCAATCGAATCCGCTCGCGAGGCTGCCGTCAACGCGAGCGCGCTCACGACAAATCCGGTCATCGCGACGGGCGTGCGCGCCCGATAGATCGATCCGGTCCTTCGAAGCAGCCAGTCGCTGAACGCCCCCGCGACGAATACCGCCACGAACACGGCGACCCAGGGCAACGATGCGTACAGACCCATCGCCTTGAGCGAGAGCCCGCGCGCGCGCATGAGATAGGTTGGCAGCCACGTCGTATAGAAGCTCTGGATCAGCACCAGCAGGAAGTACTGGACACCGAAGATCCAGAAGCGCCACTGCCTCAGACAGCGGCCGAGCGCGCCCCTGGCTGCCGCGCGCTCGGCTGGCTGGCCGGCGGCGATGTACTCGACTTCCGCCTTCGTGATGAGCGGATGTGCCGCCGGCGTGTCGCGGTAGCCGAGCCACCAGATCGCGCCGAGCAGCAGGCCCAATGCGCCGAATCCGAAGAACACGGCATGCCAGCCGAACCGTGCGATGGTCCACGCCGTAAGCGGCGCCGCAACGATCGGGCCAAGATAGAGTCCCGCGAGCAGCAGGGCGTTGCCTTTCGCGCGCTCGCTGGCCGGAACCCAGCGCTTGAGCGCGACGACGCTGCTCGACCAGTCCGCCGACTGCGCCCCGCCCAGCACGAGCCGGCACCCGAAGAGCCAGGCAAATGAGGCGCCCAGCGGCGTGGCGAGCATCATGAGCGACCAGAGCGTACTCGTGCCGAACAGCACCTTGCGCGACCCGAAGCGCTCGGCCGCGCGGCCGGCCGGTATCTGCCCGATTGCATAGGCCCAGAAGTAGATCGTGAGAATCATCGACATCTCGACGATCGACAGGCCCAGTTCGTTCTGGATCGTCGGGGCCGCGACAGCCATGGCCGTGCGGTCGAGCGTCATCACGAACGTGAGCGGCGCTACGAGCAATGCCACGATCTTCCAGCGCAGATGGTTCACGTTGTGCAACATCCCTTGCCTGAGAAACCGAGAATTACGCCTGGCGGCCCGTGTGATCGGGGTCGGCGGCGGCAAACCCTTCCGGATCGCGCGCCGCCCACTGACGCGCCCACGCTAGCAGCGGCTGCAGCGCGCTCAAGAGCTTCCGGCCTTCGGCTGTCATCCGGTAACCGCCATCGCCGTGCTCGACGAGACCGGATGCCCGCAATTCCGCGAGCCGCGTATTGAGCAAGCGGGCATTGGTGTCGCACGCTTGCTGGAGCGCGCGAAACGTCATCGCCTCGCCGCGAAGTTCCCACAGTATCCGCAGTGCGGTACGCCGCCCGAGCAGGTCCAGCACGACCATGATCGGCCGTCCGGTGGTCGAGCCGCGTACGGGTTGTCCTGGCCGTGGAATTTTCATGCTTTACTTTTTAAAGCATCGAATCCGGGCTGTCAACCCGCGAGCGCGGAACAGGCGATGCGCCGGTCCGACGCTACACACGATGCGAAAAGCGCTGGCCGAGTGCGCGCAACCACGCGAGGAAGGCGTTGATTGCAGGATCGTCGAGGCGTGCTTCGCGGACATAGCTGCAATAGCGCCATGCCGGCAAGGCGGGGCCCTCGAACGGAAACACGAGACGGCCTTCTTTCACGTCGAGCGCGACAAGGGCGGTAGGGCCCATTGCGATCCCCAGACCGTCGATGGCGGCTTGCAGGGTCAAATAAAAGTGATCCAGTTGCTGGGAATGGCGAGCGGCAAGCCCTGGGTGGCCGCTTGCCGCGAGCCATTGCGCCCAAAGGCCGGGGTAGGTCGCCGTGTGAAGCAGGGTGTGGTGCGCCAGGTCCGTGACCGTGCGTATCGGGTGGGACTCCAGCACCTTGGGTGAGCACACCGGCAGGCGGACTTCCGATAAAAACTCCTTGACCGCATAGCCCGCCGATCTCTGCTCGCTGCCGCGAATCGCCACGTCGCATTCGTCGACGAGCTTGTCGATTGGCTCATCCGAAGTCGTCAGCCGGACTTCCACCGCCGGGTGGGTCAGCTGGAAGCCGGAAAGCTGCGGCAACAGCCAGCGCAACGCGAATGTCGTGGGCGCGTTGACCCTCACGATCTGCGCGCGCGAGGCACGAAGTTGCGCACTGGTCGCGAGCGCGATGCGATCCAGCGCCGCCGATACCTCGGCCAGATAAGCGCGCCCCGACGCGGTCAGGACGACCCGGCGGCCGCGCCGCTCGAACAAGTCGAGCCCAAGCCAGTCCTCCAGTTGCCGCACCTGTCGGCTAACGGCACCGTGCGTGACACAAAGTTCCCCGGCCGCCACGGAAAAACTCTCCGCGCGGGCGGCGGCTTCGAATACGCGCAGGGCGTTCAACGGCGGCAGACGACGCGACATCCAGTCAATTCCTATGTGACTTTTCCTGACAAGTTCCGTGAGTTTACATCGCTTTTCGTGGCGTGAGCGTAGCCCTATATTGAGCCCCTTTGCAGCAGTTCCGGTTCCGGATCTGTTCGATTAACTCACCAGGGTAAATCTCGCATGTCGAATGTCGTCGTGGTCGGTGCGCAGTGGGGCGATGAGGGAAAGGGCCGGATCGTAGATTGGCTCGCGGAGAACGCGGATATCGTCGTCCGTTACAACGGCGGGCACAACGCCGGCCACACGCTGGTGGTGGACGGCCGGACCTACAAGCTGGCGCTGCTCCCCAGCGGTGTCGTGCGCGGGAAGCCCGGCCTGATCGGCAACGGCGTTGCGCTCGATCCCGAGGCGCTGCTCGCGGAGATCGACCGCATGGCGGCGATGGGTATCCGCGTCACGCCGGACGTGCTGCAGATCGCCGAGACGGCCACGCTGGTCCTGCCGGTGCATCGCGCGCTCGACGCTGCCCAGGAACGGATGCGCGCGAAGCCGCTCGGCACCACCTTGCGCGGCATCGGTCCGGCGTACGAGGACAAGGTGGGGCGCCGCGGGCTGCGCGTGTGCGACCTGGCCGAACCGGACCTGCTGGCCCAGAAGCTCGACGTTCTGCTCGAGCACCATAACGCCTGGCTTCGCGGCGCGGGCCAGGCGCCGTTCCCGCGCGAGCCGATGCTGAGCGGCCTGCTTGCCATGGCGCCGCGCATCCTGCCGTTCGTGGGCCGCGTCTGGGAGCGGCTCGACCACGCCCATTCGGCAGGCAAACGCGTGGTATTCGAAGGCTCGCAAGCGGTCATGCTCGACGTGGATTGGGGCAGCTATCCCTACGTGACGTCGTCGAGCACCATTGCCGCCGGCGCGGCCAGCGGCGCCGGCATTGCCCCCTCGCGCCTGGGGCGGGTGCTTGGCGTCAGCAAGGTCTATGCGACGCGTGTCGGCGAGGGCCCGTTCACGTCGGAACTGGAAGGCGCGCCCGGCGACGTGCTCCGGCAGCGCGGCGGCGAATACGGGGTCAACACCGGCCGCCCGCGCCGCTGCGGCTGGCTGGACACCGTACAACTGCGTCAGAGCTGCAAAGTGGCGGGCATCAACCAGCTCGCGCTGACCAAGCTCGATGTGTTCGATGGCTTCGAGTCGGTGCAGCTCTGCGTGGGCTACCTGCTCGATGGGGTGCGCATCGACTACATGCCGTCCACGAACGCCGGGCAGCAGCGCCTGCAGCCGGTTCTCAGGCGCTTCGACGGCTGGGCCGGTTCGACCCGCGGCATCCGCTCCTATGGCGATCTGCCGCCGCAGGCAGCGGCGCTGATCGAGGCGATTCAGAGCGAAGTCGGTGTTCCCGCGGCGATGGTCACCACGGGTCCTGAACGCGATGATGCGATCGTCCTGCAATCCCCGTTCGCGTAAGCGGACGGTGCGGGCATTCGGGCAGCGGAGCGCGACCCGCCGCCAGACGGCCGCCTGGTCTAACCTTCGTTGGCCAACCTCGAACGGGTCTCGGCAGTCGAGAAGTCGCGCAGATGTGTGGCGATCTGCCAGGTGTTTCCCCACGGATCCCTGACCATCGCGCGCCTGTCGCCGTATGGCAGGTCGGTCGGGACCTCGAGCGAGATCGCGTTTGCCGCAATCGCCCGCTCGTAGGTCGAATCGGTGTCCTGAACATAGACGTACAGAAATGCCGGCATCGGCTCGCGAGCACCGTCCGAGTCGCTAACCATCACGATGGAATCGCCGATCCTGATTTCGGCCGGCAGTCCGTGGCGGAACGCGCCCTGGGCCTGAAACACCGTCTTGATGAAGGCGATCAGGTTCACCGCGTCGCGTACGACGATTCGGGGCGTGACGGTATGCCATCCGTCGGGCTGAAATTTCGCCATGTCGGGTAGCCTCGCAAGTGCTTCGCACGGGCATTGTCCACCGGGTGGCGCCCTGGCGCTAGCCGCGTTTGCGCAGCGGCTCGAGCAAGCCCTTCAGGCCGTTATGGTCCAGCTCGTGCATCAGTGCGAGCAGCCGGCCGATCTCGCCGGGCGGGAACCCTTCGCGCGCGAACCAGTTGAGGTAGTGCCCGGGCAGGTCGGCGATGAGCCGGCCCTTGTATTTGCCGAAGGGCATGGCGAGGCTGACGAGGCGTTCGAGGTCTTGAGCTTGCATGGCGACATTGTGCACGGTCCGGCGTTTGCGCGCGGATGCTACCCGGCGCGAAGCTCGGACGGATCGAGAAAAAAGTTTCGGTTGCCGGCCATGCGTTCGACCATGAAGTCGATGAACGTCTTCACGCGCAGGGACTGTTCGGTTCGATGCCTGTAGTAGATATAAATCGTGCCGTATTCGGTGATGTGCTGCATCAGCAACGGAACGAGTCGTCCGCAACGGATATGCGTCGCGGCGCTGAAGCTGCCCAACTGCCCGATGCCGAGACCCGCAAGCACCGCCTGCGTTTCCAGTTCTGTGTCATTCACGCAGATGGCGGCGGGTATGTCGCGGTAGACGATCTCGTCGCCGAGACGGAACTGCCACTGCGCGAGCTTGCCCGTGTTGGCGCGCCGGTACCCGGTGCAGCGATGTTGGGCGAGTGCTTCGATGGTTTGCGGCGCGCCGTTGCGCTCGATATATTCCGGCGACGCACACACGATCAGCTGAATCGGCGCCAGCCGGCGCGCGATCGAACCGCCCGAAGGCGGCGGTCCGCCGCGAAATCCCACGTCGGAGCGGTCGGCCACGAGATCCGTGAATTGATCGTCGAATTGCACTTCTAGCTGCACGTTCGGATAACGCTTCTGGAATTCCTCGAAGTACGGCCACAGGACCGGGAGCCCGAAGGCGCGCGGCGCACTCACGCGCAGCATGCCGGCCACGTCTTCTTTCGAGCGCCGGGCCTCGTCGAGCGCGGACGACAGAATGGCGAGCGCCGGCTCCACGCTCTCGAGAAGCCGTTGGCCTTCTTCGGTGAGGCTCAGTTTGCGGGTGGTCCGGTGAAAGAGCCGCACACCCAGTTCCTTCTCCAGCTGCATCACTGCATGGCTCGCGGCCTGCGGCGAGATGCCTTGGTCGACCGCGGCGCCACGCAGGCTCCCAAGCGCCGCGGCACGGACGAACGTGGTGATCGCGCGAATTTCGTTCATTTCGGAGTGTCCCGATTCGCAAATAAAAGTTGATTATCACGCCAGTAATATACGGCTAGTTTATGTCAATCGCCGCGCCTACCATGGCATCACCTCATCACACACACACGTAGGAGAGACATCATGGCTGACGCTCAACAAGGTGGTTTCAAGCGCGTATGGTTCATCACTGGCGCGTCGCGCGGCATTGGCGCATTGATTGCCGAAGCGGCGCTTGCGGACGGCAACGCGGTCGTGGCCGCCGGACGTAACGTCCGGGCGATCGTCGAGCGTCTCGGCAGCTCGGCCGCGGTGTTGCCGGTCGCGCTGGACGTCACCGACGAGGCGCAGGCAAAGGCGGCAGTGCAGGCGGCGGTCGCGCGATTCGGCCGCGTCGACGTGCTGGTCAACAACGCCGGCTTTGGCCTGCTGGGCGCGGTGGAAGAGTCGGCCGACAAGGACGTGCGCCGCATGTACGACACGAATGTATTCGGTCTGCTGAACGTCACGCGTGCGGCGTTGCCGACGATGCGCGCAAACCGCTCGGGCCACGTGATCAATATTTCATCGATTGGCGGCTATCGTGCCGCGGCCGGATTTGGCGTGTACTCGTCGACGAAGTTCGCCGTCGAAGGCATTACGGAAGCGTTGCATGCCGAGTTGAAGCCGCTTGGCATTCACGCGACCGTTGTCGAGCCGGGCTATTTTCGTACCGACTTTCTGGATGGCTCCTCGCTGGTCGTCGCGCCGGACGTCATCGACGACTACGACGAAACCTCGGGCGCCGTTCGCCGCAAGGCCGTGCAATTGAATCACAACCAGCCCGGCGACCCGACGAAGCTTGCGGCCGCGTTGATCACGCTCGTCGAGGCGGCGGACCCGCCGTTGCGCCTTCCGCTTGGCACGGACACGCTCGCTGCCATTGCCGCGAAAAACGCTTACGTGGCGCAGGAAACGCAAACGTGGCAAGCGCTGTCGGCATCGACTGACTTCTCTGCCTGAGCCTCGTGGCAACTTGACGTGCGGCCCGCGCCGTCATGGCGCGACTCCAGATAGCGGATGACGGTGCTGGATGCCCACAGCACGAAACCCCGAACACGTGCCGCTGCAGGTCCCGGCAGCACTTGCAATCCGCGCGCAACACAGGCATGGTTCAACGACTTGCCGCTGGCCCGGAGACTCGACGATGTCGCTCGCGCTATATGGTCATCCGTTTTCCTCGTACACGCAGAAAGTACTCATCGCGCTCTACGAGAACGACACACCTTTCGAATTCCGCGACATCGGTCCGGATTCGCCCGAGCATACGGCGCAGTGGCTGCAGCGCTGGCCACTGCGCAAGTTTCCGGTGCTCGTGGACGGCGAGCGCAACGTCGCGGAAACCAGCATCATCATCGAATACCTGCAGCTCGCGCATCCCGGGCCGGTGCGCCTGCTGCCCGCCGATCCCATGGCCGCGCTCGACGTGCGCTTTCTCGACCGCTTCTTCGACCTGCATGTCATGACGCCCGTGCAACGCGCCGTGGAGGGTGCGTTGACCGGCGACCCGGCCAGACGCGACGAAGGGCGCGTCTTCGCGCAGGAAAAGCTCGAACTCGCTTATGCGTGGCTCGAAGGCCATCTGGCGGGCAGAATGTGGGCGGCGGGCGAGGACTATACGATGGCGGACTGCGCCGCGTCTTCGTCGCTTTTCTATGCGGACTGGACGCATCGCATCGCCCCGGCCTATCCTGTGTTGCGTGCCTATCGCGAGCGCCTGCTCGCGCGGCCTTCGTATGCGCGGGCCGTGAACGAAGCGCGGCCCTATCGTCCACTGTTTCCGCTCGGCGCACCGGATCGCGACTGACGCGATTTGATAAGGTATGCAAAGCAGTGATGCGAAAGGGGCTGGCGCCATGCAAGTCTCCTTCGCTATCCAGACAACGACATCAACCCACCGAAGGTTCCCCTTCGCCAGACTGCTTGCCGGGGCGGTCGGCGGGCGACTGCTTGCGCGATTTGTCATCGCGCTCGGGCATGGCGCTGCGCTTGTCGTCGCTGTGTCCGGTGGGCTTCTGTTGCTGATTTTCGCTGGCGTTGCTGGCGCCATTTTCATGGGGCTTCGGGGTGCTGGCGGTCATCGTTCCTCTCCCATTCCGGTAGGCCCGCCATATCCCGCAAGGCCCGCTCCCGGGGCGTGGATCGGCGCTAAGCGCTTGCGCGCTCCTTGAGCCGTTTGCGGTGCGCGGCAACTTTCGCGCGATTCCCGCAGATCGCCATGCTGCACCAGCGGCGCGCATGCCCGCGCGTGTGGTCGGCGAAGAGCAGCGTGCATTTCGGGCCCTCGCAGGCTTTCACGTGCGTGAAGTCCTGCCCGCAGACGAGTTTCGCCAGCGCTTCGGCAATAGGCATCAAGAGCGATTCCGGCGTTTTCCAGCGGCGATTCACGCGATATTCAAACGCCGCTGCTCCCGCATGGCTGGCCGCAACGACTTCGCCATAGCGGTCGTCACGCGCGAGCCGATCGTTGAGCGGCGCGAGTTCGGCCAGATCGGCGCTGGCGAGCGGCCGGCCTTTTCTTTCGCGCACGAAGGTCCTGAACCATTCGCGTAGTGCGCGCGCCTCGCTCGCGGCGGCGTCGAACTCGGCCGCGGTAAACCGCGCGCGCATGGCGGCAAGCGCCGGAGCGGGGACCATACCCGCCTGCTCGAGCCAGGACAGCAAACCTGCGCCGTCGGCGATCCAGTCGATGGGCACGTCCACGGGTGTTGCAACCGAGTTCAGGAAGTCGAGACCGGGCGCGTCGGCCACGAATAGCGCCGGCAGGGTGCGGTAGTCCATTTTCTTGCCGCAAAAGAGTAATCAGGGTGCGTTCAGTGTAACCAGTCAAATTGCCATTGACAAGTTACTCTACTAGTTAGTAACCTCTAAATACCAATTAAATAGGTTACACAAGGAGTGGAGCATGTCTCACGGTCAAGCGAGCGTGGTGCTGGCGCATGGCGCCTGGGCAGATGGGTCGAGCTGGAGCAAGGTGATCGAGCGGCTGAACCGGCAGGGCATCGAGGCCGTGGCGGCGCCGCTTCCGCTCGCTTCGCTGGGGGACGATGTGGCGGCGCTCGAGCGCACGCTCGAACGCGTCGAGGGGCCCGTCGTGCTGGGCGGTCACGCGTATGCGGGGGCCGTGATCGGCGCCACGCGCGCTGCGAACGTCGCGGCGCTGGTGTACGTGGCCGCGCTCGCGCCCGACGAGGGCGAAACCGTGGCCGACGTGTTCTATCGTGGGAAGACGCACCCACAGGCGCCGCAACTCGCGCCCGACCGGCACGGCTGGATCTGGCTGCCGCGCGAGGCGTTTGCAAACGCGTTCGCGCAGCACGCCACTGCGCAGGAGGCGGCGACGCTCGCCGCGATCCAGCGCCCGATTGCGGCGGCGTGTATCGGCCAAGCGGTGGCGCGGCCACTATGGAGAGACAGGCCGGCCTGGTTTCTCGTCGCGGGCGAGGACCGCATGATCGATCCCGATACGCAGCGCTTCATGGCCAGCCGGATGAACGCCCAGATCCGCGCCCATGAAGTCGATCACACCCCGGGCGTCACGGCGCCCGATGCCGTGGCCGAGATCATCGCCGAAGCCGTTCGGTCCGTTTCTTCGCGCTAAACGCGCGTATTCCGTTCACCTCTGGAGGAACCCATGACTGCCATTGCCTACCGCCGCGCCGATGTCGACGGCTTCAACGTGTTTTACCGCGAAGCTGGGCGCGTGGGCGCGCCGAAGCTCCTGCTGTTGCACGGCTTTCCGAGTGCCGGGCACATGTTTCGCGACCTCATTCCGAAGCTCGCCGACCGCTTTCATCTCGTCGCACCGGATCTGCCGGGCTTCGGTCAATCGGAGTTGCCGGACCGGGGCCAGTTCGCGTACACGTTCGAGAACATCGCGAACGTGATGGCGCGCTTCACCGAGCGCATCGGCTTCGATCGCTTTGCGGTGTATGTATTCGACTACGGTGCGCCCACGGGCTTTCGCCTCGCGCTCGCGCATCCCGAGCGCATCACGGCGATCATTTCGCAAAACGGCAATGCTTACGAGGAAGGCTTGAGCGACGGCTGGAATCCGATTCGGGCTTACTGGGCCGACCCGTCGCCGGCCAACCGCGACGCGCTGCGCGCGCTGCTCTCGCGCGAAACGACGATCTGGCAATACACGCACGGCGTGCCCGATGCGTCTGCCGTATCGCCGGACGGCTATTCGCTCGACGACTACTATATGAACCGCCCCGGCGCGCACGAGATCCAGCTCGACCTGTTCCGCGACTACCGGAGCAACGTTGCGCTGTACCCCGAGTTTCAGGCGTATTTCCGCACGCATCGTCCGCCGTTTCTCGCCGTGTGGGGCAAGAACGATCCGTTCTTCCTGCCTGCGGGCGCGGAGGCATTCAAGCGCGACTTGCCGCAAGCCGTGGTGCGCTTTCTCGACACGGGCCACTTCGCACTGGAAACGCACGCTGAAGAGATCGCTATGGCGATCACGGAATTTCTCGATTGATGGTTGGCAATACTGATCAAATTAGGAGCGGGAAGATGGCCGGCAAAATCGCAATCGTAACGGGCGCAAGCCAGGGCATTGGCCGTTCGACGGCCGTGAGACTGGCGCGTGACTTCGACGCTATAGCCGTGGTCGCGCGCAACCGCGAGCAACTCGAAGAGACCGCCGCGCAGGTGAGGAGCGCAGGCGCCGAAGCGCTCGTCATCGACATCGATCTCTCGCTTGCCGATGCCGCGCGGCAAGTGGTGGAGCAAACGCTTGCCGCGTACGGGCGTATCGACGCCTTGCTCAACATTGCAGGCGCGGTGCCGCAGATCGATCTGTTCGAAATGACCGACGAACAATGGGAGCGCGGTCTCGCGCTCAAACTGCACGGTGCGCGACGCTTGACGATCGAAGCGTGGCCGGCACTGAAGGCCAGTTCGGGCGCGGTCGTGCTGATGTCGGGCAATTCGGCCGTGTTTCCGAAGGCGCCCTATGCGGCCGTGGGCACGATCAACGCGGCGATTGTCGCGCTGGCGAAGGCCTTTTCGGACCGCGGCATCGCGGACGGCGTACAGGTCAACAGCGTGCTGCCGGGCCCCGTGATGACGGGTCGCCGCCAGTCGTATCTGGAGCACTGGGCGCCGCTGCATGACATGAGCGTCGAGGAAGCCACGCAGAAGTTCCCGGCCGAAGCCGGCATTGCGCGCTACGGCACCCCCGAGGAAATCGCCGACCTGATGGCGTTCATCGTCTCGCCCGGCGCGCACTGGATGACCGGCACGACGCTGAGGATGGACGGCGGCGAGGTCAAGTCGATCTGAGCGGCGAGGCGCGCACCGTGTATGGACTCCTGATTGATTATTCGAAATGGGCCTCGGCGCGGTGAGACGAGCTCCACGGCATTAGCAAACATGCCGGTTTCAATGCCTTATTTAAGCTGCGGTTACAAGGCGTCGGGGTTCATTCGCGTCGCATTGGGTGTCTTGCGCCGACAACGGAACCAATTTCACGCCGGGGTCGTTCCGAAGCGAGCGACTAATATAGGAATACCGATTACCTGGTGCGTGAAGGAGTTGCAAACATGAAAAAGCTTGCGCTTATGTTGCTTCCTGTTCCGTTCACCGTGCTGGCGCCGGTCGCTCACGCGCAAAGCAGCGTCACCCTGTATGGCGTGATCGACGAAGCTTTTCAGTTCGTCCACAACGCCGACGCTCAGGGCAACAACCTGTATCGGATGCAAGGTGGCAATCTGCAGGGGTCTCGCTGGGGGTTGAAGGGAACCGAGGATCTGGGCGGCGGCCTGAAAGCGATCTTCCAGCTGGAAAGCGGATTCGACATCAATAGCGGAACTTCGCAGCAGGGCAACCGCCTGTTCGGGCGCCAGGCGTTCGTGGGCTTGACGCACCAGCAGTACGGCACGCTGACCTTGGGCCGTCAATACGACCCGGTCGTCGACATGGTTCAGCCGCTTACCGCAGACAATTACTGGGGCAGCACCTTCGCCACGCCGGGCGACGTCGACAACAACGACAACAGCTCTCGTACGAACAATGCGATCAAGTATCTCTCGCCACAATTCGCGGGCTTCCAGATCGAAGGCATGTATGCGTTCGGAGGCGTCGCGGGCGCGACGGGTTCCCAGCAGACCTGGTCGGCGGCGGCGAGCTATGTGACCGGCCCATTCAGCATCGCGGCGGGCTACGTCCGCATGCATAACGCAAACTCCACGATTCCCCGCACCAACTGGACCAGCAGCTCGGACGGCATGTTCGATGGCGGCTTTCAGAACCTCGCGTACGAAACCGCCAAGTGGGTCGGCATTGGCTCCGTCGCGGTGCAATACGTGGCCGGACCGTGGACGTTCGGCGGCCGGTATAGCAACGCGCAATACAAGGCCGACGCGCAGTCGCTTTTCCCATCCAACCAGCGCTACAACGTTGCTGGCGGTTTCGTGAACTATGCGCTCACGCCGGCGTCGCTTATCGGTGTCGGCTATACATGGACGCACAGCGCGGGCGACACCTCGGCAACCTATAACCAGGTCTCGCTGGGCGGCGACTACAACCTCTCCAAGCGTACCGACGTGTACCTCGTCGGCGCGTGGCAGCACGCCAACGGCACGCAGCGCGTGCCGAGCGCAACGGGTTCCATTCTGACCACCGCGGTCGCTTCCGTTGCCGACTATGGGCTGAACGGCAGTTCAAGTTCGCAAATCATGGTGAGTCTCGGCATTCGTCACAAGTTCTGATCGCCCGCTGCCTCTCTTCTGCGCTCCCCGCACTGCATGGCCGTTCCGGCCGTGCGCCGGCGGGCGTGCCATTGAGCCTGTCAGCCGCTGCGGCTGACGGTAGGACCATGGTCTGATTGCCTTCGCTGTGCCGCTCCCACATCATTGAACAGACCACCGCGCCGGTCGCACGGCGCGGTGTTTGCCCCGCATTCGGGCGTCGTGCCGTCGGCACGACTGTCGCTTCCCAACCTTCCGCCGATAGCAGCAGGCGTGATCGGCGCGATCCCGCACGCGCTCAAGGAGTTGATATGGATACCTATATAAATCGCCGGACTGGCGCCCTGTGCGCCGCCGTGCTGCTTTTGACGAGTGCCGCGCAGGCAACCCCAATTGCCTATCCCGCGAAGGGGCAAAGCGCGCAGCAACAGCAGGCGGACGAATCGGCGTGCTACTCGTGGGCGAAGAGCAACACGGGTATCGATCCGAAGCAGGTTGCGTCGACGCCACCGCCGCCTTCAGGCCCGGCCGTGGGCGGTGGCGAGCGTGTTCAGGGCGCAGCGCGCGGCGCCGCGGGCGGCGCGGTGATCGGCGCGATCACAGGCGACGCGGGCAGGGGTGCAGCAGTAGGCGCCGCGGCCGGAACGATGGTGGGCGGATCGCGCGCGAGACAGAACCGGCGTGCCCAGCAGGCCAACGCCCAGCAACAGCAGCAGGGCGCGATTGACACGTTCAACCGGGCTTTTGCCGCGTGCATGCAAGGGCGCGGCTACACGGTGCAGTAGCGCGCGCGGTGTGCGCTGCGGCGCGGGGCGGCGTAAGACCAAGGTCCGATTTGTCCTGTGTGCCGCGTCTGAGACCATGTAACTCAACGCTGAGCAACGATGTGCGAGCAACGTCTCATTCCCGCGTGATGTTCGATCCGCATGCGTGAGTGCCGTGTCCGGGCTGTCTAAACTCAATGGAGGAAACAATGAAGCGACGGATTTTTGTGCTTACGGCGGCGGCCGCGGCCGGGCTGGCCGCAGCGGGTTGCAGCACGACCACGAACAGTGGGACGAGCGGCGCGACCGACGCGGCGAAACGCCAGGAGATCGATGCGGCCGTGGACGGCACGATGTCCCGGCTGTTCTCGACTGTGCCGGGCTCGCAGGAACTGGTTGCCAAGTCGCAGGGCGTGCTGGTCTTTCCTTCGGTCGGCAAGGCAGCGTTCATTATTGGCGGCTCATATGGCCAGGGTGCGTTGCGCGTAGGCGGATCGACGGTCGGTTACTACAGCACGGCGGCGGCTTCGTTCGGCTTGCAGGCGGGGGTGCAGTCCACCGCCGTGATCTTTCTCTTCATGACGCAGGACTCGCTCGACAAGTTCCGCAATTCGAAGGGCTGGTCGGTTGGCGGCGACGTAGCCGTTGCACTCGTCAAGGTCGGTGCGAATGGGCAGATCGACACGAGAACCGCGACGGCGCCGGTTCAGGCGATCGTGATGACCAATACGGGCATCATGGCCGATGCGTCGGTCGCCGGCACGAAGGTGACGAAACTCGATCTGTAACAGGAGGTCGCGATGCCGTACCTCAAGTGGGTTGTAACAGCTGTCATCGCCGCCGCGGCGCAGCTTGCCGCGGCCCAGGGCCAGACGACGGCCAACGTGACGCACGAGCCGGGCAAGGCAACCGTCGCCGGTATGCACAAGGTGACGGCGACGATTACGAAGATCGACGCCGATACCCGCACCGTCACGCTCAAGCGCCACGACGGCAAGCTGGTCGAAGCCGAGCTGGGACCGGAAGTCAGAAACTTCGATCAACTAAAGGTTGGCGATGTCGTGACGATGACCTATAAGGAATCCCTCACGCTGAGCCTGAAGAAGGGAGGCGGCGGCGAGACCTCGGTACAGGAAACGCCGCAGGTCGAGCGCGCGGCTGCCGGCGAGAAGCCCGGCGGCATGGTGGGGCGCGAGGTGAAGGTCACGGCAAATGTCGTGGCGGTCGACACCAAAACAAAAACGGTCACGCTGATGGGACCCGAAGGGGGGACGATGGACTTGCGGGTCGAAGATCCCCAGCAACTCGCAGGCGTGCAGGTCGGCGATCAGGTCGAGGCAGTGTATACGGAAGCGTTCGCCGTATCCGTCAAGCCTGCGTTACACAAGTAGCCGCGCATGGGGCAGCCGCTTGCGCTCAGGATGCCGGTCGGCCCTCACGGCGGCGCCCGTCCGGCTGTCCTCACCGGTAACCGAACGCTTAGTCAAATGAACAACGTGACACGATCCGTGGCCGTCGTCGACGACGAGGAGTCGGTCGGGCGAGCGATCCAGCGCCTGTTGAAGTCGGTCGGCATCGACTCCGACGTGTACACCAGCGGCGAGGCCTTTCTCGACGCGCTGGCGGCCGCGGCGCCTCGCGCGCCGGCCTGCGTGGTCCTCGATATCCAGATGCCCGGCATCAACGGTATCGAGGTGCAGCGCCGGTTGGGCGGAACCGGCATCCAGTGCATCGTGATTACGGCGCACGACGATGCGCGCGTGCGCGAGCAGGCGCAGGCCGCCGGCGCGGTTGCGTACCTGCGCAAGCCGTTCGACGACTCCGCGCTCATCGGCGCGGTTCATGCGGTGCTTGGCGTGGCTCCGCCAGGCTGACGCCCCGCATGCCGAATCGGTACAGCGACGATGAATCGACCACGCCAGGACCGGATCCGGGAAGGCCCCGCGATGAAGCGCGCGGAGCTTCTTGTTTGCCACGACTGCGATCTCATGCAGCGCGGCGCGTCTTGCCCGCCGGGTGGCACGCTGCGCTGCCTGCGCTGCAACGCCGAACTGGAGCGGGATCTTCCGGAAAGCCTTAGCCGTGCGCTCGCGCTTGCGTTGGGCGCACTCGTGCTGTTTGTCATTTCCAATCTGTATCCGATCGTCGGACTCTCGGTGAACGGCAATCTCGTGCGCACGACGCTGTGGCATGCCGTCGGGATTCTCTATCTCGACGGCATGTGGCCCATCGCGGCGCTGGTGTTCGCCACGACGATCCTCATGCCGGGTATGCAGATCGTTTGCCTGCTCGCCCTCCTCGTGCCGCTCGCGATCGACCGCGCGCCCTGGCAGGCGCCGCTCCTGTTTCGCGCGATGTACATCGCTCGGCCATGGGGAATGACCGAGGTGCTGATACTCGGCCTGCTGGTCGCGCTCGTGAAGCTGTCCCATATCGCAACGGTCGTGACGGGCGTTGCATTGTGGTCGTTCGGCGCGTTGATGCTGGTGCTCGCGGGCGCGAGCGCGGCGTTCGACGTGCGCCAGTTCTGGTTGCGCGTGGCGCGGGCGACGCAGCCCGCCAGCGCGCTCAACGCGCCATACGTGCCCAACGTGAGAACGGGCGTTGCGCCTGGCGAGGTACCCGGAGCGCGAGGCGAGCACGCTGCAGTCCCACTCACGGGCGCCGCGTGCGGCATCGCGCGTTGCCACGCGTGCGGGCTGCTCGCGCGCATGCCGGCGGCCGCGCATGCGGCGGCGTGTCCGCGCTGCGGCAGCGCGCTGCACATGCGCAAGGTCGCGAGTCTCTCGCGCACCTGGGCGCTTCTGGTCGCGGCGATGGTGCTGTACGTGCCCGCGAACGTGCTGCCCGTCATGGACACGAGTTCGCTGTTCGGCACGCAGAAGGACACGATCATGAGCGGCGTGGTGTATCTGTGGGTGTCGGGTTCCTGGCCGCTTGCGCTGCTCGTGTTTATTGCCAGCATCGCCGTGCCCATGCTGAAGATTCTCGGGCTGTCGTATCTGACGTGGTCCACGCAGCGCCGCTGGACCTGGCTGCCCGAGCAACGCACGCGCATCTACCGGCTGATCGAGCTGGTCGGACGCTGGTCGATGCTCGACATCTACGTGATCACGATGCTCGTCGCGCTGGTGCAGTTCAACGCGCTCGCCACGATCAAGGCGGGCCCGGCCGCGATCGCATTCGGCGCCGTCGTGATCCTCACGATGTTCGCCGCGAACATGTTCGACCCGCGTCTCATCTGGGACGCGATGGAGCGGGAAAATGGCAGCGCCCGGTGACGGCGATTCCTTGCCGGACCTGCCCGAGGCGAAGCCGGTGCGCGGCTCGCGCTGGCGCATGCAGATCGTATGGCTCGTGCCGATCGTCGCGGTGCTCATTGGCGGCTGGCTCGCCGCCAAGGCAGTCATCGAGGAGGGACCGACCATCACGGTCAGCTTCAAGACCGGCGACGGCCTCGAGGCCGGCAAAACGAAGATCAAATACAGGGACGTCGATATCGGCGTGGTGAAGGCGGTCACGCTCTCGCCCGATCACAAGCGTGTGATCGCGACCGGCGAGCTCGTGAAAGACGCGGCGAGCATGCTCGTCGACAACACGCGCTTCTGGGTCGTGCGCCCGCGCATTTCGGGCGGCACCGTTTCGGGCCTGAGCACGCTGCTCTCGGGTTCGTATGTGGGCATGGACGAGGGCAACTCCGGCAAGACGCGCCACGACTTCGTGGGACTCGAAGTGCCGCCTGTCATCCCGGGCGATGTTCCGGGGCGAGAGTTCGTGCTGCACAGCGTGAGCATGGGCTCGCTCGATGTCGGCTCGCCGGTGTTTTTCCGCCGTCTTCAGGTCGGGCAGATCGCTTCCTATGAAATGGACCCGAACGGCAAGGGCGTGACGTTGCGCGTGTTCGTGAACGCGCCCTACGACAGGTTCGTGCGCAGCGACACGCGTTTCTGGCATGCGAGCGGACTCGACGTCTCGCTAAGCCCGGACGGCGTGCAGATCAACACGCAGTCGGTGGTGTCGCTGCTCATTGGCGGCGTGGCGTTCGAAACGCCCGACGCCGATGCCGGCGGTGAAGCGCCGGAGGCCGACGCCAACTCGAAGTTCGAGCTTTACGCCACGCACGCCGACTCGATGAAGGAGCACTATCGCATTGTCGACACCTACGTCGTGACCTTCTACGATTCGGTACGCGGGCTGACCGTGGGTGCGCCCGTCGATTTCCGCGGCGTCGTGATCGGCGAGGTCACACGTATCTACACGCGTTTCGACCCGGTCAGGAAACAGTTCAGCATTCCTGTTGAAATCAATCTGTATCCGGAGCGCTTTACGTCTCGCTTCGAGAATGGCCACCCGACCGGCCGCCTCACCGACCAACCGCGCCAGCTTGCCGAGTTCCTGATTGCCAGCGGCTTCCGGTTCCAGCTGCGCTCGGGTAATCTGCTCACGGGACAGCTCTACGTCGCCTTCGACACCTTCCCGGATGCACCGAAGGCGAAGATCGACTGGTCGAGGACGCCGCCCGAGATGCCGACGGTGCCGCGCACGTTGCAGTCGCTGCAGGATTCGCTCACGCGGCTGCTCGCCAAACTCAACGGCATTCCTTTCGAGGCGATCGGCGCGAATGCGCAGCGCACGCTGCAAAGCGCGAACGACGTGATGGCGAAGCTTGGCACCGACGTCGTGCCGCAGGCGCACGACACGCTCTCGGCGGCGCAATCGACGCTCAACTCGGCTACCGACGCCTTGCAGCCCGACTCGCAGCTCCAGCAGAACACGAGCGACGCCATGCGTGAACTGGCCCGCACCGCCGCCTCCGTGCGCATGCTCACGGATTATCTCGAGCGCCATCCCGAGGCCGTGGTGCAGGGCAAACCAGGAGGCAAGCAGTGAACCGCCGCAACCTGACCGCGTCTCGCGCTCTCGCCGCTGCGCTGGCGTGCCTGGCCGGCTGCTCCTCGCCGTCGCCCACGTTTTATGCGCTGCGCGCCGACCTGGCGAACACGGTGGCGTCAAACACATCGCCCGCCGTGCCAACGGGCGCTGCTGCGCTCGATGTCATCGTCGGTCCCGTGACCGTGCCCGACATGGTGGACCGCCCGCAAATCGTGACGCGCAATCCGGACAACACGATCCAGATGAACGAGTTCGCGCGCTGGGCCACGCCGCTCAAGCTGGACGTCGGGCGTGTCGTTGCCGCGGACCTTGCGCAGCGGCTCGGTACGGCGCACGTCTCGACGTTCGATGGCGCGGCCATCCCGCCGGTCTGGCGCGTTCGCGTGGATATCACACGCATTGACAGCGTACTGGGAGACTCGGTGACGATCGATGCTCAATGGGTCGTTCGCCCGCCGGGCCACCAGGCGCTGACGCTCGGGCACACGGTGGCGCACGAGCAGGTGACGAGTCAGGACTACGGCGCGCTCGTCGACGCGCACGATCGCGCACTCGCCACCATCAGCGCGGACATTGCCGCCGCGATTCGCGCGGATCACCCAACAGTTGGCAGTGCGACGGAGTGAGTACGCCACGCGGGATCTCATGAAGACGTTGCATTGTGCATCGCTCGCACTGTCCATTGCGCTGGCGCTGATGGGCCACGATGCATCGGGCAGTGTGCCGCGTAACGAGGACACGCCGGCGGGACTCTTCGCGGTGCTCGATTACGTTGTTGCGCCCGCCGAGCCGACCTCCGCGCAAAGCGCGGCGGCGTTGCGCGAGGCCGGTGTGGAGCAGGAGACGATCAAGGCGCGCATCGTCGAAGCCTGGTTCTACCGGCTGCGTGCGGACCCGGCCGTAGCGGTCGCCATGCCCGGCGGGGCGGCGGGCCTCGAAGCGCGGCTGCGCGACGACGCGGCGCGCGAGCGCCTGATCCGCGGCGGCATTGTGCGTCTGACGCCGCAAGACCGGTTGGCGTACTTCACGCTGCTCGCGAAATACATGGGCCGCGCGGCGCGCGGCAATTGCCGGGGCATGGCGAGCGTGCAGGACATCGACCAAAGCATGTCGATCGGCAGCATGAGCGATGCCGACACGGCCGAATACTTCTCGTTGCTGTATCGCGTGGTGATCCGTTCCGTGCTCGCCGCGCCGGTCAGGTTGCCCACACCCGGGGCGTACGAGCAGGCGTTGCGGCATCTGGACGATGCGGTCAACGCCGCGCTCGCTGGCGATCCGCAAGCCGTGGCGCGGCTCGAGCGCGTCACGAACGGCGGGCCGGGCGCCACGATGGCCGACATCTGCTGGGCGAGCGCGGTGCTCATGCGCTCGACGGCGGCGATGAGCGGACCCGACCGCGACGCGCTACTGCTCTACATGCTCGGCGAAGAGGCGCCGGCGCGAGCGAGCGCCCCCGAACCTGCGCACGCGCCTTGACCGCGGCGCTGCGTCGAGGTTGGGCCGATGCCGGGTGTCACGGCGAAGCCTTCGACCAGCCCGGGCCCGGATCGAAGGACGTCATCGCTTCGGCCTTCGCCGCGCCATCCGGGCCGAGGTCGCGCTCGTAGACCTGGCCGTCATGGCTCACCATGAATGTCTTGATACCCGTGTCGCCGTACCGCACCGGCCAGGCAACGACGCCAAAGCCGCCGAACAGCTTGTTGTCGACCAGGTAGTTATACGCGCCGCCTGGCGCGTGCGGACCCTGGGAGGTCAGCAGCTTGTAGTGGTAGCCGTAGTAACCGGCGTTTTCGGCATTGCGCGCGCCGGCCTTGAGGAATGCGACGCCTAGCGGGCTCGGCGTGGCGTCGGGGCCGGTCGGCCAGTACAGGCCGTCCTGCTTGCCGGGCGAACTCGCGAGCTTGCTGGCGTAGACCAGCATGTTGCTGCCGTCGTGATAGGTCTGCGCATATTCGCGTTGCGCGTCGTAGACCGCGAGCATCGTCTGCATCACGGCAAGCTCGTTTCGGCCAATGCGGCGCACGCGCATCTCCTCGACGCCGGCATGCGTGTCGAAGTGCCAGCCCTGGGCGGTCTTGACGAGCGGGATCGGCAAGGTCCAGCCGTCGTCGCCAACGGCGATCATCGCATGATTTGCATCGGTATCCTGAATGGTGTGCGAAGTCCGCCATTCACTGAGGAATTTGTCGCGGATCTCCGCGCCAACCGGCGGTATGAGCCGGCGGAAATCTGCACCGAGGAGCGTGCGCAGTTCCGCTTCGTCGTTGCCGGCCACGGCGTCGCCGAACGCGGCCATCGCCGCGTCGGGTGTAGCGAAGGTGTTTTGGCCGGCGGCCGCGCAAGGCCGCGGTGCGTACGCGAGGAGTGCGATGGCAATCGCCGCTGCGAGCGCTGTCGATGCAGCGGGACGGAGAAACTCATGTCTGCTCATGGCCGTTCTCCTTAGCGTCTGCCGCCGCCACGACCGCCGCCACCGCCGCGCATCCCGCCGCCGCCGCTCGGACGATTGAACCCTGAAGACTGCATGCTGGAGCGGCCGCGGCTCGCGTCGCGCTGAGTGGCGCCGCCGCTGCCCACACCCTGGAAGGCGCCGTCACGGCCGCCGCTATAGCCCCCGCCGCCGCCAAACCCGGCGCCTGCCCCGGTGCTCACGCGATTGCTCGCGCCGGCGTTGTTGCCCATGCCGCCGCGATTGCCTCCGGCACCGTTGGCACCGCTATTGCCGATGTTCGGGCGATTGCCGCCGGCGCCGTTATCGCCGAGATTTCCGCGATTGCCGCCGGTGCCGTTATTGCCGAGGTTCCCGCGATTTCCACCCGCCCCGTTGTCGGCGAAGTTTGCGCGATTGCCGACACTCGCGTTATTGCCTGCGCCCCCGCGATTGCCCTGATTCCCGCGGTTGCCACTGCCCAGGCCCTCGCCGCCTGCGCCGCCGCCGCGGTTGCCGGCGCGGTCAGCCACGCTGGCGCCGTTCTGGCCGTTCTGACCGCTGCGGCCGCGATAGTCGCGGCGGCCGTCTGCGCCTGCCACGTTGTTGCCGAACTTCTCGCGCGTAGCATTGTCACGGTAGGCAACGCCCTGGCGGTGGCTCGAATCGTGCTGCCACTTGCCTCCCTGGACTTTCGTGCTGTCGAAGTTGCGATTGACGTTTCGCGCCTTGTCCACGTTGATGTTGACGTCGCCGCCGCCCCAGTTGCAGTTGCTGAAGATCGCGCCCGCGGCGGCGAGCCCGACGCCCCAAGCGAAGCCGGTCATCAGCGCGCCGCCGGGATAGTAAGCGGGATAGGGCGGCCAGGCGTACGGCGGGTAGGCGGGGTAGCTCCATGCGCCATAAACGACCGTGGGGTTGTACGCGGGCACGTAGATCACCTCGGGGTTGGCCGGCTCGATCTTCACGATGGTCTGGCCGCCTTGCGCGGGCGGCTGTTCGACCACGACCTTCTGCTGCTCGTTGCTCTTCAGGTTGCCCGAGTCCTGTGCGCGCGCCCGCAGGCGCTGCACGGCGGCGAGCACATCTTTTTCTTGCGCGAGGAATGCGTCGCCGAGCTTCTGGGTCCAGTCGAGCTTGTCGTTCATCGGTTCGAGCGCCTGTGGGAACGCAACGAGCGATTTCACGCTCGTGTCCCACGGCTGGTCCTGTACGGCCTTGACGGCTTCGTCGCCCTTCAGCTTCGGGTGCTCCTTGACCCAGCGCGCCGCGTGCACGATTTCGAGCGGGTAAGTCGATGCCATCAGGACTTGCGCCAGCACCGAATCGGGATAGAGCGCAATGGGTGCGACGAGCGCCTCCAGTTCCTCGGGTTTGTATGGGGCCGGCTGCGGCGCGTCTTGCGCGCGCACCGCTTGAGCGCCTGCCAGGAGCAATGCGAGCACGAGCAGGCAGAGCGTGTACGTGCGTTGTTTGATCCATAAGGTCATGGCCGATCCTTCCATTCGTTTGCTCAACCGGACTGCGGGACGGATAGCGACAACGTGAAGGGGCGAGCGCGTGCGCGCATTCCTGTTCGAGTATGGCGAGGCGCAGAGCCCCACGGGTATAGTCCGGTAAGCCGCTCTGGGCTGGCAATCGGACCAGAGTCCTATTGACACCGCAACGGCGGCGCAACGATGCTATTCACTCGTCGAGGCTGGCAGTGCCGATACCTGGAGGTCCAGAATGAAAATGCGTTTTGCTGCGCCGTGTGCATTGGCGCTCCTGCTTTGCGCGCCCGTTTTCATGTCTGAAGTATTTGCACAAGCGGGAACGATGGGTACGAAGCAGATGCGGGACGTGCAGCGCAAAGCGGAACACAAGGCCCGCTCGAACCAGTCCCAGCAGCATGGTCAGCAAAATGCGACGCAGCCGCATGCGGCGAGTGCAGCAATGCCGGCTTCGGCGCCTTGATCGGCAACAAAGCCGTACGAGCGCGTCACGCGCTGAAGCTGTGACGGATCCGCCACGGCCATTCAACGCGGTTCCCGTTCGAAATAATGGCTGCGGTTATTTCATAAAAAACAGAATCGACAATTCGCACGACAAATAACGGAATCGCTATTCGTTTTGAATGAAGTTGATTTCGCGAGCCATTTATCTAAATCCAGGAAAACGTTCGCAAATGTTCCCGTAAAATAGTCAGTGTATATAGGCCGGTGCAAGCGCTTTCATGACCCGGAGCGCTTGCGTGGCGCTGTATGCGGAAAAACTTATCGAAAATCATTGCGCGCGGGATGAATCATCGGCAATTTCTTTCATATAATAAACGCGGTGAAAGTGCACCGTAACATGGTTCCGCAATCATGATCCCATCCGTTCTTTTCTTCAATGACTGATTCATTCTCCGCAACTGCCGGAGCGTTTTTCGAAAATCAAAAGTAGGCGGTAGTCGGTATTGGGGGCGCAGCCTGCCCCAAAAACGGCCGGAATTCGGGTGCTCGTCAAATCCGTTCTGCTTCGGCGCCGAAGCGTTTGAAACGTTTCGCAAACCGGAGCGGGGCAGCGTAGTCGGAGGACACCGTGATCAGGGCAGACATGGGGAACGAAAAACTAAAACTGGGCAGATCGCGAGCCGAACACGCAGCGGCCGGTCTGCTGGCGTGGCTCGACAGGATCAAGCCACGCAGTGTCCCGAACGGGAAGGCATGGGCCGCGCGCAAATCCGGCCACGTATCGGCGCAGGCTACGCAAGCTATTGCGCAAAGCCTGCACAGCGTCCTCGAAGTCGTGTCCGCGGCGGCGCTGGTGATCGACGAAGCAGGCAAGGTCGCATGGGCCAATGGCATGGCCACCCGCGTGCTCGGCTACGCCTTGGGCGAATTGATCGGTATGCGTATTGAAGACGTACTCGTCGCCTGGCGAAGAGACGCGCGTCCCGTGTCGTTTGGCGCACTGAAGTCCGCGCAAGGACTGCCCCATAGCGTGACGCGCGTGGCCATCGCCCGCTCGAAGAACGGCGCCGATATCGACGTGCATGTGAGCGCTTCGGCGTCGCTCGCGGCCGGACCCGCGGCGCGCATGGTGGTCGTCATCGAACCGGAAAGTCACGACACAATGCTCGCGGAACTCAGCAACGAACCGCGCCGGCTGCGTCGGGAACGGGCATCCGAAGTGGGCGACATGGCCGCCGCGCTCGCGCACGAAGTCGACCAGCCGCTCACGGCCATTCTCAGCAACGCGCAGGCGGCGCAGCGGTTTCTCGCGCAGAGCCCGCCGGCCATGAGCGACCTGCGGGAACTGCTTGGCGAGGTCGTGTCCGATAGCACGCGCGCTCACGCGATCATCCGCAAGATGCGTCAGTCGGCGCGCTGCGAGCCGCCCGAGTTGTGCCCGGTCGACGTAGGCAGCCTCGTGCGCGACGTGGTACGCCTGCTGCGCCGCGAGACGGAAACCTGCGGCGCGGCGGTGGGCGCGCGAATCGAGGACGGGCTGCCGCAAGTGCGCGGCGATGCGGTTCAGCTGCAGCAGGTGCTCGTCAATCTGCTGTTGAACGCACTCGATGCGGTGCACGACTGCCGTGTGCAAGACCGCAGGGTGTGCATCGTCGTCACGGCGAGCGAGGATCGCGCCAGGGTGCGCCTCGCCATCCGCGATCATGGTCCGGGTGTCGATGCCGACCGGCTCGTCACGCTGTTCAAGCCCTTCATGACCTCCAAGCCGCAAGGTCTGGGTCTTGGCCTCTCCATCAGCCGCACCATCGTCATGGCGCACGGCGGCCAGCTCTGGGCCGAGCGCAACGCCGATAGCGGACTCACGTTCCATATCGAACTTCCCGCTCAGGGCGCGTGCGTGCAAACGACTACGCGTTTTTCACCATGAACTCGCCAACTCCCATCGTGTTCGTCGTGGACGACGACGAGCACGTTCGCAACGCACTCTGCCGCTTGCTGCGTTCCGGCGGCTACACGGCACAGGCGTACGGCAGCGCCAGCGCCTTTCTGCACGGCGCGGACCTGACCGGCGCGCCGGCGTGTCTGCTGCTCGACCTCCAGTTGCCCGACTTGAGCGGCATTGAATTGCAGCAGCGGCTCGAGGGCAGCGTGCCGATCGTCTTCGTTTCGGGCCATGGCGACATGAATACGGCGGTGCGGGCGATGAAGGCCGGCGCATCGGATTTCCTGACGAAGCCGATCGACGCGCAGGTGCTATTCGAAGCCACGGCGCGCGCGCTCGAACGCGCCTGCCACCTGTACGAACAACGCGAGCAGCGCGCGGAGATCCAGCGCCGGGTGGAAAAGCTCACGCCGCGCGAGCGCGAGGTCATGGCGCTCGTGGTGACGGGTCGGCCGAACAAGCTCGTGGCCGACGAACTGGGCGCGGCGGAGAAAACGATCAAGATTCACCGCGCGCGCGTCATGGAGAAGATGAAAGCGAACTCGCTTGCCGATCTGGTGCGGCTCATGACCACGTTCGATGCCGACGCGCCCGAGTCGCACCCGCTTGCGCATACAGGCTGAGGGACCAAGGGACCAAGGGACCGAGGGGCAGGGCGCGCGCGGTCGTTCCGTCATTTCAAATGGCTATTGCGCCAGTCGCGCGGCGTCATGCCGAAACGCGCGCTGAACCAGTTCGTGAACGAGCCCTGCTGGGCGTAGCCGAGCAGGTCGGAGACGCGTCCGATGGGATAGCGCGGGTTGCTCATGTAGCGCACGGCAAGTTCGCCCCGCACTTCCTCCACGAGCCGCGTGAAGCTCGTATTGGCGGCCCCGAGCTGGCGCTGCATGGTGCGCACGCTCAGCCGCAGATGCGCGGCCACCCCTTCGACGCTGGCCTGCTCGAGCGGCAGCAGCAGGTAGATCGCCTTGCGCACCTCGAGCGCCGTGGAATCGACGCCAGTCGCGTTGAGCGATTCGGCGAGGCTCTCCGCGTAGCGCACCAGTTCCGGGTCGGCGGCGGGGTTCGGGTAGTCGAGATCGGCGGCCGTGCACACGATGCCGTTGAAGTCGCTGCCGAATTCCAGCGGACAGCCGAAAAAACGCCGATGGAACGTGAGGCTGGGCGGCGCGCGGTGAACGAAGTGCACCGCGCGCGGTTTCCAGTGCTCGCCCAGCAGCGCGCCGGAATGGCGCGCGAGCACGCCCACCGCGAGTTCGATGGCCTGGTTCGTGGGAATGCCCGGCTCGACCACCAGTTCCTCGCGGATGGTGACCGTCGCGCCCGCGTCCTCGACATACACGGCAAGCGCCTCGTTGAGCAGGTGCCGGTATTCGGCGGTCGCGAGCAGCACTTCACGCAGCGTGCGCTTGTGCGCGAGCAGAATGTTGACCACGCCGCTGCCGAACTTGTGCCGGACCTCGGCCATCTGGAGCGCGAAAGTCGGGCACGACGCCTTTTCGGCCGAGCGCTCCAGCAGCACGCAGGCCGCGGCGACGGGAATGCGGTCATCGGGATTCGCGAGCGCCGCGGCGTCGATTCCCACCTCGCGTGCAAGCTCGACCGGGTTAAGCCCTACGCGCTTTGCGATGTCGAAATACCCGCTCATCGACACCGAACTCGCGGTTGTCTCCATTGTCGTGTCTCCTCCTTGCTGCGGCCGCGTTGCGCCTCGTCAGCCGTAGAACATGGGCTTGCGCTTATGTCGGTGTTAACGCCTGGTGGCGCGAAAAGCTAAAACGATGGCGCGCGATCAGAAAAGTGTAGCGCAGGATTGCCGTATCGTGCATCTCAACGGATCAGCCAGGTTCCGAGCGGTATTTCAGGCGCTGGGTCACGTTGCCAAACGTTGAGATACCGTCCCTCATATTGGAGAACACGATGCAATTCCTCGACGATTCGCTGCACCCCGAGAACCAGGACAAGGTTGTGATTACCACCGCGCCGTATGGCCCGGAATGGATGCCCGAAGACTTCCCGGAAGACATTCCGGTGACGATGGAAGAACAGGTCCAGAAGGCCGTGGACTGCTACAACGCGGGCGCGACGGTGCTGCACCTGCACGTGCGCGAACTCGACGGCAAGGGCTCCAAGCGCCTCTCGAAGTTCAACGAGCTGATCGCAGGCGTGCGCGCGGCGGTGCCCGACATGATCATCCAGGTGGGCGGCTCGATCTCGTTCGCGCCGGAAGACGATGGCCAGGCTGCCAGGTGGCTCTCCGACGACACGCGCCACATGCTGGCTGACCTCGAGCCGAAGCCGGACCAGGTGACCGTGGCGATCAACACCACGCAGATGAACATCATGGAGCTGCTTTATCCGGAATACCTGGAGGGCACGTCGCTGTCGCACCCGGCGCTCATGGCCGCGTACAGCGAAATGACGGTGCCGGCCGGTCCGGCATGGGTGGAGGAGCATCTGCGCCGCCTGCAGGCTTCGGGCATTCAGCCGCACTTCCAGCTCACGGGCATCCACGCGCTCGAAACGCTCGAGCGCCTCGTGCGCAAGGGCGCGTACAAGGGCCCGCTGAACCTCACGTGGATCGGCATTGGCGGCGGCTTCGACGGCCCGAACCCGTTCAACTTCTTCAACTTCGTGCATCGCGCGCCGGATGGCTGCACGGTCACGGCGGAATCGCTGCTCAAGAACGTGCTGCCGTTCAACATGATGGCGATGTCGATGGGTCTGCATCCGCGCTGCGGCATCGAAGATACGATCATCGACCAGCACGGCAAGCGCTTCACGTCCGTGCAGCAGATCGAGCAGTGCGTGCGCGTGGCGCGCGAACTGGGCCGTGAAATTGCCACGGGCAAGGAAGCGCGCGAGATTTACCGCATTGGCGTGCAGTACGAGACGGTCGACGAAACGCTCGCGGCCAACGGCATGGCGCCGAACCGCGTGGCCGGCGTGAAGAACCTGCCGCTGCGCGCGGCGTAATCGTAGTGGGGCCCGCGCCGCGAGCGCGGGCCTGCAAACAGGTGTCCGGCGCTTGCCTTGTGGCCGCCGGCAGACCTGAGAGAACAACGGAACCCGACGAAGAGCGGGACACCACGGAGATAACCCATGCTCACGCATGCCGAGCCCACCGCGGGCGAATTGACGACGACAAAGACGAGCGTGCCTGCTTACGCGTGGGTGGTGTTCGCCTTGACGGTCGGGCTGCTGCTTTCGGACTACATGTCGCGGCAGGTCCTGAATGCGGTTTTTCCGCTGCTCAAGACCACATGGAACCTGACGGACACGCAGCTCGGCTCGCTGAGCAGCGTGGTCGCGCTGATGGTGGGCGTGCTCACGTTTCCGCTTTCGGTGCTCGCCGACCGCTGGGGACGCGTGAAGAGCATCGTCCTGATGGCAGCGCTGTGGAGCATCGCCACGCTCGGCTGCGCGCTCTCGACGAACTACGGCGAAATGCTGCTGGCGCGCGCCTTCGTCGGCATCGGCGAAGCGGCTTATGGCAGCGTGGGTATTGCCGTTGTCCTGAGTATTTTTCCGGTACGGCTGCGCTCCACGATTACGGGCGCGTTCATGGCGGGCGGCGCGTTCGGCTCGGTGCTGGGCATGGCGCTGGGCGGTGCAGTGGCGGCGCAGCTCGGCTGGCGCGCGGCCTTTGGCGCGATGGCGGCCATGGGGATTGTGCTGGTCGTGATCTATCGCATCGTCGTCACGGAAAAGCGCCTTGCCCCGCTGCAGCCGGCAGGCGTGAGCCGCGAAGCGAATGGCCTTGGAATGCGCATGAGCTTGCGCGCGCTGCTCAAGGGTCTGTTTTCCACGCGCTCCGTGGTGTGCGCGTATGTGGGCAGCGGCGTGCATCTGCTCGTGCCGGCGGCCGTGTGGAGCTGGCTGCCGAGCTTTCTGAACCGCTACTACGGCATGGCGACCGGCAAAGCGGCTGCGACCGCCGCGCTGTTCGTGCTGGTGACGGGCGTTGGCATGGTGGTGTGCGGCAACTTCGCGGACCGCATCAGCAAGGATAACGGCGCGCGCAAATGGAGCATTGCCATTGCGTACTGCCTGATCTGCTTCACGCTGCTCACGGTGGGCTTGCGCATACCGGCGGGCCCGGCACAGCTGGTTCTGATCGGCGCGGCCATGTTCTTCTGCGCAGGCGCAGCGGGTCCCTCGGGCGCGATGGTGGCGAATCTCACGCCGCCGTCGATCCACGCTTCGGCGTTCGCCACGCTCACGCTGGCGAACAACCTGCTCGGCCTTGCGCCCGCCGCGGTGCTCACGGGCATGGCCGCCGACCACATCGGCCTGCTGGGCGCGCTGCAGCTCGTACCGTTTGCGCCGCTCGTCGCGGCAGCGGTTTTCCTGATCGGCAAGCGCAACTATGCCGTCGATCTGGATCGTGTGAACGCACTGCGCGAAGAAGCCGGCGGCCACGCACAACGATGAAATTGAACAGGCAGTTCGAGTCAGCTTGACTGAGTTCGAGTCAATGCGTTCGAGTAAAGGATAGGAGATTGAACATGGCGAAAGCAGTACGCTTGCACGAAACCGGCGGTCCCGAAGTCTTGCGCTACGAGAGCGTTGAAGTGGGCGAGCCCGGCCCCGGACAGGTCCGCCTGCGTCATGAGGCAGTGGGCCTGAATTTCGCGGATACCTACTTCCGCTCAGGCCTCTACCCCGTGCCGCTGCCTGCCGGCATGGGCGTGGAAGCCGCGGGCGTGGTCGAGGCCGTGGGCCCCGAAGTGAGCAACGTCGCGGTGGGCGACCGCGTGACCTACACCGGCTTCATCAACACGCTCGGCGCGTACAGCACCGAACGCCTGATTCCGGCGGCTGCGCTCATCAAGCTGCCCGACGCGATTGCGTGCGAAACGGCGGCCGGCATGACCATGCGAGGCCTCACGTCGGCGTACCTCATGCGCCGCATTCACGACTTCAAGGCCGGCGACACGATCCTGCTGCATGCAGCGGCAGGCGGTGTCGGTCTGATCGTCTCGCAGTGGGCGAAGCTGCTCGGCCTCACGGTGATCGGCACGGTGTCGAACGAGGCGAAGGGCGAAGTGGCGCGCGCGCATGGCTGCGACCACATCGTCTACTACAGCCGCGAAGATGTTGCGAAACGCGTGCGCGAACTGACGAACGGCGTGGGCGTGAACGTGGTGTTCGACAGCGTGGGCAAGGATACTTTCGAGGCGTCGCTCGACTCGCTCAAGCGGCGCGGCCTGATGGTTTGCGTCGGCACGGCTTCCGGTCCGATTCCGCCGTTCAATCCGCAGGTCCTCGCGATGAAGGGCTCGCTCTATCTCACGCGCCCGGCGCTGGCGGACTATATCGCCGACCCCGCGGAGAAGAACGAGCTTGCCGCCGAGCTGTTCGGCCACGTTGCGGCGGGCCGCATCAAGATCGAACTGAACCAGCGTTACGCGCTGGAAGACGCGGTGCAGGCGCATCGCGACCTCGAAGCACGCAAGACGACGGGCTCGTCGGTCTTCGTCATCTGAGGAATGCAGCATGAAAGTCGAACAACTGACCTATGCCATCGGCGCGGAACTGACCGGCGTGAATCTCGCCGATGCCGTTTACGACGACGGGCTCTTCGCCGGGATTCGCGCGGCGCTGCTCGAGCACCGCGTGCTGTTCCTGCGCGATCAGAACATCACGCGCACCGAGCACGTGGCATTTGCGCGCCGCTTCGGCGAACTGGAGGACCATCCGGTTGCGGGCAGCGACCCCGACCATCCGGGCCTCGTGCGCATCTACAAGAACCCGGACCAGCCCAACGACCGCTACGAGAACGCCTGGCACGCTGACGCTACGTGGCGCGAGGCGCCGCAGTTCGGCGCGGTGCTGCGCTGCGTGGAGTGCCCGCCCGTGGGCGGCGACACGATGTGGGCGAACATGGTGCTCGCCTACGAGAAGCTGCCCGAACACGTGAAGGCGCAGATCGCCGGCCTGTATGCGCGCCACAGCATCGAGGCGAGCTTCGGCGCGGCCATGCCGATCGAGAAGCGCCATGCCTTGAAGGCGCAGTTTCCCGACGCGGAACATCCGGTGGTGCGCACGCATCCGGAGACCGGCGAGAAGGTGCTGTTCGTGAGCGCATTCACGACGCACTTCACGAACTATCACACACCCGAGCGCGTGCGCTTCGGGCAGGATGCCAACCCGGGTGCGGGCGACCTGCTGCGTTATCTCGTGAGCCAGGCCTATATTCCGGAGTACCAGGTACGCTGGCGCTGGAAGCCGAACAGCATCGCGATCTGGGACAACCGCAGCACCCAGCACTATGCGGTGATGGACTACCCGCCGTGCCACCGCAAGATGGAACGCGCCGGCATTATCGGCGACAAGCCGTACTGAAGCGCGCGGGAGACCATAAAAAATGACGCTGAAGACCACACCGACCGTCCTGATGGTCCCGGGGTTGCGCGACCACGTGGCGCAGCACTGGCAAACGCTGCTGCAGCAAAAGCTGCCCAACGCGGCTTCGGTGCCGCCGCTCGAGCACGACAAGCTCAGCTGCGCGGCGCGCGTGGCCGCGCTCGACGCGGCGCTCGCGCAGATCGACGGTCCCGTCATTCTCGTCGCGCACAGCGCGGGCGTGATGATCACGGTGCACTGGGCGCAGCGGCACAGCCGCAAGATTCATGGCGCGCTGCTCGCCGCGCCGGCCGACCTCGAAACGCCGCTGCCGCCCGGTTATCCGGCATTCGAAGCCTTGGCCGGGAACGGTTGGCACCCGATTCCGCGCAAGCCGCTGCCGTTCCCGAGCATCGTGGGCGCAAGCCGCAACGACCCGCTCGCGCGCTTCGAGCGCGTGGAGGCCATGGCGAAGGACTGGGGCAGCAGCCTCGTCGACCTGGGCGAAGTCGGTCACCTGAATCCCGCAGCGGGTTTTGGCGAATGGCCCATGGCGGAGATGTTGATTCATGAACTTGTCTGATCAAAAGTGGGCGGCGCAGGCGAGTCGCGACGCGGGCGAGCCGCCCGTCCTGACGATCGAAGCCTTCTTCGATTTCATCTGCCCGTGGTGCCTGATCGGCAAGCGCAATCTGGACGCAGCGCTCGCGCGTTTCGCGCTGTCGCGGCCCGACGTGCGCGTGCGTGTGCAGTGGCGCTCGCACCAGCTGCTGCCGTGGACGCCCCTCGAAGGCATGCCGTATCACGTGTTCTATCGCGACCGCCTGGGCAGTGCCGAAGCGGTGGCCGCACGGCGTGCGCAGGTGCAGCGCGCGGGGCGCGACGCGGGTGTGGAGTTCGCGTTCGAGCGCATCGAGGTGCTGCCGAACACCGCCGCCGCGCACGACCTCGTCACGTTTGCCGTCAGCCGCGGCGCGCGCGAACAGAGCGCGGCGCTGATCGACCGCGTGCTCAAGGCCTACTTCATGGAAGGCCAGAACATCGGCGATTACGCGGTGCTCGAACGCCTGGGTCTCGAATGCGGCCTCGAGCGCGAAAGCCTGGCAGCGCACATTGCCGCATCGAAGCGCCTCGCGGACACGACGGGTCAGCGCACGCCCTACGCCGACCCGCAGGTGAACGGCGTGCCGTATTTCGTGTTCAACACGGGTTATTCGCTCTCGGGCGTCTATTCACCGGTGGCGATGGCCGGCACGATGGCGCTGGCGATCGCTCACTGAGGCAAGCTGAAGGAAATCGGAGGGGGAACGGGAATGACACGTGAAGTGCCCGTCGGCATGGCCGACGAACTTGCGCCGGGCCAGCGCAAGCTGGTTTTCGTCGATGGTCGCAGCATCGTTCTGTTCAATATCGAAGGACAGCTGCACGCGATCGACAATGCGTGCCCCCACAACGGCGCCTCGCTCGCGAGCGGCCCGCTTGAAGGATGCATGGTGCGCTGCCCGGCGCATGGACTGCGCTTCGACGTGCGCAGCGGCTGTATGCCCGGCACGGCCGGACTGAAGCTCACGACGTTTCCTGTGCGGGCCGTGGAAGGCAAGCTGCTGGTGAGCGTGATGGAAACGCCGGCTTCCCGCCGGGCATAACCGTGCGGCGCCCCGTTCGCTATCGTATACGTAAACGGGTCACTTAGGATAACAAACCTTTCAGGTCACACCAAAAGGCGCCGGGACCGCCGGACAGCCACACACACGGAGAGAGACAATGAAATTGAAGTTCGGCAGCCTGGCAGCGCTGGCCCTGTTCGCCAGCGTGGCCCATGCGCAATCGTCGGTCACGCTTTATGGCGTCGTCGACAGCGGCGTGTTGTATCAGAGCACCTCGGCCGCCAATTTTTCCGGCACTGCGAAGAATCTCGGGAGCACCTGGCAGCTCAAGGACGGCGGTATCTACTCCAGCATCTGGGGCTTGAAGGGTACCGAGGACATTGGCGGCGGGTACAAGATCAACTTCAAGCTTCAGGGGTCGTTCACGTCCAATAACGGCAAGACGGGTCTGTCCGACACGCCGGGCGTGACCGCGGTTTTCAACCAGTTTGCGACCATCGGCGGATCGGGCTGGTTCGGTTCGATCGACGCGGGCCGGCAGATCATTCCGATGATCTATGCGATGTCGGACACGGACGTTCGCGGCGCGCAGTATTTCGGCAGTATCCTGACAGCGTGGCTGGGCCTCAATCAGGCGGCCGGCTGGCCCGGCACCAGCACGAACGCGCCGATCGGCGCGCTCTATGACAGCAACGCCATCGTCTATAACTCGCCCAAGTTCTACGGTGCGTCGCTCGCGCTGGAGTACGCGCCGGGCGGCACGCCGGGGCAGTTCCAGGGCGGCACGCGCGAGTCGGCCGTGCTCAAGTATTCGAATTACGGCCTGAACCTGGCTGGCGTGTACTACAGCGGGCACGACACCAACCCGTTCCCGGGCAACTATCCGACGGCACCGGCCGCGCCGGCGACGGGCCGCAACAACAACAACTTCTATTACGTCGGCGCGATGTACACGATCAGCGGATTCTCGATATCCGGCTCGTTCAGCTCGGCGAACTCGTCCAGCTTGTTGAGCAAAGCAACGTATAACTTCGAAATGATTTCGGCTGGCCTGGGTTACCAGTTCAGTCCGGCATTCAAGGTGACTTCGGGCTACTACTATTTGAAGGACCGCAACAACACGGCGAATCATTCGAGCGAAGTCGCCGTAGGCGCCGAATACAACCTTTCGAAGGCGACCAGGACCTACGCCCAGGTCGGCTACGTCAGCAACAAGGGGACCATGAACCAGACGATTATCTACGGTGCGCCGGTCGCGCCGGGCCGGTCGACGACGGCGGCCATGGTCGGTATTCGTCACACGTTCTGATCCTCCCACTATCGAGAAGAAACGGAGCACATTTCATGAAGAAAACCACGGTAGTTGGCCTGGCGATCGCGACGCTGGCGGCTTGCATGAGCGCATGGGCGCAGCCCCAGAGCGACGCGCTCGCGCCTGCCGGCGCCCAGGCTGCCACGGGGGCCGCGGCGCCGACGGGCAGGCAGGCGGATCGCGCGCTGCGTCGCAAGGTGTATTCGGCCATCGGCAAGGATAAGTCGATCAACGCGGGCAACATCAGCGTGCGCGCGAAGTCCGGCGCGGTGACGCTCACCGGTACGGTTGCCGACCCAGCACAGGCTGGTAAAGTCGAAGAGATTGCGAAGGGCGTTCCCGGTGTGACGTCGGTGACGAACAAGCTGACGGTGCAGAAGTCTTTGGGCGGCATGTAAGCCGCCACAAGAGGCGTGGAGCGCGGTGCTGCCGGGCGTCCCCGGTTGCGCCGGGCTTCGCCCAGCAGCACGGAGGTGGAATCCAGTCGACCTCTTGCTGTTGCTCCGGATGACGAATCACCATCCGGAGCGTCGATCGGGCTCGTGTGCAGGCGCGAGTCTTGAGGCGCGAGTTCGACGTTAGAGTCGGAGCGTTTTATCGCCGTTTCGCGGATGCGGAACGGCGATTTTTTTATGCAGCCGCCGCCCGCGCCACCATCACCAGGCCCACCGCAATCGCCGCCGCGCCAATCCCGCGTGCGACTCTTGCGCCACCCGGCACCCACCTCTCCGCGGCAATCGCCACCGCGACCAGAGCCATCGCAGGCCGATCCATCACACCGGCGGCGAGCAGTGCCGCCATCAAATTCGCGCAGCAGCACAGGCAATGCTGGCCGAGCTTCAAGCCGTGACGCAGCGCCGCTTGCACATCGAGCCGCGCATGCCCGCACGACGGCACGTTCCCGCAGCACGCCAGCCACCGCGCTTTCCACGCGGAGAACTGCAGCACACCCGCGATCACGACGACGACACCCGCCACGGCTGGCGCGGAATGGGCCAACTCAGGTGCCTCGACCGCCAGCGCGGCAAGTTGTGCCCCCGCCGCGAACACGAGCACCCCAGCCACGAGCCACACGAAGAAGTAGCCCGCCCCGGCCATCGCAGTCATCCCACCCGCATGCGCCGCGCGCGCTTCGCTCACCGCCTCGAAATAGCGCCACAAAGCCGGCGCGACCGCGGGCAACATCATCGCGACCATCATTGCATTCCACATGCCGGCAAACGATACGGCGGCGTCGAACCAGGTGTGTCCACACAGGGGCGTCCAGAGCGCGGACATCGTCCAGCCGCCCGGCATAGGCGTGCCGCCCATCGCCTGCATCGAAGCGCACCAGACGACCGTTGCCGCCGCGCTCGCCGCGAAGACCAGCGCCGCGACGCCGAAGAAAATCGCACGCGGCGCCCCGCTGTGCCGCCGTACCGTCATGCCGACGTTATCCATGATGCGCCTCAGTTTTCCGCGTACTCGTCGTGCCGGTGCCACCAGATGCCGGCCTCGTTGCGTCCCTTCGGCGCACGGTCGAGCCATTGGTACATGCCCCACACGCCGTCCAGGCCGCGCGCGTAGGTCGAGTACGTGTGATAGACCACGCCGTCCTCGAGCACGAATGCACTGAGGCCCGGACGGTCGCGCGTATAGGTCGCCGCGTCGGTGCCGCAGCTCGCCGCGAACTCGGCAACGGGCGCGGGCGGCGGATTCATGTCCATGGCGTGGCCGCTGCGCGCGTAGTTGTATTCGATGTCGCCCGCGCGCTGCTGCGCGGTGGTGAACGAGACGTTGAAATCGAAGTTGAAGTCGTTGCCGCTCGACGAGGCCCACGGAAAATGCCATCCCATGCGCTTGCGGTAGCCCAGCAGCTTCGCGAGCGGCGCGCGCGACACGGCCATGAGCCGCACGTCGTGATTCGCGAGATGCACGGCGATGCCGTCGAAGCCATCCGCAATCGAGGAACACGACGGGCAGCCCGCCGCGTAGTCCGGCCCGAACATGAAGTGATAGACCAGCAGTTGCGAGCGGCCCTTGAAGAGATCGGCGAGTGTGGCGCCGCCGTCTTCGGTCTCGAAACGATAGATTTTGTCGACACGCACCCATGGCAACGCCTGGCGTTGCTGCGCCAGCGCGTCGCCGCGCCGTGTGTGCTCCTTTTCGGCTGCGAGCAGTTCGATACGCGCTGCAAGCCAGTCTTCGCGTGTTCCGGTGGTATGGGTTGCCATTGCCTGGTCCTCCTATGGATTCGCTTTGATGGCGGCGTGCTGTGGGCACCGCCGCACCGTTCGATCGATGATTCGTTCGATCGCCGTGTTAGATTAGGTCCGGACCCGGAAGGAGGGGGAGTGACAAGTGTGGCGGGATTCCCATGACCATGGATTCGCTGTTCACGGCGGCGGCGCGCGCGCTCGCGGCCGGTGATCCGCTCGGCGCGCTGAACCGGGTCGCGTTGCGCGGCGACGCGCCCGCGCTCGCGCTGCGCGGCATCGCCATGGCGCAGCTCGGCGACTTCGCGCGCGCCAAAGCGCTGCTGCGCAGCGCGGCCCGCGGCTTCGGCTCGCGCGAGGCCGTGGCGCGCGCGCGCTGTGTCGTCGCCGAGGCCGAAATCGCGCTCGCCTCGCGCGATCTCGGCTGGCCGACCGACACGCTCGCTGCGGCGCGTCAAACGCTCGAAGCCCATGGCGACCGCCTCAATGCCGCGCATGCGCGCTACCTGGAAATTCGCCGCTTGCTGCTCGTCGGCCGGCTCGACGAAGCCGGGGGCATGCTTGCCGAAGCCGATCCCGCGCCGCTGCCGCCCGCATTGCGCGCGGCCCACGAGCTGATCGCCGCCGGCATTGCCATGCGGCGCATTCAAACGCAGGCGGCGCGTCGCTCGCTCTCCGAGGCCGCGCGCGCCGCACATGAGGCGGGCATCGCAGCGCTGAGCGCCGAGATCGAAAGCGCCGCGCTGCTGTTGACCTCGCCGGCGGCGCGCCTCATCGCGCGCGGTGAAGCGCGCGTGTTGCTGCTGGAAGACGTCGAGGCGCTGCTCGCCTCGAAGGCGCTCATCGTGGACGCGTGCCGCTACGTCGTGCGCGAGGGCGCGACCGTCATCGAACTTGCACGGCGCCCCGTGCTGTTCGTGCTCGCCCGCGCGCTCGCGCAGGCGTGGCCCGCCGACGTGCCGCGCGACGCGCTCATCGCCAGCGCCTTTCGCACGAAGCACGCCGACGAAACGCATCGCGCCCGCCTGCGCGTGGAAATCGGCCGCTTGCGTACGCTGTTGCGCGACGTCGCCGATATCGGCGCAACCCAGCAGGGTTTTGCGCTGTCGCCGCGCAAGGCGAGCGAGGTGGTGGTGCTGGCGCGGCCTGTGGAGGAAAAGCACGCTGCCGTGCTGGCTTTTCTCGCCGATGGCGAATCGTGGTCCAGTTCGGCGCTGGCGCTCGCGCTCGGCGCGAGCCAGCGCACCGTGCAGCGTGCGCTCGATTCGCTCGCCGCGGCGGACAAGGTGCAGTCGTTCGGCTACGGGCGCGCGCGCCGCTGGACCACGCCGCCCGTCCCCGGATTCGCGACGACCTTGTTACTCCCCGCGCCGCTGCCGGGCGATTAGGATGAGCGCCTGTCCCTGCATCGAAGGAGGAAATCATGAAACGAACGACTGCCGAAATCGTCCGCGAGTACGGCCCTTATCCCGGCATCGACAAGGTGGGTGGCGTCACGTACGACGGCAAGCAGGTGTGGTTCGCCGTGGGCGAGCGCATCGCGTCGCTCGATCCTGAGAGCGGCCAGACGCAGCGCTCGATCGACGTCGCGGCGCACGCGGGCACGGCCTTCGACGGGCGGCATCTGTTTCAGATCGCCGAGGACCGCATCCACAAGATCGACCCCGAAACGGGCCGCGTGCTCGCCATGATTCCCGCGCCGGGAGGCGGCGGCGACTCGGGGCTCGCGTGGGCGGACGGCACGCTCTGGGTCGGGGTGTATCGCGAGCGCAAGATCCATCAGGTCGATCCGCAGACGGGCGCGATTTTGCGCACGCTCGAATCGAGCCGCTTCGTCACGGGCGTGACGTGGGTGGACGGCGAACTGTGGCACGGCACCTGGGAAGGCGACGAGAGCGACTTGCGGCGTATCGATCCGGGCACGGGCGAAGTGCTGGAACAGCTCGACATGCCGCCCGGAACCGCCGTTTCGGGGCTCGAGTCCGATGGCGGCGAGCAGTTTTTCTGCGGCGGCGGCAACAGCGGGAAGATTCGCGCGGTGCGGCGGCCCAGGCGCGAGGATTAGGCGAGCGGGCGCGCAATCGCCCGGGCGCACCCGCTCGCATGCAACGCTCAGAACGCTCAGAACGTATAGGTGACCTTGCCAAACGCCGTGCGCCCCAGCGTGCTGTACCCGTAGGCACTCGCGTATTGCCGGTTGAACACGTTCGCAAGCGTGGCCGAAAGCGCGA
The DNA here is from genome assembly GCF_000739775.1 of Paraburkholderia heleia NBRC 101817. Lineage (GTDB taxonomy): Bacteria > Pseudomonadota > Gammaproteobacteria > Burkholderiales > Burkholderiaceae > Paraburkholderia > Paraburkholderia heleia. The sequence continues at coordinate 30,354 of NZ_BBJH01000043.1, read as the reverse complement.
GATGCGCGTTGACCTTGTACGATGCGCGCAGGCTCACGGTCGTCCACGAAGGCAGGTAGATCGTGTTGAGCTGGTCGTCGAACGTCGAGCCGTTATAGAGCAGCGAAACGCCGGTACTGAGCGCGTGGAGCTGGAACTCGTCCCACGTGTGATCCACGCTCAGGCTTACCGTCTGGCGCGGGCGGCGATTGAGCCAGGTCTGGCCGGTCACGTCCTGCGGATTCAGGATCCCTACCGTGAGGCTCACCGGCGTGGACTTGCCGAGCGTGCCTTTGTACGAGAGGTCGAGCCCCTGTATGTGCGCACGGCCCACGTTCACCGGCTGGAAGGTTTGCGAGTTGTACGTGATGAGGTCGTGCACGCGCGTGTCGTACACGGCTGCCGTGAACGTGCCGAACGACGTGGCCGCATCGAGCGCGGCTTCGACCGAGTCGCTGCGCTCGGGCCGCAAGTCGGGGTTCGAGTAGCCCGGATAGTAAAGGTCGTTGAACGTCGGCAGACGGAACGCATTGCCATACGAAACGCGTGCCGTGTAGACCGGCGTGATCGCCCATGAGAGCGCGACGTTGCCCGTATTCACGGATTGCCCCTGCACGATTTCGTGCCGCCCCGCCAGAAACAGCGTCGCGGGTCCGAGCGTGGTGGACTGATGCATCGACACGGCCGAATCGTTGCGCGCGGGCAGGCCGCCCGGCACATCGACGGGCAGGAACGCCATCTCGCGCGTGTAGTCGTAGGCGAGCTTGGTCTCGCCGTCGAGCGGCATGCCGAAGACCGTGTGGCCCCTTTCCTGATGCGTGATCGACGTGGAAGTGGAAAAGCGTGTCGAGTCGATCTCGTCGGTCGGGATCGTCGGGTCGTTCGAATAGAGGAACTGACGGTCCGTCGCGTAGCCCACCGACTGGTCGAACTGCGTGGTCGGCGTGATGTCGAGGTGGAACGCGAGGCCGGTCGTGAGCTGGGTGTCGCGCTGGCGGTCGTTGCCGCCCGCGTTGTCATAGGAGAGATCGGAGCGGTGGTAGAGCGCGAAGGTCGAAATCGACCAGTCGTCATGCGCATAGCCGAGGCGCGCGTCCAGGTTCTGCGCGTGGTAAGGGTTGCGGCCGTCTTCGTGGCCGTAGGCCCAGGGTTGCGTCGCGTCGATGCCCGCCGTGTTGTAGTCGTGCAGGCCCAGCGAGTAGGTGAGGCCGCTCAGCGCGGAGAGCGGTCCTGTCGATGGGATCGTGCCCGAGGTGCGCACCTGCGTGTCGAAGGTCTTGTTCGAGCCGCCGCCGAACGAGACGGTGGTCTGGTTCGGCTGGTTCGACGCATGGCGCGTGAAGAGCTGCACGACGCCGCCCATGGCATCCGCGCCGAACGAGGCCGCCGCGGGGCCCGAGATCACCTCCACGCGGTCGAACGAGGCGGTCGCGAGATCGGCCCATTCTGCCGTGCCCGTGGTGACGGAGCCCACGCGTATGCCGTCGATGAACACAGCCACCTGGTCAGCCGACGACCCGCGGATGCTCACCCCTGTGTACGACCCCGGCCCGCCGGTCTGCGAGACGGTGACGCCCGGCAGCGTGGCGAGCGCCTGCGCGATGCTGGGGTCGGCGGGGGAGACGCGCTCGAGGTCCTCGCGCGTGAGCACCTGGGTGGTCGCGTAGCGCTGGTCGAACGATTGCGGCAGATGCTGCGCGTCGCCCACGACGAGGATATTGGGCAGCGTGGCGTCGTCGCCGGCTTGCTGCTGCGGCTGGGTGGGCGATGCGTTCGTGGCATCGGCGGTGGCGGTGGCGTCGGCGGCGTGCGCGGTTTGCCACGCACAGGCGAGCGCGGCGCAAGTCAATACGAATTGGCGAAACTTCATGATGCGGTGGCTGGAAACAGCTCCTGAGATACGGGCTGTCCGTGCAACGGGCGATCGCCGCGTGGGCGGTGCTTGCGCATTGGGCATCCCCGCCCGCTGCGGCTGCTGGACTCGGCTGATGGCAGGTCTCCTGGCTCGCGGGTCGACGTCCATTGCCGGCCTTCCCGGTTTCCCAGTGGCCCTCTCTGGCATGGACTCGCCGCTGACAGTTGCGGGGGCAGCCGCAGTCTTGCACTGCGTTCCCTTTTGATCCCGTCGCCGGGAACCATCAGCGCGCAAGGGTAATGGCCGCACCGTCGCCGCGTCAACCTTTGCGGGCGGGGTGTGGCGAAATCTCCCTTTCCGCGCGGCTTTACGGCCGAGCCTCGAGATCGCCGACCCGCACGGGCGGCACGAACCACGCGAGACACAGGCCGGCGAGCGCGGCTGCGGCAGCGACGATGAGGCCCATGTGGATCGAATCGACGAGTGCGCCGCGCGCCGAGTTCATCATCGCGTCGCCGGCATGGCCGGCGCTCACGAGGCGATTGATCAGCGCGGCCTGGTCGGCGCGGTCCACGAGCAGTTCGGGACTCGCAAACGACTTGAACCACTGCGTGGCCCGATACGAGTCGAGCGAGCGATTCACGCCCATGGTGTAAAGGTGTCCGAGCAGCGCGCCCGTCATTGCCGTGCCCAGCATGCCGCCGAAGGTGCGCAGCGATTGCAGCATCGCCGTGGCCGCGCCGAGATGGTCGCGCGAGACGATCTGCTGCGAGCAGACCGTGAGGCTCGTGCCCACGAGGCCCAGCCCCAGGCCGCTCGCGCCCATGCACGCCATCCACACGAGGTGCGGCTCGTTGCCGCGCAGGACGACCACCGCGAGGCTCGCGAAAGCGGACAACGCGAAGCCGACGTAGAGGATCGCGTTGGCGCGCCGGATGCGCGTGACCACGCGATTGTTCACGAAACTGCCGACCGTCGTGCCGAGCAGCAGGGGCGTGATCAGCATGCCCGAGGCGCGCGGCGACATCGCATAGCCGCCCTGGAACAGCAGCGGCACATAGAACACGAGCGAGAACAGCGCAAACCCGCCGAGCACCGACATCGCGAAGAGCGGACCGAGCTTGCGGTCGAGCAGCATGTCCACGGGGATGATCGGATAGCCCATGCGCTTTTCCCAGAAGAAAAGCGTCAACGAACAGACCACCACGATCACGGCCAGCACGATCGTCGAAGTCGTCCAGCCTTGCCTCGGCAAAAGCTCGATGGCGAGCTGCAGCGCGCCGAACGTGACGGCGACGACGCAGGCGCCGAGCCAGTCGAGACGCAGCCGCGCGCCATCGCGGGCGTAGTGCAGGTGCGGCAGGAAAGCATGTACGAAGAAGAGCGCCGCCACGCCCACCGGCACGTTGACGAAGAACACGAGGCGCCAGCTGCCGTGCTGGGTCAGCATGCCCCCGAGCGTGGGGCCGACCACGTTCGCAAGGCCGAACGCCGAGGAGACGAACACCAGCCAACGCAGGCGTAGCCGCGGATCGGGGAACAGGTCGGCGACGGTCGCGAAGACCGTCCCCATCATGATGCCGCCGCCGATGCCCTGCAGGCCGCGCGCGAGCACGAGGAACAGCATGTTGGTCGCGATCCCGCAGAGCACCGAGGCGAGGGTGAAGAGGAGGATCGCTGCCAGCATGAAGGGCTTGCGGCCGAACAGATCGCCCAGACGGCCGAAGATCGGAATCGTGATGACCGACGCGAGCATGTAGGCCGTCGCGACCCATGCATAAAGCTCGAAGCCCTTGAGCTCCGCGACGATGCGCGGCAGCGCGGTGCCGACGATGGTCTGGTCGAGCGCGATCAGCATCGAAACCGACGCGACGCCGAGCATCGCCAGTACCGACTCGCGAAAGGGCAACAGTTGCCGTCCTTGATCGTGAAGCCCGATGCTCGTGGCCATGTAGCGCTCCTTACCGCTGCGGCGCGGCTAATCTGCTATGCGGCAGCACCCGGCAGAATGTGAACCGGCCGGGCCCGCGCGTTCGCCTTTCGTGCGTAGTGCAACGATGGTACGCCCGCATACGCGAATGTCACGGAACGAACGCGCAACCGGCGAAGTTATTCCGACCGGCCCGCGCGAGGCTCGAGGAGTTGGCAGGCGTTTGCCCGACAAGCGTTTGCCAACGTTTCGCGGCGCGCCGATCTGCAATTCGATTTTGGTCTGCATGGAGTAGATCGGCGAGTCCGTTGTTTACCACTGATCCACTCGCATCAGGACGCGGGAGACAAAGTCATGAAATACATCGCCATGCCTGGCGCGGCCCCGAGCGCCGCTGCGTTTGCCGCCGCCACGCCCGCCGGGGCGGGGCAGGTCCCCGGCTCGCTGGCGGCCGCCGATATCCCGGTGAGCCATCGGGACCGCGTTTATTCGTCCGATCAGTTTTCGAACACCGTGTCGATCATCGATCCCGCAGCCAATCGTCTGGTCGGTGTCATCCGTCTCGGCGAACCGGCCCCGGCCAACTTCAGCCCTATGTGGGCCTTCAACCCGGAAACCGATGTCGCTTTTCGCTGGTGGCGGGCCATTGCGGTTGGCAGCCTGCCGCACGGCATCTGGCCATCCGGCGACGGCACGCGTGTCTACGTGGGCCTCGAAAACGGCGACGCGATGACGGCAATCGATACGCTGACCAACAAGGTCATCGCCACGGTGCCGGTCGGCCAGGCGCCGCAAGCCGTGGCCTACGTGCCCGACGCCGTGCCGGATGGCGACGGCACGGCCAACACGCAGCCGCCCGCCGCGGCGGGCGAGGCAACGCACGTCACGCTGGTTCCGGTGGGTGGCGCCGAAGCCGGCCATGGCGCTGCGCCCACTTCAGTGGCGTTGTTCGATCAGGGATTGCTGCAGGTGCTGCAGGCTGCGGCAACGGGATTGCAGGCGGGCCAGCCATACTTCCCCGGCCTTTCGGACCACGCCGACGGCAGCGGCCACATCAGGGCCTCGCGAGCTTCGAGACCAACCCGGCGGATTGCCTTGTGATGGCCCGGTCACTTCGAAATCCTTAGTAAAAGGCCGGGTGCTCATCAGCGATACTGTCTGTTTGCCCACGCAATGGAGCGCCTGGCGCTTGACGCCTGCTTCTGCGGGAAGCTAACTGACGGTGATCGGCACGCGAAAGCGAGGTGAAGAAATGACAGCTTCCCGCAATCTGGCCCACAGCCAACTTGCAGTCCTTCTCGTGATCCTTCTCGCGCATGTCACGCCCGGCGCTGCGGGCGATCGCGCGGCGCCTCCAGCCTCGGCTCGCTTCGAGCCGAGCGAGCTTTCGACAGACTGCGTCGACCGGGAATATCGCGGGAAGAATGCCAAACTGGGCGTCGACTACACCGACTTGATCAACAACTGCGGTGCGCCGGTCATCATCACGTGGCAGTCGTTCAACAACGGCGCGCCGCAAATGGAAGGCGGGGGAATGGGGCAATCGGAATGCATACCGCCTGGCGGTTCCATTACCACCGCATCGCGCGAGCGGCTCGGCACGGCGAGTGAGAACTTGCCCGTTAGCGTCGTGACCTGCCAGTGATTGCAGGCGGCGCTGGGTCAATCGGAAATGGCTTTGACCTTTCGTGAGGCTATGTCTATTCGCTGGCACTTTTCTCTTTCTAGCCATTGCAGTGACTTCTCGACGACGTCGGCAGGAACCTGGTCGAAACGCGCGTTGCGGATCAGGGTCTCGCTTGCGGCAATGTCGTTGAACTGCCCCAGCGTCTTTTGCACGGCCGTCAGCTCCTTGATGGTGCGGTCGTGCCCGCCTTTGATTACGGGTTGAAAAAACTCGAGCAGATAGCGCAGCTTTTTTCCGGCCTTGCGCACGTCATGAAGATTGTCCTCGTGGCCAGCCTCGCTTTGCACGGCGCGTCTGCTGCGCTTGCGAAGCGTGCGCTGCGCCATACGGACTCGTTTTTTAGCAAACGCGCGGATTGGAAGATGATTGCAACACGATTGCAGCGTGGTTTGCGCGCGAAGCACGGCGTCGTTCAGAAATGCCTCGACGGCGTCGCTCCTGATCATGGCCTGGCTATGCGCCACCGCTTGCGCGCGCTTCTCACGCGCGGCGCTCACGAGCAGTTTGATGGACGCGTCCGACTTCTGCGCGGTTTTGAGGAGATCGCCGGCGATGTCCCAGTCGCGCGTTCCGCCCGCCACGGCGGCGAGGCGCTTGAATTCTTCGCTGGCGTGCGCGGTGGCTTCCTCGCCGAGCCAGGGCGAGTACGCCCAATACAAGGCACGAAGTTTCCTGAAGGCCACCCGAAGCTGATGAAATGCTTCGGGGTCGACTTCCGTCGCGAGGGACTGTGTTCTTTGCACCACCTCGATGACCACCGGCACGGCCAATGATGAGAAGGTGCTGGCGATGGAGGTCCTGCTGGTAAGTGGCGCACCGCAGCGGTGCCGATCGATTCTGAAGCGAGTGCGCGGCCGCGGCAACGGCCAGTCACCGTCCATATCCATTTCAGCCTCGAGTCTGACAAAAAACGGGTTGGCCCAAACCATATCATATGGACGCCCGGCAACCCGATCTTTGTGACGATTTGATGAATTGTGCAAGTTCTGACAAGTTGACAGCCTTTGCGCTGCCCGCAGGTTGAACTTCTGCTTTTCTGTATTACGATGCTGATCTACGTCAGGCGTTGCTATGCGGATGCATCGAGAAGCGCCCTCCGGGAACGAAGTGGGAGTTCGAGTTGAAGAAACGGGCCACCGTGATCTGTCGTAGAGGTAAGCGAATTCTCCTGGTAGCACGCAGTCAGTCGAAGTGGGCACTACCGGGTGGCATGTTGAAGCGCGGTGAGCAACTTACGGAGACCGCGCTTCGAGAACTCAAGGAGGAGACCCGGCTCCCCGGCAAATCGGCCAGGTACCTGTTCGACATTCGTGGCAAGCAGAAACACCATCACGTCTTTTCCTGCGAGATACCGCGGCAGGCCAAAGCGCGGCCGAGCAGCGAGATCGCCAGGTGTCGATGGGTCCACCTCGACGACATCCCGCGCCTGATCACGAGCGGCCCCACGAGCGATATCGTGCGGCTGATCAATCAGCGGCGCAGGAAGTAACGCCACGGCCCGCGTGGCGAGCGATTGAACGCCCACGGCGTTCAATCCCGATGCATCTGCCTTCCCACTGGCCGATGCCTCAAGCCCATCGTCATTCGCGCTTCGCGCGCATCACGCGTTTTCGTCGCCTTTGGCCGGACGGCCCGTCTTGACGGTTTCAAGCGCTTCGATCGCAGCCAGCAGCCGCTTCTGCGGGGCCGCTTCCAGCATTTGAAGACCGGCGCGCAGCAACTCGCTCTTTCTCACCTCAACGCCGGCTTCGAGGCACTTGCGTTTGAGGAGTGCAATGCGCTGGTAATCCGTCTTGGGCATCGTGAAGCTGTCACGCACGACCTTGTCTTTCTTCACGCGTTTGGCTTTGACCTTTTCCGCGGGGGCGGCAGCAGGAGCCGGCGCCTCTGCAGCGCCGTTAGCGGGTGTCGCTGCCGCTTTGGTTACGGCCTTTTTGCGTTTGGCCTTGACCGCCGCTTGCGCTTGCGCAGCGGGCTTTGCGGCTTCGCTTTGCTCTTCCGCGGTTGCCGCGGACTTCGGGAAGTGGAACGCCTTCTTTGTGGCTTTGCGTGTGGTCGCTACAGTCATATCGATATTCGGTCTGAAAATGGTATAAACAGTATATACCGTTTATGCCGACATTCCACACGCGCCGGGATCCGCCTTCGAACGCAGTGTCACCCAATCGTCACATTGCGAACGTAACGTCCGGTGCATCAATAACGATATTCTTCGACTGGGCCTTCAAGAACGGCTCGTCCGCCGCCGATAGCCTCGACTACATCTCGCTGCCGGAGTCAGTGGTCAGCGAAATCAAGTCGTAACGGAAGGAAAAGGTCAAGGACGCGAGCGGCAAGCCGATCGCGCCATAACCCGAAATGCAATGCGGGCGCGTGGGTATCGCGCCTGCATTCAGCCACGCTCCTGGTCTTACGTCATGACCCGGCCTGATTCGCCGGCAGGCGCTGCGCCGCTTCGGCGCCGGTCTGGACGCAGCCTTCAATCTGCGCTCACATGGACCGCCACGTCCACCCGGTGCGCTCCCCCGCCAAGGATGACGCCGCGCAGCAGCGACACGTCGGTGTAGTCGCGGCCGATGGCGAGTGTCACGTGGCCCTGGTCGGCGAGCACGTCGTTGGTCGGATCGAGATCGATCCAGCCGGCAGAGGGCGCAGGCACGTAGAGCGACACCCACGCGTGCGAGGCGTCCGCGCCGATCATCGGTTGGGCGCCTTCGGGCGGATCGTTGCGCAGATAGCCGCTCACGTAGCGCGCGGCGAGCCCGATCGAGCGCAGGCAGCCGATCATCACCTGGGCGAAATCCTGACACACGCCATGGCGCAGTTCGAATGCGCGCGCGGCGGGCGTGTCGAACGACGTTGCCGAAGGGCGGTACGCGAAATCGGCGTGGATGCGATGCATCAGGTCGATCGCGCCGGCCAGAACGGGAGCGCCGGGCGCGAAACTCTCCAGCGCGTAGGCGCGCAGTTCGGGCAGCAGGGCGATATTCGGCGAGGCGAAGCAAAATTCGGATTCTGCATGGAAGGTGCCGCCCGCCGTGTAACGCAGCCTGCGCGCGACGTCTTCCCACGCCGGGGTGCCGCGAGCGTCGAGCGTCGCGTAGCGCGGCGTGAGCAGCACATTCGTCTCGCTCGTCATCCGCAGGTAGTCGTGCGGCGCGTCGAACGAGAAGTAGAGGACCTCGTTGCCGAAGGCGTCGCGGCGGCTCGTCTGATACGACGGCGCGGGTTCGATACGCTCGCGGTGGGCGAGCACGCGCTGCCAGGGAAGGTCGAGCGGGCGGATGGTCGCGAGATGCTGCGCGGTCTCGACGAGCGTCGAATAGCGGTAGGTCGTGCGGTGCGTGACCGCGAGGCGCGTGCCGTTCATGACCAGACCTGTGCGGCGAGCGGCGCGGCGTGGCTGAACCAGCGCGCGCTGATCTCGTTCGACATCGCTGCCATCCGCTCGGCGAGACTGTCGCACAGTGCGGTGAGCGCAGGGTAGCGGCCGTCGTCGCCGGGCTCGCAGATCGCCTCCAGCGTCGGCAGTGCCTCGACGGGCGCGAGTTGCGAGGCGAACGGCTCGCGCTTTGGACCGCGCGCCGCCTGGGCGATTTCGTCGAGCCGCGCGCGTAGCCGCGCATAGACGCCGTAGAGGCCGCGAGGATTGGTCGGGTCGGTCACGATCACGTCGAGCAGGGCGGGCACCTCGAGGCGCCCCGGATACAGCGAGCGATACGTGAGCGTGCTGTCGAACAGTTGCAGCAGCACGTCGAAGCCCGCGGGCGTGGCGAGCGTGCGTTCGTGCGCGGCGATGCGGAGCATGGTGGCCAACGCGGCCACGCGTTCGATATGGCGTCCCGCGAACAGCAGGCGCCAGGCTTCGTCGCGGGTCATGCGGTCGCCCTGGCAGCCGCTGATGGCGCTCAACTGGGTGGCGAGCGCATCGAGCGCGCCCATCAGCGCCATGCGGTCGTACGGCGTGGGGCGCCTGAATTCGATCGCCGCTCCCTGACGCGCAGCCGCAGGCACGAGCGAAAGCGCATGAAGCGCATCGCGGAAGTCGTTGCGCGAGGCAAGCACGGTGCGCCAATGGTCGTTCGACAACCGGCCGCGAATTTCGCCGCACGCGTACGCCTGGCTCGCGAGCGTGCGGCCGATTCCCGTTGCGCCCGCATTTTCGTGCAGGTTGGCCACGAGCACGCGCTCGAAGTCGTCGAGGCTGCACCGGGCTTCGCTGACCGTTGAGGGCACGAGTCCGTTGGCGGCGGCCAGTTCGATGAAGGTGTCGAACAACTCTTCGGCGTCGCTGCCTTCGAGCGAACCGAGAATCAGCCGGCACAGGCGTACGCCATTTTCGGCGCGCTCGCCATAACGCCCCGCCCAGAACAGGTTTTCCGCCGCGCGGCTCGGCACGCGGCGGCGCTCGCGGCGCAGCTCGCCGGGCTTGATCGGACTCGGCAGGAGCGTGAAGGTCGAACCGGGCTGGCTCGACAGCACCCAGGTGTCCACGCTGCTGCCGCCCATCTGCATCGATACGGATTCCTGATGTTCGGCAGCGAGGCGCGTGAAGCCGCCAGGCAGCACACGCCAGCCGCATTCCTGGTCGGCGATCGCGTAGACGCGCAGCACGGCAGGCCGGGCGCCGAGCATGCCCGCACCGGTCTCATAACGCGGCGTATAGCTGTAGCGCAGCGGCTGCTGGACCGTGAAGGCGTTGGGCAACTGCTCGATGCGCTCGCGCCAGTCGGCGAGCGTTTGCAGGCCGGCGGCCAATCCTGGCACCGCGGGCGGCGCGGACGACGCATTCGCCGCGCCCGGCCACGTCGGCACGAGCAGCGCCTCGGGCACCTGCGCGAGCGCATCGCGCCAGGCGGCGTCTTCGCCGCACCACCATGTCGCGATGCCCGGCAGCGCGAGTTCCTCGCCGAGCAGCGCCTGCGCGATGCCGGGCATGAAGCCGTGCAGCGCAGGCGATTCGACGAAGCCCGCGCCGGGCACGTTCGAGACCATCACGTTGCCCGCGCGCATGACCTGCAGCAGGCCCGGCACGCCGATGGTCGAGTCGGCGCGAAGCTCGACCGGATCGCAGAAGGTATCGTCGAGGCGCCGCAGCACGGCGTGCACGCGCTCCAGGCCGTCCAGCGTCTTCAGGTACAGCATGTCGTCGCGCACCGTGAGGTCCTTGCCCTCGACGAGCGTGAGGCCGAGGTAGCGCGCGAGGAACACGTGCTCGAAGTAGGTCTCGCTAAAGGGCCCCGGCGTGAGCAGCACGATATGCGCAGACGCGCCGCTCACGCTGCGCTCGTCGGCGTTCATGATCGCGCGCGCGGCTGCGGCGAGCGTGGCGACGAGCTGCGAATAGGAGGGCGCGAGACGGTGCACCCGCAGGGCGCGAAACGGCTCGGCGAAGAGGCTCGAGACGATCAGGCGGTTTTCCAGCAGATAGCCGAGTCCCGAGGGCGCTTCCGTGCGGTGCGAGACGACGGTCCACTGGCCTTCGGGCGAGCGCGCGAGGTCGAGCGCGACGATCTGCAGATACTGGCGGCCGGGCGGCACAAAGCCTTTCACGGCGCGCAGGTAGCCCGGGTGGCCGAACACCAGCGCGGGCGGCAGCAGGCCGCGCGCGAGCAGCGTTTGCGGCCCGTAGACGTCGGCGACGATCTCGTTGAGCAGGCGCGCGCGCTGCGCGGCGCCGCGCTCGATCTGCGCCCATTCGGCCTCGTCGATGATGAACGGCAGCACGTCGAGCGCCCACGGCCGCGGTCCGCCCGCGTCCGCGTAGACGTTATAGGTGATGTCGTTTTCCCGTACCTGGCGCGCGACTGACGCCGCGGCGCCGTCGAACCCCGCCGCGCCCGGCTTGCCGAGCAGACCGAAAAACTGCCGCCAGGGCTCGCGCAGCTCGCCTTCTGCCGTTTGCAGTTCGTCCCAGTGTCCGGCGCGCACTGGCAGCGTGCGCAGCGGCGCGCACGCCTCGTCGTCGCTGGCGGAGGAATCGAACGGCAGGGTGGATTGGGTCGGCAAGATCGTGGGTCGTGGCAGCGCGCCTCGTTCGCGAGGCGCGCTTTCGGTTAGGGCGCTTGACGGGTTATCGGCCGCAATTAGCCGCAGCGTAGATCCAGTGTGAACGGAAATTCGAGGCTGCGCTCGGGCGGCGCCACTTCCACGGGCCCCGGCGTGTGGCCGGTCGTGAAGAAGCGGGCGCGTCGCCGGCTTTCGGCCTCGTAGGCGTTGACCGGAAACGTCTGATAATTGCGGCCGCCCGGATGCGCAACATGATACTGGCATCCGCCGATCGCGCGCGCGCTCCAGGTGTCGACGATATCGATCGTGAGCGGCGCGTGCACGCCGATGGTGGGGTGCAGCGACGCCGCCTGCTGCCACGCGCGAAAACGCACGCCCGCCACGCTCTCGCTCACGCGCCCGGTGGGCTGCAGCGGCAGCGCGCGGCCGTTCACGGTCACGACGTGGCGGCTTTCGTTGATGCCGAGCACGCGCACTTCGAGCCGCTCGACCGACGAATCGACGTAACGCACCGTGGTGCCGGCCCCGCCTTCTTCGCCCATCACGTGCCACGGTTCGAGCGCATGGCGCACCGAGAGCGCGATGCCGCTCGTCTGCAGTTCGCCCACCAGCGGGAAGCGGAATTCGAAGTGCGGCGCGAACCAGGCGGGGTCGAGCGCGAAGCCTGCCGCGGACGTTTCGGCGAGCACGTCGTCGAAATCCATCTGCACGAAGGTCGAAAGCATGAAGCGGTCGTGCAGCTCGGTGCCCCAGCGCGTGAGGCGCTGCGTGTACGGCGTCTTCCAGAAGCGCGCGACGAGCGCGCGCAGCAGCAGTTGCTGCGCGAGGCTCATGCGCGCGTGCGGCGGCATTTCGAAGCCGCGCAGCTCGAGCAGGCCGAGGCGCCCGGTCGGGCCGTCGGGCGAGTAGAGCTTGTCGATGCAGAACTCGGCGCGATGCGTGTTGCCGGTCACGTCGATGAGGATGTTGCGCAGCGTGCGGTCGATGAGCCAGGGCGGTACGCGCGGGCCGTCGTCGAAGGGGCTTCCGAAGCCGCGCAGCAGATCGACCTGACGCTGGATCTCGGCGAACGCGACCTCCAGTTCGTATACCTGATCGTTGCGCGCTTCGTCCACGCGCGGTGCCTGGCTCGTCGGCCCGATGAAGAGGCCCGAGAACAGGTAGGACAGCGACGGATGGTTGTGCCAGTAGGCCACGAGGCTCGCGAGCAGGTCGGGGCGGCGCAGGAACGGGCTGTCGGCGGGCGTGGCGCCGCCGAGCACGAGGTGATTGCCGCCGCCTGTGCCCGTGTGGCGGCCGTCCAGCATGAACTTTTCGGTGGAGAGCAGGGTTTCGTGCGCGGCCTGATAGAGGAATTCGGTGCGCTCGACCAGTTCGTCCCAGTTCGACGACGGGTGAATGTTCACCTCGATCACGCCGGGGTCGGGCGTGACCTGGAGCATTTTCAGACGCGGATCGCGCGGCGGCGGATAGCCTTCGATGACGACGGGCAGCGCGAGGTCGGCGGCGGTGGCTTCGACGGCGGCCAGCAGGTCGAGGTAATCGTCGAGTTCGGCGAGCGGCGGCATGAAGACGTGCAACTGGCCCTGCGCGCGGCCGAACGATGCGGCTTCGGCTTTCGGCCCAGCGGCGCGCGCCGGGTCGCGTGCTTCGACGCACAGTGCCGTGCGGTGGATCCAGGCGGCCGATTCGCCGCGCCCGGGGTAGCGGTTTGCATTGAGTTCGCCGGTGTTGCCCGCGCCTTCTGCGTAGGCGGCGCTGCCCGCGCCGCCCCCAGTCGCCGCCTTCGCAGCTTCGTCGAAGCCCGCCGCGTACTGCATGCGCAACTCGGCCGCGCTGCGCAGCGGCGCCGGCGCGGCGAACGGATCGCGCGCGTGCTGCCACGGGTAGTCGGCCGCCGCGACCCACGGCAGCGAATCGAGCGGCAAGCGATAGCCCATCGGCGAGTCGCCGGGAATCAGGTACATGCGCTCGTCGCGGAAGAACCACGGGCCGCTCACCCAGCGCGGACCCCGCAACCCGGGCTGGCCCGCCGGCGCCCCGGCGCGCTCGCATGCGAGCGGCAGCACGTAGCCCGTCACGGCATCGAGGCCCGCGTCGAACACGCGGCGCAGCCGCGTGCGCTCCAGCTCGTCGTCGAGACGCGAGTCGAACGGATCGACGTTCACGGGCAGGCGGCGCTCGCGCCACAGGTAATACCACGTGTCTTCGTAGGCCGCCTGCGCGTGCTGGGGATCGACCGCGAGCTTCGCGGCGAGGTGTGCGATGAAGCGCTGGGCATCCGCCGCCGTGTGATGGGCCGGCGAGCGCTCGTCGGCGAAGAGCGCGGGATCGCGCCAGCAGGGCTCGCCGTCCGCGCGCCAAAAGAGCGAAAGCGCCCAGCGCGGCAACTGCTCGCCCGGATACCACTTGCCCTGGCCGATATGCAGAAAGCCCAGCGCGCCATAGTGCGCCCGCAGCTTGTCCATCAGCGCGATGGCGTAGCGGCGCTTGGTCGGGCCGAGCGCGTCGGTGTTCCATTCGGGTGCGTCGCGGTCTCCGGCCGCCACGAAGGTCGGCTCGCCGCCCATCGTGAGACGCACGTCCTGGCCGGCGAGCGCGGCGTCCACCTGGACACCCATGGCGTGCATGTCGGCCCATTGCGCTTCGGTGTAGGGCTTCGTCACGCGCGGCGTTTCGAGTACGCGCGAAATCGACATCGAGTGCGAAAACTCGACTTCGCATTCGTCGAGCGCGCCCGCGATCGGTGCGGCGCTGCCGGGCTCCGGGGTGCATGCCACGGGAATGTGGCCTTCGCCCGCGAGCAGGCCCGAGGTCGGATCGAGCCCGATCCAGCCCGCGCCCGGCAGGTAGACCTCGCACCACGCGTGCAGGTCGGTGAAGTCGGCTTCGGCGCCGCGCGGACCGTCGATCGCCTTGACGTCGGGCGTGAGCTGCAGCAGATAACCCGAGACGAAGCGCGCCGCCAGGCCGAGCTGACGCAGCGTCTGCACGAGCAGCCAGCCCGTGTCGCGGCACGACCCGGAGCCTTTCTCCAGCGTTTCCTCGGGCGTCTGCACGCCGGGCTCCATGCGGATCAGGTAGCCGATCTCGCGTTGCAGGCGCTGGTTCAGATCGACGAGGAAGTCGATGGTCACGCGCGGCGTGCGATCGATCGTCTCGACGAACGCGGCGAAGCGCGGCGTCGGCTCGCCGTGCGCCAGATACGGCGCAAGCTCCGCGGCCAGCTCGGGCGCGTACACGAACGGAAAGCGCTCGGCGCTCGGTTCGAGAAAGAAGTCGAACGGGTTGTAGACCGCCATTTCCGCGACCAGATCGATGGTGACGCGGAATTCGCGCGTCGGCTCGGGAAACGCGAGCCGCGCCTGATAGTTGGCGAACGGGTCCTGCTGCCAGTTGACGAAATGACCGGCGGGCTCCACGCGCATCGAATACGAGAGGATGGGCGTGCGGCAGTGCGGCGCGGGGCGCAGGCGCACCACGTGAGGCGCGAGGCGCACGAGCCGGTCATAGCGATACTGCGTGACATGGTTTAACGCGACACGGATGGACACACCCGACTCCTCGATCGACGTGGATGGAACGGCGGAAAAGGGGCAAGCGGCGCACGGCGCAGCGCGCCTATGATGCGCATGGCGCAAGTGCGGGATGTGACAGCCGGGGTGACAACCGCGCCCATGCGCGTGCGCGGCACGCCGCGTGCTGCGCGAAGTGCTGCGGCCCGCGCGGCCTTCCCGGGAATGCGGCCATGAAGACCTTTCACTGCGACCACTGCAATCAGCTGGTGTTTTTCGAGAACGAGCGCTGCGAGCGTTGCGAGGCGCGCCTCGGCTACGTGCCGCAGACAGGCGAGATGCACGCGTTCGAGGATGCGGGCGAGGGCCGCTGGCGCAGCCTGAATGCGCGGGCCCAGGGTGCGCTCTTTCGCCAGTGCCACAACTACGCGGTCGAGAACGTCTGCAACGGCATGATCCCGGCCGATTCCGAAGACACGCTGTGCCGCGCCTGCCAGTTCACGCGCACGATCCCCAACCTCTCGCGGCCCGAGAACCGCCTGTACTGGTATCGCCTCGAGACGGCCAAGCGGCGCCTGCTCTACACGCTGGGGGCGCTCGGCCTGCCGCTCGTCACGCGCGCCGAAGACCCGGAACAGGGCCTGCAATTCGAGTTCCTCGAAGCAACGGGCGATGGCCGGCCGATCATGACGGGCCACGATCACGGCCTCATCACCATGAACATCGCCGAGGCCGACGACGCGCATCGCGAGCGCACGCGCGTGTCGCTGCACGAGCCGTATCGCACCATGCTGGGGCATTTCCGCCACGAGGTCGGCCACTACTATTTCGACCGTCTCATCGCGCAGGAGCCGGCGGGGCGCTGGCTCGAGCCGTTTCGCCGCCGTTTCGGCGACGAGCGCGCCGACTATGCGGCCGCGCTCGCCGCGCATTACGCCGCCGGCCCCGCGCCCGACTGGGCCGCGCGCCACGTGAGCGCGTATGCGTCCGTGCATCCCTGGGAGGACTGGGCCGAGACGTGGGCGCATTACCTGCATATCGTCGATACGCTCGACACGGCCACGGCCTGCGGCCTCGCGCTCTTGCCCGACAGCCCCGACGAGCCCACGCTCATCGACCAGACGCCGGTGGACGAGGCGAGCTTCGACAGCCTGATGGCGCGCTGGTTTGCGCTCACCTACGCGCTCAACAGCCTGAACCGCAGCCTCGGCATGCCCGACGGCTATCCGTTCGCGCTGGCCACGCCCGTCATCGACAAGTTGCGCTTCGTTCATCGCGTGATCTCGGCTTCGTCTTCGCGGCCGTGAACGTCCACGCGCCGCGCGAGTTCGTTGCTGCGCCGGCTCAGCGCTCCAGCACCCAGGTGTCCTTCGTGCCGCCGCCCTGCGAGGAATTGACCACGAGCGAGCCCTCGCGCAGCGCGACGCGCGTGAGCCCGCCCGGCACCATGCGGACTTCCTTGCCCGAGAGCACGAACGGGCGCAGGTCGATGTGGCGCGGCGCGACGCCTGTCTCGACCCACGTCGGGCAGGTGGAAAGCGAGAGCGTGGGCTGCGCGATGTACTTGTCCGGGTTCGCGACGAGTGCCGCGCGGAACGCCTCGATCTCGGCGCGCGTGGCAGCGGGACCGATCAGCATGCCGTAGCCGCCCGCGCCGTGCGTTTCCTTCACGACCAGTTCGTGCAGATGGTCGAGCACGTAGTGCAGGTCGTCGGCCTTGCGGCACATCCATGTGGGCACGTTCTTGAGCAGCGGTTCCTCGCCCAGATAGAAGCGCACCATGTCGGGCACGTAGGGGTAGATCGACTTGTCGTCGGCCACGCCCGTGCCCACCGCGTTGCACAGCGTCACGTTGCCTTTGCGGTAGACGTTCATGAGGCCCGCCGCGCCGAGCGCCGAGTCGGAGCGGAACACGAGCGGATCGAGAAAGTCGTCGTCCACGCGCCGGTAGATCACGTCCACGCGCTGCGGGCCCTGCGTCGTGCGCATATAGAGGTGGTCGTTCTCGACGAACAGGTCCTGGCCTTCCACGAGTTCGATGCCCATTTGCTGCGCGAGGAACGCGTGCTCGAAGTACGCCGAGTTGTACATGCCCGGCGTGAGCAGCACGACCGTGGGATTGTCCGAGCCCGAAGGCGCGGCGGCGCGCAGCGTGTCGAGCAGCAGGTCGGGGTAATGCGCGACGGGCGCCACGCGGTTGCGCACGAACAGATCGGGAAAGAGCCGCATCATCATCTTGCGGTTTTCCAGCATGTACGAGACGCCGGAGGGCACGCGCAGGTTGTCCTCGAGTACGTAGAACTCGCCCTCGCCAGCGCGCACGATATCGATGCCCGCGATATGCGCATAGATGTCGTGCGCGACGTTCACGCCCTGCATCTCGGGGCGGTACTGTGCGTTGCGGAAGATCTGGTCGGCGGGCACGATGCCGCGCTTCACGATCTCCTGCTCGTGATAGATGTCGTGGAGGAAGCGGTTGAGCGCGTTCACACGCTGGCGCAGGCCTCGCTCGAGCGTGTTCCACTCCTGGCGCTGGAAGATGCGCGGGATCACGTCGAACGGGATCGTGCGCTCGGTGCCCGCGCCCGTTTCGTCCTTTTCGCCATACACGGCGAAGGTGATGCCCACGCGCCGGAAGATGGCATCGGCTTCGGTGCGCTTCTTGAGCATCTGCTGCTCGCTCTGGCCGCGCATCCAGGCGAAAAATTCGCGATAGTGGGCGCGCGGCTCGCCGGCCTGCGCGAAGGCCGCGGCGGCCAGGCCCCGAACGTCGAACTCCCCGTACTCGAACATCTCGTTGAAGACTGTTTGCGTCATGCTCGTTTTTTCCGTTCGCTGTTCTTTGCGCTCGATGGTTCGTGTTGCTCCGCGCTTTTTCATCCTGTTCGGTGATCGGGCTGCATGGGGTCAATGCAACTTCCATGCCGGTGCCGGACCTGCGAGCGCAAGCCCTCATGCCCGATGCTGGTGCGCGGCGACGCTCAGAATTCCATATCCAGTTCGTCGATGTCCTCGGTCTCCGACTGGGCTGCCGCGATCCATTCCGCAACATAAGGCTGCTTGAGCACGCGCATGCAGTAGTCGCCGATGTCGGGGTCGATCGGCACGTCATAGGTAAGCAGGCGCGTGACGACGGGCGCATACATCGCGTCCGCCGCGCCGATCTCGCCGAAGAGCCACGGGCCGCCGTACTTCTGCAGGCATTCGCGCCAGATCGTCACGATGCGCCCGATATCGTCCTGCGCGCGCGACCAGACGCGAAAATTCGGGAAATGGCCGCGCAGGTTCATCGGCAGGGCGGAGCGCAATGCGCCGAAGCCCGAATGCATTTCCCCGCACACGGAGCGGCAGTGCGCGCGCGCCGTGCGGTCCGCGGGCAGCAACTGTGCCTGCGGCTGGATCTCGTTGAGGTATTCGCAGATCGCGAGCGTGTCCCAGACCGTGATGCCGTCGTGGCGCAGGCAGGGAACGAGGATGGAAGGCGAGAGCAGCAGCAGTTCGGCGCGCGTGGCCGCGTCGTCGAGCGGCACCGTCACCGTGTCGAATTCGAGTCCGGCGAGTCTGGCAAGCAGCCAGCCGCGCATGGACCACGACGAATAGTTCCGGCTGCTGATCGTCAGGGTCGTATTCGTCTGACTCATGGAAAGCTCCTGAACGGTGAGGACATGACGGCAAACAGGGCGACGCTCGGCAAGCCGCATGCACCGAATGCGCGCATCGCCGCTGCATGCACCGCTCACGCCAACTGGCCGCACTACATTGCGGCATGCAGGGGAACCATCCCGCCGCTTGCCGCGCAGCGCCCGCGCCGTGCCGCCACGGCGTGACGCGCCGGCCAGGGCACGAGGGCTCGCGCACCCTGCCCGGCAGGTGCAAGCACTGTGCCAATGCACGCTTCTGGCATATGTATTGCCTGCTTCACTTCGCGTTCAAGACAATCGGGATCTTTGCCAATGAACCTGCTCGCCTATCTGGCCTACCAGACGTTCGCGGACTTGACGAGGTTCGGGCGTACTACTGCGTCGTTCTCCCGCGCGGCGCTCGCGGCGTGGCCCGCGCTCGCCTGCGGCTTCGATACGCGCTATCTCGATGCGTGGTGCGAGCAGATCGAGCTTGCCGGGCTCTCGCACACGCGTCCGCCGTTCGAAATCGATGGGGTGGAGGTGGATGGCGTGCGCACGCCGGTGACCGAAGCGGTCGTCAAGCGCACGCCGTTCGCCTCGCTGCTGCACTTTCGCAAGGACGTTGCCACGCCGCAGCCGCGCGTGCTGCTCGTCGCTCCCATGTCGGGACACTTCGCGACGCTGCTGCGCGGCACCGTGCGCACCATGCTCGCCGACCACGACGTCTATATCACCGACTGGCACAACCCGCGCGACGTGCCTTTGTCGGCGGGGCGCTTCGGCTTCGACGAATACGTCGAGCACGTCATGTCCTTCATTCGGCGCATCGGCCCCGATGCGCATCTGGTGGCGATCTGCCAGCCAACGGTCGCGGCGCTCGCCGCCGTCTCGCTGATGGCCGCCGACAACGATCCCGCGCAGCCTGCGAGCATGACGCTGATGGCGGGACCGATCGATTGCCGGGTGAATCCCACCAAGGTCAACGAACTCGCCAACAGCAAGCCGATCACGTGGTTCGAGCGCAATCTGATCAGCGTGGTGCCAGGCGGTTTTCCAGGCGCGCAACGTCGCGTGTATCCGGGCTTCGTGCAGCTCAGTGCGTTCATGTCGATGAACCTGGAGCGTCATCTCGCTTCGTTCGAGGAGATGCGCCACGAGCGGGCGAAGGGCGACCCCGCGAGGGCGGATGCGCTCAACGTGTTCTACCGTGAGTACTTCGCCACGTCCGATCTCACCGCGGAGTTCTACCTGGAAACCGTCAGCTCGGTGTTTCAGGAATACGCCCTGCCGTTAGGCAAGCTCAAGGTGGGCGAGCGCCTCGTGGAACCGCACGCGATCCGCCGCACCGCGCTGCTCACGATCGAAGGCGAGAAGGACGATATCTGCGCAGTCGGCCAGACCGTTGCCGCCCATGACCTGTGCCGGGGGCTGCGCCCTTATATGAAGACGCATCATGTGCAGACGGGCGTGGGCCACTACGGCGTATTCAATGGCCGCCGCTGGGACACGCAGATTTACCCGCTCGTGCGCTCGACCATTCACGACCACGAACCGCGCGCACGGCGCATCGCGGCGCCGGAGGCGATGGGCGACGATCGGGTGACCCTGCGCGCGCTGCTCGATGCCGATGCGCATGCGGCCATGGCAATCAGCCGCGCTGCCGAAACGCAGCCCAAATAGGGCTTCTAGATTGCAGGGCCGGCTTGCCAGGGCGTCGGCGCGGGCACGGCGCAGGGCGCTTGCACATCGATCGACTTGAAGTCGGCGGGGCTCACGATTTCGAGGTACTCCATGTCGGGCGAGTAATCGAAGAGGTAATGGGCGATGCCCGGCGCCTGATGCACGCAGTCGCCCGCTTCGACGAGCGTTTCCTTGTCGCCGTACATGAAGCGCGCCCAGCCCTTGAGCATGATGACGATATGAAAGTCTGCCTCATGCCGGTGCCAGCCCGTGCCCAGTTCCGGCGCAAGATTTGCCCTGACGAGTTGCGCGACCACCTTGCCATGCGTGGCTTCAGCGATGCCCAGGTCACGATAGACAAAGAAGTCGCGCAGCCCGCCGCCCGTGTATGACGTGTCCTGCGGCTTGACGTGCGAAAAATCCGTGGCGAATGCGGTTTGCATGGCAGGTCTCCCGAGCGCAAAGGTTGAAGGGGCAACGGGTTTGGCAAGCACGAGGCGTTCCAGCGCGAGGCGGTGGACGTTTGCGTGCTGCAACCACGCATTGAGCGTTATATCGATTCCGTTATTCGTCACATAATAAATCCAGATTTCGGCCTCAATTTTGACTGACCACTATTCGACCTTCCCATTCCTGTTTCGGAGACCTCATGGCAACAAGATTCGCTGGCGCGGCGGCGCGCTCACTACGCCTCATGGCTGCGCTTTTCGCCACGCTCGGCGCCTGGGCCGCGTTGAGCCCCACTGCCGCCGTTGCGGCCCCGATGGGCGTTGCGTTCGTCTACCTCGGCAACCCCGGTGACGCAGGCTGGACCTACGCGCACGAACAGGGCGTCAAGGCGATCGAAGCGAAGTTCGGCGACAAGATCAAGGTCACGCGCGTCGAGAACGTGCCCGAATCCGCCGACTCGGAGCGCGTGTTTCGCGACCTGGCGAGCAAGGGCAACAAGATTATCGTGGGCTCCAGCTTCGGCTTTCAGGACTTCGAACTGAAGACGGCAAAGGATTATCCCGACGTCGTCTTCGAGCATGCGACGGGATACAAGAAGGCCGCGAACTTTGCGACCTATGACGTGCGCACGTACCAGAGCGCGTATCTGGCCGGTCTCGTCGGCGGCTATACGACGAAGACGAACACGCTCGGCTTTGTCGCCTCGGTGCCGGTGCCCGAAGTGGTGCGCAACATCGACGCCTTCACCATGGGCGCGCGTTCGGTCAATCCGAATGCGAAGGTCAAGGTCATCTGGATCAATAGCTGGTTCGATCCGGGCAAGGAGAAACAGGCGGCCGAAACGCTGATCGGCCAGGGCGCGGACGTGCTGATCCAGAACACCGACTCGACGGCGACGATGCAGACGGCCGAGCAGAAGAAAGTGCATGCGTTCGGTTGGGACTCCGACATGAAGAAGTTCGGCCCGAACGCCCAGCTGGGTGCTTGCGTGAGTTACTGGGGCGTCTATTACTCTCACCTGATCGAACAGGTGCAAGCGGGGACGTGGACCAACGCGCCGACGTGGTGGGGCCTCAAGGAAAAAGCCATCGACCTCGCCGACATCAATACCGCAGCCGTATCGCCTGCCGCGCAGAAGGCGCTCGCGCAAAAGCGCGACGACATCATCGCCGGCAAATTCGATCCGTTCGCGGGACCGATCAAGGATCAGAGCGGCGCGATCAAGGTGGCAGCGGGCACGTCGCTGCCCGACGCCGAGTTGCTGCGGCTGAACTGGTTCGTGCAGGGCGTGGACGGCGCGTTGCCGAAATAACCCCGCCAGCAAGGAGGAGACGCGTTTTGAGCCTGACCCTTTCCCCGCAACAGAACGCATCGGCATTCCCTGAGCAAGGGCTCGCGCCGACGCGCGAGCAGATCGTCCGCCATTTGCGGCGCGCGAGCGTGGTCGCGCAACGCGCGACGCAGTTGGGCCATCACCCGTTTGGCGCCATTCTCGTCGGGCCCGATCAGGAATCGGTTCTCATCGAACAGGGCAATGTCGATACCGTTAATCATGCGGAAGCCGTGCTCGCGCGCATCGCCGCGCTCAACTTCACGCCGCAATACTTGTGGACCTGCACGCTCTATACGACGGTCGAGCCGTGCTGCATGTGCGCGGGCACGGCCTATTGGGCGAACATCGGGCGCGTGGTGTTCGGCATGACCGAAGAGCGGCTGCTGCAGGCTACGGGCAATCACGCGGAGAACCCGACGATGAGTGTGTCGTCGCGTTATGTTTTCGATCATTGCCAGAAGCGCGTCGACCTGATCGGGCCCGTAGCCGAGGTCGAGGAGGAAGTGATGCAGGTGCAGCGCGCATTCTGGGGACACGCGTGAGCCGTGACTTCATGTCGTAATCGCGCGAACTTGCTCTGTCAGTCACCTGACCTATGCTTGATGCACCGGCGTACATTTGAACAGGAGAAAAGCAAATGAAAGCTCGGCGCATCTTTGCAGCCCTGTTGGCTGTATCGTTTGTCCTGGCGCTGCCAGCAACCGCGAGTTACGCATGCGACGGCACGGGTTATAACCAGTCAGGCGGCGCGGGAAAATGAAGCGGTGAGATAACTAGCCGCTTACCGGGAAAACAGGAAAACCGCCACCCGGAATCTTTTTGCACCGCCGCATCGGGTATGCTCATCCCCATCCATCTCATCGAATGAGAGAAACAGGGGAGCGAAGACATGCGGCGTGTGGTGTTCAATCAGAAGGGCGGCGTAGGCAAGTCAACGATCGTTTGCAATCTCGCTGCAATCAGCGCGAATGAGGGGCGGCGTACGCTCGTCATCGACCTCGACGCGCAGGCAAATTCGAGCCAGTACCTGCTCGGCGCGGCTTCCACCGACGCGAAGCCCAACGTCGCCGACTTCTTCGAAACCGCGCTGACGTTCAGCTTCCGCCCGGTCGAGGTCACGTCGTTCATTCATTCGACGCCCTTCGAGAATCTCGACGTGATGCCCGCGCATCCCGATCTCGACACGCTGCACGGAAAGCTCGAGTCGCGCTACAAGATCTACAAGCTGCGTGATGCGCTCAAGGAACTCGACATGTACGATGCGATTTACATCGACACGCCGCCCGCGCTGAACTTCTACACGCGCTCGGCGCTGATCGCGGTCGAGCGCTGTCTCATCCCATTCGACTGCGACGACTTCTCGCGCCGCGCACTCTATACGCTGCTCGAGAACGTGAAGGAAATTCAGCAGGATCACAATGCCGGGCTCACCGTCGAAGGCATCGTCATCAACCAGTTCCAGCCGCGCGCGAGCCTGCCGCAGAAACTCGTCGACGAACTTGTCGATGAAGGGCTGCCGGTGTTGTCGTCGCGGCTGTCTTCGTCAGTGAAGATTCGCGAATCGCATCAGCAGGCGAGGCCCGTCGTTCACCTCGATCCGGCGCACAAGCTCACACGCGAATTCGTCGCGCTCCATCGGGAATTGAGCGGGGCGTAAAGGGCAAGCGCGGACATCACCGGTTTACGCCCCCGGCGGAGTGTGCAAGTATCCCTCGCAGCGAGTCGCACCGAGACTCTTGCTCTCTTGCGAGGTTCAGAATGGACTGGAGGTTCTGGAAGATAGAGAAGCGCCAGGAAGCGGCGCGCAACTGGCCCGGCGATACGCATGAATCGATACGTCAACTCCTGAGCATGTACCAGGGCGCCGGCGCGCCGCCGTTCACGAACTGGGCCGCGCCCGGCATCGCATTCACGCCCGAAGTCGAATCGATCGCCCAAAATGGGGTCAAGGGCTATCAGCTCGCCCTCTGGTTCTGGCTCTTTGCTGAAAAGCACGGCACCATCGCGGCGAGAATGGTCCGCGAAACGTTCTGCCTGCTAGCCGATGCGGCGCAGCCGGCGTCGGGGGACGCGATCGATGCGCTCCTCGATCAGGAAAACCGTCTCGCGCACGCTGTCGAGACGATTTCCGCCGGGCAGCGGGCGTTCAGCCTGGAAGGCCTGAGCATCGAGCTGCCGATGGAATTCTTTCTGGCCACCGGCACGCTCAGGCTCAGGCCCGATTCGCCTTATGCGGGGGATGCGGCCGCCTCCCTGCAAGGCAACGACTACAAGCTGGCGGACTGCTTTCGCCATGCGACTGACGAAGCGCTGGCCGTTTTCCGGCCGATGATCCAGGCGGTCGGGTTCGACGCGAAATCGTTGCCCAACTGGAAATGGAGCGCCCGTCCGGGTGCGGCGGAGCGGCATCTGCAGCGGCGCTACGGCAATCCGCTCTTTCCGCTGCACCGGCAGATGGTGACGGCGCACGACGTGCATGAGGCGCGTCTTGCCGACAACCAGGCGCTGCAGGATATTCGCAACGAACTCAATGAAGTGAGGCGCGCTTTCTTCGAAAAGCCGGAGTTGCCGTTGAACTGGCTGGCGTACCTCGAGGGCTACCGGGACGAGGTGGACAGGCTGGATGAACGCCGGCTCGTTGCGGGCGGGCAGAACGCTGCGCTCGGCGATGCGATAGCGGCGCTGCGTGCCGACATTCTGGCGCCGTGGCGCGCCGAGATTCAGAAGAATCGCCACAGCCTCGCCACGCTCGAACAGGACGAGGCGCGCAGGGCCGAGCGGCGCGCACTGCTGTACGGCTGCGACTGGACCGCGCAACTGCTGAGTCACGGCTCGCTGATCCCGCCGGACGAAGTCGTTCCCGCTTTGCTGAGCGAATCGCCACCGGACCTGGAGCGGGCCGTGACCGGTCTGCAGTCGGAGCCGCGCCTGCACGAAACGCTCGCTCACTGCCGGGCCGTTGCGCATCGGCTCGTGAACGAGCTGCGCGCGGCGGGTCACAACTTCCCCGATATGACCGACAAGCTGCGCATTCTGGACGGCTCGTTCGACGCTCCCCTGAACGGCCCGCAGGACCGGCCGCTCGACGGCGCGCCGGGACAGCTGCCAGCCTGAAGTTCGAGGCGCCCGTTACGAATCTGAGCAGGCCCTGGCGTCAGGTTTTCAGCCGGTAGCCCGTCTTGAAGATCCACGCGGTGATGGCGAGGAACAAGGCGAGAAAGGCGGCTGTCATGCCGAGACTCACGCCGACGTCGACATCCGCGAGCCCGTAAAAGCTCCAGCGAAAACCGCTGATGAGATAGACGATCGGATTGAATAGTGTGATCACCTTCCACGCCGTCGGCAGCATGTCGACCGAGTAGAAGGCGCCGCCGAGGAAGGTCAGCGGCGTGATGACGAGGAGCGGCACGATCTGCAGCTTCTCGAAGTTGTCCGCCCAGATGCCGATGATGAAACCGAGCAGGCTGAACGTGACCGCGGTGAGCAGCAGGAACAGCGCCATCCACACGGGATGCTGGATCTGGATCGGCACGAAGAGCGCCGCGGTCGCGAGGATGATGAGCCCGAGCACGACCGACTTGGTCGCCGCCGCGCCGACATAGCTGACCACGATTTCGAGGTACGACACGGGCGCCGAGAGCAGTTCGTAGATCGTGCCCGTGAAGCGCGGGAAGTAGATGCCGAACGACGCGTTCGAGATGCTCTGCGAGAGCAGCGACAACATGATCAGGCCCGGCACGATGAACGCGCCGTAGCTGACGCCGTTCACTTCCTTGATGCGCGAGCCGATAGCGGAGCCGAATACGATGAAGTAGAGCGAGGTCGAAATGACCGGCGCAACAATGCTCTGCATCAGCGTGCGCCGCGTGCGCGCCATTTCGAAGCGGTAGATGGCGCGAATTGCGTAGTGGTTCATCGGGAGGTTACCTGTCTTTTGCCGTCTTCCGCGACTGAAGCTGGGGCGGGCCGCGAGGGGGCCGCCGGATCTTTGTGGACGAGACTCACGAAGATGTCCTCCAGCGAACTCTGGCTCGTTTTCAGGTCCGTGAAGCCGATGCCGGCTTCGTTCAGGTTCTTCAGCAGCGTGATGATGTCGTTGCGTTCGTTCTCGCTGTCGTAGGTATAGACGAGTTCGGCGCCGCTGCCGGCCAGCTCCAGCCCCCAGGCGGCGAGGCCGTCCGGAATGGCGCTCAGCGGAGCGTCGAGCTGCAACGTCAGCTGTTTGCGGCCGAGCTTGCGCATGAGCACGTCCTTGTGCTCGACGAGCATGATCTTGCCCGCGTCGATGACGCCGATGCGGTCGGCCATTTCCTCCGCCTCGTCGATGTAGTGCGTCGTCAGGATGATCGTCACGCCATTCGCCTTGAGCCCGCGCACGAGTTCCCACATGTCGCGGCGCAGCTCGACGTCCACCCCCGCCGTCGGTTCGTCCAGAAACAGGACCTGCGGCTCGTGCGCGAGCGCCTTCGCGATCAGCACGCGGCGTTTCATGCCGCCCGAGAGCGTCATGATCTTGTTGTTGCGCTTCTCCCACAGCGAGAGGTCGCGCAGCACGCGCTCGACATACGCGGGGTTGGACGGCTTGCCGAACAGGCCGCGGCTAAACGATACGGTGGCCCAGACCGTTTCGAACGCGTCGGTCGTCAGTTCCTGAGGCACGAGGCCGATCAGCGAGCGCGCGGCGCGGTAGTCGGCGACGATATCGTGACCGGCCACGCGCACACTGCCTTCGCTCGCATTGACGATGCCGCAGACGATGCTGATCAGCGTCGTCTTGCCCGCGCCGTTCGGCCCCAGCAGCGCGAAGATCTCGCCCCGCGCGATGTCCAGATTGACGTTCGTGAGCGCCCGGAGTCCCGACGCATAGACTTTCGAGAGATTCTCGACAGAGAGGATCGTTTGCATGTGCGTGACATTACCAGAAGCGGGCAAAAGACATCGCGCGGACCCACGCGGGACATCGGACATCCCCAGGGAAAACCCTCTCGTCTCATTCCCATTCGTTGGGAATCGTATTTTTGATTTCCGGGAGTGACGTGGCATGCTGAGCGCATCAATTCAGCTTTCGTCTTCCAGGTGAAACAGGACCCCGGCGTTACCGGCGCAGAGCGCCTGCTACTCGTGCTTTCGGCACTCGCGAGCCGCGGCAAGGCAATGTCCGCGAAGGACATGCTCGCGGCTACGGGGCTCGCGCAAAGCACGCTTTATCGCCAGGTCGCGGTGCTCAAGCGCTGGGGCTTCGTGACCGAAGATGCCGGCTACTACGCGCCGGGCCCCATCAGTCTGCAGCTCGCGCTCGGCTTCGACGTCAATTCGCTGCTCGTCGAATCGAGCCGCGAAGGCATGCTGCAACTCGCGCAGACCTCGCAGGAGAGCGTTGGGCTCGTCGTCGCCGTGAACGACCAGGTGGTCTGCCTCGAAATGGTCGAAAGCACGCATTCGCTGCGCTGTTCGTTCGAGAAGGGGCGCGCGGTGCCGCTCAAGGCCGGGGCGTCGGCCAGGTCGTTGCTCGCGTTCATGCATGACAAGGCGCGCGGCGAGACGCTCGAGCGCATCTTCGCCGGCGACTCTCGGGGCCGCGCCGCCATGGAAACGGAACTGGAGCAGATTCGCGCGCGCGGCTACGCGGTGAGCGAAAGCGAAGTCGACCCCGGCGTATGGGGCGTGAGTGCGCCTGTGTTCCGGCGCGTTGCGCGCGGCGTGCTCGCCAACGCATCGATTACCTTGATGGCGCCGTCCTCGCGCGTGGCGGGCCGCGAGCGGCAGCTCGCCGACTGGACCTTGCGCACCGCGCACGCCATCTCCGCCCGCCTGCAGACCGATTGACCGCAACGCACGACGACAAAGAACGAAGCCCAAAACCGCAGCGTCCCGACAAACCACACAGGAGTCCAACATGAAACTGCACAACCTGCTGTCCGCCACGTGCGTCGCCCTCGCGATGTTCGCCGCCGCCGCACCCGGCACCGCGAGCGCGCAGGCGCAGAACGTCCTCCAGGTCGCGACTGATGCGACGTTCCCGCCGATGGAGTTCACGGAAAACGGTCAGCGCACCGGGTTCGACGTCGACCTGATGAACGCGCTCGCCAAGGCAATGGGCAAGCAGATCCAGTGGACCGACATCGACTTCAAGGGGCTGATTCCGGGTCTCATCGCGCATCGCTTCGACGCTGCGATCTCCGGCATCTACATCACGCCTGAACGCAGCCAGGTGGTGGACTTCACGCAGCCGTATTTCGCGGGCGGCCTCGTTGCGCTCGTGAAGGCCGATTCGCCCATCAAGACGCTCGCCGATCTCGACGGCAAGAAGGTCTCGGTGCAGGTCGGCACGAAGTCGGTGAACTTCCTGCGCGACAACTACCCGAAGGTGACGCGCGTCGAGGTCGAGAAGAACCAGGAAATGTTCGACCTCGTCGGCATTGGCCGCGCCGACGCCGCCGTGACCGGCAAGCCCGCCGCGTACCAGTTTGCCCGCACGCGCGCGGGATTTCGCGTGCTCGACACGGAACTGACGAAGGAGGCCTATGGCATTGCCGTGCGCAAGGACGAACCGCAACTGCGCGATGCGCTGAATGCCGCGCTTGCGAAGATCAAGGCGGACGGCACCTACGCCCAGATCGTGAACAAGTGGTTCGGCACGAGTTCGAAGTGACCCGGCGGATCTGATCGATGCAACTCGACTTCTCTCCGGCTATCGCCGGCTGGGCCGACATCGCACACGGCGCGCTGGTGACGGTGGAAGTGACCGCTGCCGCGCTCGTGCTCAGCTGCATGCTCGGGCTCCTGATCGGCATCGGCCGGCTCGCGCCGCAACGGCGGCTCATTTACGGCTTCTGCACGGGCTACCTCGTGTTCTTTCGCGGCACGCCGCTGCTCGTGCAGCTGTTCCTGCTGTTCTTCGGACTGCCGCAGTTCAACATCCTGCTGCCGGCGTTCGTCTGCGGCATGCTGGGGCTGGGGCTCTATTCGGCGGCCTATGTCTCGGAGATCGTGCGCGGCGCGATCCAGTCCGTCGATCGCGGGCAGATGGAAGCCGCGCGTTCGATCGGCATGTCGGCGGCGCAGGCCATGCGCGCGATCATCCTGCCGCAGGCCGTGGTTCGCATGATTCCGCCGCTCGGCAACGAATTCATCGCGCTCATCAAGAATTCCGCGCTGGTCTCGCTGCTGACGATCGACGACCTGATGCATGAAGGCCAGAAGATCATCAGTGTTTCGTATCGCTCGCTGGAGGTGTACCTCGTGATTGCGCTCGTCTATCTCGTGCTCACGCAGACGACAAATTATGCGCTGCATCGCGTCGAGCGCCGCTTGCGCGCGGGAGGGATGGTGCAATGAGCGCGAAACAGGATCCGATCGTCAGCATTCGCGGGCTCAAGAAGTCGTTTGGCTCGCACCTCGTGCTCAACGGCATCGACTTCGACATTCAGCCGCAACAGGTGGTCGTGGTGATCGGCCCGAGCGGATCGGGCAAGAGCACGTTCCTGCGCTGCTGCAACGGGCTCGAGCAGCCCGAGGGCGGCACCATCGATATCTGCGGTCATCGCCTCGTCGAAAACGGCGCGATGCTCAAGGACCGCGCGCTCAATGCGCTGCGTACCGAAGTCGGCATGGTGTTCCAGTCGTTCAACCTGTTTCCGCACCTCTCGGTGCTGCACAACATCACGGTTGGGCCGCGCATGCTGCGCGGGGCATCGAAGGCGCAAGCCGAGTCCGCCGCGCTTGCGCTGCTCGAAAAAGTCGGGCTCGCGCACAAGGCGCATGGGATGCCGGCGAGCCTTTCGGGCGGGCAGAAGCAGCGTGTAGCCATTGCGCGCGCGCTTGCCATGCAGCCGCGCGTGATGCTGTTCGACGAGCCGACTTCGGCGCTCGACCCGGAACTGGTCGGCGAGGTCTTGCAGGTCATGAAGCTGCTGGCTTCCGAGGGCATGACCATGGTGGTCGTCACGCACGAGATGGGCTTCGCAAAGGAAGTGGCCGATGTCGTGGTCGTGATGGATGGCGGCGAGATCGTCGAGGCGGGACCGCCTTCGACGATCTTCACCGCGCCGGCACAACCGCGCACGCGCAGTTTCCTGCAAGCGGTGTTGTCGCGCGCATGAACCGCTCGTCCGTACCGTCACAATCGATATCGCGCGGGCCTGATTCGAGGGGCGCGCTGATTCCCCCGCTTTCCATGACGAATGCGCTCTTCGCGGACCATGCTTACCTGCCCGACGGCTGGCGCCGCAACGTGCTGCTCGAATGGGACGCCGCGGGCACGTTGCGCAACGTGACGCCCGATCTCGCGGAT
>NZ_BBJH01000044.1 GCF_000739775.1 Paraburkholderia heleia NBRC 101817 | reverse complement strand
GACCGCGACCTTCTTCGCAGCGGCCTTCTTCGCCGGAGCGGCCTTCTTCGCTGCAACCTTCTTCACTGCGGCCTTCTTCGCCGCCGGTTTCTTCTTGGCAGTAGCCATTTTTTTCTCCTTCAGGTTCAGATGAGAGTCAGTTCAAACTACACCCTTCGTCAAAACCCGCTTCCCGCGAACGCTTCTCACGGCGCACGCTGCGAAGCGGGCTATTCATCGGCGTACGCTGATCCCGCGCGCTTACGCTAATGAATGCGGTAAGGCGCGCCGTGCCACGAGGCACAGCGCGCCAGGTCATTCCGGCGTCGGCTACCGACACCGGGCAACGTTCGTTGAAAGCGGCGGCCTCACGACACGCGAAGCCTGCGCGCTTTTCCGGGGGGAAGTTTGCCCATCCCTCTGAAGGGTTTGCAAAGTGCCTGTCACGTCGGTGAGCCAACCTGGCTCCGGGCATGCTTTGCATCAGGCGTTCCTGCTCCTAATCATCATGCCGGTCGAAGCGCCTGCACGGCGCCTCGCGGCAACCCCAAAAGACTTGCACCGCAGTGCGCCCAGGTCACTCCCAGGACAGCGCACCGCCCGTCTGATATTCGATCACGCGCGTCTCGAAGAAGTTGCGTTCCTTCTTCAAGTCGATCATCTCGCTCATCCACGGGAACGGATTCTCTTCGTTCGGGAACAGCTGATCGAGACCGATCTGCTGGCAACGGCGGTTGCAGATGAAGCGCAGATAGCTCTTGAACATCGATGCGTTCAGACCGAGCACGCCGCGAGGCATGGTGTCCTCGGCGTAGCGGTACTCGAGGTCGACCGCATGCCTGAACAGTTCGGTGATCTCCGCACGGAACGCAGGGGTCCACAGGTGCGGGTTTTCAAGCTTGATCTGGTTGATGAGGTCGATGCCGAAGTTGCAGTGCATCGACTCGTCACGCAGGATGTACTGGTATTGCTCCGCTGCGCCGGTCATCTTGTTCTGGCGGCCGAGCGCGAGAATCTGCGTGAAGCCGACATAGAAGAACAGGCCTTCCATGATGCAGGCGAACACAATGAGCGACTTGAGCAGGCTCTGGTCGGCTTCGAGCGTGCCGGTCTTGAACGACGGATCGGTCAGCGTATGGATGAACGGGATCAGGAACTCGTCCTTGTCGCGGATCGACTTGACCTCGTGGTACGCGTTGAAGATCTCGCCTTCGTCCAGACCCAGCGACTCGACGATGTACTGGTAGGCGTGCGTGTGGATCGCCTCTTCGAACGCCTGGCGCAGCAGGAACTGGCGGCATTCGGGCGCCGTGATGTGCCGGTAGGTGCCGAGCACGATGTTGTTCGCGGCGAGCGAGTCGGCGGTCACGAAGAAGCCGAGGTTGCGCTTGACGATGCGGCGCTCGTCCTCGGTCAGACCGTTCGGGTCCTTCCACAGGGCGATGTCGCGGGACATGTTGATTTCCTGCGGCATCCAGTGGTTCGCACAGCCCGCCAGGTATTTTTCCCAAGCCCACTTGTACTTGAACGGGACCAACTGATTCACGTCGGTCTGGCCGTTGATGATGCGCTTGTCGGCGACATTCACGCGCGCTTCGGTCGAGACCGGCGCTTGCGGCGGCGGGGCGACGGCGAAGTCGCTGGCGAAGATGTTGGTCGCCGTGGAAGCCTGAGGAGCGGAACGCAGACCAAACTGCACCTCGGCAGCCTGGACAGCCTGACCCGCGGGGTTGCGCATTGCGTTTTGCTGCGCACCGCTCGACGGAGTTACGGCCGTGATCTCGTCATCCCAGTTGAGCATAAATGTCACCATCAATTTAGATCGGTTTGTACCATCTTTTCGTGAGCGATAAAAGGGTTCGCACACGAAAAATCCTGTTTTCGATTCGCGTTGCGACCTCGATACAACACTTTGTTGTCGCTCTGTGTCGATTGCATCGCGTGAGCACTGTGTAGAGAGCACTGATTCGTCGTGCTCACTTCGCATGTGCGATGTGCTTCGAAGGTCTTCGCGACATCGAGAGCGTGTGTGAAAGACGGTGTTCGCCGCGCGCTTTTCGCTTGCGCTGCGAGTGCGTTTTCACGCGCCGCTCACTGCTTGCCGCGCGCGGCGCTGGAGGCTCGCGCGGCCTTGAGTCTTGTCCCTGCGAGAAACTCCAGGGATTCCTTCCTGTTGCCTCTTTCGCGTACTGCAACGCGCGTGGCGCGAGTTGCCGGGGGAGTCGGCGCGCATTGCGCGCGCCTCTTTCGTTGTTACATCTCGCTACGACCGCTTCGACTACTGTTTACTACTGATGCTTCGGTCCTCGCATGATGCGAGCGGCGTTGCACCGCACGCATCATGCGCAGCCGGCTTTACTGGCAAGCCTCGCACTCTTCGAAGCCGGGGTCGCCCGGACGCATCATGCACACCGGACCCTCTGCTTGCGGCGCCGCTTCAACCGCGGCTTGCGGGGCGGCCTGCATCTTGGTCGCCCCTGCTGCACCGCCGAACGCGCCGCCCGTTGCGCCGCCGAATGCGCCGCCTGCATTGCCGCCACCTTCGCCGCCCGTCGGCACGGCGTTGAGCGCGCCATGCGCAACCGTCGACTTCTCGACGTGCGTCGCCGCCATCGTGCGCAGGTAGTACGTGGTCTTCAGGCCGCGCACCCATGCGAGCTTGTAGATTTCGTCGAGCTTCTTGCCCGACGCGCCCGCCATGAAGATGTTCAGCGACTGCGCCTGGTCGATCCACTTCTGACGACGCGATGCGGCTTCGACGAGCCACGTCGGGTCGACTTCGAACGCCGTTGCATACACAGCGCGTAGATCGGCCGGCACGCGATCGATGCGCGAGAGCATGCCGTCGAAGTACTTCAGGTCGGCGACCATGACTTCGTCCCACAGGCCGCGCGCCTTCAAGTCGCGCACCAGGTAGTCGTTGACCACCGTGAATTCGCCCGAGAGGTTCGACTTCACGTAGAGGTTCTGGAACGTCGGCTCGATGCAAGGCGACACGCCGATGATGTTCGAGATGGTCGCGGTCGGCGCGATCGCGATGCAGTTCGAATTGCGCATGCCGTGCGTCGCGATGCGCTCGCGCAGCGCCGTCCAGTCCATCGACTCGCTCGAGTCGACTTCGACGTAGCCGCCGCGCGCTTCGGCGAGCAGCTTGAGCGTGTCCTGCGGGAGGATGCCGCGATCCCACAGCGAGCCGCGGTAGGTCGAGTAGCGGCCGCGCTCGGCTGCCAGCTCCGTCGACGCCCAGTACGCGTAGTAGCAGACGGCTTCCATCGAGCGGTCGGCGAACTCCACGGCTTCCTGCGAAGCAAACGGCGTGCGCAGAACGTGCAGGCAGTCCTGGAAGCCCATGATGCCCATGCCCACCGGACGGTGCTTCAGGTTCGAGTTGCGCGCCTTCGACACCGCGTAGTAGTTGATGTCGATGACGTTGTCGAGCATGCGCATCGCCACGCTGATGGTGCGCTTGAGCTTGTCGTGGTCGAGCGCGTACGTGCCGTCGGCCTGCTCCACCATGTGCGCGACGAGGTTCACCGAGCCCAGGTTACACACGGCGATTTCGCTGTCGCTGGTGTTCAGCGTGATTTCCGTGCACAGGTTCGACGAGTGGACGACGCCTACGTGCTGCTGCGGCGAGCGGATGTTGCACGGATCCTTGAACGTGATCCACGGGTGACCCGTTTCGAACAGCATGCCGAGCATCTTGCGCCACAGTTGCGCGGCCGGCAGCTTCTTGAACAGCTTGATCTCGCCGCGCGCGACCTTCTCTTCGTAAGCCGTGTAAGCCTGCTCGAACTCGGCGCCGAACTTGTCGTGCAGATCGGGGCAGGTCGAGGGCGAGAAGAGCGTCCAGTCGCCGCCTTCCATCACGCGCTTCATGAACAGGTCGGGAATCCAGTTCGCCGTGTTCATGTCGTGGGTGCGGCGGCGGTCGTCGCCCGTGTTCTTGCGCAGCTCGAGGAATTCCTCGATGTCGAGGTGCCACGATTCCAGGTAGGCGCACACCGCGCCCTTGCGCTTGCCACCCTGGTTCACGGCGACAGCCGTGTCGTTCACGACCTTCAGGAAGGGAACCACGCCTTGCGACTTGCCGTTGGTGCCCTTGATGTGCGAACCGAGCGCACGCACGCGCGTCCAGTCGTTGCCCAGACCGCCGGCGAACTTCGAGAGCAGCGCGTTGTCCTTGAGCGCTTCGTAGATGCCGTCGAGGTCGTCGGCAACCGTCGTGAGGTAGCACGACGAGAGCTGCGAGCGGTGCGTGCCCGAATTGAACAGCGTGGGCGTGGACGACATGAAGTCGAACGACGAGAGCACGTTGTAGAACTCGATCGCGCGCGCTTCGCGGTCGATCTCGTTGAGCGAGAGGCCCATCGCGACGCGCATGAAGAATGCCTGGGGCATTTCGATGCGCGTGCCGCCGACGTGCAGGAAGTAGCGGTCGTAGAGCGTTTGCAGGCCGAGGTAGCCGAACTGCAGGTCGCGGCTCGCGTCGAGCGCGTTGCCGAGACGCTTGAGGTCGAACTGCTGGAGCTTGTCGTCGAGCAGGCCCGCTTCCACGCCGCGCTTGATGAACTGCGGGAAGTAGTCGGCGTAGCGCACGGCCATTTCGGCTTGCGTCACTTCCTCTTCGAGAATTTCGCGACGGATCGTGTGCAGCAGGATGCGCGAGGTCACCTGGCTATACGCCGGGTCCTTTTCGATCATCGTGCGCGCAGCGAGGATGGCCGAGTCGTAGACCTGGCTCATCGGCACGCCGTCGTACAGATTCTTCACCGTCTCCGCGACGATCGGCTCAGCGTTGACCGCGTCGCCGAGACCGTCGCACGACGAGTCGATCAGCGCGCGCAGCGCACGCATGTCGAGCGGGCGCGTCACGCCGTTGTCCGTGACGTTGATGCCGGGCGCTGCGGGCGCTGCCGTCTCCACCGCGTGCGCGCGCTCCTGGTTGCGCTTCTCGCGATACAGCACGTAGGCGCGCGCGACGTTGTGCTCGCCGCCGCGCATCAGCGCGAGTTCGACCTGATCCTGGATGTCTTCGATATGGAACGTGCCGCCGTTCGGACGGCTGCGCACGAGTGCGCGCACGACGTTCTGCGTGAGCTGCTCGACGAGTTCGCGAATGCGCGCCGAAGCCGCGCCCTGGCCGCCGTTCACGGCGAGGAAGGCCTTCGTCATCGCGATCGCGACTTTCGAAGGCTCGAACGACACCACGCTACCGTTGCGGCGAATCACCTTGTGGTCGGCGAACTGCTGCGCGCTCGTCTGGCCGTCCTGCGGTTGGCCACCCAGCGTGTGCGCGGCAGGCGCGCCTTCATACCGGGTCGAGACGTTATCGGTCGTTTGCATGTGCAAAGCTCCTGGGTCCTGGAAAGGTGCGAAGAGAGTTCGCGGATTAGTACGGACGCCGACGCCGCGCCCCCGAGTGCGCGATCGATCGGGCAGAGAAAAAAGTCCAGCCTGGCGAGGCTGCCGGATGCGACAAGGCAGATGAAATACGGACAGCTTCGGTCTTCATCGTGGATGTCGCGATCATTGGCTGTACCTTCTCTCTCGATTACAGCCGGTGCGCCGGTTCTCTCGGCCGACGGCACCGTACAAAGTTTCTGTTTTTTCTATGCCGGTAACGCGCGCGGCGCCGTGCTCGTGAAGCGGGGCGCCGCAGTACAACACAACATATGGTGTGAAGCCTTGTTTCGGGTACCAAGTATAGTGGAAGAAACAGTACGATCAAACGGCTTTTTTTGCTGGTCCTATCTTGACAAGGCCACAAGGCAAGCCACGCGGGGCCTGGCGGCGAATGCCCCATCGAGTGGTCTGCGAGGCGCGCGCGAAGACCCTGCGTTTGCGCGCAAGAGGTGCTTATTTCTTGTGCAGCCGGAGCGGGTTTGTGCAGGCGTTCGAGCGTGTCACGTCGCCGCGTTTTGCGCGCCGCGCCCCTGGATATAGGGGAAGCTGGCATCGGCGAGCTGCGTATCGTGTTTGAGGCGCGCCCAGTCGAAGTGCGGGCCGGGGTCGGTCTTGCGGCCAGGCGCGATGTCCGAATGGCCTGCCAGCGCCTCGATCGGATAGTGCGCGACGAGCGCCTTCACGAGCGCGGCGAGCGTGGCGTATTGCGGCGCCTCGAAGGCCGTCGTGTCGCTGCCTTCCAGCTCGATGCCGATGGCGAAATCGTTGCAG
Organism: Paraburkholderia heleia NBRC 101817; assembly: GCF_000739775.1. Taxonomy (GTDB): domain Bacteria; phylum Pseudomonadota; class Gammaproteobacteria; order Burkholderiales; family Burkholderiaceae; genus Paraburkholderia; species Paraburkholderia heleia. Next base: position 53,433 of record NZ_BBJH01000044.1, on the reverse strand, counting down.
CGCTCGCGCCCGAAGAAGCTCGACGCGCCCGCGTGCCACGCGCGCTCGTCGCACGAGACGAACTGCTCGAGCGCGCCGTCGCGATGAATGACGAAATGCGCCGAGACGCGTACGCCGCGCAGGTTGGCGTCGAAGTACGGATGCGCGTCGCAGTCGAGGCGGTTGAGAAAGAGATCGGCGATCTCGGGGCCGCCGAAAACGTTGGGCGGCAAGCTGATGTTGTGAACGACGATGAGTGTCGGCACGGCGCCTTGCGGGCGGGCCTCGAAGTTAGGCGAAGGCAGGCGGCGCGCGCCGGACACCCAGCCCTGCGCGTCGACTTCGTACGCGCGAGACACTGGCAAACCTGGCGATGCAGCAGCGCTCATCGTGCGGGGCGGTCCTGGGCCGTGGTGCGCGCGTCGTAGGCGCGCGCGTGCCCGGAACTGCAGAACGAGCGCGCGCCGACATTCACCGACTCGCTGCGCGGCGCATGCACGCCGCACTCGGCGCAACGGACCATCGGCTCGGGCAGCGCAGCCTTGCCGCTCGCGCCACCATTGGCGCTGCGCGCGGCGCCCTGCCCCGGCTGCGCCCCTTGCCCCGGTTGCGTACCGGCACGCGTTTGCGTCTGCGCACGGCGCAGCGCCTTGACGAACCACTGTCCGACCACGAACAGCAGGACGAGGAGAAGAATCTGTCTCATCGGAACACGCGACTCACACGACTCACACTACAGGGCGGTGCAGCAGCACCTCGAAGACGAACCGGCTGCCCACGTAAGCGAGCAGCAAGGCGATGAACGACGCGATCACCCAGCGCAGCGCAGCGCGGCCGCGCCAGCCGGAAATCTTGCGCGCGGTGAGCAGCGCGCCGAACATCAGCCACGAAAGAATCGCGAAGACGGTCTTGTGATCGAGCGAAAGCGGCCGGTCGATCAACTGCTCGCTGAACACGATGCCCGAGACGAGCGTGGCCGTGAGGAGCACGAAGCCCGCGCCGATCAGGCGGAACAGCAGCTTTTCCATCGTCAGCAGCGGCGGCAACGTTTCGATCCAGTTAGAGAGCCAGCCGCCGCCGCGATTGCTCGCGTTGCGCTGGAAGCCGGCGCCCTTCAGGGCATGCAGCCGGCGCTCGACGGCGAGCATCAGCACCGCATGCAACGCCGCGATCGCAAAGAGCCCATAGGCGATGTTCGCGATGACGAAGTGCAGCTTGAACATCGGCGCGGCCGCATAGGGCAGCACGCGCACGCCGCCGAACACGAGCGGCAGGACCGACGCGACGGCCGCCAACGGCAGCAGCAGGAGACGCAGGCCGTCGAGCGCAAAGAAAAAGCTCTCGATCCAGTAGATGCCTGCGCCGAGCCAGAACATGGCCGACAGCGCGAAGGCGAAGCCGAACACCATTTCGTTGGCGGGGAAGATCGTCATGTGCAGGAGCACACCGTGCGCGGCGAGCGCAACGAAGAGCAGCGCGCGGGAAAGCGGGCCGAAGGTCCGCGCGCGCAGGGCGTCACCACCCAGGCCCGCGCCCGCGCCGAGCGTCACCGGAACGGGCGGCACGCTGCCGAGCAGCGGCGCGGCGCCCGCGCGGCGCAGCGCGCGCCAGTCGGCGGCGCACAATCCGCCGTACAGGAGCACGGTGAGGGCATACAGTACAATATCCATGTTCGAAGTTTACTATAGGCCCCCTGGCCGCGCGGCAAACACACAGAAGCGCGGCGAAACGCGGCGCATTCCCGTTTTTGCGTGCGCGGGCCGGGCCGCACTGCTCACCGCCTCCCCATGCTCGACACTCTCACTCAACGGATGGCGCGCGTCGTCAAGACGCTGCGCGGCGAAGCCCGGCTGACCGAAGCCAATACGCAGGAAATGCTGCGCGAGGTGCGTCTCGCCCTGCTCGAAGCGGACGTGGCGCTGCCCGTCGTGCGCGAATTCATCGCCAAGGTGAAGGAGAAGGCGCTCGGCGAGGAAGTGATCGCCAGCCTCTCGCCGGGCCAGGCGCTCGTCGGCGTGGTGCAGCGCGAGCTGACCGCCGTGATCGGCGGCGACTATGAAGGCAAGGCCGCGGAACTCGATCTCGCCGTCACGCCGCCTGCCGTCATCCTCATGGCGGGTCTGCAGGGCGCCGGTAAAACCACCACCACCGGCAAGCTCGCCAAGCTCCTGCGCGAGAAGTACAAGAAGAAGGTCCTCACCGTTTCGTGCGACGTCTATCGCCCTGCCGCTATCGCGCAGTTGAAGACGGTGACGGAACAGGTCGGCGCCGACTTCTTCCCCTCGCAGCCGGACCAGAAGCCCGTCGAGATCGCCGCCGCGGCGGTCGACTGGGCCAGGCGCCACTATCACGACGTGCTGCTCGTCGACACGGCCGGCCGCCTCGGTATCGACGAGGCGATGATGAACGAGATCACCGCGCTGCACGCGTCGCTCAAGCCGGCTGAAACGCTCTTCGTGGTGGACGCCATGCTCGGCCAGGACGCGGTCAACACCGCGAAGGCGTTCAACGACGCCCTGCCGCTCACCGGCGTCGTGCTCACCAAGCTCGATGGCGACTCGCGCGGCGGCGCGGCGCTCTCCGTGCGCCACATCACGGGCAAGCCGATCAAGTTCGTCGGCGTCGCCGAAAAGCTCGACGGCCTCGAGGTGTTCCACCCGGACCGCATGGCGAACCGTATTCTCGGCATGGGCGACATTCTCGCGCTCGTCGAGGAAGCGCAGCGCGGCGTGGATGTTCAAGCCGCGCAAAAGCTCGCCGACAAGGTCAAGAAGGGCGGCGACTTCGACCTCAACGACTTCCGCGCGCAACTCACGCAGATGAAGAGCATGGGCGGCCTGTCGTCGCTCATGGACAAGCTTCCCGCGCAGTTCCAGCAGGCGGCGTCGGGTGCCGACATGGGCCAGGCCGAGAAACAGATGCGCCGCATGGAAGGCATCATCAACTCGATGACGCCCGCCGAGCGCGCCAAGCCCGAACTCATCAAGGCCACGCGCAAGCGCCGCATTGCGGCGGGCGCGGGCGTGCAGGTCCAGGAAGTGAACCGCATGCTCAACCAGTATGAGCAGATGCGCACCATGATGAAGAAGCTCAAGGGCGGCAATCTGCAAAAGATGATGCGCGGCATGAAGGGCATGATGCCCGGCATGCGCTGATCCTGCGGGCCGCGCGGCGCACCTCGCGCGCACGGCGGCCCCGCTCGAGGCGGCGCACGACGGACCCAATGCGCGGGTTTATGCTGTAGCGCGCACCGCCGTTATTTTCCACACTTCAGTAGCGACCGCTACCTTCCCGCCAGAGTCATGAATCGCGAAGAAGCCCTGCACATTTTCCGCCACTCCGAAGAGATCGTTTCGGAAGGCGACGTCAATGCGTCGATCGGCCGGATGGCCGACGCCATCCGCGCCGAGATCAGCGAGGACTTCCCGCTCGTGCTCTCGGTCATGGGCGGCGCCGCCGTGTTCACCGGCATGCTGCTGCCGCACCTCGACTTCCCGCTCGAGTTCGATTACATCCACCTCACGCGCTACCGCAACGCGATCAAGGGCAGCGCCGAGATGCAGTGGCGCGTGGCGCCGCGCGAGTCGGTCAAGGACCGTGTGGTGCTCGTGCTCGACGACATCCTCGACGAAGGCGAGACCATGGCCGCGATTCGCGACCGCATCATGGACATGGGTGCGAAGCGTTTCCTCTCGGCCGTGTTGTGCGAGAAGACGCTCACGAAGACCAAGCCGCTGTATCCCGACTACTGCGGCTTTTCGGTGCCGGACCGCTACGTGTTTGGCTGCGGCATGGACGCCAAGGGTTACTGGCGCAATCTGCCGACCATCCGCGCGCTGACCGAAGGCGCGTGAAGCGCGCGTCCGCCTTTGGACGCACCATCGAAAAAGCAGCCCGCGGGCTGCTTTTTTGTTGCGCGCGACGCCCGCTGCACGCGGCATCAGAGGTGATGCACGAAGTTGGCGATGCCCGCGAGAATCATTTCCACCGATATCGCCACGAGCACGAGGCCCATCAGCCGCTCGAAGGCCGTCACCACGCGCTCGCCCAGCCACTGCTGGATGCGTTCCGCCATCACCAGCACGACCGCGCAGATCACCATCGTCACGACGAGCGCGGCCACCCATTCATAGAGCTTGCCGGGCGCCTGCGAGGTAAGCAGCATGACCGTGGCGAGCGCCGAAGGCCCCGCCAGCGCGGGAATGGCGAGCGGCACGATGAGCGGCTCGCCGCCCTTGTCGCCGCCGCCGAACGGGCCGCCCGGATGCGGAAAGATCATGCGCAGCGCGATGAGGAACAGCACGATGCCGCCGCCGATGCGCAGCGAGGTATCGGTGAGCCCCATCATGCGCAGGAAGCTGTTGCCGGCGACCATGAAGACGAGCAGGATCATGAACGCAATCGCGACCTCGCGCAGGATCACGATCGCGCGGCGCTGCTTGGCAACGCCGCGCAGGCAGCTGATGAAGAGCGGAATATTACCGAGCGGGTCGGTGATGAGGAGCAGCAGGACCGTAGCGGACAGAAAACTGTACTGCACGCTCGCAGCGCTCCTTTACCCGGAATGAACCGTCGTTAAACCGCGAGCGCCGCGCGGACCTTCTGCGCCGCCGTCTGCGCGGCCTCATCGGCTGCGAGCAGCGTCGCTTCGGTATCGCGGCGGCCCTGGTACTCGATCTTGCCGTCCTTCAGGCCGCGCTCGCCGATCACGAGACGATGCGGCACGCCGATCAGCTCCCAGTCGGCGAACATCACGCCCGGGCGCTCGCCGCGGTCGTCGAGAATCACGTCCACGCCCGCTTCGAGCAGTTCGTTGTAGACGCGTTCGGCGTGCTCGCGCACGAGCTCGCTGCGGTCCATGCCCATCGGGCACACGACGACCTGGAACGGCGCGATCGACTCAGGCCAGATAATGCCCTTCTCGTCGAAGTTCTGCTCGATGGCTGCACCGAGAATACGCGTGATGCCAATGCCGTAGCAGCCCATCTGCATCGGCGCGGGCTTGCCGTTCTCGGCGAGGAACGTGGCGTTCATCGCTTCCGAGTACTTCGTGCCGAGCTGGAACACGTGGCCCACTTCGATGCCGCGGCAGATGTCGATCACGCCCTTGCCGTCCGGCGAGGGATCGCCCTTCTTCACGTTGCGGATGTCGGCGACAACGGGCTCCGGCAGGTCGCGGCCCCAGTTCACGCCCGTGGTGTGGAAATCGACTTCGTTCGTGCCCACCACGAAATCGCTCATGTTCGCGACCGTGCGATCGGCGATCACCTTGACCGGCTTCTTCGTATTCAGCGGTCCGAGGTAGCCCGGGGGCGTACCGAACCACTCGACGATTTCCGCTTCGGTCGCGAAGCGAAAGCCGCTCAGGCCTTCGAGCTTGCCGACCTTGATCTCGTTCAGGTCGTGGTCGCCGCGCAGCATCAGCAGCCAGATCGTGGGCTCGGCGCCTTCGTTGTCCGTCGCGAGGATGATCGACTTGATGGTGCTCTCGAGCGGGATGCCGAGCAGCTCGGCAACTGCCTCGCACTTGGCCGCGCCCGGCGTGGGCGTTTTCGTGAGCGCCTGGGTGGGGGCGCCGCGCTGCGCGATGAGCGGCAACGCTTCGGCGGCTTCGACGTTGGCCGCGAAGTCCGAGGTCGGACAATAGGCGATGTCGTCTTCGCCCGTTTCCGCGATCACGTGGAACTCGTGCGAGCCGCTGCCGCCGATCGAGCCGTTGTCGGCCGCGACCGCACGGAATTGCAGGCCGAGACGCGTGAAGATGCGCACGTAAGCGTCGTACATCTTCTGGTACGAAAGCTTGAGCCCTTCGACGTCCTTATCGAACGAGTACGCGTCCTTCATGATGAATTCGCGCCCGCGCATCACACCAAAACGGGGACGGATTTCGTCGCGGAACTTCGTCTGCACCTGATAGAAGTTCACCGGCAGCTGGCGATAGCTCTTGATCTGGCCACGCGCGATGTCGGTGACGACCTCTTCGTGCGTCGGGCCCATCACGAAGTCGCTCTGCTTGCGATCCTTGAAGCGCAGCAGTTCCGGCCCGTATTGTTCCCAGCGACCCGATTCCTGCCACAGCTCGGCCGGCTGCACGGCCGGCATGAGCAGTTCGATGGCGCCGGCGCGGTTCATTTCCTCGCGCACGATCTGCTCGACCTTGCGGATCGAACGCAGGCCGATCGGCAGATAGTTGTAAATGCCGCCGGCGACGCGACGGATCATGCCCGCGCGAACCATCAGCTTGTGGCTGACGATTTCCGCGTCAGCGGGCGCTTCCTTCAGGGTGCCGATAAAGAAACGGGAGGCTTTCATTCAAATTATCCAAAAGCGGCGGCCCGGTGCAGACCGCCCGAAGAAGTGACCAACGGAGGAGTTCACGAACTCGCCATTATGACAACGCGCCGCGAGCCGCGCCGATGACGCCGGCCAGATTCCAGGCCGATCGCGCCCCGAGGCTGTTTTGCGCGGCCGTGGCCATTCGCTCGACTTTCCGGATGGCGGGTCACGGACGGCGGGTGCGTGAGGGCCGTTATCTGTTTATAATCAAAGCAATTTTAAAGGATTCGAAGGTGGTTGTATGCTGGATCGTGAGGGGTTTCGCCCGAACGTCGGCATCATCCTCTTGAACGCGCGAAACGAGGTGTTTTGGGGCAAGCGGGTTCGCGAACATTCCTGGCAGTTTCCGCAAGGGGGCATCAAGTATGGTGAAACCCCCATGCAGGCAATGTTTCGGGAGTTGCACGAAGAAACCGGTTTGCATCCGGAGCACGTCAAGATCGTCGGTCGCACACGCGACTGGTTGCGTTATGAGGTGCCGGACAAGTTCATCAAGCGCGAAGTGCGCGGCCATTATCGCGGCCAGAAACAGATCTGGTTTCTGCTGCGTATGGTCGGGCGCGACTGCGATATCTGCCTGCGGGCAACGGAGCATCCCGAGTTCGATGCGTGGCGCTGGAATGAATACTGGGTGCCGCTCGAAGCGGTCATCGAGTTCAAGCGCGACGTCTATCAGCTCGCGCTGACCGAACTCTCGCGCTTCCTGCGTCGGCCCGCGCCGCGTCAGGAACGCCTGGGCGCGCAGGCTCACGAGGTGCGCTACCCGCGCATCGTGACGTCGGCGCACGCGAACGCGGTGCACGCCGAGCCGTATGAGGCCGCGCCGGAAGGCGTACCCGAACGTACGCCGCGTACGCCGCGTACGCCGATCGAAAGCGATTGCGCGTCGGCGCAGAGTATCATCGAGCCTGCGCAGGACGAGCAGGATCAAGGGGCTTGAGCCAACGCAAAGAACGCCCGAACCGGCGGGGCCCGGCGCATCGCGCGCAGGGCCCCGCCGGTTCGCATTCGCGGCGCAGTTCGTTCGCAACGCGCGCCCGTGCTTCGAGGAAAACCAATTTGAAACGATTTGCTCTTGCTGCGGCTTGCGCCGCAGGCGGTGTGCTGCTTGTGTCAGGACTGGCCGCGTGCTCCAGTTCCGGTCCCACGAACAAGGACGACAGCGCGTTCGTCTACCTTCTGGACCGCAAGGGCGAATGGCAGGAAAACAAGCTCGAGGGCCTGCCGCCGCTGCCGCAGGCCGGCGCGACGCTGCTGCCGTTCGACGTCTCGAACAATTCGCCGCTCAAGTTCGCCGTCGATCCAGCTTCGGTCACGGTCGGCACGGACGGCGTCGTGCGCTACACGATCGTCATCACGAGCCCGAGCGGTGCGCGTAACGTGAACTACGAGGGAATTCGCTGCGACACTTACGAGTGGCGCCTCTACGCGAGCCTCGACGCCGATCACAACGGCTGGGACCAGACCGTCGCGAACAACTGGTCGCGCATCGAGAACGGCACGCTCAATGCGTACCAGTCGAGGCTGTATCAGGACTACTTCTGCGCCAACAAGATGCCGATCGCGAAGGCGCCGACCATCATCGAAAATCTGCGCTACGGCCGCACGCAGTCGACGCTGGTGCGTTAAGCCGCGCTACGTCATGCTGTGGTGGGCATGAAGAAAGCCGCTGTGGACCTTTGGTCACAGCGGCTTTTTAACTTCAGGCGAAGCGCGGCTGGCTGGGGCTGGCCGGGAACGGCTGTCAAACCAGCACGAGATTGTCGCGGTGGATCAGCTCCGGCTCGAGCATATAGCCCAGGATGCCCTCGATCTCGCCGCTCGGATGGCGCTGGATCAGCTTCGTTTCCGCGCTGCTGTAGTTGGTGAGCCCGCGCGCCACTTCCACGCCCGCGCCGTTCAGGCAGGCGATGACTTCACCGCGCGCGAACGCGCCCTGCACGCCGGTCACGCCGATGGGCAGCAGGCTCTTGCCGTCCGCCGTGAGCTTCTGCACCGCGCCGTCGTCGATCACGACGTGGCCGCGCACCTGCAGGTGGTCGGCCATCCACTGCTTGCGCGCCGCCATGCGCGCCGTGCGAGCGATGAGCTGCGTGCCGATCGCCTCGCCGGCAGCGAGGCGCACGAGCACTTGCGCTTCACGCCCGCTCGCGATCACCGTGTTCGCGCCGCTATGCGCGGCACGCTTGGCCGCGAGGATCTTGGTGAGCATGCCGCCGCGACCGATGCTCGAGCCGGCGCCGCCCGCCATTGCCTCGAGTTCCGGCTTGCCTGCGTCGGCCTCCTGGACGAGCGTTGCGCTCGGATCCTTGCGCGGATCGGCCGTATAAAGGCCGCTCTGGTCGGTGAGGATGATGAGCGCGTCGCCTTCGATCAGGTTCGCGACGAGCGCGCCGAGCGTGTCGTTGTCGCCGAACTTGATTTCGTCGGTGACCACGGTGTCGTTCTCGTTGATGATCGGCACGACGCCGAGGCGCAGCAGCGTGAGCAACGTGGAGCGCGCGTTGAGATAGCGTTCGCGGTCGGCCAGATCGGCATGCGTGAGCAGGATCTGCGCAGTGCGGATGTCGTGCTCGGCAAAGCGGCTTTCGTAGACCTGCGCGAGCCCCATCTGCCCGACTGCCGCGGCAGCCTGAAGCTCGTCGATCTCGCGCGGACGCTTCGTCCAGCCGAGCCGTTGCATGCCTTCGGCGATCGCGCCCGAACTCACGAGCACGACTTCCTTGCCCTGCGCACGCAGCGCCGCAATTTGCGCGGCCCAGCGGCCGATTGCCGCATGATCGAGCCCGCGGCCGTCGTTGGTGACGAGGCTCGAGCCGACTTTCACTACCAGACGCCGCGAATCGGCGATGACGGAACGCATGCTGCGCGGTCTCCCAAATGACTGATGACGCGTGAAGTTTCCCTGGCTCGGCCTGCGCGGCTCGCGTGCCGGCCGGTGCGGCGAATTACTCCTGTGGCTGCTGCGCGTTCCCGCCCTGCCCTTCGCGGAAGCGCACGTCGGAGGCGAGGTCTTCGGCTTCGGCCGCACGGCGCGCGTCCGAGTGCGCGGAAACGTAGTCGTACACCGCGTAGCACAGATTTTCGCAGCCCTGCCCTGTGAGCGCGGAAATCTCGAACACGGGACCGTCCCACTCGAAGCGCTTCACAAAGTCGGCAATGCGCTCGGCGCGCTCTTCCTCCGGCACCATGTCGAGCTTGTTCAGCACGAGCCAGCGCGGCTTTTCATAGAGCGTCTCGTCGTACTTGCGCAGCTCGCCGACGATCGCCTTCGCCTCGGCAACCGGATCGACGCTTTCGTCGAACGGGGCGAGGTCGACCAGATGCAGCAGCAAATTCGTGCGCTGCAGATGGCGCAGGAACTGGTGACCGAGGCCCGCGCCTTCCGCGGCGCCTTCGATCAGGCCCGGAATATCGGCGATCACGAAGCTCTTGCTCGGCCCCACGCGCACCACACCCAGATTCGGCGCAAGCGTCGTGAACGGGTAGTCGGCGATCTTGGGCTTCGCGTTCGAGACCGAAGCGATGAACGTGGACTTGCCCGCGTTCGGCATGCCGAGCAGGCCGACGTCGGCCAGCACCTTCAGCTCGAGCTTGAGCATGCGGCGCTCGCCGGGCTTGCCGTCGGTCTTCTGACGCGGCGCGCGGTTCGTGGACGACTTGAAATGCAGGTTGCCGAGGCCCCCCGCGCCGCCCTTCGCGACCATCACCTGCTGCTCGTGCTCGGTCAGGTCGGCGATCAGCTCGCCCGTGTCCTGGTCGGTGATGACCGTGCCCACCGGCATGCGCAGCGTGATGTCGTCGCCGCCCTTGCCGTAGCAGTCGGAGCCGCGTCCGTTCTCGCCGTTGCGCGCCTGATGCTTCTTCGTGTAGCGGTAATCGATGAGGGTGTTGATGTTGCGGTCCGCGACTGCGTAAACGCTGCCGCCGCGCCCGCCGTCGCCGCCGTCCGGCCCGCCGAACGGGACGAACTTCTCGCGTCGCATCGACGCGCTGCCATCGCCCCCATCGCCGGCGATGACTTCGATCTTCGCTTCGTCAATGAACTTCATGAGTTACTCCGTCCCGTGAATGTCGATATTTTGCCCGCCATGGCCGAAACTGGCCAACCTGGCCGAACGGCCAACGCCGCTCGCGCAGTCAAACCGAAGCCCGTTACGACCCCGAAAGACTGTGGGTAAATAAAAAGGCCCCGCAAACTTCGCGGGGCCTTTCTTGCGTCGCGTGTAGCCCGCTCGCGAGCGGTCTAAAGCTTAAGCCGCTGCCGGGACGACGTTGACCGTGTGCTTGTTGGCTGCGCCCTTGGTCGTGAACGAGACATGACCGTCGACCAGCGCGTAGAGCGTGTGGTCCTTGCCGATGCCGACGTTGTTGCCCGGGTGCATGCGCGTGCCGCGCTGGCGAACGATGATGCCGCCGGCGAGGATGGCCTGGCCGCCGTACACCTTCACGCCAAGTCGTTTCGACTCTGAGTCGCGGCCGTTGCGTGACGACCCGCCTGCCTTTTTGTGTGCCATTTGTTTGCTCCTTTACCTGCGTGCGCTTACGCGTTGATCGCGTCGATGCGCAGTTCGGTGTAGTTCTGGCGGTGGCCGCCATGCTTCTGGTAGTGCTTCCGGCGACGCATCTTGAAGATGGTCACTTTGGCGTGCCGACCTTGCGACACAACGGTGGCCTTGACGGAAGCCCCACTCACCAGCGGCGTACCGAACTTAATCGATTCGCCTTCGCCCACTGCGAGAACCTGGTCGAGCGTGATTTCTGCGTCAATGTCAGCCGGTATCTGTTCTACTTTAAGTTTTTCGCCAACGGCAACCTTGTACTGCTTGCCGCCGGTTTTTATGACCGCGTACATTGAGAACCTCACTCTTCAATAATTTCGGGACACACTGCGCGCCCGAAACCTTAGATTATACATAGAGTTAGCTTCGCGGTCAAAAGGTGTGCAAGCGGTGTGCAAGGCCGTTGCGCGTGTATGCGCGAGGGATCTGGAGCCTGTCTGACGGGTTCCGGGGCTATGCGCACGGCATAGCGCCAGCATCCATGCGCCCGTCCGGGCCGCGAGAAAATAGAAGGGGCCCTCAGCACTGCGGCAGCGGAGCGTCCGGCATGCAGCCGATTCGCCTTATAATCCGCGGCACTACCCCTATTTGCCATCATGTCGTCCACCGCCACCCCATCCCCCAGCGCAGCCACCCTGCTTGCCCCCATCGCCAGTGACATGGAGCAGGTGAATCGTGTCATCCGGCAGAGCCTGGCGTCCGAGGTGATGCTGATCAACCAGATCTCCGAGTACATCATCGGCGCGGGCGGCAAGCGGCTGCGTCCGGCGCTCCTGCTGATGGTGGCCGGGGCGCTCGGCGACCGCGGCACGCAGCGCCATGTGCTCGCGGCGGTCGTCGAGTTCATTCATACGGCGACCCTCCTGCACGACGACGTCGTCGACGAATCGGACCTGCGGCGCGGCCGCCAGACGGCCAATGCCCTCTTCGGCAACGCCGCCAGCGTGCTGGTGGGCGATTACCTGTATTCGCGCTCGTTCGAGATGATGGTGGGCGTCGGCAAGATGCGCGTGATGGAAATCCTTTCCGCCGCCACGACGATCATTTCCGAGGGTGAAGTCCTGCAGCTGCTGAACATGCATGACGCCGACGTGGACACCGACCGCTACATGCAGGTGATCCGCTACAAGACCGCCAAGCTTTTCGAAGCCGCGGCGCAACTCGGCGCGGTGCTTTCGGGGGCGGATGCACGCACCGAGGAAGCCGCGGCCGAGTACGGGCGGCGCATCGGCACCGCGTTCCAGATCATGGACGACTGGCTCGACTACACGGGCACGCCCGAATCGATGGGCAAGAACGCCGGCGACGACTTGCGCGAAGGCAAGCCCACGCTGCCGCTCATCTGGCTGATCGAGCACGGCACGGCGGCGGAAGCCGCGCTTGCGCGCGAAGCGATCGAGCAAGGCGGCACGACGCGCTTCGACGAAATCTTCGCGGCGATCACGCGCTCGGGAGCGCTCGAGCACACGCTGCAATGTGCGCGTACCGAGGCCCAGGCCGCCGCCGATGCGATTTCAACGTTCCCCCCTTCCATTTACAAAGATAGCCTGCTAGAATTATGTTCTTACTCGACGACGCGCCTGTCTTGAAACAGACGGACAGATGAAACGGGTCGTGGAGTCCAGCAGTCAATTCGGGGTGTAGCTTAGCCTGGTAGAGCGCTACGTTCGGGACGTAGAGGCCGGAGGTTCGAATCCTCTCACCCCGACCAGAATTCGAAAAAAACCGCGCAATGCATTGCGCGGTTTTTTTTCGTCCGGATCTCGCGTACTTGCGTCCTGTCCGGGCAACCCTCGGCGCACCACGCCTCGCCCGGCCGGCAGCGGCCTTGTCCGTTCGGCCAGTGGCCCATGGAACTGCAGTACCCCTCTGTTATAGTTTCCCCATCCGCCCCCCTCATTTTCTCGACGCGTGGACCACCTCCCCTTATGGGCGCAGATTTGCGCCGTCTTCGTCCTGCTCATCTGCTCCAGCTTCTTCTCCATCTCCGAAACGGCGATGATGGCGCTCAATCGCCATCGCCTAAAATACCTCGCCAATCACGGCACGCTCGGCGCGAAAACCACCCAGAAGCTGCTCGCGCGCACCGACCTGCTGCTTTCGGTGATCCTGATCGGCAACAATCTCTTCAACACCATCATCCCGGTCCTCACGACCTCGATCGCGCTCCATACCTTCGGCCGCAACAACCTCGTGCTGTCGATCGCAACGGGCATCGTTGCGTTTCTCATCATCGTGTTCGCGGAAATCACGCCGAAGATTGTGGGCGCAACGTTTCCGGAAAAAATCGCGCTGCCCGCGAGCCTCCTGATCGCGCCGCTCATGCGTGTGACGAAGCCGATCATCTGGTTCGTCAACATGTTTGCGAACACCATCCTGCGCATCCTGCACATCAATACGCACAAGGCGCACGACCAGCGGCTCTCCACCGAGGAGTTGCGCACCATCGTGCTCGAGTCGGGCAGCTTCATGCCGACCAAGCACCGCAGCATCCTGCTGAACCTGTTCGACCTGGAGAACATCACCGTCGACGACGTGATGATTCCACGCCGGCGCATCGAGGCGCTCGATTACGACGCCCCGCTCGAGGACATCCTGCATCAGCTCGAGACCTGCTATCACAACAAGCTGATCGTCTATCAAGGCGACATTGACCGCGTGCTTGGCGTGCTGCACGTGCGCAAGACGCTGGCCGCGCTGCACAACCAGGATTTCGAGCGCGAAACGCTGCGCGAACTGCTCGCCGAGCCGTACTTCGTGCCCACCGGCACGCCCGGGTTCCAGCAACTTCAGTATTTCCAGGAAAGCCGGCATCGCATTGCACTCGTCGTGAACGAGTACGGCGAGATGGAAGGCCTCGTGACGCCCGAAGACATCATCGAGGAGTTGATCGGCGAATTCACCACGTCGATGCCGCGCAGCGGCACCGGACGCGGCGGCTGGAACGACGAAGGCGAATGTATCGTGCCGGGCAGCATGCCTTTGCGCGAACTCAACCGCTGGCTTCATATCAAGCTGCCGACGGATGGGCCCAAGACGCTCAACGGCCTGATCCTCGAAGTGCTAGAAGAGATTCCCGAAGGCGACGTGTGCCTGCAGATCGGCGACGTGAAGCTCGAAGTGCTTCGCAGCGACGACCAGGCCGTACGCACGGTCAAGCTCTTCAAGCCCGGCGCCAAACCGCGCCAGGGCACGCTGCAAAAGGCGAAGAAGCTGCTGCCGGGACGTTAGCCGCTCGGCCAGGTGGCGGCGCAGTGCGTCGCGCGCCATGATGAAGGCGTCATCCGTTCGAGGCGGCTTCGCGCCGGCATGCCGATGCTTTCTACTCCTTATCGTGCGATCTTTACTCCTTATCGCGCGCGCCCTTTGGCTGCCGCGGCCGCCGAAGGCGGTGCGGGCGGTGGAGAAACGGCGCGCACATCTCCACCTGTCTCCGCACCGCAGCTCGACGACGCACCCGCCGTTCGCCTGCTCTCCGAAACGTTGCGCGAAGCCGCACGGCGCAACGCCTCCGATCTGCACATCGAGCCGATGGAACACGGCTGGCGCGTGCGTCTGCGCATCGACGGCGTGCTACATGAAATGGCGCGGCCGCCTGCGCATCTGCGCGATGCGTTCGTCACGCGCATCAAGGTGCTCGCGCGCATGGACATCGCCGAGCGGCGCATTCCGCAGGACGGCAAACTGCGGCTCGCGTCCTCGATGGCGTCGCGCGCCGCCGAGGACTATCGCGTGAATTCGCTGCCCACGCTGCACGGCGAAAAGCTCGTCTTGCGCAGGCTCGAAGCGCTTCCCGCCGATCTGTCGCTCGCCGAACTCGGGCTCGACGAAGCCCAGCAGCACGCAGTAGCCGAAGCGATCGGCGCGCCGCACGGTCTTGTCCTCGTCACGGGCCCCACCGGCAGCGGCAAGACGCTCTCGCTCTACTGCTTCCTGCAAAGGCTCAACATCACGGCGCGCAATCTCTGCTCGGTGGAAGATCCCGCCGAAATCCAGCTCGCGGGCATCAATCAGGTCAACGTGCGCGAGAAGGCCGGGCTCACCTTTGCGGTGGCGCTGCGTGCCCTGCTGCGCCAGGACCCGGACGTCATCATGATCGGCGAAATTCGCGACGAAGAAACCGCCGGTGTGGCCGTCAGGGCCGCACAGACGGGCCATCTCGTACTCTCGACCGTGCACACGAACGACGCCAGCGCGGCCTGCGCACGGCTCGTCGACATCGGCGTCGAACCGTACAACCTGGCGGGCTCGCTGCGGCTCGTCACGGCGCAACGTCTCGTGCGGCGGCTATGTCCGTCATGCCGCGTGCACGGCGAAGCTTCGCCGGCGGCGCTCGTCGCGGCGGGGCAGAACATTCGCAACAGTGCGATGACGCAGCCTTATGTCCCGCGCGGCTGTGAGGCTTGCCATGGCATCGGTTATCGCGGTCGCGTGGGAATTCACGAGGTATTGCCGATCTCGGAGACCATACGTGACCTGATCGTCACAGGCCGCGGCGCGCCTGAAATTGCTCGCGAAGCACGCAGAAGCGGCGTGGCAACCTTGCGCGACGCGGCGCTCGCACGCGTGCGGGACGGCACCACGAGCCTCGCCGAAGCGCTTGCGGCTACGGAAGCACCATGAGCGCCGTGCACGCCCATCGCGGCCCACCGGAGTGGCGCTTCGCGTGGCGCGGCCTCGACGCATCGGGCGCGACCAGACGTGGCACGCTGATCGCGCTCGACGCCGCGGCTGTACGCGTCGCGCTCAAGCGCGAGCGCATCACCGTGCTCGCCATCGAGCGCAGAGCGAGCGCGGGCGCGCCCAAGGCGCGCCACGCGGACGTCACGCGCTTTACACGTCAGCTCGCGAGCCTCCTGCGCGCGGGACTGCCGCTTGCGAACGCGCTCGAGCTGCTCGCCCTCTCGCCGGGGCCGAACGGCATGCCGCGCATTGCCGCGGCGCTCGCGCGCGACATCGCCGGAGGCCTGCGCTTTGCCGACTCGCTCGCGCAACATCCGGCGCGTTTCAACGCACTGTATTGCCAGCTCGTGGCCGTTGGCGAAGCCTCGGGTGCGCTTGCCGCCGTACTCGCGCGCCTCGCCGACGACCGCGAGCGTGCCGCCGCGCAGCGCGCCAAGGTGCGGGCCGCGCTCACCTACCCCGTCGCGGTGCTGCTGCTCGCGTTTGTCATTACCGCCGCGTTGCTGGTCTGGGTCGTGCCCACGTTCAAGCAGATCTTCGACGGCTTCGGCGCCGCACTGCCCGCGCCCACGCAGTTCGTGCTGGTGCTCTCCGCGGGCGCCGCGCGCTGGAGCGTGCCGGCCGCCGTAGCCGCAGCCACCGGCACGCTCGCCCTGCAAGCGGGTTTACGCCGCTCGGAAGCCGCGCGCCTCGCGTTCGGACGCGCGCTGCTGAGGCTTCCGCTTTGCGGCGCGCTGCTCACCACACTGTGCGCCGCCCGCTGGAGCCGAGCGCTCGGCACGCTGCTCGCCGCCGGCACGCCGCTCGCCGACGCCTTCGATTCGCTCGCGCACGCAAGCGGCAACGCATTCTTCGATCGCGCGAGCGCGGGCATCAGCGAGCGCCTGCGCCACGGCGAGCGGCTTGCCGCAGCCATGCGCGCGGCAGGATGCTTTCCGGCCGATGTGGTTCAGCCCGTTGCCGTCGCGGAAGAATCGGGCGCGCTCGACGCGATGCTGCTCGATGTCGCCTCGCTCGCCGACCGTCAGGTCGACGAAAAGATCGCGCTCGTGTCGAGCCTGTGCGAGCCGCTCGTGATTGTGGTGCTCGGTGCGCTGGTCGGCGGCCTCGTCGTTGCGATGTATCTTCCCATCATTCAACTGGGCAACGTGGTGTAGCATCGCTGCCAGTATCCCGGTTCCGTCTCATGCCCGTCCAACTCCTTTCCGCGTCCGATACTACAACGCCGCTCGCAGCCGCTCTCGCCGGTCTGCCCTTCGGCGTGCTCATGGTCTTCGCCATTGCGTTCGGGCTCGTCATCGGCAGCTTTCTCAACGTCGTCGTACACCGGCTGCCAATCATGCTGGAGCGCGCGTGGCGCGCCGATGTGGCCGAAGCGACCGGCACACCCGGTCCGCTCTTCGAAGAAGACGGGCTGCCCGTGCGCTACAACCTCTGGCTGCCGCGCAGCGCGTGCCCGCACTGCGGTCACGTCTTGCGCGCCTGGGAAAATATTCCGGTGCTCAGTTGGGTCGCGTTGCGCGGGCGCTGCTCGCACTGCCATATACGCGTGAGCGTGCGCTACCCGCTCATCGAGATCGCGAGCGCGGCCTGCGCGGCCGGTGCATTGCTCGCCTTCGGGCCCACCGGCAAAGCGCTCGCCGCCTTCGTGCTGTGCGCCACGCTCATCGCCGCGAGCGCCATCGACCTCGAACACCAGATGCTGCACGACGAGATCACGCAGCCGCTGCTGTGGGCCGGGTTGCTGGTCAATTTTGCCGGCACCTTCGTCACGCTGCGGACAGCGGTGATCGGTGCGGTCGCGGGTTATCTGGCGCTCTGGTGCGTGTACTGGGTCTTCAGGCTGTTGCGTGGCGTAGAAGGCATGGGCCATGGCGATTTCAAACTGCTCGCCGCGCTCGGCGCATGGCTCGGCTGGAGTGCGCTGCCGCAGATCGTCGTGATCGCCGCAGTAGGCGGCGCGCTCGTCGGCATAATCGCTACGTTGACGGGACGCATGCGCTTCGAAGAGCCGCTGCCGTTCGGCCCGTATCTGGCCGCTGGCGCGCTCATCACATTGTTTGCAGGCACACCGCTCTATGGCGTATTTGCGTGGGGGAACTGATCACATGTTCGCGGTCGGATTGACTGGGGGCATCGGCAGCGGCAAATCCACGGTTGCGGATGGCTTTGCCGCACGCGGCGTGACGATCGTCGACACCGACCTCATCGCGCATCGCATTACCGCGCCGCATGGTATCGCCATGGCGCGGATCGCCGCGGAATTCGGCCCTCAATTCGTCGCGGCGGACGGCTCGATGGACCGCGCGCGCATGCGCACGCTCGTGTTCGGCGACGAGTCCGCGCGCAAGCGGCTCGAGGCCATCACACACCCGCTGATCCGCTCCGAGACCGAACGCGAAACGCGAGAGGCCAGCGGGCCCTACGTCATCGTGGTCGTGCCCTTGCTCGTGGAGTCAGGCACCTGGAAGACACGTGTCGATCGCGTGCTCACTGTCGATTGCAGCGTGGAAACCCAGATCGAGCGCGTCATGCGCCGCAATGGCTTCACGCGTGAGCAGGTGCTCGCGATCATCGCGCGGCAGGCCACGCGCGAAGCGCGCCTCGCGGCTGCCGACAACGTGGTGGTGAACGACAACGGCGCGACGCTCGAAACGCTCGATCACGACGTCGACGCGTTGCATCAGACGTATCTCAAGCTTGCTGCCAAAAAGGCCAGCAACGCTTAAAGCGCGCCATCCGCACGCAATTAGCGGGTCACATCGGCAAAGCACCGAGCCGGCGCGATTGCGACCGTAGTCCCACGGCATTAGAATGTCCTGCAATCCGTCACCTACCACGCCCGAGGCGAGCGCGCTTGATCCTTTACGAGTATCCCTTCAACGAGCGAATCCGAACGCTGCTGCGCCTCGAAGACCTGTTCGAGCGCTTCACGTTTTTCCTGACCCAGGAGGATCCGAGGGAACATCACGTCGCGCTCACGACGCTCTTCGAAATCGCCGAAGTCGCAGGCCGCGCCGACCTGAAGTCGGATCTCATGAAGGAACTCGAGCGGCAACGCCAAACGCTCGCGCCGTTCCGCGGCAATCCCGGCATCGAGCAGAATGCGCTCGAAACCGTGCTGGGCGAAATCGAGCAGACGCTCGCCGGTCTCACGCAGATGCAAGGCAAGACGGGCCAGCATCTGATGGACAACGAGTGGCTCACGAGCATTCGCAGCCGCGCGATTATTCCCGGCGGCACCTGCAAGTTCGATCTGCCGTCATACTATGCGTGGCAGCAGTTGCATCCGGATCAACGCCGCCAGGACATTGCGAAATGGGTCACGCCGCTGCTGCCGCTGCGCGACGCCGCCGCCATCGTGCTGCGCCTCGCGCGCGAGTCGGGCCAGGCGTCGAAGGTGATGGCGATGCAGGGCAGCTATCAGCAGATGCTGTCCGGCCGTGCCTATCAGCTCATGCAAGTCCGCGTGGCACCGGAATTGCGCATGATTCCCGAAGCGAGCGCCAACAAGTACATGCTGTGGGTGCGCTTCACCGTGCAGGACGGCGATCTGCGTCCGCGAGCCGTCGATCAGGACGTGCCGTTCCAGCTCACGCTCTGCAGCCTGTGAAACCCAACGCGCCGCCACGCCAGACTCAACGCAACCCAAGTTCTATCGCATGACCACTGTCGTCAAATGTCCGACCTGCGGCAAGGAAGTCCGCTGGGTGCCGGAAAACCGCTTCCGGCCGTTCTGCTCCGAGCGCTGCAAGCAAATGGACCTCGGCGCATGGGCGGCCGAAAAGTACCGCATCGGCGGCGCCGACGACGAAACGCCGCCAGAAGACGCGCCGCCCACCGATACGCGGCAGTAAGCGCCGCGACGCACGTGCGTGCGTGCGCCAGACAAAAAAAGGCCGCTGTGCATCACGCACAGCGGCCTTTTGCATGGTGGCGGCCCGCACAAGGCGTTACTCCGCGGCAAGCCACTCCAGCACAGGAATCGTCGCGGGAAGGAGCGGCTCGACGCTCGCCGGCAGCGACTGCCAGATGAACGCCTGGCCTTCGCGGCCATGCGGCTCGCCGGTCCACTCGGTCACCTTGCAGAAGTAGAGCCGCACATAGGCGTGCGGGTAATCGTGTTCGAGCGTGTGCCACAGGCGGCACGCCTTCACGTCGATGCCCAGTTCCTCGTGCAACTCGCGCGCGAGCGCCGCTTCGACGGTTTCGCCCGCTTCCAGCTTGCCGCCCGGAAACTCCCAGTAGCCTGCATACGGCTTGCCTTCGGGGCGCTGCGCGAGCAGATAGCGGCCATCGGGTTGGACCAGCACGCCCACCGCGACTTCCGTCACGGGACGTGCGTTTGCGCCAGCATCCTTCGTGGTGTGGGCTTCGGCGCTCATGCCTCTTGCGCCTTCTTGCCCGACCAGTCGCGCGCGAACTGCCACGCCACGCGGCCCGAACGCGAGCCGCGCTCCAGCGCCCAAACGAGTGCGTCGCCGCGCGCCGACTCGACTTCAGTGTCGTCGCAGCCGAAATGGCGCAGCCAGTGGCCGACAATCGTCAGGTAGTCGTCCTGCTTGAACGGATAGAAGCTCACCCAGAGGCCAAAACGCTCGGAAAGCGAAATCTTCTCCTCCACCACTTCGCCCGGATGAATCTCGCCGTCGGGCATGTGCTTGTACGTCTCGTTGTCGCTCATGTACTCGGGCAGCAGATGGCGCCGGTTCGAGGTCGCGTAAATCAGCACGTTGTCCGACTGGGCGGCCACCGAGCCGTCCAGCGCCACCTTCAGCGCCTTGTAGCCCGATTCGCCTTCCTCGAACGAGAGGTCGTCGCAGAACACGATGAAGCGCTCGGGGCGCGTCGAGATGAGATCGACGATATCGCCGAGGTCATGCAGATCGTCCTTGTCGACTTCGATCAGGCGAAGACCGTCCTTCGCGTACGCGTTCAGGCAGGCCTTGATCAGCGACGACTTGCCCGTGCCGCGCGCGCCGGTGAGCAGCACGTTATTCGCGGGCTTCTTTTGCACGAACTGGCGCGTGTTGCGGTCGATGAGATCTTTCTGCCGGTCGATGTTCTGCAGGTCGTCGAGCGAGATCAGCGAGATCGCGGGCACCGGCTGCAGGAAACCGCGCCCCTGGCGCTTGCGCCAGCGAAACGCGACGGCTGCGTTCCAGTCGACATCGGGTGCCGAGGGCGGCAGCACGGCCTCGAGGCGGCCGAGCAGCGCTTCGGCGCGGGTCAGAAACTGTTCGAGTTTGTCCATGTGGTAAAGGCGCCTGAAATCAGGAGCGGTAGTCCGCGTTGATGCTCACATAGTCGTGCGAGAGGTCGCAGGTCCAGATCGTGGCCTGCGCGTCGCCGCGGCCAAGCAGGACGCGAATCAGGATCTCGCTCTTCTTCATGACGCGCTGGCCGTCCTCTTCGCGGTAAGCCGGGTTGCGGCCGCCCGCTTTCGCCACGAGTACGTCGTCGAGATACAGGTCGATCTTGTCGACGTCGAGGTCCGTTACGCCGGCATAGCCGATCGCCGCGAGGATACGGCCGAGGTTGGGGTCCGATGCGTAGAACGCCGTCTTCACGAGCGGCGAATGGCCGATCGCATAGGCGATCTGGCGGCACTCCGCCACGTCCTTGCCGCCTTCCACCTGCACGGTCATGAACTTGGTTGCGCCTTCGCCGTCGCGCACGATGAGCTGCGAGAGTGCCTGGGCGACAGCCGTCGCGGCGTCGCGCAGCGCGGCGTAGGCGGGCGTGTCAGTCGAGGTGATCGCGGGCAGGCTCGACTTGCCCGAGGCGATCATGATGAACGAGTCGTTGGTCGAGGTATCGCCGTCGATCGTGACGCAGTTGAACGAGCGGTCGGCCACGTACTTCACGAGTTCGTCGAGCACGGGCTGTGCAACGTTCGCGTCGAAAGCGAGGAAGCCGAGCATGGTCGCCATGTTCGGCTTGATCATGCCCGCACCCTTGCTGATGCCCGTGAACGTGACGGTGTGGCCGTCGATCGTCACCTGGCGCGACACGGCCTTCGGCAGCGTGTCGGTCGTCATGATGGCCTGCGCGGCGTCGTACCAGTTTGCAGCCTTGCGGTTCGCCAGCGCAGCGGGAAGTCCCGCTTTCAGGCGGTCGATAGGCAGCGGCTCGAGAATCACGCCAGTCGAGAACGGCAGCACCTGCGAGGACTCGAGGTCGGCAAGACGCGCGAGTTCATCGCAGGTCTCGCGGGCGTGCTTCATGCCCGGCTCGCCGGTGCCCGCGTTCGCGTTGCCGGTGTTCACCACCAGCGCGCGAATGCCCTTGCCGCCCGCGCGCACCTTCGCGAGATGTTCGCGGCACACGGTCACCGGCGCGGCGCAGAAGCGGTTAAGCGTGAACACGCCGGCTACGCTCGCGCCTTCGTCGACGGAAATCACCAGGACGTCTTTGCGATTGGGCTTGCGGATGTTGGCTTCCGCCCAGCCGAGCGTCACGCCGGCGACCGGATGAAGTTGAGCGGGATCAATCGAGGGGAAATTGACAGCCATGGTGGCGACCTGTCGAAAAGGCGATGCCGGCCAAGGCGCTCAGGCCTGGCCGGCATCGGGATTCAGAACTCAAGGCCCGCCAGGAGCAGCGGGCCACCGGAATCTACGATCAAGCCTGCGTCACGTGATCTTGCCGTGACACAGCTTGTATTTCTTGCCGCTGCCGCACGGGCAAGGATCGTTGCGGCCCACCTTCGGCAGCTCGCTGCCCACCGGCGGCGTATGGCTCATGGCCGCGCCCACCATGGCGGCGGCTGCGTCGGCGGCCACCGGCGCGGCAGCCGCGGGAGCCGGCGCTGCGTCGGCTTCGGCGAACTCGGCATGGCGGAACTCGACGTTCTCGACATGATGGCCCTGTTCTTCTATCTGCTCGGCCGCTTGTTCGAGCTGCTCCGGCGACTGGATCTGCACGTTCATCACGATACGCGTGACTTCAAGCTTCACGGCTTCGAGCATCGCGGCGAACAGTTCGAACGCTTCGCGCTTGTACTCCTGCTTCGGGTTCTTCTGCGCATAACCGCGCAGATGGATGCCCTGGCGCAGGTGGTCGAGCGCCGCGAGGTGTTCGCGCCAGCTGCGGTCGAGCGTTTGCAGCATGACCGAGCGCTCGAATGCGCTGAACGATTCGCGCCCCACGAGCGTGACCTTCTGCTCGTACGCTTCGTCGGCGGCGGCGAGCACGGCTTCGAGAATCTCATCGGCGTCGATCGACGACGACTCGTTGATCATCTCCTGGATCGCGAGGTCGAGCTGCCATTCGTTGCGCAGCACTTCTTCGAGCTCGGGCACGTCCCATTGCTCTTCGATACTGCCGTGCGGCACGAACTGGCGCACGATGTCGGTGATCACGCCATGACGCATCGCGCCGATCGTTTCGGTGATGTCATGCGCTTCGAGCAGTTCGTTGCGCTGCTGGTAGATTACCTTGCGCTGGTCGTTCGAGACGTCGTCGTATTCGAGCAGTTGCTTGCGGATATCGAAGTTGCGCGCTTCGACCTTGCGCTGCGCCGACTCGATCGAACGCGTGACGATTCCCGCCTCGATCGCCTCGCCTTCCGGCATCTTCAGGCGTTCCATGATCGCGCGCACGCGGTCGCCCGCGAAAATACGCAGGAGCGGGTCTTCGAGCGAGAGATAGAAACGCGACGAGCCCGGGTCGCCCTGACGGCCCGCACGGCCACGCAGCTGGTTGTCGATCCGGCGCGACTCGTGACGCTCGGTACCGATGATGTGCAGACCGCCGGCGGCCTTCACCTGATCGTGCAGCGTCTGCCATTCGTCGTGCAGCTGCTGGATGCGGCGCGCCTTTTCGTCGGCGGGAATCGCTTCGTCGGCTTCGATGAACGCGGCCTGCTTCTCCGCATTGCCGCCCAGCACGATGTCGGTACCGCGGCCGGCCATGTTGGTGGCGATGGTGACGCGCTGCGGACGACCGGCTTCGGCGACGATCGCGGCTTCACGCGCGTGCTGCTTCGCGTTGAGCACCTCGTGCGGCAGCGCGGCCTTCGTGAGCAGGTTCGAGAGCAACTCGGAGTTTTCGATCGACGTCGTGCCGACCAGGACCGGCTGACCACGCTCGTAGCAGTCGCGGATGTCGCGAATCACGGCGTCGTAGCGTTCCTTCGCCGTCTTGTAGATCTGGTCCTGCTTGTCGATCCGCTTGGGCGTGCGGTTCGTCGGAATCACGACCGTCTCGAGCCCGTAGATCTCGTTGAATTCGTACGCTTCGGTGTCGGCCGTACCCGTCATGCCCGAGAGCTTCGCGTACATGCGGAAGTAATTCTGGAACGTGATCGAAGCGAGCGTCTGGTTCTCGCTCTGGATCTTTACGTGTTCCTTCGCTTCCACAGCCTGATGCAGACCGTCCGACCAGCGGCGGCCGGCCATGAGACGGCCGGTGAATTCGTCGACGATGATGACTTCGCCGTTCTGCACCACGTAGTGCTGGTCCTTGTGGAACAGCGTGTGGGCGCGCAACGCGGCGTACACGTGGTGCATCAGCGTGATGTTCTGCGGTGCGTAGAGGCTTTCGCCCTGACCGATCAGCCCCCACTCGGCGAGCATGCGCTCGGCCTTCTCGTGGCCCGACTCGGTGAGGAACACCTGGCGCGCCTTTTCGTCGAGCGTGTAGTCGCCCGGCTTCTCCACGCCCGTGCCATCGGCCTTCTCTTCGCCGATCTGCTGCTCGAGCAGCGGCGGCAGCGCGTTCATGCGCACGTAGAGTTCGGTGTGGTCTTCGGCCTGTCCGGAGATGATGAGCGGCGTACGCGCTTCGTCGATCAGGATCGAGTCCACTTCGTCGACCACGGCGAAGTTCAGCGCACGCTGCACGCGCGCCTCGGTCTCGTAGACCATGTTGTCGCGCAGGTAGTCGAAGCCGAACTCGTTGTTCGTGCCGTACGTGATGTCCGCGGCGTACGCTTCCTGCTTCATCGCATGGTCCATCTGCGACAGGTTGATGCCGACGGACAGACCGAGGAAGTTGTAGAGCCGCGCCATCCATTCGGCGTCGCGCTGCGCGAGGTAGTCGTTCACCGTCACGACGTGCACCCCGCGGCCCGACAGCGCATTCAGGTACACGGGCAGCGTGGCGACCAGCGTCTTGCCCTCGCCGGTGCGCATTTCAGCGATCTTGCCGTAATGCAGCACCATGCCGCCGATCAACTGCACGTCGAAGTGGCGCATCTTCAGCACCCGCTTGCTCGCCTCGCGGCAAACGGCGAACGCCTCGGGCAGCAGCTCGTCGAGCGACGTGCCATTGGCCACGCGCTCACGGAACTCGGCCGTCTTCGCGCGCAGCTGCTCGTCGCTGTACTGCTCGATCTTCGGTTCGAGCGCGTTGATCGCCACGACCGTCTTCTGATATTGCTTGATCAGGCGCTGATTGCGGCTGCCAAAGATTTTCTGTAAGAAACCGGTGGTCATCGGATCGGTGTCTGCGTCGCGGCTTCGGCCGGGATTCCTGAGGGTGGGTTCAGCGGATGTGCAACGTCTGCTGGCGTCTGCACTACGCATCCGGACCGGAGGGACCTCGGCGGCTTTAGCCCAAAATTGGTGGATTCGAATCGGGCATTTTAGCACGCGCCCTCTCACCCGCCTGTGTCAGCGCGGAGACGGCTCTGGCGCGCGCGATGCCCGCATGGACGGCCTTCCCGCCGGGCGGTGAAGGGCCGCGAAGCGGCCCTGGCCGAATGGCCTGAAGGCGTTTGGACGAGCGGTGCGCAGGCTACAATGACGGCATCGCAGCCCCGCCTGCGCGCTCGCCCATCCTTACACGACATGAGCCGTTTCTCGCCGTTTTCAAGGTCCATGGGACCACGCGCCCCACAGCCGCTCGCCGAAGTGCTCAGCCGCACCGACGCGTTCGCGCCGCTGCGCGCCGGCGTCGAACAGATCGCGGCGATCCAGCGCGACCTGAATGCGCTGCTGCCCGACTATCTCGCGGCTAGCGTCGAGCCGGGCTTCATCAAGGACGGCACGCTGGCCCTTTTCACTGCGCACAACGCGCTCGCGGCGCGGCTGCGGCATCTGGAGCCGCGTCTCGTGGCCGACCTGCAGGCGCGCGGCTGGGCATTGAACAGCGTGCGCATCCGCGTGCGTCCGCAAGCCGTGAAAGATCCCGCTCCGCCCAAGCAGGCGCGCATGTCGCCGGCTGGCGCGGCAGCGCTCCAGGCGCTCAGTGAAACGCTGCAAGCCTCGCCGCTGCAGGCAGCGCTCGCGAAGATGGCGGCGCGCCACACGAAAAAGCGCTGATCCGGCGCGCCAACGTTTCACGAAACGGCACTCAGGAAACCGCGCGACGAAGCCGTGCAAAAAAGAAAAAGGGCAGCATGAAGCTGCCCTTTTTACTGGCAAATCGCGCTCGAAACTCAGGCGAATGCCGTCTGTGCCTCGTAGCCGAAGCCACGCGGCGCCTTCTGCGGATCGTCGAATGTGACGATCTCGTAGGCGTCCTCATTCGCGAGCAGTTCGCGCAGCAGCGCGTTGTTCAGGCCGTGGCCCGACTTGTACGCGTCGTACGCCGCCAGCAGCGGATGACCGACCACATACAGGTCGCCGATCGCGTCGAGCATCTTGTGCTTCACGAACTCGTCGTCGTAGCGCAGGCCGTCGTTATTCAGAATGCGGTACTCGTCCAGCACGATGGCGTTGTCCATGCTGCCGCCGCGTGCAAGGCCCAGTTCGCGCATCATCTCGACTTCGTGTGCGAAGCCGAACGTGCGGGCACGCGCGATCTCGCGCACGTACGAGGTATTCGCGAAGTCCACTTCGAGCGCCTGGCCCGTCTTGTCGACGGCCGGATGGCGGAAATCGATCGTGAACTTGAGCTTGAAGCCAAAGTAAGGCTCGAGGCGCGCGAACTTGTCGCCATCGCGGATCTCAACCGGCTTCTTGACCTTGATGAACTTCTTCGGAGCATTCTGCTCCTCAATACCCGCCGACTGGATCAGGAACACGAACGAAGCGGCGCTGCCGTCCATGATCGGAATTTCCTCGGCGGTCACGTCCACATAGAGGTTGTCGATGCCAAGGCCAGCGCAGGCAGACATGAGATGCTCGATCGTCGAGACACGTGCGCCGTCTTTCTGCAGCACCGAGGCGAGGCGCGTGTCGCCAATCGCCATCGCCGATGCGGGGATGTCAACCGGCGTCGGCAAATCCACGCGCGAAAACACGATGCCCGTGTTCGGCGCCGCCGGACGCAGCGTCAGGTCGACCTTGCGCCCCGAGTGCAGGCCGATGCCGACTGTCTTCACGATTGATTTGATGGTTCGCTGCTTCAACATGGTCTTCTTGCTCATTGAAAATCCCAATCGGGACTTTTTAATTCATAGCACGAATTATACTCCAGTTGCGTCGAGTCCGTCGTTTTCGCCGGCGTGACAAACTGTTTCCGCTGCGTTACCCATCAGGGATGGAGCGCGGGCCGATGCCCGGAACGGAGGCGTTCCCGGGGTGATCGGCCCGCTGCGCTCACGTAATCGCCTGTCACATTTGCGTCGCAATTGCGCGTTGCGTCAGGGCAACGCAGCGCCCGCGAACGCGCTCATGCGCGGGTCAACGTGGCAAGTATGCTCGCAGCATCGCTCACTTCGAACTTGCCGGGTGCTTCGACGTGCAGCGTCTTGACCACGCCGTCGTCGACCACCATCGCATAGCGCTGGGAGCGGATTCCCATGCCACGCGCCGACAAATCCTGCTCCAGTCCAAGTGCACGAGTCAACGCTGCGCTGCCGTCGGCCATCATGCGTACCTTGCCCGAGGTACGTTGATCGCGTCCCCACGCGCCCATGACGAACGCGTCGTTGACGGACACGCACCAGACCTCGTCGACACCGGCCGCGCGCAGCGCGTCGAAGTGTTCGACGTAACCCGGCACGTGCTTCGCGGAGCACGTGGGCGTGAATGCGCCCGGCAATCCGAAGATCACTACGCGCTTGCCCGCCGCTTCCTTTTGCACGTCGAAGCTGTTGGGCCCCAGCGTGCAACCCTCGCGCGCGTCTTCGACGAACTCGAAGAGGGTCGCTTCGGGCAGCGTTTCACCCTGTTTGATCATGACTCGTCCTTCGCAACGATGCGCAAGCTTGTTCAAGCCTCATGCGCTGGCGTCGTGCAATGTTGGGCAACGATGTACTCCAAGGTTAGCAGGTTCGCCCGGCGACACCGCGCCTGTCCCCCACGCTCCACGCGTGGCGGGCAACCGTCCCTGCCGCGCATCCTCGCGGATGCGGCCTTGCTGGTCTTGCTCGCCTTCATTGCTACGCAGCGCGCTATCTGTCTGCGGGCGAGGGCAACGCGTGCCCTGCCGCAGTCAGATCGGCTTGCGTGTCAGTCCGCCTGCTTGCGCAGGAACGCCGGGATATCGTACGTGTCGACGCCCTTTTCCTGCAACGCCTGCACGTGCGAAGCCGCGGTGTCGCGCGACGTGCGCCACACTGCCGGCGTGTCGAGCGCGCCGTAGTCGGCCGTGTTGCCGTGGCCGCTGTGCTGCGGTGCGTATGCACCCGCCGGAGCCGGGATCGGCTGGTTGTCCGTGCCCGTGCGCAGCAGTTGCATCGGCGCGGCTTGCTGCTTCTTCGCAGCACGGCCAAGGCCCGTTGCCACCACCGTCACGCGCAGCGCGTCGCCCATCGCGTCGTCGTACACCGCACCGAAGATCACCGTCGCGTCTTCTGCAGCATAGCTCTTGATGGTGTTCATCACTTCGCGCGTTTCCGACAGTCGCAGCGAACGGCTCGACGTGATGTTGACCAGCACGCCGCGCGCACCCGACAGATCGACACCTTCGAGCAGCGGGCTCGCCACGGCCTGTTCCGCCGCGAGGCGTGCGCGATCGACGCCGGCAACCGTCGCCGTGCCCATCATCGCCTTGCCCTGCTCGCCCATCACCGTCTTCACGTCTTCGAAGTCGACGTTCACGAGGCCGTCGACGTTGATGATTTCGGCGATGCCTGCCACTGCGTTGTTCAGAACGTCGTCCGCGCACTGGAAGCACTTGTCCATCTCGGCGTCATCGCCCATCACGTCGAACAGCTTGTCGTTCAGGACGACGATCAGCGAGTCGACGTGATCCTCCAGTTGCTGCGAGCCGGCTTCCGCCACACGCATACGCTTGCCGCCTTCGAACTCGAACGGCTTGCTCACCACGCCAACGGTGAGAATGCCCATTTCCTTGGCGATCTGCGC
This sequence comes from Paraburkholderia heleia NBRC 101817, assembly GCF_000739775.1. Lineage (GTDB taxonomy): Bacteria > Pseudomonadota > Gammaproteobacteria > Burkholderiales > Burkholderiaceae > Paraburkholderia > Paraburkholderia heleia. Next base: position 24,671 of record NZ_BBJH01000044.1, on the reverse strand, counting down.
GACGACCGGGGCTGCGCCCGTGCCGGTGCCGCCACCCATGCCGGCGGTGATGAACACCATGTGCGCGCCGCGCAGTGCGTCGGCGATGCGCTCACGGGCTTCTTCCGCTGCCGCGCGGCCCATCTCCGGCTTCGCACCGGCGCCAAGGCCCGTGTTGCCGAGTTGAATCACGGCCGATGCACGCGAGCGCGAGAGCGCCTGGGCATCCGTGTTCATCACGATGAAATCGACGCCTTGCACGCCGCGGTTGATCATGTGCTGCACGGCATTGCCGCCCGCACCACCAACGCCTACCACCTTGATGATGGTGCCGTTGGTTTCCGTTTCCAGCATCTGGAATTCCATGTTGCCTCCGTCAAGAAAAAGATTCCGCTCCTCGGCCGTTATCCAGTGGAAGATCGGGCAACCCTCCACTGCGCGCCAGCCGCCGTCACCAGCGCGATTTTCGAAGCTTGTACTTCGCCTTCTGTCCTGCGACTTCTGTCGTTAGAAGTTGCCGAGGAACCAGTCCTTCATGCGTGAAAAGACCTGGCCCATCGACCCCGACTGCACGGCAACCTTGCGCCCGCGCATGCGCTGCGAGCGGCCTTCGACGAGCAGGCCCATCGCCGTCGAGTAGCGCGGATTGCGCACCACATCGGCCAGACCGCCCGCGTACTCCGGCACGCCGATGCGCACCGGCTTCAGGAAAATGTCCTCGCCCAGCTCCACCATGCCCGGCATCATCGCGGCGCCGCCCGTGAGCACGACACCCGAGCTCAGCAGTTCTTCGTAGCCCGACTCGCGCACCACCTGCTGCACGAGCGAGAAAAGCTCCTCCACGCGCGGCTCGATCACGGCGGCCAGCGCCTGGCGCGACAGCGTGCGCGGACCGCGCTCGCCCAGACCCGGCACTTCGATCATCTCGTCCGGGTCGGCCAGCGCCTGCTTCGCGATGCCGTAGCTCACCTTGATGTCTTCCGCGTCGGGCGTGGGCGTGCGCAGCGCCATGGCGATGTCGCTCGTCACCTGGTCGCCAGCGATCGGAATCACCGCGGTATGGCGAATCGCGCCTTCGCTGAAGATCGCGATGTCGGTCGTGCCGCCGCCCACGTCGACGAGCACCACGCCCAGTTCCTTCTCGTCCTCGGTCAGCACCGCCAGCGACGAGGCGAGCGGCTGCAGAATGAGGTCGTTCACTTCGAGGCCGCAGCGGCGCACGCACTTCACGATGTTCTGCGCCGCGCTCACCGCGCCCGTCACGATATGCACCTTCACTTCGAGGCGAATGCCGCTCATGCCGATCGGCTCGCGCACATCTTCCTGGCCGTCGATGATGAATTCCTGCGTGAGGATATGCAGCACCTGCTGGTCGGTCGGGATGTTGATCGCCTTCGCCGTTTCGATCACGCGTGCGACGTCTGCCTGCGTGACTTCCTTCTCCTTGATGGCGACCATGCCGCTCGAGTTGAAGCTGCGAATGTGGCTGCCCGCAATGCCGGTGAATACGTTAGTGATCTTGCAGTCGGCCATGAGTTCCGCTTCTTCGAGCGCTCTCTGGATAGACTGCACAGTGGCCTCGATGTTCACCACCACGCCCTTCTTGAGACCTTTCGATTCGCTCTGGCCGAGACCGATCACTTCGTAGTGGCCTTCGCCCTTCAGTTCGGCGACGACGGCCACCACCTTCGACGTCCCGATGTCGAGGCTGACCAGCAGATCCTTATAGTCTTTACTCATATCGTGCTCGTTGCGTGTGATGTCCTGTTACTTCTTGCCCGGAGCGGGCGTGTCACTGATGAAGCGCATGCCGGCCGCCCTTATCGCAAACCCGTTCGGATAACGCAAGTCCGCGTATTCGATCTCTTTGCCCCACCGTTGCGTCACCGCCGACCATGCCGCGATGAGGCGGTGCGAACGCTCGCTCAGCGTGTCGGCGTTGCGCTCGCGGCCCAGCTCCACCTGCATGCCGTTCGAGAGCTTCACCGTCCACGCGTAGCGCGGCGAGAGCGTCACCTCGTCGGGCGTGAGCCCGAGCGGCGCGAACCACTTCTCCAGGTCGCGGTAGCGCGCGACCACTTCAGGCGCCGTGCCGTCGGGGCCGTCGAACGCGGGCAGTTCTTCGTCGAGTTCGCCCTGGTTCGCCGTGAACAGCTCGCCGTCCGTGCTCACGAGCTGATCGCTGCCCCACGTGCCCAACGGTTTGTACTCTTCGAGCGTGACAGCCAGTGCGTTGGGCCACACGCGGCGCACGCTCGCGTGACGTACCCACGGCATCTGCTCGAACGCCGCGCGCGCCGCATCGAGATCGACCGTGAAGAAGTTGCCCTTGAGCCGGCCGACCACGCCCGCGCGCACGGTGGGCGAATTGATGTGCTCGGTGTCGCCCTCGATGCGGATTTCCCGCAGCGCGAAGTTCGGGCGCTGCACGAGCCAGTAGCAGCCAGCCGCCAGAAGCGCGAGCGCGAGCAGCGCGTGCAACGCGTTGGCGGCTAGGTTGAGCTGGCGTACGTTATTCCACATTTCGAGATTGTCGGTTTAGTCCAGGTTCGGCAATTCGTCGGTCAGCGATTATTTAGGGGTTCAATCTTTCAGCGTCAGCGCAAGCACGCGCACCACGAGGTCGCGATACTCGATGCCCACCGCGCGCGCGGCCTTCGGCGGCAGCGAGTGATCGGTCATGCCCGGCGCCGTGTTCACTTCGAGGAAGTACGCGTTGCCCGCGCTGTCCAGCATGAAATCGGCGCGGCCCCAGTCGGTGCAGCCGAGCACGTCGAACGCGCGGCGCGCGAGCTTCTTCAGTTGCGCCTCTTTCTCCGGCGCGACGCCGCAGGGAATCAGATACTGCGTCGTGTCGAGGATGTACTTCGCGTCGTAGTCGTAGAACTCGCCCGCCGGCACGATCTTGATGATCGGCAGATCGAGGTCGCCCGCGATACACGCCGTGTATTCGCCGCCGCCTTCGATGCTCTTTTCCACCAGCACGATCTTGTCGAACTTCGCGGCTTCTTCGAGCGCCGGCACGAGTTGGCTTTCCGCCTTCACCTTGATCACGGCCACGCTCGAGCCTTCGCTCGCGGGCTTCACGAAGAGCGGCAGGCCGAGTTTCGCGACGATCTGCGGCGCGCGCGCCGCGTAGTCGTCACCGCGCAGCACCGCTTCGAACGGCGGCGTGGGAATGCCGAGCTGCTGCCACACGAGCTTGCTGCGGAACTTGTCGAGCCCGAGCGCGGAGCCGAGCACGCCTGTGCCCGTATAGCGAATGCCGTAGAAGTCGAGCGCGCCCTGGATCTGGCCGTTCTCGCCGTAGCCGCCATGCAGCGCGTTGAACGCGCGCACGAAACCTTCGTCCTTCAACGCCGAAAGCGGGCGCTCGGACGGGTCGAACGGATGCGCATCGATGCCGGCGCTCTGCAGCGCCTGCAGTACGAGCGTGCCGGATTTGAGCGATACCTCGCGCTCGGCGGACACGCCGCCGTACAACACCGCCACCTTGCCGAACGGCTTCGGGTCGAACTTCGGATCGATACTGCTCATGTCACTCACGCCTTCTGTTCCTGGGCTGCGATCCGGCCCGGCACACCGCCGATCGAACCCGCGCCCATCGTAATCACCACATCGCCGTCGCGCACCACTGCCGCAAGCGCCTCCGGCACTTCATCCACGGTCTCGACGAACACCGGCTCGACCTTGCCCGCTACGCGAATCGCGCGTGCGAGCGCGCGGCCATCCGCAGCGACGATCGGCGCTTCGCCGGCCGCATAGACATCGGTCAGCACGAGCGCGTCGACGGTCGACAGCACGCGCACGAAATCTTCGAAGCAGTCGCGCGTGCGTGTGTAGCGGTGCGGCTGGAACGCCAGCACGAGACGGCGCTCGGGAAACGCGCCGCGCGCCGCCGCGATCGTCGCGGCCATTTCCACCGGGTGGTGGCCATAGTCGTCGATCAACGTCCACGCGCCGCCGCCGTTGACGGGAATCTCGCCATAGCGCTGAAAACGGCGGCCCACGCCGTTGAATTCCGCGAGCGCGCGCTGGATATCGGCGTCTTTCACTTCGAGTTCGGTCGCGATCGCAATCGCGGCGAGCGCGTTCTGCACGTTGTGCGTGCCCGGCAAATTCAGCACGATATCGAGTGACGGCGCGTCTTCGCGCATCACCGTGAAGTACATCTTGCCTTCGCGTGCGATCACGTTCACCGCACGGACCTGCGCGTCGGACGCGAAACCGTAGCGGATGATCGGCTTCGAGACGAACGGCAGAATCTCCTTCACGTTCGGGTCGTCCACGCACAGCACCGCGATGCCATAGAACGGCAAACGGTGCGTGAACTCGATGAACGCCTGCTTCAGGCGCGCGAAGTCGTGCCCGTAGGTGTCCATGTGATCGGCGTCGATGTTCGTAATGACTTCGATCACCGGGAACAGGTTCAGGAACGAGGCGTCGGATTCGTCGGCTTCGGCCACGATGAAGTCGCCCGTGCCGAGGCGCGCGTTCGCGCCCGCGCTGATCAGACGCCCGCCGATCACGAAAGTCGGGTCGAGTCCGCCCGCCGCCAGCACGCTCGCCACAAGCGAGGTCGTGGTGGTCTTGCCGTGCGTGCCCGCGATCGCGATGCCCTGCTTCAGACGCATCAGTTCTGCGAGCATCACGGCGCGCGGCACGATGGGAATGCGGCGATGACGTGCCGCGAGCACTTCGGGATTGTCGCTGCGAACCGCGGTCGAAACGACCACGGCATTGGCGCCTTCGATGTTCTCTTCGGCATGGCCGATCGCGATGCGCGCGCCGAGCGCGGCGAGTCGATCGGTGACCGCGTTCTTCGCGAGGTCCGAGCCGCTGACCTGATAGCCGAGGTTGACGAGCACTTCGGCGATGCCGCTCATGCCCGCGCCGCCGATGCCGACGAAATGGATGTGTTTGACGATGTGTTTCATTGCTTTCCTCCCGCTACTACGCCCGCCACGGCCGCGCAGATGCGCGCGACCTGATCGGCGGCGTCGGGTTTCGCGAGCGCGCGGGCGCGCCCGGCCATTTCCGCCAGCGTTGTTCTGGTCTGATGCCGCAACCAGTCGGCGAGTCCTTCCGCCGTCAGGTCGCGTTGCTGCACCACGAGCGCTGCGTCCTTGTCGGCAAGGAACGCGGCGTTGGTGGTCTGGTGGTCGTCCACGGCGTAGGGGAACGGCACGAAGCATGCCGCCACGCCCACGGCCGCTATCTCGGCCACCGTCATCGCGCCCGAACGGCAGATCACGAGATCCGCGTTCCGGTAGGCGCTCGCCATGTCGTCGATGAACGGCACGAGCTGCACCGTGTCGTTCAGTTCGAGTCCGGCGTCGAGATAGTTTTGACGCAAGGCGTCGATGTGCTTCGCGCCCGCCTGATGCACGATGTGCGGACGCTCTGCGGGCGCAAGCCGCGACAGCGCGCGCGGCACCACTTCGTTGAGCGCCGTGGCGCCGAGACTGCCGCCCACCACGAGCACGCGCAGCGGGCCGCTGCGCGCGGCGTAGCGCGCCGCCGGGGCGTCGACGTGTTCGAGCGCTTCGCGGATCGGGTTGCCGGTCCACTCGGCATTCGGCAAGGCGCCCGGAAACGCCACGAGCACCCGCCTCGCCAGCTTCGCAAGCACCTTGTTCGCGAGACCCGCAATGGAGTTCTGCTCATGCAGCACGAGCGGACGGCCCGAAAGCGCGCTCATGACGCCCGCCGGGAACGTGATGTAGCCGCCCATGCCGAGCACGACGTCGGGTTTCACGCGGCGCAGCGCCGCGAGGCTCTGCGTGCAGGCGCGCAGCAGGTTCAGCGGCAGCATCAGCTTGGTCTTGATGCCCTTGCCGCGCACGCCGCCGAAGCGCACGTATTCCATCGGGATGCCGTGCTTCGGCACGAGCGTCGCTTCCATGCCCGCGGGATTGCCCAGCCACACCACGCGCCAGCCCCACTGCTCCATGCGATGCGCGACGGCGAGCCCCGGGAACACGTGCCCCCCGGTGCCGCCGGCCATCACCATGAGCGTGCGCGTCGCTGCGGTCATACCTTGCCCCCGCGCATCAGGACCCGGTTTTCGTAATCCACACGCAACAGCAGCGCCACCGCAACGCAGTTCAGCAGGATGCCCGAGCCGCCATAGCTCACGAGCGGCAGCGTAAGCCCCTTGGTCGGCAGGAGACCCAGATTCACGCCCATGTTGATGAAGGCCTGCGCGCCGAACCACACGCCAAGCCCCTTGGCGACGAGTCCCGCGAACGTGCGGTCGAGCGCGAGCGCCTGGCGGCCGATCTCGAACGAGCGGCGCACGATCCAGTAGAACAGCAGGATCACGATGAGGACGCCGACGAAACCGAGTTCCTCGCCGATCACGGCGAGAATGAAGTCGGTGTGCGCTTCCGGCAGATAGTTGAGCTTCTCGACGCTGCCGCCAAGACCCACGCCGAACCACTCGCCGCGGCCGAACGCGATGAGCGAGTGGGTGAGCTGATACGCCTTGCCCTGCGCGTAGCGGTCGTCCCACGGGTCGAGGTACGCGAAGATCCGCTCGCGGCGCCACGGCGAGGCCCACACGAGCAGCGTGAAAGTGCCCACGGCCGTGGCCACGAGGCCGCCGAACAGCTTGCCGTTCACGCCGCCGAGGAACAGCACGCCCATGGCGATCGCTGCGATCACCATGAATGCGCCCATGTCGGGCTCGAGCAGCAGCAGCGCGCCGACCACGCCCACGGCAAATGCCATCGGCAGGAAGCCTTTCGCGAAGCTGTGCATGTATTCCTGTTTGCGCACCGTGTAGTTCGCCGCGTAGATCGTGACGGCGAGCTTCATGATTTCCGACGGCTGCATGTTCGTGATGCCGAGCGGAATCCAGCGCCGCGCGCCGTTCACGCCCTTGCCGATGTGCGGAATCAGCACGACCACCAGCATGGCGAGCGCAATGAGAAAGAGCTTCGGCGCGTAGCGGTCCCACGTGGAAACAGGAATGCGGAACGTGACGAGCGCCGCGACCGTGGCGATCACGAGCGAAACGATGTGGCGCGCGAGAAACGCCCAGTCGCGGTACGAGGCGTACTTGGGCGAATCAGGCATGGCGATCGAGGCCGAGTAGACCATCACGACGCCAAGGCCGAGCAGCGCGATCACGGCCCACAAGAGCGAATGGTCGTAGTCGAGCATGCGCGAGCGGCCGGGACGCACGCCGTTGACGACGCTCGCAAGACCGCCCGAGCGCGCGCCGCCGCCCGACGAAGCGCCGGCCTGACCGTCTTCGCGCGAGAGGCGCGCACCGAATCGCTCGGACCAGCTCATATCATCGTCCCCCGTTCTGCGGCGATTTCTTCTACGGTGTCGTGGAATACGGCCGCGCGATGGGCGTAGTTGCGGAACATGTCGAGGCTCGCGCAAGCGGGAGAAAGCAGCACGACGTCGCCGGGTTGCGCAAGCGCGGTCGCCGCGCGGGTGGCTTCTTCGAGCGTCGCGTGGTCGCTCATTGCGATGCCCGTTTCTTCGAGCGCCGCGCGGATCTTCGACGCGTCGCGGCCGATCAGCATCACGGCGCGGCACCAGCGCGCAACCGGCGCCGCGAGCGGATCGAAGTCCTGGCCCTTGCCGTCGCCGCCGGCGATCAGCACCGCGCGCTGCGCAAGGCCGTCGAGCGCCGCAACCGTCGCGCCGACGTTCGTGCCCTTGCTGTCGTCCACGTAGTCGATGCCGTCGATCGACGCGATCAGCTCCACGCGATGCGGCTCGCCCCGATACTCGCGCAGGCCGTGCAGAAGCGGCGCGGGCGCGAGGTCGATCGCGCGCGTGAGCGCAAACGCCGCGAGCGCGTTGGCCGCATTGTGCAGGCCGCGAATGCGCAGGGCATCCACCGGCATGAGGCGCTTCATGCCGAGGTTCACCGGCGCGGCTTCCTGCTGCTTGCGGCGTCGCCCAGACACAGGCACGTCGGCCGCGTCGAGATCGTGCGCCTGCACGAGCCACTGCATGCCGTTCTCGCGCAACAGACCCAGGTCGCCGTCGTTCTCCGGCTCGTTCAGGCCGAAGGTCACGATCTTCGCGTCGCCGCTTGTCTTCACGCTCGCGAGCGACATGACGCGCGCGTCGTCGCGGTTGAGCACGCGCGTCGTGCGCGGCCCGAAGATGCGGCCCTTCGCGGCCGCGTAAGCGTCGAGGCCGCCGTGCCAGTCGAGATGGTCCTGCGTGATGTTGAGGACCGCCGCGGCGTCCGGTTCGAACGTGTGCGCCGTCTCCAGCTGGAAGCTCGACAGTTCGAGCACCCAGACGTCGGGCAGCGCGGTGTTGTCGATGGCGTCGGCGAGCTTGTCGAGCATGGCCGGGCTGATGTTGCCCGCCACCGCCACGCGCTTGCCCGCGCGCTCGCAGAGCATGCCTGTGAGGCTCGTCGTGGTGGTCTTGCCGTTCGTGCCGGTGATGGCGAGCACCTTCGGCGCGTAGCCGCTCTCGCCGAGATGACGCAGCGCCTGCGCGAAGAGTTCGAGCTCGCCCCACACTTCGATGCCGCGCTCGCGCGCCGCCGCGATCAGCGGCACGAGATCTTCGGCCAGCGGCGAAAGGCCCGGGCTGATTGCAACGAGCTCTACGCCATCGAGCAGCGCCGTCGTGAACGGCCCGCCGACGAAATCGGCGTCGATGCCGCGCGCGGCGAGTTCGGGAAGATTGGGCGGCGCTTCGCGCGTGTCGGCAATGCGCAGGCGGCAACCATGCCGCGCGCACCAGCGCGCCATCGCGAGACCCGATTCCCCGAGTCCCAGCACGAGCACCATCGGCTTTTGCCGATCCCGAAACTTCTCGCCGAACATCGCTTGCTTCCCTTGCTTGCTTAAAGGCTCAACGCAGCTTGAGCGTGGACAGACCGATCAGACACAGCATCAGCGTGATGACCCAGAAACGCACGACAACTTGCGTTTCTTTCCAGCCAGACAACTCGAAATGGTGATGCAGCGGCGCCATCTTGAAGATGCGGCGCCCTTCGCCGTAACGCTTTTTCGTGTACTTGAACCAGGTAACCTGGAGCATCACGGAGAGCGTCTCCGCGACGAAGATGCCGCCCATGATGAAGAGCACGATTTCCTGGCGCACGATCACCGCAATGGTGCCAAGCGCGCCGCCGAGCGCGAGCGCGCCCACGTCGCCCATGAACACCTGCGCCGGATACGTGTTGAACCAGAGAAACGCGAGGCCTGCCCCGCCCATCGCCGAACAGAAGATGAGCAGTTCGCCCGCGCCGGCGATGTGTGGGAAGAGCAGATACTTCGAATAGACCGAGCTGCCCATCACATACGCGAACACGCCGAGCGACGCGCCGACCAGCACGACGGGCATGATGACGAGGCCGTCGAGGCCATCGGTAAGGTTCACGGCATTGCTCGCGCCGACGATCACGAAGTAGGTGAGCGCGATGAAGCCCCACACGCCGAGCGGATAGCTGATCGACTTGAGGAACGGCAGCAGCAGGTCGGCGCGCGCGGGCAGCCCCATCGACAGACCGCTGCGCACCCACGCCATGAAGAGATCGAACACGCGCACGTTGCTCGCCTCGGAGACGCTGAACGCGAGATACACGGCCGCAAAGAGACCGATGACCGATTGCCAGAAGTACTTCTCGCGCGAAGACATGCCGCGCGGGTCCTTGTAGACGACCTTGCGATAGTCGTCGACCCAGCCGATCGCCCCGAAGCCGAACGTGACGAGCATCACGATCCAGATGAAGCGGTTCGTGAGATCGCCCCACAGCAAGGTGGAAACCGCAATGCCCAGCAGAATGAGCACGCCGCCCATGGTAGGCGTGCCGGACTTCACGAGGTGAGTTTGCGGGCCGTCCGTACGCACGGCCTGGCCGACCTTCATTGCGGTGAGCTTGCGGATCACCAGGGGGCCGAGGAAAAGCCCGATCGCCATCGCGGTGATGGTGGCCATCACCGCACGGAACGTCAGATAACTGAACACGCGCAAGAAGCTTGCGTCATTCTGCAGCCATTGCGCCAGCGCCAGTAGCATGCCTTGTATTCCTTAGTATTTCAGTGCGTACCGGACTGGGCGTCCGGCGCAGGGTTTTGCGGATTCGTGAGCGGATTTGTCAACGCCGCCACCACGCGCTCCATCTGCATGAAGCGCGAGCCTTTCACGAGAATGGTCGTGCCGGCGCCGTAACCCGCGCCAGCCAGCGCACGCACGAGTTCGCCCACATCCGCCGAATGCTGCGCCTGGGCGCCGAACGCCGCTGCGCTGTCACGCGCCGCGCCGCCGAGTGTGTAGAGCGCGTCGATGCCGCGTTGCTTCGCGTAAGCGCCCACCTCGCGGTGAAACGCGGGACCGTCGTCGCCGACTTCGCCCATGTCGCCCAACACGAGCACGCGCGGCGACACGCGGGAAGCGAGCACGTCGATCGCCGCACGCACCGAATCGGGATTCGCGTTGTAGGTGTCGTCGATCACCGCCGCGCCCGCCAGCTCGCCGAGCGCCGCGCGCTTCACCTGCAGGCGGCCCTTCACCGGCTCGAACGCCTCCAGTCCGCGGCCGATCGCGTCGAGCGATACGCCCGACGCGATCGCCGCCGCCGTGGCCGCGAGCGCGTTGTGCGCGTTGTGCGCGCCCAGCACCTTCAACTCCACTTCGAGATGGCCTTCCGGCGTCGCGATCGCGAGACGGTTGCCGCCTTGCGCGCCAACGAGCTTGCCGGTAACGGCCGCTTCGACCGCGCTTGTTTCCGTATGCAGCGCGAAGTCGAGAATGCGCGAACCCGTAGCGGCCACGCGCCAGATGCTCGCGTAGGCATCGTCGGCGGGAAACACCGCGACGCCCGTGGGCTTGAGCGCATGGATCGCGCTCGCATGCTCGAGCGCGACGGCTTCCACCGTCGCCATGAATTCCTGATGCTCGCGCTGCGCGTTGTTCACCACCGCAACTGTCGGCTCGGCGAATTTCGCGAGCAATTCGGTCTCGCCAGGGTGATTCATGCCGAGTTCGACCACCGCCAGCTGATGAGCGCCGCTCAAACGCAGCAACGTTAACGGCACGCCGATGTCGTTATTGAGGTTTCCGGTAGTCGCGAGACGCGAATTCTCACCGACGGCCGCCGCGAAGATCGACGCGATCATTTCCTTGACCGTCGTCTTGCCGTTGCTGCCCGTCACGGCGACGAGCGGCATCGAGAAGCGGCGGCGCCAGCCGAGCGCGAGCGCGCCGAGCGCCTTGCGCGTGTCGTCCACGCGCAGCGCGGGAATGCGCCAGTCGCCTGGGCTGCGCGAAACGAGCGCGGCGCTCACGTGGCGGCTCGCGACCTCGCCGAGAAAGTCGTGCGCGTCGAAGCGCTCGCCCTTGAGCGCGACGAAGAGATCGCCGGGGCCCGCAGTGCGGCTGTCGGTCGAAATGCGCTCGAACGTGGCGTTCTCGTCGCCGAGGACGCTCGCGCCGGGAATCAGCGCCGCGGCTTCGCGCAGGGAAAGCATCGTCATTCACCACCTCCGCGCCCGTGCGTCGCGCGGGCGGCGAGTGCAAGCCGCGCGTGGTCCTGATCGGAGAACGCGCGCTTCTTGCCCATGATTTCCTGGGTCGCCTCATGGCCCTTGCCGGCCAGCAAGACGACGTCTTCGCGCGCCGCCCCGCGCACCGCTTGCAGGATCGCGCTCGCGCGGTCCTCGATGCGGCGCGCCTTCGCGGGCTCGCGCATGCCTTGCGCGATCTGGTCGATGATCGCTGCGGGCGATTCGCTGCGCGGGTTATCGCTCGTCACGACGACCTGGTCGGCGAGACGTTCCGCGATCGCGCCCATGAGCGGCCGCTTGGTCGCGTCGCGATCGCCGCCGCAGCCGAACATGCAGACGAGCTGGCCGCCGCGTGCGGCTGCCATCGGGCGCAGCGCTTCGAGCGTTTTTTCGAGCGCATCCGGCGTATGTGCGTAATCGATCACGACGAGCGGCTCGTCGTGGTCGGCGCGACCGCCAAGACGCTCCATGCGGCCGTTCACCGGCTGCAGCTTCGAGATCTCGTTGAGCGCCGCGACGAGCGGCACGTTCGCCGCAAAGAGCGCGCCGAGCACGCCGAGCAGATTGCTCACGTTGAAGAGGCCGAGAACGTTCGCCTCGACTTGTGCCTCGCCCCAGTCCGACGTTTCCAGACGGAACGCCGTGCCGGTGGCAGTCGCTCGCACGTCGCTCGCGCGCAGCCACGCGTCGGCAACGGGCGCGTCGGCCGCGGGCGTCGCCACGCTATACGCAATCGTGCGAGCCTTGCCGCGCGTCGCGGCGATCAGGCGGCGCCCCGCTGCGTCGTCGGCATTGACGATCGCGGCGCGCAGGCCCGGCCATGCGAACAGACGCGCCTTCGCGGCCTCGTAGGCCTCGAACGTGCGGTGATAGTCGAGATGGTCTTGCGTGAGATTCGTGAAGACGGCGATGTCGAACGACGTGCCGTTCACGCGGCCCTGATGCAGCGCGTGCGAGGAGACTTCCATCGCAATCGCCTGTGCACCTTCGCCGCGCAATTGCGCGAGGCTGCGCTGCAGCTGCGGCGCATCGGGTGTGGTGAAGCCCGTATGCACGAGCTGGCCCGGAAAGCCCGTGCCCAGCGTGCCGACGATCGCGCACTTCTGGCCGATGGCGGTGAACGCCGAGGCGATCCACTGGCTGCACGACGTCTTGCCGTTCGTGCCCGTCACGCCGACCACGAGCATCGCATCGCTCGGGTCGCCATACCAGCCGCTGGCGATTTCCCCGGCGAGCCCATCGAGTTGCGGCACAGCGAGCGCGCTCGACGCGTCGAGCTTGTCGCCCGTATAGCCCTCCGGCTGATACAGCACGGCCGCGGCGCCACGCTCGATGGCGTTGGCGATGTGCGGGCGGTTGTCCGCGCCCTCGACGGCGTAAGCGAGAAACACGTCGCCCGGCTTGAGCGAGCGCGTGTCGGCGTGCAGGCCGGCTGCAGGCGCGACGTGCGCGCGCAGCCATGCGAGCGCGTCCGCGATCTGCCGGTGCGCGGGATGCTGGGTGCGCGCGGCGCTCATCGGACGACTCCGGGTCGATTTTTCGCGTTGTCCGCGACGGTCATGTGACGCGCGGCTGCGGCGTTTTTCGCGGCGCCCGCGTTCGCCACGTGCTTCACAGGCGCAGCGGGTGCGTTCGCGACGGCCGGGGCCGAAGCGCCGGCAGCGCTGTTGTCCTCGACGACGAGCTGCTTCACCGGCATGTCCGGCGGGACGTTGAGCGAGCGCAGCGTATCGCCGACGATGCCCGAGAACACCGGACCCGACACCGCGCCGCCGAAGTGGCTGCCGGCCGTCGGTTCGTCGACTGTGACGGCCACGACGATGCGTGGATTCGGCATCGGCGCCATGCCGACGAACGACGCGCGGTATTTCGAATGATCGTAGCCGTGCGGGCCGTGCTTGTATGCCGTACCGGACTTGCCGCCCACGCGGTAGCCGGGCACGGCGGCGTCGGGCGAGGTGCCGTCCTTCGACACCACGCTCTCCAGCATCGTGCGCACTTCACGCGCCGTGGTCGGCGCGAAGACCTGGGTGCCCTGCACCGGCTGCGTGTCGCCGGGGTGGCGGAAGATCGTCACCGGCAGAATCTGGCCGTCATGCGCGATGGCGGTGTACGCACGCGCGAGCTGGAACAGCGAAACAGAGAGGCCGTAGCCGTAGGACATGGTCGCCTGCTCGATGCGGCGCCAGCTTTTCCACGGACGCAAACGGCCCGCCGCCGCGCCGGGGAACCCGACCTTCGGCGCCTGACCGAGACCGATGCTGGTGTACATGTCCCACATTTCTTCGGGCTTGAGCGTCATCGCGATCTTGGTCGCGCCGATGTTGCTCGACTTCTGGATCACGCCGCCGACCGTCAGGACGCCGAACGCCGCGTCGTCGGTGATGGTCGCGCCGTCGAGCGTGAAGTGGCCCGGGCCCGTATCCACCAGTGTACTCGGCGAGACGCGATGCAGGTCCAGCGCGAGCGACACCGTGAAGGGCTTCATGATCGAGCCCGGCTCGAACACGTCGGTGAGAATGCGGTTGCGCAACTGCTCGCCCGTGAGGTGCGAGCGGTCGTTCGGGTTGTAGGTCGGATAGTTCACGAGCGCGAGCACTTCGCCCGTGCGCACGTCCACCACCATCGCGGCGCCGGCCTTGGCCTTGAACTTCTCGACGGCCGCTTTCAGGTTCGAATAGGCGATGTACTGAATCTTGCTGTCGATCGACAGTTCGACGTCCGTGCCATCGTGGGGCACGACCGTTTCGTCGACGTCCTCGACGATGTGGCCCATACGGTCCTTGATCACGTGGCGAATGCCCGGCACGCCCGCGAGCACCTTCTGGTCCGACAGTTCGACGCCTTCCTGACCTTCGTCCTCGACGTTGGTGAAGCCGATCAAGTGCGCGGTGACGTCCCCTTCCGGATAAAAGCGCTTGTATTCGTTGCGCTGGTAAATGCCCGGAATGTCGAGCGCCGTCACTTGCTGCGCGACGTCGAGCGGCACCTGGCGCTTCACGTAGACGAACGTCTTGTCTTCGGAGAGCTTCGCGCGCAGCTCTTTGGTGTTCATGCCGAGCAGCGCGCCGAGCTGGTTGAGCTTGTCGGCGCCGAGATCGTCGGGCACGGCTTCGGGAATCGCCCAGATCGCGCGCACGGGCAGGCTCGTGGCGAGCACGAGGCCGTTACGGTCGAGAATCTTGCCGCGCGTCGCCGGCAACTCGATCGTGCGCTGGTAACGGCTTTCGCCCTGTTTTTGATAGAACGCGTTGCCCGGGCCCTGGATCCAGAACGCGCGCGCGGCGAGCGCGACGAACGCCATGAAGAGCAGGAACACGACGAGCTTCGAGCGCCACATCGGCAGGCGCACGGAGAGAATGGGGTTGGCGCTGAATGCGACGCTCTTGCGGCGATTGTCCTTTTTCATCGCGCGCCTCCGCGGCGGCCAGGCGTGGGCGCGGCGCCCTGCGGGGGCGCCGAGGTCGGCACGGGGGCGTCGACAGCCGTTGCGCTGCCGGGCGCGAGCGTCAGATATTGCGTGCGTCCGGTCGTGACGGGCTGCATCTTGAGCGAGTCGGTGGCGATCTGTTCGATGCGCGACGTTCTCGACAGCGCGCTCTGCTGATATTGAAGCTGTGCGTAGTCCTGCTGGAGCTGATGCTCCTGCGACTGCGCGCGTTGCAACTGGATGAAGATCTGGCGCTGCTGATTGGTGGCGTTCACGACGGAAAGCGCGCACCCCATGACGACGATCAGCAGGAAGATGTTCAGACGATTCATGGCGTGACGCGCTCCGCGATGCGCATCACGGCCGAGCGGGCGCGCGGGTTCGCGGCGACTTCCTCGTCGCTCGCGAACACGCGGCCGAGCAGCTTCAGCGGCGGGCTCGGCAGGTCGACGGCGCGGATCGGCAGGCGACGGTCCACCGCCGGCGCGCTCGCGTGCGCCTGCATGAACCGCTTGACGATCCGGTCTTCGAGCGAATGAAAGCTGATGACCACCAGCCGCCCCCCCTGTTCCAGCAACGACAGTGCTGCTTCTAGAACGACCTGCAGCTCCGCAAGCTCTTGATTGACGTGAATCCGTATAGCTTGAAAGGTGCGGGTTGCCGGGTCCTTACCCTTCTCACGGGTTTTGACGACGTTAGCCACGATTTGGGCAAGCTCGCCCGTGCTGTCGAGAGGCCCGAGACGGTCGGACTCTGCCCGGCGAGCAACAAGCGCCTTTGCAATCTGAAAAGCAAACCGTTCTTCCCCATAATCCCGAATTACCTCCGTCAGTTCCTGCAACGTGGCCCGAGCGAGCCAGTCAGCGGCGGACTCGCCGCGCGTCGGGTCCATCCGCATGTCGAGCGGACCATCCGCGCGGAAACTGAAACCGCGCTGCGGATCGTCGAACTGCGGCGACGACACGCCAAGATCCAGCAACACTCCCGACACACGCCCTACCCCGCGCGACGCGAGCTCGTCGCGCAGCGAAGCAAAACTCTCATGCACGATCGAAAACCGCGCGTCGCTCACGGTTTGCGCCGTCGCGATCGCCAGCGGGTCCTTGTCGAACGCGATCAGGCGCCCGGCCTCGCCGAGACGCCCGAGGATCGCGCGACTGTGCCCGCCGCGGCCGAACGTGCCGTCCACATAGACGCCGTCCGCGCGCGTGATCAGCGCATTCACCGCTTCGTCCAGCAGCACCGTGCGATGCTGCAGTCCCTGTCCCATCGCAGATGCCATAGCTTTTTGAACCGCGATCAGAACGTGAAATTTTTCAAGGCGTCGGGCATGCCCTGCGCCATCGCCGCCTGTTCCTTGGCGGCGTAGGTCTGCGCATCCCACAACTCAAAATGACTACCCATGCCGAGCAGCATGACTTCCTTTTCCATTCCCGCCGCCAGACGTAATTCAGGTGAGACGAGCACGCGGCCCGCACTGTCGACATCGACGTCGGACGCATTGCCGAGAAAAATGCGGCGCCACCAGTGCGCGTCCATCGGCAACGCGGCGACCTTCGAGCGGAACACTTCCCATTCGGGGCGCGGAAACAGCAACAGGCAGCCGTCCGGGTGCTTGGTGATCGTCACCCGTCCTTCTGCCTGTTGTTGCAGCGCTTCCCGATAGCGCGACGGAATCGACATCCGTCCTTTCGCATCGAGTGTCAGCGCCGACGCCCCCTGGAACAATTTGCTCCCCCCTGATGCGGCGCCTTTCGCCGCCCACCTGAATTCCCGGAAAATCTACCTGAATACGCGCTTGAAATCACACAAAAATACACTTTCTCACACTGTCTCCCACTTTAGAGGAACGCCCAACGAGGGTCAAGGGAGACTGGACGTTTTTTGACGAAATTTATCCGCTAGAACAAGGACTTAGCGGCGCTTGTTGAAGTCCGGACAAAAGCCAAAAACCGTTATGAATGAATGAGCTAACGCAGGTTCTGAAGGTGATACGTGAAAAGCGCGGCGATAAACGGCCTTCGGTGGGATCGAGCGGGGGCTTGCGGGGATTAAAACCGGGTGCTGAAAGCTCTGAAAGATAAATCCTGGTTTGAGCCGGCAGCGATTGCCGGCCCAAGCCCATTAATCAGATGTAGTAGGCGGTGCGCGTCATGACTTTCGATGCTACACGCATTAGCGAACGCACCGGCAAAGGCAATTCGACTCCGCCCAGATCGGTGGCCGATTTTGCGTGCGAGATTTCGTCGGCGCGCATCTGCTCGACGACCGCGCGCGACTCGAGATCGGCGGGGGGCAGGCTGTCGAGATGGCTGTCGAGATGATGCTCGACCTGGCGTTCGGTTTCGGCCATGAAGCCGAGACTCACCTTGTCGCCCAGACGGCCGGCGGCGAAGCCGATCGCGAGCGCGCCCGCGTACCAGAGCGGATTGAGCAGGCTCGGGCGCGAGTCGAGCGCCTGCAGGCGGCGCGAGGTCCACGCGAGGTGATCCTCTTCTTCGCGCGCAGCCTGCTCGAAGGCCGCCTTGAGCGAGGGCGAGCGCGCCGAGATTTTCTGCGCCTGATACAGCGCCTGCGCGCACACTTCGCCGACGTGATTGACACGCATGAGGCCGGCGGCGTGGGTGCGCTCGGCGGGCGTGAGTTCGCTGCCGGCTGGCATGGCATCGCCCTCGGGCGTCACTTCGATGGTAACGGGGGAAGGCTGCGGCATCGGACGCGTCATGCGCGACACGCCGGTGAGCGAGCGCAGGCCCCGGTCGAATTCGGTAATCAAGTCGTCTAGCAGCATCCAGCCTCCTTTCGTGTCTTCGGCGAGCCGGCCTTCCCGCTCGCCCGGACTGCCCCTCCACCCCTACACAAACTCACGGAGATCCGTCAATCCGGGGCAGAGCCGATAGATAGGCGCGTATTCTAGACCATGTTGTGTAAACGAAACAGGTACTTAGCGGTGACCCGGCTTTTCCTTTGTGACTATTAACCCTTTTGTTACATTACGTGGCAACTTCTCGCGAAGTTAGAAGGACGGGACCACGCACGATAAAAAACCGGTTCCGTTACAAGACGCAAAAGATTCGCAAACACTGGAGATCATTCAATGAAGAAGTCGCTTCTCGCGCTTGCTGCGCTGGGCGCGTTCGCGGGCGTTGCTCACGCCCAGAGCAGCGTCACGCTGTACGGTATCATCGACGAAGGTTTCAACATCAACACGAATGCGGGTGGCAAGCACCTGTACAACCTGTCGAGCGGCGTGATGCAAGGCAGCCGTTTCGGCCTGCGCGGCGCTGAAGACCTCGGCGGCGGCCTGAAGGCAGTCTTCGTGCTCGAAAACGGCTTCGACGTGAACAACGGCAAGCTCGGCCAGGGCGGCCTGATGTTCGGTCGTCAGGCATACGTCGGTCTCTCGAGCGCACAGTTCGGCACGGTCACGCTGGGTCGCCAGTACGACTCCGTCGTCGACTACGTTGGCCCGCTGGAAGCCGGCGACCAGTGGGGCGGCTACATCGCAGCTCACCCGCAGGATCTGGACAACTTCAACAACGCCTACCGTACGAACAATACGGTCAAGTTCACCAGCGCCAACTACGCTGGCCTGACGTTCGGCGGCACGTACAGCTTCGGCGGCCAGGCAGGCAACTTCTCGGCGAACCAGATCTGGTCGTTGGGCGCTGGCTATAACAACGGTCCCCTCGTGCTCGGCGTTGGTTACCTGAACGCACGTACGCCGAACGCTTTCGGCGGTATCTTCAACACCGGCAGTACGAGTTCGCCGCTGACGGGTACGAGCGGCGTGACGGGCACGACGTTCAACACGGTTTATGGCGGCTTCGCTTCGGCCAACACGTACCAGGTCATCGGTGCAGGCGGCGCATACACGTTCGGCGCGGCAACGTTCGGCGTGACATACTCGAACGTCAGCTTCCGCAACCTCGGCACGACCTCGGCATCGATCTTCGAGCGCGGCACGAACGCCACGTTCAACAACGTCGAAGCGAACTTCAAGTACCAGTTCACGCCGGCTCTGCTGGCTGGCTTCGCGTTCGACTACACGGACGGCAACAGTGTCACGCGTGCGAACGGCTCGAGCCAAAGCGGCGCAAAGTACTACCAGTACGCACTGGGCACGGACTACTTCCTGTCGAAGCGCACGGACGTCTACGTGATCGGCGTGTACCAGCACGCTTCGGGCAACGACTCGACGGGTGGCTCCGCGGTTGCGTCGATCAACGGCCTGACGCCGTCGAGCAACGAAAACCAGTTCACGGCTCGCGTCGGTATCCGTCACAAGTTCTAAGAAGAACAGTCGCTGTAATCTCGAAGGCGCCTCCGGGCGCCTTTTTTCTTTGACGCGTTCCGTCGTTTCGCGACAATGCGTACAAAAAAAGCGGCCTGCCCTCCCATGGGCAGGCCGCTCTTCGCTTGTGACTCATCGGCCTTTCGCTTTGCGCTTGCGTTTTCAGGCTTTTCAGGCGCGACCGTCGCGCAGCTCGCGGCGCAGGATCTTGCCGACGTTGCTCTTGGGCAGATCATTGCGGAACTCGATGATCTTCGGCCGCTTGTAGCCGGTGAGCTGCGTCTTGCAGTACTCGAACACGTCCTGGTCGGTGAGCGCCGGGTCCTTCTTGACGATATAGAGCTTCACTGCCTCGCCCGAATTCTGGTCCGGCACGCCCACCGCCGCCACCTCGAACACGCCCGGCAGTCTGGCCACGACGTCCTCGACTTCGTTCGGATAGACATTGAAGCCCGAGACCAGAATCATGTCCTTCTTGCGGTCGACGAGCTTGATGTAGCCGCGCGCGTCGATGAGACCGATGTCGCCCGACTTGAAGTAGCCGTCCGGCGTCATGACCTTTGCCGTTTCTTCCGGGCGCTGCCAGTAGCCCGCCATCACCTGCGGCCCGCGGATGCAGATCTCGCCCGTTTCGCCGATCGGCAGTTCGTTGCCGGCGTCGTCGCGGATCGAGATTTCGGTGGAAGGCAGCGGCAGGCCGATCGTGCCGGTGTATTCCGTCGCCGTGACCGGATTGCAGGTCACGCTGGGGGAGGTTTCCGAGAGGCCATAGCCTTCGACGATCGGCGTATGCGTGCGCTCGTACCAGCGCCTGGCCACCGCTTCCTGCACCGCCATTCCGCCGCCGTTCGCAACGAGCAGGTGCGTGAAGTCCAGATTGCCGAAATCCGGATGGTTGAGCATCGCGTTGTAGAGCGTGTTCACCGCGGGGAAACACGTGATCGAGTAGCCACGCAGCGACTTGATCATGCCGGCGATATCGCGCGGATTCGGAATCAGGATCGCGAGACCGCCGGTGCGCAGCGACAGGAGCCCGCAAACGGTCAACGCAAACACATGATAAAGCGGCAGCGCCGCGACCGTCACAGGCTGCGCACCGGACGGCAATTTCGCAAGCGCGGGCTCGGTCCATGCCGCCGACTGCAGCACGTTGGCGATCAGGTTGCGATGCAGCAGCGTCGCCCCTTTGGCCACACCGGTCGTGCCGCCCGTGTACTGGAGGAAGGCGACGTCCTCGGGTGTCTGCTCGACGCGCTTGAAGCCTTTGCGCGCTCCTTCGGCGAGCGCGTCGTTGAAGCGCACGTGGCCGGGCAGGTTCCAGGCGGGCACCATCTTCTTCACGCGCCGCACGACGAAGTTGACGATGAAGCCCTTCGCGCCAAGGAGATCGCCCATCGCCGCGACGAGCACGTGCTTCACGCGCGTATTGGCGACGACCGCGCTCACGGTCCCGGCGAAATTCTCGAGGACGACGATCGCCTCGGCGCCGCTGTCCTTCAACTGGTGTTCGAGTTCGCGCGGCGTGTAGAGCGGGTTCACGTTCACGACGACGTATCCCGCGCGCAATACGGCGGCGAGCGCGACCGGATACTGGAGCACGTTGGGCATCATGAGCGCGATGCGCGCGCCACGTGCGATGCCGCGCGACTGGAACCACGCGGCCAGGCGCTGGGAGAGCCGATCCAGCTCACCGTAGGTG
Source organism: Paraburkholderia heleia NBRC 101817 (assembly GCF_000739775.1). GTDB lineage: Bacteria > Pseudomonadota > Gammaproteobacteria > Burkholderiales > Burkholderiaceae > Paraburkholderia > Paraburkholderia heleia. The sequence continues at coordinate 3,771 of NZ_BBJH01000044.1, read as the reverse complement.
ATCGTCTTGCCCATGCAGGCGAAAGCGGGCTTTGCACGGAATTCGCTGAAGCTCTCCTCGAGCAGCGCAGTGATGGACGCGTAACGGCTCGCGTCGATTTCAGCGGGAACGCCGGGCGGGTACGATTTCAGCCAGACTTTTTCCATGCAGCGTCTCCTCCTTGATTTTTCGAATGGTCGTGCTAAAAATTGGGATCGTAGCATGGCGACCCAGCTTTTATGTCAGTAAATCAGCGAGTTAGAAAGGCCCCTCGAACAAGCGCTGCGGGGCCGCTAGCGCCATCGCGAGGCGCTTTCAGGCGCGCTCGACCTCGACCAGGCAATCGTAGAAAGTCGCCGAGCCGCCAAGGTCGGTGAGCGCCTGGCTCGTCACTTCGTTAGCGTTGCGGCCGTCCGGCGCAAGCTTCTTCCACCAGATCGACAGGCCCACCACGAGGCCGCTGCGTGCCCGATCGGTCACACGCGCCCGTGCGCGCATCGAGCCGCGGTCGTTGAACACGCGGACCTCGTCGCCATCGGCAATCTCGCGGCGGGCGGCATCGGCCGGATGGAGGTCCACGTGCGGCTCCCCTTCTGTCGCGCGCAGGCTCTCCACGTTCACGAAGGTGCTGTTCAGGAAGTTGCGCGCGGGCGGCGAAATCATCGCGAGCGGATAACGCGCTGCGAGCTCGGGCGAGCCGTCCGCCGACTCGTGCGGCGGCAGGTAATCGGGCAGCGGATCGAGCCCTGCCTGCGCAAGCGCCTCGCTATGGAACTCGCACTTGCCCGTGGGCGTGCGAAAACCGCCGTTCGCGAACGGCGCGTCGGGAATGTCCAGCTTCAGCCAGCCTTCGCGTTTGAGCGCCGCCCAGTCGGCGCCGCCCAGCGCGGGATCACTCCAGTCGAATGCCTGGGCCGCCACGTCTTCGTCGCTTTCGAACAGGGCCGGCTCGATCAGGCCCATCGCGCGCGCGATGCAACGGAAGATTTCGGTATTCGGCCGCGCCTCGCCAACGGGCGCGATGGCAGGCAGGTTCGCCATGACGTGCGTATGGCCGTAGGACTTGTGGACGTCGAGATGTTCGAGCTGGGTCGTGGCGGGTAGCAGCAGGTCGGCATAATCGGCGGTGTCGGTCTGGAACTGCTCGAGCACGATCGTGAAGAGGTCTTCGCGTGCAAAACCAGCCGCGACCTTCGCCGACTCGGGCGCAACGGCAACCGGATTCGAGTTGTAGACGACGATCGCTTCGATTTTCGGCCCGAATGCTGCGTCGTCTGTATGTGTGAGCGCGTCGCCGATCTGGTTCATGTTGACGATGCGCGGCTGGTGCTGCGGCCAGCCCGGGATCAGATCCGGACGCTGGAGCGCATTCGCATCAACGGGAGCCCAGCCCGACGACGAAAGCAGCACGCCGCCGGCGCGCTCGCGCCACGCGCCCGTCAACGCGGGCAGGCAGGCAATGGCGCGCACGGCGTTGCCACCGCCGCGCACCCGTTGCAGGCCATAGTTCATGCGAATGGCCGCCTTGCGCGTCGAGGCGTAGAGGCGCGCGAGATCAACGACGACCTGTTCCTCGATGCCGCAGATCGCGGCGACGCGCGCGGGCGTGTAGGTTAGCGCACGCGCCTTCAGCGCTTCAAAGCCGTGTGTGTGGGCCGCAATGTAATCGTGGTCGAGCCGCTCCTCGGTGATCAGCAAGTGCATCATGCCGAGCGCAAGCGCGCCGTCTGTACCGGGCTTGAGCGCAATGTGCTGGTGGCACTTCTCGGCCGTGAGCGAACGATACGGATCGATCGCGATCAGCTTCGCGCCGTTGCGTTTCGCTTCTTGCGCGCGGGTCCAGAAGTGCAGGTTCGACGCGATCGGGTTGGCGCCCCAAATCAGGATCACTTCGCTTTCTGCGAAATACTCCGCGAGCATGCCGAGGCTCGAGCCGAACGTATAACGCAGCCCGGCGGCGCCCGCTGCCGCGCAGATCGTTCGATCGAGACGCGACGCGCCGAGCGTGTGAAAGAAGCGCTGGGCGATGCTATCGCCCTGAACGAGCCCCATCGTGCCGGCATAGCTGTACGGCAGGATGGCTTCGGGGGCGCGCTGCGCGATCTCGCCGAGGCGTTCAGCGGCGATCCGGGTGGCCGCGTCCCAGCTGATCGGCTCGAAACGCCCTTCCCCCTTGCGCCCGACCCGTTTCATCGGCTGCGTCAAGCGCTTCGGGTGATGGACTCGTTCGGCATAACGGGTCACCTTCGTGCACAACACGCCCTGCGTAGGCGGATGGTCGGGGTCGCCGCTCACCTTGATCGCCCGGCCGTTTTCGACGGTCACGCGCATCGCGCAGGTATCGGGGCAATCGTGCGGGCACACTGCACGCGCAAATTCGGCTGGGGCGTTCATCGGAAATCCTTGGGTAAGGCGCTCTGGCGTTCTGGCGTAACTGCGATTTTATTATGTCCAGCGCGCGCGCCCTGTCGGCACCAGGTGGGTTGGCGCGAAAAAAAAGGTTCGGCGTAGAATGGTCCGTCTAGACCCGGCCTATTTTGGAGACAAAGGCCGGGTGCCCACTTTTTGAGCACCGTCCGCCATGAAACTGATTCCGGAAATCCAGGCCGCGCAAGGCGAAATTCAGGGCCTCCGACGAACGATCCACGCACATCCCGAATTGCGCTACGAAGAAACCCAGACCTCCGACCTCGTTGCGGCAAAGCTCACAGAATGGGGCATTGACGTGCATCGGGGCATGGGCAAGACCGGCGTCGTCGGCGTGCTCAAACGCGGCACCGGTAAACGAATGGTCGGATTGCGCGCCGATATGGACGCGTTACCGATCCAGGAGCTCAACACGTTCGATCATCGCTCGCGCAACGAAGGCAAGATGCACGCGTGCGGTCACGACGGCCATACCGCGATGCTGCTTGGCGCTGCGCAATATCTCGCGCAGCATGGACAGTTCGACGGCACGATCGTCTTTATTTTCCAGCCCGCCGAAGAAGGCGGTGCGGGCGCGAAAGCCATGATCGAAGATGGCCTCTTCACGCAATTTCCGGTGGATGCCGTTTTCGGCATTCACAACTGGCCTGGCATGCCGGCCGGCTACTTCGGCGTGACCGAAGGGCCGATTATGGCTTCAAGCAACGAATTCCGCATTGAAATCAAGGGCGTAGGTTCGCATGCCGCACTGCCGCACAATGGCCGGGATCCGGTCTTCACGGCGGTGCAGATCGCGAACGGCTTGCAGAGCATCATCACGCGCAACAAGAAGCCGCTCGATACGGCCGTCCTCTCGATCACGCAGATTCATGCGGGCGACGCAGTCAATGTGGTGCCGAACACGGCCTGGATCGCGGGAACGGTGCGCACCTTTACGACGGAAACGCTGGATCTGATCGAATCGCGACTGCGCAAGATCGCCGAAAGCACGGCTGAAGCGTACGACTGCTCGGTCGACATCACCTTCCATCGCAACTATCCGCCGACTGTGAACAGCAGCGCGGAGACGCAGTTCGCCGCGGAGGTCATGCGTGAGGTGGTCGGCGCCGATCACGTCGATGCGAACGTCGAGCCGACCATGGGCGCCGAGGACTTCTCGTTCATGCTGCTGGAGAAGCCCGGCTGCTACGCGTTTCTGGGCAACGGCGAAGGCGGCCACCGGGATGCAGGACATGGCGCAGGCCCTTGCATGTTGCACAACGCGAGCTATGACTTCAACGATCAACTGCTGCCGGTCGGATCGTCGTTTTGGGTGCATTTGGCGACGAAATTTCTGGCTCGACAGTAATTCGAGGCAATCGACGC
>NZ_BBJH01000045.1 GCF_000739775.1 Paraburkholderia heleia NBRC 101817 | reverse complement strand
CGCGTAACGAGTGGCCATCGTGTCCGTTTCGCTATCCGACAAACTCGTCGTCGCCATTTCGTCGCGTGCGCTCTTCGATTTCGAGGAGGAAAACCACGTGTTCGAGGCCGGAGACCTGCAAGCCTACGAGGCGCTGCAGCGCGAGCGCCTGAACGTACCTGCGCGGCCAGGCGTGGCGTTCGCGCTGATGCGCAAGCTGCTCGAGCTCAATAACGGCTCCCATCACGTGGAAGTCGTGATCCTCTCGCGCAGCGATCCCATCAGCGGTCTGCGCGCATTCAGCTCGTGCCGCGAGCACGGGCTCGACATTCAGCGCGGCGTGTTCACGCGCGGGCGCGAGCCCTGGCATTACCTCAAGCCGCTGAACGCTTCGCTCTTTCTCTCCGCGAACCCGGCGGACGTGAAGAGCGCGCTCGATGCGGGCTTCCCCGCCGCACGCGTGTTCCCCCGTATCGAGCACAATTCGGCGACAATGGCGGAACGCAACGCGCACGAGATTCGCATTGCGTTCGACGGCGATGCGGTGCTGTTTTCCGACGAAGCCGAGCAGATTTTCCAGAGCAAGGGGCTTTCCGCCTTCGTGAGCCACGAGCGCGACAACCGCGAACTGCCGCTTGCGCAAGGCCCGCTGCAGCCGTTGCTGGCAGCCCTTAACCGTCTGCAGAAGCTCGCCGACGCGAACGCGCAAATGCGCATCCGCACCGCCCTTGTCACCGCGCGCTCGGCCCCCGCGCACGAGCGCGCAATCCGTACGCTGATGGCCTGGAACATCGAGATCGACGAAGCGATGTTCCTTGGCGGACTCGACAAAGGCCCGTTCCTGCGCGAGTTCGAACCCGATTTTTTCTTCGACGACCAGATCCGCACCTGCGAATCCGCGCGCTCGGTCACGGCCACCGGGCACGTGGCAAGCGGCGTGACCAATCTCGCAACCGAAGCCAACGCATCATGACTCCCGACCAATCTCCGCTCGGCAAGGCCTCCACCTACACCGAGCAATACGACGCTTCGCTCCTGTTCCCGATCCCGCGCGCGGGCGCGCGCGAGCAGATCGGCATTGGCGCGCAACTGCCCTTCTTCGGCAGCGACATCTGGAACGCCTACGAGCTTTCGTGGCTCAACGCGCGCGGCAAGCCGCAGATCGCGATCGCCACGTTCTTCATTCCCGCCGACTCGCCGAACATCGTCGAATCGAAGTCGTTCAAGCTCTATCTGGGCTCGTTCGCACAAACGCCGTTCGAATCCGCCGACGCGGTGCGTGACACGATCAGGCGCGACGTGACGGCGGCGTGCGGCGCGTCGGTTTCGGTGCGGCTCGACCAGCCGGGCGCGTTCGGCAAGATCCCGTTCGAAGAGTTCGACGGCCTCTCGCTCGATCGCCTCGATCTCGACACGGAGATCTATCACCCGGAGCCGACGCTCCTGAAAGCCGCGTTCGACGAAGCGCCGGTAGAAGAAACGCTGATCTCGAACCTGCTCAAGTCGAACTGCCCGGTAACGGGCCAGCCCGACTGGGGCAGCGTGCAGATTCACTACGTAGGGCCGCAGATCGATCAGGCGGGCCTCTTGCGCTACATCATCTCGTATCGCAATCACACGGGCTTTCACGAGCAATGCGCCGAACGCATCTTCATGGACATCCTGCGCGAGTGCAAACCGGACCGGCTCGCCGTCTACGCGCGCTACACGCGGCGCGGCGGTCTCGACATCAATCCGTTTCGCACCAACTTCAACATGCCGATGCCGGATAACGCGCGGCTCGCGCGCCAGTAAGCGGAAGATCCGAGCCTTCGAAACAGGCAAAGTACAAAAACAAAACGCGCCGCAAAGACGGCGCGTTTTTCATTGGCATGGCGATGCGATGGCGCTTCAATGCGGCAACTCGGCCGCCCCCATGCGCCGCGCGATCACGGCGGTGCGCTGCGCGAGATACGCCGAGTTGCGATGCTCGTCGAAGTACCTGGGACGCGGCAGCATCACCGCGAGGCGCGCCGACTGCCACGGCGAGAGCTTCGCGGCGCTCGTGCGGTAGTAGTAGCGCGCGGCCGCCTGCGCGCCGTACACGCCGTTGCCCCACTCCACCGAATTCAGATAGATCTCGAAGATGCGTTCCTTGTCGAGCAGCGTCTGCAGCATCCAGGTGATGATGAACTCCTGGCCCTTGCGGATGTAGCTCTGCTCGCGCGAGAGGAACAGGTTGCGCGCGAGCTGCTGCGTGATGGTCGAGCCGCCGCGCACGATATGGCCGCGCTGCTTGTTCTTCTCCCACGCCTGGAGAATGGCGTCGGTTTCGTAGCCGTTGTTGTTGACGAAGTTCGCGTCCTCGGACGCGATGATCGCGCGCTTCAGGTTACGCGAGATCTGGTCGTACGGCACCCATTCGTGCTGGATCGGGAGGCCGGGGCGGTCGGTGGAAAGACGCGCAGCGTCGGTGCGCATGAACGCCGTGGTTTGCGGATCGACGACGTTCCAGAGCGCGATTTGCACGAAGTAGAACAGTTGCGTGGCGATCCACGCAAACACGAACACTGAGACGGCCCAGGTCAGCCAGCGCAGCGCACCAGGACGTTTTCGCGTCGGCACGCGGCGCCCGCTGCCGCTCGCGAGCGCCGCGGCCTGCGCACCGATGGCTTGCCTGCGCATGGCGTCGTCTCCGTTTTGCGCGAGAGGCGCTGCGCGTTACGCGGCCTGCGCGGCAAGCTGCGCGCGCAACGCCGCCAGCACCGGCGCGCCCTCGGGCCGCACGCCGCGCCACACGAAGAACGACTCGGCGGCCTGCTCGACCAGCATGCCGAGCCCGTCGGCCGCGCGCGCGCCAAGTGCCTGCGCGTGGCGCATGAACACGGTGGGCTGCGCGCCATACATCATGTCGTAGGCGAGCGTGTGCGTGCCGAACGCGCGCTCGTCGCATTCGGGCAACGCCGCATCGAGGCTGCCCGCCGTCGCGTTCACGATGACGTCGTAGGGCTTGGGATCGACCGGGTCGCGATAGACCGGGTCGCGATAGACCGGGTCGCGATACACGGCTTGCGGGCCGCCGCCGTTAAGGAGACAGCCGAACTCGCCCGCCGCGCCGGCGAACTGCTCGACGAGCGCGTGCGCCTTCGGCGCCGTGCGGTTCACGATGGTGATCCCGCGCGGCCTGCGCTCGAGCATCGGCAGCACGACGCCGCGCGCCGCGCCGCCCGCGCCGAGCAGCAGCACGCGCGCGCCTTCGAGTGCAACGCCGAGGTTCACCTCGATATCGCGCACGAGGCCGAAGCCGTCGGTGTTGTCGCCGAAGATGCCGTCTGCGTCGAAGCGCAGCGTGTTCACCGCGCCCGCTGCCGCCGCACGCGGCGAGAGCCTGTGCGCAAGCGCGTGGGCCTCCAGCTTGAACGGCACGGTCACGTTCAGGCCCCGGCCGCCCGCCGCGTGAAATGCCCGCACCTGCTCGGCGAAACCGTCGAGCGGCGCGAGCAGGCGGTCGTATTCGACACGCTCGCCCGTTTGCAGCGCGAACTGCGCGTGGATGTACGGCGACTTGCTGTGCGCGACCGGGTTGCCGATTACGGCGTAGCGGTCGGCGTGCACAACCGGCTTCGACTCGCTGGCACTCATCCGCGCGGCTCCGTTGCGTGCTGTTCGCTCGATTGTTCTTCCGTCGCGCTCGCTTCGCTTGCCGCCTCGCCTTGCGCCTCGCCCGCTTCCGCGACAGCTTCCGCTTCGCTTTGCGCGGATTCGTCGGCGGCCTCGATCAGCTCTTCGTCTTCGCCCGCATCCTCTTCGGGCTGCTCGCCGCTCGTCACGACGGGCGCGTCGAGCACACGCAGCATGCGCACAGAAGCCTCGATGGTCAGCTCGTCGATCGACAGCACTTCCATCATCAGGCGCGTGCCGCGCGCGTGCACGCCGAGTGCGGGCACGTGCATGAGCAGCGGCACTTCCTCGAAGCGCACCAGGTCGTCCTTAACGACGCTCGCCGGGAACTCGCGGCGCGGCTCGCGACCCGCTTCACCGCGCATTTCCTGCTGCAGCCAGCGCAGGCACCAGAAGTACTCCATGCGGCGCTGATGGTCGGCGTAAGCGGTATAGGTCTCGTCGAAGCCCTGCACGACGGCGAAGAGATCGGCGTCCTTGGGCTTGAACGGCGCGACGAGCTTGGCGGCCACGCCGTGCTCCACGCACGCGAGCAACTGCCACTGGTTCACGAGGTCCACGTAGCGGCGCAGCGGCGACGTGCTCCACGCATACTGCGCAACGCCGAGGCCTTCGTGTGGCGCGGCGCTGGTTTGCATGCGCGTGCGCTTGGGGCCGCTCGGCGCGCCGAACGCGCGCTGCGAGCGATAGATGCCCGGCACGCCGTGATCGTGCAGGAACGCGCCCCACGTGGAGTTCGCGAGAATCGCCAGCTCCGCGACGATCAGGTCGAGCGGCGAACCGCGGCGGCGCGGCGAGATGGTCACATGCTCGCCTTCCACGTAGAAGTTGAAGTCGGTGTTGCGCTGGACTTCGCGGCGCAGGCCGTAGCCGGCGCGCGCCTGCTGGCGCTTCTCGAACAGCGCCTGCGCGAACGGCCACAGCACGGCGATGTCGTCCTTGTGCGGATACTCGCCCGTGCCCGCTGCGAGCGTCTCTTCGGTGACGACTTCGTCGAGCGTGTTGTGACGCAGATTGTTCTTCACGAACACGCGCTCGGCGCGCGTTTCGGTCGCGACGATCTCCTGCGTCTCGCGGTTCACGATGCAGTAAAGCGAAAGCGCCGGCCGCAGACCGCCTTCCTTGAGCGTGAACGCGTCGACGAAATCGTCGGGCAGCATCGTGATCTTGTCGCCGGGCATGTAGACCGTCGAAAGACGCGTGCGAGCGATCGTATCCGCGGTGTCGCCGCGCTGGATGCCGAGCGCGGGCGCCGCGATGTGGATGCCGATGCGCACGCGGCCGTCGGCCAGGTGCTCGACCGAGAATGCGTCGTCGATTTCCGTCGTGGTGACATCGTCGATCGAGAACGCCTGCACGTGCTCGGCGGCGTCGGGCAGATCCTCGGGCAGCGTACCCACCTCGACGGGCGGGAAACCGGTGCCGTGCGGGAAGAAGTCCGCGAGGAAGCGTGCCTCGTGCAGCGCGCGCGGCGAAGCGATACCGCCGTTTTCGAGCATGAGGCGCGGCATCGAAATGCCGCGCGCGGCGGCGGCCGCTTCGAGCGCCTTGTATTCAATGGCGTTCTTGTCCGGCTTCGTGAGGAGTCCGAGCGCCCGGCCCTTGAACGCCTCGGGCAGTCTACCCGCCTTCAGCTCCTCTTCGTAGCCGGCCTGCACCAGCGCCTGCTGACGCTTGCGCTCGAGCGAGGCCAGCGCCATCTTGAGCTGTTCTTCGGGCGCGCGCTGATACTGGCCGCGCCCCTTGCGGCGAAAGTACACGGGCGAGCCATGCAGGCGCAGCACGAGCGCGGCGCGCTCGACCGGGCCGTAGGCTTCGCCGAAATACTCGCTCGCGAGCGCCGTGTACGCGAATTCCTCGGCGGGCGCGCATTCCCACAGGAAGTCCAGATCGATCTCCTGGGCAGCGGCGTCCGCCTGCTCCAGCAGTTCGCCCGCTGCCGGCTTCTCGAACTCGATCAGCACGTCTTTCGCGCGCACCTTGGCGCGCCGCCCGCCCGGCAGCTCGACCTGAAACGCATCACCCTGGCGCGACAGCACGCTGCCGGCCTTGAAACTGCCCGATTCCTCAAAGAAGACGTTCACTCAATACTCTCGTTCAGACTTGCTTCGACCGCCGGCGCGGCGCGCGGGCGGTGCTGTATACATATAGGCGTTCGCACGCATCAGGCGGCATCGCAGAAACGGATCACTTCGTCGACGTAATCTGCGAACTCGCTGATGCCATGATCGCTGCCTTCGATCAGGTGTGTAGGCACACCCGGATAGTGCGCGAGCATCTCGCGGTAATCGAGCACCTCGTCACCGGTCGCGGCGATCAGATAGTAGCGCGCGGGTTGCGTCACCGTCGTCACGGCCAGCGCGCGCAATTCTTCCAGGTGACGCGGTTCGACGACGATGCTGCCGCCGCCGTGCCAGAGCGGCTGCTCGCCGAGATATTTCGACAGATCGCGGTCGGGCATCACGGCGGGGTTCAGGAGCGCGGCGCGCCAGCCGTGCTTTTGCGCGAGATGCGTGGCGAAGTAGCCGCCAAGCGAACTGCCGATGAGCGTGACGCGCTCGCCCGGCTTCCATTGCGCGCCGATCTCCCGCTCGGCGAGCGCAATCGCTTCGCGCGGCGAAACCGGCAGCGCCGGGCACAGCCATTCTCCGCTGCGGCCCAGTTCGGCCATGCGCGCCGCCAGCAGGCGCGCCTTGAACGACTGGGGCGACGAGCGAAAGCCGTGCAGATAGACGATCACGCCGCGCTCCGTGCCGAGAGGGCATCGAGCAGCTTTTGATGCACGCCGCCGAAGCCGCCGTTGCTCATCACGAGCACCTGGTCGCCGGGGCGTGCGGCTGCGACGACTGCCTTCACGAGCGCTTCGAGATCGTGGAAGGCGCGGGCCTTCTCACCGAGCGGCGCGAGGGCCCCAGTGAGATCCCAGCCGAGCGCGTCCTTGCCGCCCGGTGCGCCGTAGCCGAATACGAGGTCGGCATCGGCGAGACTGGCGGGCAACTGCGCCTTCATCACGCCGAGCTTCATCGTGTTCGAGCGCGGCTCGAGCACGGCGAGGATGCGCGTGTTTTTGTGACCGACGCGCGTGCGCAGGCCGGCGATCGTCGTTTCGATGGCCGTGGGATGGTGCGCGAAGTCGTCGTAGACGGTCACGCCGTCAACGCTGCCGCGCACTTCCATGCGGCGCTTCACGTTGCGGAACGTGGCGAGCGAGGCTGCGGCCTGCGCGGGCGGCACGCCCACGCTGCGCGCGGCGGCAATTGCCGCCAGCGCATTCTGGCGATTGTGTTCACCCTGGATCTGCCAGTCCACCACGCCTGCACGTTCGCTGTTGTGATAGACGGCGAAGCGCTCATCCACGGCCACGCCTTCCTCGGCTGGCAGCGCCTGCCAGCCGCCGTCCACGCCGAAGCGCTCCACGTCGCTCCATACGCCGCGCGTGAGCACGCGTTCGAGCGCGTCGGAGCGGCCGTTCGTGACGATGCGGCCCACGCCCGGGATCGTGCGCACGAGGTGATGGAACTGCGTCTCGATCGCCGCGAGATCGGGGAAGATGTCGGCGTGATCGAATTCGAGGTTGTTGAGCAGCGCCGTGCGCGCACGGTAATGAACGAACTTCGAGCGCTTGTCGAAGAACGCCGTGTCGTACTCGTCGGCTTCGATCACGAAGAAGCTCGAATCGGTCAGGCGCGCCGATACGCCGAAATTGAGCGGCACGCCGCCGATCAGGAAGCCGGGATTCAGGCCCGCGTCTTCGAGCAGCCACGTGAGCATCGAGCTCGTGGTGGTCTTGCCGTGCGTGCCCGCCACCGCGAGCACCCACTTGTCGCGCAGCACGTGCTCGCCGAGCCACTGCGGACCCGACGTGTACGGCAAGCCGCGATCGAGGATCTCCTCCATCAGCGGGTTGCCGCGCGCGACGACGTTGCCGATCACATAGAGATCGGGATTGAGTTCGATCTGGCCCGCGTCGTAACCCTCGATGAGACGGATGCCTTGAGCCTCGAGCTGGGTGCTCATCGGCGGGTACACGCCGGCATCGCAGCCGGTCACCGTGTGGCCCGCGCTGCGCGCGAGCACCGCAAGTCCGCCCATGAACGTGCCGCAGATGCCGAGGATATGGATGTGCATAAGCCTGTCGCGCCGCGCGGGCGTCGTGAACGCGTTGATCGGTTTGATCGGTTGAAAAAGGATGGAGAAGCTGGAACGACGGCAGTCCTGCGCCGCCGCAGCAAGGAACGGGTATTGTACCCGAGGCCCCGAGCCCTATTGGCTCGACCTCGGCCCCCGCAGCGACGGAAAATCCCTGGCGCTCCGGCAGCGGGTGCGGCGCAGCGGCCGCCCGCAGGAGCCCAGGGCGATCTCTAGTATCATTAAAGGATGGTTCGCAGATCACATTTCGATCCCCAGCGCGTGCGCGAGGAAATCGCCATCGCAGCAGCAAGGATGATCGCCGAGGACGGCCTCGACTACGCCACCGCCAAACGCAAGGCAGCCCGGCAGGTGATGGGGGAAACGCGTATCGAAGGCACCTGGCTGCCCGACAACGATCAGATCGAGGAAGAGATCCGCGAATATCAGGCCCTCTTTCAGAGCGACAGCCAGCCGGCGGTGCTGCGCCGCCTGCGCGAGATCGCGCTCGAATGGATGCAGCGGCTCGAGGCGTTCAATCCGTTCCTGACCGGCGCGGTGCTCAACGGCACGGCGGGCGAGCACTCCGACATCCATCTGCAGATTTTTTGTGACAACGCGAAGGATGTCGCGATCTGGCTCCTCAACGCGAACGTGCAGTACGACGTGTCGGAAACGCGCCATTTCGCGGCGCGCGGCTTCGTGGAGACGCTCAGCTTCATGTGGCGTGCGTCACGCGCCGAGGAGCCGGTGGGCATACACGTTGCGCTCTACAATACGGACGACTTGCGCGGCGCCGTGCGCGCCGATGCGCGGGGCAGGTTGCCGCGCGCCAATGCGCAGACCCTCCAGGCGCTGATCGACGAGAGCGGCGCCACTTCTTCCACAACCTGATAACGGCAGCGATGAACACGAAGCGGATTCTGGCCGGCGTGGCGGTGGCGGCAATCGCCGCGGGCGGCGGCATACTGGCTGGGCACTGGGCAACGAGCGGCAGCGCCGGGGTAGCCGACGCGGCCTCGGTGAGCGCCGCAGCGGCGAGCGGCAAGCAGAATGCAGTCGGCCAGCTCTGGTCGGCGGCGGTCACGAACCCGGACGGCAAGGCGCAATCGCTCGCCATCTACAAAGGCCGGCCGATCGTGGTCAACTTCTGGGCGTCCTGGTGCGGCCCGTGCGTCGAGGAAATGCCGGAGCTTTCGGCGCTCCAGCGGGAATACGCGAAGAAGGGCATTCAGTTCGTCGGCCTGGGCGTGGATTCGGCCGCGAACATCAAGACGTTCCTCAAGAAGGTGCCCGTCGAGTACCCGATCTACATCGCCGGCTTCGGCGGCGCCGACGTCGCGCGCGCGTTCGGCAACAACGCGGGCGGCTTACCTTACACGGTGGTAATCGACGCAAACGGCGCCGTTCGTGCGACAAAATTAGGGCAAATCAAGCCGGACGAACTTCGGCACACGCTCGACGCGCTTTGACGCAGCGGAATATTTGACGCAATCTTAAGCGCCGTAGCGCGACTTTTACCGTGCGAATCCTGTCATTTGACTGAAGATCGGCCCCGGCCTTCGCCGCAAGGCGAAGTCAGGGCCATATCGCCTTATCGGAAAACTAGACAAATTTCTCTAATCGGCGCTAAAGTTCGCGCAATTCCACGGAAAAAGAAGCGACCATGACGCGACTGCTGGTTCTGCACGGCCCCAACCTCAATCTTCTCGGCACCCGGGAACCGGAGGTGTACGGGCGCGTGACGCTGCCGCAGATCGATCAGGCGCTTTCGGACCGTGCCGCGGACGCCGGCGTCGAACTCGCGACCTTCCAGAGCAATCACGAGGGCGCACTGGTCGACCGCATTCAGTCGGCCCGCACCGAGCAGACCGACTTCATCCTGATCAACCCGGCCGCGTACACGCATACGAGCGTCGCGATCCGGGATGCGCTGGCAGGCGTCGGCATCCCGTTCGTCGAGATTCACCTGTCGAACGTGCATCGCCGCGAATCCTTCCGGCACCATTCGTATTTTTCCGACCAGGCCGAAGGTGTGATTTGCGGCCTCGGCTGGAAGGGTTATCTCTACGCGCTCGAATACGCGCTCGACCGGCTCGCTGCCCGGTCGGCGGCCTGATTCCCGCGCCGGATGACCGTCAATACCTGAACAACAACCCGTGCCGGGACGCGCGCGCCCCGGCACTTCACGTATTCAAAGCAAAAGGGGCTGCACCATGGATCTACGTAAGCTGAAGACTCTGATCGACCTCGTCTCCGAATCGGGCATCTCGGAGCTCGAGGTGACCGAGGGTGAAGGCAAGGTGCGCATCGTCAAGAACGCGCCGCCCGTTTACGTGCAGCCGGGCCCCGCGCAATACGCGGCGCCGGCCATGGGTGCTCCGCTCGCAGCGCCCGCCCATGTCGGCGAAACCGCCGCAGCGGCGCCCGCCGCGCCCGCCGTGCCGCAAGGCCACGTCGTGACTTCGCCGATGGTGGGCACGTTCTACCGTGCGCCGTCGCCGGGCGCCGACCCGTTCGTCCAGGTTGGCGACACGGTCAAGGAAGGCCAAACGCTTTGCATCATCGAAGCGATGAAGCTCCTCAACGAGATCGAGTCGGACACGGCCGGCGTGGTCAAGGAAATCCTCGTCGAGAACGGTCAGGCAGTCGAATACGGCCAGCCGCTCTACGTGATCGCCTAAGCTTTTCTGCGCGCGGCAGCGGCCGTCTTTTTTGGCCGCGCCGCGTTTGTCGCGTTGTTCGTAGCGTCTGGCGCCCCATGACGGCGACGCACGCGACCGATCCTCCGAGTTTTACATGGGATCGCAGTGACCGCTAAAGCGCTAACTCCGATCGACAGGCGTGCGCACATACGACTTGCGACGCCCATTGATGAGTCGAATACCCACCATGTTTGAAAAAATCCTCATTGCCAATCGTGGCGAAATCGCGCTCCGCATCCAGCGCGCGTGCCGCGAACTCGGCGTCAAGACGGTCGTCGTCTATTCGGAAGCCGACAAGGAAGCCAAGTACGTGAAGCTCGCCGACGAGGCGGTCTGTATCGGCCCGGCGCCTTCGAACCTCTCCTACCTGAACATGCCCGCGCTCATCAGCGCGGCCGAAGTCACTGACGCAGAAGCGATCCACCCCGGTTACGGCTTCCTCTCCGAGAACGCCGACTTTGCCGAGCGTGTGGAGCAGTCGGGCTTCACGTTCATCGGCCCGCGCCCGGAAACGATCCGCATGATGGGCGACAAGGTCACGGCGAAGCAGACCATGATCAAGACCGGCGTGCCCTGCGTGCCGGGCTCGGAAGGCGCACTGCCCGACGATCCGAAAGAAATCGTCAAGATCGCGCGCGCGATCGGCTACCCCGTCATCATCAAGGCGGCGGGCGGCGGTGGCGGGCGCGGCATGCGCGTCGTGCACACGGAAGCGGCGCTCGTGAACGCGGTCAACATGACCCGCGAAGAAGCCGGCCGGGCATTCGGCAACCCGCAGGTCTACATGGAGAAGTACCTCGAGAACCCGCGTCACATCGAAATCCAGATTCTCTCGGACTCGTTCAAAAACGCCGTGTGGCTGGGCGAGCGCGACTGCTCCATGCAGCGCCGCCACCAGAAGGTGATCGAGGAAGCGCCGGCGCCGGGCATCGCGCGCCGCCTGCTCGATCGCATCGGCGATCGCTGCGCCGACGCGTGCAAGAAGATGGGCTACCTCGGCGCGGGCACGTTCGAGTTCCTGTATGAAAACGGCGAGTTCTACTTCATCGAAATGAACACGCGCGTGCAGGTCGAGCACCCGGTCACCGAACTGATCACGGGCATCGACATCGTGCAGGAGCAGATCCGCATCGCCGCGGGCGAGAAGCTCTCGTTCCGCCAGCGCGACATCCAGTTGAAGGGCCACGCGATCGAGTGCCGTATCAACGCGGAAGATCCGTTCAAGTTCACGCCGTCGCCGGGCCGCCTCACGTCGTGGCACATGCCGGGCGGTCCTGGCGTGCGCGTCGACTCGCATGCCTACAATGGCTATTTCGTGCCGCCGAACTATGATTCGATGATCGGCAAGCTGATCACCTACGGCGCCACGCGCGAGCAGGCCATCCAGCGCATGCGCATCGCGCTCTCGGAAATGGTGGTCGAAGGCATCCAGACCAACATCCCGCTGCATCGCGAGCTGATGCTCGACGCGAAGTTCGTCGAGGGCGGCACGAGCATTCACTACCTCGAAAGCCGTCTGGCCGAACGTCAGGCAGTGAAGAAGGACGAAGCGTAATTCATGAGCTACCGGGAACTGATCGTCGAGCTGGATCGCCATCGCGCGGAGGCACTGTCCGACGCGCTGATCGAGCTTGGCGCCCTCTCGGTGTCGGTGGAAGACGCCGACGCCGACACGCCCGACGAGCAGCCGCTCTTCGGC
Organism: Paraburkholderia heleia NBRC 101817; assembly: GCF_000739775.1. Lineage (GTDB taxonomy): Bacteria > Pseudomonadota > Gammaproteobacteria > Burkholderiales > Burkholderiaceae > Paraburkholderia > Paraburkholderia heleia. The sequence continues at coordinate 5,021 of NZ_BBJH01000045.1, read as the reverse complement.
GAGCCGGGCTTAACACCCGAGCGCACGGCGTGGCAGCATTCGCGCGTGATCGCGCTGATCGGCGCCGACCAGGATCCCGCCGTGCTGCTCGCGGCCGCTTCGAACGAGCTGGGTCTCACCGAAACGCCGAAATTCTCGCTGCGCGAAGTCGAGGAGCAGGACTGGGTGCGTTTGACGCAATCGCAGTTCGACCCGATCCAGATCGGCGAGCGCATCTGGGTCGTGCCGTCGTGGCACGATGCCCCGGACCCGAACGCGCTCGTGCTCGAGCTGGATCCGGGCCTCGCGTTCGGCACCGGCAGCCATCCCACCACGCGTCTGTGCATGGAATGGCTCGAACAGCACGTGCAGCCCGGCAATTCGCTGCTCGACTACGGCTGCGGTTCGGGCATCCTCGCGATCCTCGCGAAGAAGTGCGGCGCGAATCCGGTGATCGGCATCGACATCGACCCACAGGCGGTCGAGTCGGCACGCCACAACAGCGAGCGCAATCGCGCCCAGGTCACCTACGGCCTGCCCGACGATTGCCCCGCCGGCGAGTTCGACATCGTCGTCGCCAACATTCTTTCGAATCCGCTCAAGCTGATGGCCTCGATGCTCTCGTCGCGCGTAAAGCCGGGCGGGCGCATTGCGCTTTCGGGCATCCTCGCGCGCCAGGCCGAGGAAGTCGCGCAGGTGTACGCGCGGTGGATCGACATCTCGGTCTGGCGCGAACACGAAGGCTGGGTCTGCCTCGCGGGCACGCGGCGCGCGTAATCCCTTCCCGTTCCGATCGGGCTAGCGCGAGCCTGATCGCGCCCCAGGCGGCAAGACCGAAGTCGTAGACTGCGCTGGATTGCCAGTAGAATGCGGGTATCGCCAATCCTCCGGTCTACCCAGATCCTCGGCCCACATGCTTCTGGCAACGCGCTGCCCCTTCTGTGAAACCGTTTTCCGCATTCAGCCCACGCAGCTCGCAGTGCGGCGCGGCCTCGTGCGTTGCGGGCATTGCCAGGAAGCGTTCGATGCGTCGGGCAGTCTGTTCGAAATGCCGGAAGGCGGCGACTTCACGCGCGCGGTGCCCGTTGCTGCCGAAATCGCGGCCAGCCTGACCTCGCCGCCATCGGCGCCCGCTTCACGTTTTGCTGCGCAGCCCGTTTCAGAAGCCGCCTCGGAGTTCGCTTTACAGTCGGCTTCACAGTCTGCTTTACAGTCAGCTTCACAGCCCACCTCGCCGCAGCCCGATGTTCAGCCTGATCAGGCGGATCGGAGCGCAGCAGCGATGCGATCGCAAGAGCCGCCCCCAACGCTGGGCGCCGCACCCAATTTCACGAATCGCGCGTGGGACCCGTGGGCGCCGCCGCAGGACACCCAGCGCGATCCGCGCCTGAAATACGACGCTGACAAACTACCGGGTGCAAGCATCGCCCGTGGCGCCTCGCCCGGGGCTGCGCCCGCACACGAGTCGCGGGTCGCCTTCGACGACGAACCGACGCTCGGGCGGGCACCACACGATGCGCAGCGTGCGCCGGCGGCACCTGCAGCAGAACCGGTACCGCCGCCCCAGCAGCCCGCATCCGAACCCTTCCCGCCCGCCGCGCGCTGGACGCGCAGCGAGCCGGACCTGGGCACGAGCGGCCCGGCCGAGCCGACCTTCGGGGCCAATGAAGCATCGGCGGCGGGTCGCATCGACGACCCGGAGCCTGCGCTCGGCCCCCGCACCCGCGAAGCCGCGCCCGAGCCCGCATTCAGCGCGCTCTCGCCCAACGACGGCGCCGCGCCGTTCGCCGTCACGCGCGAAGCGCCCGCCCGACCGCGCGGCTCGCGCGGCCTCGTCTGGCGCATTCTCGGCACGCTCGTCGCCGTCCTGCTGCTCGCGCTGCTCGTCGTGCAGCTCGCGTGGTGGCAGCGTGAAACGGTCATGGTCTACTGGCCCGACTCGCAGTCGCTCTATCTGCAGGCGTGCGAGCAGCTCGGCTGCCGCGTGCTGCCGCCGCGCGACATCGACGGCCTGCTGGTCGAGCCGTCCGATCTGCGCCAGGTCGACAACGAGCCGCATCACCTCGAATTGAAGGTGCCGCTGCGCAACCGCTTCAACGTGGCGCTCGCGTACCCCGCGATAGAGCTGTCGCTGCTCGACCGGCAGAACAACATCGTCGTGCGGCGCGTGCTGTGGCCGCAGGACTACGTCACGCCCGGCACGTCCATTGAAGCCGGTCTGCCCGCACGCACCACGCAGACCATGATCGTGCGGCTCGACACGGGCGACGTGGTGGCGTCGAACTTCCGCATCGAGATTTTCTACCCCTGATTTTCCGTCTGTGCGCGGGTGCACCGGCGTGCCCCGCGCGTTTCCCGGCGTCCCGCATCGCGCGGGTGCGCCATTCACCACAACATGCATTCCCGGAGAGCACATCATGAGTCAAGTCACGCTAGGCGGTAACCCGATCGACGTCGCCGGCACCTTCCCGAGCGTCGGCCAGAAGGCCCCGGCGTTCTCGCTCGTCGGCAAGGATCTGAAGCCTGTCTCGCTCGCCGATTTCGCCGGCAAGCGCAAGGTGCTGAACATCGTGCCGAGCCTCGACACGCCGACCTGCGCCACCTCCACGCGCAAGTTCAACGAAGCCGCCGCCGGCCTGAGCAACACGGCTGTCGTCGTGATCTCGGGCGACCTGCCGTTCGCCGCTGCGCGCTTCTGTACGACCGAAGGCATCGCCAACGTCGTCACGGCCTCGACCTTCCGCGGCCATGAGTTCGCGCAAGCCTATGGCGTGGACGTGACGAGCGGCCCGCTCACCGGCCTGACCGCGCGCGCCGTCGTCGTGCTCGACGAAAACGACAACGTCCTGCACGCCGAGCGCGTGAGCGAAATCAAGAACGAACCGAACTACGACGCCGCACTCGCCGCGCTGAAGTAATCCGGCGGCGGCGCACACGCTCCTGGCGCCTGCATTGCCAGGTCGACGCGCGGGCCGGTGCGCCGCCCCATCCCCTACCACGCCCTACAGGAATTTTCCGCCTTGGCTACGCTGATCTGCGGCTCGCTCGCCTACGACAACATCATGACCTTCGAAGGTCGCTTTCGGGAGCACATCCTGCCCGAGCAGGTCCACATCCTGAACGTGAGCTTTCTCGTGCCGACGATGCGCCGCGAGTTCGGCGGCTGTGCCGGCAACATCGCGTACTCGCTCAATCTGCTCGGCGGCGACGCCCGCATCATGGCGACGCTCGGCGCCGCCGACGCGCGCCCGTACCTCGAACGCCTCGACACGCTCGGCCTCTCGAAGGCGCACGTACGCGTGCTGGAGGATACGTGGTCCGCGCAGGCGATGATCACGACCGATCTCGAGAACAACCAGATCACCGCGTTCCACCCGGGCGCGATGATGCAATCGCATTTGAACCGCGCCGACGAAGCGCCCGGCATCAAGCTCGGCATCGTCGCGCCGGACGGCTTCGACGGCATGGTCCAGCACGTCGAGCAGTTCGCGAAGGCGGGTGTGCCGTTTATCTTCGATCCGGGCCAGGGTCTGCCGCTCTTCGACGGCGCATCTTTGCGCCGCGCGATTGAACTTGCGACCTACGTAGCGGTCAACGACTACGAAGCCAACCTTGTCAGCCATCGCACCGGCTGGTCGTTCGACGAAATCGCCAGCCATGTCGACGCGCTGATCGTCACGCGCGGCGAGCACGGCTCGCAGATCTACCACAGCGGCAAGATCGAGGAGATTCCTCCGGTGAAGGCCGCCCGGGTGCTCGACCCGACCGGTTGCGGCGACGCTTTCCGCGGCGGCCTGCTCTACGGCATCGAGAACGGCCTCGACTGGGCCACCACGGGGCGTCTCGCGAGCCTGATGGGCGCGCTCAAGATCGAGCATCTCGGTCCGCAAAACTATGCGCCCACGCGAGCGCAGATCAACGAACGGTTCAAGGAGGCGTTCGGCTACGAACTGCCGAACTGAACGCGGGAGCCGCGCACGCGCGGCGCCCATTGGAGCTACGGGAATGAAAATAACAAGTCGTCTGATGGTTGCAGCCATGCTCGCGGGGTCGCTTGCGATGTCGGGCTGCGCTTATAACAGCAGTTCCGCCGATGTGTACACGGCCTCACAGGCGCAGCGCGAGCAAACGGTGCGTATGGCCACGGTCGAGAGCGTACGCGCGGTGAAGATCAGTTCGAACAACGGCCAGCCTAGCGGCCTTGGCGCGATCGGCGGCGGCGCGCTCGGCGCGGTGGCCGGCAGCCAGATCGGCGGCGGCACGGGCTCGATCGTCACCGGCATCATCGGCGGCATTGCAGGCGCCGTGGCCGGCAACGCGGTCGAAAACGGCGTGGCCATGCGCGACGGCCTCGAGATCACGGTGCGCCTCGACAACGGCGATTACCGCGCCATCACGCAAACGGCGACCGGCGAAGTCTTCAACGCGGGCGACCGCGTGCGGCTGCTCTCGAGCGGCGGCGTGACGCGCGTCACGCACTAACGGTTTCCCCTGTACCGCAGCGGCGCCTCGCGCCGGATGCGGAACCTCAGGCGCATGTGCTCCCCTGTGCATGCGCCTTTTTTCATGCCCGCGCGCGGCATGCGCGCGACCTCTCCCAACGATTACGAACTCCGGACGAAAAAAATCCCGCCGCGGACAACCCAGCGACGGGATCGGGATCGAGCCTTGCGCAGCGTGCCGCCCGGCCCGGCCAGCGAAGCGCGCGTACGATACAGCCTGCGCGCTTCGTCTCGGACTGCTTACGGACGGCTGCCGGTCGGGAACGGCCATGCTGCGGCCGGATTCAGGGCAGTCTTGACCGTTGCTGCGGGCGCGGACGGTTGCGCAGCAGGGGCAGCAGGTGCGGCAGCGGCCTTCGCAGGCGCCTTCTTGGCTGCCTTCTTGGCGGCAGCCTTCTTCGCAGGCGCAGCCTTCCTGGCAGCAGCCTTCTTCGCAGGCGCCTTCTTGGCTGCAACCTTCTTCGCAGCAACCTTCTTGGCGGCGGCCTTCTTCGCCGGCGCTGCCTTCTTCGCAGCAACCTTCTTCACGGCGACTTTCCT
>NZ_BBJH01000046.1 GCF_000739775.1 Paraburkholderia heleia NBRC 101817 | reverse complement strand
GAATCGCCCCGGGAATGTGGTTTCGCTCGATGCGCGTGAATCCGCGCCGCGCGAAGAACGCGTGGGCGGATTTATCGTTCGGAATAAGGTAAAGCGCGCGCGGGGATCGCGTTTGAGCTAGCGCAATGGAAGCATCGATAAGACGGGTACCCAGACCGGATGCGCGCAGGTTGTGAGTGAACGGCGAACGAACGCAACAGGGCCGCATCGCCGGCTTGTTCCAGTCCCGCTACTCCGATGATCTCGGCGTCGCGCACGGCCACGTGGAAGCCGCCGAGGATTTGCGCGGCGAGGTCGCTTGCGGGCAACCCGCAGAGGTCCAGCAACGCGCGAATGCCGTCGAAGTCCGTGGCGGCGGCGCGGCGAATCTCGCAATCAGGCACGCTCATGCCAGCCCTCCTATACGTTCACGGCGCTGAAGCGTCTGCGGGATGGTGATGCATCGCGCCCGGATCGTGCCCGGCCATCGCGTCGTCCCCGTGATCGGACAGTTGGGCATCGAACCAGTCGTGCAGCGCGGCGACCAGACGAGGCTGCTCGCTGCGATACACGATTTCGCCGCCGCGGCGAACGTCGCGATAGTCGATCTTCAGTTCGCCGGGCCGTGCGGCACGCAATACGGCGAGGCCTGGCATGTCGTTGCCGTGGATCCGCTCCGGCGCTCCGAAATCGCCTGCCGAGAAGCGACGGGCGATCGCCGCAAGATGTCCGCGGATTAGCGCGGTCTGCTTCGCGTCGGGGTGCTTCGTGACGACCCGCTGGACGCCACCATCGGCCGTCTTCGTAAAGATGTGGGTGGTCGCCGCGAGCGAGAACGGCATCACGTCCGCACCGTGTTGCGCGACTTCTTTCTGGCGCGCCGTGACGTCGGCAAGGGTGAGCGGCGCAACAACCGCCGTGCCGAGCACGACGAGGATCGGTGCCGCGACGACTGCTGCTGAACGGCATTTCATCGAGTATTCCACCTGGAAGTGTACTGGAGTCTGGCGCCAGCATCCTGTGCGACGGTTGAGTGAGATCATACGGCGGCCACGCGCTTCTTCGCTCTACCGGGTGGACGCCGGCATGACGCGATCGCGACTACGCGAACTCATGGCAACCGCAGCGAATGCAGCCGTAGACACGAGGCAAGGAAACAGACGTTTATGCCGATGCCGGTTATCGGGGAATTGAAAAGCGAGATCAAAACAAACGGGTACGCTGGCATATAGCGATGACCCGCGGGCCGGAGCACGCAGCTCGATCTGAGTGATCGGCTGGACGCAATCTAAGACCAGATAGAACGCGTCAAGGCCGGGGTACGTGCGAAGGTGGAACACCCATTTCGGATTCTCAAGCGACAGTTTGGTTACGTCATGACGCGGTACCGGGGCTTGAAGAAGAACACCGCACGGATCACCACGATGCTCACTCTGGGCAACCTCTGGATGGTGCGCAAAACGTTGTGCAAGGGATGACATGCAGCGTCAGTCACGCCTGCGCATCGGGCGGGCAATCCCGAACTCTTTGCCTGGTCCCGGAAGATCCGAAATGGATCGACGATCACTGAAAATCTGAACAGCGCTCCAAAACTGCGTTGTTCAGACCGTCCCTAGGCTTCTTATATTCTACCGCCCAATCCCGAAAGAACTCGATCCACGTTCCTTCCATCACCGCCATGCCATGCTGATGAAACTTTTTTAGCGACGTCGCATCTACCAATGCCCTCCATTCCAGCGACTGAAAGCGCACGCGCAGCGCCTTGTGGACGACCCGTGTGCGCGAAGTGTCACCGGCCCTCGCAGCGCACGTCGATTCGCAGCAACGCGGGCCACGCGCGGGCCCAGTCGCCGTCGTGAGCAATCCCGTTCACCACGTGCCAGCGCGCGCAGCGCGGGCCTGTCGCCGCGACGAAACGCTCGGCGACGGCCGGCGGCACGACCGCATCGGCGTCGCTCGAAAAGTGCAATTGCGGCAGATCGCGCAATTGCGGCGCAACATCGATCGGATCGAGCGACGCGGGCATCGCCGACACGTGATGGATGCGGTTCACGTACTCGCTGTCGAGGTTGCCGGCGACGGTACGCAGCGACACGACGTCGTGCCGTCGCGCGGCGATCAACACCGCGAGCGCGGCGCCGCCGGAATAGCCGATGAGCCGGATGCCCTGTCCAGGTGCGCGCGCGGCGATCGCGTCCAGGGCCTGATCCATTGACGCGACGACCTCCGGCGCGAAGCGCGCGCCGGTCCAGTAGCGGACCGCGCAACGCGGGTTGTCGCTCATCGGCGTAAACTGGCAGGGCCTCGCGAGATAGGCAACGTTGGCGGCGCGGTCGGCCGCCGCGAGCGCGAGACCGGTGGCCTCGCGCGGCGTCGGGTCCAATGACGGCTGAGTGCGCGACACCCACGCGAGGCCATCACCTTCGATATATACATCGATCGGCGCGTCGCGGCGGGTGATGCGTGCGTAGGCGGTCAGCGAGAAGCTGTCGGTGCGGACCGTCTCGCGTTGCAGATGCGCGGGGGCGGCCAGCGCATCGGCGTGCGCATTGCGATCGACGCTCGCGCAGCCGCTCAGTGCTGCCGCCGCGGCGCTCGCGCCGACGAGCCGGGTCATCGCTCGGGTGATCCCCCGAGCGATTCGCCGCGGTGCCGAGGCGCCGAAAGCCTCACGCCAACGGCGCCGCACAATGGCCTCCGAGGTTGCCGTCACGATTGCCCGGCGCTCCACTGCAGCAACGATTCGCGCATCGTCGCGAGCACGCCGTCCCAGTCGCCGCGCCGCGATTGCCGGAACAGGCGGGTATGCGGATACCACGGAGTATCCGGACGGTCCATCAGCCAACGCCAGTCGGGCACGAACGGCAGCATGACCCAGCACGGGCGTCCTAGCGCACCGGCCAGATGAACCGGCGACGAATCGACGGAAATCAGCAGATCGACGACGCTCAGGATCGCGGCGGTGTCCTCGAAATCGCGGATCTCGTTGCTAAGCGACACGATCGGCATGCCGGCCGGCGGCTGCGCGGCTTGCGCCGCCGCCGGCCCTTTCTGCAATGCTACCAAGCTCACGCCGGGCACCGCGAGCGCCGCGAGCTGGCTCAGCGCAAGCGAGCGATTTGCGTCGTTCAGATGGCTTGGCCGGCCCGCCCATACCAGCGCGACGATCGGCCGAGGCAAGGCGGCGAGACGCTGCCGCCAATGCGCGAGCCGCTCGGGATCGGCGCGCAGATACGGGACCGGTCCCGGCAGGTCGGCCAGCTTGAGTTGCATCGCCATAGGCAGGCTCATCATTTCGCAATGCCGATCGAAGCGCGGCGGCAACTCGCCGCGCGTGACGATCTGGTCCCAGCCGTCGAGCCGCCGCGCGAGCGACAGCGCGTCCGGATGCACTTCGAGCACCACGCGCGCGCCGCTGCGGCGCTTCGCCCACGGCACCATCCGCATGAACTGGAAGGTGTCGCCGTAACCTTGCTCGTCGTGGATCAGCAGCGTTTGGCCGGGGATCGGCTGGCCGTTCCAGCGCGGTCGCTGGATCTTGCGCTCGAGCGACGCGGTGTGCGCAAGGCTGTAGCGGTAGCGATACTCGCGCCAGCCGCGCTCGAAGTCGCCGAGCAGTAGCAGCGTTTCGGCGAGGTCGTAGCGCGCGGCATAGTCGCCGGGGAGTTGCGTCGCGATCATCTGCTGGATCGCGCGGGCCGCTTCGAGCTTGCCTTGCGGCCGGAGCGCCGCGGTCAGCAGCTGCCACAGCGCGAGCGGCGCGCTGGTTGAGTCGGCCAGCAACGGCGCGAGCCGCGCCTCGGCGTCCTCGTAGCGTTGCGCGGCGAGTAGCGGGCGAATCTCGCCGATCAGTGCGCTCACCGCCGCTTCGGTCCATGCTTTCGGGCCGCTCATCGGCGCGGCTCCTTCCCCGCGTCCGGCGCGCGCGGCGTGGCTGTTACGCCAGGCGCTCTGGGTGTATCGGGCGTGGCGTGCGCAGGCGGCGCGCCGAACGTGCTTAGGGCAACCGGCGGAGCCGCCGCGTCCGCGCCATGCGCGTCCGGATGACCGAGCGCCGCGAGCAACGGCTGCAGATGCGCGGCGTAGCGGCGCCAGCGTCCCCTGGACGTCGCGTAGATCGGCTGACGCACCTGGCTCACGCTCGCGGTGCGCACCACCCGCGGGTTCTCGTGGAACGCGAGGCACGCGTCGTCCCACGGCAGGCCGAGAAACGCGACCATCCGGCGCGATTCGCGTTTGACGTCGTCGACGAGCGCGTCGTAGTCGACCTCGATGAAGCGATCGGCAGGCAGCACCTTGCGCCAGTGCGCGAGCAACTGCTCGTAGTAATGGTAAAACTCGCCGAGTTCGGTCTGATCGTAGGTGAAGCGCTGCTCGCCGGCGAACAGTTTGGAGTAGCACGACAGGCAGGTATCGACAGGATCACGCCGCGCGTGAATGATTCGCGCATTCGGCAGACAGCGCGCGATCAGTCCCGCGTACAGGAAGTTGGCCGGCATCTTGTCGACGACGCGCGCTGCACCGTCGGCGAGCGGTTCGACGCGGCCGAGATAATCGCGGCCGAGCGCGGCGAGCGCGTCGTCGGGCAACGCGGCGAGCGCTTCGACCGGCAGGCCGCGCGCGTCGACGGCGAGCCGCAGCGCCGGCAGTTCGCCCGCGCCTTTGACCTGCGGATGCGACGCGAGGATCTGTTCAATCAGCGTCGTGCCCGAATGCGGCATGCCGATCACGAACACGGGCAGCGATGACGCCGCGTCGTCGCGCGAGCCGGCCATGCGCACAGCGTCAAACGCTTGCGCGATGCGCCCCATCCACGCGCCAGCGGCCGCCGAGTCGTAGTCGAAGCTCGCGCGCTTCAGGCGGTTGCCCTCGTCAAGATGCGCGAACGCGCGCGCGCCGTCGCCGAGGTCCAGGTACGCCTTGCCGAGCGCGAAGCGCGCCGCCACCCGCACGTCCAGCGGATGACGCTCGCCGGCCGCGACGTAGTCTTCCAGCGCGGCGATGTCGCTGTCGTCGGCGTCAGTGAAGGTGCGCGTGTCGGCTCGGCCGACGATTGCGCGCGCCGATCCGGGAAACGCCGTGAGCACGTCCTGCCACGCATTCAGCGCGGCGTCGCGGCTGCCCGCTTCCGTCAACAGCGCGGCGCGGCCTAGCAGCGCGCTTTCCCGCAGCGTGCCCGGTAGTCGCGCAGCCTGTGCGAACGCGTCGAGCGCGTCGTCGGTGCGACCGAGCGTCTGCAATATTTGCGCGAGCACGTGGTGCGCTTCGGCGTTGTGGGGCGCGAGCGCCAGCGCTTCGCGCGCGCAGGTGAGCGCCGCGTCGAGCTGTTCGCGCTGCCGCAGCGCCTTGGCGCGCGCGACCCGCTCGGCCGGATGATGCGGCGCGAACGCGCGCAACATGTCAAGCGCCTGCCACACCGCGTCGTAGCGATGCCGTGAGGCTTCGACGTCGGCGAGATTCAGGTACGCATCGATCATGCGCGGATCGAGATCGATCGCGGTGCGCGCTTCGACGGCGGCCTCGTCCAGACGCCCTTGCGTGGACAGCAGAAACGCGAGGTTGCTGTGCGCCAGCGCGGAGTCGGGGTCGAGCGCGAGCGCGCGCCGGTAATGCGTCTCGGCGAGGTCGAAGCGCTGCTGGCGGCGACAGGTATTGCCCAGATTGTTGTACGCGTCGGCCCAGTGCGGTCTCAGCGCGACCACGCGTTCGAGACACGCGTGGCTTTCGTCGTAATGGCCAGCCTCCTGCAGCACGATGCCAAGGTTGTTCCAGCCCGCGACCAGCGCTGGATCAAGCGCGACGGCCTGGCGCGCGGCCGCTTCCGCCTGCGCGAGCAGACCTTTTTGCCGGCACATTTCGGCGAGATTGGCCGCGTACGAGGCGGGCACGCTTGGCGCCCGGCAGGCAGTGCCGAGATGCGCGATCGCGGCATCGAGATGGCCGTACGCGTGAGCCATCAGGCCCAGCAGGTGCAGCGCGTCCGGCTGATCCGGCACAGCGGCGAGCACGCGCCGGCACAGCGTTTCGGCCTGCGCGGCCTGGCCAGCCTCCCAGTGCGCGTGCGCGCGTGAGAGCGCCTCGGGGATGGTCAGGGTCTCGGACGGGCGGGAAGTGGGCATCGTGGGGTTTCAAAACGGTAGGTCGCAACGATACAGCATCGCAGCGCGCGCCGACTCCCGGGCTTAATCGAACTGCCGTGCGGTTTTTCGCGCGACGGGGATTATCGGGACGTCGAATTAATCTGGCCAATCGCGGCAAACGTTTTACCTGAACGCTATTGCCGGTATGAGCGGTTAACGACCCGCGTACCGCGTAATGAATGGTTTCGACAGAAAATAAATTGGAAATAAGCGCCTAAAGAAAATGCTAGGGGGGTCGTTAATGGGTGAAGCCGACAGCGTGGCGCCCGGATGCGGTTGCCGTAGTTGCATTATCCGGCATTTTTTACCGACTCACCTAGAACAACGCACTCATGGTCATGCAGCTCATTGAATTCCGGCCCGCCGCCAAAAAAAGCGTCCTCGCGACGGCGGTCGCCAGCGCGTGGCTGCTGCTCGCCGCGCAGTCCTCGTACGCGAGCGCGCCGCCCTCCGTTACGATCGCGGCCAACCTGACAGCGCCGTACGACGTCGCCACCGGCAACGCGTATTCGGAGATTTTGCTGCTGGGCGGCTACACCATTTCCGGCAATACCGCGACGGGCGCGGTTACGAATGAGGGCAGTATCGTTTCGCTGATCAATCGCGGGCTGTTCATTAACGGTTATGGCGTGTTGAATACCGGATCGATGGACAATCTCGACAACCAGGCGACGATAATCGGGAGTCAATCGTCGGGGGTCTATAACGAGGCGACCGGTTCTATCGGGGATCTCGGAAACGAGAACAACTCGACGATCACGGGTAACCACACCGGGATTCGCAATACCGGCAGCATTTCATTCATCGGTAATCTGGGTCTGATTCACGGGACCACCTTCGCGGGTATCGATGCGTCGACGGGTTCGATCGGTACGCTGCGTAATTACGGCGTGATCGAAGGCGGCCAGTACGGGATTTACAACGGAACCGTGGGCAGTGCGACCGGCACCATCGGATTGATCGACAACGAGACGTCCGGGCCGAATGCGGGCACCATCACCGGCGGCAATTTCGGCATCTACAACACCGGCACGATCACCGCGATCGACAACGCCGGCACAATTAGCGGCGCGACCGCGATCTACAACTCGGGCACGATCGGGGCGATCGCGAATAGCGGGACGATCGACGGCAACATCGTCAACGACTCGTCGCATGCGTTGACCATCAGCGGTGGCACGGGCACCACCTTCGGCGCGCTGGTGAACGGCATGATCAGCAGCACCGCGGCCGATCTGTCGTTCGGCACCGGCAATGTGCGGCTCGCCGACACGATCGACGTGGGCAGCCAGACGGTCCGCAACGTCGGCGCAGTGCTGGAGGTCGACGCGCCGGTCGCGATTACCGGCAACTACTACCAGTACGCCGGCGCGACGCTGCTAAGCGGCGTCACTGACAGCGCGGTGACCACCGGCGCCAGCTCGGACAGCGGCTACGGCCGGCTGATCGTCTCGGGCGATACGACCATCGAGGCGAATTCGTCGGTGCAGCTCAAGAGCACCACGGGCAACTACGCGTTTGCCGCAGGGCAACGCTTCGTCGTCGTCGATACGGCCGGGACCGCGAATTACAACGCGGCGTCGCTGCAGTACTCGCTCGCAAGCGCGGCCGGCACGCTCACCGCGACGGGCGCATCGGTCACGTCCGGCACGCATACCGACCTGGTCGTGACGATCGCCGACAGCACGGCAACCACGGGCACGGGCACCGGAACCGGAACCGGCACGACCACGGGCACAGGCACCGGAACCGGAACCGGCACGACCACTGGCACGGACACGGGCATGACGACCACCCCGAGCACACCGCCGGCGCTGCTGGTTCCGACGCGCCAGCAGGCGCGCCAGGCATACGCCGGGCTACTCAGGTACACGGGCGTGAGCGACGCGAAGCTGCTGAACCTGTACGACGCGGCAATCGCGCTGTCGACGTACGGCACGATCGCCGACGTGAACCGCGCCGGCGCGCAGCTCGCGCCGATCTCGCAGGCGGCGACCGCACGGGCGGCCGCCGCGCCGACCTACGGCGTGCTCGACGTGATTTCAACGCATCTGCAGGGCTTGCGGCTGGCCGACAACGAGGGAGTTGGCAGTGGCAGCGGCGTCTCGACCGGCGAAGGCGCGTTGCCCAACGGTCTGTGGGGCCAGGCATTCGGCGGCCACGCGAGCCAGGACGAACGCAATGAGGTCGACGGCTACAGCGCCAATTTCGGCGGTCTGATGGTCGGCATGGACCGCGCGATCGGCGATGCGTGGCGCGCCGGCGGCGTCTTCAGCTACAGCACTGCGGCGATCAACAACACAGGCTCGACGGCCGGCGACACGACCCGCGTCAACTCGTACGGTTTGATGGCTTACGGCAGCTACACGGCGAGCCGCTGGTACGCGAACGTGTCGGGCGGCGCGGTGCTGCAGCACTACGACGAGCAGCGCCAGATCGCCTTCGACGGCTACTCGGGCAACGCCAACGGCAGCTTCAGCGGCACGGAGTACGTCGTGCGCGCCGAACTCGGCGCGCCGCTCGCGGCCGGCGCCTACACGGTGACGCCGCTCGCCGCGCTGACCTACAGCTACCTGCACCAGAACGGCTACACCGAGACTGGCGGCAATGGTGCTGCGCTGACCGTGGGCAGCGCGAACACGGCCTCGGTGAAGAGCGATCTGGGCGCCAAGCTGTCGCGCGACTTCGCCACGTCGTACGGCGTCGTCGTGCCGGAACTCACGCTCGCCTGGCGGCATGAGTACGATCGCAGCCGTACGAGCACCGCCGCGAGCTACGCGGCCGATCCGAGCGGCCTGACCTCGTTCACCAGCGTCGGCGCTTCGCCGGTCTCCGACCTCGCGGCGGCCATCGTTGGTGTGACGCTGCTGCGTGCGAGCAACCTGAGCGTGACCGCGCGCTACGAAGTGGAAGCGGGCAAGGGCTATGTGTCCCAAGCCGGCACGTTGAAGCTGCGTCAGTTGTTTTAAGCAGACCGGTCAGAGGGAATGAACACGGCGCCCTGGTGGCGCCGTGTTCCAGGCCCCCGAACGGATTCGCGCGGATCAGATCAGCCGCACGTTCTGCTGCAGCAAAACCGTGAACAGCGTGCGGTCGTCCCACGGGGCATCGTGAAAGGCGTCGTTCAGCATCGGACTCAGCGGGTCGCGCTGCCATTCGTCTGGGAACAACGCGACGTGACACTCATGCCCCCTGGACGGCACGCTGTCGCGATCGACGCCGCACACGCTAGCGAGCGCGCGGCACAGATCGTCGCCGAGCAGATGGCCCAGATGCGAGATCGAGATCGGCCGCGGATTGTGTTCGATCAGGGTGGCGTGGCCGACTTCGTCGATCAGAAAATCCCAACCGTGAAATCCGCCAGCCCCGCTGGCGGCGACTAGCGCCGCGCACGCGTCGGCCATCGCGTCATGACGCAGCAGTTTGACCACGCTGCTGGGCGAGGTCGGCCGCTCGCCGCGCCGTTGCGTTTGCAGCGCGCTGAGGCCGGCCAGCACCCGGCCCTGATGCGCGAACACCGCATGCATGCCCAGCGCGCCCGCAACGAACGACTGAACGACCCACGGCCACTTCCGGTCGCGAAAGCGCTCGCTGGACGTGAAGTCGCGCAGCGCCGCTTCGGTATCCAGAAGAATCGTACCTGCCCCTCCGCGCGAGGACTCTTGCTTCAGCACCACCGGGTAGCCATGCAGCCGCGCAAACGCCGCGCAGGCTTCGAAGGTGTTCGCATCCGCCTGGAGCGCCACGGGCACGCCGGCGGCGCGCGCGCTTTCGAAGGCGCGGCGACGCACCGCGAACAGCGGATAGCCGCGCGGATCGCCCAGGGACTTGCGTACGAGCGTGACGACTTCGGCCGGCAGCGGCCGTTGCGCGCCCTGCAACTGGCCGACGCCGATTTGCTGTAGCACTTGCGCCGCCAGTTCGTCGAGCGGCACGACCCAATCGGGGCGGGACTGCGTTACACAGTCGATGAACGGCGTCACCGCGAGGCCGCCGTCGGACGGCCACGCGTAAAAAGCGCGTACATGCCCCGAATGGCTCGCGAAGGCGGTCCGCACGCCGCAGAACACGACGTCGAGGTCGGCGCGGGCCAGATGCCGCGGCAAATGCATGCCGCCGAGGCCGGGCAGCAGACCGACAAGCAGGATGCGCGGGCGAGCGGCCGGATTGGAGGGCGGGGTCGAGGTCATGGGCAAGATTTGGGAAAGTGGGCCAGCTAGGCGACCGGCGAAGAGGTTAGGCAGGCGAACCGGACAGTTTGCTCCAACGTCGCCGCAGCGGCAGAAGGTAGCAAAGCTCGCGCCGCATCGGCGGTTCGTTCCCCGCGCCTCGATCGCGCGGCAAGCGGTTCGGAGCTTTGGCTTGTTCTCAATTACAAACACTTGGCGCACTTGGCTCCTGCGCCTACCTGGCAAGACTCGATTTTCCCCACCGGTGCCGTATGGCTAGGCAGGATGGCGCGCCATTCTGCAATCCCAGTTTGCGAGCGGGTGTTTCCTGTTTATATTCGGCGTGCTACTTTTTTCAATCACGTGACGTGATGATTATGCCTGTTGCATGAAATTTGGGCCGGGGGCGAGCGGTGTGCCCGGTCGTGGGACGCAGTGCGGCCACTTTCGGACGTTCGACAAGCTACGAAAATCGTCAACAATCGGTGTTCGTTTCCCCAACCTCACTCGCGGAAGCTTCACCTCTGCCTAACAGGTGCGGCAGGCCCTCGAGAAAAATCCCCGAGTTTTCAGTCAAGTTCGCGCAAACTCTCGTGCAAGATTTCGACCCGCTGTAAATGGTTGTTGTCCCGCTCGAGCAGACGTTCGGCAACCAGTGAGCAGATCAGATTGACCACCGCCGTCATGCCGACCTTGCTGTCGAACAGCATCAGCCCATCCGTGTGGCACCGGATCACCCAACGCGCCAGTCGCGCCGGTTTGCCCGCAATGACGTCCGACATATACAGTATCGGTACGCCAGCCTCGGCCAGTGCGATTGCGGCCAAACCGACCGCCGGTACACGGCGCCGCAAGCCGACGATGATCACGACATCCTTCGCAGTCAGGTCGCCGAGATATTCACCAATTGTGTCGCCCGGGGCGGGCAATAAGACCACGTCGGAGCGCACCTGAATCAGTTCACGCCTGATCATTGTGGCCACCGTATGACTATGCCGATACCCGATAATCACTACGCGCCGCGCGTGTGCAACCGCTTCGACCACCTCGCCCAGCACGAGCGTATCGAGCGACCGGTACGTGTTCGCCAGATTCTCGACCTCGTGCCGCAAATGCTCCTGAATCACGTCGTCGAGTTTCGTCCTTGCATTCTTGCGGCCTCGATCCTGTAGGTACAACGGCGAACCGCCTACCTGTGCCGCGCGCGCAATCGCGCGCGCGTCGTCATAAGACGCATATCCGAGCTTCTGAAAAAAACGCGTCGTGGTCGCTTTCGACACCTGCGCGGTCGTCGCAAGTTCGGTGGCGGTTTGCATCGCCAGTTGTCCCGGCGCACTCAGAATGACATCGGCCAACCGTTGATCGATCTCGGACAGTTCGTCATAGCGTTCGGCGATGCGACTCTCGATCGACTGCGGTGCGCGCTTCTCCTGTTTCGTTTGAGCGTTTGACATTTCGGCCTGTGAGTAGGTGGAGAGCCTGTCGTGGTGCGAAATGAGCACCGCGAACGTGCATCGCTGTTCTCTTGCACGCACCGGGTGCAGACGGTCGGCATCTCGCGTTGGCGTCATTATAGGTCGAACCATGGGACTTGAAATTCATGTTTCTCGAAAACCTTTATAGAAACAGGTGTTTTTTCAAGTAACCCCATGAAACCTGTGTTTCTGTCGTCGGGTTGGTACAGATCATGCATTGAAGATGCATCGTCCACCTGTCGACGGGAGTTCCATGATGTCGAAACGCCGCCTCTCCAGCATTACCCTCGCCGCGCTGTTGCCGTTTGCCGCGTTGACCCACTCGGTGACCGCGAGCGCCGACACGCTCGACGACATCAAAAGCCGGGGCACGATGACCGTCGCGATCGATCCGACCTTTGCGCCGTACGAATACATCGACTCCAATGACAACATTGTCGGCTTCGATCCGGCCGTCATGGCTGCGGTCGCGAAACATCTCGGCGTAAAGATCGAATATCAGCGCATGGCGTTCAGCGGGATCATTCCAGGCCTGCTCGCGCATTCGTTCGATGTCGAAGGTTCCGCGCTGAACGTAACCGCTGAACGCGCAAAGCGTCTTGCTTACGTAGTGCCGACCAGCAAGACCGTGAATGGCGCTCTGGTGCGTGCCGATTTCACGAAGATTCCGCAGCCGGCCAAGATCGAGTCTCTCGCCGGCCTGACGGCTGCGGTCAAGAGCGCGAGCGCGCCCGAACAGATCCTCAAGCAGTTCAACGAGACGCTGAAGGCCAAAGGTCTCGCGCCGATCCAGCTGATCAGCGTGGACAGCGTCGATCAGACGGTCGCTGCGTTGATGACGCGTCGCGCCGATTTCGTGTTCGACGATATGACCGTGCTCGCAGGCGTCATCAAACAGAATCCGGGCAAGCTGAAATCGACCGGCGAGCTCGGACCGTCGCAATGGATTGCCTGGGCGACACGCCCGGAAGATACGCGTCTGAACAAGGCGATCAGCGACCAGATCATCGCAATGAAAAAGTCCGGCGAACTCGCGCGCCTGCAAAAAGCTAACCTGGACGTGACGTTCGATACGCCGACGTCCGATTTCATTCCCGCGCCGTAAATTGAGCAAGCCGAATCAAATGACAGATCCAGTACAGACTCTCACCGTCAAGGCAGGACACGGACGTACCTTCGAAGTGAAGGCGGGCCAAAGGTTGACCATCATCGACGTCGAGGGCCAGCAGGCCGCCGACTTCGTCGCGGTGGTCAAGTCAAATCATGGCGAGAAGCTGTCGCCGACGCATACGCGCCGCCAGCTTCGGACGCTATTTTTCAATGTCGGCGATGCACTGTATTCGTCGCTAGGGCGTCCGTTGTTGCGGGTGGTCGAAGACACCGTCGGCGTTCACGACGCCAACGTGCCTGCCTGCGACGACACCCGTTTCACGGTCGATTTCAACGTGACCGGGCATCGCAACTGCCTCGACAACATGCACGCGGGTCTGGCGCTGTACGGACTGTCGCCGTTCGATGTGCCGGAGCCCTTCAACCTGTTTCAGAACGGCCCGGTCACGCAAGATTGCCGGATGCAGGTCACCGATCCGACCAGCAAGCCCGGCGACTACATCACGTTCGATGTACTCGAAGATCTGGTGTGCGCGGTGTCGTCGTGTCCGCAGGACATCATTCCCGGCAACGGCCTGAAGATTACCGACATCGCCATTTCCATCCTGCCCGCGACGCCTGAACGGACTCAACATGCTGCTTCTTAAAGAACCGCCTTCGCGCGCACCGCTGCCCCCGAAGACCGTCGCCGTGCCTGCGGGCGAGTCGCGCGGGATTGACGTCAAGGCAGGCCAGCTCCTGCGTATCGAGGCGAAAGAACCGCGCGCGGTCGCGTCGATGTTCGGCTTCAGCCGGATCAACGGCGACGTGTACGTGTCGGTTCATCACACACGCGTGTTCAGCAATTCATATGTGTTGCAGGCGGGCATGCGGATCGTCAGCAACCGTCGCCGCGCGTTGATGGTGCTCGGCAAGGACTCGAGCGGCAAACACGATCTGCTGCTTCCCGCATCGACGAGCGCGTATCTCGCGGAACAGGGCTACGCGGCACAGACCGGGTGCGTCGAATCAGTCGGCGCGTTGATTGGATCGCTGGGCCTGAATCCGCCCAAAATACCCGACCCGATCAACCTGTTCATGCACGTAGCGTTGCATCAGGATGGCCGCATCGAACCGCTGCCCAACGCCACACGTGCCGGCGATTTCGTTGCGTGCCGGGTGGTGACGGACATGGTGTTCATCGTGTCGGCTTGCTGCACCGGCATTCCCGGCAACGACGTGCCAGGCGCGCTCGAACTGTCGGTGGCCGAAGAACTCGACGAACTCTGATCCGGGGAACCCGTCGTGATGGGCTTTGACCCACAAGTGATCCACAGCCTGCCGACACTCATTGACGGTTGGCTGCTGACCGTGGAACTGACGTTGCTCGGCGCAACTGGTAGTCTCGTGTTCGGCCATCTCGCGCTCGCGATGCAACTCACGCGCGTCGCGCCGTTGCGCTGGGCCGCGCGACTCTACATCAGCTTCATGCGCGGCACGCCCGCCCTCGTGCAACTGTTCGTGCTGTTCTTTGCGTTGCCGCTGATCGGCCTGGGCGGCCGTCCGATGCTGGCCGCCGCGCTCACGCTCGGCCTGAATAGCGGTGCTTACACGGCGGAAATCCTGCGCGGCAATCTGCGGGTGATCACGGCCGGCCAGTACGAAGCCGCGATTGCGCTCGGTATGGCGCCGTGGCGCATTGCACTCAGGATCGCACTGCCGCAGATGCTGAAGGCCAGCCTGCCCGCACTCATCAACGAATTCACGATCCTGCTGAAAACCACCCCGCTCGCGTCGGTCGTCGCCGTCACCGAACTGACGTACGCCGGACAGATGGTGATCGCGCGAACCTACACGTCGACGCAAGTGATGCTGCTTGTCAGCGTCGGTTATCTGGCGGTCGCGCTACCGGTCATCTATGTCGCGCGACGCGCACAGCGTTCGCCGCGCACCTCCGGCGTCGAACCGGTCGCGACGGGAGTGGCGCGATGAGCTTCGATCTCAGCGTTCTGTCCGGCGACTGGCCGGAGCTTGCGGCAGGGCTCGGCAGCACGGTCTGGTTGTGTGCGGCCGGCGCCGCGATGTCGGGCGTGCTGGGCGTTCTGCTGACCGTGGGCCAGCGGCGCAGCGGTCCGTGGCTGGCGGCGATGATTCGCGGTTACACCGCATTGACGCTCGGCCTGCCGCTGCTCGTGCTGCTGTACGTGATGTTTTTCGTTTTACCCGATTTCGGCGTGCTGCTGCCCGCGCCGCTGGTAGGCACGGTCACCCTCGCGATCTATTACGGCCCGTACGTCGCAGAAGTGATTCAGGCTGCTGTCGCCGCGGTGCCTGCGGGAACCGTCGAAGCGGGCGTCGCGATCGGTATGTCGCCGGTTGCGATCGCACGCCGCATCGTCGCCCCGCAAGCGTTGCCGCTGCTGCTGCCCACGCTGACGGGTTTGCTGATCGGCCTCGTCAAGGACTCCGCGTTGCTCTCGGTGATCTCAGTGCACGAGTTCATGTTCACCGCGAAGGGTGTCGTGTCCGACACGTACGCTCCGCTCGAAGTCTATTTCGTCGTCGCGATGGTCTACTGGGCCGCCACGTCCGTCATCCACTTTTCGACCCGTCATTGGGAGCGCCGTCTCGGCCGCTCCCATCGGGTCACCCTGCCCCGGTGATAAGTATGAACCCATCCGATAGCACACCGTCCGTGGCGTTGAAGGCGAGCGGCATCGTCAAGTCGTTCGGCGCGAACCGCATTCTCGACGGCGTCGATCTGACAGTCGCGCGCGGCGAAACGGTCTGCGTACTCGGTCCATCGGGGTCTGGAAAATCGACGCTGCTGCGCTGCCTGAACTGGCTTTCCCCACCCGATGAAGGCGCGATCTGGATCGGCGACCAGCGGATCGGTTTGCGCGAGAATCCGAACGGCACGACGATCCGGCGCCCCGACCGCGAGATACGTGCGCAGCGCAGCCGGATCGGCATGGTGTTTCAGAGTTTCAATCTGTGGCCGCATATGACAGTGCTCGAAAACGTGATGGAAGGATTGCTGTCGGTCAAACGGATGAACCGTCTCGCCGCCTCTGACCTCGCCATCGAAGCGCTGCGGCAGGTTGGCCTCGGCGGCAAGCACACGTCGATGCCTGCGAACCTGTCGGGCGGCCAGCAGCAGCGCGTCGGCATTGCCCGCACGCTCGCGATGGCGCCCGAAGTCATCCTGTTCGATGAACCGACCAGCGCGCTCGATCCCGAACTGGTTGGCGAAGTGCTGGCCGTAATGCGCGGACTCGCCGCGAACGACACGACGATGATCGTCGTCACGCATGAAATAGGCTTTGCGCGCGGTGTCGCGGACCGCGTGATCTTCATGGATGGCGGACACGTCGTCGAACAGGGGCCACCAGCACAAGTGATCGATACACCTTCGTCGCCGCGACTCCAGCAATTTCTCTATCGCTTTACTCTGGAAAATTCACGCTCATGAGCTATACGAATCAACCCATACTGACCGTCCCCGCCGGGCACGGCAAGGCAGTCCGACTGAAAGCGGGCCAGGCCGTGCGAATCATCAATACCCATGGCACGCAAGTCGTGGACTGCTGGGCATGGAATGCGTACGACCTGAACGAATACATGTGCATGGAGACTACGCGCGTGTGGAACCAGCGGCTAAATCCGGTGGTTGGCGACAGCTTCGTGACCAACCTGCGCCATCCGGTGCTGACGGTCGTGGAAGACACGACGCCCGGCGTCCACGACACCTTCATGGCGGCCTGCGATCGCAAACGCTACGAATTGCTCGGCGTGCGCGGCTACCATCGCAACTGTTGCGACAACATGTTCGAAGGGATGTTCGAACTCGGCGTGACGCCGCCGCGCCAGAACCTCGCATCGTTCAATATCTTCATGAACATCCGCGTGCAACCGGACGGCATCACGCTGCATACGTTGCCTACTGTGACGAAGCCTGGCGAGTACATCACGCTACGCGCCGAAATGGATTGCTTCGTTGCGTTTTCCGCTTGTCCGCAGGATATCGTCAAGATTCAGGGGCAAGGCGACAACACGCCGCAACCGGTTGACATCGCCGTGCTCGACGACTTCGTATCCGGTCTGCAAGGCACACAATCGTGGGTTCCGGAAGCCTGAACCTTCATCATTTCAACTATCCCGGGTAGACCCTCACGCACATGGCAATTCCCGCTTTCGACCCGAATGCTCCGGCCTTTACGTGCACGGGCATCAACCTCGCGGACCCTCGTCTCGGCGCACAAGCCGTACTCACCAGTGACGACTTTTTCGCACCGATGGCCCGCATGCTGGCTCCGGAACCGGCCGTGTTCATCCCTGGCAAATACGACGACAACGGCAAATGGATGGACGAATGGGAGTCGCGCCGCAAGCGCGTGACCGGCCACGACTTCTGTATCGTCAAGCTAGGCGTGGCGGGCGGTCTGATGGGCGTCGATATCGACACGAGCCATTTCACCGGCAACTTTCCTCCCGCGGCATCGATCGACGCGTGCCGCTCGGATGACGACATTCCGCGCTTCGACACGCAATGGACCGAAGTGCTGCCCGCGGTAGCTCTGAATGGCAACGCGCATCACTTTCACGCAGTCGAAGCGGCAGCGGGCGCCGTCTACACGCACATAAGACTGAATATTTACCCGGACGGGGGTGTCGCGCGATTACGCGTGTTCGGCCGGCCGCGCCGCGAACTCCCGAGGAACGCCGAAATCGATCTGGCGTCAGCGATGAATGGAGCGCGGATCGTTGCGACGAACAACGAACACTACGGCCTCGCGTCAAATCTGCTCTTGCCCACGCGTGCGGCCAACATAGGTGAAGGGTGGGAAACCCGCCGACGTCGCGAACCGGGCTGTGACTGGTGCATCGTCGAACTTGCGGTGCCGGGCGAAATCAGCAGGATCGATGTCGACACCGCGCATTTCAAAGGCAATTTCGCGGATCGTTGCTCGCTGCAAGGCGCATTCGTCACGGCAGCCACCGACGAATCGCTCATTACCCAATCGATGTTCTGGCCCGTGTTGCTCGGCGAGCAGACGCTGGAAATGGACTGCTTGCATGCGTTCGCGCCTGAACGGATCGTTACCCATGTGCGGTTCAATATTCTGCCGGACGGAGGGGTGTCGCGAGTTCGCCTGATCGGGCGCGCAGCGGGTTGATCAACCCGACGCTGCCCCGGATATAAGATTGCGACGAGGCGCAACCCCTTTCTAGTTCCGCACGAACGTCTCTTATCGAGCAAGGTGCATGTCTCATCAGGGTGGCTTTATGCCCCTTGCATGAGACGCCGCGCCCGCGGGATCGCCAGGCCCGGACGGCGGGCGCTACCCGGCCAGGAACAGACCTTCGCGCGGAGGGCGGCTGAGACGTTCAGATGACTAATGCGCACAACGAGCGGTCATTGACCGGCGCTCGCGAGACGGCCTGTAGATAGGTCGAAGCTGAGCGAACCGCTGTTTCCATGTCGAACGACATTCAGAAAGCTGAGCCGCCCCGCTGCAGGGTGCGTCCAGTTTCGGGTTGAATGCCACTCGACAGATAGACTACTGTCTAAGCGAGGGCCGCGCGAATTTCTCTAGCGCTTCTAACGCTTTGGCAATCCGGTTTGTCAGTTCGTTATCCGTTGCGCCGCGCGAAGCAAAAACCTCCGACCTCACTTTGCGCCCGAATTCGCGATCCGCTTTGAAGTTTTCCCCTTCGCTGCGCAAGTCGTCCATATAGCTCTCTGTCGCGGCGTTCAACATCACAACGCAATCGACCAGTTCACGGGTTAGCGGCCTGACGTCGCCGCCCCATATGGCTTCGGCTTCGAGGCTCCTTGTTTCGAATTCTGTCATTGCTGCGCCAACCGGAGACCACCGGGCAGCGAAAACATGAGCGTAGGCCCGCACCTTGTCATCCCAACGAGTCTCACGGCCCAAGGACCGGCTCTCGCGATATTCGGCGGGAAACTCGCCGGCGACAATGAGTGGCGCGCGGCAATTAGCAACTGCCTCACGCAGCGCGTACGCTGCGCGCATCAGACTCAATGCAGCGTCGAAGCGGGTCCTTCCCCGCAACTCCCTAAGCCAGTTGTTCAAGCCTTTCCACGCCACTGTCGCAGTGACGGCACCGGCGACCGCCAGAGCAATATCCTTGCAGATCGACACGAGTGCAGACACGTCCGCCACACGCACTGGCCCTGTCGCCGGCGAAACCTTAAAGGCGAACACCGCTGACGGCAGCTGAGGAGCGAATCCGGCCGCGATCAGACAAAGTCCGAGCTTTGAACGTCTTTGGTATCGCCGAAATCGTTCTGTTGTCTCCATCGCCACATACGATCCCTCGTTGAGCACGTCGAGATTTGGCAGGCCGTAAACAATAGTCAGGACCGCGCCCGCGAAGGCCAAGGCGAGACCTGCAAGATTTGCAAAAGCGAATAGCACCGTGAGGTTCATTGTCGGTATTCGAAGCCGTAGAGCGATAAGTTTAAGGTATGCCAGAAAGCAAAACGGTCACCGCCTAAGATCGACAGTGCGAGTTGGCCTATGCAGGAGCCGGCCACGACCGGCACCGTAGGGTAGACTCAAACGCGAGCTCTATTGAATATCGGATAAGGCGTGGCAACGGCAAAAATTCCTCGAGGTGCCAATATCCGGACGGGAAAGCTGTCACCGAGAGTTCAAAAGCCCAAGTGACACTTCACAGTGGAGAGCGGTTAATTGCTGCGATCTCCATAAACCTCAGCCGACTTCCCGATATGTAATCGCATGTGTTTAACCCGCTTTTGGCGGCTGCCAGCCCAAAACAGGTCCGACATACACCGAGATGCCATAGGCAAATGAATCCTGCTTATAAGGAGCGCCACAATAGAGGACGGCCACGCATTCTTTTGCGAGCATTTTGTAAATGCCATTTTCAGTTCCACAACTGTACAACAACGCGACACTGAAACGTTTCTCGCCGTGTGAAGCATCGATGGTCATATAGAGCGCCTCATCGTCGGGCTCGTTGACTTTCACATTCCAACCAGCATCGCGTAAAGGCCGAACCAAATCAGTCATACATTGCTGGGAAAGAAGCCCCTTACGGAGCAGGACGCCATTGTCTGCTGGCAATGGAGGAACCAAGCGCCCATGTTTTCGAAAATGATCCTGTTCGGCGAGCTTCAACTTCATCTGAACATCGCCCCGAAGCAGCGCCTGTTGCCAAAGCAGGGTGCTGTCGTCATTCATGCCAGGGAGAAAAAACGAGACGCTATGAGAGGCATCGTACCAGGATTCGATGGCCGCAAGTGTCGCAAGCGCGTTGAACAAGTCGACGTACGTCGCCTTGGACGTATCGATCCAGTGAAACCTGCTCGGGGTAAGCGGCTATGGCGAATGCCTCGACCGGAATTTCCATCTTCGGCGCCTGACGGGGCGGCCGCATGTTCGCGCAAGCGATACGCCGATCGCTGTTCACGGCACGCGGGGGCTGCTTCGCTACTCGACAACGAATTCTGAACAGCGTGATCGAGCAGGACCATCGACACATCCAAGCAAGGGCAGTTCGATATCTCGAAGCTCGGCCTCGAGGGTGCGCCCGCGCCCGCCGTATGGAATACCGTCCAGTCTTATCGATAAGGTTAGACGGCGTGACGCCACACTGCGTTCGGATTTTTCGAACAAGTTTGCAACTTTGAGTTAGCCACAAGCAGGCCGGGTAGCGGCACACTCCTGCTACACAAGTCGGACTGCGAGGTAGCCGCCGGTCCTGCGACGCCTCCCTTGTTCCGCAACTCCTTTATCAGTTGCAGCGAAACCCTCCAGTGACTACCCCACATCCATCACGAAACACGTTCGATACAGTCATGGCCCCCGTCTATGCGCCTGCACCGTTGATACCCGTGCGCGCGCAAGGCTCTCTCGTCTGGGACGAAGAGGGCCGGGACTACGTCGACCTGACGAGCGGCATCGCCGTTTGCGCTCTCGGTCATGCGCATCCGACGCTGGTCGAAACGCTAACCAGACAGGCTGAACAGCTATGGCATGTGAGCAACGTCTTCACGAACATCCCCGCACTCAAACTTGCATTGCGTCTGACCGAGGCGACTTTCGCGGAAAACGCCTTCTTCGCGAATTCCGGTGCAGAAGCAAACGAGGCTGCGCTCAAGCTTGCCCGACGCGTGGCAATCGACCGGTTTGGAACGGAGGCGAGGAAGACCAAGATTATTTCCTTCGAGCAATCGTTCCACGGGCGCACGCTATTTACCGTCAGCGTCGGCGGCCAGCCGAAATACTCGGACGGATTCGGCCCGCTGCCCGGCGACATCTCGCATATCCGATTTAACGATATCGACGCAGCGCTGGTTGCAATTGACGATCGGACCTGCGCGGTGATCGTGGAGCCGGTCCAGGGCGAAGGCGGCGTCATTCCGGCAACGCCCGACTTCCTGCGATGCCTGCGCGATGCCTGCACCAGGCACAACGCGCTTCTCATCTTCGATGAAGTGCAGACGGGCATTGGACGCACCGGCTCGCTCTTCGCGTATATGGACGCCGGCGTGACGCCGGATATCCTCACGGCAGCCAAAGCCCTCGGCAACGGTTTCCCGATCGGCGCGGTGCTCACCACCGCGGAGATCGGCAAGCACTTCTCCGTGGGAACGCACGGCTCGACGTATGGCGGAAATCCTTTGGCTACCGCCGTTGCGGACCGCGTTGTCGAACTCATCAACACCCCACAGGTTCTCGACGGCGTGTGCCAACGTAGCGCTCACATCTTTGCGAGCCTGCGCTCGATCAATTCCCGCACCGGCGTGTTCCGCGAGCTCCGAGGCGCCGGATTACTGATCGGCGGGGAGTTGAGCGACGCGTATCAGGGACGCTCGAAAGACATCATGACAGCCGCGCTCGAACACGGCGTCATGATTCTGAATGCGGGTCCGAACGTCTTGCGATTCGCGCCGGCGCTCAACATTCCGTACGAATGTCTTGACGAAGGGTTGGCACGTTTGGAGCGCGCAATCGACTCGTTCAGTTTCGAGTGACTTGCAACAGACTTTGCGAGGCTAGGCTCTGCGTTCAGAGCCCTTATCGCCTGCTATGGCACTGGCTCACGCGCGTTTCAAAAACCTCTCCACGAGTCGCACGAAGTAAGTCGACCCCACGGGAAGCAACCGGTCGTTGAAGTCATAACTCGCGTTGTGTAACAGGCACGGCCCTGCTCCATGCCCCACGATGCGATGGTCGCCGACGCCATTTCCGATAAACGCGTAGCAACCCGGCTTTGCACGCAGCATGAACGAGAAGTCTTCGGCAGCCATCGTGGGTTGAATCGCCGCGTCGACGGCCTCATCACCGACGACTTCACGCATGACTTCGACTGCCAGCGCGGTTTGTTCAGGATCGTTGACGGTCGGCGGGTAGTTCCGGTTGAATTCGATCTCACTGCGACAGCCAAGACCAGACGCAATCGCCGCGACGATGGCCCGCATGCGGCTCTCGATGAGGTCAAGCGTCTCTTCCGAAAACGTGCGCACCGTGCCGCCCAGCCAGGCATCGGTCGGCACAACGTTCTGCGCTTCACCCGCGTGAATCTGCGTCACCGACAAGGCTGCCGCATCGACAGGATTCTTGTTGCGAGTCAGGATGCTCTGCAATGCGCTGACAATCTGCGCCACCGCAAACACCGGGTCTTCACCGAGATGTGGCATCGCGCCGTGGCATCCTGCGCCCGTCACCGTAATCCTGAAGAGACTCGTCGATGCCATGATCGCACCGGGGCGCACACCGAAGTGTCCCTCC
This sequence comes from Paraburkholderia heleia NBRC 101817, assembly GCF_000739775.1. Lineage (GTDB taxonomy): Bacteria > Pseudomonadota > Gammaproteobacteria > Burkholderiales > Burkholderiaceae > Paraburkholderia > Paraburkholderia heleia. The sequence continues at coordinate 52,619 of NZ_BBJH01000046.1, read as the reverse complement.
GGAATGCCCGGCCAGTTGTGCACGCCGAAAACGGCATCGACAGGAAAGCGCTCGAACAGACCGTCGTCGATCATCGCCTGCGCGCCTGCGCCTTCTTCCTCGGCAGGCTGAAAAATGAAATGCACGGTGCCGTCGAAATCGACCGACTTCGCGAGATATCTTGCGGCGCCAAGCAGCATGGTCGTGTGACCGTCGTGCCCGCATGCATGCATTGCGCCCTGCACGGTGGAGCGATGCGCGAACTCGTTGGCTTCCTGCATGGGCAGCGCGTCCATGTCCGCGCGAAGTCCGATTGCGCGAGTGCTGTTCCCACGCTTCAGCGTCGCAACGAGGCCCGTTTTGCCGACTCCGCGAACGACAGGCAAGCCCCACTCTTCCAGCTTGCTGGCGACGAGATCCGCCGTCCGGTTCACGTCGTATCCCAGTTCCGGGTGCGCATGGATGTCACGACGGACGGCAGTCATCTCCTCCGAGAATGCCTGGATTTCGGCAATAGCGTTCATAGTCACTTGATAGGAGTTTCTTGCTGGCAATCGACGCAGCCGTCAGATTGCACAGCTCATAGCGCGCGTTGCACCGCTGCGTTTGCGCAGGCGGTGCCGGTCGCCTAGATGTGGAACAGTTGCGCGACGACGGTCGCACCGAGGAACGTGCCTGCATTGGCAACGAACGAAACAAGGACGATGCGCCATCCCAACCGGCGGAAAGCGGGCAAGTCTTTTGCAATCGAGAGACCCGCGAAGGCCAGCATCGGCGTGGTCACGCCAAGAAAATCGTTCCGCGCGCTCAGCTCAGCCAACTGTGCGCCCCAAGGGCACCAAGGAGACGTCGCGTACATCGCCGCAAACGAGACCCAGCACACCGCAGGGATCTTGCGGCCAGTCAGCGTGGAAAGCGCGTCGCCAACGACGACAGCCAGCAGCATGAGCAGCATCCCAGGCAGCCCCGCCAGCGGCGTCGTACCGTGCGCCATCCAGTCGCATACCAGTGCAAACACGGCGGTGACGACCCATGCCAGCACTTTGCCGCCATAGCTGAGATGCGGCGCTTCCGTTTGCACATCGCCCAGTTTCGGTCCGCTGGCTTCTGCCGCTTCGGGCGCGTTCGAGGCACTGGTCGTGCGGCCAATCAGCGGCTCTAGAATGCGGTAGCCGAACAATGCCATCGGCAGCGAAATGAATAACGTGAAGTACGTGCCCACCGTCGTCGTAATCAGATTGCTCGCAGCCGCAAACGTCAGCACCGATTTGGCGACCTCAGGCGTCTGCTGCGCAGCGATAGCGCCCGACGCCGCTGCCATCATGCTGCCCGAGCCGACGCCCGAACCCATCGCGAGTGCGAGCGGGTCGAAGATATTCAGACTCGCGACGAAGCCCGCAAATATGGCGATAAAGACCGCGCCAAAGATGGTTCCAGTGAGGTATTCCGCCAGCACGCCACGCCCTTCGGCCGAGTCCATCCCGTACTTCTCGCCGATGATGGCGAGACTAGGCTCACGGCCGACCGAGAAGGTGGCGCCGATGGCTTCGCGCTTGATACCGAGCAGAAGTGCGAGCGGCAAGCCAAGCAGGATCGTGCCGACAAAATGCCCCAGCTCCTGGAAGGCGAGCGCCCAACCCGCAGACGCCAGCTTGGGTAGCGCGCTCCCAATCATCAACCCCAGTTTCGCAATGAACAGCAGCAACGCAGGCTGCAGGATGGCCGCGGCGTAAAACTGCGTTTTCACGTCGAGGCGCGCGGCGCTGTTCGATCGCGCACTGGCCACGCCGATTGCCGCACCGAGCAGAAGCGCCCAGATCATCGGCAAGAGGACCACCTTGCCCGGGCCGATCTTGAACGTGAAAGATCCGATCAGCTCGGCAAGCAGAATCACGCCCGCAGCGAAGACAAGTAGCTTGGCCGTGCGCATGCCTTGGCCGTCGGATGAGTGCATTGCTATGCTATTCATTTGGTCAGGTCTCCCCAGAGTGACGATCCTCCCCGAAAGAACGGGGAGGATACCTTGCCGATTAAAGGTAGCCGAAGGCCGTGGGCGGTTCCTTCGCGGTTTCGACCCAGACGCTCTTCGTCTGCGTGTATTCGTAGAGCGCTTCGACGCCGCTCGAACGACCGTAACCACTCAAACCGAAGCCGCCGAACGGCGACGCCACGTTGATGGTCTTGTAGCCATTCACCCAGAAAGTGCCGGCATTGACTTGCGCCGCCACGCGATGCGAGCGCGCGACGTCGGTGGTCCACACTGCGCCGGCCAGGCCGAACTCGGTATCGTTGGCAATCGCGATGGCTTCGTCTTCCGTGTCGAACGGAATCGCTGCCACCACCGGCCCGAAGATTTCTTCACGGGCAACGGCCATATCGTTGGTGACGTTCGACAGCACCGTCGGCGAAACAAAGTAGCCCGCGTTCGAGCGCTCCTGCGAACCCGATGCGAGCGTCGCGCCTGCCGCCACGCCCTTGTCGATCATCGACATGACATGCTCGTATTGCCTGCGGTTATTGATCGGGCCCACCTCGGTGCTGTCGTCGAGCGGCTGGCCCACCTTGATTTTCCTGGCGCCCGTGGCGACCATCGCGACGAACTCGTCGTAGACGCTACGTTGCACCAGCAGACGCGAGCCCGCCACGCAGCTTTGACCAGCACCGGCGAAGATGGCTGCCTGCGCGGTCAGTGCCGCGCGCTTCAGGTCCGCGTCGCCGAAGATGATGTTGGCCGACTTGCCGCCCAGTTCGAGCACGCACGGCAGCACACGCTTCGCGGCCGCCTCGGCGATCCGTGCGCCCGTCGCCGGCGAGCCGACGAACACCACTTTCTTGATCGCCTTGTGCGCGATAGCCGACTGCGCGACCGTCTGTCCGAGACCTGCGAGCACGTTCACGAGGCCCTTCGGCGCACCCGCGCGCTCGCACAGCAGGCCGATGACGATAGAGCTGGTCGGCGTGAGTTCGGACGGCTTGAGCAGCACCGCGTTACCCATCGAAATGGCGGGTGCGACCTGCCAGCCGCACGTGAACACGGGCGCATTCCACGGCGTGATCTGCAGCACGGTGCCAGCCGGCTCGCGGCGCGTGTAGTTCAGATGCGAGGTCGGCACGGGAATCACTTCGCCGTAGAACTTGTCGGCCCAGCCGCCGTAGTACTCGAACATCTCGGCGACTTTCGCGACTTCGCCGCGGCAATCGCGGATCGGCTTGCCCGAACCGAGTGACTCGAGCCGCGCGAGGGCTTCGGCTTCCGCGCGCACCTGGCGGGCGATCTCGAACATCACGCGGCCGCGCGCCGCATGCGTTAGCGCCCACCACTGTTTCTGCGCGCGCACGGCTGCCGCGGCAGCCTGTTCGACCACGGCCGCGCCGCCATCTTTGTAGGCAATGCTCTTCTCGCCTGTCGCGGCATCGAAGAGTTGAATCGTCTCACCCGCGCCTTCCACCAGCTCGCCACCGACATACGAACCGATGGTCTTTGCTTGCGGGAAGAAATGCTGAAACGCTACGAGAAGGTCTTCTGCGTTATTGCTCATCTGAAAATGGCTCCGGATATCTGGCGATTACTGTTTGTCGATGAACTGGACGATGCGGTTGAAGTCTTCCGCATCGCCGATGCTGTCCGCGCTCGCCGCCCACAAGCGGCCCGCTTCCTTCGCGATCGGCGCGGTAGCGTCCGCGCTATCGAGTAGCGCCATCGCAAGGCGCACGTCCTTTCTCATCAGCTTCATCGTGAATCCGGAGTCGAACTTGCCGTTGAAGATCCATGTCGGATAGTTCGTCAGCGTTGCACTGTTCTTGCCCGAGCCGCCGTTGAGCGCCTCCACCAGCTTTTCCGGGTCGACGCCGTTCGCTTCGGCGGCGCGCACGGCTTCGCTCGCGGCCAGAAGATGAACGCCCGTCAACATGTTGTTGATGATCTTGGTCACGTGCCCCGCGCCGACCGGGCCGACGTGGACGCGTTTCGCGCTCATCACGGCGAGGATCGGCTCGACAGCTGCGACGTCTGCGTCGGAGCCGCCCAGAACCATCGTCATTGTGGCCGTCGCGGCACCTTTAGGTCCGCCGCTGACGGGACCGTCGACGAACCCCACCTTGCGTTCAGCAAGCGCCGCAGCCACCTTGCGCGTGCTGCCCGGCTCCGCGGTAGTCGTGTCCACAACAATCAGGCCCGGCTTCGCGCTCGCGGCGACGCCGCCTTCACCGAGCACGACCTGCTCGACGATATCGGATGTCGGCAGGGACAGAATCAGCACGTCGGCATCACGGGTGATATCAGAGATGGAAGCACGCGCCTGAACGCCTTCTTCCTGCAACTTGGCGGCAACGCCGGGCGCGGCGTCGAAGCCGAGCACGTTGAAACCGCCGCGCTTGAGCGAGAGCGCCATCCCGCGCCCCATATTGCCCAGACCGATTACACCAACCGTCTTCATGTTTCTAGCTCCAGGTCTCTTGATTTCGCAGTTCATATCGTGGCTGCCGCTCCAAGTTTTCGACTGCCTGGGTTCCATACTGGACTTTCGAAAGCCTATAATCAATAAACGCCAATTTGCAAAACGTTCTAATAATTCGAACGGTGATTTCTCATGGCAGAGGGTCTGACGGAGAGCAGGATTGTCTATTTCTACGAAGCCGTACGATTCGGCAGCATTCGCGCGGCGGCCGACTGGCTGAACGTCGCACCGTCGGCGGTGAGCAGACAGATCGGGTTACTGGAGCGTGAACTCGATGCCGCGCTCGTCGAGCGGCATGCGCGCGGGGTGAAACCGACGGAGGCCGGGCAGTACGTGATCGAGTACTACCGCGAGCAGATGGCGCACAAGGAAGACCTCATCAGCCGCTTGCAGGAACTGCGCGGCTTGCGCACGGGGCATGTCAACGTCGTGCTCGGCGAGGGCTTTGTGTCCGACATGCTGGGGGGCCCGATGCAGCAGTTTTGCAAACAGTATCCGGGCATCAAGGTCAATCTCGACCTCGCCGGAACGAACGAGGTCATGCGCAAGATCACCGAGGACGAGGGTGATATCGGGCTAGTCTATAACCCGCCGCCCGAGCCCAAGATCGTCGCGCGCGCATCGCGCATGCAACCACTGATGGCGATCGTTGGCCCCGGCTTTCCTCGCGCGCAACGTGAAAAGGCTATGACTGTGCGAGAGCTGGCGTCTTTTCCGCTGGCGGCAGCGCATCCCTCCTTCGGTACCAGGCAGATGCTCGAGGCCGTCGAGTTTGCCGAAAAGATACGCCTGGATCCGATCGTCACGACCAACTCGATATCCATCCTCAAGCAGTTCGTGAAATCGGGGCTGGGCATTGCGTGTTTGCCGGCGTTTTCCGTCTCGACTGAGCTGGACGCGGGGGAACTCTTCGCGATTCCGATTGATCATCCGTTGCTTATCAACGCGGAGGCGCAGCTCGTGACACGCGTCGGCCGAAAGCTGTCCGTCGCCTCGAACCGACTACTCCAGCTGATGCATTCGCAGATGCGCGCATTTCGTTAGACAACAAGTTCTCAAGTTTGAAGTGCAATACCCTGATTGATATGAGGTGTTCCAGACATGTAGCTGATCGCTTTCTTATTCGATCAGCCATCGTAGAGCCCAGCCGACTCGGCGCCGCCGGTGGGGAGAACTCTCCGGCGGCTACGCCGCCTCCGACTTCTCCCCACCGGCCAAAACCTTCGCCGCTACACCGGCCAAAATGATTGTCGCCCTCCAGTAAGGGCTGCAAAGTGGACAAGCATAAGCACAGAGAATACGACGAAGTGCAAACCAGCGAGGGTTTCGGGCAACCGCTCGTAGTCTCTGGCCAGTCTGCGGAACCGGTTGCGCCAGCCGAAGCTGCGCTCGACTACCCAGCGGCGCGGCAACAATACGAAGCCTTTTTTGCCTCCGGCAGCTTGATGACTTGAAGCTCGATTCCTTCGTCAAGCGCCGCCTGCGCGGGCTCTTCACCTGTATACCCCTGATCCGCGAACGCCACCTTGACTGTCTGGCCCGTGGCCTGCTGGACCTGACGCGCCAGTTCTCCGACCTGTGCACGTTCCTGTTCGTTGGCCGGCGTCACATGCACTGCGAGCAGTTGTCCAAGCGTACGCTCGACATCGTTCAGGGGTATACCTCGAACCATAAGTTGAAAGCTCATGACCGTTTCACCCGAATCTGTGCAATATCTCCGAGCGCGTGATGCAGGCAGCCTTCAAGATCGTCTGCCACCTTTTGTCCACGGACATCATAGACCACCACAAATCTAGCAGTAGGCAGCGGCACGTGTTGTCGGCCAAAGAGTACACGCGCCCGAACGTACGCAACGCTTAGGTTCAGCGCTACTTGCGTCTCGACATAATGATTGGCGATCAGTGTATATTCCGTGGCGTCCGCTGTAGAAAATTCTGGCGTGAATATCATATTTTTATCCGAAGGCTCCCGACTGTTGAACGGCCGTTCTGGGGAAAACTGAAGGGCAGATCAGGGTCGTGTACGGAAGTTCGAGGTCGCGACGCCTCGCGTCCAGATAGACACCTGCCGACATCCCGGCCTTCACCGACGCGTAAACTCGTCGGTGAACACAGACAGCACGTTCAGGATCGCGCCGCCTCCGTTCCGGGCGAGGTTGCGTGCGAACGCCCGCGACATCGACAGCATGCCGAACACGTTAGTCTCGAAGTGATCGCGCAAGGCCTCAAGGGCGCCGTCGTCCATCAGACCGCCAAACCGGGCGATGCCCGCGTTGTTGATCAGAAGCGTGACGTCGCGTGCCGTGTCAGCGGCGGCGGCCACGGCCGCCCGATCGGTCACATCAAGCTTCACTGGCACGACGCCCGGCAGCGCTATGTTTGATCGCGGAGGCTCAACCCTTCCGCGCGCCTGTGAGCGGCCGCTCTGTGTCATTGCTGTCCGCCTGACCAAGCGCAGGCAGGTACCTCCCGAAGTTCATTTCGAAATCGCTCGGCCCGCCATAAGCGAGGTTCCGGAGCCTGGCGCGGCGGGCCTGCCCACCTGGCGAGGCCAAGGCCGGGAAGAACAGGTCGATGCTCGACTGAAGTTCGGCAGCCGTTGGCATCCCGAAGCGATTGATTTGGGCTTTCGCCGCCCCGAGCGTTTCACGGTCAAATGAGGCCGGGCGTCGGACCAGCGTATCGACAAAGGCGTCGAGGCCGGAATCGTCCAGCGTGCGGTTTACCCAGCCATAGCGTTCGGCGACATCGGCGTCGAAATCGTCGGCGCTGAGGGCAATCTCAAGTGCCCGCGAGCGGCCGACCAGGCGCGGAAGCCACTCAAGCGCTCCGCCGGCCGGTACAAGGCCGACGCCGACCTCCGGGTTGCCGAAGATCGCATATTGCCGGCTGGCGAAACGCATGTCGCAGGCCAGCACGAACTCGTTACCGATCCCGCGCGTGCGACCGCGAATCTTGGCGATGCTCACGACTGGCGCTGACGAGAGGCGTAGCACGCAGTCGCGCCAAAGCCCGAGCACCTCCCGCCGTTCGGCTGCCTTGGCTACGTCGAGATGGGCGACGAAAAAATCGGGATTCGCCGACTGAAACAGCACGACCTTCACGGACGGGTCCGCCTCGAGGTCCCTCGTCAGCAAGCCAAATTCCTCGATTGTGGCAGGCACAAACATGTTGATCGGTGGGTTGCTGAAAGTGACCGTCCACTGGCCCGGCCTGGTTCGGTCGATGTCGAGTTGCGAAGAATCGGGCATGGTGCACCATTAGCAGCCGTTTGGCAGTTGTACATGAATGACCGGGCGATAGCGCTTATCTATTGCAGATGTATGCTCAGGGTGGCCTTCCACACGCAGCGCGGGGTTGGCGGTTGGTGGATGCGCGCTCGCCCGCTCACGCCCCATTGCGCAAGGCGTCCACAACAATAGCTAACGCCCTCGAATATTCGCGGCGGCCTGGGTAGAAGATATGTAGCCCCGGAAACGTCGGAAACCAGTCCTCGAGGACATACTGCAGCCGTCCGGCATCCACGTGAGGCTGTGCAAGGTCTTCCGGCACGAACGCAAGGCCCGCGCCGTCGATCGCCGCGTTCAGCATTTGGTAAGCGCCATTGAAGGTGAATTGCCCGTCAACGCGGACCTGCATTTCCCTTTTGCCCTTTTTGAGTTCCCACGCATATAGACCACCGCGCGTCGGCAGCCTCAGCGTGATGCAGTTGTGATGAAGTAAATCCTTCGGCTGTCTGGGCGATGGGTGCTGCGCAAAATAGGACGGCGATCCGACGATCGCGAGACGTGCATCTGGGCCGATACGCACCGCAATCATGTCCTTCGCGACCTGGTCGCCCCATCGCACCCCGATGTCGTACCGGTCAGCCACAATGTCGGACAAGCCATAGTCCACCACGAGTTCGACCTTGATGTCAGGGTAGTCGGGCAAGACCTTTGACAGGCGCGGCCAAAGAACGGTATCGGCGGCGTAGTCGGTGGTCGTGATCCGGATCGTGCCCGCCGGCTTGTCACGCATTTCGACCACCGCAGCGAGTTCGCTCTCGATTTCTTCGAATCGTGGTGCGACGGTTCTCAGCAGCCGCTCCCCAGCAGCGGTCGGTGCGACGCTGCGCGTGGTCCGGCTAAGCAGCCGTACTCCCATGCGCGCTTCCAACCCGCGCAGCGTATGGCTCAGCGCGCTTTGCGATACGCCAAGCCTGGCCGCGGCACGAGTAAAGCTGCCTTCGCGCGCCACCGTAATAAATGCCAGCAGGTCGGTCACATTTTCGCGCAGCATTGATGAAATCCACTCATAGGTCTTAGCGCATTTTACCGTCTAGTCGCACGCGCGCGCCGTCCGCAGAATGTCCTCATGTCATCCATTGGCCTGGAGAAAGGAGAAAGGCATGTCCGGAAAACCTGCTGCCGCACGTGAGTCGTTTGGCGAACTGGCCCCGAAGCTGGCCGAACTGAGCGACGAGGTGTTGTTCGGCGACATCTGGGAGCGCCCTCAACTGTCGAAACGGGACCGCAGTCTCGTGACCTGCGCTGCACTAATCGCACTCGGCAAAACCGAGCAGATGAATTTTCACGTTCCGCGCGCTATCGCGAACGGCGTCACGCAGGACGAACTCGTTGAACTGACCACGCACCTCGCGTTCTACGCGGGCTGGCCCAATGCAATGTCGACCGTATCAAAGCTCAAGGAGCTGGGTGTGGCCGCCAATAACGGAGCATGAGAGAAACATCATGGAAATCAAAAGAGCTGGCTCGCAGTCCTCAATTAAAGGTCCCGCCGAATGGTTCACCGGCACCGTGCGTATCGATCCGCTTAATGCACCGCCGCCGCCCGCTCGGGTGTCGTGCGCGAGCGTGACGTTCGAGCCCGGTGCGCGCACGAACTGGCATACCCATCCGCTGGGCCAGACCCTGGTTGTGACGTCTGGCTGCGGCTGGACACAGTGCGAGGGCGAATCCATCGTTGAGATTCGTGCCGCAGACGTGATCTGGTGTCCGCCAGGCCACAAGCACTGGCATGGCGCTTCAGCGACGACCTCGATGACGCACATCGCCATCCAGGAGGCGCTGGACGGCAAAAATGTCGAGTGGCTGGAACCGGTAACTGATGAGCAGTATCTCGCCGGTGCGTCGCGGGAAATCTGAACGTTATCGTGAAGCTATGGCCCGGCCACAGCGAGGACCAGAAAGCGCCGCTTGCGCATGCGATCGTCGAGCGCTTTTTGGGAGTGCCGTATTCAATCGAGAACTCGCTCTCGGTTGCAATCGAGGCGATCAGGCCAGGCGACTGGATGGACAAGGTATGTCGTCAAGGGATCGCTCCGAGCATGACGCGCCTATACAAGAAACCCGGCTACGATCCGCTTTGACACCTTCGCGAAATTCCGTCGACGGAAGCCGATGAACGGCGGCTCCAGGATCCTGAGCCGTCATCGCAGCGCCGGCAACCCGAGCGACAGCAGCGGGTCTATTTCGTTGAAAAACTCCCCCGTGACCGCCGCACAGCGAAGGTTCTTGACAAAAACTTCACAACCGGTGGCGTAGCCTCCAACCCGAAAGCCGTCCGCGTGGGCGGCACATCGTCCGGGATGGAATGCCAGCATGCGGCGCGCGTTATCGATTGCCTTCATCGTATTGACCGGGGTGGCCGGTTGTACGACCTATCATCCGCAGCCGATCGCCCCCGACCAGATCGCCCGCCAATTCGAGCAGCGCTCGCTTGCTAGCGATGAACTGCATGCCTGGATCGCGCGCGAAGCTGGCCACGATGTCAGGCCGTGGCCGCCGGCAGCCTGGAATCGCGAGTGGCTTACTCTGGCGGCCTTCTACTACAGCCCCGCCCTCGATATGGCCCGTGCGCAATGGGACACGGCCAAAGCCGGCATCGATGTTGCCAACGCGATTCCCAATCCGGTCCTGCAGATGCCGTTCCAGTTCAATACGCCCAACCCGGGACCGGGCGCGCCCTTTACCTGGGGCCCATCACTCGACATCCCGATCGAGACTGCGCACAAGCGCGGCTATCGCGTCGATCAGGCGAGCCACCTGTCTGAAGCGGCCCGGCTGAACATCATCACCGCGGCATGGACGGTCAGTGCCCAGGTCCGCGACGCCATGCTCGCCCTTTTTGCCGCGCGTACGCGCATCGCCCTCCTCGGCACGAAGGCGCAAGCCCAGCGGGAGATCACGGCCATGAGCCGCCACCGTCTCGCAGTCGGCCAGTATTCGCAACCCGATGTCGATGCGGCGGTGCTTGCCGACACCCAGGCCCAGAGCGACCTGACCGCCGCGCGAATGGCCGAAGAAGACGCGCGCGCGCAACTGGCCGCCGCCATCGGCGTTCCGGTCACCGCGCTCGATGGCGTAACGCTCGACCTGAGCGCCTTCGGCACGGCTGCCCCGGCTCCGCCTCCGGCTAACGCGCAGCGAGCGGCGATCTTCCATCGCGCCGATCTGCGCGCCTCACTGGCCGATTACGCCGCCGCCGAGTCGGCGCTTCAGCTCGAAGTCGCGAAACAGTATCCGGACATCCATCTCGGCCCCGGCTACACGTACGACACCGGCACCAACAAGATCGCCTTCGGACTGGCCGGCATCACGCTGCCGATCTTCGACCAGAACCAGGGGGGCATCAAGCAGGCCGAGGCGAAGCGCAAGGAAGCAGCGGTCCGCACCGGCGCGCTGCAGGACAGGATCATTGGCAACCTCGCGCATGCCCTGGCGCGCTATCAGGCGAGCGGCGAAGCGCGGCAGATCTCCGATGCCCATCTGGCGAGCGCCCGCCGCCAGCTCGACAGCCAGGCGGCTGCATTCGCGAGCGGCAATGCGGACCGGCTGACGTACACACAGGCGCAAGCCGGCTATCAGACGAGTGAAATCGCCCATCTCGACGCCGAAATCGCGCTCCAGCAGGCTGCAGGCGCACTCGAAGACGCGATGCAGCTACCTCTCGTCCACGAGGCAGCGAGGCCAACCCTCAGTGAGGGGACAACACGATGAAAATCCGGCTGATCCTTCTGATCGTCCTTTCGCTGGCCCTCTGCGCCGGCGCAGGCTGGTACATCATCAACCAGGCGTTCGACGACTCCGGCGCATCGACATCCGCCGCCGCGCCGTCTGCGCCGCGGACCACGGTGCAGACGTTCAAAGGCGAGACAGTCGTGGTCGTGAGCCTCGACGCGCAGCGCGCCGGCCACATCGAAGTCGCGCCGCTCGCGGCCGTCACGAGCCAGTCCGGCATCAGCGCGGATGCCACGGTCATCGATCTGCAACCGCTCTTCGATCTGCGCAACCGTCTCGCCAGCGCACGCGCCGACGTCGACACGTTCGCCGCACAGGCAGCCAGTTCACGCACGCAGTACGAAGGCAGCCGTACGCTCTTCGCCGACGACCGCAATGTTTCGAAGCAGACGCTTCAGGCAGCGCAGGCGACGATGCAGGGCGACGCGGCAAAACTCCAGGCCGCCCGGGTCACGCTGGACGGCCTTGACGGCACGATGCGGCAGCAGTTCGGCGATGCCCTCGCAAACGCGGCAACGGCGCCGGCCTCTACGTTGTTTCAGCGCCTCCAGGCGGGTCAGTCGGTCGTGTTACGCGTGACGTTGCCATCCGGCTTCGGCAAGACGCCACCCGAGCGCATCGCGGTCGATACACCCGGTGGCGGCACAGTGGCCGCCCGGAGGCTATCCGCTTCACCCCTCGCCGATCCCGCCGTACAGGGCACGCCATGGTTTTACGTCGCGGGCACCATGCTGCCCGCGAACCTGCGCACGGGCGCGCGCGTGCCCACCTCGAACGAGGCCGTTTCGGGGCTGCTGATCCCGGTGCAGGCAGTGGTGTGGTACGGCGGCCAGACCTGGGCATACGTACGCACGGCGCACGACCGCTTCACGCGGCGCTACGTGCCCGCGGCCAACGAAGGCGATCGCGGTTTCATCGTGACGGCCGGCTTCCAGGCCGGCGATCAGGTCGTGACGCAAGGCGCGCAACTGCTGCTCTCCGAAGAGATCAAGCCACAGGGCATCGGCACCGCCTGCAAGGACCCGCCCGAGTGTGACGACTGATCCCGCAACTGAGCCCCACATGTCCCGCCCAGAACAACGCCACCCACAGCCCCATGCTTGACGCGATCATTCGCTTTTCGCTGCGCTTTCGCGGCGTCATTTTTTCGCTGGCCGTCATGGCGGCCGGCTACGGGCTCTTTTCCCTCACGCGCGCCAGGCTCGACGTCTTTCCCGAGTTCGCACCGCCGATGAGCATCGTGCAGACGGCCGCGCCGGGCATGACGAGCGAACAGGTGGAGACCCTCGTGACACAGCCGGTCGAAAATGCCCTTGGCGGCATGACCGGCCTGCAGTCGATCCGCTCGCGGTCCATGCAGGGCCTCTCCTCGGTGACGCTCGTATTCGACGATCATGCCAACGTGATGCAGGTCCGGCAACTCGTCACCGAGCGCATCAGCGGACTCGCGGGGACGCTGCCGGCCGGCGTCGCGGCACCCCAGCTCCTGCCGCTCACGACGACGACGAGCGTCGTGCGCACCATCGGCCTGACGTCGAAGACGCGCTCGCTCGCGGACCTCTACGACATCGCGCAGTGGACCGTCAAACCGCCGTTGCTGGGTACGCGAGGCGTGGCCGATGTGATCGTGTTCGGCGGCCAAACGCGTCAGATGCAGATCCAGGTCGATCCTGCCAGGTTGATGCACCACGATCTGTCGATCCAGGATGTCATTGCCGCGTCGCGCCAGGCCACAGGCGTGCGTGGCGCCGGGTTCATCGAAAACAGCAATCAGCGCATCGCCGTCAACGCCGATGGCCAGATCGCGACGCCCCAGAAACTCGCGGGTGTCGTGATCCGCTCCGGCAACGGCGCAGCGGTTCGCCTGGGCGACATTGCCAGCGTGAGCTGGGGCAACGCACCCGCCGTTGGCGCAGCATCGATCATGGGCAAGCCCGGCGTGATGGTCGTGATGGAAAGCCAGTACGGAACCAACACGATGGCCGTGACACGCGACATTGAAAAGACACTCGCGGGGCTTGCGCCGGTGCTCTCCCGCCAGGGCGTGGACGTGAACACGAACGTATTCCGGCCCGCCAACTTCATCGAGGCGTCCGTCGCTCACCTGCGCATGGCGCTTATCGTCGGCGCCCTGCTGGTCGTCGTAGTGCTGTTCCTGTTCCTGCTCAACGTGCGCACCGCCGTGATCTCTGCCGTTGCGATTCCCATGTCGCTGCTAATCGCGATCATCGTCCTCACTTCGTTCGGGATCAGCCTGAACACGATGACCCTGGGCGGCCTCGCCATCGCCCTGGGCGAAGTGGTCGACGATGCCATCATCGACGTGGAGAACATCTACCGCCGCCTGCGCGAGAACCGCGTGCTGGCCCAGCCGCTTCCCGCCTTTCGCATCGTGCTGCGCGCCTCGCTCGAAGTGCGTAGTGCCGTAGTCTTCGCCACCTTCATCGTGATGCTGATCTTCCTGCCCGTGCTCACGCTCACGGGTATCGGCGGACGGCTCTTTGCCCCGCTGGGCATCGCCTACATTCTCGCCGTGCTCGCGTCGCTGGGCGTCGCGCTGACGCTCACGCCCGCGATGGCGCTCGCCCTGCTGGCCAAGGGACCGTTACCCGAGCGGGAGCCGCGCCTGATCGGGCGCCTCAAGACACATTACGTCGCACTGCTGAAGAAGGTCGAGCAACATGTGAAAGGGGTCATGGTCATCGTCGTGGTAATGTGCGCCGCGGCGCTCGCCTCTCTGCCATTCATGAGCGGGAGTTTCATTCCGCAACTGCGGGAAGGACATTACACCGTGCACATGGGGCTCGCGCCGGGCACCTCGCTTGCCGAATCGATGCGCATCGGCACCCAGGTCTCGCAGGCGCTGCTGCAGGTGCCGGGCGTGCGCCTCGTGGCGCAGCGCGCCGGCCGTGCGAACGGTGTGGTCGACCCGACCGGCGTGCAGCTCTCGGAATTCGAAGTCGACCTCGAGCCGATGGGCGCATCGGGCCAGAGCTGGGCGCTATACCGGATTCGCCAGGCCCTGGCGCGCTTTCCGGGCCTCTCCACCTCGGTCAACACGTTTCTCGAGGAACGCATCGACGAGACCATTTCGGGGACGACAGCGCCTGTGGTCGTGAACGTCTTCGGCAACAATCTCGACGTCATCGACCGCACGGCGCAGCAGATCGCCCAGCTCGTCGGTACGATCCACGGCGTAGCCAGTGTGCGGGTGGATTCCCCCCCCGGGATTCCCGAACTCGATGTGAGGCTCAATCCCGACGCACTGAGCCGCTGGGGCTTTCGTCCGGTCGAAGTTCTCGATGCGATCCAGGCCGCCTATGCCGGCGTGACCGTCGCCCAGATTTACGAGGGCAGCCGCAGCTACGACGTTGCAGTCGTGCTCGACCCCGCAATGCGCAGGTCCGTCGGCGACGTGAGCGAACTCATGGTGCGCAACGCCGACGGCTTTGCCGTGCCGCTTTCCACGCTCGCCATGATCCGGCAGGTCGCCGGCCGCTACCAGATCACGCACGACGGCGGCGAGCGCGTGCAGACGGTGTCGGTCAATCTCGGCAACCGGGCGGTCGGCGACTTCGTGAAGGAAGCGCAGGCGCGCGTGAATCGCGAGATCAGGATGCCCGCGGGTACCTATGCCGTTTTCAGCGGAGAGAGCGAAGCGCGCGCCCAATCGCAGCGCGACCTGCTCGCATACGGCGGGATTGCTCTGGTGGGCATCGCATTGCTGCTGTTCATGGCGTTGAAGAACCGGCGCGCCGTGCTGCTGGTGATGATCAACCTGCCCTTCGCGCTTGTGGGCGGAGTGCTGGGCGTGGTCCTCACCGGTGGCAATCTTTCGCTTGGCAGCATGGTGGGCTTCGTCACGCTGCTCGGCATTTCGCTGCGCAATTCGATCATGCTGATCAGCCACTATGAACATCTGGTGCACCTGGATGGACTGGACTGGGACATGAACACCGCCGTGCGCGGCGCATCGGAACGGCTGGTGCCGATCCTCATGACTGCGCTGGTTACCGCGCTCGCGCTGGCGCCGCTCGCTGCGACGAGTGGCGCGCCGGGCAAGGAAATCGAAGGGCCGATGGCGATCGTCATTCTTGGCGGGCTCATCACGTCGACCGCCCTGAACCTGATCGTGCTGCCCGCGCTGGCGTTGCGCTACGGGCGCTTCACGCGCGACGAAGTCGCCGACCCGGGGACAGCGAATGGGTGAGCCGGGTGAAAGCGGGCGGTCTGGTTGCTGCTGGCGAGCGCATCGGACATCATTGGACAGGGTCGTCATCGCCCTCGCGCGATACGCGTTCACCTATCTCCAGAGCGAGTGCCGTGCTGCCTGAAACGTCCGCAACTTCACGCATCCCCATTCCCCGCGCGGTACGCATGCTGGGATTCGTGAGCCTTTTCATGGACCTGTCTTCCGAACTCGTTCACGCGCTGCTGCCCATCTTCCTCGTCACCACGATGGGCATGAGCGTGGGCGCGCTGGGCTTGCTCGAAGGGGCCGCCGAAGCGACCGCGATGATCGTCAGGATCTTCTCGGGCCCCGTGAGCGACTGGCTAGGCAAGCGCAAGGCACTGCTGCTGCTCGGTTATGGGCTGGCCGCGCTGTCCAAGCCGCTTTTTCCGCTGGCGCACACGCCCGCGCTTGTCGCGGCGGCGCGCCTTATCGATCGTGCCGGCAAGGGAATACGGGGTGCGCCGCGAGACGCGCTCCTCGCGGATGTCTCGCCACCGGAGATTCGCGGCGCGTGTTATGGGCTCAGACAGTCGATGGATACCATCGGCGCATTCGCCGGGCCACTCGTGGCCATCGTGCTGATGTTCCGGTTCTCCGATCACATCCGCACGGTCCTCTGGTTTGCTGTCGTTCCGGCCGCGATAGCGGTCGGCCTGATCGTGTTCGGCATCGAGGAGCCGGCCCACGAACAGGCGTCCCACGGCTTCCGGTCACCACTGCGCTGGGAGGCGTTGCGGGAATTTCCGGGGCGCTACTGGTTCGTGGTCGCGATTGGCGCCACCTTCACCCTCGCGCGCTTCAGCGAAGCGTTCCTCGTATTGCGCGCGCAGCAGACGGGAATCGATATCGCGTGGATTCCCGGCGTCATGGTGGTGATGAGTCTCACCTACGCGCTCAGCGCGTATCCTGCTGGGGCGCTGTCCGATCGAACCGACCGCCGTGTTTTGCTTGCGCTCGGCATTGTCACACTGATCGCCGCGGATCTGGTCCTCGGCGCGCGTGCATCGATCGTCACCCTGCTCATCGGCGTCGCACTGTGGGGCCTGCACATGGGGTTCACGCAAGGCATTCTCTCCGCGATGGTCGCCGAAACCGCGCCGCCGTCGCTCAGGGGCACGGCGTTTGGCGTCTTCAATCTCGCAAGCGGCATCTGTATGCTGTTTGCAAGCGTCATCGCCGGCTGGTTGTGGGACCGGCATGGCGCATCCACTACATTCCATGTCGGCGCCGTCCTGGCCGTCCTCCCCCTCGTCATGTGCCGGTTCGCACCGCGCCTCGCGAAGCTCAAACCCTGAGATGGCCTCGCCGCGAGAACCGGTCACGGATCTGCGCGCAGGCGGCCCGCAAGCGCACTACCGCTGCGGCACGCCATGGCGCCACTCCCCCCAATGCGCGACGATGTCCTGCACGAGCGGATTGCCCGCGAGGAACAGATTGCCGATCGCGATCGTGAAGCCGCCTTGCGACGCGTAGTTGAGCAGATTATCCGCGCTCGACTGGCCCGCATACGGCCGGTCGAAGTCCGAGCCGGCGCGCAGCACCGCGACACGGTTCAGGTCGACGCGATGCACGTTCGCCGCTCGCGTCAGCGCTTCGAAGGTGGCGTTGTCTTCCTGCTGCGTGGTGCAGTAGGTGCCCTTGCCGTCGGTCAGGATCTTGGTCCATTGCCGCGCTCGCTCGCCGAGTTCGGTGCCCGACCACCAGGTATCGCCCGCCAGCGTATCGCACTGGATCACCGTCGGCGGCCGATTTGCGGGTGCATAGCTGTATTTGGCGCGTGCGGCCTGTGCCTGCGCGTCGTCGCTCAGCGTCACGTTGCGCGACAGCGCGAATGCCGCGTTCGTCAGCGCCGGATTCAGCTGGAACACTTCGGTGCGATAGTCGAGCGGCGGCTTCTGCGTCGGGCCCGTCGTGTTGATGCCGAGATAGCCGGTGTTCCAGCCCGGCGGAATTTCGCGTCCGTCGATCTCCCACTGAATGCCGAAGTCGACGAGCCAGTTCGCCCAGGCAGCGGAACCGACGGTCCCCTGAAGCGGATCGATCCCGGCAATGCCCGCCACCATGAAGTACGTATGGCGCAAGTCGAACCGCGGCGAGAACGTCAGCGCCATGATCGACGCGGCGGCATTCGCGTGTCCCATGCCCGTAGTCATCACACAGACATCCTGCCGGTTGCAGTGCACGGCCGGGTAATCAGGGGACAGACCCGCGACGGTGATGTCCTGCCACGGTCCGAGATGATCCAGCCACACCTGCCCTTCCGGGCCGAACATCGAAATGATCATCACCTTGACCGCGCGGCCATGCGACGCGCCGTCGTCCTGCGCGAAGCTGTCGTCGGCATGCGCGATAGCCGGCAAAGCGGCCACGCCGGCCACAAGCAAAGATGAAATCACTGCGCCAAAAGCACGATTTAGCATAATAGGTCCCACCCGTTATGTAAGAACCGCGGTTGCGAAACGTGAATCGCGTGCCGTGTTGTCGACTGATGTCGTGGTTTTTTTCGGCGTGCAGCGTGGGACCTGGACGTGAGCCATTCAGGCGACAGTGAGTATAAACGGAGAAAAAAATCGCCTGTTACGACCTGCAACGACTCCGACTGAACCTCTCCCGCAAGCCGCCGTCTCACCCGGAGCATTCGGCAGGGGACCATGCCCGTCAGGCGCGGTCCCGCTTTGTATCCACGAGTGGAGGAAATAGAACATGCCAAAGAAGCGCCCGGTTCGAACGCCGACCAGCAGTGGCAGCGGCCGCGTTCTCGCCGCCCCGGTCTTCTCGCAGCCGCAGCCTACGCCCGATCCGCAAACCTTCATCGTCAGGCATGCCTCCGACGTAGCGGCCTACCGGATGATCGACGAACTCAACCGCGAGCACAAACTCAAGGCCCTTGCGTTTCCAGCGCCGCGTGGCGGCGTCGAGCCCCGCCTGACACTCGCGGACGTGATCAGCAACGATCAGACGATCCTCGACCAGATCAACACGAACGGGCAGATCGTTTTTCACTCGACGGGCGATTGCGGTAGTACTCGCGGCCCGAAAACGCAGAACGAAGTCGCCGACAAGATGGTCAGCGACTTCGACGAAACCGATCCTGCCGAAGTGCCGCAATTCAATTTTCTGCTGGGCGACATCGTCTATAGCTTTGGCGAAGCGCAGTACTACTACGACCAGTTCTATGAACCCTATCGCGACTACCACGCACCGATTCTCGCCGTCGCCGGCAATCATGACGGGATGATCTCGCCATTGCAGCACGAAAAGAGTTTGCAGGCGTTTCTGCGAAACTTCTGCTCCGACTGCTTTCAGGTCTCTCCCGATGCGGGCAACCTTTCACGTACGGCGCAAATTCAACCTGGCGTCTTCTTTACGTTCGAAGCGCCGTTTGTGCGCATCATCGCGTTGTATAGCAATACGCTCGAAGATCCTGGCGTGATTTCGAACAGCGACATCGGCAACAGCCAGCTGAAGTTTCTCAAGGCGGCGTTGAAGCGGGTGAAAAAGGAAGGCTACGGGGGCGCACTCCTGTTCGCGCATCATCATCCGCCGTATGTCGCTCGCGGACGTCACGGCTGGAGTATCGAGATGCAGCAGCAGATCGACGCGATCTGCGAAGAGGTGGGCGTATGGCCCCATGCCGATCTTGCGGGACATGCGCACAACTATCAGCGCTTTACACGCACACGTCCGGACGGAACCCACATTCCGTACATCGTGTGCGGTAACGGTGGACACGGTATCCAGCGGCTGACCAGCAACGGGCAGCCGCCGCTTCGGGCACCGCAGTTGATCCAGGCCGCCTCGAAGGACACCGATGCCGTAGTCATCGAAAACTACGACGACCAGAATTACGGCTATTTGCGCATCGTTGCGAACGACGCCCAGTTGCGCATCGAATATCACGCTGCCGTCGACGGACCCTATACCAAGGCGCCCGACGATCAGGTGACCGTCGATCTGGCCACACGCCAGATTTCTCACTACGCGGCCCGCAATGCTGGCATACCCGCGCTGGCCGCGCGCATCCGGGAATTTGCGCAGAGCGGAAAACCCTGACGCCGATCGGGACGCCTGTACCGATGATCTGCGCACGGATCATGCTTTCCCGGCGGGTGATAAAGGCTCTTGTTCAAGTCCGGCTCTCGACTTGAACCCCACGCGTGACGTGCTGCCGGATCCGTACGTGACGTGTGGAGACTTTTGCCGGTGGCGATTTCTCAAAATGCCGTCGGCGAAAACGCCCAACCG
Organism: Paraburkholderia heleia NBRC 101817; assembly: GCF_000739775.1. GTDB lineage: Bacteria > Pseudomonadota > Gammaproteobacteria > Burkholderiales > Burkholderiaceae > Paraburkholderia > Paraburkholderia heleia. Next base: position 32,683 of record NZ_BBJH01000046.1, on the reverse strand, counting down.
TACAAAGGAACGCCGGGATCATCCGGCTGCATCGGGCGATGCGTAGCGTTGTTCATAGTTATCCTCAATAGAATCGATTCCCCTGCTCATCGTGGCACATCGTATGCGCGAGGCGGCTGTTGGCATACGCGCAGAAATTGGGCGCTGCACCGGCGCACTTTCGAAGCGGTTTGTACGAGGAAAGGGGCGGACGATGAACCGAGCGACGAAACACACGGCGATATGGGTGGCAGTTTTCGCGCTGTCCGGTGCGGCTTATGCAGCGGCGGGCGGCAATGGCGGTGGTGGCGGCCACGGTGGGGGCGCAGGCGGCAACGGCGGTGGCCACGGGGCGGGTGCGGGTGCGGGTGCGGGTGCGGGTGCGGGTGCGGGTGCGGGTGCGGGTGCGGGTGCGGGTGCGGGTGCGGGTGCGGGCGGCAACGGCAACGGCAACGGCAACGGCAACGGCAACGGCAACGGCAACGGCAACGGCAACGGCAACGGCAACGGCAACGGCAACGGCAATGGTAGCCACGGTGCGGGCGTCGGAGCGGGTGTAGGTGGCAATGGCGCGGGCGTCGGTGCAGGTGTCGGCGCCGGTGCAGGTGTCGGCGCCGGGGCGGGTGTCGGCGCCGGGGCGGGTGTCGGTGCCGGGGCGGGTGTCGGTGCCGGGGCGGGTGTCGGCGCCGGGGCGGGTGCGGGTGCCGGCGTGGGTGCGGGCGCCGGTGTGGGTGCGGGCGCCGGTGTAGGTGCGGGCGCCGGTGTGGGTGCGGGCGCCGGAGGCAATGGTGCCGGGTCAGGCGGCAACGGTGCGGGCTCGGGGGGCAGCGGTTCCGGCTCCGGTGGCTCCGGCGCCGGTTCGGGTAGCAGCGGTGCCGGTTCAGGTGGCAGCAGTGCCGGTTCGGGTGGCACTGGGGCGGGCTCTGGAGGAGGCGGCCACGGTGCCGGCAGTTCTGGCGCAGGTAGCTCTGGCGCAGGCAGTTCTGGCGCAGGCAGTTCCGGCGCAGGCAGTTCCGGCGCAGGCAGTTCCGGCGCAGGCAGTTCCGGCGCAGGCAGCTCAGGCACTGGTAGTAGCGCAGGTGGAAGCGCCGCCGGCGGTGGTAACGCGAGTGCAGGTGGCCCTGGCGTCGCTTCCGCCAGCGCCCTGGGAAGCACGTTCGCCCGGTTGCGCATGAGGCAGAACGTGGTCGCGGTAGTACCCCGGAGCGCGCCAGGCGCAAACGCCATAGCGCGCGCCGCGCCGGCAACTTACAGCCAACCGGGCGTATCGGGCGCGAACGGCAACACAAACGCTTCGGCGACGGCTACCTCCGATACCGGCTACGGCCCGCCAGGCGTCATTGGGACGGGGGCCGGTTCTCGCGGTTCACCGGCCGCGATACCGGTCAGCAGCGACTACAGCCCGCCGGGTGACATCGGCCCGAGTGTCGGTTCGGGCCCCTGGGGCGGCTTCGCGGTGGATACGGGCGGGATTGAACCACCGATCCTGACCCCCAACGGGCCGGTAAAGTGATCCAGGCAAATCTGCACATGCCGGGGGCGTTTGCACCGCCGAAATCATCCCGGCGCGTGATGCTTCGCAAGCATGGAACGACCCATACTACCCGGAGGATCTACAGGCGGCACAGCGCCTGGTCGATCATTGGTTCGCAACGGCGTGCCAGCGGCTTCAGGCCGGGTGAGAAACCTCGATGCGCCCGCGATCCTCAGCCGTCCGTCGAGACCGTCACGCTCTCCCAGGCGCGGATTTCGACTTCCAGCATCGACAGCTTGTCCCTCACGAGCCCGAGTGCATCGCTACCGAGCAATAGATGCGCGGGCGGATACTCCGCGGCAATTGCGGCAAGCATCGCGCGCGCCGCCTTCCGGGGATCGCCCAATTGTTTGCCGCTTTTCTCCTCGCGCGCCTTGCGCACGGGGTCGAAAATCGTGTCGTAATCCGGGATCGAACGGGGCGTTCGTCGCATCGAGCGACCGGCCCAGTCGGTGCGGAACGAGCCAGGCGCGACGGCTGTCACGGCGACACCGAAAGCTTCGACCTCTTTGCCAAGCGCCTCGGAGATACCCTCCAGTGCGAACTTGCTACCGCAGTAGTAAGTGATTCCCGGCATGGTGATATAGCCGCCCATCGACGTGATGTTCAAAATGTGCCCACGTCTGCGCGCACGCATGAATGGCAGAACCGCCTTCATCATGGCGACAGCGCCAAACACGTTGACGTCGAACTGTTTGCGCATTTCGGCCAGGGGCGATTCTTCCATGACGCCTTCGTGCCCGTAGCCGGCATTATTGACCAACACGTCAACCGGCCCGACGCTCGCCTCGATTTCTTCGACGACGCCGTCGATCGCATCGAAGTCGGTCACATCGAGCACACGTGCGAATGCGGCTTTCGCAGAAAGAGACTCGAACTCGCGCTTCGCCTCGGCACTTCTCACGGTACCGACGACTTTGTGACCTGCGGCCAGCGCCTCTTGCGCAAGCGCGCGGCCAAAGCCGCTGCTCACGCCAGTGATGAGCAGAATTTTGCTGGACTCCATTGAAGCTTCTCCCGAACGTTGCCAGGTGAGTGCATACTAGTCTGAGGACGGGGCTAAACAAAGCCTGATTCTGCTAATTTTCTTGCCTAAAACTATGAGCACGAAGCGGACCTCTACCCACTATCCTGGCCTCACGTCGCGAAGCCGCAATCGCATCATTGCGTTGCTTCGCGCGTTGGCGCCCGAGGAGGGCTACAACCTCACCGCGCTGCCGGGCGTCCGTATCCTGCGTTCGAACCGGCCGCTGTCACGCACGCCGGTGCTCTACGACCCCGGCATCGTGATCGTTTGTCAGGGGCGCAAGCGAGGCTACTTCGGCGACCATCTCTACCTGTACGACGAACATCACTATCTGGCTGTGTCCGTGCCTGTTCCGTTCAGCATGGAAACCGACGCAACCGAGGCGCGTCCGTTGCTTGCGCTCTACCTGCACCTCGATTTCACGTTGGCGGCCGAACTGGCGGTACAGATCGATCGCGAAGGCGTAACGGAGCGCGTGCAGGCGCCTCAGAGCATGATGTCGACGCCGATGGATGAGGCGATGCAGGTCTCGTTTCTGCGCTTGCTCGAGGCGATGCATCGGCCCATCGAAGCCGCAGTATTGGGCCCGTGCCTGCTGCGTGAACTCTATTTCCGGGTGCTCACGGGCGCACAAGGCAGCTCGATGCGCGAGGCTTTGGCGATGCGAGGTCAGTTCGGCCGAATTGGCAGATCGCTACGCCTTATCCACGCCGGCTACGCGCAACCGCTGGACGTGATGCAGTTGGCACAGGAAGCGGGAATGAGCGTTCCGAGCTTTCATAGCCACTTCAAGGCAATCACCCAGGTTTCGCCGATGCAGTATGTGAAGTCAACGCGTTTGCATCAGGCCCGCCTGTTGATGGTCCGCCAGGACCTGACCGCGGAGGCGGCGAGCTTCGCGGTGGGCTACACGAGTGCGTCCCAGTTCAGCAGGGAGTTCAAAAGACTCTTTGGCCTGACGCCCGCGGCGGAAACGAAGCGGATGCGCACAAGCTTTGCCCTTCCGGAGCCGTTTGCAGATGCGATTTATGTGTCGTCGCACTGAGTCTGGCGCGCAATGATCTCCGTATTCCCAATCAATTGCCACGCGATCCGCCGCATTTCCGCCTTGCGTTGCCGCCCACGTCGATATTTCGTCCGCCCTCCCCGTTCTGATAGGTGTAGGGCGCCGCGATAAACGCTACAGTTGCATCGAGAGTGCCCCGCGTGCTCTCTTTGTGTCTCCTCAATCCTCTTGCCCGCCTTGTGCGGGTATTTTTTTGCCTCGCGAACGCATTGCGCCTCCCACACGCAAGATGCGCGAGCGGGTCCATGACGGACCCGGTGAATCCGAACGCTTTCCCCGGGGTGCCGGATCGCCCGAATCGCCTGTTCCCGCAATCGGGCATGACCGTTGCGCCCACGCCTCGTACGCGGCGGCACCGCCGCCCGTCGACAGCGAAGGGAGACAGTCATGAGGCAAACCGTATTGGGCGTCTACGACAGCTATGGGAGCGCACGTTCCGCGCAAAGGGCGCTAGGCGACGCAGGCGTCGCACAAGCCGATATAGCCATTTACTCGATGTCTGTCGAGGCCCCGGTGGAAAAAGGGCCGCGTGTGTATGCAACCGGTGCGAGCGATGTGGGACAACATACGCCGGTATTCGATCAACTAGAACGCTTGTTCGCGCGGCTCTTCACACAGGGCGCGTATCCGCCCGAGACCGAAGATTATCGGGAGTTCATCCGCCGTGGCGGATCCGTCGTCAGCGCGGACGTTTCCGAAATGCAAGTGAACCTGGCGCGCGAAGTAATGCGCAGCGCGGGTGCAGCGGACATCGAGGAACGCAGCAGCGCCTGGCGCAACGCCTCGTCAGTCACGGCACCCTCCCGGAGTACGGCTCGAGCGCCCGAAAACCTGCACGAGACATCGCCCGAGTCGGGATCCGAAGCACGGCATACGGCATTTTCATCTGCAGTGCCAACCGTCGTCAGCGGCATGCAGCAGCTCACGACGCGCGCGGCGACTGAGCCTGCAAGAACCGGGAGCCCAGCCAAAGCGCAGCAGACATCGGCGAGAGGCCTGGTGGGCGATCCCTTCATGGGCACCCCCGTCGACGACACATCCTGCGAGACGGAAGTCAGCAAAGACTATGACGCAAATTACGCGGACTCCGGCATGTCCTACGAAGAATATTGCGCAGCCTACGAGCACGGTGCAACGCTGGGCATGGACGAACGGTATCGCGGACACGACTGGCAAGGGGTTGAGCCGAGCGCTCGCGAAGATTGGGAGTCGCGCTACGCGGAAAACGGCTGGGAAAGATTCAAGGCCGCCGTGCGCCACGGCTGGGAACGCATGAAGAGGGTTTGAGAGCGCCAGCGTCTCGCGTTACTTTTCAATATCGGCTCGGCTTCGACCTCGTTCAACGACAGCGACGCTCACTTTCTTTCGAGCGATATGACCGGCACGCTGACCGTCACGATTTTCAGCAAGACGCCTACGGGTAATCGGGTGGTCTCCGGGGAGAAACTCATCGCGATGAGCGGTGAGCTTCGACGGCTGCGGCTTTCCGGAATCGTGAATCCCAACGAGGGGGCCGACAATTACGAACCCGCCAGACGCGCTACTCGCCGCATGGAGCATCGCGCGTGACAACCGGCACGGTCAATCTGTGCCGTATTTCGGCGATCTCGGCCCATACAGCAGACCATTCGGCGGCCCCGCGTGCAGAAGCCTATAGCTCGTCGCAGCAGCAATATCGTGGCTCTTGTCCGTGACCGAGTTCGCAATCTGCTTGACCGCCGCGGTTACGAGCATGCCGATCAAGCTCCCACCGCCGTAGTTATTCCCCTCGTTGCTGTTGGCAGTTGCTCTGCCCTGCCACAGCACATCGCCGGTTTTCAGGTCCACCAGTCTTGCCGACGCCGTGACGACAGTCGCACTATCGACCACCTGGTACGTGGTTCCGAATTGCGTGATCTTCGAATACAGCACGGCGTCGGCACCGAAGATTTCGCGAAGCTTTGCGGGTGTGGTTGCCTGAATGTCTGCCGGGACAGTCAAGCCGTTCTGCCGGAATGTCTCATCCATCACCGCCACCGGCACCACGTAATAGCCTGCTTCGGCGAGCGGCATCGTCATCTGCGAGAGCATGCTGTTCGTCGCCTGTACGGAGGTCGTTTCATTCTCCGGCGGGAGCACCAGGATCGAATGCGGACGGCTGTTCCTGAAGGCCGTGTAATCGACGTGCCTGACAGGCTGCGCACACGCCGCCAACAGCGCGAATGTCGAAAAGGCAAACCAAAGTTTGAAAGAAAAGATTCTGGACATGACGGCTCCCTTAAGGCTGTTTCGTTTTTTTCTTCATCAGGAAATCCATGTAGGTCGAGGACTCGGGAAACAGATGCTTCTCGGTATCGAAATTCTCCATGGCCTGTCCGTCCTTGCCAACACTCGCGTACAACATGCCCAATTGCGCATAAAAGCCTGGCGGTGGCGTGGCGCCCTTGGCGCGGATTTCCTGCAGGGCTTTTTCAAGCGCATCGATCTGCTGCTGCGGGTCCTTGCCGCCCTTGAGGTAGTCGTAGACCGCTGGCTCGTAGCCGTTCCACTGGTAAAGCGGCGGTGGGCTCTTGACCGCGCATCCCGCGAAGAGAATCGCGACCGCCACTGCTGGCAGGCTCATGCCGCGCATCAGGTCTGTTTGTTTCATTGTGAATTCCGTAGATGTGGTGTACTTCGCGAGAAAGCCCCTGTGATGGGCCCGCGATGCGCGCTTAGCGTGCTGCCTTGAGCGCGCCCTGGTCGACCTGCTCGGACAGATGATTCACCGCCTCCTGGATCGCGAGATTAAGCACTTTGCCATTCAGGGTGGAGTCGTAGCTGGCAGTACCCCCAAAGCCGATGATTTCGCGGTTCGACAGGCTGTACTCGCCGGCTCCCTGGCTCGACGCGACGACTTCCGAGGTCGTGGTATCGACCACATTGAGACTTACCTTTGCATAGGCCACCTGACTCTTGCCGCTGCCGAGAATGCCGAATAGTTGCTGGTCGCCTACTTCCTTGCGGCCGAACTCGGTCACATCGCCGGTGACGATATAGTTCGAGCCCTTGATTGCCTGCCCCTTCTTCATGAAGCCGGCTTCCTGGCGGATTTCGTCGAGATTGTCCCGATCGAGAACGTTGAAGCGGCCGCTCTGCTGCAGGGCAGTGACCAGAATGGTTTTTGCCTGTCCGCCGAGTCGGTCAACTCCGTCCGAGAAAATTCCTCGCATATAGCTCGACCGGTTGTCGAACTTGCCCACCGCCATCTCGATGCGCTGGCCTGCGTAGGGGGTTCGGGAAACGCTCACCGGCTGTACCGGAAGCGATTGCGATGACTCCGTTGCGCAGCCGGCCAATGCAACGGCGGCCGCTGCGAGCACGGAAACGCCATACATGCTTGCCATATTCATCCTTCTCCTTTTCGATAAAACAACAATCAACAATGCGATAGCTAGAACTGCCCAGTGACCTGAAAACCGAGCGTCACGCTCGAAGCGGGAAAGCCCGTCGGTGCGTAGATCGGCGTACCGGCGAATACGTCATAGCTGTACGCTCCGGGCCGACTCTGCACCGAGCCCTTCAGGCCGACGGCTGCACCCGCGAGTTGCGTACCAGCGAGAAACGCGGTGGACGGTCCCCACAGGTGGCCGTAGTCGATGCCCGCGTAGAGAACCTGCCCGGTTTGCCCGAGCGGATACTGCAGTTCATTGCGCCAGTAGAAGCCCTTTTCGGCCGCGAGCATCGTCTGACCGCTGAAGCCGCGCACCGTATAGCGGCTACCGATCGTCAGGTCGTCGATGTAGTTGAGCTCGTCGTTGGTGAACTGCCCGTGCAATGTGCCGACGTAACGAAACGACTGACCGGCCACCTTGAACGGTACGGAGAGGTTGGCATCGAGCGTTGTCACGCGAAAGTAGTACGTTGGTCCATTCGATGTATCGGAAAACGCGCCGAGCGCTCCGATACCCTGGCGGTACGCGAGCGCGCCGTCGAACTGAGCCGCGCCAAAGTAATGCCGGTTCGTCAGTCCTGCCTCAATGAACGTGTTATTGCGATGCTGCTGCGGAATTTCGGTGTCCTCGATGAAGCTCGTGCCGAAGCGTTTGACAAGCTGGAACTCGACGCCCGTTGCATCGCTCTGGCCGCGGTGAATGACCCGCTCCAGTTTCAGGCCCGCCGTCTGCGCGTTGCCGCTCGATACGAAGGTCTGGTTGACGCCCGCGACCTGCTGGTAATACGTGTTCGTGTAGCCGTACAGCGTGCTGGTCCAGTAACCCCACGGCACCGAGTACGAGGCGTTCCAGCCGTGCGTGCCGAGGTCGTGATTGCCGAACTGCAAATCCTGGTTGAAGCCGCCCGAGAGCACGTCATTGAGGCCGAGCAAGTTATACAGGCCAAGCGTCACATTGCCGATATAGCGGCCCGTCTCGTCCGTGCCTGAGTTATCTGCGGAGACTACGAGCGACCAGGGCTTGGAGCGCTTGGCGGTGATCACCACGTCGCTTTCGCCCGGGACTGCACCGGGCACGATCTCCATGGTCGCGTCCTGGTTCGGGACACGCTTCATTTGCTCCAGACCTTGCTCAAGGTCGCGCAACTGAAGCACGTCACCGTCACGCGCTGGAAACGCCGTTTTCCATGTCCCACGCGTATCCGCATCGGCAAACTTGAGGTTGCGGATTACGCCCGGGATAAGGGCGAATTTCATCGTCCCGTTCGACAGGTCCTGTGCAGGTAGCAGAACGCGCGTCGTGACGTAGCCGTGACTCAGGATCACGCCTTGCAGGCCCTTGGTCAGCATGTCGAGCCCCTGCTTGCCCACGCATTGGCCCTCGTAGTGGCGCAGCCAGTCATGCAGGAATGCGAACGGGTCCATCGGCAGGGCAGAGGCACCTTTGACGCGTGTAACCTCGGGCAGCGTGTCCGGCACCTCGACCGAAAACGTGTCGATGCGGAAACACGGCGTTTCGACCGGCAGGACGGCCCATTCTCCTGCTAATGGCGCAGCCGAGCGCACAACGGGTGCTGCGACGGTCGCGGCGCGCTGCTGCGCTTCGCGTCGCTGCTCGACCTGTTGTTGCTGTTCGGCGTTCGTGCGTGCGGCCGCCGCGACATCGGGTGGGGGCTGCTGCGAGTGTGCGAGAGATACCAGGGCTATGAGCGGCAGAGCCGCCAGCCTCTTTCGGATTTTCATTGCTCTTGATCTGTAATTCGGTGAACGGTAGGGCGGTAGATCGAAATGGCTTGATGTTGTTGTGTGTTCTGATTCAACTCGTCTCGTAAAGGCGCTTCAATTCGATGATGAAAGTGGTGTCAAGGTTGACTCTCAGGGCTTCCCACGAATTCAGATTGGAACGTTCGAAAATCTCGTCCAATTTTGAAGTCTCGTTGACGTTGAAGTACAGCACGTCTCATAAAATTTTCGCGTCTGATTGATCAAGATTAATGCTCTGCGTCAACATTTCCCTTATCAAGCGAAAATCTCCGCGCGCCGAAAGGTCTTTCCTATGGGGGGCTTCGATCAGGCCGCGCCTTGCATTGATGCATAGGAAATCGACTACTGCAAACCACGAGCAACCCGCAGTTGTCCATTGTTCTCTTTTTCTCCCGGCCCTTACCAGCGTGCGATCTTCGTATCCAAACTCCGTACCACAACAAGGACATGCGTTCCAGGATGGATCTTCCTCTGCTATGTCCCCAAGGGGGTACGCCAGTTCGTAGTCGCACACTCGAAAGTCGTTCGGCGGCAAGAGTGCGCTTTTTGCTGGTTGGCCTGCGAGAACGTGTCGTAAGCCGAATCAATCGTGACCGCCTTGCCGGCCATGCTTACGTCCTGGCCGGCGTGCCGGACGCTGCCGGTGAGGTGTAGATCGTCGCCTGCGGCGACATTCAGGTCGCTATTGGCGGAACCCACCACACTGCAATTGTTCGTGACCTGGCTGACCTGCTGCTGGACCGACATCGACTGGCGCCGATGGTCACACTCAAACCACTTGTCATCAGGCCCGAATGCGTCTGCCTGCAGTGGCTGTCCTGGGTCTGCGTAACCCGCGAGGTTTTTTCTAAAATTTGGCGTAGAGAGGTTCGCGCCGAACTGGTGGCGCCCCATCCAAAATAATGCAACTTCCAGTAATCAGCCCAGCCCCGACAAGACAACCCGAACGGAGATATATTTTTTGTCATTTATTGCGCACCACAAACTGGATAGAATTTCGACATGTTTCCGATGCACTCTCCAGTAAAACGATAACCTTTTCCAGTCAGGCAACCTTGGAATTCCCTGCTTGATCTAATGTAAGATACAGCAGGATCTTCACCAGACTTCCGGTCAAAAGGCGCGGTAAAAAGTCCGTTTTTTTACCTCCACAAGCAATCCAGTCTTTCCGTTTCTGTTCCTCGCTCGCGCCCGGTTTTCGCCATGAATCGGAGCGAGAGGTAGAAGGGGAAATGCTTCGTTCATACTCTTCTCCGGTCGGCGCCCCATCCAAAATGATGCAACCGCTGGCAATCAATCCAGCCCCGGCAAGAAAACCCGAAAGAAGATATTTTTTTATCATTTATTTCGCACCACAAACTGGATAGAATTTCGACATGTTTCCGATGCACTCTCCTGCAAAACGATAACCTTTTCCAGTAAGGCAACCTTGGAATTCTCTGCTTGATCTAATATAAGATACAGTAGGATCTTCACCGGACTTCCGGTCAAAAGGCGGGATAAAAAGTCCGTTTTTTTTACCTCCGCAAGCAATCCAGTCTTTCCGTTTCTGTTCCTCGCTCGCACCCGATTTTCCCCAGGAATCGGAGCGAGAGGTAGAAGGGGAAATGACTCTTTCATATGCTTCACCGTGAGGGACGAAGCATCCATAAGTACAGCACCCGGAAATTGAAATCGAGGCAATAAAACAACTCAGTAGTTTCCCGCAAATTCTTTTCATTTCAGCACCTGAAGGATGGCAGCTAGCGCATTCCAGACCTGCGGCGGCAACACCATTTTTCAGGACGCCGCCAAAGCACTCTTTTACGGCGCACCGCAAGCTGGCTCAGTTTTCTCCATATCATCGATACACTGACCCGTAAACCGATAGCCTTTTCCGATCAGGCAGCGCTGGAGTTTTCTGTCTGCTCTAGCAAGAAACACGGCAGAGTCTCCATCGGACTGCCGGTTGAATGGCGCGCTAAAAAGCCCGTTTCTTTTCCCTCCGCTAGCAACCCAGTCCTTCTGTTTCTGTTCCTCGCTCACGCCCAGTTTTTCCCAAAAATCGGAGTGAGTGGCAGGAGAGGAAATGGCCCGTTCATACGCATAACCGTGCGGGACGAAGCATCCGTTGGGACAGCACCCAGAAATTAAGATCGGGCCAATGAAGCAACTCAGTAGCAATCCGTATATTTTTTTCATTTCAGTACCTGAACGATGGCGGCCTAGACCTCATGCGTTGTCTGTTCTGCGTTGGACATGCCCCGTTTTGTATTGCCCTGATCGTCGTATAACCCGGCAAACTTCACTCCCAGGCCAAATTGCTGCACCGAGTTTACGCCCGCCGTCATCAGCGCTGTATATTCGTCGAGGTTGCTGCTGTAGCCCTGCAGGTGGACGAGGCCCGTGAACTGCATAATCTGGTTCTGGACGAGCTGTTTCTCGTAGAGCCCGTCGCCGAGACGCTTTTCGACGTTCTGCGGATTCAGGCCCCGGGGCCGCCCGGCATGTAATCGCTGCTGATGAACTTCGTATAGCTCGTGAAGCGCGGATCGGTTTCCACTAGATACGGCGCGTTCGGTGCGGTGTTGTACGGATGCAGGCCGTTCTTCGGCAGGGTAATGTGCAGCGAGCCCGTGCTGTCCGCGACCGTCTGCGGCGCGTTCGCCTGCTGCGCCGTCAGCGTCTGGTTTGCCCCGAGCGGGCCGCCGGTCGCGGAGTTCGCCGCCGCCACGTTCATGTTGCGGATGTCCGTGGCGGAGATGCTCACCGCGTTGTTCGCGATGACCGTGCCGCCTGTGACGTGAAGGTCTGGATCGCGAAACAGCGCTGTTCGTCGGGAGCGTGGGCCAGCCTTCCTTGCGGGCACGTCGGAGCGCACGCGCGATGCAGCCACAGTCGCCGCGCGCTGTTCGGCTGCGTGCTGCTGCGGGAACTGTTGCTGCTGCTCCGCATTCGCACGTGCCACCGCCGCTGCATCGGCTGCAGGCGGGGTTCGTGCGGCAGCTTTAAATTTAATAAATGATACTAATAAAATCAGGATAAGACGCGCGTGGGTATTCATCTATGATTATCTATGCCGAAGCGAACTGATGACGGTCACCCCGCGTCAAGTTAAAACAGCCTTACCTTATTGAAGCCAGAACGGCTTAACTTCAAACGGGTCATAGTCCGCAAGTGGCTTGTCCTTGTCACGCGCAAAGCCAGCGAGGTCAGATATCACCACTCGCACCGGCTTGTAAATATTAAAGGTATCGAAGAATGATTTTTCTGAACCACAAGCACCTTCAAAGCTCTCAAAATATTTTCCGAATACGTCGACCAATGTCGGTTGATCAGAATCCAGCCAGCTTTTCTCCGGATTTTCAAGCATCGTCGCATCCCATCCAACCGATGATGCCGCCGGCTTTAGCGTGAAAATTTTCATGTGTCTGCGCCATGAGAGCCAATGCCGGCTCCAATTCCTCCTGACGAAGGTAGCGCCGGTACAGACGATCTGTCAGTAGGCTCCAATCCCTGCTCTGGATGATCCTGTTCCGCGTAGTCTCTCAGGCGGGCAAAGAACAGCACCACATCCGAAGCCGGACCAAGCTCATAGATTGAGTGATCGCCATGAAAGCCTGTCTTTCTCATCTTTCAATTTGATCAAGAGCCGCCTGGATCGCCTTCATCAAGAGCTCCGCCTTAGCGCGCGAAACTCCAACCCGAGTCTCGAACTCGAATGCGTCAATACCATTGCAAACCTCGTTGAGAGCTGCATTAATCACAAGCAACTCATCATATTCAAACTCGACCTCCGCAGACTTTCCAATTTTATTAACTTTCATCATCACCTCAGATTATCGAAATAAGCCTTGCCATTCTTTGGCTTAAAAGCAGTTCCACCATCCGTAGCATTTGGATTTTGGATAACCACCATCCCTGTTGAGTCATCCCAATACGCCGAGCGCCCATTACTCAATTGCTTGGTAGCCGATGGATTATTAAGTACATTTTCTATCTGCTTCGCGAAGTGATCTTTCGTCGCTATCGAGCTGCCAAATTCATCTTGCTCAACCACATGTTTATCGAACGCATGCCCGTTCGCAATCTGCTCTGCTACTTGTCGGTTGCTATCCTCTCCATTAACCGCCGTCGTAACATAGTCAACCAGATTCTTTGCTTGATCCGGAATAATCGCAGTAATCCAGTCACCAATTGTCTTGGCGTCCGGCAACGGCGTCACCAGCTGACCGGCCTTCGCTGAGGGATCAAGTTCCGTTGCATTATCGGCGATAACGCCGTCGCCTTTGCCACGGCTCTCGCCTGTATACCCCGGTAGCTTGAATCCTGCCAGCCATGCAGGCGGCTGTGCCATCGGCGGCACAACCTGATTATTCTCCACATCATTTAAACGCCTCTGGGATGTGCTCGCATTGGCGTTCCAAGTCCCAATCTAATGACTTTTTTTTGCGATCAAACCACGGGCAGCCCGCAGCAATCCATTGCTCTCTTTTTCTCCTGGCGCTTACCGGTGTGCAATCTTCGTAACCAAACTCTGTACCGCAACAAGGGCATATGTCCCAAGACGGGTCTTCACCATCATCCCCCCAAGGGGGATACGCCAGTTCATAGCCGCACACTCGGCAGTTATTTTTGTGCATTGAAGTAATCCAGATTAGTTGGGTAGCCGTGTTGAGCCGGATCAGGCTTAAACATCGTTCTCGGCGCTCCATCCTTAGTTTTCACGGCAAACGTATCTGACGATGGATCGTAATACAGTGTGTCACCATTGGGACGCGTCTTGATGAGTGTTCCCGTCGGCGGATTGTTCACAAAGTCCCGCGCTGCTTGAACATACTGCACCGAGTTCTGATACTCCGGGAACTCTCCACCGTGCTTGGTCGAATGGTCATAGGCGTTTTCAACGGGCGTCTTGGCTTTTGTTGAAGACCAGAAGGCGCTATTTCCACCGTCCCCACCCGCCATCGTAAAGACGTAATCCACCAGATTCTTGACCTGATCCGGAATGATCGCCGTGATCCAGTCATTCACGCTTTTCGCATCCGGCATCGGAGAAATCAACGGCCCGGCCTTCATCGATGGATCAAGCTCGGTCGCTGGATCGGCAATGATGCCATCGTCTTTTCCACGGCTCTCGCCTGTATACCCCGGTAGCTTGAATCCTGCCAGCCATGCAGGCGGCTGTGCCATCGGCGGCGCAACCTGATTATTCTCCACCTCGATCCGCGCCGCACCCGAGGCCGTCGCCGCGTCGACACCGCCCGCAGCCGCGACACCCGCCACCAGGCTGTTCACCAGGTTCTCGCGCGCTTCGCGATCTGCTGCCGACATGTTGCTCGTCGGTCCGAGCAGCGTGCCGAGCACGGAACTCGCTGCGGCCCCCATCGCGCCCGCACCGCACGCCTGGCCACTGGCAGCCGCGCCCGCACAACCTACTATGCCATGCAGTGCGGCGCGCGCCGTATCGCTGTCGAGCGAATCGGCGAGCTCTTTGACACCGTTCGCGCCCAGCTCCTGGATATACGCGACCGTCGCCGCCTGCGCGAACTGCCCCATACCGCCAGTGACATTACCACCCGCTGCCACGGTCAGCGCGGTCAGCACCTGGCGGTACGAGCCGGACGGCCCCCATTCTGCATTGATCTGGTCCGCCTGCTGCTGCGCGGCCGCACGCTGCTCCGGTGTCAGGCTCGGATCGTTTGCCGCAGCCTTTGCCGCGTCGGCTTTCTTCGCCTGGTTGTTGACGAACGTGCCGATCTGATTGATAAACTGGCTCGCGATATCGAAGCCCGCCTCGATCTTGTCCTTGTCGAAGATCGGCGCGAGCGCGTTTTCCGTGCTGCTGGTGTCGCGGCTGATACCGGCGGCAGCCTGCCCGGCGGTCTGGCCCGTAAGCTGCTGCTGGGCCGCACTGTCCGTGATGGTGATCGCGCCGCCGCTGATCGCGCTGTGCGTCGTGGAACTCGCATCGCCCGACGCGCCCAGCACGATGGGCGGAGCCATCGTGACGCCACCGCTGCTGCTCGGCAGTGTGGTGCCGGGGACCGGGTTGACGTTCGTCGCGGTCCCGGACGACGTTTTGCCGATGTCGCCGCCGTAACCGCCGCTGATCCCCACTGACGAGCCGCTGTAGCTTGCCTGGTTCTGGATGTCGGTATAGGTTAGCGTGCCTGTCGTCAGGCTGTTCGCGCCGCTCCGGACCGCCGCGTCGCTGCTGGCGATCACGCCGCCAGTCAGGTCCGTATTGCCCTTGACGTCGATCTGGAAGCCGCCGTCGCCTGCCTGGAGACCGGACTGCTCCGTGACGCTCGCGTAGTTGCTGTTCAGCTTCTGCCGGTTAAAACTTGCCGCCACACTGGAGCTTCCCGCGCAGATCGGCGGTACGCACACGCTCACCGACACGCCGCCGCTGGTCTGCTTCGAATCGTAGTGACTCGTGTCCTGGAGGCTCCGGACATTGAGGTTACCGCCGACATCAGCCACGACCTGGCCGCCGCTCGCAACCGCACCGACCAGGTTCGTATCGCCGCCAGACTGGAGCGTAAGCGTATTGCCCGCGCTCACGTGCGTGTTGGTGTACGAGGTATCGCCGCCGTTACCGTTGCCCTTCGTGCCGGACACACCCGCCTGGAACGAAATGCCGTTGCTCTGGCCCACGCCGATGGTGACGCCAATTGACGCGCTCGAACCGCTGCTCGTGCTGGACTGGCGGTCCGAATTCTGGGCGGCCTGAAGGTTGATGCTGCCGTCTGCGAGCAGGGCCGCGTTGTTGCCGGCCGCGAGTTTGCTGCCGGTGACATTGATATTGCTGTCCTCGCCCGAGCCGGAAGCGGCAATGATCAGGTTGTTACCCGCCCCGAGGGTACTGCCCACCGCCGTAGTCGAGGTCGCATTCGAGCTGCTGTTGCTATGGCTCGTGCCCAGCGAGACGTTGACACCGACACCGCCAAGCTGGGAAGGGTTGCTGGCAACCGCATCGTAGGCGTTCTTCCCGGCAAGGCCGGTCGTCGCAGCGGCCAGTGCATCCAGGCGAACGTCACCCCCGGTCTTCTGTACGTCCTTCGCCATCTGGACGCCCGTCTGCACGGCCGCGATAACCGGACTGCTGATTCCAGCGGTAATCCCCGTCTGGCTGAACGACTGCTGCTCGCTCCGGCTCGTCGTGTCGCGGGCGGCGTCGATCGTTACGGTCTTGCCAGCGAGGCCAAGGTTGTTACCTGCGTACAGCGTGCCGCCCGTCGCATGGAGATCGTTGCCGGACGTGATGTTCAGGTTGCCGTTGATCGCCCCGACCATGCTGCCGTTGTTCGTGACCTGCGCACCCTGCTGGTCGTCGGTAGTCTTGCGCACCCCGATCGAGTAGCCCTGCAGGCCGCCGTCAAGCTGGTTGAGCGGACTCAGGCCAGACAGGAAACCATACTCGCGCTTCTGATAGGCGCTCTGCGAACTGAACGTATCCTGCGACGTAGTGATGGCGACGTTACCCGCCGCAACCAGGTTCACGTCACTCGTCCCCACAACGTTGCTGCCCTGGACCGTCAGGTCCTTGTCGGATTTCATCTGCACAGTGTTGCCGGACACGGTGCTGCCTACGCCGACGTTGGCCTGGGTAGCGAGCGACTGATCCGTGGTCGAACCGCTGACGATGCTGCCGCGCTTCGATTCGGAAGCGATATAGCTGTCATGCTCCTCGCGGGCTTCGTTGAGAGTGATGTTGCCGCTCGATGCGATGGTGGCCGTGCCTGCGCCGGTGTCCACCCCGTCGACCATACCGGCCGTGAGCGACGAACCCGTGAGCGTCACGTTGCCCTTCGACGCATCGGTACTGACCGCCCCAAGCGTGGCATTGCCGCCAGCGGTAAAGGTCGTGCCAACTGCCTG
Organism: Paraburkholderia heleia NBRC 101817; assembly: GCF_000739775.1. Classification (GTDB taxonomy): domain Bacteria; phylum Pseudomonadota; class Gammaproteobacteria; order Burkholderiales; family Burkholderiaceae; genus Paraburkholderia; species Paraburkholderia heleia. The sequence continues at coordinate 16,038 of NZ_BBJH01000046.1, read as the reverse complement.
TTCGTCGTAGCTGCCATCAACCTGCTTGCGCGTCTTGCTGTCTGTGGCAACGTTGTCGTATTTCGCGGTATTGGTGGCGGCGGTGGCGGTCAGGTTACCGCCTGCCACCGCCGCGAGGTCGCCCCCTGCCGTGACCTGCGCCCCCTTGAGCGCCATGTCGTTGCCGCTCTGCATCGCGAGGTTGCCGCCCGCCGTGATCGCGCTCGTCTCGTTCATTACCGCCGCCGATTCCCAATGGCGGTTCGCGTTCTGGTTCAACGACTGCGACGTGGACGACTGCACCGTATCCACCGTCATGTCATGCCCGGCGCTGACCGACGCACTGCCACCCGCCGTGATGGCCGCGCCATGTATGGTAAGGTCGTTGCCCGCGCTCACCAGCATGTCGCCGGTCGACGCAATCGTTCCCTGTGCGCCCAGCAGCGTCTGGCTGACCTTGCTGCCTCCCGCCGCCGAACTGATCCCGGTGTTGTCCACCAGCGTCGTATTCACGATGTCGTGGGCCGCCAGCACCGCGACCCGGTTGCCGGTGACGAGTCCCGATGCATTCACGACATCGTTGGTGGCCGACACCACAGTCGTGCCGCCCGTGCCGCGGCTCGCAATCGTGCCTGCCCGGTTCACGATGTTCGTACCGGTTACGACCATCTGCGTGCCGCCCTGGAGGGTGCCGCTGTTGGTCACGCTCCCGGTCGCGTGCAGTTCGACGTCGTCAGCAGCAATCAGCGCGCCGGTCGGTTGCAGGTCGTTGGCATGCGTCTGCGCCAGATAGACGACCGGGGTCAGCACCTGCTGTGTGGTGCCATCGGGCAGCGTTACCGTTTCGTTCACGAGCCACACGATATCGCTCGTCAGCGCGTCCATCTGTGCAGCTGTCAGCGCCATGCCCACTTCCAGACCGAATTGCTGCGCCGAGTTCACGCCCGCCGTCAGCAGCGCCGTGTATTCGTCCAGAGCGCTGTCGTAACCCTGAAGGTAGACGCGCCCGGTCAACTGCGTGATCTGGTTCTGCACGAGCTGCTGTTCATACAGGCCGTCGCCGATCCGCTTCTCCACGGTCTGCGGATTCAGTCCGAGCTGGCCCAGCATGTAGTCGCTGCTGATGAACTTCGTGTAGCTCGTGAAACGCGGATCGGTTTCCACTAGATACGGCGCGTTCGGTACGGTGTTGTATGAATACAGGCCGTTCTTCGGCAGGGTAATGTGCAGCGAGCCCGTGCTGTCCGCGACCGTCTGCGGCGCATTCGCCTTCTGGCCCGCGAGAGCCTGGTTAGCGCCCAGCGTGCCGCCGGTCGCCCCGGTGGCTGAATTTGCCGCCGCGACGTTCGTGTTGTTGATATCCGTGCCCGTGATGAGCACCGCGTTGTTCGCGATGATCGTGCCGCCCGTACCGCCGATGGCGACCGGAGCGAGCACGATGGAAGGTTCCACCACCCGCCCCACGTCCCGCGACGGATTTTCGTTCCACGCGTAGGTCGAAACGATATCCTGCCGCTGGTACTGGTACAGCGTCTGCCCCACATTGTTGACGAGCGTGCCACCGTTGCTGCCGCTGCCCGAGAGATCGAGCGCGCCGCCCTGCTGTCCGGTCTGTGCCGGGCTGCCGATCTGGATCGAGCCGCCTGCGGCAATCGCGCTGTAGTCGTTGTTCAGCGTGCCGACATTGGCGAGCGTCATGTTGCCGCCAGCGAGAAGCCGGCCCTGCTGCGCCTGCGCCGTCACCTGATCCTGCTGTGTAGTCGTCGTGGTGTCGCGCGCAATCTCCACGCGCTGGTAGCCATTGTGCGCATCGCTGCGCGCCGGGTATTCGGTGGCCGGATCGAAGTTGACGTTCGGGTCGTAGTTGGCCCAGTAGGTGACCGTGATCGAACCATCGGGATTCGTCGTGGACGTGTTGTACCAGATCGTCTGCTGGACACCGTTCACGCTCACGACAAGCGCGCGGTCGGTCGCATTCGGGCCCGACGTTTCCGAAACCACGTCCGAAGCGGCCCAGGTAGCCGTAAGCGGCGTTTTGTAGGGACCCGACCAGACCGAATCGCCACAGCCCGCATTGCCGTCGCCGTTGCTCGGCGTGCAGGCGATGTACTGGCTGCGCTTGGTCTGGTGTACCGTCGAAACGTCGGTCGTCACGGTATCGACGGTTGGCGCGGGGCGCGAATTCGTCAGCGTCTGCGCGGCGATTTCGATATTGCCCTGCGCCTGGACCGTGGACTGGTCGTTGGTGAACGAGTTCGAGCGGTCGGCGAGCAACCCGTTCGCGTCGCGCGTGGCATCCGCTGCGCTGTTGATGTCGCCCAGGCTGTAGATGTTCGCGCCGTTCGTGTTCGAGATGTTGCCGGGCGAATACACGTTCACCTGCTGCGCACCCGCCATGATCGCGGCCGCTCCGTCATTGACGATCGACTGCGAGGCGTTGAGCGTGAGCGTGTTGCCAATGATGGTCGCGGTGTTAGTGAGCGTCGCGCTGTTCGTCGTGACCGTGTCGCCCTCGATGCGCCCTTCATTGGTGATCGCGCCAGCCGCATTGACGATCGTGTTTGCGGCGTTCAGGCCCGCGCCCGCCTGGTTATCGATGTTCGCGGCGGTCACGGCCAACGTGTTGACCGCCCCGAGCGTGCCCCGGTTCGTAAAATTGCCCGACACCGTGAAGGCGAGATCGTGGTTCGCCTGGATCAGGTTCGCGCCGTCGAGCGCGTAGTCGTCGAGAAACGTGAGCGTACCGTCATGGCCTGCGATGATCGTGCCATTGCCCGCAAGCTGGTTCGTCGTCAGCGTCAGGTCCCGGTCGCTGCCGATGGCGCCGTTCTGGTTCGTAAGCTTACCCGTGGTGATGGCGACGCTTGCGCCGCTGCCTTGATCATTGCCGATCCTGCCCGAGCTGTTGTCCAGCGACGCGGTGCCGAGCGAGAGCGCACCGTTGGCATGCATCGAGCCGTTGACGTTGGATACCGTAGCGCCCGCACCGTTGAGTGTCAGGTTGTTCGCCCCGGAGAGCGTGCCGCCCGAGTTGTTCACGGACTGCGATTCGATGAGCGTCAGGTCGTGACCGGCCACCACCTGTGCGCCCTGCGTGTTCGAGAGCGACTGGCCCGAGAGCGTGACGTCTCCATTGCCGCCGATCACGCCTGCGCCAGCCGTGCCGGGCACGTTGCTGTTCGTGATCGAGCCCGCGGTGACGGTAGTCGTCCCCTTGCCGGTATTGGCTACGCGACCCGAAGTATTGTCCAGTACGGAGCCCGAGACCTGCAGCGTGCCGTTCGCACCGACCTGGCCGCCCATGTTGTTGATGGCTCCCTGTGCGGCCACGGCCGCGTTGGTGCCCGCCTGGATGAGGCCCGCCGCATTGCCCAGGATGCTGCGCGACTGGACGGAAAGGATGCCGCCCGCCGCCAGCGTACCCGCGCCGTTGTCGACGCTGCCGCCCGTTACGGAGACGTCGCCGTTACCGCCAATCTGCCCGTCGTTCGTGTTCGTGAGTGTGCCCGAGGCCGATACGGTCGTTGCCCCTGCGCCGGCGTTGGCTATCGACCCGCCGTCATTCGCAATCGTTTGCGCGGCGACGACAAGCGTACCGTCCGCCTGCAATGTGCCGTTCACGTTGCTGAATGCGCCGGTGTCCGCAATCGAGATGTCCTGCGCGGTGATCTGTCCGGCGGAGCTGTTGTCGAGCGACGTCACGACGAGGCTCGCCGCCTGTTGCGCGGCGAGCCTGCCGCCGCGATTCGAGACGGCCCCGGCTTTCACCTTCAGTGCGCCGTTCGTCGCCAGCGTGCCCGCATTGTTCGAGAGCGAACCGGTCTGAACCGACAGGGTACCGGTGCCCGCATTTGCAATCGTGCCGCTGTCATTGATGAGCGTGGCAGGCGTGAGCGCGAGATCGGCGCTGTTCGTCTGCAATGAGCCGCTGGTATTGTCGAGAGTGCCTGCGGCAATGATCGAAGTCGGACCGCTTCCGGTTTGCGTGATGGTGCCGCTGCGGTTCAGGAGATTGCCCGCCTGGATCGCGAGTTGCGGGGCGTTGAACGTGCCGCCGCTGTTATCGAGCGTACCCGCCACGCTCGCCGTGATGGACGCACCCGCGCCCGTCGTGGCGTTCACGAGGCTGAGGTTGCCGCCGGTGGCGGCGAGGGCCAGCGCCGTGCCTGCCCAGGTCTGCGCGTTCGAGAGATCAAGCGAGACTCCATGGAGCGTCACCGTGCCGGGGGCGATGATCTGGCCGTCTGCCGAAAGCCGGCCCGCTGACCTGACCGTGAGATTGCCGCTCGTGGCAAGCGTGCTGTCGGTGTTGATACCCGCGCCAAGCAGCCCGGTCGACGCAACGCTGCCCGCATAGAGCGAGGTATCTTGCTCGGCAGCAACGACGCCGCTGTTCGTTGCGGCGCCCGTCGAGCCGATGGCGGTATTCTGCTGCGAATAAATCGTGCCGCTATTGTTCAGGCTGGCCGCGTTGATCGCGACGTTACCCGTGGCGGTCATTTTTCCGCTGTGCACGAGCTGGCCCGCGCTGGTCAGCGTGAGGTCGCCGGCCTGAGCCTCGATGGAACCGGCGTTTGCGACCCCGACTCCGTTCTCGGTGCCCACCAGTTTGATCGCCCCGCTGTACATACCGCCCAGTTGCGATACGTCGATCGACACGCCGGGGGCGGGACTGCTGCCCGCGATGGGCGTCGGCGTCAGGCTCGCATAGTCGATGCTGTTTGAGCCGGTTGTGACCTTCAGGTTATTGGCATATATCGCCGCATTCACCTGCACCGCACGCGACAACAGATCCACCTCATCGATATTCGAGGCGTTCAGGCCCGCGCCCTGGACGGTAATCGTCCCTCCCGTGACCGAGAATCCGGCAAGATTGCCCTTGCCGTCGACTAGCGGATTGCCCGTCGTCAAAATCCCTTTGGCGGTATTGATAAACCCGCCGCCGTCCACGACCAGGCCAGAACTGTTCGCGATCACGACCGCAGCGGTTTTGGCTCCCACGACCTCAACATATCCCTTGAGTACCGAGGGACTGTTGCTGTTGATCTGGTTGACGATGATCTTCGCAGCGTCATTCGGCCCGAAGCCAGGATTACCGTTGATTTGTCCCGCGAGTTGACTGGACGTAATGACCGGCGAATTATTGAGTATCGTCCCGTTTTTATGGACATCAAACTGCGAATAGGTATTCATCGACACGCCGCCTCCCGAGGACGGCTTGTTGATGTTCACCTGGGGTATGCCATTTGCCGTATTGATGACGTTCGGCGCGTGCGCGCCCGACGGCACAATCTGCGCATCTGCGAGGACGGGTGCGAGTCCGAAGAGTGCCAGCGCGGCGAATGCAGCGTGACGTATGGCGAAAAGCGTGATGCACTGAAGCGCGAGCGAAGGCCCGGCTTCCCGCTGATATGTCTTGCCTTGGCCGATTGCCGTTTCAGTGACAGCGACCAGCATTGCGCGAAGCTTGCTGAAGACAAGCCGGTAACAACGGTTATGCATTGCTTGTACCTGTAATACTGGATGAAGCCTTGCGCGATACAAGGCGCTTTCCAGTCCAATGTCGACGACGCAAGGCCATGACGGAAAACAGGCGTCGTTTCCTGAAATGCCTTGAGCATGCGGTGGACGAGGCTAACAGGCGGAATGCAGGATAACTATCGGATAAATCCGATTTATCGTCAGGCTTGTCAAAAATTGACGAAATCCAGCAGTGCGAATGAATGTGGGGGGACGTCGCCGCACGCAATCTGACGTGCCATTGCACTAATTCCTGTCAGGCGCACAGCCGCAAAGGCAGCGTCACTCGCCGGCGTTTCGCCTGTCCGTATCCGCCAAACTGGCGGAATCCGCCGATTGATCTTCGCGGCGAAGTGGCCCATATTCGAATAAGTGCGCAAATCAGGCACCGATTTTGCGGCAATTCGTCAATCGAAGCGAAAGCGCGCTCCTCCCATGCTCAACGCCCCTGGTCACGACGATTCCGATCCGTCGGAGTGCCCCTACTGCGGAGCCAGGTTCAATGCGCCTCTCGCACTCTGCCCGCAATGCGGAGCGAATCAAGTGGCCGCTGCGGCCCGCATCGCAGCCGCGAGCGATGGCGTGCCGGGCGAACGCACGCACGGCGTAGCCGGGCGCCTGGGCGCGCTGCCGGGCGCGCTTGGCGGCAATCGGGCCTACGACGGTGAGTACCCTTCGATCGACGAAGAACACGTCACCGGGCGCAAGCGGCTGCCGCGCTATGCCTGGGCAGGTCTCGGCTCGCTCGCGATCGCGCTCGCCGGCTACGCGTTCCTGCACCGCAGCGAATGGGTGCCGAAGCCCGGCGTACAGGTGGTCGAGGGGGCCGTGAGCGGGTCGAAGGGCACGCAGGGCACTCAACGCACTAGCGGTACCCTCGCCGCGCTGACCACGCGGCCACCCGCCGTCCCGCCGCGTGCGAATGCGGCGCAGCACCGCGTCGCCCAGGGGAATGCGCCGGCCGCCCCGCGCTATGCGAGTGCGCATCCCGAGGTCGCGAGGAATCTGGCCAGCGCGCGCCTGAATCTCGACAAGAACACTCTCTGGCCCGCACGCAGGGCACTCTCGAGCGTGCTCGCCGTGGAGCCCGGCAACCCTGAAGCGCAGCAGATGAAAGCCGACCTCGTTGCGCGCGAGCAGCAGCGCGACGCGTTGATCGGCGAGGCGCGGCAATGCGCGCACGAGCGCCAATGGGCTTGTGTGCGGCAAGACGCGGGGCATGCGGTGGAAGTCGACGCATCGAGCCGCGAAGCGAGACACCTGCTCACGCTCGCCAGCGCCGGGCACGAGCCGGGTGTCGCAAAGCGCCATGGCCGGACGTGGCCATGGGAAAGCCAGTATGCGCAGGAAGGCGACAGCCGCTCTCGCCAGGATCCCCTCTTCTGGCATCACTGATCCTTCCGGCCGCCCTCAGGCAGCGTTTGCAGACGATTTGTGAACGTGAAGTCAGCCGGTCAGCGAAGCCGCGATGGCCTTCTTGAACGGCATCAGTTTCGAAGCCGCGCGCAGCATGAAGTCGCGCGCCAGTTTCGCGGGTGCGGTGTTGTTCGTATAGACGTCGGTGATGAACCGGGTCGCGAGATAGAGCGGCTTCGTTGCGCGTCGGTGCTGCGTTTCATAGCCCTGCAGGACCGAGGGCGCCCCGATATCGAAGCCGCTCTTGTGCGCGTCGATGATTCGCTTACCTAAGTTTTCCACCCCGAGCAGACCGAAATTGAACCCATGCGCGGTCACCGGATGCATGCCGACCGCGGCGTCGCCCACGGCTGCGAAGCGTTTGCCGACGAAGCGCTCCGGATAAACGGCCACGAGCGGATACACGTGCCGGGTGCTCGCCAGCGTCATCGCGCCCAGCCTGTGCATGAAGCGATCCTCGATATGCCGCGCGAACGCCTCGGGCTCCAGCGCGGCGACCTCGTTGACCTGGCCCACCGGCAGCGTGAGCACGACCGACGACTGATGCGCGTTCGTCGAGCGCTCCGCGTTCATGGGGAGCAACGCGAGCGTCTGACCGTAGCCGAACCATTCCCACGCGGCGTGTTCGTGAGGCGCTTCGTGCGTCATGCGGCAAACCAGCATGGCGCGCCCGAAATCGTGCAGGTTGGCGGCAATGCCCATCATCTTGCGCGTGGATGAGAAGCGGCTGTCCGCCGCGACGATCAACTTCGCCGAGAGTGTCTCGCCGCTCTCCAGTGTCACGCTCGCCAGAGCGTCGTCGGCTTTCACGGCGCTGACCTTTCGCGCCGCGAGCAGCGTCACGTCGCCATGCTCGGCCGTGCTTTGCAGCAGCGCCTCGTAGGCAGCCTTGCGAATCAGGTGATTGGAGACTAGCCAGCCCAGCTCCGTGTGGCCGCTCAGGTCGTGGCCGATCTCGAGCGCCCCTGGCGATGGACCATTGAACACCCTGGCGCTGCGCAGCGGGGCACGCGCGTGCGGATCGATGAGATCCCAAAGCCCGAACCTGCGCATCATGCGCACCGACTTCTGGGTCAGCGCGATCTCGCGCCCGTCGAACTGCGGCTCGCCGATGTCGGCGAGGCTCTGCTGCTCGACCATGGCGATCTTGAGGCCAGCACCACTGAGCGCGCGCGCGAGACACAGCCCCACCGGACCGGCGCCCACGATTACGATATCTGCTTGCATGAATCGAACGATTGGAATGTGACTCAGACCGCTTGATCGGCTTGATCGGACTTCGCAATGCCGTGTTCGCGCAGGCCTTCGACCATGAGCGCGTCCATCGACTGCACGTGCCAGGCGAACCATTCGCGCAGTTCGCCCACCAGTTGCCGCCCCGTGTCGAAGCGCCCCTCGTCGGCAACTTGCCTGCGCACCTCGGCGGCCACGTTCAGGACGTGCCGATGCTGGCCCGCATGGCAATGGCGCGGACCGAAGTACATTTCCTCCATCCACGCTTCTTCCTGCGCGAAATGCTGCTTCGTGTGCGCCGCCCACGCATCGAACGCGCCGAGCCATGTTTCGTCGCTCGCGCGCGCAAGCGCGTCGAGCAGCGCGACGAACTCGGCATGTATCGTATCGGTCATGGGTTCGCCCAGTTGCAGATCGGGCGCAAGGGTCGGCGAGGGGCGCGGCGCAGGTGAGGTCATGAAGGTAAGTGACGGCGTTCGGGAACGGTCTGAAAAGCCCTCTCGGGCAATTTTTCAAGATACCGAGGCAGATGGGTTTGCGCGCTGATTTTTCGCAAACGTCGCGCGACCGGTCACTGAGGCCGATGGACGCGGCCGGAGCGCACGCAGACGAAGCAATCAGACGAAAGGACACGCCGATTCCGGCGCAGCGCGGGGGCGCGGGCCGCAGACGTAGAAGGATGCGAGGAAGGGTGCCGCAGACGTGAAAACACGAAGCCGCGCGGCGCGCGGCTCAAACCAGTTCGGCGAGATTGACGAGGGCGCGGTCGCCGTCGCATTGTGCTTCGTTTTCGGCGCGGAACGTCTTTTCGCTGTACGCGATGACCTTGAACCCGCCGCCTGCCGAACGCTCTATGGTGATACCCCAGTGCCAGCCGCCTTCCTGTTCGAATACGTGCAGCCTCGGACTCGATGGTTGGCTCGGCGATTGAAAAATATTCATTTGAAGCCTCCCGTGGTGGGAATATCGTCTCGGACGATTGTCTGGATAAGAATCAGTCTAAAAACCTCCTTGCTGCGACGCAATACGGAATTACGTGGACGTGAGAACCCTGAGACGCATGATTCGAGCATTACCTGGTTATGATTCGGCGCCTGGCGAACGCGGCTGCCGCCAGCCACCGGCCCATTTCAAATTGCGAGACAGCGAGACCCCGATGACTACCATAACGAATGCAGCGACGCATGCCGCGTCCCCGTATCAGCTCGATCTTTCGCGGCATGCTCGCCGCGCACTGCTGGAAGGACCCACGCCGATCCAGCCCTTGCCGCGGCTAAGCGACGAACTTGGGGGCGTGAATATCTATGTCAAGCGCGACGATCTCACCGGCCTCGGCGGCGGCGGCAACAAGCTGCGCAAGCTGGAGTTTCTGGTGGGCGAAGCGCTGGCTGAGGGCGCGGACACCGTCGTCACCGTGGGCGCGCGTCAGTCGAACCACGCGCGCTTGACGGCGGCTGCGGCGGCGCAAGCGGGCCTGCAGTGCGAACTCGTGCTCACGCGTGCCGTGCCGCGCGAGGACTTCGAGTATCTGGAGAACGGCAACATCCTCCTCGACGACCTGCTCGGCGCACGCGTGCACGACCTGCCCGGCGCAGCCAATGCGCTGGAGTTCGCCCAGGCGCGCGCCGACGAGCTGCGCGCCCAGGGCCGCAAGGTCTATGTATGCCCGCTGGGCGGGTCGAGCCCGGTGGGGTGTCTGGGGTACGCGGCGTGCGCCGCCGAAATCATGGCGCAGGGCCATGTGCAGGGTTTGAGCTTCGCGCGCATCGTCGTGCCCAACGGCAGCGGCGGCATGCATGCGGGGCTCGCCGCCGGCTTCGCGGCGCTGGGCATCGACCCGGGCCTCGTGCTCGCCTACACCGTCCTCGCGAAGGCTGAGCAGGCCCACGCAGCAACGCTCGAAAAGGCTGCGAAGACGCTCGGGCTGATCGATCCGGCGCGGCGCATCGAGGGCCGCTCGATCGTGATCGACGAAGCTCAGCTCGGCGACGGCTATGGCATTCCGACCGACGCGATGCGCGAGGCCGTGCGGCTCGTCGCTTCGAAAGAAGGCCTGCTGCTCGACCCCGTGTACGGCGGCAAGGCGTTCGCCGGTCTCGTGCAAGCCGCACGTTCGGGACGCCTTGCGCGCGGCGAGAACGTCCTCTTCGTCATGACTGGCGGTTTGCCGGGCCTGTTTGCCTATCGCAGTGCGTTTTGAGGCGCCGCGGGGGCGTATTCCAGAATGCGTTGAACTGAAAAAAGAGGGAGTCCACGATGACCGATGACGAACGTGCAATTCGCGAGCTGGTGCAAACCTGGATGGAAGCCAGCCGCGCCGGCGACACCGCCAAAGTGCTGAACCTGATGGCCGACGACGTGGTGTTCACGGTGCCCGGCCAGGAGCCGTTCGGCAAGGCGGCGTTCGCCGCGGCTTCGCAGGCACAACAAGCCATGCGCATAGAGGGCACGGCTGAGATCGTGGAACTTCAGGTGCTGGGGGATTGGGCCTTTTTGCGCAATCGCATTGACATCTCCATCATGCCGCCGGGCGCAACCCAGCCCATGCGGCGTGCGGGCTACACGCTCACCCTGGTGCGCAAGGATGCGAGCGGACGCTGGCTGCTCGCGCGCGACGCCAATCTCGTGGCGCCGAAGGCGTAGGTCCCGCGCCGCAAACGCGGCCATCGTCGCCTCAAATCGCGAACCGCGAATCGCCATTGTGCCGCCGTGCGCCAGCGCTGTGGCACGCGCGATTGCTTTCACCGATGAAAGGAAACGCCCCCGCGCGACGGGCCTTACCGCGTTACGCCCCTTTTTAGAATCAGAAAACCTTATCGATTCCTTCAGTTTATTGAGTTTCCCTTAATCGTGCGCTTGCGGCAAAGTGACGCTCACATGTCAGGAGCCACTCCTTGAATCAACGCATCGATCCATCCCTGCTTGCTGCGCCCGACCTGTCGTACGCGACCTTGCACTCGGGCATTGCCCTGCCGTTCCTCGAGCGCGGCGATGGCGAGCCGCTGCTGTTCGTCCACGGATCGCTCTGCGATTACCGCTACTGGATGCCGCAGCTTAACGGCCTGTCGGAGCATTTTCGCTGCATCGCGCCTAGTCTGAGCCACTACTGGCCTGCGGCGGATGCCTGCATTCAGGGCGATTTCGGCTGGGAAAGCCACGTTGCCGAGCTGGCCGATTTCATCGCCGCGCTGGGTCTCGAATCGGTGCACCTCGTGGGCCATTCGCGTGGCGGCTGCGTGGCGTGGCATCTGGCGCGCCGCTATCCGCGCCTCGTGCGCACGCTGGTGCTCGCCGACCCCGGCGGCCCGCTGTCCCGCGTGGACGACGACGAAGCCGCGCTGCCTCCCGCCACCAACGCGCTGCGCACGCGCGCCGCCGACCTCATCCACGCAGGTGAAGTCGAAGCGGGGCTCGAGTTGTTCGTCGACTCGGTGAGCGTGCCGGGCGCCTGGAAAAAAGGTTCGGCCGCGTTTCGCCAGATGGCCATCGCCAACGCCACGACGCTGCCCAAGCAGTTGCAGGACCCGCTGCCGCCGTATGCGCCGCGCGCCGCCGGCGAGATCAAGTGCCGCACGCTGCTGATCGACGGCCAGCGCAGCCCGCTCATGTTCCGCAACAACGTCGAAGCGTTGGAGGCGTGGATCGAGTTCGCACGGCGCGTCACAATCAAGGGCGCCACACACGGCATGAACGGCACGCACCCCGACCTGTTCAACACCCACGTCCATACCTTCATCACGCAAGGTTGAGGCTTTAGTCGCGACCCTGTTCTCCGCTGATATGACTTTCCGCGTCAAGTACGATCGGTTTCCAGGTTTTCCCATAGGTATCCGAATTGCCTGAGGCAGACGTAGCAGTAACAGTCGGCGGTGGACCCCACTGACATACGCGGGTGGGATACCGCGCTACAGCGTTCTCATGAGTCCACCGCTTTCTTAAAACGCAAGTTGGGGGACCGCCCGCTTCGCAGCGGAAGCGCGGATCGCTCGAATACCGGGCTACGCCCTAATCGATTGCCGACGAAATTTGGCAAACACCGACGTCAACCCCTTCCAGCACCTCCGCCAGAATCACTTCTTCGCAATTCATCGGTCGCAGTCCCCGCGTACAGGGCCGATACACAATATCGCCCCGCCTGACCCGCATTCCGCTCAAGATGCACCAGGTCGAGCGTCGCGCGATGCCGCGCTTCCAGAGTTGCTCGCCATAATGTCCCACGGTGGCGTCGCCCCAACGAACCATGATGGAACAGGCGGAAATTCGATCGACGATGGTGCAGTTGGCCGGATCGGTCGGCCGTTCTCCGGCACGCGCCGGAGGCCCTCTTTTTGCGGGATCCCGCCCATTATCGGCACGACTCATCTTGTACTTGCCTATTCCATCATCTGGCGATGATATCCGGCCGAGCAGCGCAATGGTGCTTTCCCACACGTGCTCATTCGAGTTGTCCAATTTTCACCTCCGAACCGTTCAGCAAAACGATTCAGATCAATGGGCGGCCATACCATGCGCTTCCAGCACCGACTTGCCCGGAGCGATTTGCAGAAGCAAACGCTCAGCTGCCGAAATAGATGTTGCAGAACGACACCGGACCGACACAGTCGTCCTTTTTGTCTTCACGGCGATCGTGGTCAACGCGGCCGAACTCATGCGCCGCCGGAGCCGCTTCATTCTGCCTGGCGGCTTCGGTGGCGGCGGACGGCTGGGCATGGTTTCCCTGTGCATACGCGGCGGTGGCGAAAAGCGACATGGCGACCAAGAGGCATGACATAACTTTCACGACTAAACTCCTTACGCGCAGCGTAACGTGCTGCTGTGCCGCGAACTATAGTTTGCCGCCCCGCCCGGATTAAGTGCCGGCAATGGAAGAGTTTCTTCCATGCGCCCCGCTGGCAAACTGCACCCAATGCGTCAGCTCTCGAGGCCATCGTCATGCTGGAATTGGAAATACTGTGTTGACCGATTTCGTATTACCGACTGCTTCTTTTCATGTCAATGAATACGGCATCGATATATCGATTGACCGCCCGCCCGGCAAAATAACGCTTTCCATTTCCATTCCTTCACTTCCTCTCTGCGCTGCTTAACGCCACAAGGATTCACCACGGATTCTGGAACAGTCTGCTCCATAAGCTGCCATTGATCTTTTTCACAGTCCACAGAACTCACGTCAGTGCGGGCTCGCAGCCTGATTGATTGCGCTATCGCGAGTTCGCGCATCCATCGCCCGATCCGCTCCGATGACGCGCCATTTCCTCGCAACGGCATAGACCACTAGCGCTGAATAGACGTGAACTGGAACAAAAAGAAATCCTGACGCTCGCACATACTGAAGCGAAATCAACGGCAGAATGCGCTTGCGAGGTTCGCTCGCGTCCTGCGTCAAGAATTCACACCCATCAAGCAAAGGTCCATTACCACACTGCGACTATATGTAGCAGTTGTGACCCCATACCATTACGTTCGTCTGGACAAGAAGGAAATCAGTCATGCGTTCGCGGTTTCCTTTTCAATTAACTGTTGCCGAATTGAATTTCATTTTTGTCGTTCTTCACTCCTCGTCGCAACGAGCGAGCTCGACGGGATCGATCGACAAAAGGCCTGCGGGAAGAAGCAAGCTCACGCGGCCATTACGGCAAACCACTTCCGCATCAAACACAGCGGGTGAGAATCTTGGCACAAATGAAACGAGAACGACTATCGGGACAGGAATATTCTGGCCGCTCGCTACCAGGATCCGGCAATGACCACGCCAGGGTCGACGTCCTGTTCATAGGCGGCGGCATCATGAGCGCGACGCTCGGCGTCCTGCTCCACGAACTCGAACCGCAGTGGTCGATGATGATGGCCGAGCGGCTCGACAGCGTCGCCGCGGAGAGTTCGAACGGCTGGAACAACGCGGGCACCGGGCATACCGCGCTCGCCGAACTCAACTACACGCCGCAAACTTCGAGCGGCGCCATCGACATCACGAAGGCTGTGCGCATCAACGAGGACTTTCAGGTCTCGCGGCAGTTCTGGGCCTGGGGTGTCAACCGCGGAATACTGAAGCAGCCGCGCTCGTTCATCAACACGACGCCGCACATGAGTTTCGTCTGGGGCGACGAGAACACGCGTTTCCTGAAAAATCGCTACGGTACCTTGCAGACCAATGCGCTTTTTCAGGGCATGAAATATTCGGAATCACACGACGAGATCGCTCAGTGGGTTCCGCTCATGATGGAAGGCCGCGATCCCCGCCAGAAGGTTGCCGCGACGTGGGCGCCGCAGGGCACCGACGTGAACTTCGGCGAGGTCACGCGTCAATACGTGCGCTACCTGAGCAGTCAGTCCAATTTCGATCTGCTCCTGAACAGCAACGTTCAGAAAATCTCGCGCAATGACGACGGCACGTGGCGCGTGACGCTGGAAGATACCCAGTCGCGCGTGCAGACCCGCCAGATCGACGCGCGGTTCGTCTTCGTGGGCGCAGGCGGCGGTTCCCTGCCGCTGTTGCAGGAATCCGGCATTCCCGAGGCTAAGGATTACGGCGGCTTTCCGGTTGGCGGGTCATTCCTCGTCGCGGACAACAGCGAGATTACGAGCCGCCATTTCGCCAAGGCATACGGCAAGGCTTCTGTCGGCTCACCGCCCATGTCGGTGCCGCACCTGGACACGCGCATTCTCGACGGCAAGAAGGCCATTCTGTTCGGACCGTTCGCCACATTCTCGACGAAGTTTCTGAAGAACGGCTCGTACAGCGACCTGCTCGTCAGCACGAAAATGACCAACATCGTTCCGATGATGCGTGTGGGGCTTTCCGAGTTCTCGCTCATCAAGTATCTGGCCGGTCAACTGACGCTCTCCGACGCCAACCGCCTCCAGGCATTGCAGGAATATCTCCCGCTTGCCCGCCAGGAAGACTGGCGACTCTGGCAAGCCGGTCAACGCGTGCAGATCATCAAGCGCGACAAGACAAAGGGCGGTGTGCTCAAGCTGGGCACCGAAATAGTCTGCTCGAAGGACGGAAGCATTGCGGGCCTGCTGGGCGCCTCCCCCGGCGCGTCGACGGCGGCGCCCATCATGCTGAACCTGCTGGAAAGGGCCTTTCAGAGCAAGTTTCGAACGTCCGCGTGGCAGGCAAAGATCCGCAAGATCATTCCGGGTTACGGCATGCAGCTTTCGTCGAATCCCGGCAAGGCGCGCGAGTCGTTGAAAACGACGAGCGAAATCCTGCAACTCGGCTTGCCGCCGGACCGTGCCGCGACCGAGCCCGACATGCCCGAGCCCCGTGCTGCCTGTTCGAATACGAATACGGGTGCGCATGCGCGCAGCAGACATGTCGAACTGGCGCACTGAACGCCGCGACCGGTGCGAGTGACTTTTACCTGCATCGGGCGCTGGAGCACGGAACGTCTCATTCGAAGAGCCTTCACCTCTTCAGAGCCTGAAAAGATTGGCATATGACCACCGCGAATCCCTCTGCATACGTCATTCAAGGTATCACCAGCAAGGGCAAGACATTCCGGCCCAGCGACTGGTCCGAGCGCCTGGCCGGCGCCTTGTCGAGCTTCGGACCGCGGGCTCGCGGCGTCAGAAGGGAAAACCTGCACATCGGCTATTCGCCCTATGTGTGCCCGATGATTATCGGCAACCTGAAGTGTGTCGTGCTCGACGCCCGGCTGCGCGAGGTCGCGCCCTACGCCTTCGACTTCGTGCTGAAGTTCGCCCGGGACAATGATCTCGTGGTGCAAAGCAAGGGGTAGGAGACTCGCGCCGCGCAGCCGCACCGGCTTGTCAAGGCAGCTGCCGGGCAGATGTTCTGGTCTTTTTGGCTTCCCAGAGAGACCGCATTAATCAGGTTGCTCTCCAGTCCTGATGTTTTCAATTTCGAAGTCGACTTTACGCTGC
>NZ_BBJH01000047.1 GCF_000739775.1 Paraburkholderia heleia NBRC 101817 | reverse complement strand
TGATGCCGTGAATGGTGTATGCAGGCGGCTTCTTGCTGAACTTCTCCGCGCTCTCGCCGTACATCCTGAGCAGATTGCCCATGTTCGGATCGATCGGATCGATGGTAAGCCGGGCGGGTCGCCCAATCACCTGGTCCATCGGGATTCCAGCCATGGGGCTAGTGAATTCAATCTCGTACCAGTACAGCTGGCTGATCCTGTCGATACCCGCGAACTTCAGGACCGAGAAGGGCGCCGGGTGCGGCGCCAGCTTCAATTCATAAGCCTGCAACGGCATGACCATCGACATCGGAAACCTCTTCAACACGCGAACGCAACGGCATAGCCGGGGCACCGATCGGTGCCCCGGCGGGTACATGCGGGAAAACGTCAGATCAGCCCGGTCAGCTCTTGGCCTTCGGCATCTGCGAAACGAGCGACAGCCCGATGTCCATACCCTCGACCTGGAAGTGCGGGATCACGTACAGCTTGATGCGGAAGAAGCCCGGGTTGTCCTCGATGTCCTCGACCGTCACCTTCGCCTCGCGCAGCGGGTGCGAGGCCTGCAGCTCATCACCCGGATCCTTCATCTCGGTCACGAGACCTTTGATCCAGTTGTTCAACTCGATCTCGAGTAGTCGGCGGTCCTTGGTCGTACCGATGTTCTCGCGCTGGATCAGCTTCAGGTAGTGCGCGATGCGCGAGAGCAGGAAGATGTACGGCAGACGCGCGTTGATCCGGCTGTTGGCCGTGGCTTCCCTGGTCTCGTACAGCGCAGGTTTCTGCGTCGAGTTGGCCGAGAAGAAGCACGCGAAGTCGTGGTTCTTGTAGAACGAGAGCGGAATGAAACCGAGATTCGCAAACTCGAATTCGCGCGTCTCCGGAATCAGCACTTCCGTCGGGATTTTCGGCTGGACACCAGTCCCAAGGTCGTAAAGGTGAAGAGGCAGGCCTTCGACCTTGCCGCCAGCCTGCGGACCGCGGATCTGAACACACCACCCGTTATTCACGAAGCTACGCGTCATGTTCGCAGCGAACGCGAACGATGCGTTGACCCACAGGTACCGGTTATGATCTGGGCCCTTCACCGCTTCTTCGTAGTTGAAGGCACGCACCGGCACTGTGTCCTTGCCATACGGCAGACGGCCCAGCACGCGCGGCATCGTCAGACCCACGTAGCGGGCATCATCCGTGTCTCGGAAGCTCTTCCATTTGATGTACTCGGCGCGGTCGAAATAGTTGCCGATATCCTGGATGGCCGCCACTTCTTCCATCGACTGCTT
The DNA here is from genome assembly GCF_000739775.1 of Paraburkholderia heleia NBRC 101817. Lineage (GTDB taxonomy): Bacteria > Pseudomonadota > Gammaproteobacteria > Burkholderiales > Burkholderiaceae > Paraburkholderia > Paraburkholderia heleia. The sequence goes on along the minus strand of NZ_BBJH01000047.1, from coordinate 71,578 downwards.
GCCGAAGAATCCCGGACCCACCGAGCCGATGAACGGCATGTGCGCGGCAGCCGCCACCTTCGAGATGTTGCGCAGCAGGGCGATGTCCATCGGCGAATTCGAAAACTCGAAGTCGCTGATCATGGCGCTGATCGGCTGCCCGCCCGGGGTGTCGTATTCCTCGATGTACGTGAGGCGATACAGACCACTCTGAATGAGTTCCGGCGTGTCCTCAAAGTCGCGCTGCAGCGCATCCTTCGAGACGTCGAGCACTTCGATGCGCGCGTTGCGGCGGAAGTCAGTGCGCGAAACAAGCATCTTGAGGCCACGCCAGCGCCCTTCGAGCGCCTGGAATTCAGGCGTATGCATGACCGCGTCGAGTTGCCTGCCGATCTGGCGATCGAGCTGGCCGATATGGAAATCAAGCAGCGACTTGTCCAGACGGTCGACGGGCTGGCTCGATTTGGCCACGAGGTCGAGGAACGCGCTCATGCCGCGCGCGATACGCTCGTCGGCCGATGCCTCGGAAAGCATGTCGCTGTCGCGAAACGCCTCGAGGGGTCGCGCCTGGGTAACGGGCTTCAGGTTGATCTTGTCGCACAGCGCGGCATAGACGCTGTCGTGTTCGAGCACAACCGTTTCTGTTGCGCCCTGGCTGGATTCATTCTGGTTCATGGTTTGTCCTGTCTGCGTGTGTTGCGCAACCTGATTGCGAAAGGCGGCGAAGGCCGCTTTAGCCCGGCGGCGCTCAGGCATGCCCTTCCGGTTGGGTCGCGGCCGTTGCGATCTGCGCCAGTTCGCCGCGCAGTTTGTCAGAGAGCCGTTTCTCCTTCAGGATCTTCTCGAACTCGCGACGAAAGGTGCCGTTATCGAGCAAGTTCGATTTCAGATCGCGCAGCAGGTTGCGCATTGCGAGCATCGCTTGAAGTTCAGGAATCTGGCGTGCAACCTGCTCCGGTTCGAAATCCTTCATTGAACGGAACGACAGGTTCACCGGCAGTTCGGTGCCGTCGCCAGCGAGCGTGTTTTCCGCTGCGAGCTTGAGGTCCGGCGCGTAGTCGGCCAGCACGGCGTCAAAGTTGTTCTTGTCAATATTGACTTTCTTGCGCTCGGCCAGTGGTACCTGCTCACGGCCCGCGCTAAAATCGCCGGCGACAAGCAGCTTGAGCGGCAGTTCTACCTTCTTCTGTGCCCCTCCCGTATGAAGGTCAAGCGTAATTGATACGCGACTTTTTGGGATTTCTCGCTGGAAGCTGTCCATAGTATTCCTCATGAAATGACGTTGGCGATCCCCGCTGAATTTGCCCGCAGCGCCAGGGAATCTAGCGTCATGCCTCTGCAATCACTAGCTGCAACTGCAATACATAACCATGCTGACTACCCCATTGCGTGGTCTCCCTTCATGCGGCTTGGTTTACCGTGGCGTATTAGAGCGGATTATTCCCGGATCGTCAAAGAGAATTCGTTGATGAGTGTGATTTTCGGAATTGTCTTAATGGGATAGCATGGAGTTCTCACTCAAAAATTTAACATTATTGAACCTGGATCAACGCTCAACGTGCTAGCCAAATCATCACAAAAAAATAGAATCCCTCGTATTTCAAGGAATTTTCTTGATGGCCGTCAAGCCTACGTTAGGCTTACTAACTGAGGAACATGATTTATTCAATACATGTTGATATCGAATAAATTCGAATTTGATTTAACGAATTATCTGATCGATGTTGATATACGAGGGGTATACAGATATCCAAATTCGCGTTTAAAATTCGCCGCCTGAGAGCAGTAGAAAATGTGCAGGCGACCAATACATGCGAATCGACAAACCACTCTGGCACGACGGCCTCATCCTCTCGCAGCAGCACTTCCAGCAACAGGACCGGTGGACGGAATTTGCCCTGCAGCAGTTCGTTGCCGCGGCTTTCGCCGATCCATGGGGAACACTCCGGGTCGAGGTCGACGAGGAAGCCCTTGCGACGGGTCGGCTGAAACTCACCCACCTCAAGGGACGATTCCCCGACGGCACTCCGTTCGACACAACAGTGACGGATGCGCTCCCAGGAGCCCGCTATCTGGCCCAGGACGTCCCGGCCGACCGCCAGAGCGTTGTCGTGTACGCCGCACTTGCATTGCTGGACGCCAACGGCAACAACTGCCGCTTCGATGAGACGTCGCTCGCACGTCCGCGCCGTTCATATCGAGAATTTACGAAGGTCACCGATCTGAACGGGATAAATGAAGTCGAACTCGCGGCGGAGCGTCACGCGATCCGGCTGCTCTTTGATTTCGAGCCGCACGCCGATGACACGGTATGCGCCATCGCACGCCTCACGCGCACGACCAACGGCCAGTTCCAGATCGATCACCGCTTCGTGCCACCCTGCCTCACGCTCGCCAGCCATCCTCTCCATATCGAGCGGATCAACCGTCTTGCCGATATTCTGACGGCAAAGAGCCTGGCACTCGGATCGCGTCGCAGCGAGCGTCTCGAAGCGGTCGTCGAATATGGCGTCGGGGACGTCCAGCTTTACTGGCTGCTTCAGTGCATCCACGCTGCGTGGCCACATCTGCGGCTTTACGCCTCGCACCCGGCCCGCCCGCCCGAGCACCTGTATATCACGCTCGCCCAGCTCGCCAGCGCGCTCATGACGTTTTCCACCGGGACACAACTGACGGATATCCCGGTGTATGACCACGCACGGGCTGACGAGGTGTTCGGGAAGCTCGAGTCGATGATCCGCGAGCTGCTGGATGCGATCATTCCTTCGCGAGTGGTGTCGATCGGTCTCACGCGCAATGGCCCGACGACATGGTCGGGCCGGTTCCTTGACGAGCGCCTGATCGACGGGACTGCGGACTGGTACCTCTCGGTCAATGCGCCTATGCCGGCGTTTGAACTCGTCGAACAGTTTCCGCGACTATGCAAGATCGGCTCGCCGGACGATGTCGCGCACATCATCAATTCGGCGCTGCTGGGCATTCCGCTCAAGGCCGTGCAACGGGTGCCGGCCGCCATTCCGGTGCGACTGGACAACCAGTACTTCGCACTTGACTCCACGAGTACCGCGCACGCGAAGATGCTCGCGGCGCGGGCCTGTCAGGTCTACCTCCCTGCTTCCGTACCCGACGCGACCCTCGAACTCTATGCGGTGCTGCGCTCATGACGATCCTCACTTCCAGTCGCAATGAGACGGCCCTGATGGGTTTGGCGCCGGCCACTGACCACGTCAGCAGTGGCGGAATACGCGATCTGCTGCGGGATACAGCGCTGCAGGTCACTTCACTCGCGCCGGGCGGATCGGTGGCGGACACTACGGCGTTTCGCGACCGTTGCAGGCAACTCATGAGAAATTTCTCGGACGCGCTCACGCGCCGGGGTTACTCCGAGGACGTGCGGCGGGAGGCGATGCTTGCCCAGTGTGGACTGCTTGATGAAACCGCGCTGCGCGAGCTGGGTGAAGAAGCCCGTTCCGGATGGGGGCTGAAACCGCTGCAGGTTGAACAATTCAAGCTGCACGATGCGGGCGAACGCGTCATCGATTGCATTGAGGCGCGTCTGCGCGAAGCGTCGCCTAGTGTCGACCTTCTCGAGTGCTATTCGGCCATCCTCGGCATGGGGTTCATGGGCCGCTACGCCCGTGATGGCGACGCGAAGCGCGCCGAACTGGTTGCTGCGCTGAATGCTCGTCTGGAGAAGCTTCGTCCCGCCGTTGATCAGCCATTTATTGCAGACCATGCGGGACGGCGCTTGTCCGACTGGTTCTACCGGCTGTCGCCGTGGGCCATTGCAGGACTCGCCTGTATTGCTGCAGTGGCAGTGTGGGGAGTGTGGAACGTGGCGCTCGATGCGCAGCTTGCGCACATCACGACCGCCAAGGCCAGTCGCCCGTGAAACCCGATCTACCTATGCTGAATCCAGCACCAAATCGGGCAACGGCTTCCGGCCGATCATCGGACCATGTTCTGGGCTATCCGTTGCGCTTGATGGTTGTGCTGGCGTGTGTGTTGGCTCTCGCGGTGATCTGGCTCGTGGCGCAGCCTGGACGGGGTGTGGCGTGGATGCTCACGGGTGTGATTGTGCTTGCAGCCGTGCTGCTCATCTACACGCGCACCCGGATGCTCTGGCGTGCGCGCAGCCAGGGCGCCCAGGTGCTGGCCGCGCTCGGCGAAGCCACTGCGGATATTCCGGTCAGGCTGCGCACACGCATGCCGCTCGTGCTGGTCACGGGCGACGATCTGTCCGCGCTGTTCGACCGGCACGACGGGGAACGCTTTGTGCATGTTGGCGACGGCGCAATCTGGCTGCGGGTCGACCGGCCGCGGGACTTGCCGCAGCTTGCTGTTGCCGTCAGGCAATGGCGCGATGGCCGTGCCCCGGATGGGGTCCTGCTGTCAGTGGCGCCGGCCAGGTACACGGATGCCGACATGCTGACGCAGTCACTGCGTGTCATACGCCAGGCTGTCGCGGACGCCGCCCGCATACTCGGCTCAGGTGCGCTTCCAGGATATGTCGCGGTCTACCAGCGGCTGACGACTGCGCCGGCAGACCTCGCGACACTGCGATGGTACGGCGTCTCTTCGGTCAGGCGCATGGTCGATGCGCAGCGTTTCGAGTCCATGATCCGCGCGGCCGAGAGCGAGGTACAGCTAGCGGCGGACAGGCGCGTGGCTCGCGTCGCGGCGGCGCGCGCGGCGGCCCTTGCATCGATTGCTGGCTGGACGCAGCGGGTCGTGATCCATGCGCTCACGGACCGGCAGCAGCCCGCCACGCCGTGGGCACTGTTTGGTGCCGGCTGGATCGATTGCGGACCCGGAAGCGGACCCGGCAATCCGTGGGCGCGCGATGCGCAAATGCAGACCCACGTTCTGCGCGCTGCGGCCCAGGCATCACCCTCGCCCTGGCCGCTGCCCCAGGCACTCATCGCGGCCATGCCGCAGCGGCGCTGGATGTCGCCCCGTCTGGCTGCCGTTGCCCACGCAATTGCGTTGCTTGCCTGCGCGGCCGCGTTCGCGTGTTTCTATTCCGGCAGGAACAACCAGACACTGCTCACGCGTGTTGGTGCGGATCTCGGCCGCTATTCGATGATCCCGACCGCGCATGACGCCGCGCGACGTGATGCACTGCAGGCGCTAGTGGCCGACCGGGATGAACTCGAGCGTTACGGACGGGTTGGTATTCCACTGCGTCTGTCGTTCGGCATGTATCGCGGCGCAAAAGCCATCCCGGCGCTCAACAATGCGATCGCTTCGTACGTGGCCCCTCCGCCGCCTCCGGCCGTGGTCACCCTCAACAGCATGTCGTTGTTCGACAGCGGCAAGGCACAACTGAAGGATGGCTCGACGCGCGTAATGGTCGACGCACTCGAGATGATCAAGGCACATCCGGACAAACGCATTCTCGTCGCCGGCTACACCGACAACGTGGGCAGTCCGGACAGCAACCTGAAGCTATCGACGGCGCGTGCGGAGGCCGTGCGCGACTGGCTGATCGAGGTCTCCGGCATTCCGGCCACACAGTTCGCCATCCAGGGTTACGGCGACACGCGTCCGATTAAGGCGAACGACACCGATGCGGGTCGCGCGAAAAACCGGCGTGTGGAGATCACGCTGGTGCCCGACGCCCCCCATGGTTGATGCAGGGAAATTTTCGCCCCCGGAGCAACCGCTTCGGGAATTCAAGGCTCGGGGCTGGCTCCGGGCGACTGTTGCAGTAAGTAAAAGGGAGTGAAGCAATGGCAATTCCGGCATACATGTGGCTCAAGGACGACGGCGGCGCCGACATCAAGGGCTCGGTGACGGTCCAGGGCCGCGAAGGCAGCGTCGAAATCACCGCATTCGAGCACGGTGTGCATATTCCGACCGATGGCAACACCGGCAAGCTCACGGGGACCCGTGTGCACAAATCGATCACGCTGGTCAAGGAAACGGACGCATCGACGCCGTATCTTTACAAGGCGGTGACGAGCGGCCAGACGCTGAAGTCGGCGGAGATCAAGTGGTACAAGATCGACGACGCAGGCAAGGAAAAGGAATATTTCAACACGAGGCTCGACAACGTGAAGATCGTTGCCGTGCGTCCGAAGATGCTCGATATCAAGAACCCGGACTACGAGAAGCACAATCACCTCGAGGAAATCGAGATGCGCTACGAGACGATCACCTGGTCGTACAAGGACGGCAACATCATCCACAAGGACACCTGGAACGAGCGTTCCTGATTACCCGTGGTTTGAATACCGGCCGCGCCTTCCCCGGTGTGGTTTTTCTCCCGGAATCTCAGGCCTTCCTTTGCCAGTCTGCCTGCTCGGGCTGGCCTTTTCTCTTTCGAGGGGCGGGTCGCTCCCAGCGCACCTGCCCCCGCTTCAGACATGCGAACAGCCCGACCATGACCGTGCGCAACGACCGCCCTCTCTCTTCTCGCGACGCCAGCCAGCTTCTGCAGCGGCTCAATCCACACTGTGCGAACGCGCTCGAGGCGGCCGCAAGCCTGTGCCAGACACGACTCGCGGACGAGATTACGGTCGAGCACTGGCTGCTCAAGCTGATCGAGGCGGGGGACGGCGATATCCCGGCCATCATGAACCACTATGATCTGAACATCGATACCGTGTGGGATGCGCTACTCAAGGCGGTCGAGCACACGCCCCGTAACCTGCGCGGGCGACCCAGCCTCTCGCCACAACTCGCCGTCGTCCTCCAGGATGCGTGGTTTCATGCGTCGACCCGCGACACAACGGATCATCCTGCCGTCCGTTCGGGTAACGTCCTGCAGGCCATCGTTGAGGCGCCGCACGTCCTGCGTGCGACCCACGCGTGGCAGTTGCTGTCGCTCAGTACGGCGCAGATCGAACGCCTGCTGCCACGCCTCGGGCAGCGAACGTGCGAAAACCAGCAGGAAGAACCGGAAGCGCAGCCAGAACGAATAGCCGCCGCAACGGGAACCGCTGCCGCCGAAGGCACGCCAGAAGGGAAAACGACACAGGCAGTCAAGCGGAATGTGGAAGTCGAAGCGCTCGCCCGTTTCGCGATCGACATCACGGCCAGGGCACGTGAAGGCGAGATTGACCCGGTGTTCGGACGCGAGCGCGAAATTCAGCAGATGGTCGACGTGCTTGCACGCCGACGCAAGAACAACCCGATCCTCGTGGGCGAACCGGGCGTCGGCAAGACCGCGCTCGTGGAAGGCCTGGCGCTTCGCGTGGCCGAAGGCGCGGTGCCGAAGGTGATCCGCGACGTACGCATCCTCACGCTCGACCTGGGCCTCCTGCAGGCGGGTGCCGGAGTGAAGGGCGAATTCGAACAGCGCCTGAAGAATGTGATCGATGAAGTCCAGGCATCGCCGGAACCGGTGCTGCTCTTTATCGACGAGGCGCATACCCTGATCGGCGCGGGCAACGCCCCCGGCGGCGCCGATGCGGCCAACCTGCTCAAGCCGGCACTGGCGCGGGGCGAGCTGCGCACGATCGCGGCCACCACATGGTCGGAATACAAGGAATACTTCGAGCGCGATGCCGCGCTCGAGCGCCGTTTCCAGATCATCAAGGTTGACGAGCCTGACGACGATGCGGCATGCCTGATGCTGCGAGGACTCAAGGACCGCTACGCGAAGTACCACAACGTCCACATCCGTGACGAGGCACTGGTCGCGGCGGTGAAGCTCTCGCGCCGCTACATTCCCGCGCGACAACTACCCGACAAGGCCGTCGACCTGATCGACACGGCAGCCGCGCGCGTGCGCATGGGCCTCGAATCCCCTCCAGCGGAACTGCAGCGCGCTCGCGCCGCAGTCTCGGCGATTGAACTGGAACTCACGACGGTTGAAGACGACGCCCGCGCCGGCATCGAAGGCGTACAGGCGCGTCGTGCCGCGCTCGATACCGCGCTCACCGGCGCGCAGGCGAAGATGGAGACACTGCAGCACCGATACGGACAGGAACTCGGCCTCGTCCACGCCCTGCTCGAACAACGCGTTGCCTCGACGGTCAACGCGGCCGGCAATGAGACCGCACTGGCGAGGACACGTGAAGCGCTCGCGCACGCACAGGGCAAGACGCCCCTGATCTTTGCGGATGTGGACGCCCAGGCGATCGCGCGCGTGGTCGCTGAATGGACTGGCGTGCCGGTGGGCAACCTCCTCGAAGACGAACTGCAGGGCCTGCTCACCCTCGAGGCACAGCTCGCGAAGCGCGTGGTCGCGCAGGACGACGCGCTCTCCATACTCGCGGAAAGCCTGCGCACCGCGAAGGCAGGGCTGAAGAACGAGCACGCGCCGCTCGGCGTATTCCTGCTCGCGGGCCCCTCCGGCGTCGGGAAAACAGAGACCGCACTGGCGCTGGCCGATCAGCTCTTCGGAGGCGAGGCGGCACTCACCACGATCAACATGTCGGAGTATCAGGAGTCGCACACGGTGTCGCAACTCAAGGGTTCTCCGCCGGGTTACGTTGGCTACGGTCGCGGCGGCATCCTGACCGAGGCGGTGCGTCAGCGCCCGTACAGCGTCATCCTGCTCGATGAGATCGAAAAGGCCCATCGCGATGTACTGGATATCTTTTACCAGGTGTTCGATCGGGGCGCGATGCGCGATGGCGAAGGTCGTGAGATCGACTTCCGCAACTGCGTGATCCTGATGACGTCCAATCTCGGCAGTGCCCAGATCGACGACGCCACGACGGACAACGCGACGATCGCGCAGGCAGCACTCCTCGAGGCGATCCATCCGCAACTCGTGGCGCATTTCCAGCCCGCTCTCCTCGCGCGTTTCCAGACGCTGGTGTACCGGCCGCTCGACGTGGCCGCTCTCGCTGACATCGTGCGCCTGAAGCTCGGAAAGGTCACTGAGCGCCTGCGCCGGCAGCACGACGTCGAACTGGTCTGCGACGAATCACTCATCGGGGCGATGGCCGAACTGTGCCTCGCGCGCGAATCCGGCGCGCGCAATGTGGACGCGTTCCTCAACCAGCGCATCCTTCCCGCGGTCTCGCGTGAGCTGCTCACACGCATGGCAAGCGGTGCTGCGCCCGAAAAGATCGCCTTGTCCAGCTCGCCTGACGGCAATCTCACAATCGACTTTATCGAACGGGGTGACACTGGTGCGGAAGTACCGGCTCTTGAGTTGTCGGTTGACTGAAGGAGGGATCGACATGCCCGCAGGACCCTCCCTTTACGACATGCTGCTCGGCCAGATTGACGGTGAGCCGCTCGGGAACCACGACGACAGGACACTGGAAATCCTGAGCGTTCAGGCCAACATCCGGCGCATCCTCAACACGCGCGCAGGCGCGCTCAAGCACGTCCCGGACTATGGGCTGCCCGACCTCACCGGGATATACCGGAATCTACCCGCTTCCGTTCACGATCTGCGCGGCCAGATGGAGAGCACGCTGCTCAAATTCGAGCCGCGCCTGCGTGCGGTCGAGATCGAGATTGACGACAAACCGGATCCAGGCCTGCTCGTGAGCTTCATCATGATCTGCCATCTCAGAAAGGCCGGGCTGGTGTGTTTCGGAACGCATTTCGAGCCGCCGGGCCGCATGCACGTCAAGCGTCTCGTGAATCGCGACCAGACCCGATAACCGGCATTGGCGATCATACGCCGCGACACTGCAAGCATTGCGGGCCTCCGTTCCTCAAGTGGTTGTGTCGCAACTCCACTTTGGCACAGTGATGCCGTTCGGTTCAGGAGGCCCTCAATCATGCCCACGTCCCCGAAGATAGGGCGGTGTCCATTCCATCACGGCCGTGAGCTGTCTCTCGCCAACACCGGCTACCATGCATTCGCATTGCCGCTTTGCCCATCGATCGGCCGTTCGGAATGGGCTGTGCGCGTCGTTTTGCCTGCTGATTGCGCCCCGGCTTCCCACCCACGCAGCAAACGCGGTCAGGCGCATAATCGAACTCTGCCGGAGGGATGGCAGACACAACATTCCCCGTTGCCATAGCGACAAAGCTTTTTACGGTATTTCCCACCCCAAGTTAAAGATTTATGGTTCCCGGACCATGGCCGGCGCGCGGCCCGCTTGCGTGCCCGCCGTGGTTCTTCTACGCTTTTTTAGCCCTCTTTGCACATCGAGCCTGCGATGAAGTCCCATCGGCATACCATCTTCACGGCGCTGCTCGCGGCTGCCCTCTTCGGCATCACCACACCGCTGGCCAAGGCGCTGCTCGGCAGCGTGTCGCCGTTCATGCTCGCCGGCCTTTTCTATCTCGGCAGCGGCATGGGGCTCGCGGCCGTACTGGTGTTACGCCGCCTCCCGGCGCGCCGCCGCAACCCTGCCGCCGCACAAGAAAGCGCACACGACCCGCGGCGCCTCGCCGAACTGCCATGGCTTGCCGGGGCGATCGCCGCGGGCGGCGTGGCGGCGCCCGCCCTGCTCATGCTCGGTCTGAACACCACGCCCGCCGCCACAAGCGCACTGCTGCTGAACCTCGAAGGCGTGCTGACAGCGCTCATTGCCTGGGTCTGCTTTCGCGAAAACTTCGATGCGCAAATCGCGCTAGGCATGCTGGCGATCGTGGCGGGCGGCGTGCTGCTCTCGTGGCCAGGCGCACATGCCGGCGCGGTGTCCGGCATCGCGCCCGGCGCGCTGCTCGTCGCGCTCGCATGCCTGTGCTGGGCCATCGACAACAATCTCACACGCAAGGTCTCGACCAACGACGCAATGGTCGTAGCCTGCACCAAGGGGCTCGTGGCCGGCCCGGTGAATATCGGCATCGCTCTTGCCGCCGGCGCGCACTGGCCCGCCTGGCAGGCGGTCAGCGGGGCCATGGCCGTGGGCTTCGCGGGTTACGGCGTGAGCCTCGTGCTCTTCGTCATCTCGCTGCGCCATCTCGGCACGGCGCGCACCGGGGCCTACTTCTCCGTGGCGCCGCTCTTCGGCGTGGCGCTTTCCCTGCTGCTGTGGCCGGAGCGCCCGGCGCTCGCTTTCTGGCTCGCGCTCGCGCTGATGGCGTTCGGCGTCTGGCTGCACGTGCGCGAGCGGCATGACCACACGCACACGCATGAGCCGCTCGAACACACCCACGCGCACCGGCACGACGAACACCATCAGCACGAGCACGAATTCGCGTGGGACGGCTCGGAGCCGCACACGCATGCGCACCGTCACGCGCCGATCACGCATAGCCACGCGCACTACCCCGACGTGCACCATCGGCACGCGCATTGAGGGGCACGGGTCGCAGACGCTGCCGTCGCAAACGACGTCAAGATTTCCCTGGATCGCCGCGCGTTGCGCGCGCACGCTGCACTCGTCACACATCACGAAGGAGGCAAGTGCGATGGCTACCGTGTACCGGGAGATCCCCGTTGAAGCCGCAGCGCAAGACGTCTGGGCCGCGCTGCGCGATCCCGCCAACGTCGACCGCGTGTTCGCCGGCGTGCTGACCGGCGCGCGCATGGAAAACGACATTCGATGGGTGACGTTCGCCGACGGCACCGTTATCGAGGAACGGGTGATCGGCGTCGACGACACGCACATGCGCCTCGCCTACACCGTGGGCGGCGGACGTTTCGAGCATCATCACGCGACGTTTCAGGTGATGCCGGATTCAACCGATTCGCCCCGGCACTGCCGCGTGGTCTGGATCAGCGACTTCAAGCCCGACGAGCGGATCCAGATGGTCGAGCCGCTCACGGATGCGGGCTGCGCGGCGCTCAGACGCAATCTCGCCCGGCGATGAGGGCAGCCGCCGGCCCGTCGTCGTCTGAAAAGACCAGGCACGGCGCATTCGGGCTTACGAGCCGCATGCCTTGGAGGCCGTTGTTATTCAGATCATGGGCGGGACTTTTCTGCGCTCGCGCGGGCCAAATTCGAGGATGGTGGCCGGGCTTGACAGTTAGTTGCGAAATTGCGCCACAGGCAGGTGGCCAAAAGGCTGCACCACCGCCTGGTGCTGCGAAACACACTGTGCGACGGCGCCCATACCGGCACGCCAATTGCGGCCACAATAGTGCCAGATGACTCGACACCGGGAGCCGCAATGCGGGTAGGTAAATTAACGTTGGCCGCGCGCTGCATCGCTGTCTGCGCCGGCTTTGCTGCCGGAATATCCGCGACTCACGGCGCCGGCACCTTCGACGGCGACTGGAACGTGACGCTCACGTGCCCCAAGGGCGCCACCGGTACATCAGGCTACCGATATCAGTTCCCAGCCGAAATCCAGCAAAACATCCTGCACGGCGAGCATGGCGAACGAGACGCGGGCGGCTGGCTCATGCTGGACGGCAAGCTCGAACCCGATGGGTCTGCCACGCTCGTCGCCCAGGGTCTGAGCGACGCATCGCCTCACGCCAACACTCGATCGACCTATTCGTATGAAGTCAGCGCGCAGTTCGACGCGTCTTCAGGCAGCGGCTCACGCACGACCGCACGCAAATGCGACTTTGTGTTCGTAAAGGAATGACGGGAGCATGGCTGGCGGCTCGCGCAAATCGGCGCCAGAAAAGAAAAAGCCCGCTGAGAGAGCGGGCTGAATCCATATCAGAAGAGACATGGAGGAGACGGGTGAAGTATAGGGTTTTCCCCTAAACTGTGCAACTGTTTTTTTCACGATTTTGCCGCAGGCTTGCTTTGGCCCCAATCGGTGTGCTTGTCCCGCTGAACCGCGCCGAAATGGAACGCAAGAAAAAGACCCATGACGAGCCCTCCCGCCAGCAGCGCCGCGACGTCCTCGAGCGTTGCTGGCCACTGAATACGATCCGTGCCCAGCGCAATCGCGACTGCGATATTCACGAAGCCACAAACCACGTTCACGATGGGCGACGAGTCGCCCCGCCCTCGCGGACGTGCGAACGGCGTGGGAAAAGTCAGCCCCTGCAGGCCGGAAACCAGATGCGGGATCGCATTGCAAAAGAACGCCCCAGCGAAGAAGAGCCACACGTACGGCATGTCGTAACCTCGAAAGTGCAAACAGGAAAGGCAACCGTAATATCGCCATGAAGTCCCCCACGCCTGTTGCGCAAACCGCGCGCCCCACCGAGCCCAAACGCGAAAGGGACCGCCGGCGCGTGGCCGCGATCATGGATGCCGCTGTCGCCGTTTTCACGGAGAAGGGTTACGACGCCGCCACCATGACCGAAATTGCGGCGCGTTCGTCGACGGCGATCGGCTCGCTGTACCGCTTCTTTCCGACCAAGGAGGCGCTGGCCGAAGCGCTGTTGCTGCGTTACGCACAGCAGGCAAAGAACGGACTCGCCGAACTGTAGCAGCAGGTACCGGAGATGACGCTCGAGGCCGTAGCCGACGCGCCAGTCGATTTCGTGCTGCTGCTGCAATCGCAGCGCAGCTTTGCCGTTGCACTCGCCGACGCCCGCAGCGGCAGCGACGACCATCGCAAGCGCTTTCGCGAAGCGATGCGCGGCGGCGTTGCCGACATCCTGAGCCGCGCGATAGCGCATCTCAAGCCGGCCAGGGCAAAAATCATGGCGATCGTACTGATCCCCATGCTCAAGGGCGTCGCCAGCATCGCCAACGAAGAGCCGTCGGCGCGCGCCGTGCTGATGGCCGAACTGCGCGATCTCGTGCGCCTGTATCTCGTTTCGGCTTCGGCGCGCGCCAACGTCAAATAGGCCGCCGCCGGGGAGAAGCGGCTTCAGGCGCGCATGATCTTTGTGCGCTACCATCGCTGTATGCCCGAACAACCGCTACCCGCACGCGCGGCTGCCGTGCCGCTTGCCGCCACAGCGCAGCCTCCAGGCCCCTACGCCACCGCGCTGGCGGGTGCCATCGCGCTGCTCGCGTGGGGGGCGCTCGCCGCGCAAACCGACATTACGATCCAGCGCATGGTGCTGCGCGGCTTCGACACGTTCGAGGCCATCGGCAGGCTTTCGGCCTACCTCACCAATCTCACGGTATTGCTCGTCGCGCTCACCTTCACCTGCGTTGCGCTGCATGCGCGCGCGTGGCCTGCACGCTTGCTCCGCGCTCCGGGTGCGGTGAGTGCTGTCACGGTGTACATGGTGTTCGTTGGCATTGCTTATAACCTGCTGCTGCGGCATCTCTGGACGCCGCACGGTTATCGTGCGCTGCTCAACGAGAGCCTTCACAGCCTGATCCCGCTGCTATGCGCGGCGTATTGGCTGCTATTTGTCCCGCGCTTCAGCCTGAGTGCTCGCGATCGCCTCGCCTGGCTCGTCTATCCGCTGGGCTACCTTGCCGTCACCTTCTGGCGCGGCAGCGAGACCGACTTCTACCCCTATCCGTTCATCGACGTCGCACAGCTCGGCTATGCACACGTGCTCGTCAACAGCGCCTTGCTGCTCGCCGCGTTCATGGTGCTGATGGCGGTATTCGTGACGATCAGCGCACGCAGGCGCCCCGCCATCGTGGCAAGCGAAGGCCTCGCCGTAACCGACTTGCCGCGCCCTGACTAACTCGCGACTTCCCGGAACGAACCGATGCCCGTCTATATCGCCCTGCTACGCGCCGTGAATGTCGGCGGAACCGGCAAGCTCCCCATGCCCGAACTTCGCGGCATGTGCGAAGCGCTCGGGTTCACGCAAGTGCGCACCTATATCGCGAGCGGCAACGTGGTCTTCGAGAGCCGGCTGGCCGAGGCATCGGTGAAAAAGAAGCTCGAGCAGAGCCTGGAGACTTATGCCGGCAAACCCGTTGGCGTGGTGGTGCGCACAGCCGCGGAACTGGCCGCTGTGCTCCAGGGCAACCCGTTTCCCGCAGCCGCGCCTGATCGCACTGTCGCCATCTTTCTCGACACGCCGCCGCCCGCGGACGCATTCGACAACGTGAGCGGCCAACAGGCGGAAGAATTCCGCCTGGGCGAGCGCGAAATCTATGTGTTCTACAAGGACGGTATCGGGCGCTCGAAGCTCAAGATCGCTGCGGCGAAGGCCGGAACGGCGCGCAACATGAATACCGTGGCGAAGCTTCTCGAGATGGCGCAAGCGTGAGGTGCCCGTGACTTGCGCGGCGCACTGAACCACAGCGCAGGCCCTTGTTTCAACGACCAGAAGAAAAACTCGCAGCGGAGTCCGGTTTGGGACCACCCGCCCCGCTACGCGTCACCCCCTGCCTGGCGCCGTCGTCAAACTCCCCTGCCGCGCCTCCCCGCTCGCCTGCGCCGGATCGCCTTCGCTCGTATCGTGCAGGCGGTCCGGAATGAACAGCGCCGTCACACCGCTCAGGAAAAACACCGCGCCAACCACCAGAAAGCCCATGCCGATCGAAAACTGCGTAGCGATGTAGCCGATCACCACCGGCGCCGCGCCCGAGCAAAAGCGTCCCACGTTATACGAACCGCCCACCGCCGTGCCGCGAATTCGCGTTGCGAAGCTCTCCGACATGAACGTGCCGATCGTGCCCAGCGGCACGCCATAGAGAAAGCCGAACACGAGCATCAGCCACGCAATGTTCCCGCGGGTATGCAACAGCACGATCACGGGAAGAAAGACTGCCGCACCGATGCAGCCCAGCACATATACGCCGCGCCGGCTCCAGCGGTCGCCCAGCCAGCCCGCCACGATCTTGCCGATGAACGCCACGACCCAGGTCGCGGTCATGTACCCCGTCATCGAGCTGAACTTGATGTGCAATTCGCTTTCCAGATACGTGGGCAACCAGTTGTTCAGGCCGTAGAACCCCGAAAGCGCAAATACGGAAGCGAGCGACCAGAAGATGAACATCCGGCGTGCCTCGCGGTCCGCGAATATCAATGCGTAGCGGTTGTCGCGCCAGCGGCGGCCGCGCGGGCGAACCGCGGCCTCGCTCATGCGCCAGCTCGGCGGCTCGGGCACGAAGAAGTGAATCGCCACCGCGAGCAGCACGGGCGCCGCCGCCACATAAAACAGCATGCGCCAGCCGTAGTGCGGCAGGATCCAGGTGCTGAGCGCGATCACCGTGATATAGCCCGCGGAAATCGCCGTTTGCAGCATGCCGAGTATCAGCGAGCGCCGCGCCATGGGCACGTATTCGGCCACGAGCGTGCTCACCAGCACCATGCAGCCAATGCCCATCGAACTGATGAAGCGCACGACCGCGAATTCGACGAAGCTGTGCGTGAGACCGAGGAGACCCGCGCCCACCGAGAACAGCACCATCGCCCAGACCACCACGCGCACGCGCCCGAACGAGTCGCTCGCCCAGCCGCCCAGAATTCCGCCAATCGCCATGCCGAGCAGCGTCAGGCTGCCGAGTGCGCCCGCCTCGACATTGGTCAAGCCGAATTCGCTCTTGATACGCGAGAGCGTGAGGCCGTACATCATGACGTCCGCACCGTCGACCAGCAGCGCGAGATAGCCGAGCGCGAAGACGAGCAGCCAGCGATTGGCATTCCCCGCAGATGTCGTTGTCTTCATCAACACGGGTCCTGCGATCAAGGGCTTGAATGGGCTGCGCAAGACACGCCGTGCGCAAGGAGCGCAGGCGCGAGAAACGCGCCGAGCAGCAGGCCGGTTGCCTCGTGTCGCGCGGCGTACCAGCCCTCTACGTGCGTAAGGTTCATCGTCCCGACACAACGGCCGTTATAGGCCACTGGTATGTTCAGAATCGAGCCGAGTCCCATCGCCGTCATCACCGCGTGATCGTCGAAGGCTTCGCGCAGACCCTCCGGCGTTGTAGCGCGAAACGGTTCGAGATCCGCAAGAATGCGCTGCGCCCAGGGCGTGCCGCTCTTGCGCTTGCGTCCGCCCGGCGGGTAGACGTCGGGCATGTTCGAGAATACGCGCTCCACTTCCTCTCTCCCGGCGTCATAGGCCATGATCGTGAAGAGGCGAAAGCCGATGGCTTCGGCGGCGACGGCACACACTTCACGGAAAATCGCGTCCGGTTGCCCCGGCCGGCGAATGACGCGCGAAAGGCGCGTGAGAACGGAAATTTCGCGTTGCAGCGTGTAGGGTTCGTTCGCGAGGGAAAGGGGCGTCTGCATGGGGCGTACGAAAGTGAGAATGGGACGTGCTCAGCCGCGTAGCCCGTCGCGAGCGAGCGGCTTGCGCGCATCGAAGTCCGCCTGCGCGCCACTCGCCTCGATATCTTCAAGCGAGCGATTGCGCGTTTCGATGCCGAGGAAGAACACGACGCAAGCGCCCGCCAGCAGCACGGCGGTCGTCATGGCGAACACGCCGAAAAAGCCGAACGCCGGGTACACGAGACCGACCAGAATAGGGGCGCTCACCGAGCCGATACGACCGAACGAAGACGACGATCCCGTACCCGTCGTGCGTACGGCCGTAGGGAAAACCTCGGGCGTATAGGCATAGACGCCCGCAAAAGCGCCATTCATGAAGAACGAGAGACACACGCCCGCCGCCGTGATCTGCATGCCCGTGTGCGAGAAAGCCAGCGCAATCGCGGCGAGCCCCCCTAGCGTCATATACGAGGCCACGACGCCCTTGCGGCCGATCTGCTCATTGAGCCAGGCCGCCGAGAAATAGCCGGGAATCTGTGCGCCGTAGATGGCAATCGAATAGCCGAAGCTCTTCGTGAGCGTCAGGCCTTCCTTGACGAGCAAGCTCGGAATCCACGAGAAGAACGAGTAGTACGCGAAGGCCACGGAGAACCACATCAACCAGCTCACAGCGGTCGTGCCGGCGAGCCGGCGCGAAAACAGCGTCAGCACGTTCTGCAGCGCGCCGCCGCTGCCCTGCGCCGCGGCGGGAATCGCGTCGACCGAGCCCGGCGGCGCGAGCGCAATGCCTTCTTGCTCGTAGCGCGACTCGATCGCCCGCACGATGCTGTCGGCTTCGGCGGAGCGTCCGCGGCTTTCGAGCCAGCGCGGCGACTCGGGCAGCGTCCTGCGCCACCAGAGCAGCATCACTACCGGCAGCGAGGTCAGCACGGCGAGATAGCGCCAGCCGTCCGCGAAATTGCGCACGACGGTATAGCCAAGAATCGATGAACTTAGATATCCGAACGACATGAAGCCGACCAGCGCGCCGCAGAACATCCCGCGATAGCGCCGCGGCACGAATTCCGCGAGGAACGGTGCGATGACGACCGTTTCCGCGCCCGAACCGAAGCCCGCAAGTATGCGCAGCGCGAAAAACGTGTGCCAGTCATGCGCCGTGGCGCTCGCCATGGAAGCCGCGCAATAGATTGCCAGCGCGCTCATCATGATGCGGCGGCGGCCAATCACATCGGCCAGCACCCCCGAGAGAAATGCGCCGAAAAAATAACCGATATACGTGCTGCTGGCGACGAGTCCCGTTTCGGCACTCGTCAGATGCCACAGCCTGCTCACGACGGGCAGCAAAAAGGCGAGCGACGAAGAGTCCAGCCCGTCGAACATATAGCCGAGGCCGCCGATCAGCAGCAGTTTGCGATGGAAGCCCGCGAGCGGCAATCTTTCGAGTCGGGCGGCGACGGTGGACATGGTTGGGTCGGTTCCAGTTGAGCGTGGCGCGTGTTCAGCGGCCTATCGCATAGGCCTGCATCTGGCGCGGCGTGGCCGCGCCGCGCATCAGTCCGTTGCGCACGCCCACGGCGCACACGCGCCCGAGCCCCCAGGGCTCGGCCACAGCGAGGTCGTGGCCGCGCGAGCGCAATTGCGCGAGCGTGGCTTCGGGAAAGCGCGACTCGGCCGACATCTTGCCGAGCTGCATCGAGCGCGGATAAAACGAGCCAGGAAAGTGCGCGGTCTGGAACGAGGGGGCGTCCACGGCGGCCTGCAGGTTCATGCCAGCATGCACGTGCCGCAGGAACAACTGCATCGACCATTGATCCTGCTGGTCGCCGCCCGGCGTGCCGAACGCAGCATAAGGCTTGCCCTCGCGCGTGACGAGCGTGGGCGAGAGCGTCGTGCGTGGTCTCCGGCCCGGCCCGAGCGACGATGGCAAGCCCTCTTCCATCCAGAACATCTGCGCGCGCGTGGTGACGTTGAAACCGAGCCCAGGCACCGCCGGCGACGCCTGCAGCCACCCGCCCGACGGCGTGGCCGACACCATGTTGCCCCAGCGGTCGACCACGTCGAGATGAACGGTGTCGCCGCGCAATTCGGGCAGCGGCGCGAACGTCGGCTCGCCCTGCCCGAAGCCGCCCTGCTGCTGCCGCCCCGCGCTGGCGAGAATGCGCGCCGCGCGCGCTTCGCTGTCGAGAAGCGGCCCGGGGCGGAATTCGAATGAAGCCTTGTGCGGATCGACAAGGCGGCGGCGCGCGTCGTTGTACGCGTCGCTCAGCAGCGTCTGCATCGGCACGTCGGCGAAGCGCGGATCGCCATAAAACACGTCGCGGTCGGCAAACGCGAGCTTCGACGTTTCGATGACCGTGTGCACGAAATCCGCGCCGAACGGATCCATTGCGCCCAGATCGAAGCCCTTGAGCAGCGCGAGCTGCTGCAGGAACATCGGCCCCTGGCCCCACGGTCCTGTCTTGTGCACGCGCAGTCCTGCGTACTCGTACGAGAGCGCTTCCTCATAGGTGGGCTCCCAGCGCGCGAGATCGTCCGCATTGAGCAGGCCGCGATTGCGAAGACCGGACGTGTCGAGCACGTCGGTCGAGCGGAAATACTGGTCGATCGCGTCGGCCACGAAGCCGCGGTAGAACGTCGAACGCGCGAGTTCGCACTGCTCGGCGCGGTCGCTGTTCGCGCTCGCCTCCCGCAGGATGCGGCGGTACGTGGCGGCAATCGCGGGATTGGCGAACAGCGCGTTCGGGGCGGGGGCGTCGCCGTTGCGCAACCATTGCTCGGCGGAGGTCGTCCATTCGCTGAGGAAGAAGTCCTTGATCGCGAGAATCGACGCGCACATGCGCGGCAGCACCGGATAACCGTTTTCGGCATAGCCGATCGCGTAGCTCAGCACGTCTTCGAGCGGCAGTTGCCCGTAGTCGCGCAGCATCGTCATCCATGCGCCAAACGCGCCGGGCACCACGGCGGGCAGCAGGCCGGTGCCCGGCACGACGTCGAGCCCGAGCGCGCGCATGCGCTCGATCGTCATGGCCGCCGGCGTCACCCCCTGGCCGCACAGCACGCGCACACGGTCTTCCCGCGCGCTGTAGAACACGACGGGCAACTCGCCGCCCGGGCCGTTGAGATGCGGCTCGACGATCTGCAGCACGAAGCCGGCCGCCGCCGCCGCGTCGAACGCGTTGCCGCCCTTCTCGAGCACCGCCATCGCCGACGCGCTGGCGAGCCAATGCGTGGACGCCACCATCCCGAAGGTCCCGATCAGCTCCGGGCGCGTTGTAAACGACATCTTCCACTCCCTGTGCGAGCGGTTCGACTTGTGAGCGAACCATTTTTGATTGGTTCAAAGACCTTTCACGCTCAGCTTACGAAGGAAGATTTTTGGCCGCACCCGGTGTTAACCCTGGAATTCCGCCGAACTCCCCCGCGTTTCGTTCACTCTGGAGACCACGCGGTTGCGCGTCGCCGCATGACTGCTAGAATCGAACCAATTCATATTGGTTCACACCTCATCATGGAAAGGTCCGCGCTCGACCCCCTGCTTGCCTACATCGCACGACACCGCTTGAAAGACGGCGACGCGTTGCCTCCCGAACGCAAGCTCGCCGAAGACCTCGGCGTGAGCCGCCGTGAACTGCGCGCGGCGCTTGCCTCGCTGGAGGCGTCGGGCCGAATCTGGCGCGGCGTGGGACGCGGCACTTATCTGGGCGCGCGGCCGCTGAAGTTCGCGCCCACATTGCGCGGCCTGCGCTCGCGCACGAGCCCGGCCGACATCGCGGAGATGCGCCTGATGTTCGAGCCCGCGTTAGCCGGTCTTGCCGCCGCCAAGGCCACGCCCGAGGATCTCGCCGAACTGGAGAAGTGCGCAAAAAGAAACGCGGCGGCGAAAAACGATGAGGAGTGGCAACTATGGGACCAGCGCTTTCACCTGCTGATCGCACAGGCCTCGCGCAATCCCGCGATTATTGCTCTCATGGAAGTGATCAACGGCATGCGGGTCAAGCCGACCCAGCGTGAAAAAACCACGGATCAGGCCACGCGCCATCCTTTCGCGCAGCAGCACCAGTCTATCGTCGATGCGATTCTCGCCCGCGACGGCGAAACCGCCGCACGCTGCATGCGCGAGCATCTGTTGAAGGTGCAGGGATACGGCTCACCGCATTGATTGGCGGCCGGCGGGCCCAAAGCGTTACGCGCGTCCAGCCCTCGCCAGTCAACAGACTCGCGCGATACGCCGTGCGCAAGGCCGATGGATCAGCCCTCCTTACCATCGACACGCGGCGCAATGAGCCAGCCGGCATAGCGATAGCAATAGGCTGCGAACGCAACGACCCAGCACGCGCCCGACGCTTCGATCCACAACGTGAGCCACTGCGGTGCGAGCCACGGTCCCACCACGCGAATCAGGGCGGCGATCACGAGCAGCGCATAGCAGGCGATATCGAAGCCGCCCGCCACCAGCTTGCGGCCCGTATGTCCGCGCGCCGTGCGTGTGATCATCGCCATGATCGCGCAGCCGATAGCGCCCACCGTGAACGCGTGGATGGCGACCGTATGCGCGACGAGCCCCAATGCCGCGAGCGCGAGCAACCCGAAGCCGACGGGTATCCACGCATAGGCGACGTGCAGTATGGTCAGGATCGGTCGGTTACCGACACGCCACGAACGCCAACCCCAGATCCGCGCGCCTTGTGCGCACGCCGCCACGAGCGCGGCCAGCGCGACGAGCACGCCTGAGCCGAGCGCGGCGTCGAGCACGAAGGCCAGCGCGCTGAGCGGCATCACCGCGCGCTCGACCGCATGCCAGCGCTGTGCCGTGTAACCCGGCACGGCATTGGCCGTGAAGGACGGAATGATGCGCCCGCCGATGATCGTGATGAAAAGCACCAGCATGCCCACGGCGAGATACGCGCTGTGCAGCGCCCGGTCCGCGCGACCGGCCAGCATCGAAACATGGAACGCCACGTTCAGCGCGGCGAGCATGCCGAGCGCGACCGGCAAAAAGATGTTATGGCTGTTTTTTGCGCCGACGAGCACGCGCAGCAGGACAAGCGCGCATGCGGGGAGAAAGAAGCTGTCGACCACGGCGGCGACGCCAGACGGCGCGTAGGCAACGGTAATGCGCCCCGCGAGCCACAGCAGCCATAGCGCCGCCAGCGACTTGCCCTGCGCCGGCGTGACCGACGTCCACGCGCGCACGGCAGTCAGCAAAAAACCCGCCACGATCGCTGCGCCGAAGCCGAAAATCATCTCGTGCGCGTGCCAGAACATGCCCGGCAGGTACGAACCGAGGCCCGGCAACGGATGGCCGGCATACGCGGCCATCCAGGCCAGCAGCGCCGCGCCGCCAAAGAGCGCACCGCCAAGGTAAAACGGCCGGAAGCCGAGCGCCCACAGCGCAAAACCGCCGCGAGCCGCGGGGGTGGGTTCTTCTATCCGAAAGACGGTCATGATCGCTCTCGCCAATACATTCATTTTCAATGCATCTTATATGGACTGGCGCAGAAATGCCGCTGGGAAGCTGAAAACGCGATGTAATGCCGCAGGTTTGATACTGGCCTCGCCAGGAACCGGGTCAGGCGCGCTCACGCATGCTTGTACGTCAGCAAAGGTTCGGCGTGCGATGGCCGCCGCAAACCTGACTATGCGTTTGCGGGAAATGCGCCTGGCGTGCTGCCGCCCACTCGAGACAAGCACCGAAGAATCGTGCAAGGAATCAAGAGTATCGTGCTAACACGTATTCGTCGCGCGTGCCATTGTAGATAGCTAGCCATCACAGGAGGGCACTATGCTGAACACGCGCAAGCTTGGACGTGAAGGACTCGTCGTTTCGGAGATCGGGCTGGGGTGCATGGGGATGTCGTACGCCTACGGCACGCCCGATGACACAGAGTCGATCGCCACGATTCACCGGGCGATCGAGCTGGGTTGCACGTTCCTCGATACTGCAGAGATCTACGGTCCTTTCGCCAACGAGGAACTGCTCGGACGCGCGCTAAAAGGGCGTCGTCACGCGGTGACGATTGCGACCAAATTCGGCTTCAGGTTCGACAACGGGGTACGCGGCCTCGACAGCCGCCCCGACCATATCAGGGAGGTGATCGACGCGTCGCTGGCCCGATTGCAGACCGATCACATCGATCTGCTCTACCAGCATCGCGTAGATCCCGCCGTGCCGATCGAGGACGTGGCGGGTGCGGTCAAGGATGCGATCGCCGCCGGCAAGGTTCGCTATTTCGGCTTGTCTGAAGCGAGCGTCGATACCATCCGGCGCGCCCATGCCGTGCAACCCGTCTCGGCCGTGCAAAGCGAGTATTCGCTATTTGAGCGCGGCGTCGAAGACAAGGTACTGCCGGCGCTGCGCGAACTGGGTATCGGCTTTGTTCCCTACAGTCCGCTCGGCCGGGGCTTCCTGACCGGCAACGCCAGGCGCGCGGAGGACCTTTCGGCCGACGATTGGCGAGCCGCCAACGATCCGCGCATACAGGGCGGCAACTTCGATACCAACGTCAAGCTCGCAGATTTCGTCAAGACCCTTGCCGAAGAAAAGTCCGTGACACCGGGCCAGATCGCGCTCGCCTGGCTGCTCGAGCAAGGTGACGATCTGGTGCCGATCCCCGGCACCAAACGGCGCAAATACCTTGAAGAAAACGTGAACGCAGCTTCAGTTCGCCTGACGCTGGCGGAACTGGATCGCATCCGGGGTTTCCTTGCCGGGCATCAGACTGCGGGCACACGTTATCTGCCGCCCATGCTGTCTCAGCTAGACCGCTAGCGGACGACCAGACATCCGCCAGCAGGCAGTACCCAAGGCCTGTTCACATTCATAGCGGGCTTGCGGACGTACCTTGCCGGTCGCATTGCGGCCAGCAAGGTACGTCCAGTCGTGCAGAATCCGCCCTGTCACGAGGCCATCGGCTGCAGGCAAGGTATCTTCGCAGAAGCCTCGCTGGGTGCATCAGCCCATGGTGCTTAGGCCTGCCAGGCGTATTGCCGGAACATCTCCTCGAGCGGCGAATTGGCGACGCTGCCGGCGTAGTTCGTCATGGTCGACGCAGCGACAACCAGGATGACGTCGAGCACCAGAGTCGGGGCGAAACCGGCGGCCGTGAAGGACGCGACGTCCTGATCGTCGAGACGGCCGCGTTTGTCGATCAACGTGCGCGCGAGATGCGAGAGCGCTGCAAGCTTTTCGTCGGTCGGCAGACGACGGGCGCGAATCGCATGCACATCGGCTTCGCTGAGCCCTTCCTTGAGTGCGAGGAAGGTGTGGAAGGCGACGGCCCAGGTGCAGCCATTGGCGACGGCATTCGTGAGCAACAGGGCCTGAACCTGTGCCTCCGTGAAGCTGCCGCTGTGAACCTGCTGAAACACGCCGGTCAGGCCGTTGATCAGTTTCGGCGAACCGGCCATTGCGCCGGCAATGTTGGGGACCATGCCGAATGCTTCGGCAAGACCTCGAAGCGCGAGCTTCGAGCCTTCCGGTGCCGATTCGAGTGTATATACGGGGAAGTTAGCCATTATCTTTCCTTGAGAGTTGGACGCGCGCATCAAGGGGCGATGACACGACAAGCAAAGCGTAGTGACGCGCCGCGGCCTCGCCAATTACATGGCGTGTAATAGAAAAGAGTCGGGGGCTTCCTCGGTGTCTCGACGCCCGCAATGCGCCCCCCAGCGCTGCCGGCAACCCGCTTGCGCCTGCCTATGCGCCATCCGGGATCATCTGCTCCTCACGCGCGTACTGCGTCGGCGGCCGGCCGACGTGCCGCGTGAAGGCAACACTGAAGGTGCTGGCCGAGCTGTAGCCGACACGTTGCGCTATCTCGGCGATACGGCCGTGATCGCGACGCAACAGGTCCTTCGCGAGCGCCATGCGCCAGGTCAGCAGGTATTCCATCGGCGCGACGCCAACCGCGCGGCTGAAGCGCTCGAAAAACGTCGAACGCGAGAGCGCGGCCTCCTTCGCGAGCGCGGCGACCGTCCACGGCTTCGTCGGGTGCTCGTGCATCTCCCGGATCGCAGCCGCGAGGCGGCTGTCGGAGAGGCCGCGCACGAGGCCAGGTGGCGCATAGGTTCCCGCCGTGGAGCGCAGTGCTTCGATGAGCAGGACTTCCAGCAGACGTGAGAGCACGACTTCACGCGCGGGCCGCTGCTCCCTCGATTCCTCGCGCACGAGTTTTACGAGCGTGGCCAGCCGTTCCTGGCCGCGAACATGCACGAGTTGTGGCAGCAGCGAAACCAGCAGGGCTGAATCCGGCGAGCCGAAGCTGCAGTGGCCCGCCACCATGCGGGAGTCGATGGAGTCCTCCGGCGCGCCGATTCTGAATTCGTTGTTGCCCAGCGCGAAGGGCACGACTGGCTCGAGGTCCGGCGGGGGAGGCTCGAGGCTGCTCATCTCGATCCCATAGGACGCAGGAATCAGGACGAAGTCACCGGCCAAGAGTTCGAGCGGCGCCTGATCGCCGATCGTGATGCGGCACCCGCCATCGAGGATGACGCAATAGAAAGGGTCGCCCGCGCCCGAACGACTGATGCGCCAGCGGCCCGCGCCGAGGACGAGTTTGGAGTAGCGCGCACTCGGCTGCAGCAGCGTCACGACTTCAGCCAACGGATCGATCACGGCCGGACTCCTGCAAACGAAATTCGGACCTTTGATTGTAGCAAGTACGGTCGGCGCGATCTATCGTATGGACACACGCAAACCATGCCAAAGGAGATTTCATGCAAACCGTGCTGATCACCGGCTGCTCTTCCGGATTCGGGCTCGAGATCGCTCGCTACTTCCTGGCCCGCGACTGGCGGGTCGTCGCCACCATGCGCACGCCGCGTGAGGACGTGCTGCCGCCTTCAGAACACCTGCGCGTGCTCGCGCTCGACGTCACGAAGCCGGAAAGCGTACGCGAGGCCGTCATGGCCGCGGGCCCGATCGACGTCCTCGTCAACAATGCGGGCTTCGGCGCTGCTTCCCCGGCTGAGCTCGCTCCGCTCGAGGCAGTGCGCGAGGTCTTCGAGACCAACACGTTCGGCACGATCGCGGTGACACAGGCAGTGCTGCCCCAGTTCCGCGAGCGCAAGGCCGGCGTCATCGTGAACGTTACGTCGAGTGTGACTTTCAAGGCGTTGCCCCTGATCGGCGCGTACCGCGCGAGCAAGGCTGCGGTGAACGCGTTCACCGAGTCGATGGCGCTGGAACTCGAACCGTTTGGCGTTCGGGTGCGGCTCGTGCTGCCGGGCCGTTCGCTGGAGACGCGCTTTGGAGAGAACGCACGTGCCCACATCCACGGCTTCGACAACGAAGCCTACGCCGGGCTCGTCAAACAGGTCCTCGCGCATCTGGAGGACACAGCATCCCCCCTCACGCGGGCACAGGACGTCGCCGGGGCCGTGTGGCGCGCGGCGACCGACTCCTCGACGCCGATGCACATTCCCGCCGGCGCCGACGCCGAAGCATGGGCAGCTGAGGTCTACTAATCAACACCGGGAGATTGGCATGCAGGAGAACGTCATAGCCCTCGTGACCGGGGCCAATCAGGGAATCGGTCTTCAGATCGCGAAAGATCTCGCGTCACATGGCCTCACGGTGCTGGTCGGGTCGCGCAATCCCGAACGCGGTGAGGCCGCGGCGAGGGAGGTCGGGCCGAGTGCGCGCGCGCTCCAGCTCGACGTGACGGATCAGGCTTCGATCGCCGCCGCCGCGCAGCCCATTCGCGACGAGTACGGCCGGCTCGACGTGCTCGTCAACAACGCTGCGATTTCGGGCACGAACCGGCAACCCGGCCAGTCCGTCGAGGACTTTGCGAAGACCACTCGCCCGAGCAATGTCTCTCTCGATGAAATGCGCGCGGTGTGGGACACCAACGTGTTCGGCGTGCTGGCCGTTTATCAGGCGATGCTGCCACTCCTGCGCAAATCGACGGCCGCTTGCATCCTCAACGTGTCGAGTGGCGTTGGGTCGCTCGCGACGAACTCGGACCCTGCGTTCCCGTGGCGCTCGATCTTCGGTCCGGTATACCCGGCGTCCAAGACGGCGCTCAACGCATTGACCGTTGCCATGGCGATCGAGCTGGAGCCGGAGGGAATCAGGGTCAACGCCGTCTCTCCGGGCTACACCCGCACGAACCTCAACGGCTATACGGGCACGGAAACCGTCGAGGAAGGTGCCCGCGAGGCGGTGCGCGTCATTCTGCTGGGCCCGAACGGTCCGTCTGGGACATTCACTCGCTGGGAAAATCAGACGATTCCGTGGTGAGCGACGGGTCCGGTGAAGCACCTTCACTAAAGACGACGCGGCCGATCTAACCCAGACTGCAGTGCGCCGCAAGATGCCCTAATTTTGCTGTTGTGCCGTGTCGACACGAAGCGCCATTATTTTTGTCCGCTAGATGACTGCCACACGCCTTGAGTAATCTGGCGATGCGCCTGAATACGGAATAGCCCCCTGTTAGGTGCACCCCTCGGCCGCATCCTCGTATGCGGCTTTTTTTATGCACTGCCAATATTTGAGGCCGTCTTGCAAAACGGCATGGAAGGAACACCGTGGCACAGCATGTTGTTGCGGGAAGCATAGGGCACGCGAAAAGGGGTACCATGAGAAAGCTATCGAACGCCAGGCTTATCCGCGCCTGAGCGTGTAGCGTCTCCGTACCCAGGGGGGCCAGCCATGATCCAGTATCTCACCACTGCCGATTCGCCGGTCATCGAGATCACCGTCGAAGGCAAAATCACCGACCACGAACTGCGCGATGTTATCGAACGGATGCGTGGCGATCTTGAACTGAACGGCAAGACCCGTGTGCTCGAACGCATCGAGCATTTCAGCGGTATCGAGCCAAAGGCGCTGTGGACCGACATGACGCTCGGCGTCTCCGTCGCCCGCGAGGTCACCCGCGCCGCGGTGGTGGCCGACGCGGCCTGGATTCGCGCCTCGATGCATTTGGCGCGCTTCTTTACCAAAGCCGAAATCAAGGCGTTCCATATCAACGAGCTGGAACAGGCGCGCGCCTGGATCAACGCCTAAGCGGCCCTGCCGGCCAGTTGAGAGCAGCAGCGCGGCAACGGACGAGCCGGTCACGCCGACAATGGCGCCCATAACGCCATGCGCTCGTAGCGTGCATAAAATCCGCCGACGTTTTCAGATCGAGCCGCGCCGTTATTCAGGTGACAGGTATTCGAATTCCAAACTAGCCGCCGCCTCTGACACGTTCCCAGCCGTGTCTCACGGCCGTCTTGAAGCGCTCCCATCCGCTTTCCGGATATCGCGACTCCCAGTTCGCGCGCGCATTCGCTTCCACGCCCTGCCAGTCGGTCCCGCGATACCGCTCGTCGCGTCCGAGCGTGGCGCCGTGCGAGTAGGCACGGCGATACTCGTCGAACGACGCCCCGGTGTTCGCATAATGTGCGTCGTAGTCCTTCCTGAAGTCGTTGTCGTAAGGCTGTGGGTCGTCATGCTGGCCGCCGAGACCCGGATCGCCCATGAAGCCCGTCCCCAATGGACGCTGGGCGTTTGACGCTGCGGCGTTGGCGTCGGGAGCCTGCGCGGTGTGCGCCTTGACGCCGGCATCCGCATTCGTGCGCGCGAACCCGGCTTCAGACGCGCCCGCTGCGTGCGGCTGCTTCTCCACGGGCGGTGCAGATCCGCGCGCCGCTGCTGCAGGGGTGCCAGGAGAAGCCGTCGGCCGCAACGCCGACGCGGCCCGCGTGTCGCCTTGCCATCCCTGCGTGGTTTCGTGCGGCCTGGCACGTTCGCCGGTCATTGCGCTGCCCGGATGCGCTGCGTGTTCCGGACCTTGCGCCTTCGCAGAACCAGCGTGCCACGCGTTGGCGCGCTCCTCGATGTCCGCGGCACCGGTGCGGAGCATCGTTTCAATCGCCCGGTCGACTTGCGATTCGGAAACATCGGCGCTGACTACCGTGCCGCCGCGTCGGATGAATTCCCTGTAATCCTCTGCATCCGGTGGATACTGTCCACTCGTGAAGATGCGCGCGAACAGTTGTTCGAGCCGGTCGAAGACTTTCTTGTGGTGGTGCATATCGACAGCGCCCCGAACGTAGACACGTGGCCCCTTTTCGCGGGGCGCATCGACCGATATCGAATAGATGGCAATATCGGCTTGCGCTATGCCAGCCTCACCCAATGCGCGCTGCGCCGAACACGCATTCGCGTAGCTGTCGTACACGCCTAGCACCGTTGGCCTCATGACTTTCCCCTCCGCAATTGGCGGGCGGCGTCCTCGCCGCCGTATCGGCGCCAGGCGCACAATGCGTGCCCGCGTTCGCCGCGAAAAGCGTGAATGACCGGTATGGCAATTCGGAACACGGCCCCTGGAGAGGCCGCGTACTCTTCGTTATAGCGAGAAGATCAGCGAGGAGCGGAAAATAGCGGATCTACGGTAATCCGCTCAAAGCGCGTCAGCGTCGCAACACTACACACCATGGCCTCGTACAAGTCGATTGCCAGCGCGGTCTGGACACCGCGCCGCTCAAGCCCGGCTATCCGGCGCTCCTGCTCTGCCACCAGTTCGAAGGCGCGCGCAACACGCTGATGCTGCCGATTCGCTCTCGCCGATGTCACGCCCGTCATGCCCGTTTCGCACGCCACGCCCGCCACGCACGCGGCGTCATGCGACATCGGAAGCGCGCTTGCGCTTTCGGACCGCGTGCGCGCTGAAAGGCTAGCAAGGGCATCGAGAAGCACGCCTGGGTTAAAAGGCTTATGCAGAAACCCTTCGGCAACAATACCTGCGCCTGCCTCATCTCCCGACATGAGAATGACCGAAACATCGCGAAACCGTGGAATGGCTCGCAACATGGATACTGCGTCCGGCCCATCGAGAATGGGCATATGAACGTCTGACACAATCGCCTCCGGCGTGGCAGCCAGGGCCGCCGAGACCGCTTCCAGACCATTCCCGGCAGTCGTGACTTCATGCCCGGCATCGGCCAGCAACGTCTGAAGCGCATCACGAAAGGCTGTATCGTCGTCAGCCAGCAGTACGCGGCTCATCACTATCCCATACACCCCTGGAGTTAGCTGCTTCGCAGCATCGGCCGTTCCCACTGACAAATACCCCGAATGCATTTCGGAACCCGTGGAGCTGCCGTACCGCGAGTCGCCTCACGGTGTCACTGTCGCGTCTATTGTTAGGGATGCAAATAAATCAGACAAGCGGGATCGCTCGCGCTTACGTTGGGAAGCCAACCTTTCATATTAATTACGATGCTCTGTAATGTTTGGTAATAATTCGCGCATACAATCGTACCGGTGACAGCTGTCGCGTCGACGGCACATAACGAAAGGTGCTGACCAGATTGTCAGCGCGCCGGGGAGCAGAGGTTACATGCAAGAAAGCAAGGATGACGCGGGCATCGCAGAAGTCGGCATCGAACCGGTTTCCCTCGCCAACGGCGTGGTGCGGTTCGACGTACCGTGGGGGCTGGCCACGGGCAGCCAGCCGGCGACGCCCGCCACCCCGTTGACCCCGGAATTGCCGCGTGCCCGCAAAGGCTCGCGGGCATTGGCCACTTCCACTTGGTTCCTCGGGCTGATTGCGTTCGCGCTCGTATGCGCCTGGCTGCTGCCCGGCACGCTTGGCCACGATCCGTGGAAGCAAGACGAAACCTACACCTTCGGCATCATTGAACACATGCTCGACACCGGCGATCTGGTCGTCCCGACCAACGCCGGGCAGCCCTTCATGGAAAAACCGCCCATCTACGATTGGGTGGCAGCCTCGCTCGCCTGGATGTTCGGCCGGCTTCTGCCGCTGCACGACGCGGCCCGTCTCGCGAGCGTGGTATTCGCTGCGCTCACGCTTGCCTGTACGGCACGTCTCGCCTGGCGGGGTACCGGCGCCGTGCGCTGGTCCGACCCGCGCGTGCCCGGAATGCTCGCACTTTTCGCCAGCACGCTGGTGGTCGTCAAGCATATCCACGACATGATGACGGACGTCGCGCT
This sequence comes from Paraburkholderia heleia NBRC 101817, assembly GCF_000739775.1. GTDB lineage: Bacteria > Pseudomonadota > Gammaproteobacteria > Burkholderiales > Burkholderiaceae > Paraburkholderia > Paraburkholderia heleia. The sequence continues at coordinate 40,794 of NZ_BBJH01000047.1, read as the reverse complement.
GATGGCCGGCGCTGCGCTGGCATTCTGCGCACTTTACGATCTTGTCTGCGCTCACTTGCAAATGGACGGCGCGTTGCATCGTTATCCTGACGGAAACCGCGACGCCGCCAGCGCCTGCCAGGACCCGCGCATTCAAGGGCGCGCTGCCCGGCATGCCGCTGCCATGTTCGGCGTTGGAGCCGGAGTCGCCTTTCTGGCAAAGGGCCTGTTCGTGCCGCTCGTGTTCGGTGCAACCATCTGCGCGGCGATGCTGCTTTACCCGGCGTGCCGGAGCGGAAGCTTTGCGCGCTCGCTGGCCCGCTCGGCCCTGTACTTCGCTCCGTTCGCGCTGATCTGGCCGCTTTGCCTCTATCTGCGCTCCGAAACGCTGTTCAGGATCTGGCTGTGGGACAACAACATCGGTCGCTTCTTTGGCTTTTCGGTGCCGCAGCTCGGCTCGGAAAACGCCGGCCACCTGTTCGTGCTGCGTACGGCGTTGACAGTCGGCTTTCCGGTCGTCCCGCTCGCGCTCGTGGCGCTTGCGGCCGGTGCATGGCGACGTCTGCACGAACCCGACGTTGCACTGCCGGTGCTGTTTTCCGGGATCGGCTTCGCGGTACTGCAAGCGTCGGCGACAGTGCGCGAACTCTACATCCTGCCGTTCATCGCCCCGCTCTCCCTGCTGGCCATGCAGTCAGTCCGCTATCTGCCGCAGCGGGTGCACCTCGCGTGGGACATGACAAGCCGTATTGTGTTCGGTTCGTTTGTGGCGCTTGCATGGGCCGTGTGGTGGACGATGACGGCCTCCCCCGACACCCACGGCGTCCTGCATGTGCTTGGCCGCTGGCTGCCGCTCGAATGGGTGATGCCACTTCAGCCGAAGCTGATCATCGCGGCGCTCGCCCTCACGCTCGGGTGGGTCTTGCTGCTGCCTCGGCTCAAGTCGGCCGGCAACTGGCGCGGTGTATTCAGCTGGTGCCTGGGCACCATCGTCGCATGGGGGCTCGTCGGCACGCTGCTGCTGCCGTGGCTCGATGTCGCGAAGAGCTATCGCGCGCCTTTCGAGAATCTGCGTACCAAACTGAACGGCACCTGGAGAGCCGGCGACTGCATGGCGAGCCACGGGCTCGGCGAATCTGAAGCTCCCATGCTCTATTACTTCGCCGGTATCACGCACATGCCCACCGCGGACCCTCGGGCCACGTCCTGCAACTGGCTTATCGAACAGGGTCGGCCCTCGCAGGGAGAGCCGCCTGCGGGAGGCTGGCGACTGTACTGGGAGGGCAGTCGTCCGGGTGACAACGACGAGGCGCTGCGCGTCTATGTACGCATGGCGGCGACGACCTCTTCGTAATCGGCACCGCGCCTGCCTGAACCAACGCTGTTCGACGACTCACTCACGCACGCACGCCCATGCCTCGCATGCGTCTTGCGAAATGGGCTCGCTCCGCGTCGTCCATCAGCGCCAGGAACTGGTCCCCTTCCATATGAACCAGTTCTTCGTGATCGCCCGCCTCGAAGTAGACGTCCGGTTGACCGGCCAGGTTTGTCTCGAGGTAGGTTTTCATTCCATAAGCCGCGCAGATCGGCGGCAGCGCCCCTGCATCGCAGTCCTTGAACAGCTCGCGCAGTTCGTCCTCCGTGGCAAGGGCGAGCCTGCGTCCGGTCTTGTTCCAAAGCTCGGACAATTGCACGGCATAGGTTGAGGGCAGAACGACGGCCACATAGCCGTGCTCGTCCTCGAGCAGCACCGTTTTTGCAAGACGGTCACCGGGAATGTGCGCCGCAGCCGCACTTTCCATGCTCGAATGACTGTATGGGTGGCGCACGATTTCGTAGCGTGAGCCCTTGCTGCGCAGGCGCTCCTGCAAAGTGATCGACATCGACATGGCACACCTCCCGTCGAATGCGTAGAAGAAAACCAGCCTCCACCAATCTTTTCAGGATAGGCCACTCGCGCGCAAATAGCACGCCGATGCCGGCGCCATGGACCTGCAGGACAAGGGCCCGGCAGCAGGACTCAACGGGGTCGCCGGGACGTGGAACGAACTCGCCTGGCTCACTGGGGTTGAACCGGGTGGCACTCCGTGTTGAACCAGTAGTCGACCAGACGCTGTGCCGCCTGTAGATCGTCCGGGTAGTATGGGTCGTCGTACCATGGCGACGGGTTGTAGCCCGCTTTCCTCAGGGCCGCCAGTTCGCTTTGGTGTTCCGCCATCGTCGGAGGCGCGTTGCTTCTGAGCGCGGCCAGGTCGCGGCACTCCGTCGGGCTCAGATGTGGCCCGCTTTGTGACACGCCGCCGACGGCACATCCGGCCAGCAGGAGCGTCAACGCAGTCAGTGTCAGGGGGAGTTTCGGAAAGCTCTTCATGGCGCATCTCCACGCGTCTGATGGGCGCAGCGCAACCCGGGCTTCCATCGCACTGCAACGCCATGTTACGTCCATGCGCGCCATCGGGCAGGCGAAGCCGGAATCGCGAACCATCGCGGCCTACGCAGCCGCAGCGCATGAATAAACTGCGGTAGCATCAGCCTTCCCGATACCCGAGGGTGACGAACCGATGTCCATGAAGGTGCTCATTGTCGAAGACGATTCTTCGATTGCCGCGAACCTCTACGACTATCTCGAGGCAGGCGGTTACGAGGCCGACGTGGCCTCCAGTGGCAACGCGGGGCTGCAGATGGCCCTCGCCGGCTCATGGGACGCCATTTTGCTCGATCTGTCACTGCCAGGCATGGACGGGCTCACACTCTGCCGCAGGCTGCGGGACGAGGCGGCCCGGGACACGCCCGTGCTGATGCTGACCGCGCGAGACGCACTTGACGACAAGCTCGCGGGATTCGTGCACGGCGCCGACGACTATCTCGTCAAGCCGTTCTCCCTGAAGGAAGTGGGTGCGCGGCTCGGCGCCATGATCAAGCGCTATCGTGGCCAGGTCGCCACCATGGAGCTTCGATTTTCGGATGTGCGGCTCAACCTGTCGTCGATGACCGCCGAACGTGCCGGACGCCCGGTGAAGCTCCCTCCCAAATGTCTTCACCTGCTGCGTATCCTGATGCAGTCGCCCCACCGCACCTTGACTCGCGCCGAGCTCGAGTCCGAAGTCTGGGGCGAAGAACTGCCGGACAGCGACACGCTGCGCACGCACATCTATACCCTGCGTCGGGCCCTGTGCGGGCCCGGTGATTCGGATGTGATCGAAACGCTGCATGGCGTCGGTTACCGGCTCGTGGCGGGTGGCGATGATGCGAAATAGCCTGCGCTTCAAGGTCGCCCTGTTTTTTTCCGTGCTGACCATCGCGCTGCTGGCCGCTCAGGCGCTGGGCGTGCGCGCACTGGCCGAGGCGCAGGAGGAGCGGCTGATTGCGGCGCTCATCCGCGACGACATGGCAAGCGTGCTCAAGAGCTACCGGGCCAATCCTGCGTTGCTGCCACCCTTCGACGTGCGCATGAACGGTTATGTTTCAGGTGCGGACCGCGGTTCCATTGTCCTGCCCGAAGCCGTCAGGACCCTGCCGTTCGGCACGCACGAGATCATTATCGACGACCGGGAAATTCACGTGGAGATTGCCCCCCTTGGCACCGCACGCCTGTACCGGGTATACAACTTCAACATCTACGAAAAGCATTTCAAGGAAGTGATCAACGCCCTGATGGGCGGCACCGGCATCTTTGCACTCCTGACGATCTGGCTGTCCTTTGGCCTTTCCGGACTGCTCGTACGTCAGGTTGCAGGACTCGCCCGGCAGGTCAAGACACTGCGGCTGGGTGAATCGGCTGCGATTCTTCCCGGCAAATACGACGAAACGGAGCTCGTCGGGCTCGTGGAGGCGTTCAACGACTACAACCTGCGCATGGCCGACATGATGGCGCGCGAGAAAGAGTTCACGGGCAATGTCAGCCACGAGCTGCGCACGCCGCTCACGGCCATCCAGACAAGCTGCGAACTGCTCGAACAGGATACGGCGATCCAGGGCAAATCGCGCGCAAGGCTGCAGCAGATCGAGCGGGCAGCAGACAACATGCGCGAACTCGCCAATGCACTGCTCATGCTCGCGCGGGAGGATTCTGCACGCGAAGTCGAGCCGGTGGCCGTGGCGAAGATGATCGAGACCGCGTTGTCACCGTTTGCCGCCCGGCTCGCGCAAAAGGGACTCGGCTCATTCATTGATATCGACGGCGAGCTTCGCGTCGTGGCGAACCGCCCTGCGCTTGCGATCGTGCTATCCAACCTGATCGACAATGCCGTGCGGCATACCGACCACGGAAGCCTGCGCTTTCGCTACGCCAACGGCTGGCTTTACATCGAGGACACGGGACCAGGCATTCCGGCGCACGCGATCCCGCATGTCTTCGACCGGTTCTACCGGGCTGCATCGCCCGACACCCCGACGCCCGGGGTCGGGATCGGCTTGTCGATCGTCAGGAAGCTGTGCGAGCGCTACGGGTGGGCAATCGAGATTGGCAGTGAGCCCGGCAAGGGAACCAGCGTGTCGCTTCGGCTGCCGGCGGCGAGCCGGACCTGAGCCGGTTTCACGCGGATCGGCTCGCGCGGCTATCGCGTCGATCGGGCGAGCCACCTTTCTGGAGCTGCGCGGCTTCATGCAGACAACGTACGGCCATGGCACGAACATGACCCAGATCAATTTGCGCGACCGGTCCGCTCCTACGATGACCTTCAAGTCGAGGGTGAGTGTGTGAATGCTGCCCTGTCGTTCTGGCTGCCGGATCTGGAGCTATGGCGACTGAATCAAGGAGGAAGGAGCGCCGAACCATGAGTCACTACCTGGGTTTGGGACCGGAAAAAGCAGCCCGTACGGTGCCGAGTGCCGAGGATATTCTGCAGGATGCGCAGAATTTCTCGCTGGTCCTGGGCGGCCCCCTCTTCCAGCTCCTGCGCCGGGCGCACATGGCCGACGATGCGCTGGAGTTGGTGCGCCTGCGGGTTCTTGTCATCTCGCTCGTGGCGTGGCTGCCGCTGCTGGTGCTCGCCGCTCTGGACGGACATCTGCTGGGCAACAGGGTGGCGGTACCGTTCCTGCTGGACCTGGAAGTTCACATCCGCTTCCTTGTGGCAGTGCCCCTCCTGATCATCGCCGAGCTCGTTGTGCATCGGCGCCTGCGTCCGATCGCGCGTGCATTCCTCGACCGGAAGATCATTCCAGAAGCGTGCGTGACGCGGTTCGATGAGGCCGTCAGGTCGGCATTCCGCCTGCGCAATTCAGTGGCCGCCGAACTGCTGCTGATCGCGCTGGTGTACGGTGTGGGTATCCTCGTCGTGTGGCGCCAATATAGCGCTCTGCAAACGACGGCGACATGGTACGCAGCACCTGCCCCCGGCGGCCTGACGCTTACGCTCGCCGGATTCTGGTATGCCTATGTGAGTGTGCCGCTGTTCCAGTTCCTGTTGATTCGCTGGTATTTCCGGCTATTCATCTGGACGCGGTTTCTCTGGCAGGTATCGCACATCGAACTGAGCCTCGTTGCCGCGCATCCTGATCGCGTCGGCGGCCTGGGATTTCTTGCCAATACCGTTTACGCGTTCACAACCCTCCTTGTCGCTCACGGAGCAATGCTTGCCGCCCAGTTCGCCAACCGCATTTTCTTCGCCGGGGCGGCACTCACGGAATTCAAGGCCGAGACCGGCGCGATGGTTCTCTTCCTGCTGTGCCTGATCTTTGGCCCTTTACTGGTCTTCGCGCCTCAACTGGCCCAGGCGAAGCGCACGGGCCTGAGCGAATACGGCGCGCTTGCGCAACGGTACGTGCGCGAGTTCGATGCCAAGTGGCTGCGCGATGGCGCGCCTGCCGGCGAGGCATTGGTCGGAAGCGGCGATATTCAGTCGCTTGCGGATCTCGCCAACAGTTTCGACGTGGTCCGAACCATGCGGATCGCCCCCGTTACCAAAGATGCCGTCGTTCGCCTCGCGGCAGCGGTACTTGTACCCATCGTGCCACTGGCACTGACGATGATGTCTCTCGAAGACCTCCTGAAGAGGCTATTTGGATTGGTATTTTAGAAGCTGTCGCGACTTGCCGGGCGCTCGCACAGCGATACGGGCAGGAGGATTACCATGACCGATCAACCCAAAAAGATGAATGTCGTGCAACTGACGTTCATCGTCACCGTGAACATGATGGGATCGGGCATCATCATGCTGCCGGCCAACATGGCGCAGGTCGGTGCGATCTCGTTGCTGTCGTGGCTCGTTACGGCAGTCGGATCGCTCGCCATTGCCTGGGGCTTTGCCGAAGCCGGACTGTTGAATCAGCGTGCCGGCGGCATGGCCGCCTACGCGGAGGAGGCTTACGGCAAGGACGGCTATTTTCAGGTCTTCTTTCTCTACTTCCTGTCTATCGCCATTGCGAATGTAGCGGTCGCGAGTTCTGCGCTCGGCTATCTCGCCGCATTTTTCCCCTTGCTGACCTCGTCCCCGCTCGCGACCTGTCTTGGCGTGATCGGTCTTCTGTGGCTGACCACGCTGGCCAATTTCGGCGGCCCCAAAATAACGGGCCGCATCGGCGCGGTCACGGTTTGGGGTGTGATCCTGCCCGTAGGCTTCATCTCGGTTGCAGGGTGGCTGTGGTTTCAAGGCGCAACTTTCGCCGCAGCATGGAACCCGAAAGGGCTACGCCTCGTGGAGGGCATGGGTTCGAGCATTTCGCTTACGCTTTGGGCGTTCCTCGGCATGGAATCGGCAGTTCAGAACTCGTCGGCCGTCGAGAACCCCAGGCGCGATGTGCCGTTGGCCTGCATGTTCGGCACCCTCGGCGCGGCGGTTATCTACATTCTCTCCACGGCCGTGATCCAGGGCATCGTGCCGAATGCGGAACTCGCCCAATCGACGGGACCGTTCGGCCTCGCCTTTGCCAGAATGTTCAACCCTGCCGTTGGTTCCGTCGTCATGGCCCTGGCGGCCATGGCGTGCGTCGGCTCCCTGCTGGGCTGGCAATTCACGCTCGCGCAAACGGCCAAAGACGCTTCCGATAGCCAGATGTTCCCCGCTGTTTTCGGTAAGGCAAATCGCTTGGGCGCGCCGGTTGCGGGCATGGTGATCATGGGAATCGTGCAGTCAATGATGGCCTTGTCCACGATTTCCCCCAATCTGAGCGAACAATTCGCTGCACTCGTCAACCTTGCCGTCGTCACCAATGTGATTCCGTATGTCATTTCGCTATCGGCTCTGTTCGTGATGATGCGCAACGCCGCCACGCAGGCAGCGAAGTACCGGCTCAACGCGTCGGTCGCGGTGGTGGCCCTGGCGTACTCGGTCTATGCCATCTACGCTTCGGGCAAGGATGCCGTGATGGGGGGAATGCTGGTCATGGCGATCGGCTACGCGATCTATGGCTTCGCGGTCAATCGCACCGGCTCGCCGGCCTCCGCGCCGCGCACGGCTGCGGGTTCCGCTGCTGCGGCGATGACCATCGGCATACTCGCGCTTTCGGCGTTCATGCCGCATCCGGTGCACGCCGGGGAGCCAACGACGAGCGCGACGCTCCTGCGAATCGGGCAGTCGGGCACGATCCGCATGGGCTATCTCAGCGATGCGCGTCCGTATGCGTACAGGGACGCCAGTGGTCAGGTGACGGGCTACACAGTGGCGTTGTGCCAGAAGATCGCGGAACAGATCCGCAGCGAGACGGGCCTCGCCACACTCAGGATCCAGTGGGTTCCGCTCCCGCACGGCGACGACACGCGTGCGTTGCGTGAAAAGCGGGTCGATCTCGTGTGCGGGGTGCTCGATACGCTTACGAACCGACAAGGCATGTCGTTTTCCATCCCAGTCTATCCAGGCGGTATAGGCGCCCTTTTGCGCACCGATGCGCCTTCCGGGCTGCGCGAGATTCTTTCGGGCGAGCGCCTGTCTCATCCGATCTGGCGCGCCTCGCCTGCCAAACTCCTCTCCCGGCAAACAGTGTCGGTCGTCGCGGACTCGCCTGCACAGCGCTGGCTTGGCGACAAGCTCGACAAGTTCGCAATCTCGGCGACGATTATTCCCGTCACTTCAATCCAGGCCGGTTTCCAGAAGGTCACGGACCGCCAGTCGAGCGTCTTCTTCGCGGACCGCGCGCTTCTCATTGCGGCGGCGCACGACAGCCCCGCGGCAAACGACCTCGTCGTTCTCGACCGACACTTCACGAGCGTATCGGTGGCAATCGGCATGACGCGCGGAGATGACGACCTGCGTCTGCTGGTAGACCGCACGCTCAGCCGCCTGTATGGGTCGCCGGAGTTCGCTGCAGTGTACGAAAGGTGGTTCGGAAAACTCGATGCGGATTCACGCGCGTTCTTTCGCTGGGCAACGCTGCCGGAGTGAACAACCTGCGTGACGCGGACGGCCCTCGCGATTGCCCATCATCCCTGTTTGCGGCTGGCCCGGTGCCACGTGAACGCCCCGTGGAAGCCATATCCGTCTCACCTCACGATATTGACGATCAGACAGGCTCATAGCCGCCGCCACATGAGGCCACGTTGACGGGCCATTCGTGGCGTTGGTTAGCCCTGCTCGCCTGTCGGCCGGCCGCGAGCGCGGCGTCTGTTGCTCCCCTGGATCGCGGTATCGCTCGCCGCTATACAATGATGCGGGGTCAACCGCAATGTCGCGGTTCAAGCCGCCACCCGTTCTGCAGACAACGCGCGCGGCCGATGAATCAGCCCATGGCCAGGCAACTTTGCGCCGAGCAGTGAAGTCCCGGTTGTGTTCCGACAGTCAGTTCGAAACGAACACGGAGAGCGAATTGGAACAGAACAAGCCACTCAGCGGCCTGACCCACGAGCTCTTTCGGCAGGTGGTGGAGGCGGCGCCCAACGCCATGGTGATGGCCGACCGCGACGGCCAGATCATCCTGGTAAATGCACAGACGGAAAAGCTCTTCGGCTACTCGCGCGACGAGCTGCTCGGGCATTGCGTCGATATGCTCGTACCGGAGCGCTTGCGCGCTGCACATCCGGGTTATCGTCATATGTTTTATGGCGACCTGCGCAGTCGCCCGATGGGCGTCGGTCGCGATCTCTTTGCCCGGCGCAAGGACGGCTCCGAGTTTCCGGTCGAGATCGGACTCAACCCGGTCACGACCGACAACGAGATATTCGTTCTGGCAGCCGTTGTCGACATTACCGAGCGCAGACGGCTCGAGGAGCGCTTCCGACAAGTGGTGGAAGCCGCACCCAATGCGATGGTGATGGTGGATCGTGAGGGCCGGATCGCCCTCGTCAATGCGCAGACCGAGAAATTGTTCGGTTATACGCGCGAGGACCTCTGCGGCAAGCCCATTGAAACGCTCGTACCGGAGCGCTTCCGTGCCGGGCATCACGAGTATCGCGCCGCGTTTTTCGGTGACCTGAAGCCGCGGCCGATGGGCACCGGGCGCGACCTCTACGGGCTGCGGCGGGACGGCTCGGAATTCCCGGTCGAAATTGGACTGAACCCGGTCCAGACCTCGGACGAAGTCTTTGTGCTCGCTGCGATCGTGGATATCACGGAACGCAAGCGTGCTGAGCAGGAACTGCTGAGACGGACGGAAGAGCTCGCCCGCTCCAATCAGGATCTCGAACAGTTTGCTTACGTCGCCTCCCATGATCTTCAGGAACCGTTGCGCGCCGTTGCCGGCCCTCTGCAATTGCTGCAGCGCAGGTATCAGGGTCAGCTGGATGCGCGTGCGGACGAATTCATCGGACACGCAGTGGACGGCGCGACGCGCATGCAGACTCTCATCGACGACCTGCTCGCCTATTCGCGGGTGGGCCGGTCGGGAGCCGCACATCAACTGACCGAGTGCGGAAGGGCACTCGACCAGGCGCTAAAAAGCCTGAGCGTCGGCCTGCTGGAGGCTGGCGCGACGATCAATCGCGGAGAGTTGCCGACTGTGATCGCCAATCCAACACAGGTTGCCCTGCTTTTTCAGAACCTGGTGGGAAATGCCCTCAAGTTCCGTCGTCGCGACGTCCCCGCGCAGATCGATGTCAAAGCCGAGCGCGACGGCAAGGACTGGGTGATCTCGGTGAGGGACAACGGGATCGGTATCGACCCCCAGTATTTCGCGCGGATTTTCCTGATCTTCCAGCGCCTTCATACGCGCGCCGAGTATCCAGGTACCGGAATAGGACTGGCACTCTGCAAGCGGATTGTCGAGCAGCACGGGGGGAGGATCTGGATCGAGTCTGTTCCAGGTAGCGGGACAGCCTTCTTTTTCACGCTGAATGCAGGGACGGGCGATGCGCTTCCGTCCCGGCCCGAATCGCAGGAGTAGCCCATGCTATCCGATCCAGCCGACGACCTGATTCACATCCTCCTCGTCGAGGACAGTCCCACGGACGTCATGATGACGCGCGAGGCACTTGACTATTACAAGGTCGCGAATCCGCTGCATGTGGTGGAGGACGGCGTGGTCGCCATGGAATTCCTGCGGCGCGAGGGCAAACATCGCGCAGCGCCTCGACCCGGCCTGATCATCCTCGATCTCAACCTGCCGAGAAAGAGCGGTCGGGAGGTGCTCCAGGAGCTGAAGACCGATCCGGATCTCATGCACATTCCGGTAGTCGTGCTAACCACGTCCAGGTCGGAGGAGGATGTAGCGAGAACGTACGGCCTCCATGCAAACTGCTACATCGCCAAACCGGTCGATTTCGCGAAGTTCGTCGACGTCGTGCGCACAATCAAGGACTTCTGGTTTGGTGTCGTCACGCTCCCCGCTGTCAAATCATGATCAGGCTGCCGGAATTTCAGATCCTCCTCGTTGAGGACAGCCCGAGCGACGCGCTGCTGATCGGCGAGGCGCTCAGCGATGTGCGGGATTTCCGGCACAGCCTGGTTCGAGCCGAGTCCCTGTCAGGCGCGCTGGCACGCCTTGCGACCGCGCATTTCGACGTGGCGCTGCTCGACCTGGGATTACCGGACGCGCAAGGTCTCGACACATACAGAACTTTGCATCGGCAGGCACCCGACCTGCCGGTGCTGGTTCTCACGGGCCTCGAAGATATGTCGGTCGGCGTGCAGGCGATCCAGAACGGCGCGCAGGATTACCTCTCGAAGCGCGAGATACGTCCGTCGGACTTGAGCCGGGTCATCCGGTACGCGCTCGAACGGCATCGCGCAGCCATGGCGCTCAGGGAAAGCGAAGAACGCTTTCAGTTGGCCATAAGCGGCGCAACCGCGGGCTTGTGGGACTGGAATCCGAACACCGACGCAATCTATCTCTCGCCACACTTCAGGGAAATCGCCGGTTATGGCGGCGACGAGTTGCCGGGTCGAACCCAGGTCCTGCTCGACGTCGTTCATCCGGACGACGTCGATCGGGTCAAGGCCAGCCTCGCGGGGCACCTCGAGCACAAGTGCGCCTATGACGTCGAATATCGGATACGCATGCGTTCCGGTGAGTACCGGTGGATCCACTCACGCGGCCAGGCGTTGTGGGACCGCGCCGGCCGGCCCTACCGGATGGTCGGCTGGATCATGGACATAACGGACCGCAAACGCGCAGATGAAGCGCTGCGGGAGTCGCGCGAAGACCTGCAGCAGCTCTCGGCGAATATCCAGCATGTGCGCGAAGAGGAAAAGACGCGTATCGCGCGCGAACTGCACGACGATCTGGGCCAGCAGCTGGCTGCGTTGAAGCTGGAAGTCTCCCGCATCGACAACCGCGCCGAAGCCTCCATGACGGCACTGGCCGGCGCAGATCTGCACACCATCTACACGTTGATCGATCAGCTCGTTGTGTCCGTGAGGCGAATTGCTGCGGATCTGCGTCCCGCCATGCTGGACGATCTCGGCTTGATCCCCGCAGTCGAATGGTTCAGCGACCAGTTTTCGGCGCGATATGGAGTGCGCGTGATCCGGCAGATCGATGCAGACGACATCGACTTCACCCCCGAAATCGCGACTGTCGTGTTCCGCGTTGTCCAGGAAGCCATGACCAACGTCGCCCGTCATTCGGGCGCGACCGAGGTGATGCTCAATATTGTGCGGCAAGGACCGAACTGTATCGTAACCGTTGCCGACAACGGTCGAGGCTGCCCGAGCGACAGGCGTCCTGCGCGCAATTCGTTCGGCCTGCTGGGCATGCGTGAACGTGCCGCGGCGCTCGGCGGTGAGCTGTGGATACAGACGGCACCTGGACAGGGATTTACGTTATCCGTTTCATTGCCGGTTGCGGGGGGCTCGTCTATGGGATGAACGGCGCGCCGCGGGAACGTCAATGCATCGGGGTCGCCGCCGTGGCCATCCGCTTGACGCACGCCAATCGCGCGGCGGTCGGCGCACACCGCTTGCGGCCGCGAGATCCGATTCGCCTGCTCCTTGAAGTCGATGATCCAGATCAATTTGACGCGGCGATTCCGTGACGTAATAGACCGGCGTTCCGTTACGAGGAGCTTGTCATGAGTCAACCCGCAGGGCATTTCCACGACGCGCAGCAGGCCAAAGCCGAACCACAGCTTTCGGCCGCGCCGCGCAAACTCCGGTTTGGGCTGCTGAGCGCACTGGTCATCGGCTCGATGATCGGCAGCGGCATTTTCTCGCTGCCGCAAAACATGGCCTCGGGCGCTGGGGCGGGCGCCATCGTGCTCGGCTGGCTGGTTACCGGCATTGGCATGCTGATGCTGGCGCTCGTCTATCAGACGCTGGCGTTGCGCAAACCCGAACTCGACAACGGCATCTATGCGTATGCGCGGGCCAGCGCCGGCGAGTTCGTCGGCTTCAACTCCGCGTGGGGCTACTGGGTCAGCGCGTGGATCGGCAACGTCGGCTATCTCGTGATCGTGTTCGGCACGCTGGGCTACTTCTTCCCGGCATTCGGCGACGGCAACACGCGCGCCGCAATCGTCGGCGCCTCCATCGTGCTGTGGCTCATGCACGCTGTCATCCTGCGCGGCGTACGCGGGGCGGCGATGCTGAACGCCGTCACCACCATCGCCAAGATCGTCCCGCTCGTCATCTTCATCGCGATCGCCGCCGCCGCGTTTCACACCGGCCGCTTCAGCGCCGACTTCTGGGGCAACGCCAAACTGCCGAGCGTGCTCGACCAGGTGAAGAGCACAATGCTCATCACGGTCTGGGTGTTCATCGGCATCGAGGGCGCCAGCGTCTACTCGGCGCGCGCCCAGCAGCGCGAGGATATCGGCCGCGCCACCATCACGGGTTTCGTCGTCGTGTTGTTGCTGCTGATGGCGGTTTCGCTGCTCTCGTTCGGCATCGTGACGCAAGCCGAACTGGCGGGCATGAAGAATCCGTCGATGGCCGGGGTGCTCGAACACGTGGTCGGCCGCTGGGGAACCATTCTGATCAGCATCGGCCTGCTCGTCTCGGTGGGCGGCGCGCTGCTCGCCTGGACCCTGCTCGCCGCCGAGACGCTCTTCACGCCCGCGCAGGATATGGTCATGCCGGCATGGCTCGCGCGCGAGAACACGCACGGCGTGCCCGCCAATGCGCTGTGGGTCACCAACGGTCTCGTCCAGCTCTTCCTGATTGTCACGCTGGTCTCGAACGCCACATACCAGGCGCTGATCTCGCTCGCGACCTCGATGATCCTCATTCCTTACCTCTTCTCCGCCGTGTATGCCGCCAGCATCGCGATTTCGGGCGACGGCTATGCGCCCGGCGACGCGGGTCGCCGCCGCGACGTGCTGATCGGTGCGCTCGCCACCGTCTACTGCGTCTGGCTCCTGTATGCGGCCGGCCCGAAGTATCTGCTGCTAAGCGCCCTGCTCTATGCGCCGGGCGTGTTGCTCTACGGCTGGGCGCGGCGCGAGCAGCACGCTCGCTGGTTCAAGCCGTACGAGGCCGTCGTGCTGCTCGCCATCGTCGGGCTCGCCGGGCTCGCGGCATGGCTGCTCGCAACCGGCCGACTCGGCCTCTGAGCGCAGACGCGGCCATGGGATTCGGCGTCTACTCCGAGGCAGGCAAGCTGCACCGCGTGCCCGTCTCGCGCCCCGGGCTCGCCCAGGCACGCCTCGCGCCCGCCAACCGCGAGGCGCCACCGTGCGACGACGTGATCAGCGTTGCGCAGGTGATTGCCGCACCGCCGCCGCGCTCGCGCCTGCGAGCGTAACGCGGCTTTCCGCGCCCGTCCGGCGGGGTAATGCAGAAACACGCCGGAGATCACGAAGTGAACGACCGATTGAAAATGAAAAGAAAACTCGTGTGGATCGGCGCGGTGCTCGCCGTCGCCGCTCTGCTCTCAGCGGGCGTCGCCTGGCGGCACAACCGCGAAGGCGCATTGCCCGCAGACATCGCCCACGCGAACGGGCGGCTAGAGATGACGCGCGTCGATGTTGCCGTGAAGTACGGCGGGCGCATCGTCGCGTTGCCGGTGCATGAGGGCGACCTGCTCGCGGCGGGTGCCGTCGTGGCGCGCGAGGATGACGCGGAGCTGCGTGCCCAGCTCGACGCGGCCAAAGCCGCTCGCGAACGTGCCGCCGCCACCCGCCAGCGCGCCGGCGACGAGGCCGACGCGAGCACCGCACAGGTGCGCCTCGCACGGCTCGAATGGACTCAGGCGTCGAACCTCTTCGCCTCCGGGCAGATCTCCGGTGTCGAGCGCGAGCGGCGCCAGCTCGCGCTCGACGGCGCGCAAGCGGCGCTGGACGCCGCCCGGGCGGCGCAAGGCGAGGCGAGCGCCGCCATCGCGGAAGCCGACGCGCAGGTCGCGCGCCTGCAAGCCGTAATCGACGAAACGATCATCCGCGCGCCGCTCGCGGGACGCGTCGAGTACCGCGTCGTGGAAGTCGGAACCATGCTGCCCGCGGGCGGGCGCGTCGTTTCAATGCTGAATCCCGAAGACATCTACTTCACGATCTTCCTGCCCGGTCCGCAAGCGGGCCGTCTCGCCATTGGCGCGCAGGCGCGCATCGTCCTCGACGCCTTTCCCGGCGAGCCAATCCCGGCGCGCGTGGGCTACGTGGCGAGCGACGCGCAGTTCACGCCGAAGTATGTCGAGACGCAGGGCGAGCGCGCGAAGCTCATGTACCGCGTGAAGCTGCAGTTGCCGCCCGAGGTGGCGCGCCGCTTCGCCGCGCGCCTGAAGGGCGGCATGACCGGCGATGGCTATGTGCGGCTCGATGCGTCGAAACCGTGGCCGGCCGCGCTCGCCGCGCATGGAACCTGAGCGATGCGCACGCAGGAAACCGGCACGCCACGCGGGGCGAGCGCGGACGAGATCCGCATCGAACGCCTCTCGCACCGCTACGGCGCGGCTCTCGCGCTCGACAATGTCTCGCTCGCGCTGCCATCGCGAACGACGATCGGGCTGATCGGCCCCGATGGAATCGGCAAGTCCACGCTGCTCGCCCTTATCTCAGGTGTGAAGCGCATTCAGGATGGCGAAATATCGGTCTTCGGCGCTGATCTGCGCGTGCGCAGCGCGCGCGAGCGCATGCTGCCGCGCATCGCCTACATGCCGCAGGGGCTCGGGCGCAATCTCTATCCCTCGCTCTCGGTCTGCGAAAACGTGGACTTCTTCGGCCGCCTGTTCGGCCTGCCGGCGCGCGAGCGTGCTGCTCGCGTGGCGCGGCTGCTGGAGGCGACGGGACTCGCGCCCTTCCGCGAACGCCCTGCGGGCAAGCTCTCGGGTGGCATGAAGCAGAAGCTCGGTTTGTGCTGTGCACTGGTGCACGACCCCGACCTGCTGATCCTCGACGAACCCACCACCGGCGTCGATCCACTCTCGCGCCGCCAGTTCTGGACCCTCGTGGACGAGCTGCGCGCCGCGCACGGCGCGATGACCGTGCTGGTCGCCACCGCGTATATGGAGGAGGCACAGCGCTTCGCGCATCTGGTGGCAATGGACAATGGACGCGTGCTCGTCAGCGAACGCACCGACGCCGTGCTGCAGCGCGCCGGCACCCACAGTCTCGAAGCGGCCTACATTTCGCTCCTGCCGCCGCAACGGCGTGGACGTGCAGAGCATTTCGCGATCGGAGCGCAGATCCGGTCGGACGGCGCGCCCGCGATCGAAGCCCACGGCCTCACGCGCCGTTTCGGCGCGTTCGTCGCGGTCGACCACGTGAGCTTTCGCATCGAGCGCGGCGAAATTTTTGGCTTCCTCGGCTCGAACGGCTGCGGCAAGACAACCACGATGAAGATGCTAACCGGCCTTCTCGACGCGAGCGAAGGCTCGGCCATGCTGCTGGGCAAACGCGTCGACGCGTCCGATATGGGCACGCGCATGAGGATCGGCTACATGTCGCAGTCGTTCTCGCTTTATGAAGAGTTGAGCGTGCGCCAGAACCTCGACCTGCACGCGCGGCTCTATCGCATGGAAGGAGAAGCGGCGCGGCGCGCCGTGCACACCGCGCTCGCGAGCTTCGAGCTGCAGGCCTGCGCCGACGAGCGGCCCGCGAGCCTGCCGCTCGGCATCCGCCAGCGCCTGCAGCTTGCGGCGGCCTGCCTGCACGGACCGGAAGTGCTGATCCTCGACGAGCCGACATCGGGCGTCGATCCCGCCGCGCGCGACATGTTCTGGCGGCATCTCGCGCGGCTCTCGCGCGAGCAGGCGGTCACGCTGTTCATCTCCACGCACTTCATGAACGAAGCCGAACGCTGCGACCGCATCTCGCTGATGCATCGCGGGCGGGTGCTCGCGATAGGCAGCCCGCAAGCATTGCGCGAGACACGCCATGCGGCGACGCTCGAAGAAGCGTTCATCGCCTGGCTCGAAGAAGCGCAGGCGCAGGACGCGCCGCCGCCCGGGGCACGCCCGGCGCCTCCTGTTGCCGCGCAGCACGAGCCACACGATGCGCGCGCGGCAGACAACGCGGCGCGCACCACGCACCGGTGGTCGCCATCGGTAGCGCTGGCGCGCGTCTGGGCATTTGCGCGGCGTGAATCCATCGAGCTCGCCCGCGACCGCCTGCGCCTCGCCTTCGCACTGCTCGGCCCGGTCGTGCTGCTGCTCGCGGCGGCGTGGAGCGTTTCGTTCGACGTCGAGAACGTGCGTTTCGCGGTGCTGGACCGCGACCAGAGCCTCGCGAGCCGCGAGCTGGTCGAGCAATTCGCGGGCTCCCGCTACTTCGAGCCGGTGGGCGCCGCGCACAGCGAACCCGACGCAACCCGCCTGCTGCGCGCCGCCGATGCGCAGCTCGTGATCGAGATCCCCCCGGATTTCGGCCGCGACCTGCTTGCTCAGCGCCGCCCCGAAATCTCGTTCCACGTGGACGGATCGAGTCCGTTCCCCGGTGCAACCATCGCGACCTACGTGGACGCCGTACTGTTCGGCTTCATGCGGACGTGGCAGGCGCGTGCGCCGCTCGCGCAACCTCCGCTGCCCATGCGCGTGGAAACGCGCTTCGTCTACAACGAGTCGTTTCGCAGCATCTATGCGATCACGCCCGGCATTGTCATGCTCGCGCTGATCCTGATCCCGGCCATGCTCACCGCGCTGGGCGTCGTACGCGAAAAGGAAATGGGCTCGATCACGAACCTGCACGCTTCGCCGGCCAGCGCGGGCGAATATCTGCTCGGCAAGCAGTTGCCCTATGTCGCGCTCGCGATGCTGAGCTACGCCGTGCTCGTGCTGCTCACGGTGAGCGTCCTGCGCGTACCGCTCAAGGGCTCGCTCATCGCGCTCTCATTGGGAGCGCTGCTCTTCGTGTTCGCCACAACCGCGCTCGGGCTGCTCGTCTCGACCTTCGTGCGCTCGCAGGTAGCGGCGATCTTCGGCACCGCGATCCTGTGCCTGATTCCGTCCGTGAACTTCTCCGGCCTGCTCTATCCCGTCTCCACGCTCACGGGCAGCAGCTACTGGGCGGGTCTCGCGTTTCCGTCGTCGTGGTTTCAGCTCGTGAGCCTCGGCTGCTTTGCGAAGGGCCTCGGCGCCGGCAGTTTCGCACCGATGTACGGGGCGCTGCTCGGCTTCGCGCTCGTCTACCTGCTCGCCGCCTACTGCCTGCTGCCAAAACAGGAGACCTGAACAATGAAGCAATGGCTCAAGAACGTCGCGCGGCTCGCACGCAAGGAGCTGTTCAGCCTCCTGCGCGACGCGACGCTCATGGCGCTGATCGCGTTCGCCTTCACGCTTGCCGTGTACTCCGTTGCGAAGGGCATCAAGGCGGAGGTGTCCAACGCCTCGGTTGCCATCGTCGATGCTGACCATTCCGACCTTGCGCGCCAGTTGCGCGCCGCGATCCTGCCGCCGTACTTCAAGCCGCCCGTCGACGTGGACCGGGGTGCGATAGATGCGGCCCTCGATCGTGGCGCCTATATCTTCGCCGTGGAGATTCCGCCGCGCTTCGAAGCCGACGTGCTGGCCGGACGCGCGCCCGCCGTCCAGGTGCTCGTGGACGCGACCGCCATGACCCAGGCGGGGCTCGGCACCGCGTATCTGGAGGCGATCTTCACTCGCGAAACGCTCGCGTTCCTGCACGCGCGCGGCATTGAAACGTCCACGCCGGCCAACGCCGTCGTGCGTGTGCTGTTCAATCCGAACATGGAGTCGTACTGGTTCAGCTCGACGATGCAGATCGTCGTCAACATCACGGTGCTCTCGATCATCCTGGTAGGCGCGGCCGTGATTCGCGAGCGCGAGCACGGCACGATCGAGCATCTGCTCGTCATGCCCGTGCGCGCCAGCGAGATCGCCGCGGCCAAGATTCTGGCAAACGGCTTCGTGATCTTCGCCGTTTCCCTCATTTCGCTCGCCCTCGTCGTGCACCTGTGGCTCGGCGTGCCGCTGCAAGGCTCGCTCGCGCTCTTCGCCCTCAGCACGGCGCTCTACCTCTTTTCCGTGACGGCGCTGGGCATGTGGCTCGCTACGCTCGCGCCCGCCATGCCCCAGTTCGGACTGCTTGCGGTGCCGACCTACGCGGTCGCCTATCTGCTCTCGGGCGCGGCCACGCCGGTGCAGAGCATGCCGCAGGCAATGCAGCCATTCGTGAATCTTCTGCCGACCACACAATTCGTCTCGCTCACCCAGGCGATCCTGTTTCGCGGTGCGGGTCTCGAGATTGTCTGGCCGCAGCTCGCAGGCGTGAGCGCCGCGGGCGCGTTCTTTCTCGCGCTGGCGTTGACGCGCTTTCGCTCCATGCTCGCGCAACAGGGCTGATCCTTCGATGAAACACGCTTGCCGTCCGATGCGCGCCGCCCGCCTCATTTCGCTCATGCCGATTGCGCTTGCCGCATGCACGTCGTTTGTCGAAGTGCCGATTCCACCGCAGCGCGACGTGCCCGCGACCTTCACCGAAGTCCCCGTAGCCGCGCCGCAAAGCGCTCCGGATCTCGCCCATTGGTGGCGTGCGTGGCAGGACCCCGCGCTCACCGACACGATCGAGCAGGCGTTGCGCGCGAACACCGATCTGCGCATTGCACAGGCACGCGTCCAGGAAGCGCGTGCATTGGCGGCCATCGCACAGTCCGCCCGCTATCCGGCACTCTCGGCGCAGGCGGGCGCAGCCCACGCGTTTGGCGATCTGCGCGAGCCTGCCATCGCGCCGGACCACTCGCCGGATCTCGACGCCTATGCGGGCGGCGTGACGGCCGTGTGGGAAGTCGACGTGTTCGGCGCGCGCGCAAGCGACGCGCAGGCCGCCTCAGCCCTTGCGAGCGCCGAACAGGAAAAGCTGCGCGGCACGCGCATCGCCATCGCAGGAGAAGTCGCGCAAAACTATCTGGAGGCGCAAGGACTCCAGCGGCGTCTCGCCGTGCTCGATCGCAGTCTCGATACCTTGCGCGCGCTGGAACGCTACACGGCAGCGCGCTTCGACGCGGGCGAGGCAGCCCGCGCGGACGTCGATCGCGTGAGCGAGCGCATCGCTCAACGCGAAGCGCAGCGCGGCGTGCTCGTGAGCCAGATCGAAGTGCGCGAGCGGCGGCTCGCCATGCTGAGCGGCAGGCCCGCGCAGGAGGCCGAACGGCTCGCTGCGCCAGGCCCGCTGCGCATCCCCGCCCCGCCTTCGGGCGAACTGCCGTCGAGCGTGCTGGAGCGCCGCCCCGACGTGCGCGCGAGCGCCGCGCTCGTACGTGCGGCGGCGGCACGGCTCGGCAGCGCGAAGGCGGACTTGCTGCCGCGCTTTTATCTCACGTTCATCGGCCTCGATGGCCATGTGCGCCTGAACGGCCTGCCCGGACTCTCCGGTGCGGCCGGCCTCGTCGGCATTGGCGCCGATCTGCCGATTTTCAACGCGGGACGCCTGCGCGCGAACGTGGCAGCCAACGACGCGCGCTTGCAGGCGGCGCTCGCGCTGCATGACAAGACACTGCTCCAGACGCTGGAGGAAGTGGACAGCGCCTACGGCGTACGCTACGGACTCGACGCGCGCCGCGCCCATCTCGACGCCGCGCGCGAGCTTGGCATGCGCAACGCCGGGCAGGTCCAGCGGCTTTACGAAGGCGGACAGCGCACGCTGCAAGACGTGCTCGACGCGCGCATCGACGCCATTTCGCGCGAAGACGACCTCGACGAGGCCAATACCGCCGCCGCGCTGGCAACCGTGCGGCTCTACCTGGCATTAGGCGGCGGCTGGTCAGCAGACGATACGCACCCCGTCGACGCCGCCGCGGCCCCATGAGCGAGCGCGGCGCGCCGCCTCAGCGCATGCGCCCGCTCTCCACAAAACGCCAATGCCACGACAACGCCTCGTCGAGCAGATGCGGCGTATGCTTGCCTACGCTCTCGCGGCAGGCGCGCTCGAAATAGTCTTCAAGCAGCGGACGATAATCGGGATGTGCGCATTGCGCGATGATGGCCCTCGCGCGCTGCTTGGGCGAGAGCCCGCGCAGGTCCGCGAGCCCCTGCTCGGTGACGATCACGGTCACGTCGTGCTCGGTGTGGTCCACGTGGCTTGCCATGGGCACGATGCATGAGATGGCGCCGTTCTTCGCAATGCTCGGGGTCACGAAGCACGACAGGAAGCCGTTGCGCGCAAAGTCGCCCGACCCGCCGATGCCGTTGATGATCGACGTGCCCGCCACGTGCGTGGAATTGACGTTGCCGTAGATGTCCGCCTCCACCATGCCGTTGATGGCGATGCAGCCCAGACGCCGCACCAGTTCGGCATGGTTCGAGATTTCCTGCGGACGCAGCACGATGCGGCTGCGATAGTGGGCAATGTTGCGCTGGAATTCGTCGACGCCCTCGGGGCTCAGCGAAAGCGCCGTGGCCGAGGCCACGCGCATCGTGTCGGTGCGGATCAGGTCCAGCATGCCGTCCTGAATCACTTCGGTGAACGCGCTGAGGTTTTCGAAACCGCCGTCGCGCAGGCCGCCCAGCACGGCGTTGGCAATATTGCCCACGCCCGATTGCAGCGGCAGCAACTCGGGCCGCAGCCTTCCGACTGAAATCTCGTGCCGGAAGAATTCGACGAGATGCCCGGCGATGCGCGCACTGATCTCGTCGGGCTCGGCGAAGCGGCCCAGACGGTCGGGCGCATGGGTCTCGACCACGGCCACCACCTTCGCGGGATCGACGCGCAGATACGGCTCGCCGATACGGTCGCCGGGCGCGACGAGCGGAATCGGCTTGCGCTCCGGCGGCAGTGCCGTGCCGTAATAGATGTCGTGCATGCCGTCGAGTCCGGCAGGCTGATTCGAGTTCACTTCGACGATCACCCGGCTCGCCAGATCGAGCCATGTCTTGTTGTTGCCCACGGAAGTCGAGGGAATCAGGCGCCCATCGGGCAGGACGCCCGCGACTTCGATCACTGCCAGGTCGATCGGGCCGAGAAAACCGAACCACGCGTACTGGGCCACCTGGCCGAGATGGATGTCCATGTACTCGATCTCGCCCCGGTTGATGCGGACGCGCAGTTCGGGATCGCTCTGATAGGGCAGACGAAAGTCGATTCCGCCCACCTTGGCGAGCGCCCCGTCGAGCTCCGGCGCCGTCGATGCGCCCGTGAGCACGCGAATCGCAAAACGTTCGCCCCGCGCGTGCGCGCCCTCGATCAGGCGTGCAAGCTCCAGCGGCACGGCCTTCGGATAGCCCGAGCCGGTAAACCCGCTCATGCCCACCGTCATTCCCGGTTGAATCAGCGCAGCGGCCGCGCCGGCCGGCATCCGCTTCGCCGCAAACGATGCGTTCTGAATACGCGATTCCATATCCGCTCCTTGCCAGTCTGAACCCCTGTCCCTCTGGCTATCATTGCACAACCAGCCGGACCACGACGTCACGCACGCTCATGCCGCCGCAAGCAGTCATTTGATATGACAACCGCTGTCCCAGCCTGGCAACACGCTGCGCCTGCCGGGAGCGCCCAATATCTACGGCCTTTTCCCCGCCGGATATGCAATGCGTTCAGCGCCGAGCTGCTTCCCGCTTCAAAATAGACAGGCTCAACGCCTGCTTGCGAAGGAGCAGGCCAATAAGGTGGGCTGACGAGCAAAGCGCGTGATCGGCGTCATTTCCGGCGACCGTGACGCACACGCTGCGCTCACGAGATCCTGCGCTGAAAAAAAATCGGTATTCGTGACCCGCTTGCATGTTGCGCGAAAGCCCGCAACGTGCAAGCGGACCAGCACCGGCGCGCCTGCGGCGAGAACGGGTAACTGACCGGGTGTGCCGGCCAGCTGATTCAGGTGCACGATGCCCGGTCAAAAACGATGATCGTATGCGAGCCGGATGCGGGTCGGCTCAGTCTGATCTTTTCTCTGGATCGAAAGATCGATGCGATAGTGGCCCTCCCACGACATGTCGAAGTAGTTGCCGTAAGTCACCGTATCATTGATCCGCAATTCCTGCAGAGGCTTCACTTGCGTTTGCTTGTGCGCGCTGTGGGCCGGCCCGATCACTTTAGCCGTCACGATCACATTGTCCACGCGCTTGCCGCTCGACTTGTCGAATAGCGCGACGACGAGGTGGTAACTGGAGGCGCTGCCGGCCTGCGTATCTGCGGGAGCGCTTGCTCCCCGCTCCACAGCCTGTGCGTTCTCTGCGGGCACTACGCCGAAATGAACCGTCAAGTCACTTTTGGTCACGCTTCGATCAAGCCCACCGGCATGAACTCCGCTAGCCGCTGCACACAACAATGTCATCACTACAATGGTCAGGAGTCTTCGAGCATTCCACATGATCGCCTCGCGTGCGTGAACAAGTTGCATGGCATCGTGTGCACGCACGGCGCGATTGCGCTGTGCTATGGACACAATACTGAGATGCTGCTTTCGGCGAGCTATGATCACGTTGATTCAGGTCAAGCCCTGCCGGCCGCGACACGCTGACCGATGACGGCGTCCGCATCATCATCTACCTGGTGCGATCGCACCCGCGCGCGCCCGTCTGCGCGCCGTCCAGGCGCGGCAAGCCCAGATCGAGGACCGCGGCTGCGTACGGTTGTGCTCGCAACTCGCGCTTCCTCGCGCTGCGCGGCCTCCCCGTCGCAGACCCAGTCGACCTGAAAGCCTTGCTGCTGCAACCCGGCACGGATACCGTCACCGAGCAGGAAGTCGTCCTCGACGAACAGAATGCGCATGCATGAAGAGTTCTGTCGATGGCGCTCAGTCGCCGTCGTCACCATCGCGATCGCCACGGAGGTGAGCGGCGGCGCCAGCGGACTGATGTGTCACCGGTGACTGCGGCGCCGTCTGCCATTGCGCCCACCACCACGCAATAGCGGCTGCCATCACCAGGGCAGCAATCCCCCAATGTGCCGTTCGAATCCCTTCATCGGCGCTCCCGGACTTGTAGCCCGTCACCATCGCACCGGTCAGATTTTCCCGGTGCAGCAGGCTGCTCGCTACCACCGCGACGACGTGTATAGCCACAAGTGCAAGCATGGCGATCGCAACCACCTCGTGCAGCTCGCCGAGCCATTCACTGCCCGTGCCGTTATATTCCGCCCAGCCAGTTGCCCCAACGGCCCACGTCAGGAGCAGCATCGCAACGATCGCGATTGCACCTGCTGGATTGTGACCGACGTGCCGTTGCGGGCGTCCCCGGGCGAGGCCCGCCACGTACTGGATCACGGCTGGCGGCGAGCGCACAAACGAAGAAAACCGCGCGTACCGCGTTCCGGCAAGTCCCCAGACAATGCGAAAAGCCACCAATCCGACCATCGTGTAGCCCAACGTCACGTGCAGCAGGCGCCATCGCTCGCTCTCGGCCGTTAGCCAGGCGCCTGCGAATGAGACAACCATCAGCCAGTGGAACACACGTATGGGAGCATCCCAAACCAGGATGCGTACCGTGCCGGAGGCATGCGTTTCGTTATCAGTTCGGGATGCGAATATATCGTTCATCAAAATTTCCTTGATCTGACCGGGTATGACAGGCGGCGCAGTTCGATGCGCTTTTGACTCCCGCAAGCCGCCAGGTCGACGCCGGAATTTCGTCATGTGCGGACATGAACCATTTCGAGCGGGTAATGCGGTCCCCGGGTGGCGCGCTCGCCCCTCTCGCCGCAGTTTGCGCATGTGCTGTGGTATCCGCGGGCAACATCCCGGGGGGATAGGCAATGTGGCAGGCAGCACACTCCTGTTGATACTTCGGCAGTGGCTGCACCAGGTTTGCCTGTCGCTCTTCCTCCCCGAACGCGGAACTCTCAAGCGCAGTCGCTCCAAGCGCCACGAATGCGCACGCGAATACGGCAGTGAATCGGATACTCACGTTACTGTTCATCGCGAAGTCGTCAATGCAGTTCATGATCGTGCGCACTATGGCTTGAGCGTCATCAGCCAGCTCAGGATGTCGGCCTTCTCCAGCGGCGTGCAATCGCGCCCGACTACGTCACCGCAATTGCGGCGGAGCCACTTTTCCGTTTTCGTCGCGTTCGTAAACCGCTCCGGATTGAACGCCGGCGCCAGCGGTGCGATAGTCTTGCCTGTCGCCGCGTGTTGCCCGTTTCCGGTAGGCATGGCGCCATGGCACGTTGCGCAGGCCCAGTCATGTCCATGCCGCATGGTGAAAAACTGCTGGCCGCGCGAAGGAGCCGGCACGGTTCTGGCCTGCGCCGAGTACCCATCCAGAATTTGTGCAGGAGTATCCGCATATGCCGTCGAGACCATGAAGAAAACGAGAATGCTCAGGACATGCAAAAAACAACGCGATGGAAAGGCCGCCTCCTTGATCGACACGATTGATCGTTCGACGCATGGTAGTGATATCGCGCACGCGCTCGTCGACAGCGCGTCGCCAAGGAAAACAAAATACCCGATCGTGTCATTTTCGCCGTAGAAGGACATACAAGGACTAAGCGCAACGACTCCCCGCAATTTCGTTGCGTGCTATACGCCCGCGCCGACGTCAAGCAGCGCAACGAGCCCAAACAGCCGAGCCACGGCGGGAACAGTCATCAAAAGCACAAGCGCGACTCCGGTCACACCCAGGACAATCCAAAGATACCGATTGGGGCGGCACGCGCGGAAACGCCTTCCCGGTTGGGACAGCATACGGATCACGAAGATCAACGCGACGTTGCCCAGTACGAGTGTGATGAACGCGAGCGTACGGGCGAGTGGCTGCTGATAGCCCGCGCTCAGCAAACCGGCATAGACACCCAGCACCACCAATGCGGCGAAAGTGCCTGCTGCTGCACCTTGCGTGAGTGAGCGGTTCGATAGCAGCCGCGCACCGATGCGGCGGGGTGGCACGCACATGAGGTTCTCGCGTTCTGGTTCGTTCTCGAACACGACCGAGCAGACCGGATCGATAACCAGTTGCAGAAAGACGATATGGACCGGCGCAAGCATTGGCGGCCAACCAACGAGTACCGGAAGCATGGTGGCGGCAATCATCGGAATGTGGACGGCGACGGTATAACTGATTGCTTGTACAAGATTGGCGTAGATGCGCCTTCCGAGCCGGATCGCCGACACGATCGGCGCGAAGTCGTCACGCAGCAAGACCAGCGAGGCTACCTCGCGCGCTACCTCGGCACCGCGCAATCCCATTGCGATGCCGATATGCGCCGCCTTGAGTGCAGGCGCGTCGTTCACGCCGTCGCCGGTCATCGCGACCACATGGCCGCTTTCCCGGAACGCACTGACGAGCCGAAGTTTCTGCTCCGGCCTGACACGGGCAAACACGTCCGCGCTCCCGATTGTCTCGCGAAGCCGTGAGTCATCCATGACCGCCATCTCCTGACCGCTAACGATTCGCGATACGTTGATGCCGACCTCGGTTGCAATAGCGCGCGCCGTCGAAGGATAATCACCGGTGACCATCACTACGCGCACGCCTGCCGCCTTGCATTCTGCGATGGCGCGCGCAACCTCCGGCCGCACCGGGTCCAGAAGGCCAACCAGTCCCACGAAAGTAAATTCGAAGTCGTGCTGCTTCTCCGGCCAATCGCCAGGTGGGTGTCGCGCCCGGGCCACCCCGAGCACCCTGAGCCCGTTCGACGCCATCTGCGCGGCCTGATCCATGACTGTCTGCGTTTCGTGCGCGCCGAGGTGACACAACGCACAGACTGCCTCCGGCGCGCCCTTGGAGGCCACGGTGTGATACCCGAGATCTGGCGAGTGCCAGGCGTGGGACATGGCAGGCAACTCCGGTGTCAGTGCGTACTCGCGAACCAGCGTCCAGTCGCCGTGGAGACGCCCGGTCCCAGCCAGGCCCGCGTGGCCAGTTTCGTGAAATGCGAGCTCCATTGGATCGACCGGCTCGATTTCGCTCGCGAGCACAAGATATTCGATGAGCTCGTGATATGTCTCATCAATGTGCTGAGTGCCCTGATCAATGAACTGCAGTTTTCCTCGCGCGCAAAGGGCGCGCACCGACATGCGGTTTTGGGTCAATGTGCCCGTCTTGTCGACACACAGTACAGAAGTCTGGCCAAGAGTCTCGATCGCACTCATGCGGCGCGTCAGCACGCCTTCGTTAGCGATGCGACGAGCGCCCAGTGCCATGAACACCGTCAGTATTACGGGAATTTCCTCGGGAAGAATTCCCATGGCGAGCGTTATGCCAGCAAGCACTCCCGAAAGCCACTCCCCGGATCGCAAACGATAGGCCACCACGAGCAGTACGCACAGTGCGATCGAGGCCGACGCAAAGCGATTGACGAATGTTCTCGTCTCCAACTGCAATGGGGAGTGCGCTTCAGTGATGCCGGTCAACGACTTGCCGATGCGACCGAGCGTCGTATTCGGCCCCGTTGCGGTCACGATCATCTGGCCCTGGCCCTGCACTACCATTGATCCGAAAAAGAGCTGCTCGCCTGGATCTTCGTCTGGAGGCAAACTGGCTCGCGCCGCGGACTTGCTCACTGAAACGGACTCGCCTGTCAATAGCGATTCGTCAACGCTCAGTTCGTGTGCCTCCGTGATGGCACCGTCAGCGGGCACGCGTGTGCCTTCGTTGACGAAGACCACATCGCCGGGGACCAGTTCGGCAGCGGAAACGAGTTGTCGTTGTCCGTCACGCAGTACCTGCGCGCGAGGTGCTGAGAGTTCGCGAAGCGAGTCGAGAACCCGCGCGGTGCGATGACTCTGAAAAACCGTGAGAAAAATGATGCCCGTCACAAACGCGAGAAGCGTCAGCGCCTCAGCGACGTCCCCAAGCACGAAATAGATCCCGCTCGCGGCGAGCAACAGAAGGAACATGGGCTCGTGGAGTACCTCCCACAGAGTTTGCCACAAGGTGCGCCGCGCCTTCGAGTCGACGACGTTGCGGCCGAATCGGGCACGCCGCTCCTCCACCTGTGCGCTTGTTAGCCCGCGCTTCATGTCGACGTATCGGTCCGGCAGTGCCTGTTCGGCGTGCCCGGAGACTGCGCCGGATGCAGGCTCAACGGGAGTTGTCTGCATCACGGGTGACGATTATCACGTGAATCGCAAAGCGGAACAGGCCGCTCACAGACGGTGCATATCGGGACAGATTTCCCGGACAAAGAGAAATGGCCCGCTATATAGGAAATTCCATTTTGTGAAACAGGTCGCGGTGATGCTTGCGCAAGCGCAACACCATTGACACAGGCATAAAAGAGGAAAGGCAAAAACAAGGAAAAGCGGGCGTTTCTGACCATGACAATCCCTTTAATACGAACTTTCCCGCGATGCAGCTAATCTATCCATAGATTCGTGTTGGATGCCCTTCCATGCGTTGACCTGAGTCAACCGACTGGGTTTCGGGGTGAATTCGCCTGAAGAAATGCTGGGCGCGCTACTGACGTTGCTGTCTTTCTGCGCGGCAACTAAAAACCTGGCGACGATCGAAAGGCACGCCCGGCGATATGGTTCCCGCATTGCCATATCAGCCTACAACGAACCCTTTGTAAAGGACGTGACCTGCCATGCGTCGGAGCCGCATTACGACTATGCGCCGGGAAGTCGACGCCTCTCCCGTGGATCTGCCATGACTGTGCGCGCCCGTGCACCCGACACGACGTCCGCGTCGGCGGGTATGAATACGTCTTTAGAACATCGTGCGAAGTCCGACCGCCACGCCCACCTGATTGGTCCGGCCAATCGTGTTCGTCGGAACGCCCTCGCTGTTGGCCCCGCCCGGGTAGTCGGCGGAGAAGGCGCCGGTGCCGCGCGCGAAGTCCGTGATCCCGTAGACTTCCGTGCGCTTCGTGAACGAGTATTCGGCGAGAACGGTAGCCGATTGGTTCACCCCCCTGCCGAGCGTGCCGTCGAGCAGTTCAGCATTGCGCGTCTGCCCGTAGTAGTAGGCAAATGTGAACAGCAGCGAAGGCATGGCATGCCAGTTCGCACCGATGTACCAAGTATCGTCGATACGGTTGGGGCTACCTGTACCCTTCAGTGTCGGCGCGCCAGATTGCTGCATGTAGAGGTCAGTCAAACCAGTCCGGTCCTGCCCTCGCAACCAGCCGGCCAGGAGGCGAATCTCGTGGGTAATCTGAAACGCGCCGCTGATATGCAGGAAGTTGGACTTGGCGCCATTGATCGAACTGCCGACACTGGTGCCAACCGAAGAGCCAGTCGCAGATGTCGGAACGGAGACCTGCTGGAAGCCTGCGTTCAGCATGGCAGGGCCGTAGGTGTAAGTCAGTTCCACGGCATAGGTAGCGCCGAGACCGAGCGCGCCCGGCTGGTTGCCAAAGCCGTAAAGGGCATTGATATCCAAACCGTCGAAACTGCCCTTGTACTTCACCGAGTTGTTGACTTCGAGGTAAGGCCCGATACCGTTATACATCCAGCTGTTTTGCCAGTAATTGCCAACGGTCAGCGGGTCAAAGATATCGCCCAAGGTGTCGTAGGCCGGCGCATATTGCCTGCCAAAAGTCAGCGAGCCCCATGTTTTGTTCGACAGCCCCACGAAAGCTTGCCGACTGAACAATGTGCCGGGAACATGTAGTTGCCCATTGAAGGCTTCGAAGCCGTTTTCGAGACGGAAGACTGCGGACCAGCCGTCCCCCAGATCCTCACTGCCCCTCAAGCCCCAGCGGCTATGGGTTTCCGGGCCGGATGTCATGGCGACCTGGTCATTGCCGCCCGGCCCCGCATTCGTCTGATACCGGATGGCTTCATCGACGATGCCATACAGCGTGACCGAGCTTTGTGCGAACGCCGCCGGTGCCGCGGCAGCGAAAAGCGCGCCAGCGGCGCTGGAAACAAGTATTCTTTTCATTAGCAATCCACAGTAATCTGCGAGGAACTGGGAAAGTTTTTCCACGCCCGAACGAGGCCGTGAACGCAAGCGTAGCGCCTCGTGCCATAGAGGCACAGCGATTAATGATGGAGTGTTGTTTATTTGCAGCGCCGGGAAAGGTAATTGCAAATCGTCTGTTCATTTTCTGCACGCGAATTCGCGACACGATCCACCGCGCGTAAGGCGCGTCCGGCGGCTCGCTATCGCGCAGCGTGTGCGAGTGGCGTCCGGCAAACATTTCGACCAAAGTTATCCAACGGTCTCAATTCCGATCACAAAAACGCTCAATGCACGGACGCATCCCGCTTTGGCACACGCTGCCCACCCAACCCAGCCAGGAATGTGTCGCGTCACCGCCCGTTAGCGCGCACGGCACGCATGTTTCTGGAGAATCTTGCGCACGCGCTTTTCCGCAAGCAGCGGGACAAAGCAGAAAATCCGCGCATCGCGATTGAGTGTCTCGTACGCGCTGACATAGAGGGCGCGTACGGCCTCCTCGCTTGAATGGGTCGCTTGCGCGATATCGGCAACCATCTTTGTCACACCCGGATCGTTCAGCGGATCGCCGCTGGGCAGGTCGTGAAATACCGGTTCGTCTTGCACGAGCGAGCCCCCTGGAATCTGGTGTCGACAGGCGGTACGCGCACGTTTGAAAACAGTGCGCATTGAGACCGTGCTGAACCGCTTCGCGGCCTGCCGACGAGATTCATGATGATGCCGCGCCGCATCAGCCAATTGATGTACATCAAGCGCCCGGATGCACCGGTTGATACTGTCGGCAGGCGTCGCGCGTGTTGCCCATGCGCGCGCCCCAGCGTCGAAACCACTCGGCGTTCCCCATGCGAAAAACCGAAGCACTCGCCGTAATGGGGCAGCACAGTCTGCTGCTGCCCGCCCGCATCAAGGCCGCACTCGCGGCCAATGACCGGTTGAAGATCTATCTGAGCGTTCTGCAAAGCGCGGTTGCACACGCCGCGCAGCCGGAAAACCGCCTCCTGCGTCTGGACGCCGAGTTCGCATCCACAGGCGTCAACTTTCCGTGGCTGCGCGCCATGCCGGCGTCGGGCGAGTTGATCGATGGGGTCTTCGTCCTCCAGGAATGCGAACATCTGACGGCGGCTGAAAAAAGTGGATGCCAACGTTTCGTAAAATAGAGGAACGGAGGCATAGATGAATCGAATCCCGAAAGCGGTGTACACGAAGGAATTTCGCGAAGAGGCAGTCAAGCTCGCGCTGACGGAAGGCGTTGGCGTTTCGGAAGCAGCACGCCGGCTGTCGATCCCGATGAAGTCGCTGGCGAACTGGGTGTACGCCGCGAAGGCGGGCAAACTCGGCAAGGTTGGGCAACAGCAGAAGCCTCTGACTGAGTTGGAGATGGAGCTGAACCGGGTCAAACGGGAACTCGCCGAAGTGAAGATGGAGCGCGATTTGTTAAAAAAGTGCGCGGCCTACTTCGCGAAGGAGTCGCGGTGAAGTACGGCGTGATTGAGCAGATGCGACAGGACTATCCCGTGCCGCCGATGTGCCGGCTGCTGGGTGTGTCGACCAGCGGCTACTACGCGTGGCGCAAGCGGCCAGCGTCGTCCCGTGCGCAACAAGAACCCCGTCTGGAAGCAGAAGTCCTCGCCGCGCACCAGCGCACGCGCGAGACGTTCGGCGTTGAGCGACTGCAGAAAGATTTGCGGGAGCACGGTGTGAAGGTTGGCGTGCATCGCATCAAGCGATTGCGCAGAAAGCTTGGATTGCGTTGCAGACGATTTGCGAGCAAAGCGCCCTTCGGCTCGTGAAAAAACAGAACCGGAGAGTGGCGTTGGGCTGCTACGTTGTTTCGCGGCGGTTCAATCCAACGTCACACGTCATTCGGCGTTCCGGGTGAGCTGAGCCCGGCAGCAGACTTGCCTTTGGCAAGGCAAAGCTCGCGAGCAAGGCGACCGCGCATGCACCGATCACGTAGTAGGCGGGTGCGGCCAAGGATCCTGTCTCACGAACCAGCACCGTGGCGAGCAACGGTGCAAAGCCGCTGAATACGACCACGGAGATGTTGTACGCAAGAGCGATGCCACTGAACCGGACCTGGACAGGGAACTGATCGGCGAGGACGGAGGGCCACGTACCGCTTGCGAGTGAAAAGACCACCGCGGCGAGAATGAATAAAACAACCGGATTGACGGTGTGATTTACGAGCGCCCAATAAAACGGGTAGCTGAGCACAATCAGCAGCGCCGCTGACGTTCGCAACAGGTATCGTCGCGCAATCTTGTCTCCCAGCCAGCCCGCAGCGAGCAGACCGAAGGAACTGACGACCAGATAGGCATTCTGGGCGATCGCCGCCGTCCGGGGCGCATAGTGCAGTTGTTGGACCAGATAGGCCGGCATGTGACCGTAGAGGATGCCGTTCACGCCGGCCATCACAGCGATCGTGAGCGCTCCCGTGACGACAGATTTGCCATGATGTCGCAGCATCTCGCGAAATGGTTGCTTGACGACCGCGCCATGCATCTCCTTGAACTCGGGGGACTCGTCCAGATTGCGACGCATCCAGTAGGACACGAGCCCACAGAATCCGCCGAAGAGGAACGCGATCCGCCAACCATAGGCCGCCGCGTCAGCACTGGAGAGGTAGCTCTGGATGCCGAGATTAACGAACGTAGCAAGCAAAACACCCACGTTGACCGCACAGATGATGATGCCTGCGGCGAGGCCCGCACGATGCGGCGCCGCTTCCACTGCATAGGTAATGGCACCTGGCATTTCTCCACCGACGCAGAAGCCTTGCAGCATGCGCAACAGGATGAGCAGGATCGAAGCAGTGATACCCCAGCTCTGAAAATTGGGAAGCAGACCTAGACAGATGGTGGCCGTGGTGACCACGATGATGGAACCCAGGAAGACCGGACGACGGCCGTAACGGTCCCCCCAGCTACTGAGGACGATACCGCCCAGCGGCCGGATGACATAGCCGATTGCCAGCACGGAGAAAGTGGCCAGCATGCTGATCAACGACGAGGCGTTCGGAAAAAACTGGGCTGCGATGTAATGGGCGAAGAAACCGTAGACGATAAAGTCGTAAAATTCCAGCGAACCGCCCAGGCTCGCGATGAGAATCATCTTCCACTGCGCCCGCGATAAGCCGGGCGAGTACGTATGGCCAGCGGCGCCAACCGGGTGGTGAGATATTTCCATGACTCCTCCAAAGATTGTTGGCTTCTTCGTCCAATAGATGTGTGTGGTCGTGACGCATCAGCGGCTCCAAGCGTTCTGCGCGCCGGCCGGTTATACGCCCGCTGTTTGCAATACCGGGAATGCGTGTTCGAGCAAGCTGTGCAACGATGCGGTGTCATGTGCGACGCCGTACACGTAGCGGTCAGGACGGGTCAACACCGCAGCGGCGCCCGTTGACGCTAAAGACGCATTTACCGCGTTTCCATCGCTCACGATCTGGACGCCCGCGCGTTCAGCATGACGGACGATATCGTCACATCCGGCGAGCAGTTCAGGCGAAGCGACGAGCGCAAACCGATATCCAACGACGTCATCCATCAAGCGTCCGTCCTTCAGGCGAGGCTGGGACGAGATCTGTCCAACCACGGCCGATAACGATCCGTCGAGACAGGCTCCTGGGCCGAGCTTCGGTTGCGGGGTGACAAAGTTGCGAATCGCGGCGCTCATTTCGCTGTCGCGGTTGCTCGCGGCCTCAGGACTGGTCGTCTGAATGACTGAACCTAGTTGCACCGCGGTTTCGATAAACTCGCGCACATGAGGCGAACGCTCCGATTCGTAGGTATCGAGCAGACTATCCGGAGAAGTACCGCGAATGACGGCGCCGAGCTTCCATGCAAGATTCGACGCGTCGCGGATGCCGGCTGCCATCCCCTGGCCCATGAAGGGTGGTGTCTGATGCGCTGCATCTCCAGCAAGCAACAGTCGTCCGCGGCGCCAGCCGTTCGCCACGACCGAGTGGAAGGTGTAAATCGCGGAACGCTCAAGTCGGGCATCGGCCGGGGAAATCCAGCGGGCGAGCTTATCCCAAAGCCATTCGGGGGACGCGAGTTGCGTCGCATCGTCGCCCGGCATGACCATGATTTCCCAACGGCGGCGATTTGCCGGACCACGCGTGTAGGTCGTCGGGCGCGCCGGATCGCAATACTGGATTGAGAAATCACCGAGGTCGGGTCTCGGGGTGTCGAGCAATACATCGACCACGACCCACCGTTCATGCGATTTTAGATCCGTGAGTTCGGTGCCCATGAACCGACGCGCAATCGAGCGCGCCCCATCACAACCGACCACATAGCGAGCCGTAGCGTGACCAAGCTTGCCGCAGCTGGTGTCTTCAAAGCGCAGTTGGACCCCATCGTTCGTTTCGTCAAGCGCAAACACTTCGTGACGCAGCCGTACGTCTACATTGGGGTGCAGTGCCAGGCGATCTCGTAACGCGTTTTCGAGGTCGGGTTGATGAAACTTGTAACTTGCGCACCAGCCCTGCGGGCCAATACACGTGGGCCGTGCCCAGTCGATGAGAAGCTTGCCCGCCGCGTTCACGAATTTCATGCCGGGACCGACAAACAATTTGGGAAGCAGTGTGTCCGCGAGCCCGATGCTCTGAAACACCCGCATGCATTCGCCGTCAAAATGCACCGCGCGGGGCAGCGCAAAAATGTCCTTGTCTCGCTCCAGCACGAGTACCCGCAAGCCTTCGATGGCCAGCAAGTTCGCCAGCGTCGCACCGGTCGGGCCGAGACCGATGATGGCGACATCGTAGTCGCATGCGTGCATCGAAGTGGTTTTATCTGACATGTCTACATCCGCTTGATGAGGCGCCGGATGCACACAGGGCGCGTCCGGCAACAATCTTTATGCTTCGTCGGCGATCGGATTGGAGAGGACGCCAATCCGGTCGACTTCCACTTCGACCCGGTCGCCAGGCTTCATGAACAGCGGTGGATTACGCTTTGCACCGACGCCGCCGGGCGTGCCGGTGACGATGACGTCGCCCGGAGCGAGCGGCGTGAAGGTCGACAGGTAGGCGATCTGCCTGGCGATGCCGTGAATCAGCATCTGCGTGGTTGCGCGCTGCACTTCCTGCCCGTTCAGACGAGTGACAAGCGTCATGAGGGCGTTTGGTTCGATTTCGTCGCTCGTCACCATCCACGGCCCGAACGCGCCGGTGCGATAAAAGTTCTTGCCCGGTCCCCATTGGGTGGTGTGACGCTGCCAGTCGCGCACAGAGCCATCGTTGTAGCAGGCGTACCCGGCGATGTGATTCCAGGCGTCGGCTTCAGCGATGCGCCGCCCACCGCGCCCGATGATCACGGCGATTTCGCCCTCGTAGTCGAACTGCTGGGACTCGGGCGGACGCAGCATCGGCTGCCCATGGCCCACTTGCGAAGCCGGAAGCCGCATGAAGATCACGGGCTGCTCAGTGGTTTCGCGATTGGTTTCCTTGACATGCTCCGCGTAGTTGAGTCCCACACAGAAGATCTGCTCCGGGTTGGGAATCACCGGCAGAAGCGTCACTTCCGACAACGGGTAGTCGCCCTGAGCGCCTTGGGCCGCTTGGGCGGCCTCACCAAGCGCGTCGGCGGCGATCAGTGCCTTCAGGTCGGCATAACGACCGTTCAGGCACTTGCCGAGGTCAACGACGCTGTCGTCGCGAACGACGCCGAAGGAGGTGCCTTGATGGGTGGAAAAGCTGACGAGTTTCATTGAACCTCCAAGTAGATAAAAATCCTGGTAGATCGACGCGGACGACCTTATAAAAGTCGTGTATTTATCGTAATTTGAGAATAAGCTATATTTATTGATCTACACAACGTGTTTTTCGTTAGGGTTTATCACTACTGGAGACGAGCATGGAAGGTATGAAGAAAGCGCGACGCGGACTGTCGCTGAGCCATATGGGCTTCTACGTGAGCGACATGGCGCGGGTGGAAGACTTCTATTCGCGGGTGTTGGAGTTCACTGTGACGGATCGTGGGACGCTGCAGACGCCACACGGCAAAGTGCGGCTGGTGTTCTTGAGTCGTGATCCCGCTGTTCATCACCAGATCGTGCTTGCGAGCGGTCGGCCTGAGCACCTGGCGTTCAATCCGATCAATCAGATTTCGTTCGAAGCGGACAGTCTTGATACGCTCAGGCAGTTTTACGCGCGCTTTGTCTCGGAAGGTTTGGAAGAGATCAACCCCGTCACTCATGGCAACGCGATTTCGATTTATGCGCGCGATCCTGAGGGTAACCGGCTGGAGATCTTCATCGACACGCCTTGGTACGTCGATCAGCCGATGCGAGTACCGGTCGACTTTGATTTGCCTGACGCAGACCTGATGGCGGCTGTTGAGCACCACGCGAGCACACTGCCGGGATTCAGGCCACGAACCGATTGGCAGGCCGAGATGGCCGTGCGCATGGGCCTTGTCTAACGTGGTGCTTGCCCGATCGGCTGCGCGTCGGGCAAGCACAAAGGCAGTACCCTGCGAAACAGGTTGGCAGCCGCGCACCCAACCGTTTGCCGTGAGCCGAGGAGACCGGCGGGAAAGCGCGCTAGTGGCATAATCCGTTCACATAGAAGGAGCTCAGCGCCCAGATGTCGAGCATCACCCGGCTTTTATCCATACTGGAACTGTTTTCGGAGGCAAAGCCGTTCTTGTCCGCCGAAGACGTTGCCGCCGAACTCGATTGTTCGGCGCCGACGGCTTATCGCTACGTGCGTGAGCTCGTGGATGCGGGTTTGCTCGTCCGGTACACAGGCGGAGATTACGGTCTCGGTCCTCGCATCATCAGGCTGGATTACCACCTGCGCGCTTCGGATCCGTTGCTTGCGGTCGGCCAGCCGATCATGCACGAGTTAAGTGAGCATTCCGGCTTCGATGTAGTGATGTCGCGCTGGTACGGAAACGAGCTTGTTGACACGCATCGGGAGACTCACGACGCGGCTCTTGATCTCCGATACGGCCGAGGCCGACCGAGGCCCCTGTTTCTCGGAGCCGCTCCGAAGGCGATCCTTTCCACCTTCACGAAGGCCAAGCTCGCGATACTGTTCGAACAGTATCCTGAGGACATTGCACAAAGCGGCCTCGGGACGACGCTCGAAGAGTTTCGGGCTTCGCTCTTCAAAATCCGGCGCGCCGGTTTTTATCTCTCAAGAGACGAACTGGAACACGGGGTTTCGGCACTCGCGTCGCCGTTGTTCACCGACGACTCCGGTGAAGCGGTCGGATCGCTTGCGGTGATCGTCCCGACTCAACGTCTCGAGTTCGCTAATCTGGAGCGTCTCGTCGAATCACTACGGGAGGCCGCGGCGCGAACTTCACAACGCACACGGGCGGCCATTGAAAGCCGTGGAATTGCGACAGCTTCGCTGTCGCACACCGTGTCGCCAACAAGGCGCTCGGCATAATTCACGACCATTTGCGCCCACAAGCGTTCGGTGCAATTAGATCGCTTTCGAAGACTCAACTCGTTGCCACTGCACGTAGCATTAGCTATCACGGAATAGCATTTTACGAAAGGCCGTTCAAGTCCGACTTGAACGGCCACAGGACATTCGTGAGAGGCGGGAACGGGGTCGCTTTATGCCTTTTGCATGAGAGTCCGTGCCCGCGGCGATCGCCACGCTTGGTCGTCGGGCGCTAATCGGCCATGAGCAGACGTTCGGCTATGGGGCACAGATCGTCAACAATCTCGTTCTTTGCATCGCTGGACCGGTATAGTAATAAGCTGCTCAACGACGACGATGGACCTGCAATGCTGTTAACCCTTGAGCCCATATGGCACGATCACGACGGCATGGTTCAACTTCGATTTTCCCTGGAAGGCGCCGGTTTCGCAGCGACAGTAGATTTCTACTCCTACGGAGAGGCATTAGAGGAGTTCGGCCGTGCCTTGCACGAGTTCCCTCGTTCGTCGACAGATGAAGTAGTGTTTGAGAACGGCTCCAGTGCCGCGAATTCATACAGCTGGCTGGTTCTCCGCGCGTTTGTTTTCAACAGCGTTGGACACTCGGCACTTGAGGTCGAGTGTCAAAGAAACGGTACGCGTCTTGTGAGCGCCCGATCTCGCTTCGCAGTTGAGCTCGAGCCAGCAACGCTCAATCGGCTTGGCCTTGGACTCGCGACTTGGGCGTCGCGGGTCAGCGAACTCTCGTTTGTGTTTGACTCCGACGAGAGCTAGGCAGTCGTGGGCGCGAACGGTAACAGGCGGCCACAACCGGGCGGTCGACAAGGTGCTGGAGATCGTCAACAATCTGTAGCGTTACCGAGGCTTTGGTCGAGGGTTCGAATGAAGAATCTTGGAATCACGCTCCGTGCTGCGACGCCTGCCGATGAGCCGTTTCTGTTCGATCTGCGGAAAGCGACGATGGACGAGCACCTAAGACGCGCCGGCGAGCCCACCGACGAGCGTACTCACTGGGAGCGTCTTCGGTATCGCTACAACGACTCTTGCATAGTTTGTTGCCGGTCCGAAGAAATCGGACTTTTCAAATCTCTTCGGGACGAAGATGAGTGGGCCATCGTGCAAATTCAGATTTTGCCCACGCATCAGGGCCGCGGCATCGGGGCGCATCTGGTCCGTGAGTTTCTACAGCTGGCAGACGTTGCCGGTGTACCTGTCAAGCTGAGTGTTTTGAAAGGAAATCCGGCAATCCACCTTTATCACCGCCTCGGGTTTCGTGTGACAAAGACGACCGACACGTCGTTGCAGATGAGACGCGGGTAAGCGGCAGTCGCCGCCATCTACGCTCATTGACGCGCGCTCTCCCACCGACACTCGAAGTGCGGCTCCTACGGATACCGGACCGTCAGGTCCCAAACACGCCCGTCACGTCATAGTCCGGACCTTCGTCCGGTCAGCGGACCACGTAGCGCTTGCCGATTGCGGAACGCACTGCCTTGACGCAAAGCTCATCGCGCCGCGAACAGGCCGACTTCCGGAGCATTGCGGGGACGGGATGGCTTCAGGAGCCTGCCACGCCGGCAATAGACCAAGGTCCTATTGCCTTGACGGCAAGCAGGAACCACTATTGAAATGATCCGGGAAGATCCCGATGCCGGAGTTCGTTTCATACAGCCAGGTCGCATTCCGAATGGAGCGCGTGTCATGAGCAAGTATCTGTGGCTTTTTCTCGTGGTCCCGCTTTTGCTGCTCACGGCGGCCTGTTCGACGCAAGAGACTTCGTCGCCTGGAACGGGTGATCCAGAGCTGGAGGCGCAAGCGCGCACGGCGCTGCAGCAACTGTTTGACACGGTGCCCAGAGCCAGGGACCTTCATGATCGGGCGAAGGCAGTCCTCGTGTTTCCGAACATCCTCCGAGCGGGCCTCGGGGTGGGCGGGCAAGGCGGAAGAGGCGTACTGTTCGGTTCCGACGGGAAAGTCCTGGGCTACTTCAGAAACACAGGGGTTTCGTGGGGCCTGCAGGCTGGTGCGCAGACGCTCTCGGAAGCGTTGTTTCTGATGACCGACGCAGCCGCGCGCCAACCCTTCGAAAGTAGTGGTTGGGCCGTTGGCGTAGGCCCGACCGTTGTC
Source organism: Paraburkholderia heleia NBRC 101817 (assembly GCF_000739775.1). Classification (GTDB taxonomy): domain Bacteria; phylum Pseudomonadota; class Gammaproteobacteria; order Burkholderiales; family Burkholderiaceae; genus Paraburkholderia; species Paraburkholderia heleia. Next base: position 1,815 of record NZ_BBJH01000047.1, on the reverse strand, counting down.
GTCGTGGATGCTGGCGCGGCAAGGTCGATGAACACCACGACGCTGCAGGCGGATGTCTATGCATTTATCTTTGGCCAGCAGGGATTGATGGCCGGGCTTGGCGTACAAGGCCAACGGATTACGAGGCTCAATCCGTGAGATGAACGACGGCCCCGTCGAGCTGGAGCTGCTCTTTTATTTGGTACGACGTTGGCCGACCTCAATCATGCGACTTCCTCGTAAGCCGACATTCGTGAACCGGGAAAGCTGCAGCTATCCTGACGTCGGCAATGGCGGACGACCTGCCGGGCCCTACGAGTATAAGGATGGCCACTGTGCACTCGAAAACCGCCATTCAGCCAAAGCGGTATCAAGGGACCGCAATGGGTCGCTTTATGCCCTTTGCATGAGGCGCCGCGCCCGAGGGATCGCCAGGCCCGGACGGCGGGCGCTACCCGGCCATGACCGGTCATGCGCCAGTAACTCCACATGACCGTGCGAGCGTCCGCTCAACGCAAAGAACGGACCCACTTTTCTTAAGGTTTGTCTTCATCGTACCCTGTGCGACGCATCTCCGTAGCTGCGGCTCGGCCTCGATCCCCCAGCGCCTGCCGGATGACCGCGACGTGGCGTGGCAGGTAAAAGGGGCGACGCCTGATTTGCGTTGCCCTCATCGGCTACGATGCCGACGCGTTGCTCGGTTGTATGGGACGCAGATATTGGGCTATGCCGTGCGCCGCTTCCCGCGCGCCACGCATTACACCGATAAGCGTAGCCGAGGCGGCGCCGCACCACTCGCCGTAGCCGACCAGCCACAAGCGCCCTTCATCTCGCGCGTGCGTCCCATCTGTTCTGGGCAATCCGTTGGCGTCACAGATCTGTAGCGGGTCGAGGTGTTTGAGTGCGGGGCGGAACCCGGTGCACCAGATCACGACATCGACGCGGGAATGCGTGCCATCGCTCCACACGACGCCGTCTGCATCGAAGTGGCTGAATGGATGCATTGCGTGGAGCACCCCTCGCGCACGCGCCTCCCGTACAGAGGCCACCATGACGATGTCGCCTAAACCACCTACTGGTGCCGTCGTCGTGTGCCTGTCGCGTAGAGCCTGCCATCTGGCGGTCGCGCGTTCGAACAAGACCCGGCCATCCACGTCGTCGGGAAGAAAAACGGGTTCCTGCGGTGTCACCCATGTAGCGTCGCAGACGGTCGATATCTCCGCCAGTATCTGCGCGCCCGAGTTGCCGCCGCCCACCACCAGCACGTTTTGTCCGCGCAGATCGTCCGGATTGCGATACTGCGCCGAATGCATCTGACGACCACTAAAGATCTCGCGTCCGGGGTAGTCCGGGACATAGGGTGCGCTCCAGGTGCCGGTCGCGCTCACGACTGCCCTGGCAATCCATTCCCCGCGATCGGTGCTGACCAGCAAGCCGCCCTGAACGCGTGAAACGGATTTGACATGAACGGGGCGCCGGACAGGGATGTGATAACGCTCCTCATATCGCGCCAGATAGTCGATAACCTCGTTGCGCGACGGGTACGTGTCGTGTGTTACAGGCATCTGCCAGCCTGGCAGAGAACTCCATTGCGACGGCGAAAACAGGTGTAGCGAGTCCCAGGTATGTTGCCAGGCGCCTCCTGGTGCGCTCTGGTTATCCAGCACGAGATAGTCGAGTCCCGCACGACGCAGGAAGTAGGCGGTGGCAAGGCCGGCCTGGCCGCCTCCGATGACTACGACATCAAGCTTTGCAGGCATACGCTTTCGTCCCTCTCCTGATTCGAATGCCGGCGATCATGCGGCCCGTTGAGTTTAAAGGCGGTGGTCGGTGCGC